>CAWDBL010000017.1:0-199340 GCA_963800505.1 uncultured Actinomycetota bacterium
GATTGCCCGCCGAGGCGTCATGTCCAGGTTGCGATCGAGCCAGCCTCCAAACGCACCTATATCTCGCATTGCAGACGACGGACTTCGCCAGGCCGCCGAAGGCGTGTACGCCTTGATGACGACCAGGTGGGTGCGCCCGCGTCGCCTCCACGATCAGGTCCGGCGCGGCTCCGCGATCCTCGCAAACCCCGGGGCCGAGCCCGTTATGAGTCGCAGCAGGGTTGGACATTGTTCGATACCCCTACCATCGTGTGGTTGACTTCCTTACGGAATTGCTTCTCTGGAAGGAAGAACATGGCGCAGCGAACGGTCACGATCCTGTCCGACGACCTGGATGGGAAAGAGGGCAGAGACATCGCAACCGTGACCTTCGGATTCGATGGTTCGACCTACGCGATCGACCTTTCCAAGAAGAACCGCGCAGGACTGGAGAAGGCCCTGTCGCCGTACATCGACGCCGCCCGAAAGGTGTCCTCCGCCCCCCGACGGTCGACCAGGAAGAGCAGCCCGCGGGTCACCCCCGAGGATCGTGAGTGGCTGCGCTCCAACGGTTTCCCGAACGTGAAGGACCGGGGCCGTCTGCCCAGCGCCGCCACCGAGGCGCTCAGCACACGCTGACACCCCGCCCCCTTCACGGGGCGTGAGTGGCGATCGTCTTCTCCTTCGACGCTGATCAGCGCACCATCCGGAAGCGGCGTCGCGCGGTGCGTGGACAGGACTGGCCAGGTCCGGGCACTCGCCAGATTCCGACACGGCAACAATTGCCGCCGTCTTCGCCGTCACCGCCCGCGGTGCCGCGGTCGGGGTGGACGGCCGCACCTCGCGACCTGGGACAGTCGGCGCACACCCTGCATGGTCTCGGCAGGTTCACCTAGCGGTTGCGAGGGACCGGTAGAGGTGCGCGGCCACGGTCGTGATCCGGCCGAGGACAAGGACCACGGCGACCGTGAAGCGCACGTTGTTGACGGCGTTGCCCGGGAACGTGGCGATGAAGGGCAGAAGGCCGATCAGGACTACCACTCCGGTCACTGCCGAGAAGCGGGCGAGCCCGGTTGCGTCGCCTGCCGCGAACATTCGTGCCAGGGCGAAGCTGGCAGCCGCGACGGCGGCGGAGCCGATGCACAGGGCCGCGACGTGCAGCAGCCCGGGCCCGCTCTTCCCGTGGGCACCGTCAAGCGCTGGAAGGAACGGGAAGTCGCCATACGAATCGGTGGTGAAGATGCCAGCAACCACCAGGGCTGCGCCGAAGACGCCAACCAGGGCCGGCGCCCAACGATCGGCCAGCCCCGGGCGGAGAGCGCGGCGTAGGCCAACGGCGAACGCGACCAGCATGAGCCCGGTCAGGACGTAGTTCGCCATCTGGACCCAGCCGAGGTCCCCGTTCGCCAGCAGGCTCCAGTAGTGCCGGGTGAAGTCGAAGCCGTCACGGGTCAACCCCAGGATCACCGAGACGGCGACGTAGAAGGGCCCGGCGACCAGGCCCCACCCCAGGAGTGACCGGGTGAGGCGGCCGGGGTTCCTCCATCGCTTGGTGGTGCGGGACGAGCTGACCGTGGCGTTGGAAGCAGTCATGACCTCTCCTGGTTGTTGGCTGCGGCGTCGTGCGGCACAGCGGTCGATCCCCGCCCTGGTCTGAGCGCTCTCGCCGCCAGCTCCAACATCCCGCACCGCTGCCACGGTCGGCATCGGCACGCGTACTCATCGACACCCCCGGCCACCGCCCCGCCACGTGGCCCGGCGGACGTCCCCTTCTGGAGCCGGGAGGATGACGATCTGTCCTCGGTTGGGTACACCTCGACGACCAGCCAGGACCACCATGACCGGCAGCTCAAGTCCCCCGGCGACAGCGGCATTTGGGTCGAACGTTCCATCCTGCGCGCCACAGATCCGGGAGCTTGGCCCGCCGCCATCGCGGCCAAGCACCTAGAACTCATCGACGGTGAACCCGTTGCAGTCGTCGTCGCCGCGTCCGCAAGGCGGCGAAGCGTCGCAGGACGACGGGGCCTTGCGCGGAGGTATGAGTGCCTTCTAGGCACCAAATCGAAACCACAAGCTCGAGCAGCAGGAGTTCTGAAGGGACTGTCGAAAGCACATGCTGCGCGCTAGCCAGCTCCGTCAAGAGCCGATCGCGGTGGCCAAGAACTTGATGTCACCATTCTGATGGAGAGCGACTTAGCTTCGTTCAGTGACCTTCTCGGATCAACGCAGAGCCGCTTGTCGCCACGCGTGGCACCACGCGCGGACACGACTTCCCAGCGTGGTGCACTCCCAACCGTATGTCGCTCGGAGATGCCGGTCGCGCGACCGTCCTCTTTCGGCGCCCAGAGCGCGGCCGGGGTGACAACTCGGCCGAGAAGGAGCAATCTAGGTCACATGGTGGAACGCCGAGTTCCTACGCGCGAGGCAGAGACGCCCCTATGGCGCTGCACGTTCCCGGACTGTGAGCACGAAGTATCGGCCCAGGGTCAGCCTGATGACCACGACTCGCACCCTGGGTACGAGATGACACGTGTGTGGGAGGCCTAGTCGGGATGACCACGGCGCCCCAGCCAGTTTGGTCGCATTCGAAGTTGCCACCCTCGGTAGGTGCTGCTGGAGTCCAAGCTCAACTTGGCTTCCTTCCGAGCGTGCTCTAATCGAGCACGCTCGCGTTGCACATGTGCGGCAATGAGCTCAAGAGTTTGACCCCATGCCCGCGCAGAGGCAACCGCTGCGCGATAGGTCCACCAACAAGAAAACGCTATGACCAACAGTATTCCGACGAGGTAAGTCGGATAAGTGTGGAGGCGTGTCACCGCCAAGAGGGCTAGAGTTGGAAAAACGAAGACCATCGTGCAATACAAGTCAAGCCTCGCTCGGTACTCGTCATGCTGTATCTGCAGGGAGAAGGGGAGCATGTGCCAGACGCGCTGCACGAAAGACTCAAGGTTCCGTTCACCCGTATTGTCCTCATAGTGGCGGATTACGTTACCCAGTCGTGTAGGCAATGCTCTTCCTGGTTCGGGATAGTCCCGCAACCGGGTTTCGACGTTGGTCAACCGTCTAGACGTTGAAGAGTCGAGGTCTCGCCGCCACCGATAGCGCTTAACCCAGTTCCGCATGGCCTCATCAGGGTTGCCTTGTGCGTCTTCTTCGAGGATGCTGCGGGAAAGGTGTCCTAGGCGGGCATCGGTAAAGAATGCGGATCCGCCCGAGGCTAGGCGTTCTTTCTCCTTTCTTCGGAGTTTTTGCTCGACTTGAGCGACAGCGGCTCCTAACAAGCGCCCGCGTCGCCAAATGAGGTATCGAGCGCTCCACCGGAACCGAGAACTGCCTAAGTCGGTGAGCCACTCGAGCGGCAGAAATGGACCCCAATAGCCCTCCAACACCCTGATTGCCTCGAAAGCGAATGACTGTGTGAGCATGGTGGTCACGACTATGACGATCACCAACATCAGGGCGCCACCGAAGCCAATATGGGCCAAACTTGATAGCGTCCGGTTGACAATCTGGCCAGTCTCTTCTGGCGCCGGCAGAGGCGGCTCAACAGTGGCGGAGGTTGCGGCAGACGCAACCGAGGCGCTCGGGGCGATACTGGGGATGAACCCCCCGGGCTGTGAACTCGGCCGAACGTTTATGGGCTGCGTTTGACTCGGACCGTCGGACGACCTACTAGTCTGCTGCGCCGCGGCGGTTCGAACCGATTCTGCCTTCGTGGCAGCGTCGAGCGCCGATCCGAGCTGGAGCAGGAACGCTGCGCCCAAAACGAGTGCTGCGGAGGGAAGCCACGCGCTGACGGAGAGTTGATCCAGGATTCTGGCAGCGAGCTGCGACAGTGACTGAGTCGCTTCTTCTTGTCGGGCGTCCGGCCCAGCGTCCGCTTCCCTCACAGAGACAAGTCTTGATCATCCCTTTCGGTTCGCGGTCACGACTCGCGGGTAGGCGCCGCATCTCTCAGGGCACTGCCCCCTGTGCACTGCGATGCTTGGAATGGGCACCGACTGTTGCTGCGAGCAGCACGACGAGCGTGCACGTCAGGAGCGACCCACCCACGGTGGCACACACGAGGCGCCACATCGGCCGTCTCCGATCGTCTTGTACTCCGGTAGGTACGGGGCGCGGTTCCCCACTCGCGGCGCTGAGACGCATGTCGTTGAAGGCCACCCGCATCTGCGCTCGTTAGCTGCGCGCATGCAGGCCTGACGAGGTCGGCTGGGTGGTGTCAAGATGTGCACGTGGCGTCGGACACTCGCATGGTTGCCCTGGGATTCGGCAAGTTCGCGCGTGCGGACCGCATTTTCGCGCTCGAGCGGATCGCCGGCGATGAACGCGGGGATGGTCGGCGCACCCGAGTCTGGATAGATGGAGTCGCCGAGCCCCTGATCGCGTCGCGAACCGAAGGCACCATTCTTCGCGACATGGGGCAGGAGGCCGCCATCGCGGGGCCAGAACTGGATGAGGCGTTGGACTTGGCGGTGCGGCTCGCAGCGGCAGCCGATGAAGGCCGGGTGGATCTGAGTGACCTTGGTCGTCGAGCGCGGCGGCTTCTCGCTTCGACGACCGAGCCTGCTTCTTCATAGACGCGCGAGATCCCGAGATCCTTCACTCGCGGCGATGAGACGCAGGATCCGCAGCCATCGTGTTCACGGGCGTCCTTAGGTCGCCATTGCACCTCCCGGCTTGACCCGGGGGAGCGTAAGACCTATCTAGCGCGCCGGAGCCGTGCCAACCTCTCCGATTCCAGCCTCGTGGGGTGCAGGAAACGACGGCGAAGGTCGGCAACCTCGAGGAGGGACCGTGCTAGCTCTATCGCCGGCGAGAGCACAAGCAGCGCTTGGGTATACCTCGCACTTTCCGACTCTGGTTTTGGGAAGGTGGTTTGGCTGAGATTCCGTGCCCAGGGGCGGCCGTGCGCGACTCCGGAGTAAAGCCGCCACATCATCAGTGTGTCGGTACCAAGTGCGCTGTCCACGGCCCCGATTATCTGAGTTGCGGAGATCCGGGACTCAACGTCCACGCCCATGGTTGTCAGCAGCCGGATGCCTTCCTTCGGTAGGGGTGACCGCGGGCCCCCGCTGGTCCCAAGCAGGTCGCTCATGTCCTGATAGCCAACTGCTAGGTAACGCTTGGCCCGCTCATCTGAGTCTTTGGGCAGGCAGAGCCATAAGCCGGTCGCGAGGCACTCAATCGCTGAGCGCACCATCACCATGTGCGAGGCGATCACATTCGACGGTTGTTCGTCCTCGGGAACGAAAGCCAGCGCAAGCACTGCTTCCTGCATGGCGGACGCGGTGCTCGCTAAGTCGGCGACTAGGACGGACATGGGTGGTGCCCCCGGCACGAGCGATGCCCAAGCATCGTCGACCTCCCATTGGCCACCCTCCAGTGGTTCCCATCCACCATCGACCGCGCCGGCGAACCACGCTACGAACTGGACGTCGGACAACTCCTGCATGCCGGAACACCCTACGGAGCGCTCGGCCGATGCGTGGCGGAACGGATATGTGGCACGGCTTGAGGCGGCTGAGAAGAAGCGCGTTGAGGGTAGCGTCGCCTAGGCAGTTGGGCATCGCTCCGCGGACGTCCCGTCGGGGTGATTCTGCCCTCAGTTCCTCCGTTGCTCAGCGCCGAGACGCTCATCTCGCGAGGATCGACGCACAGAGGGCCTACCTGAATGCTCCGTGGACGACGGTGTCGGCAGGCACGATGTCGGAGGTTGCCGTGCTCGTTCGAAAGTCGTTCACCAGCGGGCCCTGGAGATGGACTGTCTCCCGCACTGGGGTAAGTGTCAGCCTGGGGACGAAGTTTGGACGAATAGGTAGATCGCCTGACCGTTCATGGTGGTCGGTGCGGGCGCCTGGATCCGGCGCCTCGGTGCGCCGCTCTAGGAGTACCCATGGCCGCCACTGAGTCGCCAGTTGATCTGACCACCGAGGAAGTGGCAGCGGCCAGGGCCATAGGGCTTGCGGCGGTGCTGCGCGACCTGCTTGAAACCGGGGAGCGACTCCGCGCCCTCGAGACGGCCCTTTGGGCGACCACTCGCGAGCCAGAACAACAAGGGGACGACACCCAGACGCGCCTTGTGGCAGATGCTTTTGAGGAGTCCGTCTTGAGGGCGCGCGAGGAGCTCGAGCAACGTCACCGTGATGCTGCGGAGCGTGTCGACGCGATGAAGGCGTGGACGAGCATGACCGAGGCGTGTCCCGAGGTCAGCGAACTAACCGGCACGGACTTTGCCCGAGACATGTCCACTCTGGATCGAGGCGTCGCTCGCCTTGGCCTGTCGCAAGAGGGGGACCGTCCGACCTGGGTGATGCTCGAAGCGTGGGTAGCCACAAACCACCGAAATGGACTGAGATGGAACGCCGGCAAGGCCGAGGCGATGAGCCCCAGCGTTTGCGCTTACCAGCACGCGCTGCCCGACGGTATGGCGACCATCATGCTTACGGAGCTCGGGAAGCTGCACAAGAAGGCGCTCAAGCGCCTGACGAAGGACGCGATGCCTCCCGGAGCGCAGCTGACCGTGGGGGTGGCGGCACTCGGATTGGCCTTTGTCCTGCCTGGTTCTGACGTCGTGGGTTCGTTCATTGGCACTCATTTCATGGGCCTGTCTGGTGCTGCCGCCACCAGCGCTGGTCTGGCCGCTCTGGGCGGAGGAAGCCTTGCAAGTGGAGGGTTCGGAATGGCCGGTGGGGCCATCGTGGCCGGCACCATGTTGAAGGGCACTGAATCAGCAGCCCGCCACGTCATGCTGGCTCGCGTGGTGGCCCAGACCTCGAAAACGGCTTTCCTCTCGGAGATCGCGTCGCTGGACGTCCGTTGCGCCCTCGGACCTGAGGCGTCAGAAGAAGTGTTAGACCGCCTGAGGCGCATTGAGGCGGACCTGCGGGCCGAGTGGGATGCGAACAGGCCACTTCCCTCTGCCCGCCGAAACCGTATTTGGGGTCACCTTGCATCGCTCAAACAAGACCCCGGCTCCCTCGCTGATGTCATGCGGCAGGTGAAGGGCGAACTACCGCCGAGTGAGGAACGAAACCTAGCCACGTGCGTGCGGGCACTGACATACGAAATTCGATATCTTGAGTCGCCCGAATGGAAGCGCCGAGCCTCGTCGGTGCCGCGATTCTTCGGGATCCCTATCGCAGCCGGACTCATCGACGTTGCGGAGGCCAGCCTGGAAGGACTGCTAGCCGAACAGGACACCCGCTACTGAGTGCACGAGTAGGCGGCGACAAGCCGGCCATATGAAGGCAGACACCATCGCCCCTCGCCTTAGGCCGAAAGAATTGGGTTCTGATCCAGGTCGCGCGGGGGCCCGCTTGCCTCAGAGCCCTACCCCAAAGCGCAATCCCGACCCCAACGGCAGAAGCGCACGTGCGTCATGACGGCTCTATCCTCCTTCCTGACCCTCCGCGTACTCTAAACCGAGGAAGAGCACAAAGAGCGCATTCGGATGAGCGGCACCAGCCACCGAAGAGGTGAGCTATTGGGAAATTCGTCTGTCCCGAGGTCCGGGGCCGAGTCTTGTGCCATCACAGTCAGTACCAAGCTACCGAAGAAGAAGAGAGCCTACTTTGCTCGGCGCTACAGGTTCACGCTAGCCGCGCCTCCTTGCGCGGAGTCGCTGCGATACTTCTCGAGTAAAGCAGTGTAGGCTTCCCGGTCCGCCGTTTGGGCTTCAGTCTCGGAGTGCATATAGAATATTCGTTCGTATGCGTAGGTTAGAAGCAGGAGCAGTGCACCGGAGAGGCAAACCGTGCCAAAAGCCAGGGCTCCGACCTTGAAGGAGAACAACATCCACCCGCCCACGAGCGCCACGGGAGAAGCCAAGAAGACCAGAATGAGTCCCGTCAGTGTGGCCATCACTATTCTGTGGCGAGCGCGCGCACGAGGGGCAAGCGAAATCGGTAGAGCAGGCTTCTTCGGAGGGTCATGTTGTACCACGTCAGCCGAGTTCTGGAGTCTGACCGAGGGCGCGGCTGTTTCCCCTCCTGACGGGAGTTCCAATGCTTCGGCTGATAGAACCCTGTGGGAAGATTGATTTTGCAGGGGTTCAAGGCGTTCTTCGACGTGAGGGACTGGGGATCTCCTTGGCGTCAAGGTGGTTGGTTGCTGGTCGTCCCGTTTACGACGCTGCATGTTGGCGCCTTGCAGATCGCGCAAAACGGACAACGAGTCTTCCTTCTTGAGGGTAACCCAGACGGTCGGCTCGTTCTTCGGGTAGCAGAGGCTTGGGTTCGAGCCTCCCCCAATGCCAATGTCCACAACAGGGATCCGGCAAGCTGGGACGCCGGCGATGGTGCCGTCCTTTATCGAGAACTCGACTTCCCCGCTTCCTGTATGCACAGAAACGTAAAGCCTCGTTCCGGGGCCTCGCCTCGGCGGAAGGCGTGCAGTGGTCTCGAGATTGAACGGGAGTACGCCGTGGGACACTTGGGCGTCGCCAATGTACATCGGTCGGTCGAGATCGAACTGGGTGAGTACAGGCTGAACTGGGCGCCCGGCAATCGCAGAGGCGATATTTCGGGCACCGGCATCCGGAAAGACGTTCTCAAACTTCATGCTACGAGTTCGAGTTCGAACTAGCAACTTCCATGAAGCATTGCGGTGACCAACCAATTGTGTACGACTTTGAGCCTTCAGGTGCTCTCCGCTGATGGGCTGGTACTCCAGCCATTCCGTTCCAGCTAAGGCACCGGTTATCAAATGATACCTACTAACGCACAAGCGTTGATTTGTTGCGACGAGCGCATGGAAGTTCTGGCTCCCAATGCCGGACGTCGCCAGTGCGACGGCTTCAACAGATTCCCCGATAGCAAGCTCGGTTTCCATCTTTCGGAGTCCTGTGAGGAAACTCTCCTCTTCCATCAAGCGCATGTAGGCTTTTGGCGCCAGTTGAGATGAGATTTCGCTAAACTTGGACTCGATCTGCTGCAGACTCATCACGCTTCCCTTCGACTGCGACCACTTCCCACTACCGAGTGTGGTCCGGCCTATGGCCGTCGGTCCCTGATCGAGCGAAGTGTGACCGAGCCTACTGATTTGATCGACGCCCACGTCTGGGGATCGACACGAGCCCTGACCTAACCGTGGAGATCCGACGCCCAGCACAGCCGCGTCCGGATAGAGATTCGTTGAACTGTCGCTTCTCTGTTGGCACCTTATTGGCCAAGTCGCCGACTTAACGGGTAGGGCGAGATACGTGGTCGCGGCCCGGCCCTGCTCCGCACTAGATGAGATCGCCAGGCACGGTGTCGGATGCTTGAACCAGAACGGTCGCTGGCTGTTGCGGTGGTATGACTGGGGCACCGCGATGGCTCACACGCGACTAGTACCGATCATCTGAACAGCCGAGGCGTTCGCTGGGTTCGCAACTGACGTGGATCCAGCCCTCACGCCTGGCGGAGTCGAGTTCGTCGGCGGACGGACTGACGGTGAGGCCAAGGTCGCGGGCCCGTGAAACGAGGGCGCAGACAATGGCATCGCAAACATCGTCACTGGCGAGCTGGGGTGTCAGCTGCTCGTCGGCCGTGAGGAAGCCGAAGTTCGACTGCAGCTCCGACCAGGTCTTCTTCCCCTTGCCGAAGCCCCAGGCGGACAGCGCCGCTGATGGGTAGGTCTCGCAGACGGCACCCACGAGGCCTGCCCGGTCGATGGCGACACCGAGCGAGACCAACTCCGGCTCGACCAGCACCCACATCGCAGCGGTGGCGCCGAGTAGCTGGAAGGACGCCGGCAGAGGGCGGGTCTTGATTCGGGGGTCGTCAGTGAGGAACCGGTCGGTGCGTCGTTGAGCGACCTGCCGAGTCCGCCACTTCTCCCAGTCGGCTGCCGCCGGCATGGCTTCAGCCGCAGGGGAGCCTCGTGCGCCAAACCTTTTGGCCCGGCGAGGACCCGGCACCATAGATCGAAGTGATAACGATCGAGGATCGCGGTGCCGACTTCCGCAGCTTCGTCGTCGAGGACGTCGCCCGCCGCGGGGCGGTAGAGGATGCCTTCATCGCGGACACTCCGTAGCGTCTGGCCGTCGGCGAGGCCAGCAAGGAAGACCTCGCCAGAGGGTGCTCTGTCTGCGGTCGGCCGTGAATCTTGGCGGCGGACCCGAATGCGCCAACCCCGGCGACTCACCCACCCACTTGTTCCGGCTCGTCGAATGAACTCTGAGGGATGACGCTTGCGGGGCTGATGCCGGCCCGACGCGTCCACGCCTTCACAGGAAACCGCCCGGGGGCACGGGGAAACGTGTGGAGCTGAAGCTGCGTCAATGTGATCGGAAACGGAAGCCCAGAGGTTCGGCCCCCCTTCAACGCCACCGCATCTGCGCCGGTGGTGAGCATCGAAAAGTTCTCGGGCAGCCGTCCAAGAATTGAAGGTTCCGCGCTCCATCGCGATCCGACCCGGTACCAAACACGCAAGTGGTCCCCAGAGATCACTACGCAACAGTCCTTTTGCTGTTGTCGCCCTAACAACATCGTCTGAACAGGACCCCCCGCGTCAGTCGCCGATTCTGGGATGGCGCCGAGATCTGCCAGCGCCCACATGATGTCGCGTTGCAATGTGAGTGTTGCCAAGTCCCGATGTTGCCGGCTTAGCTTCGCGAGATATCGAGCACGGTCTGCCGCTCGGAATCCGTCCTTCATGCCGAGATGCTTCATACCGAGGTTCCTCGCCGCCCTCCTGGTGTCGCCCAGCGCCTGCTGCGCGATCATCCAGCCGACTACCTGTGTTGGTGCAACTAGATGCCAACCTTGCCTCAGCAGTTCTGAGGGGATACCGGTCCGCGGTTCGTCGGATCTCGCCGCCAATAGGCGCTGCCACCACGGGTTCGACGGCATGTCTGGCAGGTCAGCCAAGGGCACTTCCGGGATGGAGCTGTACTTGACGTCCAGGTCGCTCCAGTCGTCCGCGAAATCCACCCTCTGCCCCGTGAGCCCGGATTTCGGGTCGGGTTTGGCAGGGTGCGCAGTCGCGGCTCGCCATTGAAGTGCGTCGAGTTCACGAGCCAGCCCCTTCTTGTCGTCGCGTTCCTTCCCACCGTGCACCACGTGTGTGCGGACCATCTCGGAAGGGAGGAAAGCCTCCCAATCGATGGTCTCCTCGGTGAGCGTTGACAGATCGATGCCTTGAGCCCATCCGATCAGCGCCAGCCGCAGCCGCAGCCGGTTGTCGCGCATGAGCTGACCCCAGAAGGGCACAGGGTCGTCGGCAGATTCACGGATGAGGAGTGCGTCAGGAACCCGGACGAACCTTCCCTTGTCGAGTCCAAGCGCGTCAATGCAGCCACGGAGCTGTGGGTGAAGTCGTGCCGTGAGGCCGAGCATCGCACCGGCGTCGCGGCTGTTCGCCCACGCTGCCGTGGAGGCAGTGCCCTGGCGGCGCCCGACGTCGGGATTCAGCTCCCTGAACCGCCCTCGCCATGGGTCTGATGGACACAGAGTGCGGCTTCTCACGCTGCAATTCTAGAGCGCAGAACCGGAATTCTGAGCATTGATTCGCACCCAGGTTGACCGTGACACTGGGCGCGGCGCCGTCGACTGGCGGCTCTCGGGCGAGGCCTCGAGCCCAAGCTCGCACACCCTTGAAAGGACACCGATGAACCCCAAGCAGGAGTACCTCTTCAACGCAGCTCTGATTGGCATGGTGCGAGGCTTCGCCGACGGCCTCGCGACGCAGAACGCTCACCTCCTACCACGAGCCACGGCGTTCCAGCACTCAGCTGATGACCTCCGGGCAACGCAGTCGTTGCGGCAGATCGCCGCCGACTACGGGCTAAGCCCTGATGCAGCCGAGCGGCGCTACTGGGAGTACGCGGAGGCCGGTTGGCGCGAAGAGGAGGCCTTCAATGAGGTGCTCGCCGAACTGGATCGTGCATAACCCTCCTGGCCTCGAAGCCGCAGATCGTGGCCAAGACCCGTCCGCACGGGAGAGTGAAGCTCGGCGCGACCCGGCAAGAGCGGCGCAGAGACGCAGGTACCGTGGCCAAGTTGCTGGTTGCACAGCAGCCGCAGGCAGCTGATCGGGAGGCACGGCGCTAGGTGGCGTGCCAGCATGAGCGCATGACCGGGGATGCCGCTGACAAGGCTACGGTGCGTTAACTGTTCGCGTTGAGACAGCACCAGCACGGCGGGCGGCGGGTTCCCCACAAGCGGCGATGAGACTGATCGCAGGGGCCCTGCCGGTGGGGTCTTTGCTGGCGGCCCGGCGAGCGTCAGAGCGGACAACCGGTCAGCCCTCTCAGTTGGGGAACTCTCAGAGGATCGGTGTCGGGAAATGTCCGTTCGGCTCCAGTGCATCCCCGACCGGCCACCTCGGCCGCGATGTATGGAAACGCCCATATCGGCGTGAGTAACCTTTAGCCATGCCGCGATCTGACGCCTTCCGAGGTGCAGTCCTGGCTGCACTCGCCTGCCTGACCCTGACGTTGACGGCATGCGCCTCTTCGCCGCCCCCTGAGGTCGGGGCAGACAAGGTTGAGACCAGCCCCAGTGTGACGAGTCCCGGATCCGAAGTGGAACCCGAACCGGTGACTGCGGAGGTGGTGGGTGACCCAGTCGTGGTGTCGCTCCCGTACGGCCTGCCTGACACGATCGGCTTCCAAACGGCGGTGGTAGTGACGTTGAGGAATCCGAGCGACAATCCTCTGAGCGCCGCTAGCTTCGACGCCGAAGTGTTTGGACCGGATGGCTCCTCCTTGGCGACCAGCGATCCGACTACCACTCCCCTCGCCCCCCGTGAGACGCGGACCGTCGTTCTGACCGAACTCCATGTCGAAGTGCCGGGCAACTTAGGTGGCGACCCGGGAGATTTTGAGCGGGCCATGAAGAAGGCGCCGTCCAGGGTTGAGGTGAGCACATACGCGTCCATGCCCAGCGACGTTCCGGTCGTTCCCGCTGCACAATGGCGCGCCTCACGAGCGAAGATTTCCAACTGCGACAGTGGCTTCGTGGGGTGCGACGTTACGGGCAGGCTGAGTTGGACCGGTGCGGACGCTGTGGAAGGACCGATTACGGTCTACGCCGTGGTCCATGACAGCAAGGGCAAGATCGTCGCTGCCGGGTCTGGAGTGCCTGATGTGCAGACATTCCCGTCAGGCGCCCCGCAACCGATCAAGATCTCGGTCACCGGCGCAAATACGACGCCGAAGGGAGCTGTCGTCGAGCTCACGGCGAGCCAAGAGAGTTACGGGTCCGACTAAACCGAAGCTGGCACTGACAGTTGTCAGCCGCCAGGCGCGCTCCCGTAGGGGACTCCTGCATCCGACCTCGTGCAGCGTCGCCACGGGACGAACGCCGTGCCACCTCCGCTTGGCGGGCGAGAGCCCGCCCGTATGCGCCTCCTTGGTGGACTGGCGGCGATAGGACGCTCCTCGACTCCGCCGGCGCTATCCACGAGTGCCGGCTTTCCAAGGTGGCTATGCGAGCGGATTCAGTGTCGGCTTCACGCCGAAGGTCAGACCGAGTCGAGCAGTCCGCTCCAGGTCGTGGGCTTCGCGCGAGGTCTCTGTGAGGGCGAACGAGTAACTGAAGTGCTCGCTCACGTAGTTCCTCGTGAGGCCATCGAGGGTCAGCTCACCAGTTGCGAACAAGGGCCGTTCTGCGGCGCCAAGGCTTGGGATCACGTAGCGGTTGGCTACGTAGACGTTGAACTGATCCCCGCTCAATCTGCCGCCCGCGTGCGAGGCCAGCCGCGTGTACAAGCCGAAGCGCTTCCCGATAGTCGTGCGAGTTTCCATCCCCCGCCCCGACATGCCCACGTAGACCAGCTCATCCGTGTCGCGCCATATGGCGTAGACGCCCGCCGCCACGTCGGGCACCGGCGCTTGTGGCCAGTCGCGGAACCTGTATCGATCAGAGAAAGTCGTTGGCATCCCGACGAATGCTACGGCTCTGGACGAGGGGCGGCCTGACGATCGGTTTGGCGGACATCTGGCGACACTCGTCTGGGTGAACATGGAAGCCGTGTCAGTAGGACGTCAAGCTTGCGCGAGGGTGCATCGGTACGCGGCGATAAGAGGCAGCGGGGGCGCTGTAGCCAGCGCACCTTTCCACGTCGTGGCAAAGAAGCTCGTCCTCGCCCTGTGTGCCCACTTGGTCGGTGTACTCGCCTCATCGAGGGCCGCGCCAAGGTCGTGCGCGGCCACTCGCCGTGCGGCGATGGTTTTGGCCGATCTCGCGTCCCGCGTGATACTCGTTGACCGGCCCGAATGGGACGTGAAACGGCCGCGCGGCTCATATGGCTCGCAAACGGAGTGGGAGGGGCCGTGTCCAAACTACGGGACCAAGTGGGAGACCATTCCCATAACCGCATCTACTTCGTCACCGCTGATCCCAGAATACACGGCATCTTGGCGGGGGGCGAAGAAGTCGGGACCGATCCGTGAATCTTGGCGACATTACCGCAAGAGTCACCCCACCATCTCCATCAGGTGAACTCATGTGAACTTGCCCTGAAGGAAGAGAATGCACGTCTCCTTTGAGTGTGAATCGCAGGCGCCCAGCTCACAGTTGTAAAGCTCCCGTCCCAGACGACGGACTCCTGCCCTCGCGTCCAGGGCCGGCGGGTACCGAACCTCGAACTTCTTTAGATCGCCAGCTCTAGCCGCAGCGACCTCCGGCTGATACTCAGCGTAGGTGCCGGCCAGAACCAGACTCCACAGGTGCCATGGGTGGCTATGTGGCTGCTCCGTGGATCGCCGCCCAGGAATCCAGAAATGGAGCCTCAGTTGACCGTCCGTCACGCCATTATCTGGCCCAATAGAGAGTTTGATGAATCCATCGGGGTGCACCTGCGTCACACTAAGCCGTTCGGGTGTTACCAGGCGGAGCGCGTTTTCGGCCACGGCCAAGTAGCCCGTCCACCGCGAGTCACACTCGGCTACAAAGGCACCGTAGTCTCGAGAACGGGAGATATCAACCACTGTAAGGTCCCTAGCTGTCGGAGTCATTAGCGGCCTCGTCCACGCGGGATGTCATGACTGAAGTTCGTTTCCGCGATAGACATGTTGACCAGAAACAAGCACAAGCGGCTGCTCTTGCGCAAAGCTGTCAAGTTCGTCGACACTTCTGTACGCTAGCGCAATGCTCATCCGGGTTCCCTCGGTCCGGTTTACCCCAGCGCCATGAAATAGAGTCGAGTCTAGGATAAGAATAGAGCCCTTTGCCATGGGAACGGGTAGAACCTGATCTGAAAGACGCGAGTACTCCTCATGCTCATCCATCCAGGTTCCCCCTGTATTGCTTGACCGAATGAAGGGCGCCATGTGCGATCCTGGCACAATACGGGTGCAGCCGTTTTCGAGGGTTGATTCCTCCAAGTACACCAGCGCGGTTATCAAGGCCCGAGACCATTGCATAATATCTCGATGTAGACGTGGAGAAGACGGCTGTTCGGGCGAGTGAAGGGTCCCGCAATTATGGCGATTGCGGACGGAACACGATGTTCTGGCCCAGCAGGCTGCGCAGAGGCTCGATCAAGGCCGGGCTTCCGATGAGTTCCATCATCTCGTCTGGATGCCGCTCGTACAGCTGGTAGGACTTCCCAGTGCCCGGCCGCGGCGCCAGGTGCATGAAGTCTGTTCTCACAATCTCGCGGAGACTGCTTGTCAGACCATCATCAATTCTACCCGGTAATCGAAGATATCCAAGGTCACGAAAGAAGCGAACCTCCTCGGGGCTCAGTGTGGGCATGCTGTTGCCTTCCTTGCGACGAACTCAATTGAACCGACGATACCGCTCAGGTGTACCTAGGTCCGGGGTAGGTGTTACAACGTCTACAACACTAATCCGTTGGCCTCTTTGTAGGAGGTCTGGAATTAGATCACGATAGATATCAAGTGGTGCGCCCTTCATGTCGGCGGCATGGCTTGGAATGTCTCGACGCTTGGCCAGATCCAGAAAGGTGGTCCGGAGAAACTCTGTTCGGAAAATCACGACCCCAGTGCTCGTGGCACCCACCATCCCGGGCGGACCGGTTGCATAATCGGAAGACGCGACAGAGTTCTCTGACGATTCGACTAGAGTGGTAATCTCGCTGTTTACAAACAATCGTCCGGCATTCTGGGCGGCTTCTCCCGGTTTCGTAGTGATAATCCAAGAAACTTGGGACCTTCGCTCATCGTGGGCGGCCACAGCGTCCGGGATGGCCCGGTACGGGAAGACTGTATCGGAGGGCAGGCAACGATAACTGGGTGTGTGCTGCGGATCGCCGCTTGGTAGAGCGCTCCGGCAGTTCCCAATTGAGTGCCAGGTGGGTCCCAGAGAACGCGGATGTTCAGGAGAGCTCCTCAAGCGTTCGATGTGCTGGGAGACGAATCCCGGATCACAGACAGGGTCCTTTCCCGCGAGCACTGACACCAAAGCCGGGCGGATATAGCCAGGCCCTTGAGCGCATGGAAGAGCATCGTCTCCCTGAAACCACGAATGGTCACCGGCAAAAGGACCTTGGGGGTGTTTCGTAACCCATGCTCCTTCCCCACCCGCATGCGAACGCCACGACCGCCCGCCAAGACGCCTACTTCGACATGGTGCACTTATCCGCCACCCTCATGCTGCTTTTGCTTGTGGCTAAAACTTGCCCGAAACGACATGAAGTCTTCTCGCTTCTTCCAGTATTCGAGTGTCAGAGCGTTGATTTCTTCCTCCTCGAACGTCTGCTGGAAGATGCCCTCTAAACTCGTGACAAACTCTGTGAATCGAAGGTCTGGAGTCAATACTAAAGATTCTGCCCCTAGAAACGCGCGCCTATCCATGTCGATACTCATTGCTTGGTAATGAAGGGATGAGCGCGGGAATACCGTAGTCTCGGGAAACTTGCCGTCGCGCAGGTTTTCCAGCGACGTATACCAACTGGTGTATAGATGTTGCTCGGTCATTTCGAAGCGGGAAACGAGCGTGTCCTCGCAGAAGTGGAATTCAATCCGTCCGTAAACGCACAGTCATAGAGGCCCAGCAGAAGAGGACAGGAGGTCGGCGCGGTAGCGCTGGAGAGGGTCCTTTGGGGCGTCTCCCGTTCGGGATCGATTAGCCGCGTCAAACCTTATGGACATGAGTGAGTTCGGCCCGGCACGTATATTCGGACGAGATCAGGACGTCGCCTAAGTTTCCTGAGCCTCGCAGCTATGAACTTAGCGCTCGGTCCGCGAAAGTAGTAATACGAACTGCGGCTTAGATCGTCACTGAGTGCCTTATTGAACACTGCGTCATAAGACGCGACAGGCGGATAGACTGCCGAAGGCAAGTAGTTGTCGTTCAGGCTTCGTATCGATGTCGACATTGATATCGAAAACTCCGCGAAACGTTCATCTAGTTGTTTGTCTAGGACGGCGTTTCGCTCCCTATCGAACGAGCAATGCGAATATAGTCCAGAACATGGCCGCTGCAATCGAGATTTAGCCCAGGCCTGACAATTTAGTCTTCGTGGCAGAATCGTCCTCAATCGTTAGATAGAGGCCTAGAGCAAGGCATAAGACGATCGCCAATGCAAACGCGTAACGCGCCGCTCTAATCTCGGGCGGGAGGCGACGCTTCAGCTTCTCTTTGTCGCTCATCGCTCCTCGTCCTAGTTGACAGACTCATGCTGGCCGCCACCAGCCACACGCAGCTGGTCTCCTCCATGTGTCTGCCGATCTTAGAGGGGGGATCTCACAATCGGCTCGGTCATGTCGGATAGTGGCGCCTGGGATCCCAGAAGGTTGTCTTCAGGCCTCTGTCTGCCCAGGACACGTCAGGACGTCACTTGCTCGTACGATCGAGGTTGTGCGGGGGAGTCTCGAGCAGTACTTTCGCGAGGGCCGCGGTCCGCAATGGCTCAAGCCGGGCGCCGGTAGAGGGGCCCCACAACGAGAGTGTGACCCACGACTGCTCTCGTCCACTACCAGGACCCGGCGGCCACGTCTTGGTCGAGCGCTGGACCGGTCGTGCCCAACGGGAGCCGGCGAGCCGACTGCTTCAAGGGTGATGGTAGCGGCGCGCGATCGCCGACCAAGGCATGGCAGTGCTTCGTCTATAGCATGGGGCTGAATGCCCCCGTGTGTTGCCTACCGCTTGACCTAGATGTGCGGCAAAGTCCTCGCAAAGGCCCGTCAGTTCTTGGCGGCACGCACCGGAGTTGGAGGGGGAAATGAGTTCACGGCTAGTCGTCTTTCACGAGTCCGCAAAGAGGCACCGCATCGTGGTATTCGATGCTGACGGTCAGGTGATCCTTCCGAGCGAGCCCTACCCCTCCCGAGATGCTGCGATGGCTGCCGCGCGTGCCCTTCAGGCGTTGTTTCCCCGTAGTGAGCTCGAAGAAGTCGACGCATACGGGGAGGGTCAACGGTAGCGAGCGAGGCGGTTCGGGACGACCTTGCGACGTCGCTTCGTCGCAGTCTGGCGAAGCAGCCGTCCGTCCGGGTGCGACTTGATGGCAATGGGGACCGGGCATTGGATTATGCGCGAGGTGTTGCCCTTTCGGATTTCGACTCTGTGCTCGCAGATCTCTCTGCGGTATGGGCCCAAGCCTCCCGCTTGTACTACGCCACCTACGGGCTTGGGGAGAGGGATGATCAGCCCTTGGATCGACGGGTCAAGGTGCGCGCGGGTTCGATGATCTGGGAGTTCATCGCCGAGGCCGGCACTCCCGCCGGGATCGTCCTGGGCTGTTCGCGACCCTGCTGAAGGGCATTCCGGCCGCCGCTGCCGTTCCAGGCAATACGCGGGCGGCATATCACAACTCCCAACTGAAGGGCGTGCAAGCCAAGAGGGCACGGGAGGCCGACAGGAAGGCAGAAGAAGCCCAAGGCGTTTGGTCGAAGCGAGAGGCCTGAGTCGGGTGACAACGAAGAATCTCCCCGAAGTTGACATTCAGGCGCGCCACCTCTCGGCCGTGCCCCACCCAGACCCGGCCGACGAGTCGTGGAAATCCTGGGCTGCGCCAAGTGTGGCTGGCTCGCCATATAGCAAGTGGACGAAGTGGGACGCCCACAGTGGGCGATAGGACGCAGCTTCGGCCTACCTGGGGGCGCGACCGCGGCCAGTACACCTATGGCGCGGCGACGGAGCCTCTTGGGGACTGGGTGGGCAGCGGTCCTGGAGATGATGAGTCGCTCGACGACCGGCGCCACATCGTCGAGTGATGGATCGTGGACCTGCTGAGCGGCTGGCCGAGATCTGGCCCGAGGTTGGTTGGCCCTCTCAAAGGTTGCACCCAGCCGGAACTGTCGACAGGTAGCGACGACCGGCGCATCAGGACCGCCCGGACTTGGGTGCCTACTGCCAGGTGGTCGACCGCCGGGCGACTTCGTAGATCGCGTCGATCTCGGGTGCGGTCAGCGTGGGCGGACGCTTGAGCAGGAGCTGGCGGATCCGTTTCCGCTGGGTGACCACGACCTTGCCGTCCTCGGGTTGGGCCTTGATGGTCAAGCCCTTGTGGGCGCCCATCACGGCGATGACGCCGGTGGCGTCGACCGGGAACCCGACGTGTTCGGTGAGCATCCGGGCCGCTCGACGGGCCTCGAATCGGCTGTTGCGGACGTAGGGCAGACGCTGGCCGTTGACCATGAAGGTGTCGCCGCCGACCCAGACGTTGGCGTGGGGGTGGTTCTTCGCGTTGACCGTGAACACCCCACCAGGACCGATCACAACGTGGTCGATGTCCGAACCGCGATCGCCCACCCGAACGGCGTGCAGAAGATGCCACTGCGGGCCGAGCCTGGCGAGCTGGTCGGCGACGGCTACCTCGCCGTCGGCCCCAATTCGCCACGCCCGCTCGTTGGTCTTGGCCCCCACCAGCCGCGCCACCGCATGTCGCACGCGGCCCTTGGGCTGCGCGTTCAGCCAGGGCCCGCTCTCGGGCCGCCGCGCCCGCAGCCGCACCGCTGAGGTCGATCCATTCCGGCTCCGCCTGCTCCCGAAGGGGCGGCTCGGGCATCGGCTTCGGCTCCGCCTCGACGGGCTGACAGTCAGGGGCAGCTGGCATCGCCGTCGACACCCCAAGTCCTTGTCCGGCGAGGTGGTCACCCACCGCCTCCATGAGCAACGGCAGGTTCGAGGCGTCGTCGCAGTGGAAGCTCCCGCTCTTGAGGTCGAAGTACCCAAGCGCAGTCCCACCCGGGGTCTCGGCGTAGAGCCGCTGGTGCCCGTAGCGCGCCCAACGTCGCACGACCCAGTCGGTCACCCGAACTCCTTCCGGCATGCACAGCGTGGCATCCCCAAGCAGCCGCCACCCGAGGAACGGCTCAATCCGCCAATCGGTCACCCGGCCTCGGCGCAACGGACCACCTCGCCCCGGCACATCACGCGACCGGCACCCGTTCAGTCGGCGTAGGGACGCATGTCGACGTGGCCTCTTCATGGCTTCGCAGGTTGCCGAGTCCAGAGCCGTGCGTGCTAGAGGCCTTCGAAGGAGTCCTCGTCGAGGTTCATGAGGGTGGTCTCGTATCCGGGTTGCGCGCCGACGCCGTGCTTGAGCTTCCCTCGTCGTCGGAGCGCGATGCGACGATGCCGGGATGAACGACGGTTGGCAGCACGGCTGCCTCGACTACGACCCGGAGGCCGACGGGGACGAGGAGTCGTGGGCGCGGACGGTGGCGGCCGACGGGTGGCGCACCTGGCACGCGACCGGGATCTGGATCACCGTCGGCAACCGGCGGGTCCGACGCTGGGCGGTGCGCCGCGCCTGTGCGAGGCCATGGTCGGTGCACAGCCACCAGGAGAAGTGCGCCACCGACCTGACGGGCCAGTCGCCGCTGTTGGGAATCCTGCGGTGAGAGGGCCACTGGAGACCCATGTCTCATGCCATACGCGCACGCGGAACCGGTGGCTCTGGTGTCCTGAAGGAAGAGCCTCGATGACGGGGTGAACAGGGGCAGTCACCAAAGAGCCGAGTCACCCAACGCCAGCGGTGTGGCGCCGAGCGACCGCCCCAGCACCAAGAGAGGCAAGCCCCATGAAGGGCATCCGGACCACCGCTGTCATTGCCAGTGCACTGTTGCTCGCCGGCATGCGGAGGCACCGCCCTCAAGGCGGGAAGCGCCTCCGACACCGCCAAGGCAGGCAGCAAGCGCCAGCTCGGCCCCGAGCGCCAGTGCAACCCCCTCGTCGCGCGACGTGCGCGCAGAGCTGGACGCACTGTGGCCATCCCGGGATGAGGCCAAGGTGTGCGACCCCGCTACCAGCCAGGTCGAGATAGCCGCGCTCGTCGCGTTGGTTTCAGACCCATCAGAGGCGGCAGACGCCGAGACCATCGTGACGACCTACGTGGACTCCGCGTGCGAATTGCGCCGGTTGACGCCTGCCGTAGCGGCGGCTGAGGCGAAGGCCAAGGCCGCCGCTGCCGCCAAGGTCGCCGCTGCCGCGAAGGCCAAGAAGGCCCTCACCAGCACCAAGTCGTACGCGCAGCTCAGCAAGCGGTCGATGGCCAAGGTCATCCGCGACCCCGACTCCTACGTCGGCAAGAAGTACGTCATCTACGGCGAGGTGACGCAGTACGACAGCGCGACCGGCAACGACGACTTCCGGGCGGACGTGGCCTACAAGAACACCGCGACGGGCAACTACGGCTACTTCGATGGCGAGAACGCCATGATCACCAAGGGCGCGGCCAACATCAGCGACATCGTCGAGGACGACATCGTCAAGATGTACGTCACCGTCGTGGGCTCCTACTCCTACGACACCCAAATCGGTGGCAGCACCAGCGCCCCGCAGTTCAAGGTCAACATCATCAAGCGCGTCTCCTGAGCATGGACCCGGTGCGGCTGCCCGACGGCAGGATCCAGATTCCGGTTCGGCTGGACGGCCCGACGGCGAGATCGGCGAGGCGCGAATCGCGATCGGACCCGATGACCCGCGCAACCAGGTGTGGGATGACTGGCTCCAGCAGCGGGAGAGCTAGCCGCTCCACTCAGCGCCGCGGCCCTTGTTCTGGCAGTAGAGGCAGATGGTCCGCTTCCTGACGTCCGCTCCGTCACACTCGCGGTCACCAACCACAGCCCAGCCGGGAGAAGCCACACGGCCTCGATCCAGTTGATCAAGGCCGTGGCCGGCGGTGGCCTTGCTCACCCACTGGTGCGAGACCCCCAGCTGGGGCAACCGAGTCAACAGACTGTCCGCGTTGCCGCGCCTCGATCCAGGCAGTTGCTCGCGCCGTCAGCCCTCTTCGGCCACCACGGTGCGGCTATTGACCTGCTGCGTTGGACGGGAACGGGCCGTGAGACTTCGTCGCCCGCCGGACCGCCGCCACTGTCATCCCTGCCCGGTGCGCGATCAGGGGACTGGCTCGCCCGCACGACGGCGAGCCGGCCAGTCGAACGCGGGATGACTCTCCGTCACCCTTCGGACGGTGCCGAGTGGCTGGCCCGCGAGTGCCGACAGGTCTTGTTAGACGCAACGCATAAGTCGCAATCTCACTACCCATTCGCCCGGCCGTCCCTAGCCTCGTTTCAGGACCGGATGTCTGACAACGAGCGCCAGAGCCGCCTCCAGCGCGCCATGACGGAGGTGGGCTGGCAAGCGAAATCACGCCGCTGTCCCCGTACCAGTTCCAGGTGCTCACCCGCGCGCCGAAGGTGAACCACGTACTGCATCTTCTGCTGACGATCTTCACCGCCGGCCTGTGGGCAATCGTCTGGTTCTTCATGGCCGCCACCGAAAAGCACGACAAGCGCCAGATCGTTGGCGTTGACGAGTACGGGGGCGTATGGATTGATCACACGCTCTGGTGGCCCCCGCCGTCCTCGGGGGCAATCGTTCAGCCGGGCTGGGCGGCCACGAACTGACGTCGGGCTAGCCTACCCTGCTCGATGCGGCGCCTACTGGCCGAAGCGGGGGCTCCGCGCGACGCACCCTCACATTGCTTTGCCCATGGCCTTCGCCCTGTCGGGTAGTCCGCAGAAAGTCCGCAAGAGGTCCAGCCACTCCCGACCCTCGCCAACGCTTGCCAACGCATCTACGCAGGTCAGCCCAACGGTGCCAACAACTGCCGTCGCCAACCGCCACGCTGGCCCAGTTCCCCTGGTACTTCTGACGCCGAGCAGGGCCGACCGCCATCACCGGTCTCACCGGCGATGCGCCGTCCGCGGCCGGCATCCGACACCCCCTCGCCTACCGCTTGGTAGGTGCGGTGATCGGTGCACCTACCAAGTGGTAGCCCGAGCGAGGTGGATCGCCCACGCGCGGCCCGGCTCTGCGGACCCGGGAGGCGAGTCCACGTCAGGCCCCGCGGAACCGGTCAGCCGTTGCCGGCGGCCTCGAGCACGGCCAGTTTGGCGTCACTACCGTCCATCAGCACCAGCCCACCGTCCTCGGTGGTGAACTTCTTGGTGTCGGCCAGCGCCTTGAGGAAGTCCTGCTCCTGCTTCATGGCGTTGTCCGGGCCGGCCATCATCGTCGTGGCTAGCGCGCCGAACGTGAGCACACCGTCGCTCGGGGCGTCGTAGCTGCCGTTGAACGTGTTGACGCCGGCGTTGCCGTTCGCCGTGCCCTCGTTCATGGTGAGGCTCGACGCGACGGCCGCGTCGGCCGCGGCGCCGTTGAGGGTCACCAGCGTCCAGCTGCCCTCGAGCATGGTGGGCGCGTTCGGCGCGTTGTCGGCGCCCCCGCACCCGGAGAGCAGTGAGACGAGCGCGACGAGGACGGCGGCCATCAGGGCCAGGGGCTTGGTGCGCTTCACGGCGTCCTGCACTTTCCACGGCGTCGGGGGTGGCTGAGCGTGACGGTACTCCCGGCACGGATGCCGGGCACAGGGCCCGCGGGCACCATCACCCGCCGCGGGTGATGGGCGCGCAACGGCCTCCGGAAGGGCACGGAGCACGTTCTGCACCCGACCTGCACCCGGCTCGCTCCCAGTGGCGCACCCGTCGCCGGGCAGGGTTAGTCCTGTCCCACCGCAACGCATTCGCAGCAGCCGCAGGGGGCTCCTGCGGATGCGAGGTGGGGTCACGGTGACAACCGTTCCACGACGCACTCGCAGCAGCCGCAGGGGGCTTCTGCGGGTGGGAGGTGCGGCGCGTGCCTGCAACGGCACGCGCCGCGCCGCGCCGAGGTCACCGCCCGGTGTGCGGCGGCCCCTCGCCGCCAGCCGTCCCGACGTCGACGTGCAGGACGAGGTCGCCGAGCAGCTCCTCGGGCGCCCGCAGCCGCCAGGCATCGGTGACGAGCTCGGCGAGGCGCGCGGCATCCACCCGCTCGAGCCGGAGCATCACCAGCGGGGCGTTCTCGTAGCCCGGCGCGGTGAAGAACGTGTCGGGCTCGCCGAGCAACAGCGCCTGCTGCTCCTCGAGGTCGCCGACGTAGAGCACCGCGATATCGGTGCGGATGACGCGTGGCCGGCCCGGGCGGCGCTCGGGGTAGGACCAGACGAACCCCTTGTCGGCGACCCGGAAGTCGAAGCCGGCGCTCGGGATCTCGACGACGTGGGGCAGCGACAGCGCGAGCCGGCGCACGTCGTCGGCGTCAGCCACCGCACCCGCTCCTCGAGCTCACCGCCTGCATCCCGCGAAGGCTACCCACCCGTGCCGACAGCCCACCCGACGCGCGCCCACCGGTCAGCCGGAGCCGCCGATGTCGACGGCATACGCCTCGTAGATCAGGTCGGCGGTGCGCTGCCGGTGCCGGACCAGCTGCCCCAGCAGCTGGATGCACGCCTCACGGTGCGCCTCGACCGCCGCGTCGTCGGCCAGCCCCTCGTCGCGCTCGGCCAGCAGCCGCTCGACCTCGGCCAGCGCCTCGGCGTGCTCACCGAGCTGCGTCTGCACCCCGTGGGTCAGCCGCGGTGCGGTGACCCCGATGTCGGCGTAGAACCCACCGTCGGCCTCGGTCAGCTCTGCGTGGTCGCGCAGGTCGTGGCACAGCTCGGTGAGCGCCGCCCGCACCCGGCGCCGCCAGATCGGGCCGACCCCTGCCGGAAGGGTCAGGGCGGCCTCGAGGGCCGCCATCGACTCCCCGAGCTCGGCGCGCTGCTGGCGGGCCTGCTCGAGGTATGCCGGGAACGTCTCGTCCACCACGCCACCTCCTGCCGTTGGGCCATGGTCCCGCACCGGCGCGCAGAACGCGACCCACCCGGCTCCCCGGATTCGCTTCCGCGCCGAGCCCGCCCGGCCCTAAGGTGAGCCAGCACCCCCACCAGCCGAAGGAGCGAGGATGCCGCAACGGGCCACCATCCTCGCCGTCGACGACGACCCGCAGGTGTCGCGCGCCATCGTGCGCGACCTGCGCACGCGCTACGGGTCGGACTACCGGGTGGTGCGGGCCGAGTCCGGCGACGAGGCGCTCGGGGTGCTGGCCGAGCTCGCCCTGCGCTCACGTCCGGTCGCGCTGCTCGTCTCCGACCAGCGGATGCCGGGCATGACCGGCATCGAGCTGATGGCCCAGGTGCGCCAGGTCTCCCCCGACACCCGGCTGCTGCTGCTCACCGCCTACGCCGACACCGACGTCGCCATCCGGGCGATCAACGACATCGGTCTCGACTACTACATGTTCAAGCCGTGGGAGCCGCCCGAGAGCCAGCTCTACCCCGTGGTCGACGACCTGCTCGAGGCGTGGCGCCAGGACCACCCCGACGCCAGCTCGGTCGTGCGGGTCGTCGGTCACCTGTGGTCCGACCGCAGCTACGACGTCAAGATGTTCCTGGCGCGCAACCACATCCCCTACAGCTGGGTCGACCTGGAGCGCGACGAGGAGGCCCGCCGCCTGCTCGAACTGGCCGGCGCCGACCACACCGACCTGCCGCTCGTCCTCCTTCCCGAGGGCGACCCGCTGCGCCACCCGACCAGCGTCGAGCTCGCCGACGCCCTCGGCCTGCGCACCCGTGCCCAGCAGCCCCTCTACGACCTGTGCATCGTCGGCAGCGGACCGGCCGGTCTCGCGGCGGCGGTCTACGCGGCATCCGAGGGTTTGCGCACCGTGATGGTCGAGCGCGACGCCCCCGGCGGCCAGGCCGGGCAGAGCGCCGCCATCGAGAACTACCTCGGCTTCCCCAAGGGCGTCTCCGGCGCCGACCTCACCCACCGCGCCGTCGCGCAGGCGTCGCGCTTCGGCGCCGAGACGGTGCTCGCACGCGAGGTGGTCGGGCTGGAGCAGCGCGGCCCGGTGCAGGCGGTGCGCTTCGCCGACGGCGGTGAGGTCGAGAGCCGCGCCGTGCTCATCGCCACCGGCGTCTCCTACCGCCGGCTCGAGGCCGAAGGGGCCGACGGGCTCGGCTCGCGCGGCGTCTACTACGGCGCCTCGGCGAGCGAGGCGGCCCAGTGCGCCGACCAGGTCGTGCACGTCGTCGGCGCCGCCAACTCGGCGGGCCAGGCGGTGCTCAACTTCGCCAAGGTCGCGAGCCGGGTGGTGCTGCTCGTGCGCGGCGCCCGGCTCGAGGACTCGATGTCGGAGTACCTCGTCGATCGCATCCGGGCCGCCGACAACGTCGAGGTGCGCTTCCGCACCGAGGTCGTGGCCGCGCACGGCACCGAACACCTGGAGTCGGTGACCCTCGCCGACCGCGACTCCGGTGAGTGCACCGACGAGCCGACCAACTGGCTGTTCGTCTTCATCGGCGCCCTCCCCCGCACCGACTGGCTCGGTGACGCCGTGGTGCGCGACGCCAAGGGGTTCGTCGTCACCGGGCCCGACCTGCAGCTGCCCGAGCACGCCGGCCGGTGGCCGCTCCCCCGCTCCCCCTACGCCCTCGAGACGAGCATTCCGGGCGTCTTCGCCGCAGGTGACGTGCGCCTGGACTCGATGAAGCGGGTCGCCTCCGCCGTCGGGGAGGGCGCGATGTCGGTCTACCTCGTGCACCGGTACCTCGCGAGCGTCTGATGGACCTGCCCGAGCTGCGCCGCCTGGCGATCTTCGACGGCCTCGACGACGCCCAGCTCGGCGACCTGCTCGCCGCCGCCACCGAGCGGCCCACCCGCCGCGGCGAGCTGCTGTTCCACGAGGGCCGGCCGGCGGACGGCTGGTGGGTGCTGCTGGAGGGCACGGTGGCCCTGGTGCGGCAGGTCGGCACCGAGCAGTCCGTGCTGGGCTACATGACCGAGCCCGGGCAGTGGGCCGGCGGGTTCGCGGCCTGGGACGAGTTCGGGGTCTACTTCGCCACCGGCCGCGCCGAGAACCCGGGCCGGGTGCTGCACCTCGAGGCCACCGAGCTGCGCCGGCTGTCCGAGCAGTGGTTCCCCTTCGGGCTGCACTTCATCAACGGCCTGGTCACCACCGTGCGCCGCATCGAGAACACCACCCGCCAGCGCGAGGCCCTCGTGGCGCTCGGCACGCTCTCGGCCGGCCTCGCGCACGAGCTGAACAACCCGGCATCCGCCGCGACGCGTGCCGTCGACGCGCTGGAGAGCACCTCCGAGCAGGTGCTGTCGTCGCTGGCGCAGCTCGCCGGCAAGGGCATCACCGCCGAGCAGTACACCGCGCTCGACGGGCTGCGGCTGCAGGTCAGCGGCCCCGAGCCGGCGCTGGCCGGGCTGGCGCTGGCCGACTGCGAGGACGAGCTCTCGCACTGGCTGGCCGACCACGACGTCGAGCGCGACTGGGTGATCGCCCCGCCCCTGGCCGCGGCCGGGGCCGACGTCGCCTGGTGTGACGAGCTCGCCGCTGCCCTGCCGCCCGAGTCCCTCGCCCCCGCGCTGGAGTGGATCGCGGCATCCCTGTCGACCGCCGCGCTGGTGCGCGAGGTGAAGGAGGCCACGGGGCGGGTGTCGGCGCTCGTCGCCGCCGTGCGGTCCTACTCGCAGATGGACCGCGCCTCGCTGCAGCGCACCGACCTCGTCGAGGGCCTGGAGAGCACGCTGGTGATGATGGGCCACAAGCTCGGCTCCGGCATCACCGTCGAGCGGCACTACGCCCCGGGCCTGCCGCCGATCGACGCGATGGCCGGCGAGCTCAACCAGGTGTGGACCAACCTCGTCGACAACGCGATCGACGCGATGGACGGCACCGGCACGCTCACCGTCTCCGCCCGCCCCGACACCGCCGGCTGGGTGGTGGTCGAGATCGCCGACACCGGCTCCGGGATGCCGCCCGAGGTGCGTTCGCACGCCTTCGAGCCGTTCTTCACGACCAAGGAGGTCGGCAAGGGCACGGGCCTCGGCCTGGACATCTCGCGGCGCATCGTCGTCGAACGTCACTCGGGCGACATCGACATCGAGTCCGGTCCCGGTGGCACGCTGGTGCGCGTACGCCTGCCCCAGCGGCACCGGGGCACCCCCTGAGCAGAGACCCGACTCCAGACCTGACCTGACACGGCCGCGAGGGAGCACACCGATGAGCGACACCGCACCACAGGGATCCATCGACCCCACCGTCCCCCCGAGCGGCACCGGCTGTGCCGACTGCGAGGCCGGCGCGCCTCCGGGCTGGTGGGTGCACCTGCGGCGCTGCACCGCCTGCGGCCACGTCGGCTGCTGCGACAGCTCCCCGTCGCAGCACGCGACCGCGCACGCCGCCGCCACCGGGCACCGCGTCGTCCAGAGCTTCGAGCCCGGTGAGGACTGGTTCTGGGACTACGGCGACGAGTCGATGGTCGACGGCCCGGCGCTCGCGCCCCCCACCTCACGGCCCGACGACCAGCCGGTGCCCGGCCCACGCGGGCGGGTGCCGGCCGACTGGCGCGACCACATCCACTGATGCCGCCGCCGCCGCCGTCGCCACGGCCGCTCGCCGTGCCGCTCGGGCCGGCATCCCTCAGCGTCCTCCCGGACCTGGCTGCGGCGCTCGAGGGCGACGCCCCGGTGCTCCCGTACGCCGCCTCCGGCCCGGCCCCCGCGGTGCCGGCGCACGACCCGGCCGACCTGCCCGACGGGCTCGCCGTCGTGGTCGGCACGTCCGGATCGACCGGAACCCCCAAGCGGGCCCTGCTCACCGCGGGCGCCCTCGTGGCCAGCAACCGCGCCACGCACGAGCGGCTGGGCGGGCCGGGGCAGTGGCTGCTCGCGCTGCCGGCCCACCACGTCGCAGGCCTGCAGGTGCTGCTGCGCTCGCTGGATGCCGGCACGACTCCCGTCGCGATGGACCTCACCGACGGCTTCCTCCCCACCGCCTTCCTGGCCGCCACCGCCCTGCTCGACCCCGGGCTGCCCCGCTACACCAGCCTGGTGCCCACCCAGCTCGTCCGGCTGCTCGACCACCCCGGCGGCGGCGACGCCCTGCGCAGCTTCGACGCGATGCTCGTCGGGGGCGCCGCCATCGCACCGCGGCTGCGTCTGCGCGCCGAGCGTGAAGGCGTGCGCGTGGTCGCGACCTACGGCATGAGCGAGACCGCCGGCGGATGTGTCTACGAGGGGACACCGTTGCCCTGCACCGAGATCGCCTTCGACGACGAGGGACGCATCCACCTCGGGGGCGCGACCCTGGCCCACGGCTACCTCGGCCGGCCCGACCTCACGGCCGCCGCCTTCGGCGTCGACGACGACGGGCTGCGCTGGTTCCGCACCGACGACGTCGGTCACACCGACGCCCGGGCCCGGCTGCGGGTCGACGGCCGGGTCGACGACCTGGTGAACACCGGTGGTCTCAAGGTGGCGCCGCGCCTGGTCGAGGAGGCCATCCTCGACCACGTGCCGGGGGTGGCCGAGGTCGTCGTCGTCGGCAGCCCCGACCCCGAGTGGGGCGAGGCGGTGTGCGCCCTCGTCGTGCTCGAGCCCGGGGCGGTGCGCGCCGGGATCACCGCCGCCGAGCTGCGGGCGCACCTGCGCGGCATCCTGCCCGACCACGCGCTGCCGCGGCGTGCCCTGGTGGCGCCCCGGGTGCCCCTGCGCGGGCCCGGCAAGCCGGACCGTCGTGCAGTGACCTCCCAGTTCAGCATGGGATGATCCCGGTGTGCTCCGCTACGTCCCGGCCCTGCTCAGCCTCGCGCTGACGGTCTACTGCGTGATCGACGCGTTCCAGACCGACCAGGCGGACATGCGCAACCTGCCCAAGCCCGCCTGGCTGATGCTCGTCGTCCTGCTCCCCGTGGTCGGGCCGGTCGCCTGGCTGCTCGGCGGTCGGCCGCGTCGGGGCACCCCGCCGTCGCGGGGCCAGCAGCGTGGCCCGAGTGGCGGACGTGGCCCGGACCGCCGCCCGCGCGGGCCCGACGACGACCCCGACTTCCTCAAAGGCATCTGACCACCCCCATGGCCTCACTCTCCCAGTGGGTGGCGGGCGCCCGCCCGCGCACCCTGCCCGCCGCCGTCGCCCCCGTCGTGCTCGGCACCGCCGCAGCCCACCTCGTGGGGGGCGCCGACGCAGCGCTCGCCATCCTCGCCCTGGTCGTGGCCCTCGCCCTGCAGGTGGGGGTCAACTACGCCAACGACTACTCCGACGGCATCCGGGGCACCGACGAGGCCCGGGTCGGCCCGGTGCGGCTCGTCGGCCAGCGGCTCGCCGCTCCCGGCAACGTCAAGCTGGCCGCGCTGCTCTCGTTCGGGGCCGCGGGCATCGTGGGGCTCGCCCTCGTCGCCCTGTCGGGGGCGTGGATCATGCTGCCGCTCGGGGCGCTGGCCGTGCTCGCCGCGTGGCGCTACACCGGCGGCGACAACCCCTACGGCTACCGCGGGCTCGGCGAGGTCTACGTCTTCGTGTTCTTCGGCCTGATGGCCACGCTCGGCACGCAGTACACCCAGGCGGATGCCGTCACGTGGTTCGGCCTGATCGGCGCGGTCGGGGTGGGGGCGGTCGCCTCGGCCATCCTCGTCGTCAACAACCTGCGCGACATCACCACCGACACCGAGCACGGCAAGCGCACCCTGGCCGTGCGGCTCGGCGACCGGCGCACCCGGCAGCTCTACATCGGCCTGGTGGCCGTGTCGGTGGTGGCGCTGGGCGGCATGGCCTTCTGGGAGCCGGTGGTGCTGCTCGGGCTGCTCGCGCTTCCGCTCGGCATCAAGGGGGTGCGCACGGTGGCGGCGGGAACCACCGGGCGCGAGCTGGTGCCCGTGCTCGCCGCGACGGGGCTGTACGAGGTCGCGTACGCGGTGCTCGCCGCCGTGGGCGTGTTCATCGGCGTCGCCCTGAGCTGATCCGCTGCCGCTCGGGCCTCGCCGTCGGGTGCTGAGATGGCTGTCAGGGCGGCGACCTGAGCACCCGACTCCGGATGCCGGGCGGCTTGCCAGTGTCGACCTCGGCTACCGCCTCGTAGGTCGAGTGATCGGTGCACCTACCAGGCGGTAGGTGCAGGGAGCGTGGTGGCGGCAGCAGAGGTGGGCCAGGCCTGACGTCGGCTACCGCCTCGTAGGTCGAGTGATCGCTGCACCACCCAAGCGGTAGTCGGGGGCAGGTCGGCTGGGCGCCTCCAGGACTGGGCTCGCAGCCCCCGGCTCAGGACGCGTCCAGCCGCACCAGGCGGGCGACGCCGGCCGGGTCCTCGAGCACCACGAACGTGCCGGATGCCGTGCGCGCGGTCGACCGCACCAGCCGTGCGGGCGGGCCGGCCTGCTGCCGGATGCCGTCGCCTCCGCCACCGCTCGCGCTCCCGCTCCCGCTCCCGCTGACCGTGAGCACCTGCAGCACGCCGCCGGACGCGAGCAGCACCGTCACACCGCCACCGCCACCGCCGGCGTTCTCGAGCAGCGGTGCCGTCAGCAGGTCGTGCTCGCCGACGGCCAGCCCGGGCAGGGGCAGGGCCGCGGCCGAGCCGTCGGGTGCCAGCCTCCACCCGCGCAGCGCCCCGTCGACGACGCCGACCACCGTGCAGGTGCCCGCGCCGTCGCAGGATGCCGCGTGCGCCTCTCCCAGCGCGCCGTCCCCGGGGAGGTCGGTGCGGGTCCACGGCCCGGAGGGCCCCGGCGAGCGCCAGACCGCGGGGCGCTGGGCGACGCTGCCGTCGCCGAGCAGGGTCACCGACCCGGCCACGAGCACGCCGTCGCGGTCGGCGACTGCGCCGCGAGCCGCCACGAGCGCGGTGGGGCTGCTGGCGAGTGCGGTGCCGGCCGAGGAGGCCCGCACCCAGCGCTCACCACGCGGGTGCCACACGGCGATGTCGAGCCCGGCGCCCCCGCTCTCCCACGACCCGACAATCACCGGAGCGCTGGGGGTCTGCACGAGCGAGACGAGGGCGCCGGCGCCCCAGCCGCCGAAGGTCGCGAACGGCTGCGGCAGCTCGCGCACGGCCGAGGAGTCGCCGCGCCAGGTGCTCCACCGGGTGTTGGAGTGCGCACCGGCCGGAGCCCCACCGACGAGGTCGACCGCCCCATCGCGGGGCGCGGCCACCAACCACCTGGCCTGGAACGCCGTCGGCGACACCGCGGTCACGGCGACCTCGCGCGAGCCGCCGCCGGCCTCGAGCACGCTCAGCCGCGGCCGAGAGGCAGAACCTTCCGGGGCCCGCGACCCGACCAGCAGGTCTGCCCCCCACGGCGCGACGACCACGGGCTCGTCGCCCGCGGGCAGCGCCACGTCCGTCGTCGACAGCCGGGCCGCCGACGAAGCGCGACCATCGGCGGGCGGCGGCCCGTCGCAGGCCGCCGCCAGCAGCAGCACTGCGGCGAGCGGCATCCCCCACCACCGCCGCCCGCGACCCCGACACCGCACCGGCAGCCCCCTCAGACGTCGATCGTCAGGCCGACGGACACCGTGTCGCCGAGGTCGACCTGCTCGCGCCGACGCACCTCGGCGCGCAGCGGCACGATGTAACCGCCGTCCTTGGGCCACAGCGAGGTGGTCCACTCGCTCGCGCCCAGCCGCACGGTCACCGGGATCATCCCCCAGCCGTAGGTGACCAGCGACGACGCGTGCTCGATGCCGCCGCACAGCTCGTCGGGCACCGACACGAAGTGGTGCGGCGCCGGCCCCCGCCAGAACCACACCTCGCCGCGAAACTCCAGGTCCACCGGCTCAACGATACGAGCAGCCGCCGACATGGACGGCTGCTGAGGACCGGCGCAGCGCCCGAACTGGAACTGCCGTCAGCGCAGGGCGCCGTCAGCCGCGCTCAGCGGAAGGTGCCCTCGTCGCCGGACACCTCGGCGTCCTCGGCGTCCTCGTCGACCGAGCGGGTGGGCGCGGCCTCCCTCTTCGCAGCGGACCGGGCCTCGATCTTCTGCGCGAGCTGGGCCGAGTAGTCCTCACGGAACCGGCGCAGCGCGAAGTACGAGATGACCGCGGAGAGCAGGGCCGCCCCGAGCACCAGGTAGGGCAGCTCGACGCGGTCGCGCAGGCCGGCCAGCCAGAGCACGCTGATGCAGCCGAGGAAGACGAGCAGGCGGAGCAGGCTGTAACGGAGCACGGTGGATCAGAGTCCTGAGTAGGAGTGCTGGCCGACGAAGAAGACGTTGACGACGGCGAAGTTGAGGATGATGCAGCCGTAGCCGACCAGGGCGATCCAGACGGCGTTCTGGCGCTTCCAGCCGGTCGTGGCCCGGGCGTGGAGGTAGGCGGCGTAGACCACCCAGATGACGAAGCTCCACACCTCCTTGGGGTCCCAGTTCCAGTACGACCCCCAGGCCTGGCGGGCCCAGATCGCCCCGGCGATGACCGTGAAGGTCCACAGCGGGAACGCGACGATGTGCACGGCATACGTGAGCCGCTCCAGGGCGCGGGCGTCGGGCAGCCGGTCCATGAAGCTGCGCCGGCGCTCGGGGGCCGACTCGAGCCGGTCCTGGATGAGGTACATGACACCGAGCGAGAAACCGATGGTGAAGATCGCCACCGACAGCGTCGCCACGGTGACGTGGATGGCGAGCCAGATCGACTTCAGCGACGGCATCAGCTCGGACGCGTCGGTGTACCAGACGGTGATCGCGAGCCCGAGGTTGAGCAGCACCGGGGTGACGACGAACAGCCCGAGCCAGCGCAGGTCGCGGCGCATCGACCAGCCGCAGTAGACCAGCAGCACGAACATCGCCCCGAAGATCGCGAACTCGTACATGTTGCCCAGCGGCCAGCGGTGCACCTCGAGGGCCCGCAGCACCACCCCGGCCACCACCAGCAGCGTGCCGAGCAGGGTGAGGGTCCAGCCGATGCCGGCGGCCTTGCGCGCGGCCAGCGGCTCGGCATCCCGGCCGGCCACCCCCGCTGCGCCACTGTCCCCGGATGCCGGGTCGCCCCCCTCGCTCTCCACCGAGCCCGCGGGCACCAGCTCACGCTCGCGCGCGGTCTGGCGATCGCGCGCGGTCTCGCGCTTCGCCTCGCGGGCCGGGACGAGGCGGGCGAGGTAGACGGCATCCGCGAGCATGGCCAGGGTGAGCACCACCATGGCGGAGTAGATCGCCAGGTTGGAGAGCTGGGCGAGGGACTGGTCGGTCATCGGGTTCCTTCGATCGCGCGCAGGACGGCCTCGATCTCGTCGGGCATGCCTTCGTCGTCGTCCTTGGCCAGGCCGCCGACGGACACCACAGTACGACCCGGTTCGGGCTCCGGACCAACCCGCACGAACACCCTTCGACGACGGATGACGAGCGAAGCGACCAGCCCGGCGAGCATCAGCAGCGAGGCCACGAGGGTGAGCGACTTGCCCGGGTCGGTGCGGATCGACAGGCCGGCGAAGCGCTCGACCTTGTCGAAGGTGATCGAGCCCCGGCCGCCGGGCAGCTCGTAGGTCTGACCGGGGCGCAGCAGGATGCGCAGCTGGTCGGCGCCGTCCTTGCCCGGCACGGGCGTCATCGATGCGGTGTCGAGCGAGTAGACCGACTGGGGGCTGCCCCTGGGGAACAGGTCGCCCGAGAAGGCGGTCAGGGCCAGCTGGGGGTCGAGCGCGTCGGGGAAGACGGAGTGCGGGCCCGAGTCGTCGATGCGCCCGGTCGGCAGGAAGAACCCCGCGAAGCCGAGCTGCTCGGGCGAGGCTCCGGGCACCTTGACCGCGCCGACCGAGGTGTAGTTGTTGTCCTGCGGCAGGAACGGGGTGGCGTCTGAGTAGAGCACCGTGCCCGCGGCATCGCGCACCGTGATGACGGGGGCATAGCCGTTGCCCAGCAGGAACACCGAGCCGCCGCCGGTCTCGAGCGGCCCGTTGACCCGGATGCTGCGTGGCTCGCTGCGCCCGTCGGCGTCGGTGAAGGTCGTGAACGCCTCGAAGTCGCGCGGCGCCCCGAACTGGCCGGGGCTCTTGGCCTGCGTCTCGAAGGTGGCGTCCAGCCGGTCGACCTTGATCGTGTAGGGCTTGAGCGCGTTGACGTCGACCCACGGCCCGGGGCTGAAGGTGTCGTAGCGGGACAGCGTGTTCGCGAAGGTCTTGCCGACCGGCACGATGACGTCGCCCTTCCAGCCGAGCAGGTGGCCCCAGGCGACGCCGATGAGCACGCCGATCAGCGCCACGTGGAAGACCAGGTTCCCGGTCTCGCGCAGGTAGCCCTTCTCGGCGGAGAGCGTCGTGTCGTCGTGGGCGTGCACCCGGTAGCGGCGCTTCGTCAGGGCGACGCGCAGCCGCTCGCGCACGTCGTCGGCGTCGCCGTCGACGACGACCTCGCGGTGGGCGGCGAGCCGGTCGAGGCGGCGGGGGGCCCGCGGGGGCGCCGATCGCACCTGGTGCCAGAGGATCTTCGTGCGGGGCAGCACGCAGCCGATGAGCGAGACGAACAGCAGCAGGTAGATCGCGGCGAACCACGGCGAGGCGTAGACCTCGAAGAACCCGAGCCGGTCGAGCACCGGCCCGGCGGTCGGGTGGTCGGCGATCCAGGCCGTGGTGCGGGACGGGTCGATCGAGCGCTGCGGGAAGGTCGAGCCCGGGATGGCGCCGATGGCCAGCAGCAGAAGCAGGAAGAGGGCGGTGCGCATGCTGGTGAGCTGGCGCCAGGTCCAGCGCAGCCAGCCGAGCGGGCCCAGGCGCGGCTGGGTGACCTCGGGCCGGGTCTGCGTGTCGGCGCTCATACCGGCACCACGTAGACGAGCTCGGTCTGCACCCAGCGGTTCAGGCCCTCCCAGACCCCGGTGAGCATGAGCAGGCCCACGACCACGAGCATCGCGCCGCCGACCCGCTGGATGGTGCGCTGGTGGCGCCGCAGCCACCCTGACACGCGCCCGGCCCGGTCGAGCCCGGCGGCGATGAGGATGAAGGGCAGGCCCAGCCCCAGCCCGTAGGCCACGGCGAGCACGACCCCGCGCCACACCTGGGGGTCGATGCTGGTGCTGGCCAGCACGAGCACCGCGGCGAGCGTCGGGCCGGTGCACGGGGCCCAGCCGAGCGCGAAGACCGCACCGAGCAGCGGGGCGCCGGCCAGGCCGGCCTTCGGGCGCCACGCGATCTTCGCCTCGCGCTGGGTCCCCAGGCCGAGGAAGACCAGCCCCATCGCGATGACGACCACGCCACCGAGGCGCATCAGCAGCGTGCGGTGCTCGATGAGGGCACGCCCGGCGGTCGTGACGAAGATCGAGCCGAGCACGAAGACGGCGGTGAACCCGACGACGAACAGCAGCGCCCCGGTCACCGTCGAGCTGCGCCGCTTGTCGGCCAAGGGCTCCCCGGTGAGCCCGGTGACGTAGCCGAGGAAGCCGGGCACGAGGGGCAGCACGCAGGGGCTGGCGAAGGACACGAACCCGGCGAAGGCGGCGATCGCCACCGCCAGGGGCAGGGCCCCCGAGGTGACCGTGTCGCCCGCGGCGAGCACGGCCGCGGTGCCGGCGGCCGCGGTCACGACTGAGCGACGACGTCGTCGACGAGGCCGCGCAGGGTGCTCGCGGTGACGGGGCCGTTCACCCGGGCGGCGATGCGGCCCTCGGTGTCGAGCACGAGGGTGGTGGGCACCGTGGGCGCCTTGCCCTGCAGGGCGAGGATCGCGACCCCGGACTCGTCGCTCAGGCTCGGGTAGGTGATGCCGGCTTTCTTCGCGAAAGCGGCACCGCGCGCAGGGTCCTCCCGGAAGTCGATGCCCATGAACTGCACCGGCGCCTTGTCGGCCTGCAGCGCGGCCCAGGTCTTCTGCAGGTCCGGGGCCTCCGCGACGCACGGCGCGCACCACGAGCCCCACACGTTGAGCACGAGGACCTTGCCCCGGGCGGACGCGGCATCCCAGGCGGTGCCGTCGAGCAGCTCGCCCTTCAGCTCGACCGGTGCGCCGCGCTTGTCCGCGGGGATCGTCTCGACCGCGCCGTCGCCGGAGACGTAGCCCTTCTGGTCGCCCGCCTTGGCCTGCGCCGCGATCGAGTTGGGGTCCGAGGTGCAGCCGGAGGCGCCGAGGAGGAGCGCAGCGGCCGCGAGCCCGACGGCCCACCGCGCGGTAGGTCGAACCGTCATGCGCCCGCCCCGGACTGGGCCTGGTCGAGCAGCGACGCGGCCGGCTCGCTGTAGCTCAGCGAGAGCAGCTCGTCGTCGAGGAAGGTGAGCGAGGTCAACGACGCCAGGGAGCACTCGCGGTTGGCGGGGTTGTGCCAGAGCGGCCGGCCCTCGGTGGCGAGCCGGATCAGCCAGATCGGCGCCTGGTGGCTGACGATGACGGCCTCGTGGCCACGGGCCGCCGTGCGGGCGGTGACGATCGCGCGGCGCATCCGCTCGACGAGGTCGTCGTAGGGCTCGCCCCACGAGGGCCGGAACGGGTTGAGCATCTTCGGGTAGAGCCGCGGGTGCTTCAGGATGCCCTTGCCCCCGGCGACCGGCAGCCCCTCGAAGTAGTTCTCGGCCTCGATGACCCGGCCGTCGAGCACCACCTCGAGGCCGTGGGCGTCGGCGATCGGGGCGGCGGTCTCCTGAGCCCGCTCGAGCGGGCTCGACACCAGGTGGGTGACGTCGTGGTCGCCGAGGTGCTCGGACGCGAGGTCGGCCATCCGGCGGCCGAGCTCGGACAGGTGGTAGCCCGGCATCCGCCCGTAGAGCAGGCGGTGCGGGTTGTGCACCTCGCCGTGGCGCAGCAGGTGCACGACGGTGCGCTGCGGGTCACCGGGGCCAGGGCCACCGGCCTCGAGGGACGACGTCATGCGCCGATTGTCGCAAACCTCGCTGGGTGCTCAGGCACGCGCCCGTCACGGCCCCGGCGGCTCAGAGGTCGCGGTGCATCTCCTGCTCGACGGCGTCGTGCCGGTCGGCCCGCCGCAGGTGCAGGAGGGCGAGCACCAGCCCGCCCCAGATCACGACCACGGCGATGACGAGCATGACGATGGCTGAGGGGGTCATCGGGGGCTCCTTGAGGTCGTGGCGTCCGATTCGACGGCATCTGGGGGCTCGCCGACGTCCATGCGGGTCTGGGGGCGCCACGGCACCAGGGCGATGAGGAAACCCGCCACCGCCACCAGGCCGGCCGCGAGCCAGCCGAACACGAGGAGCATCCACTGCGGATAACCCTCGTAGGGCTCCTGCAGCACCGCCATGAACTCGCGGACCAGGACGAACCCGAGCACCAGGGGTGTGACCGTGGACACCAGCACGATCCACCACGCCCCGATCGGCACCGACCCGTCGCGGTTGAGGTGGTCGCGCAGCCGGGGCAGGGCCCGCACGCCCCACGCGACCACGACCATGCTCACCACCGCCACGAGCAGGATGCCGAAGCGGTTGATGAAGTGGTCGAGGATGTCCAGGACGTAGATGCCGCTCGTCGTGCTGAAGCCGATGAGGCTGAGCAGGGCACACGGCACGGTCACGACGAGCGTCGCGCGCAACCGGCTCGTCTCGAACTTGTCGCGCACGGCGGAGATGACGACCTCGAGCACGCTGACCAGTGAGGTGAAGCCGGCCATGACGAGCGAAGTGAAGAACAGCACCCCGATCACCGCTCCGCCGGGGGCCTCGCTGACGATCGTCGGGAAGGCGATGAACGCCAGGCCGATCCCCGACGTGGCCACGTCGCCGACGCCCACCCCTGCGGCCTGCGCCATGAAGCCCAAGGCCGCGAAGACGCCGATGCCGGCGAGCAGCTCGAAGCCGGAGTTCGACAGGCCGACGACGAGGGCCGAGCCGGACATGTCGGTGCGCCGGCCCACGTACGAGGAGTACGTGATCATGATGCCGAAGCCGATGGACAGCGAGAAGAAGATCTGGCCGTAGGCCGCGGCCCACACGGCCGGGTCACCCAGCGCCGACCAGTTCGGTGCGAAGAGCGCGTCGAGCCCCTGCGCCGCACCCGGCAACCGGAGGGCCTGCACGACGAGGAAGGCGAAGGCCACGATGAGCACGGGGATGAAGATGACCGACGTGGCGCCGACCCCGCGGCTGACTCCGAGCGCCAGCACGGCGATGAGGGCCAGCCAGACCAGCACCAGAGGCACCAGCACTTGTGGGACGAACTCGAGCGTCACCCCGGGGTCCCCGGCCTGCAGGAAGTCGCCGAAGAAGTAAGCGTTGGGGTCGTCGCCCCACGCCTGCGAGAACGAGAAGAACGTGTAGCTGAGGGCCCATGCGACCACGGCGGCGTAGTAGACCGCGATCATGAAGCAGATGCCGACCTGCCACCAGCCGAGCCCCTCGGTGCGCCGGGACAGCCGCGCGAAGGACAGCGGGGCCGACCCGCGGTACTTGTGGCCGAGGGCGTACTCGAGGAGCAGGAACGGGATTCCCGCGGTGAGCAGGGCGACGAGGTAGGGCAGGATGAACGCGCCGCCGCCGTTCTCGTACGCCACGTAGGGGAACCGCCAGATGTTGCCCAGGCCGACGGCGGACCCGATCGCGGCGAGGATGAACACCCTTCTCCCCGAGAAGGATCCACGCCGGGCCTCGGCCTCGTCGGGCGCCTCGGCCCCGCTGTCGTGGTGTGCCCTCGTGCTCATCGTGCCCTCCCAGACCTCTCAGGGTGTCCGTGAAGCATGCCGCGACCCTAGCCGTCGGGCCACCTGAGGGGGGCGACTGCGCCGGTCGAGCTTCCCGCGGTGCCGGGCTCGGTGTCCGGGCTCGCCCGACCGCTGCCTCAGCGCTCGGGACCCCCGGCCCCGGCCGCTCGGCCCGCCGCCGGGAGCGCCGCGAGCACGCGGTCGACGGCGGCGTCGTCGTGCGCCCCGGAGACGAACCACGACTCGAACGCGCTCGGCGGGAGGTAGACCCCGGCATCGAGCATCGCGTGGAAGAACCGGCCGAACGCCGCGGTGTCCTGGTCGCGGGCATCGTCGTAGGTGCGCACCGCGCCCTCGCGGAAGTAGACCGAGAACATCGACCCGGCCCACTGGACGCGGTGCGGCACACCGGCATCCGACAAGGCGGTGGATGCCGCGTCGGCGATCGCGCTCGACACCTCACCGAGGCGGGCGTAGAGGCCGTCGTCGCAGGCACGCAGCGTGGCGAGGCCGGCGGCCGTGGCGACCGGGTTCCCGGACAGGGTGCCGGCCTGGTAGACGGGGCCGTCGGGGGCGAGCAGCGCCATCACGTCGGCCCGCCCGCCGAACGCCGCGGCGGGGAAGCCGCCGCCCATCACCTTGCCGAAGGTCATCAGGTCGGGAGCGACGTCGACGCCCTCGTGGCCCCACCAGCCGGCCCGGCTCACCCGGAAGCCGGTCATCACCTCGTCGGAGACCAGCAGCGCCCCGTGCTCGGCGGTGACGCGGCGCAGCGCCTGGGTGAACCCGGCATCCGGCGGGACGACGCCCATGTTGCCGGCGGCGGCCTCGGTGATGAGGCACGCGATCTCACTGCCGCGGGCCGCGAACACCGCCTCGAGGGCCTCGACGTCGTTGTAGGGGATGACGAGGGTCTCGGCGGCCATCTCCTTGGGCACGCCGGCCGAGTCGGGCAGCGCGAGGGTGGCGACGCCCGAGCCCGCGCTGACCAGGAGGCTGTCGACGTGGCCGTGGTAGTGCCCGGCGAACTTCACGACCAGGCTGCGGCCGGTGAACCCGCGGGCCAGCCGGATGGCGCTCATCGTCGCCTCGGTGCCGCTGCTGACCAGGCGCACCTGCTCGACGGGGTCGACGCGGGCGACGATCTCCTCGGCGAGCAGCACCTCGTTCTCGCTCGGGGTGCCGAACGAGAAGCCGCGGCCCACGGCGTCACGCACCGCCTCGAGCACCTGCGGGTGGGCGTGGCCGAGGATCATCGGGCCCCAGCTGCAGACCAGGTCGACGTACTCGGCGCCGTCGACGTCGGTGAGGTAGGGCCCGCGCCCGCTCGCCATGAAGCGGGGGGTGCCACCGACGGCGCGGAAGGCGCGCACCGGCGAGTTGACCCCACCAGGGGTCACGGCGCGGGCCCGCTTGAGCAGGGCGGCGGATGCCGGGGCGTCGGTGGGAGCGGTCGTGGCGGTCGTCGTGTCGGTCACCGCGCCATCATCCCAGCCGCCACCGACGTACCACGATGGGCTCAGCAGGCTTCCTCGGGCGTGGCGGGGTCGGCGGCGTAGGCGTCGCGGATGGCCTGCATCGCCTCGCCCATGGCCGCGAACTGCTCTGGGGTCAGGATGTCGACGAGGTGGCGCCGCACGCTGGCCACGTGCACCTCGGCGAACCCGACGATGGCCTCGCGGCCCTCCTCGGTGAGCCGCAGCAGCACGCCGCGGCCGTCATCGGGCGCGGGGCTGCGCTTGACCCAGCCCCGCCGCTCGAGGCGGGCGGCCGTGTGCGTGACCCGGCTGCGCGACTGCACGATGAGCGAGGCCAGCGCCGACATGCGCAGCTGGCCCATGGGCGCCTCCGACAGCATCGAGAGCAGCTCGTACTCCGGGAGCGAGATGCCCACCGCCTGCAGGTCGTGGTCGAGGGCCACGTCGAGCTCGCGGTTGGCTCGGAGGTAGGCGCGCCATGAGACCTGTTCGGCCTCGGTGAGCCACCGGACCTGCTCGCTGGACATGGCACCCATCGTCGCACGTCAGCGCTGGTCGCCGCGTGGGTTTGGCGGCGTGCCGGTGCTCGGGCGACCCGAGGTGGATCTCACATCCCGAGACGGGGGAATGCTCCCGAGGTGCGCTTTGGTTGTAGCGTCAAGTAAGATGTGATTTAAGCGTCAACTACCTGCCTTCGACCCCCAACCCGCAAGGAGAACGACATGACTGCCACCGCCACCCTGAGCACCCTCACCGCCGGCACCTGGGCCATCGACCCGACCCACACCGAGGTCGGCTTCGTCGCCCGTCACCTCATGGTCACCAAGGTCCGCGGCTCGTTCACCGACGTCAGCGGCACCGTCGAGGTCGCCGAGAACGTGACCGACTCCGTCGCCAACGTCGTGATCAAGACCGCCTCGGTCGCCACCGGCACCCCCGACCGCGACGGCCACCTGCGCAGCGCCGACTTCTTCGACGTCGAGACCTACCCCGAGATCACCTTCGTCTCCACCGCCTTCGACGGCGAGACCCTCACCGGCGACCTGACCATCAAGGACGTCACCAAGCCGGTCACCCTCGACGTCGAGTTCAACGGCGTCGCCACCGACCCGTGGGGCAACGAGAAGGCCGCCTTCGAGGCCACCACCGAGGTCAACCGCACCGACTGGGGCCTCACCTGGAACGCGAGCCTCGAGAAGGGCGGCGTGCTGGTCTCCGAGAAGATCAAGCTCGTGCTCGACGTGCAGCTCGCCAAGCAGGCCTGAGCCTCCGCACCCCCGCTCCGGACCCTCCGCCGGAGCACTCCCGCCGCGGATCCTCCACCGCAGCGACCGAAGGCCGCCGTCCTCCCCGCACCGGGGCAGGGCGGCGGCCTTCGTCGTACCAAGGGCCGCTCCCCCCGACGGCAGGCGCCGGATGCCGTCCTCCGGTTCGAGGTGATGTTCTGCCCCCGCGAGTGAGCCGAACACCTCGACCCCGCGGGGGCACGGCTCGTTCGAGGTGATGTTCTGCCCCCACGCGTCCGCGAATCACCTCGACCCGGCGCTGGTCAGAGGCGCGCGGCGGCCTCGAGGGCGTAGTAGGTGAGGATGATCGACGCGCCGGCCCGGCGGATGCCGGTCAGGCTCTCCATCATCACCCGGTCGCGGTCGACCCAGCCCCGCTCGGCGGCCGCCTCGATCTGCGAGTACTCCCCCGAGATCTGGTACGCCGCAACCGGAACCGGTGACATCGCCGCAGCAGCCGCGATGACGTCGAGGTGCGGGCCGGCGGGCTTGACCATGACGATGTCGGCACCCTCCTCGATGTCGAGCCCGAGCTCGCGCAGCGCCTCGGTGCCGTTGGCGGGGTCCTGCTGGTAGGTGGCACGGTCGCCGACGAGCGAGGACTGCACCGCCTCACGGAACGGGCCGTAGAGCCCGGAGGTGTACTTCGCCGCGTAGGCCAGGATCACGGTGTCGGTGAACCCGGCGGCATCCAGCGCCGCGCGCACGTACAGGACCTGGCCGTCCATCATCCCCGAGAGCCCCAGCACCGGTGTGCCGGTGGCGGCCTGGGCGAGCGCCATCGAGGCGTAGCGGTCGAGGGTGGCGTCGTTGTCGACCGAGCCGTCGGCGGCCAGCACGCCGCAGTGCCCGTGGTCGGTGAACTCGTCGAGGCAGAGGTCGGACATCACCACGAGGTCGTCGCCGACCTCCTGCACCAGCCGCGCGAGAGCCACGTTGAGGATGCCGGACGGGTCGTCCGCGCCCGACCCGCGGGCGTCCTTGTGCACCGGAACGCCGAAGACCATGATGCCGCCGAGCCCGGCCTCGACGCAGCGCCGCGCCTCGACGACGAGGGACTCCACGGTGTGCTGCACGACCCCGGGCATCGCCGAGATGGCGACCGGCTCGGTGATGCCCTCGCGCACGAACACCGGCAGCACGAGGTCGGCCGGGTGCAGCCGGGTCTCTGAGACGAGCCGGCGGATCGCCGGGCTCTGCCGCAGCCGGCGGGGCCGCGAGGCCGGGTAGCCGGCCACGCTCAGGTGGCCCGTCGCCGGCCGCCGGGACGTCGCTGGCTGGGCCGCAGCACGGCCTCGCCGGCCTCCGACGCCGCCAGCGCGAGCGAGCGACCGTGGTCGGCGAGCGCGTCGACGAGGGCCTCGGCGGTGGGCTCGGGCGCGAGCACGTCGACCCGCAGGCCGTGCTCCTCGGCGGTCTTCGCCGTGGCCGGGCCGATGCAGGCCACGACGGTCGACGGGTGCGGCTTGCCGGCGATGCCGACCAGGTTGCGCACCGTCGAGCTCGAGGTGAAGAGCACGGCGTCGAAGGACCCGTTCTTGATGGCGTCGCGCACCGGGGCGGCCGGCGGCGCGGCGCGCACCGTGCGGTAGGCCGTGACGTCGTCGACCTCCCAGCCCATCTCCTGCAGCCCGGCGACCAGGGTGTCGGTGGCGATGTCGGCCCGAGGCAGGAACACCCGGTTGATCGGGTCGAGGTCGCGGTCGAAGTCGGGCCACTCGTCGAGCAGGCCGCGTGCGGACTGCTCCCCCGACGGCACCAGGTCGGCCACGATGCCCCAGTCGCGCAGCGCCTGGGCGGTGACGCCACCGACGGCGGCCACCTTCAGGCCCGCGAACGAGCGCGTGTCGAGGCCGAACTCGTCGAACTTCTCGCGGATGGCGCGCACCGCGTTGACCGAGGTGAAGCCCACCCACTCGTAGCGGCCGGTGACCATGCCCTTGACGGCCCGCTCGAGCTGCTGCGGCGTGCGCGGCGGCTCGACCGAGATGGTCGGAACCACCGCGGCCTGGGCACCGTGCTGCTCGAGCCGGGCGATGGTCGAGCCGGACTGCTCCTTGGTGCGCGGCACGAGCACCTCCCAGCCGAACAGGGGCTTGGTCTCGAACCACGACAGGGTCTCGCGCATGGTCACAGTTGACCCCACGACGGCCAGCACGGGGAAGCGCCCGTCGGCCATCGTCGCGGAGGCGGCACCGAGCGTCGTCACCAGGGTGCGCTGCTCGGTGGTGGTGCCGCGCTCGGTGACGGCCACGGGGGTGGCGGCGTCACGGCCGGCGGCGAGCAGCGCGTCGAGCGCCTCGGCGGCCCGGTCTGGCTGGCCCAGCACCACGACGGTGACGCCGGGGTCGAGCGCGCCGGTGAGGTCGGTGTGGCGGGCGCCGGCGGCGATGACGTGGATGCCGGTGGACGTGCTCGACGTCAGCGGCACCCCCGCGTACGACGGCACCGCGGTGACCGAGCTGACGCCCGGCACGACCTCGAAGGCCAGGCCGGCCTTGACGCAGGCGGACGCCTCCTCGGCCAGGCCGTTGAAGACCGCCGGGTCGCCGTCCATCAGGCGCACGACCAGGCCGCCGGGGTGCGCCTTGGCGGCGCGCACGACGAGTTTGGACCGCACCGCGTGGGTGAGCCGCTCGCCGTGGTCGCCGTAGCCGGCATCGACGACGCTGACGTCGGGCCGGCACCAGCGCTGCACGACGGCCTCGCGGGCCACCTGGTCGATGACGACGGCGTCGGCGGCCGCGAGCAGCTCGCCGGCGCGCACGGTGAGCAGCCCCGGGTCGCCGGGGCCGGCGCCGACGAAGGCGACGCGGGCCGGGATGCGGGTGGGGGCAGGGCTGGATGTGCGCGAGGGGCTCACGGGGCACGCTCCGTTGCGATGGGGTCGGCGGTGGGCGATGGGGACAGGTCGGACATGAGGTCGGCGGCGCCGTCCTCGAGCAGGAGGCGGGCCAGGGCGCGCCCGAGCGAGTCGGGGTCGGCGACGCCGCCGACGAGCGAGCGCCGCAGGTCGGAGGTGCCGTCGGGTGTGGCGACGACGGCCCGCAGCGACAGCTCGGGCCCGTCGACGCCCTCGACGACCTCGGCCAGTGCACCGACGGGGGCGGAGCAGCCGGCCTCGAGCTCGGCGAGCAGGGCACGCTCGGCGGTGACGCAGGTGCGGGTGTCGGGGTGGTCGAGCGCGGCCACGACGGATGCCGTGACGGCGTCGCCGGCGCGCACCTCGACGGCCAGCGCGCCCTGGCCGGGGGCGGGCAGCATCTGGATCGGGTCGAGCAGCTCGGTGGCCTCGCCGATCCGGCCGAGCCGGCGCAGCCCGGCGGCGGCGAGCACGACGGCATCCAACCGCCCCTCCGACACCGCGCGCAGCCGGGTGTCGACGTTGCCGCGCAGGCCCGTGACGACCAGGCCCAGGCCGAGCGCCTCGAGCTGGGCGCGGCGGCGCGGCGACCCGGTGCCGATGGTGGCGCCGGCGGGCAGCTCGCCGAGGGTGAGCCCGTCACGGGCCACCAGTGCGTCGCGCGGGTCCTCACGCACGGGCACGGCGGCGACGGTGGTCGCGTCGTCGGGCGCGGTCGGCAGGTCCTTGAGCGAGTGCACCGCGAGGTCGACCCGGCCCTGCGTCAAGGCCTCGCGCAGCGCCGAGACGAAGACCCCCGTGCCGCCGAGCTGGGCGAGCGGGGTGGCGCGGTCGAGGTCGCCCTCGGTGCTCACCTCGACGAGCTCGACCTCGTGGCCGAGCGCGCGCAGGCCGTCCGCCACCCAGGTGGACTGGGTGGTGGCGAGGGCGGAACGGCGGGTGCCGAGGCGCAGCGCGGTCATCCCTCGTCACCTGCCATGAGGGGAGGCGCGGACACGAGCGAGACGTCGCGCGGGTCGAGGTCGAACAGCTCGGACAGGGCCCGGGCATAGCTGCCGCCCTGGCCGTCGCGGGCCATCTCCTTGACCCGCACGGTGGGGGTGTGGAGCAGCTTGTCGACCACCCGGTGCACCGACCGCCGCACCTCGGCCCGCTCGGCCTCGCTGAGGTCGGGCATCCGGTGCTCGAGGCGGAGGAGCTCCTCCTCGACGAGCACGTGCGCGTGGGAGCGCAGGGCGGTGACGGTGGGGGCGACCGCCTCGGCGGAGCGGGTGACGAGGTAGGCCGCGACCTCGGACGTGACCAGGTCGGTCGCCTCGCCGACCTGAGGGGCCGAGCCGGTGCCGGCGAGGTCCTCGCCGAGGTCATCGAGGCCCACCCGGGACGCGCCGGGCAGGTCGGCCACGGCGAGGTCGATGTCGTGCGGCAGGGCCAGGTCGACGTAGAGCTGCGGGCGGCCGTCGCGGGCGTCGAGGGCCTCGCGAACGTCGTCGGCGAGCACGACCCGGGCCGGCGCCCCTGTCGAGGAGATGACGACGTCGGCCCCCGCGAGGGCCTCGTCGAGGTCGGACAGCGGCATGGCCGAGCCACCGACCCGTGCGGCGACGCTGCGCGCCCGCTCGTGGTTGCGGTTCGCGACGACGACCGTGCGGGCCCCGGCCCTCGCGGCGGTGGTCGCGGCCAGCGCGCCCATGCCGCCGGCGCCGACGACGAGCACCGAGAGGTCCTTGAGGGGGCCCAGCGCAGCCTCGGCGCGGGCGAGCCCGGCCTGCACGAGCGAGCCGCTGACCAGGTCGATCTCGGTCTCGGTGTGCACCCGCTTGGCGACGCGAAGCGCCTGCTGCAGAACGGCATTCAGCGCGGGCCCGACGTGGCCCTCGCGCTGGGAGCGGGCGAGCGTGCGGCGCACCTGGCCGATGATCTGCGCCTCGCCGACCGCCATGGAGTCGAGCCCTGCGGCCACCGAGAAGATGTGCGCGATGCCGCGCTCGGCGTAGTGCACGAACAGGTGTGGCTGGAGGTCGTTGCGGTCGACCGAGCAGACGTCGGCCAGCGCGGTGGTGATGGCGGTGAGGGCGCCGTGGAAGGTGGCGCACTCGGCATACACCTCGGTGCGGTTGCACGTCGACAGCACGACCACCTCGTTGACGTGCGTCGAGCGCAGCAGCGACGCCTCGAGGGCGGTGCGCGCCTCCGGGTCGAGGCTGACCGACTCGAGGAGGGTGAGGGGGGCGCCGTGGTGCGAAAGACCCAGGACGACGAGGCTCATGAGGGCATTCCTTCCGGCACGGCCACCTTCTGGCCGTGGAACGCGAGGATCTGGAGCTCGGTCGACAGGTCGACCTTGCGCACGACGACCCCGTCGGGCACGGCCAGCACGGCCGGAGCGAAGTTGAGCACCGAGCGCACGCCGGCCTCGACGAGGTCGTCGCAGGCCTGCTGGGCGCCCTCGGACGGGGTGGCGATGACGCCGATGGCCAGGCCGTCGTCGGTGACGAGGGCGGGCAGGTCGGTCATCGGCCGCACCCGCTGGCCGGAGACCGACTCGCCGACGAGTTGGGGGTCGCCGTCGAGCAGCGCGATGACCCGGAAGCCCCGCTCGGCGAAGCCGCGGTAGGCCGCCAGTGCCCGGCCCAGGTTGCCCATGCCGACGATGGCGACCGGCCAGTCCTGGGTGAGGCCCAGGGCCGAGGTGATCTCGGAGGCGAGCCGCTCGACGTCGTAGCCGACGCCGCGCACCCCGTAGGAGCCCAGGTGCGAGAGGTCCTTGCGCAGCATGGTCGAGCTGACCCCCGCGGCGGTGGCGAGCTCCTCGCTGCTGACCGAGGCGATGCCGTCACGGGCCAGTGAGGTGAGCGCCCGCAGGTAGCCGGGGAGTCGGGCCACCGTCGCCTCGGGGATGCCCCGGCGGGCGGTCACTGCGGCGGACACAGGGGCTCACCGACTCCTTTCGCGGGCCCGCGGGGCCGGACTGGGGGCGACGGTCGCGCGCTGCGGCGTGCCGACCCGCGGGTGAGACCGCCAGCGTACGGTCTTGTGAAGGCCTGCACAAAGTCGCGCTGGACCCCCGTGAGACACCTCACGGCCGCCATGTGCTACAAGCGCCAGATGCTACGGGCGCCCCGCGCCCAGGCCGAGCCACGCCGCCGCACGCTCCACCTCGGCGTCGAAGACCTGCTCGCGGTCCGCCGCGAGCACCGCCCCGGTCAGCTGGCCGAAGAGCTCGAAGGAGACGGCACCGAACAGCCACGTCCACGCCATCAGGGCCCGCACCGCCCACTCCGGCGAGGTGCCCGGACCCAGGAACTCGACCAGTGGCGCCAGGCCCTGCGCCACCTCGCGCGACACCGGGGCCGCGGCGTCGAGGGCGGGCGGGCCGAGCGCGGAGTCACCGGAGGCCAGGGCGTCCTGCACCAGGGCCGCGAGCCGCTGGGTCACCCGGGTGGCCGGCACCACGGTCTCCGGCGGGGCGGCATACCCCGGCACCGGGGACCCGTAGACCAGCGCGTAGAGCGACGGGTTGGCCAGCGCCCACTGGCGCACGGCACGGGCGATGGCGGCCCACCGGCCCGCGAGGTCGTGGCGGGCCACGGAGCGCTCGGCACGCTCCACGGCGTCACCGAGGGCGTCGTAGGCATCGACGATGAGCGCGGTGAGCAGCACGTCGCGGTTCTCGAAGTAGCGGTAGACGGCCGAGGGCGCCATGCCCAGGTCGCGGGCCACGCCGCGCAGCGACAGGGTGCCCACCCCCTGCGTGGCCAGCTGCTCGCGCGCGGCATCCAGGATCTCGGTGCGCATCTGAGCCCGGGCCCGGCTGCGCACGCCCTCGGCGCGGCTGGTGGTCGTCACCCGGCCAGTCAAGCACACCCGCGTGAGCACTGCACACGAATGTGATCACTGCTCTTGCGCGCTGGCGCGCTCTGCGGTTCACTGTTCACATACGAGATCACTGATCACACGGAGGCACCCATGAACACCCACCTCGTCGTCGGCGCCGGCCCGGTCGGCACCCACACCGCCCTGCTGCTCGCCGACTCCGGCGCGCAGGTGCGGGTCGTCACCCGCTCCGGCACCGGCCCGGAGCACCCCAACGTCGAGCGCCTCGCCGCGGATGCCGCCGACCCGGCCCGGATGCGCGCCCTCGCGGCCGATGCGGTGGCGGTCTACAACTGCGCCAACCCCGCCTACACGCGCTGGGACACCGACTGGCCGCCCCTGGCCGCGGCACTGCTCGACGCGGCATCCGCGTCGGGAGCGGTGCTGGCGACCGTGAGCAACCTCTACGGCTACGGCCGGGTGACCGGCCCCATCCGCGACGACTCGCCCCTCGCACCCTGCGACCACAAGGGCGAGGTGCGAGTGCAGATGTGGCGCGACGCGCTGGCCGCCCACGACGCCGGACGGGCGCGGGTCGTCGAGGTGCGCGCCAGTGACTACGCGGATGCCGGCGAGTCGTCCCACCTGGCGCGCAACGCCCCGGCCGTGCTGGCCGGGCGCACCGTGCGGGTGCTCGGCGACGCCGACCAGCCGCACAGCTGGACCACCACCCACGACACGGCCCGCCTCCTGGTGGCCGTCGCGGCCGACGAGCAGGCGCACGGCAAGGCCTGGCTGGTGCCCACCGCGCCCCCGCGCACCCAGCGCGAGGCGCTCACCGACATCGCCACTGCGGCCGGGATGCCGGCACCCAAGGTGAGCGTGCTCGGGCCGCGGGCGATGCGCACCCTGGGCATCGTGGTGCCGATGTTGCGCGAGCTGGCCGGCACCGCCTACCAGTTCACCGCGCCGTTCGTCGTCGACGACTCCGCCACCCGCGACCTGGTCGGCTGGGGGCCGCGGGACTGGGCCGACACCGTCGAGCGCATCGTCACCGGTGCGCGCGCCACCTCCGCGGCGGGAGCACGGTGATGCGCCGCTCGACCGGCACCGGGCTCCTCCTCATCGCCTCGGCACTGCTCAGCGTCGGGGGCTACCTCGTCCTCGGCACCCAGTTCGGGTGGCCGGCCATGCTCGACGAGCCCGGCACGACCGCCCTGGACGCCGTCGTCGAGGCGGAGGTCTGGGTGCGCCTGGGCTTCTACCTGTTCCTGCTGTCCAGCCTGGCGCTGGTGCCGGCCGCCATCGGCCTGTACCGCGAGGGCCGGGCCTCGACCGCTGCGGCCTCGGTGGCGACCTTCGGCGTGCTGGGTGCGTTCGCCCAGATGCTCGGCTGGGTGCGGTGGCCGCTCACGGTGCCCGGCCTGGCCGACGCCTGGACCGACCCGACGGCCACGGCGACCGGTCGCGAGGCGACCGCGGCGGCCTACGACGTGCTCAACGGCTACGCCGGCGCAGCCGTCGGGGAGCACCTCGGCTGGCTCCTCCAGGGCATCTGGGCGGTGGGGGTCGCCGTCATCCTGCTGCGGTCCCGGCGCTCGCCGCGGTGGTTCGCCGTGCTCGGCGTGGCGCTGGCCGCGCTGTGGGCAGCAGCGGTGCCCACCGCCACTGCGGCCGGCCTGGACACCGTCGAGTTCTGGGGTCTGAACGCCTACACGGCGTGGTACCTGTGGCTGCTGGCCTACGGCATCCTGCTCGTGCGCCGGCCGGCCGGGCAGCAGCCTCAGGCGGAGCCGGGCGGTGGCACCGCGAGTGCGGCCCGCAGCCGGGTCTCGTCGACCCGCCAGTAGTCGTGCTGGCGGCCGTCGACCAGGGTGACCGGCACCTGGTCGGACCACCGCTCGAGCCACGCGGGGTCGCTGTCGACCGACCGCTCCTCCCACCCGACGCCGAGGTCGGTGGTGACCCGCTCGACCACCTCGCGGGCGACGTCGCACAGGTGGCAGCCGGCACGCCCGATGAGCGTGACCCGCACCGGCGGTGCCATCAGAAGAACACCGAGCGGCGCTGCATGAGCAGCGTGTAGAGGGTCTGCTGGATGGTCTCGCGCACCTGGTCGGTGAGGTCGAAGACGAGCATCGGGTCGTCGGCCGCCCCGGGGCCGTGGGTGTCGGTGGGGATCGGCGCGCCGAACTCGATGATCCACTTGCTCGGCAGCGGGATGAGGCCGAGCAGGCCGAGCCAGGGGAAGGTCGGGGTGATCGGCGCATAGGGCAGCCCGAACAGCCGCGCCACGGTGTTCATGTTGCCCAGGATCGGTGCGATCTCCTCGGCGCCCACCACCGAGCACGGGATGATCGGCACCTGCGCCTGCAGCGCGGCGGAGACGAAGCCGCCGCGGCCGAAGCGCTGCAGCTTGTAGCGCTCGCGGAACGGCTTGCCGACGCCCTTGAACCCCTCGGGGAAGACGCCGACCAGCTCGCCCTGGTCGAAGAGCCGCTCCGCGTCGGCGTTGGTGGCCAGCGTGGATCCGGAGCGCCGCGCGATGGTGCCGAGGAACGGGGTCTGGAAGACCAGGTCGGCGCCGAGCGCGCGCATCACCCGGCGCTGCGGGTGCTCGTCGTGGATGGCGAGCTGCACCATCAGCGAGTCGATGGCGATGGTGCCCGAGTGGTTGGACACCACGAGCGCGCCACCGGTGGCCGGGATGTTCTCGATGCCGCGCACCTCGACCCGGAACCAGCGCCGGTAGATGGGCCGGAGCATCGGGTAGAAGACGTTCTCGGTGAAGTCGCGGTCGTAGCCGAAGTCGTCGACCTCGTAGTCGCCGTCGACCCGGCGGCGCACGTAGGCGAGCACCTGGGCCACCCGGCGCTCGACGTCCTCGGGGGCGATGCCGGCGGCCTCGGCGCCGAACCGCAGCATGCCGATGGCCGCGTCGAGGGCGTCGCCGACGTCGGGCAGCGGCAGGCCGGTGCGGCGTGGCGCCTCGTGCACGGTGGGGTCGAGCGGCGGCGGCTCGGCGATGCGCAGGTGCGGGCGCTCGGCGTCGCGGCGCGCCTTCTCGCGCGGGTCGACCCGGGGGCGGCGCTTCACGGCGGCCGCCGGCGCCACCGGGGTGGCCGGGGCTGCGGTTGGCGGGCTCGCCGGGCGACGGGTGGGACGCTCGCCGCTCTGCCGGGATGCCGTGCGCGAGGGGGCCGAGCGCACCTGTGGGGCCGGCCGGTGCGGGCGGCGGGCGGTCGTGGGCTCGCCTTCGAGGGCCGCGGATGCCGGGGAACCGGCCGGCGTGCCCGTCACCCTCGGCGACTCGGGCTGCGTGGTTGCCTTCGCGCCCGAGGGCTTGGCCGCCTTGGGGCTGGCCGACTTGGCCGCCTTGGTGCCCGAGGGCTTGGCCGACTTGGGTTGGGTGGGGGCCTTGGCCCCCGAGGGCTTGGCCGCCTTGGCGCCGGAGGGCTTGGCCGCCTTCACCTTCGACGACGACGACGACGCCGTCGCAGTCGGACCGGCGTCCGAGGTGGTCGGGTCGTCGGCGACGACGATCGGCTCGGCGCCGATGAGCGGCGTCGAACGGCGCTTGGCCCGCTCCCCCGACGCCCGGGCCGCCCCGGCGGCCAGTGCTCCCTGACGTGCGGCCATCAGTGCCCCCTCCCGGTGCCCAGCGTGCGCAGCACGGCCGAGGTGGCCGTGCCCGCGACGCCGCTCACGGCATCCCCCACGATTGCTGCGGCCGGCACGGCCGGGCCGACGGTGTGTGCGAAGTCCTCGAACGCGCCGCGCGAGGTGAACGCGGGCTCGAAGCCGAGCACGCTGCGCATCCGGCCGGTGTCGAGGCCCCGGCCGTAGGCAAGGAACGACATCTGGTCGGGCGAGAAGTCGGCCAGGCCCATCCGCCGGGCGAGCCCACCGACGAGCCCGGCCGCGGGCAGCGGCAGCCACACCACGGGCCGGCCGACGATCGCGGCCGCCTGCAGCACCGTGATCACGCCGTCGCCGGCGATGTTGACCACCCCGGTGGCCTCGCCGGTGGTGGCGAGCACGAGCGCGGTGATGGCGTCGTCCTCGTGCACGAACTGCATGCGGGCGTCGAAGCCGAGCGGCGCCGGGATGAGCGGCAGGTTGAAGTAGTCGGTGATCGAGGTGCGGATGCGCGGGCCGATGATGTTGGCGAAGCGCAGGGTGAGGATCTCGGTGTCGGGACGGCGGCGGGCGTAGCCGCGCACGTAGCCCTCGACCTCGATGGAGTCCTTGCCGAACCCACCCGACGGGTTGCGCTTGGCGCTCATGTCCTCGGTGAACATCGCCGGGTCGCGCGACGTGGAGCCGTAGACCGCGGCTGAGGACTTCACGACCAGGCGCCGCACGGTGCTCGACTTCTGGCAGGCGGCCAGCAGCTGCATCGTGCCGATGACGTTGATCTCCTTCTGCGGGGTGCGTCCCCCGACGAAGGTGGGCGTGGCGATGACGTTCATGTGCACGACGGTGTCGACGCCCGAGCTCTCGATGACCCGTCCGATCATCGGGTTGCGGATGTCGGCGCGCACGAACTCGACGTCGCCGACGTCCTTGGCCGGCGGGATGACGTCGACGCCGACGACGCGGTCGACGGTCGGGTCGGCGCTCAGCCGGCGCGCGAGCAGGCCGCCGAGATACCGAGACACCCCCGTGACGAGCACCACCGACCCCATGCTCAGCTCCTCAGCTCGACCGTTTCAGTGCCGACACTACCCAGTGCCTGCACACCGGGTCAGGTGAGCCCATGCTGTGCGACAACGACAAAGGCCCCCGGGGTGCGGGGACCTTTGAAGTTCGCGAGGTGACTCGAGGTCACTTCTTGTTGCGGCGCTGGTGGCGCGTCTTGCGAAGGAGCTTGCGGTGCTTCTTCTTCGCCATCCGCTTGCGCCGCTTCTTGATGACTGAACCCATGATGTCCTCAATGCTGGTGCGTCAGGTGCGGCTGCCCACCTTACCGGCAGGCGCGCACCGCTCCCAAACCGTGGTCGTGGTGGTTGGTGGTTGGACTGGTGGTGGTGCGGATGGTGGTCCGGTACGCCGAGGGGCGGCCCGCGGTGCGGGCCGCCCCTCGGCGTCAGCTGCTGCGCCGGATCACGCGGTGTCGACGAAGGAGCTGCGCAGGTAGGCGTGCACCTCGTCCTCGGGAACGCGGAAGGACCGACCGACGCGGATCGCGGGAAGCTCCCCGGCGTGCACCATGCGGTAGACGGTCATCTTGGAGACCCGCATGATCGTGGCGACCTCGGCGACGGTGAGGAACCGCACCTCCCCGAGCGAACGCTCCGTGGACATCGTGACCTCGTGTTCTGCTCGTCCCCAGAGCCGGAGACCCCGGCATGTCGCATGTGGACTCGCAAGCGCAACCATAGGGGCAGATGTGACCACTGTGGAAGGGAATGCACCAGATTCATCCGTGATGTCCAGCCGACACGCCGACCCGCTGACGAACAATCTGCCGGCCCAGGTGGCCGGGCCGCGCGACCTCAGTCGAACCAGGGGTCCAGCCCGTGCAGGGGGAACACGGCCTGACGGGTGGCCAGCACGGCGCGGTCGACGGGGTTCTCGGGGTTGTGCCCCATGTTCCACGGCTGCACCCAGATCGGCAGCGCGGAGGCGGGCAGGTCCCCCATCCGGCTCGGCGCGGCGCGCCCCAGCGACTGCTGCACGTGGTCGAGCCAGTGCTGCGGCACGGCGGTCTCGACCGGCATCGGCACGTGGGCGGCGATGGCGGTGAGGTGGGTCCACGAGCGAGGCACCACCTCGACGAGCTCGTAGCCGCCGCCACCGAGCGCCACCCACCGCCCGGATGCCGTCTCGTGCGCCAGGTCGTGCAGCGTCTCGTGGGCGCGGCGCTGGGCGTCGACGGTGATGGCGAGGTGCGCCAGTGGGTCGTGCATGTGGGTGTCGCAGCCGTGCTGGCTGACGAGCACGTCGGGGGCGAAGGCCCGCAGCAGCGGCGGCACGACCGAGTCGATCGAGCGCAGCCAGGCGGAGTCGCCGGTGCCCGGCGGCAGGGCGACGTTGGCGACCGTGCCCCGCGCGGACGGCCCGCCGATGTCGGCCGGCCAGCCGGTGCCCGGGAAGAGGTGCCGCCCGCTCTCGTGCACCGAGATGGTGAGCACCCGGGGGTCGTTCCAGAACATCCGCTCGACGCCGTCGCCGTGGTGCACGTCGATGTCGACGTAGGCGACCCGCTCGGCGCCGTGGTCGAGCAGCCACTGGATGCCGACGCCCACGTCGTTGTAGATGCAGAACCCGCTGGCGTAGCCGCGCATGGCGTGGTGCAGGCCGCCGCAGTAGTTGACCCCGTGCTCCATGTCGCCCTGCCACACCCCCTGGCAGATGTCGAGGGTGCCCTGGGCGATGCGGGCGGAGGCCTCGTGCATGCCGGCGAACGCCGGGTCGTCCTCGGTGCCCAGGCCGCGGTTCACGTCGGCGACAGTCGGGTCGGCGGAGGCGCGGTGCACGGCATCGATGTAGTCACGGTCGTGCACGGTGGCGAGGACGTCGTCGTCAGCGACCCCGGGGGCCAGCAGCGTGACGTGGTCGAGCACACCCAGGGCGCTCGCCAGGCGGGTCGTGAGATCGAGCCGCACGGGGGCCATCGGGTGGGTCGGGCCGAAGTCGTAGTCGCAGAACACCTCGTCCCACACCACGCTCGTCCCACCGGCCATGTCTGCACGCTACTCGCCGCAGGCACCGTGGCAGGCTGGGGGCCCACCGACACCCGCGAGGGAGGCACCCACGATGGCACGCAACAGTGCCCACGACGACGACGTGCTCGTCATCGGGCTCGGCCGGTTCGGCGCGGCTGCAGCGCTCGAGCTGCGGCGCCTGGGCCACAAGGTCACCGCCATCGAGCGCGACGGCTTCCTCGCCGAGAAGTTCCTCGGCCGGGTCAGCCACGTCATCCACGGCGACGCCAGTGACGTCGGCGTCATCCAGGACGCCAAGGCCGGTCGGTTCCGCATCGCCGTCGTGGCGATCGGCTCGTCGGTGGAGGCGTCGGTGCTGGCGGCGGCCAACCTCAGCGATGCCGGGGTGCCCGACATCTGGGCCAAGGCGCTCTCACCCGAGCACGCCCGCATCCTCGACCGGATCGGCGTGCAGCACATCGTGCGCCCCGAGGCCGACACCGGGCGCCGGGTGGCGCACCTCGTCGGCGGCCGGATGCAGGACTACATCGAGTTCGACGACGGGTTCGCCATCGTGAAGATGCGCCCGCCGACCGAGGCCATCGGGTTCACGTTGGAGCAGAGCGCGATCCGCAGCAAGTACGGCGTCACCGTCGTGGGGGTCAAGGCCCCCGGCGAGGACTTCACGTATGCCGTGCCGTCGACCAAGGTCTCGGCGCACGACACGCTCATCGTCAGCGGCCCGACGGCCCTGATCGAGCGCCTCGCCGCCCGCCCCTAGCCCACCGACTTGTTGCGAATATCCCACCATCCCCGGCCCCCAAGTCCCCGACTTCTTGCGAATTTCCCACCATCCGCCGGCCCCCAAGTCCCCGACTTCTTGCGAATTTCCCACCGGCAAGGCCAGGTGAGGGAGCCGCTTCAGGGTGGGAAATTCGCAAGAAGTCGGGAAAGGGGGGCAGGTCACCAGCTGGCGATGCCGCCGCGGTCGCCGGCCAGCGGGAGCGTCATCGCGAGCTCCTCCTCGCCGTCGTCCTCGGACACCACGCGCATCGGCCGGCGCTCGGCCGTGGGGCGGAACCCGAAGCCGCTGGCGAAGGCCACCGCGCGGCCGTTGTCGGTGCCCACCCAGTAGAGCAGCTGGCGCTTGCCGTCCTCGGCGGCACTGCGGGCACCCGCCCGCACCAGCTCGGTGGCGACACCGGTGCCGCGAGCCTCCGGGTGCACCCACAGGCCGAACAGCTGGGCGGCCTCGGGCTGTTCGTCGTCGGCCGTGCCCACGCTGGCGATGCCGACCGGGCGGCCGTCGCGCTCGGCGACCAGGCGGGTCGAGCGCTGCATGCGGGCCCGCCAGAACTCCTCGCCCTCGGCTGCCTCCTGGTCGTGCGTGGCGACGAACGCGTCCGGGGACTCCTGCAGTGCAGTGAGGCGCACGGAGCGGTACTGCTCCCAGTCGTCGACCCCGAGGGGGCGCACCGTGATGTCACTCATGGCGGCCACTCTCCCACGACCCCCGCGGGCTTCTGCAACCCGAGGGGGTGAACTTCAGGAGGTGACCGGCAGGTCGAGCGCCAGGGTCTGCTCGGTGACCGACGGGTCCCACGGCATCCGGCCCACGGCACCGGTCGCGCGAAAACCCATGCGGCCGTAGAACGCACGGGCGCGGGCGTTCTCGTGCGCCACGTCGAGCACCACGCGGCGGAAACCGGATGCCGCCGCGCTGGTCAGGGCGGCGCCCACCAGCCGGGTGGCGACGTCGGTCCCGCGCGCGACGGTCGCCACCCACATCCCGACCAGGACGACCTCGTCGGCCGGCTGGTCGGGGGCGTGCCAGAGGCCGACGGTGCCGACCGGGCGGCCGGCGTCGAGGGCGAGCCAGGTCGGGCCTCCCGTCGCGCAGCGCTTGCGCCACTGGTCGTCGGTCGTGCCGGCCGACTCGGCGTACGTCATCCAGAACGCCCGCGGGCTGTCGATGAGCGAGGCGAGCCGCACGTCGCGGTAGGTGCGCCACGACGCCGCGGTGACCCGTTCGACCACGCGGCCGTCGCCGCCGGTCGTCTCACTCACCGGCGAGCTCGGCGGAGCGCTTGGCGGCGGCCTCCATCGCGGTGATGAAGGCGGCGCGCACCTTGTGGTCGTCGAGGGTGCGCAGTGCGGCCGCGGTGGTGCCCCCGGGCGAGGTGACCTGCTCGCGCAGCACGGTGGGGTGCTGGCCGGTCTCCTTGATCATCGTCGCCGCGCCGAAGAGCGTCTGGACGACGAGCTCGGTGGCGGTGGTGCGCGGCATCCCGAGCACGACGCCGGCCTCGATCATCGCCTCGACGACGTAGAAGATGTAGGCCGGCCCGCTGCCGGAGATGGCCGTCACGGCATCCTGCAGCTTCTCGGGGACCTCGACCACCTTGCCGGTGGCGGCGAGCAGGGCCTCGGCCTCGCGCAGGTGCTCGGCATCGCAGTGCGCGCCGGCGCTGATGGCGGCCATGCCCTGGTCGACGAGGGCGGGGGTGTTGGGCATGACCCGCACGACCGGTCGGCCCTGCGGCAGGCGCGCCTCGAGGTAGCTGGTGGTGATGCCGGCCGCGAGGCTGACCACGAGGTTGCCGCTCTCGACGTGGGGTGCGATCTCGGCGAGCAGGCCACCCATGTCCTGCGGCTTGACCACCAGCACCAGGGTGTCGGCGAGCGCGGCGGCCTCGGCGTTGTCGAGCACCTGCACGCCGTACTTCTCGGTGAGCTCCGCGGCGCGTTCGGGCCGGCGCTCGGTGATCACGAGCTGGTCGGTCGGGCGGCCGGCACGCAGCAGCCCTGACAGGAGGGTCTCGCCCATGACACCGGCACCGAAGATCGCAACCATTCCCATGTCAGGTGAGTATGCCGGGTGCGCCCACGCCGCTCGCGCGGGTTTCGGCGGGCGGCGGGCACACAGCATCCGCGCCGGCCGGTGGGCGACCCGGTCAGCCGGTGGTGGCGAGCGAGCGCAGGAAGAAGGTGAGGTTGGCGGGGCGCTCGGCCATCCGGCGCACCAGGTAGCCGTACCAGTCCTCGCCGAACGGCACGTAGACGCGCATCTGGTGCCCGCGGTCGGCGATGCGGGCCTGCTCGCCGGGCCGGATGCCGTGCAGCATCTGGAACTCGTAGCTGTCGGGCGACCGGCCGTGATGCCCGGCGAGGGCCTGCGCGATGTCGATCAGGCGCGGGTCGTGGCTGGCGACCATCGGGTAGCCGTCGCCGGCCATCAGCACCTTGAGGCAGCGCACGTAGGACAGGTCGACGTCGGTGCCGTCCGGGAAGGCGACCGAGGCCGGCTCCTTGTAGGCGCCCTTGCACAGCCGCACCCGGCTGCCCTCGGTGGCCAGGTCGCGGCAGTCGGCCTCGGTGCGGTGCAGGTAGGACTGCACGACCGCGCCGACCCACGGGAAGTCCTGGCGCAGCTCGCGCAGCGTCGCGAGGGTGCGGTCGGTGGTGGTGTGGTCCTCCATGTCGAGGGTGACCGTGGTGCCGGCCTTCGCGGCGGCCGCGCAGATGGCCCGGGCGTTCTCGAGGGCGATGGCGTCGCCGTCGTCGGGGAGCGCCTGGCCGACGGCGCTGAGCTTGACGCTCACCTCGGCCGCCCCGTAGGCGGTCAGGTCGGCCTCGGCGAGCGCCTCGAGCAGGTGCACGTAGGTGTCGCGGATCGCCTCGGCGTGCGCCCGGTCGGTGGTGTCCTCGCCGAGGTAGTCCAGGGTCGCGAGCCGGTTGGTGGTGCGCAGCTCGGCGGCCACGGACACCGCGTCATCCACCGACTCCCCGGCCACGTAGCGGCTCACGACCGAGCGGCTGACCGGTGCCTTGAGCACGGTCGTCTTCACGAGGTCGGAGTCGGACAGCTGGAGCAGGGCTCCCCGCAGCAGGTCACTGGCATCCACGATCGACAGGCTAACGGGGCGAGCAGCGTTCGTGGCGTCCGGCATCCCGCCCGGCCCCGCGAAGTCAGGCGCACTTCGCCCAGTCAGGGCCGTACTGGGTCCTGACTCGGCGAGAACCTCCTGAGAACGCGGAGTGCTCCTGACTCCGCACGCGCCAACAGCCGGGATGCCGTGTGCTCGCCTTCCGCTCCCGGCTCGGGTCGCTGCTCCTGGCTCGGGTCGCTGCTCCGGGCTCGGGTCGCTGCCCCGGGCTCGGGTCGCTGCTCCCGGCTCGGGTCGCTGCTCCCGATGCGCGCTGCTGCAGGGACACCAGTCCGGAGCAAGGGCACACATCCGGAGCAACGACCCGACTCCAGGCCACCTTCAGCGCGGGCTCCGCGGCTCCGCAGGTCGTCGCCACCCGGATGCCGCCCGCCTCCTGAGCTCGCGGGCGGCCCGGTGCGCTGTGGTCAGGGGGTGCGGCGGCGCAGGGTGAGGCTGCCCAGGGCGAGGGACAGCGCGATCCACAGGGCGATGATGCCCAGGCTGGGCAGCACCTCGCTGAGCGGGTCGGCCAGCACGGTCACGTCCTTCATGGCGTCGACGGCGTACGACAGGGGCAGCACGTTCGAGACCGCCTCGAGCACCGGAGGAAGCAGCTCGCGCGGCACGAGCAGCCCGCAGAGCAGGAACTGGGGCAGGATGAACGCCGGCATGAACTGCACCGCCTGGAACTCGGTGCGCGCGAAGCCGCTCGCGAGCAGCCCGAGGGCCGTGCCGAGCACCGCGTCGAACACCGCGATGACCACCAGCAGCCCGAGCGGTCCGGCGATGTCGAGGCCGCAGACCCACACCGCGAAACCCGTTGCCACCAGAGCCTGCAGCACCGCCATCGCCCCGAACGCCAGCGCGTACCCGAGCATCAGGTCGCCCTTGCCGAGGGGTGTCGTGAGCAGCCGCTCGAGGGTGCCGTTGGTGCGCTCGCGCAGGGTCGAGATGCTCGTGACGATGAACATCACGACGAACGGGAAGACACCCAGCAGGGCCGGGCCGATCCGGTTGAACACGTCGCCCGGCAGGTCGGCGTAGATCCACGCGAGCAGCCCGAGCAGCACGCAGGGCACCACGATCATCAGCGCCACGGTGCGGTGGTCGGCGCGCAGCTGGCGCAGGATGCGGGCCGCCGTGGTGCGGGTGATCCGGACGTTCATGCCGCCGCACCCCCGTCCGAGCCGCCGGTCCCGCCGGCCCCGCCGCCCCTCGACCCGCCGGCTCCCGACCCGTCGGCCGCGTCGGCCGCGTCGATGAGGGCCAGGAAGGCCTGCTCGGCATCCGTGCTGCCGGTGCTCTCGAGCAGCTCGGGCAGTGTGGAGTCGCTGAGGATGCGGCCCTCGCGCAGCAGCAGCAGCCGGTCGCAGCGCGAGGCCTCGTCCATGACGTGGCTCGACACGAACACGGTGCGCCCCTCGTGCGACAGCCGCCGGAACAGGTCCCACAGCTCACGGCGGAGCACCGGGTCGAGCCCGACCGTCGGCTCGTCGAGCACGAGCACCTCGGGGTCGCCGACGAGGGTGCAGGCCAGGCTCGCCCGCGACCGCTGGCCACCGGAGAGGTTCTCGACCTTGGCCGACGCATGGTCGGTGAGGTCGACGGCCTCGATCGCGCGGTCGACGGCATCCGCCCCCACGCCCATGATCCGGGCGATGTAGGTGACGTTGTCGCGCACCGACAGGTCGCCGTAGACGCTGGGCGCCTGGGTCAGGTAGCCGACCCGGTGGCGCAGCCCCGACGAGCCGGCCTCCTCGCCGAGCACGGTGACCGTGCCGCCGGCGATGACCTGCACCCCCACGACGGCCCGCATCAGGGTCGACTTGCCACCCCCGCTGGGGCCGAGCAGCCCGACGACCTGCCCCCGCGGCACCCGCAGGCTGAGGTCGGGCAGCACCTCCCGTGCGCCCCGCACCACCCGCAGGTGGTCGACGACGACGGCATCGTCCTCCGCTTTATTCGTCATGTGATGAAATATGCCACTGTGCCCCGGATGCCGCAAGACCCCGCACCGTCGGCGCGCGCCGCTAGCGTGCCGGGATGTCGTTCCCCAACTCGCTGCACCGGCCCTACCCGGCCGACGTCTACCGCGGCGACGGCGGCGAGGCGAGCGCCTGGCTGCGTCGCGACGACACCGACCCCGAGCTCACCTACCGCTCCGGCGGCACCTGTGAGTACCTCGCCACCGGAGACGCCACCGGCGGCCACTACGGCCTCTACCGGTGGACCTTCGGCGACGAGGAGTCCGGTCCCGACCCGCACTTCCACCGCGCCATCACCGAGTCGTTCTACGTGCTCGAGGGCAGCGTGCGGCTCTACGACGGCACCGGTTGGGTGACCGCCGGCAGCGGTGACTTCCTGCACGTGCCCGAGGGCGGCCTGCACGGCTTCCGCGGCGGCGGCCGGGCCCGGATGCTGCTGATGTTCACCCCGGGCGCACCCCGTGAGGACTACTTCGAGACGCTGGATGCCGTGGGCCGCGGCGCGCCGATGTCGCCCGACGAGCGGGTCGCCTTCATGCTGCAGCACGACACCTACTGGGTCTGAGCAAGCCGCACCCAGAGCGAACCACCCGCCGCCAGTACGGAACTGGTCGCTCTCGCAACCACTTCCGCGCTCACGCGCTGGTGGCGAGGTGGAGGCGGGCGTAGGCGAGCGCCTCGGCGAGGTCGAGCTCACGCTGCGCCTCTCCCGCGCGACGGGTCGTCACCTCGACGACCACGTGGCCGGCATACCCCCCGCCCGCCAGGGTCTCGAGCACCTCCCCGCACGGCTGGGTGCCGCGCCCCGGCACGAGGTGCTCGTCACGCGCCGAGCCCACCCCGTCGGCCAGGTGCAGGTGGCGCAGACGCGGGCCGAGCCGTCGCACCATCTCCATGGCGTCGGAGCCGGAGGTCGAGGTGTGCGACAGGTCGAGCGTCACGTGGTCGTAGGGCTGCGGCACCGGGTCCCAGTGCGGCAGGTAGGCCTCGAGCTCGCGCGAGCGCGGCCCCCGCCACGGGTACATGTTCTCGACCGCGAGCCGGATGTCGCCGCCCGACCCCCGGCCCGCCACACCCTCGACGAAGTCGCGGGCGTACTCGCGCTGCCACCGGAACGGCGGGTGCAGCACGACGGTGTCGGCCCCGAGCTCGTCGGCCAGCGCCATCGACCGGTCGATCTTCTCCCACGGGTCGGTGCCCCAGACCCGCTGGGTGACCAGCAGCGTCGGCGCGTGCACCGACAGCACGGGGATGCCGTGCAGCTCGGACAGCGTGCGCAGCGCCCCGGCCTCGCGGGTGAGCGGGTCGGTCCAGACCATGATCTCGACGCCGTCGTAGCCGAGCCGCGCGGCGAGCTCGAAGGCCGCGGCGACGCCCTCGGGGTAGACCGACGCCGTGGACAGGCCGACCTGCGCCCGGGGCACGTCGACCGGACGACCCGCCGCCGACCCCTGGGCACCGCGTGTGGGCACGGCTCAGCGCATCCTGTCCAGGTGGCGCAGGATGATGCCCTCGCGCAGCGCCCACGGGCAGATCTCGAGGCGGTCCAGGCCCAGCAGGTCCATCGTCGCCTCGGCCACCACCGCCCCGGCGAGCAGCTGGCGCGAGCGCGACGCCGACACCCCGGGCAGGCCCGACCGCTCGGCAGCCGTCATCGCGGCGATCTCCGGCAGCCGCGCCGACAGCGCGTGCCGGTCGAGAGCGCGGGCGGCGTACATCCCCTCGGCGCTCGGCGCCGCGCCGCAGATCCGGGCCAGCGAGCGCATCGTCTTGGAGGTGCCGACGGCGTGGTCGGGGGTGCCGGCCTTGGCCAGGGGCCGCAGCTGGGCGGCGATCGACGCACGCACCTGCTTGCGGGCCAGCCGCACCAGCTCGAGCGCGGGCGGGTCGCCGGGCAGCAGGTCGCGAGTGACCCGGCCGGCCCCCAGCGGCAGCGACACCGCCACGTCGGGGTCCTCGTCCATGCCCTGGGCGAGCTCGAGGGAGCCGCCACCGATGTCGGCGACGAGCAGGGTGCCGGCCGACCAGCCGAACCAGCGCCGGGCGGCGAGGAAGGTGAGCCGGGCCTCGTCCTCGCCGCTGAGCACGTCGAGCGAGACGCCGGTGCGCTCGACGACCGCGGCGAGCACGTCGTCGCCGTTGGGGGCCTCCCGGAGCGCGCTGGTGACGAAGCCGCTGAGGTCCTCGACGCCGGAGTCCTCGGCCACCTCGACGCACTCCTGCACGAAGCGGGCGAGCTGGTCGCGCCCGGCGTCGGCGATCAGCCCGTCGTCGGTCACGTGCTCCGACAGGCGCAGCTCGATCTTGTGCTTGGACGCCGGCAGCGGCTGGGCGCCGGGGTGCGCGTCGACGACGAGCAGGTGGACCGTGTTCGATCCGACGTCGATGACCCCGAGGCGCATGCGCCCAACGTAGTGGCTCGGCGGGTCGGCCCCTAGGGTGGGGCGCGTGCCCGAGACACCGCTCGACATCGCCCGGACCTGGGCCGAGATGGCCGACCCGGCCAACCCCGGCCAGCGGTTCCGGGTCGACCTCACCTGGCTCACGTCGAGCTGGACGTGCATCTTCGGCGCGGGCTGCAAGGGCATCTACGCCGACCGCCCCGACGACGGATGCTGCACCCTCGGGGCGCACTTCACCGACGACGACGACGTCGAGCGCGTGCAGGCCGTGGTGGCCGAGCTCGGCGAGGACGAGTGGCAGATGCACCCGGGTCGCGGGCGCTACGGCGAGAAGGACCCCGCCCGGCTCAAGGCCTGGACCGAGAAGGAGGACGGCGCCCGCAAGACCAAGGTCGTGCAGGGCGCCTGCATCTTCCTCAACCGGCCCGGCTTCCCGGCCGGCGCCGGGTGCGCGCTGCACCAGCACGCGGTGCTCACCGGTCGGCCGCCGCACGAGGCGAAGCCCGACGTGTGCTGGCAGCTGCCGATCCGCCGCTCCTATCGAACCGTCGAGCGCCCTGACGACACGTCCTACCTCGAGGTGACGATCGCCGAGTACGACCGCCGGGGCTGGGGCCCGGGCGGCCACGACCTCGACTGGTACTGCTCCGCCAACACCGAGGCCCACGTGGGCGCCGAGCCGGTCTACCGCAGCAACCGGGCCGAGCTCACCGCGCTGATGGGCGAGGAGGGCTACGCCCAGCTGGTGCTGCGCTGCGAGGCCCACCTCGACACCGTGAAGCGGGCCCGCTCGGCCGGTGCCCGCCAGCTGATCCCGTTGCTCGTGCACCCGGCCACGGTGGCGGCCGGCACGGTGGGCGGCCGGCGCACCCGGGTCCCCCGCAAGCGCACGGCACCCGTGCCCGGTGCCAACGAGGCGGCGCACCCCGTGCCGCCGGCCAAGGGCACCCGGGCGGCGAAGAGGTCCGCGACGACCACGGCGTCGAACACCAAGGTGTCAAGCACCAAGGCAGCCGCCACCAAGCCCACGGCCAAGCCGACGGCCAAGCCGGCCAAGGCCCCGGCCAAGCCGGCTCCCAAGGCACCCGCCAAGTCGTCGAAGTCGCGCCGCTCGTCGTGATCCGCAGCCCCAACATCTGGGACTCCCCCGAGGTCTACGAGCTCGAGAACCTGGCGTCCGACCGGGCCGGTGTCATCGACACCACGATCGACGCGCTGCACCCCCTGCGCGGGGCGGATGTCGTCGACATCGGTTGCGGCACAGGCTTCCACCTCCCCCGCTTCGCCGCTCTTGGCGCACGGGTGGTCGGGGTCGAGCCGCACCTGCCGCTGGTGCACCGCGCCCGACGGCGGCTGACCGCGGGCGGCGAGCACACGGCATCCGTGCTCGCCGGTGATGCCGAGGCGCTGCCTCTGGCCGACGCCAGTGTCGATGTGGTGCACGCACGGTGGGCCTACTTCTTCGGCGCCGGGTGCGAACCTGGCCTCGCCGAGGTCGCCCGGGTGCTGCGTCCGGGCGGCATCGCCGTCGTGGTCGACAACGACGTCACCCGGTCGACGTTCGGCGCCTGGTTCCGGCGTGCCTATCCCGCGTACGATCCGGTTGCGGTGCAGCGGTTTTGGGACCGCCACGGGTTCACGACCGAGCACCTGACCATCGAGTGGACCTTCGACCGCCGCGACGACCTGGATGCCGTGGCGCGCATCGAGCTCCCACCCGCGGTGGCCGACGACGTGCTCGCCGCGCACGACGGCCGCTCCGTCGACTACGCCGTGACCCTGCGCTGGAGACGGTTCGCACAGCCTGCGGTGGTGTGAGGACGATCCCAAACCGGCAACGCGGCCGACACGGCGGTGGGACGATGGAAACCGAAACCAGACCGGCCGGGAGGACGACGGTGAGCACGAAGGTCGGCACCGACACTGCCAGTGCCGTCACCGTTCCCATCACCGGGATGACGTGCGACTCCTGCGAGAAGCGGGTCACCCGTGCCCTGCGCCGCGTGCCCGGGGTCACCTCGGTGAGCGTCTCCGCCGTCCGGGGCACCGCGACCATCACCGGGGACGGCCCCCTCGACCGCGCCCAGATCGACGCCGCCATCCGCTACGCCGGCTACGAACCGGCCACGGCACCGTGGCTCTCGCCCGACCTCACCGTGTGGCGCACCGTGCTCGCAGCCGCCGTGGCCGTGGCCGCCGTCGCCGTGGTGATCTCCGTGCTCGGCCCGGCCGACATCACCTCTCGGCTCTCCGACCCATCGACCGGCGGCCTGCTCCTCGTGCTCGTCCTGGGCCTCACCGCCGGGCTCTCCACGTGCATGGCCATGGTCGGCGGCCTGGTGCTCGGGTTCTCGGCATCGCACGCTGCCCGCCTCGCCGCGCGCGGTGAGACCTCGCTCTCCTTCGCCACGCGGATGCGGCCGCAGCTCGCGTTCAACGCCGGCCGGGTCGTCGGCTTCGGCGTCCTCGGTGCCCTGCTCGGTGCCGTCGGCTCGACGATGAGCCTGCCCACCCGGGTGACCGGCCTGCTGGTGCTGGCCGTCGCAGTGGTCATGTTGCTGCTCGGCATCCGGCTCACCGGGGTGTCGCCGCGTGCGGCCGCCTGGTCGCCGAGGCTTCCGGCCGGGCTCGGGCGGGTGCTCGGCATCGAGGGCGCGGCCGATGCCGGCTACAGCCACTGGCGCACCGCCCTGGTCGGCGCCGCCACCTTCCTGCTGCCCTGTGGCTTCACCCAGGCCGCACAGGTCTACGCCCTCTCGACCGCGTCGCCGGTGCAGGCGGGGGCCATCATGGCGACCTTCGCCCTGGGCACCACCCCCGGGTTGCTGGCGCTGGGGTCGGTGCCCGAGCTCACCACCGGTCGGCGCCAGGCCACCGTGCTGCGCGTCGTCGGGGTGCTCGTCCTCGCCTTCGCCCTGCTCAACGTCTCGAGCGGGCTGAACCTGCTGGGGCTCACCGGAGGATCAGCCTCGGCGGCCGCGACGTCGGCGGCGACCGCGCGCACGGCATCCGCCAACGTCACCGTCAGCGACGGCGTGCAGACCGTGCGGATGACGCAGGGACCGGACGGCTACGAGCCCGCCGACACCGTGCTCTACGCCGGGATGCCGACGACCTGGCTCATCGAGGGCACCTCGCAGTTCAGCTGCAGCGCGGCCTTGCGGGTGCCCGACCTGGGCGTCGCGGTCAACCTCGCCGAGGGTGAGAACACCGTGCCGCTACCGGCGATGAAGGCCGGGACGGTGCACTTCACCTGCGCCATGGGGATGTACTCGGGCAACCTGCTCGCCGTCGAGCCGCCGCCCGCAGCCGCCCCCACGCCGAGCACGCCCGCCGCCGGCTGAGCAGTGACGGCTGACCGTGCCTGACAACAGGCAGTGGGCCAGCGAGGGCGCGGGCGCCACGCTCGGCGCAGGCCGCACAGGTGCCAACTGCCGGTTGGCGTGAACGGTGCTCCGCTCCGGGACGCCTCGCGGTCAGCAGTCGAAGACCGACCAGCACAGGTGGTTGCGCCGCCGCTGGTCGTCGAGCACCAGCTCGCGCACGGCCGCGGGCAGCTGCTCGCGCTGCCACCGGCACTCGCGCCGCCCGGCGGCCAACGCCTCGTCCGCCGAGGCGGCGGCGCGCACGGCCTTGATCGCGTAGGCGGCCGCCCCGAGGTCGTGCGCCGCGACGTGCGCGACGGCTCCGGCCTGGCCGGCGGCGTAGGCCGCGTGCCGTGCCGCTCCGGTCAGGTCGCGGGCTGCGCCCATCGCATGCCCGCCTGCCTCGCGAGCCTGCATCATCGACAGCTCGCTGCGCACCCATGCACGGGCCGCACCGATCGCCGCGCGCGGCCGGCGGTCGTCGGGCCGGTCGGCCTCGAAGAGGGGCAGCACGTGCTCGGCGCACTCGGCCGCCCACAGCGCCAGCAGGTGGTGGTCGGCATCGGTGAGGGTGCCGCCGCGCCGGATGGTCACCAGCCGCGGGTCGGGCTCGGTCGGCAGGATCACTGCGCCCCCTCCGCTCGGTCAGCCGGCCCCAGGGTCGAGGTCGAGTGCGATGTCGAGGATCGGCGAGGAGTGCGTGAGCCCACCGACCGACAGGTAGTCGACACCCGTCGCGGCGTACGCGGCCGCCACCGCGAGCGTCAGGTTGCCCGTCGCCTCGATCTCGACCGACTCCCCCGTGTCGCGCACGGCATCCACCGTCTCATGCAACAGCTCGGGAGTCATGTTGTCGCACAACAGGAACCGCGCCCCGGCGCCCACCGACTCGACCGCCTCGGCCGTCGTCGTGACCTCCACCTGGATCGCCACGTCGGGAAAGGTCCGCCGCACCGCCTCGTAGGCCGCCGTCAGCCCCCCGGCAGCCAGCTTGTGGTTGTCCTTGATCATCGCGACGTCGTACAGGCCCATCCGCTTGTTCGTGCCCCCGCCGCAGCGCACCGCGTACTTCTCGAGCGCCCGCATCCCCGGTGTCGTCTTGCGGGTGTCGAGCACCATCGCGCCCGACCCCTCGAGCACGTCGGCCCAGCGCCTGGTGTGCGTCGCCACCCCCGAGGTGCGCGACAGGATGTTCAGGACCGTCCGCTCGGCCACCAGGGTGGTGCGCGTCGCCCCGCGCAGGGTCGCGAGGTGGTCGCCGCGCACGACCCGGATGCCGTCCTCGACCAGCAGCTCGACGCCCACCACCCCCGACCCGAGCCGCGCCGCCACGGCATCCAGCACGAGGGCGACCACCGGCAGGCCGGCGACCACGCCGTCGGCCCGCGAAACGAGGTGCGACACCGACACCTGGGATGCCGGGATGGTCGCCATCGTCGTGACGTCGGTGCCCGTCGAGAGGTCCTCGTCGAGGGCCCGCTCGACGAGCAGCGCGGCGTCGGCAGTGGGGAATCCGAAGTCGCTCACGCCAGGACCTCCACCGGCCGCTCGGTGACGACGAGCCCCCCGCCGGCCGGCCGGGTCGTCGTGAGGTGGGTGAGCCATCGGGCGTCGTCGCGCTCGGGGAAGTCGGAGCGCACGTGCCCACCCCGGGTCTCCTCGCGCCGGTGGGCGACGGTCGCCAGGGCCTGCCCGAGGTGCAGCAGGTTGGTGGTCTCCCAGGTGGCCGGGCCGGGCTCGGCCGTGCTCGGCGGCAACGCCGCCAGGGCGGCGAGCGCCTCGAGCGCACCAGCCGTCGAGGCGGCCGACCGCACCGGCCCCGAGCCCCGCGTCATCGCGCGCTGCACGTCGAGGCGGTACGAGGCGTCGAGCACCGCTGCGTCACCGGCATCGGATGCCGGTGTGCGCAGCGGCAGCTCGCCCGCGGCGAAGCGCGTGGTGACGTCGTCGGCGATGCGGTGCGCGAAGACCAGGCCCTCGAGCAGGGAGTTGGACGCGAGCCGGTTGGCGCCGTGGACGCCGGTGCACGAGCACTCACCGCAGGCGTAGAGGCCCTCGACCGAGGAGCGGCCGAGCAGGTCGGCCTCGACCCCGCCGGACGCGTAGTGCTGGGCCGGCGCCACCGGCAGCAGCTCGGTCGCGGGGTCGAACCCGAGCTCGCGGCAGCGGGCCACGATCGACGGGAACCGCCGCTCGAGGAACGCACCCCCGAGGTGCCGGGCGTCGAGCCACACGTGCTCGACCTGCTGGTCGCGCATCACGTCGAGGATCGCCCGGGCCACGACGTCGCGGGGGGCGAGGTCGGCCAGCTCGTGCCGGTCCTGCATGAACCGCACCCCCGCCCCGTCGACGAGGAAGGCGCCCTCGCCGCGCACCGCCTCGGAGATCAGCGGCTGCTGGCCGGTGGAGCCCTCGCCGAGGAACAGCACCGTCGGGTGGAACTGCACGAACTCGAGGTCGGTCACCCGGGCACCGGCGCGCAGCGCGGCCGCCATGCCGTCACCGGTCGCGACCGGCGGGTTGGTGGTGGAGGTGTAGATCTGGCCCAGGCCACCGGTGGCGAGCACGACCGCCCGCCCGTAGGCCGCGCCGACGCCGTCGACCTGGCCCTCGCCGATGACGTGCAGGGTCACCCCGCACACCGCGCCGTCGTCGGCGGTGAGCAGGTCGACGACCAGCGCGTGCTCGACGACCTCGATGCCGGGGTCGTCGACGACCCGGTGCAGCGCGGCGATGAGGGCGCGCGAGATCTCGGCGCCGGTGGCGTCGCCCCCGGCGTGCGCGATCCGGTCGCGGTGGTGACCGCCCTCGCGGGTCAGCTTGATCTCGCCCTCGGCGTCGCGGTCGAACTCGGCTCCCAGCGCCACGAGCTCGCGCACCCGCTCCGGCCCCTCGGTCACCAGGATGCGCACCGCCTCGGGATCGCACAGCCCGACCCCGGCCACCAGGGTGTCGTCGAGGTGCTCCTGCGGTGTGTCCTCGGGGTCGAGGGCCGCGGCGATGCCGCCCTGCGCCCACTCCGTCGACCCGGCGGAGAGCACCGTCTTGGTCACCAGCAGCACCCGGTCGACCCGCTCGCGCAGCCGCAGGGCGCAGGTGAGCCCGGCGATGCCGGAGCCGACCACGACGACGTCGGCGCTGGTGGTCCAGCCCGGTGCGCGGGCACTGAGGCGACGGGGCAGCGCGACGGGCGCGACCGGCATCCGGCTCACACCTCGGCCCGGGCGTGCGGCACGTCGGAGAAGACGTCGAGCGCCCCGCCGCCCGGCCCGACGAGCAGCGGGGTGTTGTCGATCAAGCGGGTCGTGCCGACCCGGGCCGCCACGGCGAGCAGCGCTTCGCCGCGGTACCACTCGGGCACGTCGGCGAGGGTCTGGGGGTGCACCAGCACGAGGTAGTCGACCAGGGCCAGCGGCTCCTCGACCAGCACCTCGCGGGCCGCCCGGCGGATCGCCGACGGCCCGTAGGCAGCCGCGTCACCACCGGCCCGCAGCGCCCGGCTCAGGCACAGCGCGGTCTCGCGGTCGGAGGGGGTGAGGTACAGGTTGCGGCTGCTCATCGCGAGCCCGTCGTCCTCGCGCACGGTGGGCACCGAGACGATGTCGACGGAGAAGTCGATGTCGCGCACCATCCGTCGGATGAGGAGCAGCTGCTGGGCGTCCTTCTGGCCGAAGTAGGCGCTGCGGGCCGCGGTGAGGTGCAGCAGCTTGCCGACCACGGTGAGCACGCCGTCGAAGTGGCCGGGCCGGGAGGCGCCCTCGAGCACGTGGCCGAGCGGGCCGGCCGAGACCAGCACCCCGGGGTCGCCGTCGGGGTAGACGACGTCGGGCGTCGGGGCGAAGATCACGTCGACGCCTGCGGCCGTGCAGATCTCGAGGTCGGCGTCGAAGGTGCGCGGGTAGCGCGAGAGGTCCTCCTTCGGCCCGAACTGCAGCGGGTTGAGGAAGATCGTCACCACGACGTGCGCGTGCCGCTGCCGGGCGGTACGGATCAGCTGGGCGTGCCCGTCGTGCAGCGCCCCCATCGTCATGACGACGGCGACGTCACGGCTCGCGAGCGCCTCGCGGGCGGCCTTGAGCTCACCGCGCGTGTGCGCGACGACGGGGACGGTGGTGGCGGTGGTCACTCAGTGCTCCTGGTCGGCGAGGATGTCGAGGAGGGGCTCCGCGGCCGCGGGCCGCAACCGGCCGCTGTCGAGGGCGCGCAGGGCGGTGGCACGAGCGAGCGCCACGTAGGTCCTCCGGATCTCGGGCGAGAGCCGGTCCAGCTCGCGCAGGTGGTCCTCCACCGTACCCACGTCGCCGCGGGCCACCGGGCCGGTGAGGGCGGCGTCACCCAGGCGGAGGGCGTTGTCGAGCGCAGCGATCATCAGCGGCCCGATGACGCGGCGCGGCTCGGCGACCCCGGCGCGCGCCAGCAGCTCCATCGCCTCGCTGGTCAGCGTCACCAGGTGGTTCGCGCCGTGGGCCAGAGCCGTGTGGTAGGCCAGCCGGTCGTGCTCGGCGACCCACACCGGGTCGCCGCCCATCTCCAGCACCAGCGCCTCGGCCACCGGCCGCAGCGCCTCGTCGGTCGTCACGCCGAACGGGCAGTCGGGCAGCCGGTCGAGGTCCATCGCGGTGCCGCTGAAGGTCATCGCCGGGTGCAGGGCCAGCGGCAGCACGTGGTGGGCGCGCGCCGGTTCGAGCACCGCCACGCCGTGCCGCCCGCTGGTGTGCACCGCCATCTGCCCCGCCTGCCAGGCGCCGGTGGCGGACAGGCCGGCGACGAGGTGCGCGAGCGCGTCGTCGGGCACCGCGAGCAGCACGAGCTCGGCCCCCGCCACGACGGTGGCGACGTCGGCCAGCGGCACGCCCGGCAGCAGCTCGGCGGCCCGGGCCCGGCTGGCGTCGGACACGGCATACGCACCGGTCACCCGGTGGCCGGCCCGCGCGAGCGCCGCCCCGAGCACCGCACCGACCCGGCCGGCCCCCACGACCCCCACGGTGAGCCGGGCGGGGTGCTCGATGCCGTCCACGGGCGAGACGCTACCCCGCCATCCCGCTCGACCCTGCTCGGAACCACCGCATGACAAGGCAACTTGACATATGGAAAGCGTGCTTGTCAGGATCGGGTCATGGACACATCGCACCACATCAGCTGGTTCAACCGCATCCTGCTCACCGTCGTCGTCGTCGGGGGCATCTGGTGCCTCCTCTCCGGGGCGTGGGGGCTCGGTCTCCTCCTGCTCGTCGCCGCCGCAGTCCTCGGCGTCATCATCACGCTGGCCGCACGGGGGAGGTTCTCCGACACCGCCCGACTCGACGCCGTCCAGCCGTTCGACGAGCGCGAGCAGGCCGCGTCCACCTGGTCCTTCGCCGTGGTCGGCCGCGCCGCGATCATCGGCATGCTCGGCGTCTTCATCACCCAGGCCGCCACCCGCGAGGGACGGGTCGACCTGTGGGTCGCCCTCGCGGTCGTCCTCCTCTGCGTCATCTGGGGCGTGGCCATCCGCGTCGCGGTCCGGAGGGGATGACCCGTGGAGAACGAGGTCCGCCGGCTCCGCACGGAGCGCAGGCTGTCCCAGGCGGCTCTCGGCGCGGCGCTGGGCGTCTCCCGGCAGACCGTCAACTCCATCGAGGCGGGCCGGTACGACCCCTCCCTGCCCCTCGCGATCCTCCTCGGACGGTTCTTCGGGACGCCCGTCGAAGACCTCTTCCACCTGCCGCCCACCGCCGACCCCCACGGGTAGCGAGCCCGAGTGGAACGGGTTTCCTCAGGGGGACATGGCACGTCGCACTCCACGGTTCGCGCGGGTTCTACCGCGGCGCGCCGAAGGACTGGCAGGCCGGCGTCGGCGCGGTGGGCCTACTCCCTGTCGACCGGCACGCACAGCACCGGGCGGTCGCTGAGGTGCAGCAGCTTGTGCGGGGTCGACCCGAGCATCGCCCCCTTGAGCGGGCTCTCGCCCGTCGTGCCGACCACGATCATCGTCGCGTCGTGGCGGGTGGCCACGTCGAGCAGCGCCTCGGCAGGGCGCTCGTCGACCAGCTCGACCACGGTGGTGACCCCGGCCGCCTCCGCGAGCTCGACGGCGTGCGCCAGCGCGGTGCGGCCCAGCTCGTGCAGGGCCTGCAGGTGCACCCGGAACTCCTCGCCCATGCCACCGGGCACCCCGGCCCCGTAGACCAGCACGAGGGGCTCGTCCAGTCGCTGGGCGACCCGGACGGCAGCCGCCAGCGCGGTGCCGGCGCCGGGTGAGTCGTCGTAACCGAGCACGATCGCCATGGCTCAGCCCTCCAGTCCGTCGGGGTCCTTGGCGGCGGGCTTGACCCGCCGCACCACGTCGGGGTCGGGCAGCGAGGGGCGTTCCAGCCAGTACCGCCCGTCCTGGGCACGCCAGTAGAACATGAGGGCCACGCCGGCCAGGAAGATGCCGAGCCCGATCACCAGGGGCGGCCCCAGCCCGAACCACGCCTGCCCGCTGTAGGAGTTCGCGGGGTCGGACATGTCGCGCACCGAGAGCACCAGGAGCCAGCTCAGCAGGATGGCCCCGACCACCGGCCCGACCCCGATGAACACGAAGCTCTTGACGCTGTCGGTCAGGTGCTTGCGGTGGTAGACCGCGCAGGCCACCCCGGTCAGCGCGTAGTAGAACGCGATGAGCAGCGACAGCGCCGTGAGCGAGTCGAACAGCGCGTTCTCGCTGAGCTGGTAGATGCCGACGTACCAGACGATCGCGATGGCGGCCACGAGCCAGGTCGACACGTCCGGGGTGCGGTGGCGACGGCTGATGTGGCCCAGCCTCGGCGGCAACGCGTGCCGCCGGGCCATCGACAGGGCGGTGCGCGAGGCCGGGATGATGGTCGTCTGGGTCGACGCGATCGCCGAGGTCGCCACCGAGACGAGCACCACCCAGCCCCACGCGCCCATCACCTGGTCGGCCAGGTCGGCGAAGAGGAACTCCTCGTCGCCGGCGTTCTCGGTGAGGTACGCCGTGCCGGCGAAGGCGACCACCGCGATGGCCACCGACACGTAGGTCACCAGCAGCACCACGGTCGACCACATCGCCGCCCGGCCGGGCGTGGAGTCGCCGTCGGTGGTCTCCTCGCTGAGGTTCACCGCCGACTCCCAACCCCAGTAGGCGAAGACCCCGAGCAGCAGCCCCGAGGTCAGGGCGGCACCCCCGGCGCCGAACGGGTTGAGCCACGACCACGACGGGTCGATGGCGTCGAGCGGGCTGTCCCCGTTGACGGCCTTCCAGATCGCCACCCCGGCGAAGATCAGCAACGAGACGATCTGGGCCAGGATCAGCACGTTCTGCAGGCGCGCCGAGATGTCGGTGCCGAGCACGCACAGCCAGGTCATGACGAGGATGAGCAGGATCGCGAGCGGCATCCGGATCCAGGCGTTCTCGGCCGCGTCGTCGAGCCCGACCGCCATCAGGCTGAAGCTCACCCCGACGTCGGCGAGCGAGCCGACCACCAGCACGCCGGTCATCGCGATCGCCCAGCCACCCAGCCACCCGAACCACGGGCCCATCGCCCGGGTCACCCAGCTGAAGGTGGTGCCGCAGTCCTGGTCGACCCGGTTGAGGTAGAGGAAGGCGGAGGCGATCAGGGCCATCGGCACGAACGACGCCAGCAGCACGCCGGGTGCGTAGACCCCGACGAGGGCGGCGATCGCCCCGATGACCGCGGCGAGCGAGTAGGCCGGCGACGTGGCGGCCAGACCGATGACCAGGGCGTCGACGAAGCCGATGGCCCCCGCCTTGAGCCCGGGCTCGGTCGTGGTCGGCTCGGCAGGTGCTGACACGGGGGCGCTCCCTCCACCCCCGGCATCGGGGGATCCTGGGACCGTTGTAGCGGATCCCGGTGCGAACCGACAGGTGTCCCCGCCCCGGTGTGGGCGGGACCACGTCGACCCGGTGGGTCGGGTGGGTACCGTGCGGCGGGTGATGGTCCCCTGGCGCGAGGCGTGGCACGACGCCCTCTACGGCCCCCGCGGCTTCTACCGCGGCCCCGAGGGGCCGGCCGGCCACTTCACGACCTCCACCCACGGGCCGCTCGGCGCCCCGTTCGCCGACGCCCTCGGGCGCCTCGCCGACCGCGAGGGTGTGCGCCACGTCGTCGACGTCGGGTGCGGCCGCGGCGAGCTGCTCACCCACCTGGCCGCGCAGCGGCCAGACCTGCGGCTGACCGGGGTCGACGTGGTGCCCCGACCCCCGGACCTGCCGGATGCCGTGGCCTGGCTGCGCTCCCCCGGCGGCGGTCTCCTGCCCCCCGAGCTGACCGACCTCGACGACGTGGTCGTCGTGGCCCACGAGTGGCTCGACGTGGTGCCGTGCACCGTGGCCGAGGTGGTCGAGCCCGGCCGTGTCGCCGTGGTGCTGGTCGACCCGAGCACCGGCGAGGAGTCGACCACCGGGGGCGCGCCCACGGATGACGAGCTCGAGTGGTGCGCCCGGCACTGGCCGACCGCAGACCTGCCCGTCGGGGCGCGGGTCGAGGTGGGGCTCGCCCGCGACGTCGCGTGGCGCGAGCTGGTGTCGCGGGTGCGGCGTGGCACCCTGCTCGCCGTCGACTACGGGCACACGGCGGGTGACCGGCCCACGGGCGGCACGCTCACGGCATACCGGGCGGGCGCCGTCGTCGCACCGGTGCCCGACGGGTCCTGCGACCTCACCGCCCACGTCGCGGTCGACTCGCTCGAGCACGACCAGGTCACCACCCAGCGCGCCGCGCTGCACGCGCTGGGGGCTGAGGCCCGCACCCCGGACCACGGCCTCGCGCGCACCGACCCGGCGGGCTACCTGGCGGCCCTGGCCGCTGCCTCGGCGCTCGTGGCCCTGACCTCCCCCGACGGGCTGGGCGGCTTCCGCTGGGTGCTGCGGCGGGTGCCGCGGATGTGACTCGGGCCGGTGGTCCGTGGCACCGTTGGGTGGATGCGACTCCGGATGCCGTGTGCCCCCCTCGCGCTCGCCCTGGTGGCGGGCGCGGGCCTGAGTGCGTGCGGGGCGGAGGCCCCGCGAGAGGTCGTCGTGACCGTGACAGGTACCCCGTCGGGTGCCGCCCCGCCCAGCTCACCGGCACCCCCGAGCACCGTGGCGGGCCGGGTCAAGGCCCCGACCAGCGACGTCAAGGGCCGGGCGTTCGACTTCGGGCTGGTGACGGGCGTCAAGCGCGAGGGCGGCGTCGACGTGCTCGTGCTCGACCGGTGGACCGACCCCAAGGTCAAGGATGCCGTCGTCGCCAAGCACGGCTTGCGGGTCACCTCGTGGAAGGTCGGGTCGAACCGGTATGTCAACCAGAACGCCAAGAAGACCTTCGACATCCCGATCGCGGAGGGCGCCACCTTCCTGCTGCACCACTGCGTGGCGGCCGGCGAGCCGCTGCAGACCCGCTCGGTCAGCGCGACCGAGCTGGCCGACGCCCCGGACTCCGACCGGCTGCTCCTGGTCCGCGTCGACAAGGACGGATGGGGGACCAGCGGCGAGACGTTCGCCGGCTGCTGACCACGGGCCAGTCCCGCGGCTCGCGGGCTGCCGCCCCCACGGGCCGGGGCGGTCGTGCGGCAGACTGGCGGCGTGACCTCCGAGACCGGCCAGCGCGCACTCGACGTCGGCATGGGCGCGGGTGGCCTGGCGACGGCCGACATGGTGCTCAACATCGGGCCCCAGCACCCGGCCACGCACGGGGTGCTGCGGCTGCGCGTGGTGCTCGACGGCGAGCGCATCGTCTCGGCCGAGCCGGTCATCGGCTACATGCACCGCGGCGCCGAGAAGCTGTTCGAGGTGCGCGACTACCGGCAGATCACCGTGCTGGCCAACCGGCACGACTGGCTCTCGGCCTTCAGCAACGAGCTCGGGGTGGTGCTGGGGGTCGAGGCGATGCTCGGCATGGAGGTGCCCGAGCGGGCGGTCTGGCTGCGCACCCTGCTGGCCGAGCTCAACCGCGTTCTGTCGCACCTGATGTTCCTCGGCTCCTACCCGCTCGAGCTCGGCGCCATCACGCCGGTCTTCTACGCGTTCCGTGAGCGAGAAGAGCTGCAGGCCGTCATGGAGGAGGCCTCCGGCGGGCGGATGCACTACATGTTCAACCGGGTCGGCGGCCTGAAGGAGGACGTCCCCGCTGGCTGGCTGGGCAGGGTCGAGACCGCGGTGAACGGCGTGCGGCGCCGGCTGCCCGAGCTCGAGTCGCTCATCTCCGGCAACGAGATCGTCGAGGCACGCGCGCGTGGTGTCGGGGTGCTGTCCCGCGAGACCTGCCTCGCCTACGGGGTCACCGGGCCCATCGGTCGAGCGAGCGGGCTCGACGTCGACCTGCGGCGCGACGACCCCTACCTCGCCTACGGCACGCTGTTCGCGCCCGGCGGCCCGGGCCGGGTGGTCACCCGCACCGCCGGTGACTGCCTGGCGCGCCTCGAGGTGCTGCTGGAGCAGGTGCACGTCAGCCTCGACCTGGCCCAGGCGTGCCTCGACACGCTCGCGACCCTTCCGGCCGGCCCGGTCAACCAGCGGCTGCCCAAGGTGCTCAAGGTGCCCGAGGGCGAGCGCTACACCGCCACGGAGAACCCGCTGGGCTTCAACGGCTACCACCTGGTGTCCCGCGGCGAGAAGACCCCGTGGCGCCTGAAGCTGCGCTCGGCGTCGTTCAACAACGTGCAGGTGCTCTCGCGGGTGCTGCCCGGGTGCCTGGTGGCCGACATGGTGGCCGTGCTCGGGTCGATGTTCTTCGTCGTCGGCGACGTCGACAAGTAGCTCTCTGCTCGCCGCGGCACGTCGGTGGCGAGAACTCGCAGGTCGCTGGTCCCCGTCGTGGTGTCACGCTAGGTTGCCGAGCACTCGGTGGGCAGCACGTCCGCCTGATGCCTTCGGGGAGAAGCATGTCCGCACTGCTGCGTACCACCGTCCGTGCCGGCCTGGTCGGGGGCCTGGCCGTGCTCACGGGCGTCGGCGCTGCCGGCCTCGCCTCCGCGGCGTCCGGGGACGTGCCCTACTCGTGCGCCTGGGCGTCGACCCGGGGCAACGAGCCGGTCGACTCCGGCACGGTGTCGACGACCGCCCAGTTCGACTCCGCGATCCCCGACGGGCTCGAGGTCACCGCCGGTGAGTTCGTGAACGTGAGGCCGTTCACCGGGTCGGTGGTGATCCCCGCGGAGCTGGTGGCGACGCTGCGCGGCGAGGAGGTGACCGAGGTCAACGGTGGCGGCACCATGATCACCGGCATCCGGGAAGCCGGCCCAGCGGTGGTGGACGAGACCGATTTCGACATCGCCGCGACCCCGGTCCCCGAGTCCGGCCCGATGACCGTCGACCTCGCGGACGTGCAGCTCTTCACGGAGCGGTCGCGGGCCGGCACCAACACCCTCATCACCACGGGCACGCTCACCGTGAACCTCACCAGCCTGCCCCAGGGCTTCTCCCTGCGGCTCGACTGCGAGCTCGTCGACGTGGACGACGCCGTGATCGACACCTTCGTGGGCGTCACCGCAACCACGACGGCGACCCCCACCGCCTCCGCCACGCCGGTGCGCCCGGAGCTCGTGCAGACCGACTTTGCGGGCAGTGACGACCGCCCGTCGGCGCTGCCCCTCGTCTTCGGCGGTGGCGTGCTGGCTGCGGCAGGTGCGGTGCTCGTCGCGCCGCGGGTCCGTAACGCATCCGCGTCCCGACGGCACTGACCGGCACGGCGTTTGCGGGTTCTCGCAGAATGCCCGCAGGGAGCGCACGAGTGGGATAGCGTCCGGCTCGGCCCCGTTGGAAGCCCTTGCACTGCCCTCGAAGGAACACGTATGCGCCTCACCGCTCGCGCCGCAACGCGCGCCGGTCTCGTCGGGGGCGCCGCCCTCTTCGCCGCCGCCCTCACCCTCTCCCCCGCCCACGCGGCATCCGCCGACCTGTCGTACGAGTGCGAGTTCCTGACCATGTCCGACACTACGTCGCCCGCCGGGCCGGCCACCGCCTCCTTCGACTCCGGCATCGGCACGGGCCTCGTCGTGCCGGTGGGCACCGAGGTGTCGATCGACCCGTTCACCGGTTCGGTGACCCTGCCCGACGACTTCACAGCGCTGCTGCGAAAGCAGGCCCTGGCCTCGATCAACGGCGGTGGCCTCACGCTGACGCTCATCGACGAGACCCAGGAGCCGTACATCGTCGAGCTCACGTTCGGCCCCGAGGACGTGCCGGCCGCGGGCCCGATGACCATTCACGTCACCGGCCAAGGTGACCCGATCATCGCGGATCACGCCGGCACCAACACCCTGGTGGCGAGCGACTTCCTCCTCGCTGTCGACCCCGGCCCGTTGGCCTCGGTCCCGACCAGCTCGCCCACCGCGACGGTTCCGACCGGCCCGCCCCCCTCGAACCCCCCCACCTCTCCCGCCCCGACCAGCTCGCCCGCTCCGAGCGGCCCGGCTGCCCCGCTCGAACTGGTCATCGGCTGCACGCTCGTCGACGAGGGTGACATCACCATCGACTCGTTCGAGGCGACCGCTGCCCCGACGCCGACCGTGACGACGACGGTCGACGACCGGCCCGGTGCGCCCGGTCGTCGTGCAGACCGACTTCGCCGGTGACGACGGGCCCTCGGCACTGCCGCTCGTGCTCGGCGGCGCCCTCATGATCGGCGTCGGTGCGGTCGCGACGGGTCGCGCCCGCAGCAGCTCGCGCCGACACTGAAGGTCGTGCCGACCTCCGCCCGCACCCCACGCCGCCGGGACGCCCTGGCGGTCGGGGCCTGCGCTGCGCTCGCCCTCCTGGGAGCGTGCGCGGCCGACCCGGCACCCCCGCCCGTCGCCGCGCCCACCACGCGCAGCCCGAGCCCTAGCCCCAGCCCGGCGTCGGTGACCCCGTCACCCACACCCTCGGCCACTCGCTCCGAGCCGCCGGTCACGATCAGCGCGCGCCCGCAGGGGAAGCCGAAGCGGGTCACCGTCACGGCCCCGAGCGACGCCGTGCTGGTCGACGCGCCGCTGGTGGCCACCGGCCTGGACGACAAGGGTGTCCTGGCCCCACCCGCGGGCGTCGCCGGGTGGTACGACGAGAAGGGCTGGCCCAAGCCGGGTTATCCCGGGGCGTCGATCCTGGCCGGTCACATCAACACCAGGGCCACCGGCCCGGACACCTTCGCGAAGCTGCCGACAGTGCGGCCGGGAGCCCGGGTGCGGGTCATCTACTCCTCGGGCGAGGCGACCGACTTCGTGGTGACCCGCTCCGAGGCGGTGTCCAAGAAGCAGGTGCCCAAGGACGACTCGATCTGGGATGCCGGCAACCCGCGCCCCCTGCTGCGGCTCATCACGTGCGACCCGACCACCCCGGTCAAGGGCGGCCACTACGTGGGCAACTGGGTGGTCTGGGCGGCGATAGCCCCCGCGTGATCACGCGCTCCGTGCCCGCGCCAGAGCGGGATCGACCGGGTCAGGCAGCGCGGTCGCGGGCCTCGCCGTCGTCCTCGTCGGGCGGGTCGACGCGGCACCAGCGCTGGGCCACCAGCCCGGCGGCGGCCAGCGCCACGGCGGCCACGACGATGGCGGCGAGCGGCAGCAGCCGGCTCCGGTTCGCCTCGAGCGAGAGGCCGGTGACCACGACCACCAGCTGCCCGAGGTACCACCCCGCCGCGGCCGCCCCGGTGAGGGCGGCGGCCTGCGCCAGCACGACGGTGCGCGCGGCGCGCAGCGGGTCGAGGGTGGTGGTCGCGCGCCCCTGCAGGTAGCGCCGCACCGGGCGGGCCAGCCAGAGCACGAGGCCACCCATCACGACGAGCAGCACCCCTGACAGCAGGGCCGGCCGCGGCACCAGCGTGCCGCTGCGGGTGATCAGCTCGAAGACGACGAACGAGATGATGCCCGCGACCGCCGCCACCAGCGCGAGGGTCTTCACGTGGATCTCTCTGCGGCGCATCAGCTCTCGTGTCCTTCGTCGTCGATATCCCGGCCGGCCGTCGGGCCCGCCGGGTCGTCCGCGTGCGGGCGCACGCCCGTCGTGTCGAGGGTCGCGACCAGCTCGGTGACGGTCACCGCGCGGCCGGCGTGGCGCAGCACGGCATCGGGGTCGGCGTCGAGCCACGGCACCAGCACGAAGGCCCGCTCGTGCGCCCGGGGGTGCGGCAGGGTGAGCCGGGGAAGGTCGGAGGTGACGTCGGCGCCGGCGGCCGGGTCGCCGTACTGCACGAGGTCGAGGTCGAGGGTGCGAGCGCCCCACCTCACCTCGCGGCGGCGGTCGAAGGCGGCCTCGACGGCGTGCAGCTCGCGCAGCAGCGACGTCGGCGACAGGGAGGTGCGCGCGACCACCACGGCGTTCACGTAGGTCGGCTGCTCGGGGCCGCCCACCGGGTCGCTGTCGTACAGCGCCGACGACGCCACCACGCGCACGTCCGGGTGATGGGCCAGCGCCTCGACCGCCGCGGATGCCGTGGCGTGCGGGCCGTGGTGCCCCCACGGGAGGTTGGCGCCCACCGCGATCACGACGGGGACCGGCTGGCGCCGGCGGGTCACCGACACCGTGACGTCGCCGAACGGCACGCCGACCGGCGCCTGCGGCTTGTGCACCGTGACCGTGACCTCGTCGACCGACGGGTGGGCCAGGGCGTCGTCGGCGACGAGCACGGCGAGCCGCTCGATGAGGTCGGACGGCTCGCCCTCGATGCGGGCCAGCGCGGCCGCGCCGATCTCGCCGTAGTTGACCGTGTCGCCGAGGTCGTCGCTCGCACCGGCCGGGCCGAGGTCGAGGGCGAGCTCGATGTCGACGACGAACTCCTGCCCCTCGCGGCGCTCGTGCTCGAAGACACCGTGGAAGCCCCGGCCGCGCACCCCCGAGAGCCGGATGCGGTCGCGGGCCACCCCGTTCATCGCTCGCCCTCCGGCCCGTGCAGCGCCTCGACGACGTCGAGGGCGTCGACCGTCGCGACGACGTCGTGCACGCGCACGCACCACACCCCGTGCTGGGCGGCGTGCACCGTGGTGACGGCGGTGGCGACGTCGCGCTCGAGCGGGGGGCGAGCCGCAGTGGCCGCGCGCCCGACCGAGCCCAGGAAGGTCTTACGGGACGTTCCGACGACCACCCGGTGGCCCAGCGCGACGACCTCGTCGAGCCGGCGCAGCAGCTGCCAGTTGTGCTGGGCGTTCTTGGCGAAGCCGAAACCGGGGTCGAGCAGTACGGCATCCGGCTGCACCCCGGCGGCCACGAGCGCCTCGACGCGCTCGGCGAGCTCGCGCACGACGTCGGTGACGACGTCGTCGTACTGCGCCCGCTGCTGCATGTCGCGACTGTGCCCGCGCCAGTGCATGGCGACGAACGGCACCGCGCGCTGCGCGACGAGCGGCACCATCTCGAGGTCGGCCAGGCCGCCGCTGACGTCGTTGACGAGCACGGCGCCGGCATCCAGCGCCGCGGCGGCGACCTCGGCGCGCATCGTGTCGACCGACACCGGCGCGAGGGAGCTCAGCGCCTCGACGACGGGAAGGACGCGGCGCAGCTCCTCGGTGGTGCTGGGGCGCTCGGCGCCCGGGCGGGTCGACTCCCCGCCGACGTCGAGCAGGTCGGCGCCCTGAGCCACCAGCTCGCGGCCGTGGGCCACCGCCGCCTCGGGGGTGAACCAGGCCCCACCGTCGCTGAACGAGTCGGGGGTCACGTTGACCACGCCCATGACGAGCGGCCGGCCGACCCGGGGTTCCGGCAGGGTCACCGGCCGGTCACCGCTTGCCGCCGAGCAACAGCGACATCGCCTCGGCGCGGGTGGCGGGGTTGCGCAGCTGGCCGCGCACGGCAGAGGTGATGGTGCGCGAGCCGGGCTTCTGCACGCCGCGCATCGACATGCACAGGTGCTCGGCCTCGATCACGACGATGACGCCCTGCACGCCGAGGTGCTCGACGAGCGCGTCGGCCACCTGGGTGGTGATCTGCTCCTGCACCTGCGGGCGCCGGGCGAAGACCTCGACGAGCCGGCCGAGCTTGCTCAGGCCGGTGACCCGGCCGTCCGCGGCTGGGATGTAGCCGATGTGGGCGACCCCGTGGAAGGGCAGCAGGTGGTGCTCGCACGTGGAGTACATCGGGATGTCGCGCACGATGATGAGCTCTTCGTGGTCGATCGAGAAGGTCTTGGCCAGCACCTGCGCGGGGTCCTGCCACAGGCCCGCGTAGAGCTCTCGAGCGGCGCGCGCGACCCGGCCGGGCGTCTCGACCAGCCCTTCGCGGTCGGGGTCCTCGCCGATCGCGAGGAGGAACTCACGCACGGCAGCCTCGGCCCGCGGCTGGTCGACCGGGCCGCGCATCGTCAGGTCGTCGTCTGCGTCCTCCGGCTCAGGGCTCGACACGGCCGCCCTCGGGCACCTCGATGACCTGGGTCGGCGGGTGGTCCTGCACGTCCGGGTCGGCCCCGGCCTGGGCGGCCTGGTCGATCTCGGCCTGCGTGCGGGGGTCGCCGGGGGTCACCGTGGAGCCCAGGGGGGCGCCGAAGCCGTTGCTGTGCCCGTTCATCGCCGCCTGGCGCTCGGCCGGGGTGAGCACCGGGGGGAGGTCGGACAGCGTGCGGTGCTCGCTGGACAGCCAGGTCTGGCGCACCGGCCGCTTGCGGATGCCATCGAACATCACGGCGAGCTCGGCGGCGTTGAGCGTCTCCTTCTCGAGCAGCTCGAGCACGAGCCGGTCGAGGATGTCGCGGTTGTCGTTGACGGCGTGCCACGCCTCGTCGTGGGCGTCGTCGACGAGCTTGCGCACCTCCTCGTCGACGACCGCGGCGACCTGCTCGGAGTAGTCGCGCTGGTGGCCCATGTCGCGGCCGAGGAAGACCTCGCCCTGGCTCTGGCCCAGCTTGACCGCGCCGACCCGCTCGCTCATGCCGTACTCGGTGACCATCTTGCGGGCCATCGCGGTGGCCTTCTCGATGTCGTTGGCGGCGCCGGTGGTGGGGTCGTGGAAGATGATCTCCTCCGCGACGCGCCCACCGAGGGCGTAGGCGAGCTGGTCGAGGATCTCGTTGCGGGTCGTGGAGTACTTGTCGTCGGTGGGCATCACCATGGTGTAGCCCAGGGCCCGGCCGCGCGGCAGGATCGTGACCTTGGTGACCGGGTCGAGGTGGTTCATCGCCGAGGCGACGAGGGCGTGGCCGCCCTCGTGGTAGGCCGTGATCTTGCGCTCCTTGGCCGACATGATGCGGGTGCGCTTCTGCGGGCCGGCGATGACGCGGTCGATGGCCTCGTCGAGCACCTCGTCGTCGATCAGCTTCTTGTCGGTGCGCGCGGTGAGCAGCGCGGCCTCGTTGAGCACGTTGGCCAGGTCGGCACCGGTGAAGCCGGGGGTGCGACGGGCCACGGCGAGCAGGTCGACGCCGGTGGCCAGCGGCTTGCCCTGCCCGTGCACCTCGAGGATGCGGTGGCGGCCGATCATGTCGGGGGCCTCGACGGCGATCTGCCGGTCGAACCGGCCCGGGCGCAGCAGCGCCGGGTCGAGGATGTCGGGGCGGTTGGTGGCGGCGATCAGGATGACGTTGGTCTTGACGTCGAAGCCGTCCATCTCGACGAGCAGCTGGTTCAGGGTCTGCTCGCGCTCGTCGTGGCCACCACCGAGGCCCGCGCCACGGTGCCGACCGACGGCGTCGATCTCGTCGACGAAGACGATGGCGGGCGCGTTGGCCTTGGCCTGCTCGAACAGGTCGCGCACGCGTGAGGCGCCCACGCCGACGAACATCTCGACGAAGTCGGAGCCCGAGATCGAGTAGAACGGCACCCCGGCCTCGCCGGCGACGGCGCGCGCGAGGAGGGTCTTGCCGGTGCCGGGCGGGCCGTAGAGGAGCACGCCCTTGGGGATCTTCGCGCCCACCGCGAGGAACTTCGCGGGCTCGGCGAGGAACTCCTTGATCTCGTGCAGCTCCTCGACCGCCTCCTCGGCGCCTGCCACGTCGGCGAAGGTCACCTTGGGGGTGTCCTTGGTCGCGAGCTTCGCCTTGGACTTGCCGAACTGCATCACCCGCGAGCCGCCACCCTGGGCCTGGCTCATGAGGAACCAGAACAGGCCGACCAGCAGCAGCACCGGGAAGAAGCTGATGAAGATGGTCCAGAAGGCGCTGTCGCCCTGCTTCTTGTCGTTGTAGCCGTTGGGCACGTTGGCCTTGAGCTCGGTGATGAGCTGCTCGGCGCGGGCGTCGACGTAGTCGGCCTGGACCTTGGTGGCCCCGCTGATGTCGGAGGCGGAGTCGCTGAACGACTGGCCCTGCTTGAGGTCGAGGTTGAGGGTGTTGTCGGTGGACAGGACCGCCGTCTCGACCTTCTTGTCGGTGATCAGCTTCTCGGCCTGGGCGGTCGTGACCGTCGTGTAGCCCCCGTTGCCGTCGAAGGAGAACACCGTCAGCATCACCACGATGACGGCCAGGACCCAGAACAGCGGGGTCTTGAAGATGCGCTTGAAGTCCATGTGGGTGCGGAGCTCGCGCTCCGGTCCTCCTGCTCGTGGGTCAATCGGCCGCCCGGGATCGCTCCGGGTGGGACGGGTACACGCTAGCAACGAGCCCCGTCGCCCCGGTGTTCCGCAGGGCGAGGGGCTTCGACAAGGCTTTGACGGCGCCGCGGCGCCGTCAGGTCAGCTGTAGACGTGCGGCGCCAGCGTGCCGACGACCCGCAGGCCCCGGTAGGCCTCGGCGTAGTCGAGGCCGTAGCCGACGACGAACTCGTTGGGGATGTCGAACCCGACCCACTTGACGTCGACCTCGACCTTGGCGGCATCCGGCTTGCGCAGCAGGGTGCAGATCTCGACACTGGCCGGGCTGCGCGACTCGAGGTTGGACTTGATCCAGGACAGCGTGAGGCCGGAGTCGACGATGTCCTCGACGATCAGCACGTGCCGACCGGTGATGTCGGAGTCGAGGTCCTTGAGGATGCGCACGACGCCGCTGCTCTTGGTGCCCGAGCCGTAGGACGACACCGCCATCCAGTCGACCGGGGCGGTGATCGGCAGCGCCCGCATCAGGTCGGCCATGACCATGACCGCCCCCTTGAGCACCCCGACGAGCAGGAGGTCCTTGTCCGCGTACTCCGTGGCGATCACGTCGGCCAGCTCGCCGAGCCTGGCCTGGATCTCCTCCTCGGTGATGAGGACACGTTCGAGGTCTGCTCCCATGTGGGCGGCGTCCACTACGGCTCCTGGTGGGTGGGGCGCGGGCGGGTGGTGGTGCCTAGTCAACCGGATCGGCGGGGTCGATGGTGACCAACCCTGCCGATCGTGCCACCCGCAGGTCGCCGGGGGTGTGCACCGGCCCCTGCCCGTGCCACGCGGTGAGCAGCCGGTCGCAGGCGTCCGCGTGCCGGGCGCCGACCTGCCCGGCGGGCGCCCCGGCACTGACGAGCAGCCGGCGCCAGACCCGGGTGCGCACGGCCCGCGGGATGCCGGTGAGCTCGCCGACCGGCCACGGCTGCGGTCCCAGCGTGGTCACCGCGGTGTCGGCCAGGGCGTCGAGGTGGTCGGCGTCCTCACGCAGCAGGGATGCCGTGCGCGCCAGTGCCGCCGCCACCCCCGGGCCGAGGTCGCGCTCGAGGTCGGCCAGGGCCCGCCGGGCGCGCACCCGGGTGAAGGCGGGGTCCTCGTTCATCGGGTCGTCCCACCACGCCAGCCCTTGCGCGCGCACCGACTCGCGGCACTGCGCGCGGCTCACGCCGAGCAGGGGACGGCGGAAGCGGCCGCGGGTGGCCGGCATCCCCGACAGGGAACGGGCCCCGGCGCCGCGGGTGAGGCCGAGCAGCACCTGCTCGGCCTGGTCGTCGAGGGTGTGGCCGAGGAGCACCGCCACCGCCTCGTGCCGGTCGGCGGCCTCGTCGAGGGCGGCATAGCGCGCGTCCCGGGCGGCGGCCTCCAGGCCCGCACCCGACGCGGTGACGTCGACGGTCAGCACCTCGACCGGGTCGAGGCCGAGGGTGCCCACCTGCTCTGCGGCCCGGGCGGCGACGTCGGCCGAGCCGGGCTGGAGGCCGTGGTCGACGACCACGGCGCCCGCACGGCATCCGGCAGCGGGCGCCTCGAAGGCGAGCGCTGCCGCCAGGGCGAGCGAGTCGGCGCCACCACTGCACGCCACGAGCACGAGGTCCCCAGCGACTCGCGGGTCCTCCGACTCGACGGAGTCGGGCGAGCTCTCCCGCAAGCTGGGTACTGGCGCATCGGCAGCCAGGTGTGCGAGGTGAGCGAGGTCGGCCAGAGTGGCGCGCACGGCGTGGCGGATGCCCGCCGTCGCGGCATCCGGCGATCCCCAGCGGCGCTCCATGCCGCACATCCTCCCGACCTTCCCGACTTCTTGCGGATTTTCCACGCCAACTGCGCGACTCGAGTCGCGCAGACCGGGTGGAAAATCCGCAAGAAGTCGGGGTTGGGGTCAGCCGTGGATGCGGCGCACCCAGGCCTCGGGCTCCTCGATCTCGCGGGCCAGCGGCAGCGTGTCGGGCGAGGTCCAGATGGCGTTGAAGCCCTCGACCCCCACCTTGTCCTGCACGCCGCGCACGAAGACGGCGCCGTCGCGGTACTGGCGCATCTTGGCCTCGAGGCCGAGCAGCCGGCGCAGCAGCCGGTCGGGGGTGCCGGCGCCCTTGCGCCGCTCGGTGAACTTGGCCCGGATGTGCGCGACGGTGGGGATGTGCGCGGGGCCGACGTCGTCCATGACCACGTCGGCGTGGCCCTCGAGCAGCGACATCACCGCGGTGAGCCCGGCGAGCTTCTCGCGCTGCTCGGGGGTGGTGAACAGGTCGGCGAGGCCGGTGCTGCCCTCGCGGAGCAGGTCGGGCAGCTTCTCGGCCAGCCGGCCGGCGATGACCTGGAGCCGCTCGGGGTCCGGCGCCAGGTCGACGGCCAGCGCGCGCGCCTCCTCGATGAGGTGCTCGCGCAGCCACGGGTTGGCGGTGAACTGCACCCGGTGGGTCTCCTCGTGCATGCAGACCCACTTGCGGAAGTCCTCGCGGTCGACGCCCAGCTCGGTGGCGACGGAGAGGATGTTGGGCGCGACGAGCATCAGGGCCGGCGTGCCGCCGGGGGCGAGGTCGTACTGCCCGAGCACCTTGCTGGCCATGAAGGCGAGCAGGGCCCCGGCCTCGGCACCGGTCACCTTGCCGCCGACGGCCTGCGCCGTGGCTCCCGGTGCGTCGCCGCCGCGCTTGGCGACCATCGCGTCGAAGGTGGGGTCGAGCATCGCGCTCATCGAGTCGGCGTTGACGCTGATCCAGGTGGCCCGGTCGACGACCAGGGCGTCGGGCGCCTCTGGCGGCGTCTGCAGCTGCGCGGTCTCGGCGACCGGCTCGCGGGCCGCGCGGGCGGCGGCTCGGATCGCGGCGACCTCGGCCTCCGCCTCGGCCCGGGTGACGTTCGGGCCCGCGGGCACGAGCGTCCGTCCGGTGGTCTTGGCGAACTCCCAGTCGACGTAAGCCACGCAGGTTCCTGCCTCTCCTCGTGCCGCGGTCAGCGGCAGCCGCACCTGGTCAGTGCGGCCACGATCCGGTCCAACGCGGCCCGGGCACGCAGCGTTCCCCCGACGTTCTCCGGGAAACCGTCGACGAGCACCACGAACGTCAGCGGGCGCCCGTCGGCGTCGACGGTGGTGCCGGCCAGCGCCGACCCGGCGCGCAGGGTGCCGGTCTTGGCCCGCGGCACCCCGACGACGCCGCGCGTGGCCGGCGCCGAGAAGCGCCGAGTGAGGGTGCCCGACAGCCCGGAGACCGGGAGCCCGGCCACCACCTCGCGCAGCTTCGGGACCGCCCCGGTGACGGCCAGGCGCAGCACCCCGGACAGGGTGGCGGCGCTGGCGCGCTGACCGGGGCTGAGCCCGCAGGCGTCGGTGATGGCCAGTCCGGCCGTGGGCACCCCGTGGGCGGTCAGCCGCTGGCGGATGAACCGCGCGTTGTCGCCCTGCCGGGTGGTGGGGCGCCCCTGCGCGAACGCAGCCTGCCGGGTGAGGTTCTCGGTGAGGGAGTTCTCGCTGCGGTCGAGGGCGAGGTCGAGCACCTCGGCGTAGGTCGCCGACTCGACGCTGCCGAGGGCCTGGGCGCCCACCGGCGCCGCCTTCGACCAGGTGCGCTCGGGCAGCAGCGTCGCGCTCACCCCCTTGGCCGCGAGCCGCTTCACCAGGGTCGTGGCGACCTCACGCTCGGGGCGCAGCGGCGACGGGTGCCCGGCCCGGGGCAGCTGGGTGGCCAGCCCGGTCATGACCACGGCCTGGGCGAAGCCGTCGCGCACGTCGTGGGGGTTCCACGTCGACGGGTAGCGCGGGCCGGGGGCGTGGGTGAGGTCGAGCCGCAGCCGCACCTTCGTGCGGCCCGAGGGCGCGAGCGAGGCGGCGACCTGGGCGGCGAGGTCGGCGAGCCCGGCGCGCCCGGCCACGGCATCCGGGTTCCCGGCACCCGGTGCGAGCATCGTGTCGCCCCCCACGACGAGCACCAGGTCGGCCGAGCCCGGCGCGGCGACCACCGCGGTCGTCATCCTCTGCTCGAGGTCGAGCCCGTCGGCGACCGCCAGCGCGGCCATCAGCTTCTGGGTGGACGCCGGCACCCGGGCGGTCGCGGCATCCAGGCCCCACAGCTCGGCGCCGGTGACGCCGTCACGGACGCTGATGCCGGTGCCGCCCTTGAGGGCCGGGTCGCGGGATGCCGTGGTGAGAGCGCGCGCCAGGCCGGCGCGGGTCGGCGCCGGGGCGCCGGCGCCGGTGTCGGTGAGCAGCGGGTCGAGCGTGGCGGCCGACTCGGGGAGCACCACAGGGGCGGGCGTGCCCGACACCGTCGGGGTCGGCACGGCGGCAGGCCGGTCGAGGGTGAGGATGCCCGGGGCGACGTCGAACACGTCGGCGGTGGCGTAGCCGGCGACGGCGAGCAGGGCGACGGCCGACCCGGCCAGGGAGGCGAGCATGACCCGTCTCACCCGCTCTCCCTTCGTGCTTCTGCCCGCCATGGGCCAGACTGTGCAGCGAGCCTAGGTCACCTGCCTGAAGGAGAAACCCGCCGTGGAGTTCGACGTCACCATCGAGATCCCCAAGGGTCACCGCAACAAGTACGAGGTCGACCACGAGTCCGGGCGCATCCGCCTGGACCGGATGCTGTTCACCGCGATGGCCTACCCGTCCGACTACGGCTACGTCGAGGACTCGCTCGGCGAGGACGGTGACCCGCTCGACGCCCTGGTGCTGCTCGACGAGCCGACCTTCCCCGGGTGCCTGGTGCGCGCCCGTCCGATCGGCATGTTCCACATGCGCGACGAGGCCGGCGGCGACGACAAGATCCTCTGCATCCCGGCCGGCGACCCGCGCAAGAACCACATCCGCGAGATCGAGGACGTCAGCTCGTTCGACCGGCTCGAGATCCAGCACTTCTTCGAGACCTACAAGGACCTCGAGCCCGGCAAGTCCGTCGAGGGCGCCCACTGGGCCGGCCGCGAGGACGCCATCCGGTGCATCGAGGAGGCGTTCGAGCGGGCCAAGCAGGCCGGCGTGACCACGGCACGGTGGCGGATGCCGGAGCACGACGACCTGAACTGGGACGGCGGGTCCGCGCAACGCACCGAGGACGAGCACGCCGCGGCCTCCGAGAAGGCCCGCCGCGAGCTCGCCACCAAGGACCACCCGCTCAGCGACGTCTGAGCCCGGCGCGGGCGGCCGCGGCTGAACCGCCGACCCCGCAGACCTGCCACGTGCCGTGCACGGTGCTGACGACGCGCTCAGGCGCGAGAGCCGGCGGGTCGAGCCCGAGCACCCGGCGCACGGCTCGACGTGCGGCGCCCATGGCCCGGCGCCCGGTCCCGTCCCGCAAGGTCTGCTCCATGTCGTCATCGTGTCGACCCTGCGCGACGGCGCCGTGAAATGCCGGGTATCAGCCGCCAGGCGCCGGCGTCCTTCCAGACGTGCAGTTTTTTCGAAACCGGCCCCCCGATGGTCAAGCGTGGGCAATGATGGCGCCTTCGATCGGTAAAGATCCGTGCAGCGCCCTGGGGAGGTGTGCGTGAGCCAACTCGTGATCAGTGCGGTGAGCGACCACGGCGCCGCGCGCCCGGCGGACGCAGATGCCGGCTGCGAGCCGGACCCGGCGGACCGCATCGAGGTGCGGCTGCTCGGCCCGCTGCAGGTGCGGCGGGCCGACGGGTCGCTGGTGCACCCGCACGAGTGGCGCACCGGCAAGACCGTCGACCTGCTGCGGCTGCTGGCCACGAGGGCCGGTGAGGCGGTCTCGGTCGACGAGATCCTCGAGGCGCTCTGGCCGCAGGTCGACGAGCAGCGGGGGCGGGGCAGCCTGCGCAACGCGCTGGGCCACCTGCGCAAGCTGCTCGGCCACGGAGCGATCGAGCGCCGCCCCGACGGGCTGGTCCTGCGCGGTGCCTGGGTCGACAGCGCCGCCCTGCTCGCCCTCGCCGACGAGGCCCGGCGGCACGCCCGCCACGGGCGCCTCGCTCTGGCCGTCAAGGTGGCGCGCGAGGCCGACGCCCTGCACCTGGGTGAGTTCAGCACGCACGACCCCGACGCGCTGTGGGCGGTGCCGGTGCGAGAGAACCTCGAGTCGAGGTTCCGGGAGATGACCCTCGACGCCGCCGAGCACGCGGTCGAGCTCGGCTGGATGCGGGACGGCCTCGAGCTGGGCCAGCGGGCCCTCGAGGCCGACGTCACCTCCGAGCGGGCCTACCGCGTGCTGATGCGCGCCTACACCGGGCTCGGCGAGACCGAGCGGGCGCTGAGGGTCTACGAGAGGTGCCGAGCGGTGCTCGCCGAGGACCTCGGCCTCGACCCGTCGCCGCAGACCCGGGCGCTGCACCTGGAGATCCTCTCCTCCGAGCCGCTCGACGCCCCGCCCGCCCCGTTCACCGGGCGCGACCGCGAGCTGCGCCACCTGCTCGGCTGGCTGACGCCGCGTCGCTCGGCCGGCCGGCCCGGACTGCTCTACGTCTCCGGCCCGGAGGGCTCGGGGCGAACCCGCCTGGTGCAGGAGGCCGCTGAGCGGCTCGGGGCCCGGGTCGAGGTCGTCGGCGCCTCCGCGGACCCGGTCGCGGCGGTCACCGCTGCCGCCGGGTCGGTGACCCGCGGTGCCGGCAACCCCACGCGGAGTGCCGACGACACGGCGGGCCGGCCGAGCGTCATCGTGCTCGTGACCGCGCCCGCCCACCTGTCACCTGCGGTCCGGCGCGGGCTGCTGGCCGCCCTCGACGACGTCGACGGCGCGGTGACGGTGGCCCTGCGGCTGTCCGAGAACGCCCGTGCGGCGCGGGAGCTCGACTCGTCCGACCGTCCAGACCGAGCGGACCCGGCCGACGGGGGCGAGCAACCGGCATCCACACTCGCCGTCGACCTGTTGCCCCTCACGCCTGCCGCGCTCGAGCGGCTCGTGACGGCGCAGCTGTGCGGCGCCCCGAGCCCCGGCCTGCTCGACGAGCTCGCGGTGCGCAGCGAGGGCCTGCCCGGTCGGGCACTGGCCACGATCGACGCCTGGAGCCGGGCCGGTGAGGTCGCGGCGACCTCGCAGGGCCTGGCCCTGGTGCCGCCCCACGACCCCTCGAACCACGGCACCGAGCAGTCGACCCTGCTGGTGCGGGCCATGGAGCAGACCGGCGCCCGCGACCAGCACGTGCTGCACCTCGTGGCCGTGCTCGACCGCCCCGTCAGCCCGGCCCTCCTCATGCCGCTGCTCCGCGGACCCGGGCTGGCTCCCGGGGTGGAGGTGGCCGACGACATCGCCTCGGTCGTGGCGTCGCTCGACCGCCTGGTCGACCTCCAGCTGCTCGCGAGCACCCCCGACGGCTACACCGTGCGCGACCCCTTCCTGCGCCACGCCGTGGAGTCGTGGCTGCGCCCGAGCGTGCGGCGGCGCCTGCACGCCCACATCGCCGAGCGGGCCCGCATCCCCGCCGCCGAGCGCGGCCGGCACTGGCGCGCCGCGGGCGAGGTCGAGCTGGCCACCGCTGCGGCCATCGACGCCGTGCGCGACGCGATGGCGGCCGGGGACGTCTCGGCCGCACGCCTTCAGCTGCTCGTCGTCAACGACCTCGCCGTCGGCTCGCACGCCATCGGGGCCGACCTGGCCGAGCTCGAGGAGTCGCTGGCCGACGTGTGCCTGGCCGCCGGCCGGGTCGACGAGGCCGTGCAGCACTACGGGCGCGCCGCCGACTGGCTCGACGACTCCACGTCACCCACCGCGCAGCGGTTGCGCGACAAGGCTGTTCGTGCGCAAAGCATGCTGGCCGAGGCGGCCCGTCACGCCCAACCCGAGGCCGGGTCGGCCGCGCCCGACGTTCCGGACGAGCAGGACGACGAGGCACGCGAGCGCGCTGCCCTTGCCGCGGTGCTCCAGGCCGACAACGGCGGGAGCAGCGCCGACCGGGTCGGCACCCGGTCTCGCCTGGTCCGCGAGCACCTGTTGCCCTCGCGCCGCCTGGCCCAGGCCCGAGAGGTCACGACCGAGGCCATCGCGCTCGCCGGCGACGGCGCGCTGCGCGCCCCCGCCGTGTCGTTGCACCACCTGCCCGACGTCCTGCTCGGCAACGCCCGGCTCGCCGAGCGCGCCCTGGATGCCGCCTGGGCCGTGGCGGACCGGGAGCGACCTGATGTGGGGCACCTCGCGGTGCTGCGCTGCCTCCTCGGGCACGACCTGGGGCGCCGCGACTTCGACGACCGCTGGGAGGTGGCCACGGCCCTGGCACCACCCGGCGCCGAGTCGGTGGAATGGACCTGGGCGCGGGTGCGGATGCTCACCGAGCGCGGCTCGCTCGCCGAGGCGATCGAGGAGGACCGTCGACCGGTGGGCGCTGAGGCGACCACGTTGGGGCGCCAGCTCCGGGCGCTGTCCACGGCGGGCCTGCACGCTGCCCTGGGGCGCACACAGGACGCGGTCCGGGTGTTGCGCGAGGCGATGTGCGAGGCCGAGGAGGAGGGCTGCTCACTGCTGCTTCCGGAGGTGACCGCGCGGATGGTGGTGCTCACCGCGCCGACCGACCCCGACGAGGCAATCGGGTTGTTCGAGCTCTTCGACTGGTCCGCCGGGTCGGAGATCGGGCACGCCCGGGAGGGCTACCTGCGCCTGCTGGCTCGGGCCGCCGTGCGGGCCGGGCACCACGAGCTCGACCGGGCGGCCGCCGCTGCCGCGAACGCCGCCCGCATCGCCCAGGACAGCGGGCTGGTGCTGCTGGCGTCGGAGGCCTACCTGGCACAGGCGCAGTACCTGTTCGAGAGCGGCTGCTCAGCCGGGGCCCGGGTCGCCACCGCCGGGGCCGCCCGCTGCCTGCGGGCCGCCGGTACCGTCGGCTGACGCCGCCGCAGCAACCACGCGCTGCGGCGCGTCGCCCGCGACCGAGCGCAGCACGTCGATCAGGAGCGCGGAGTCGGCGGACTTGGGCACGTGGGCCCGGGCACCCCGGGCGAGCGCATTCGCCACGGTGACCTCGTCGTCGGCGGCGCTGTGGATGACGACGCACGCGTCGGGGCGGGCCGCGAGCACCCGCTCGAGTACCACCCACCCCCCACCGCCGGGCATCGACAGGTCGAGGAGCAGCACATCGGGCAGCAGCCGGTCGCACGCCTCGATGGCCGCGGCGGTGTCACCGACCTCCGCCACCACGACCAGGTCGGGCTGGAGCGACAGGCTCTGCACCATGCCCCATCGGAGGATCTCGTGGTCGTCGGCCAGCAGGATCCGGATCATGGGGAGAGCCCCCACCTGACGGGGAAGCGGGCCGTCACCTCGGCGCCCGCCTGCGGCGCCGAGACGATGGACAGGTGCCCTCCGACGGCATCCAGGGTGTCCTCGAGCAGGCGCAACCCGAAGTGCCCGGTTGGCGCGGGACTGGTGGGGTCGAAGCCCACTCCGTCGTCGGACACCACGATCACGAGGTCACCCGCATCGATCCGCAGCGACACGCGGGCGGTGCTGGCACCGGAGTGCCGCGTCACGTTGCGCAGGGTCTCTCGAAGCACGCGGTACCCCAGCACGGCGGCGTCGATCGGCAACGCGCCGTCGGTGATCGCCGGGTCGATCTGCAGGTCTACGTCGACGCCGGCGTACCGCACCTCGCTGACGAGCAGCCGGCTGGCCGGCACCAGCCCACCCTCGTGCAGGTCGGGCGGGTAGATGTCGGTGATGACCGCGCGCAGGGCGGCGATGTCGCGCTTGACGACCTCGGTGACCTTGTCGAGGTTGCGCCGCGCGTCGGAGGTCTCGGGCAGGTCCGGCAACGAGCCCCCGATGGCGGGCAGGGCGTAGCCGATGCCGGCGAGGTCCTGGACCACGCCGTCGTGGAGGTCGCCGGCGATGCGGCGGCGCTCAAGGGCCGAGGCGGCGACGGCGTGCCGCAACAGCCCCGTGCGCTCGGCGCCGGCGGCGTCGATCCGGTGCGCCATCGACAGGGCCAGTGGCAGCAGGATCAGCAGGAGCAGGGCGGGGCCGCCCAGGGTGACCGGCAGCAGCGTGCGCAGCTGGGCCCTGGACTCGGCCTCCAGCCCCGCGACCGGCACGTAGAGCTCGAGGAGGAGCGGCTTCCCGGCGCGGTCGACGAAGCCGAGGTAGATCTCGGCCACGTCGCCGACCTGGTCCTCGTAGACGTTCTCGTCGCGCTCCAGGGACGTGAACTCCGCGGTCGAGCCCAGCGTGGTCAGCAGCTCGGCGTCCTGTGGCTCGAGCGGGTACTGCTGGCCGATGAGCCGCTCGTCGTCGGACCAGACGACGACGGCATCGGGGGACCAGACCTTCACCCGCATCAGCGAGCCGTCGGCCATCCGCGCCGACATCACCGTGTCGAGCCGCTGCAGCGCCTCGGGGTCGCGCCTGCGAACTGCGTCGTCGGCCAGCGGAGCGATGATCGTGTCGGCGATGTCCTGGGCAGTGCGCTCCGCCGCCCGCAGTATGCCGCCGCGGGTCGCCTGCTCAGCGATGACGACGGTGCCGGCGGTGACGACCAGGAGGGCGATCAGCCCGAAGCCCGCGAAGCGGGCCAGCGCCGCCCAGACCTGCGACCGGCCCGCGGGCGGGTCCGGGGGCGTGGGCGGGTGGAGGGCGTCGGCATCCGCGGTGGCGGGTGCCCCCGGCCGGCGCCGGCCGAAGCGGGTCGGCGTCATCGGTCGGGGCCGACCGAGATGAGGCCGTAGCGGTTGGCGGCCACCACCGCCTCGAGCTGCGAGCTCGCCCCCAGCTTGGTCATCACGCTGGCGAGCAGGACGCGGCACTGCTCGACCGACATGCCGGTGCGGGCGGCGATGGTGCGCGGGTTGAGGCCGTGGCCGAGCAGCTCCAGCACCTCGAGCTCGCCCGCGGTGAGGCTGGGGACGGCCGGGGCAGTGACGGTCGCCGGCGCTGGCTGCGTCATCAGCTCGAGCATCTCCGGGGGAAGCACCAGGCTGCCCCGCCGGGCGCTGCGCAGCGCGTGCAGCATCGCCGCCAGGGCGCCGCCCTTGGGGAGGAAGCCGCAGGCGCCCGCCTGGGCCGCCCGGGCCACCACCGCGGCATCGGGGTGGCCGGTCAGGATGATGACGCAGAGGTCGGCATAGCGTTCGGTCAGCTGGGCAGTGACCTCGATGCCGTCGCCGTCGCCGAGCCGCACGTCCATGATGACGATGTCGGGCTGCAGCGACTCGGTGAGCTGCATGGCCTCGGCCGCGGTGCGGGCGTGGCCGACGGCCTCGAGGTCGGGCTCGCGCTCGAGGCCCATGGCGAACAGCTCGGCGAACGTGCTGTGGTCGTCGGCGATCAGGATGCGTGTCGCGGCCTCGTTCATGTCCTCTTCCCCTGGGCCCACGGGCGTTCCCGGCCCGAACGAAAAATGCTATCTCGCCCGCACAGGCCCCACGGCAGGTTCCCGGGAACTCGGCGGCCGGGCCGGCGGGCGGGAGTCCCGGCTGCCGGCCTCGACCTCGACCTCGGGGGCACTGGGCCGGCCCCCGTCACCACGCCATCGCGACGCGGCCGTGGATCGCGCCGAGCGGCACCGCCCCGTAGACGCGGGAGTCGACCGACCCGGCCCGCGCGTCGCCGAGCACGAACACGGCCCGGTCGGGGACCGTGACCGGGCCGAACCACAGGCCGTCGATCCGGCTGTGGTCGACCTGCGGCTCGGCGACCAGCACGTCGTCGACGTACAGCTCTGCGTCGCGGATGGCCACGTGCTGCCCGGCGACGGCCACGACGCGCTTGACCGACTCCCGCCCGTCCTGCGGGCTCGCGAAGACCACGAGGTCCTCGCGGTGGATGCCGCGCAGCCGCGGGCCGAGCTTGTCGACGAGCACGACGGACCCGGCGTGCAGCGTCGGCTCCATGCTCTCGCTGGCGACCTCGCGGGGTTCGGCGACGAGCCCGCGGACGAGGAGGACGGCCCCGAGGACGGCCGCGACCGCAGCCGCGACTCGCACCCGGGACCGGCCCGCTTCGGCACGTGGCATCAGGCACCGCTGGCCGAGGGGTCGTACCACCCGTCGTCGTACTCACCGGTGTCCGGCTTGCACGGCGCCGAGCTGATCGGGTCGTTGACGTCGATCTCACCCACCGCGAACTGCAGCATCATGTCGTGGTCCTCGTGCGGCAGGTTGTGGCAGTGGACCATGTAACGGCCTCCGGCGTTCACCGTGTTGCCCCCGCCCTTCTGCAGCGTGAACCGCATGGCGAGCCGCACCTTCTCGCCCTCCCCGACGTAGACGACGTCCTTGGGGCCCTGCTCCCACGCGAACGCCGGGCGCCCGTTGCGGCTGAGGACCCGGAAGTCGACGAGGTGGATGTGCAGCGGGTGGAACCAGCCGCCGCTCTTGTTCTCGATCTCCCAGACCTGCACCTGGTCGGGCCGGGCGACCGTGAGGACCTCCTGGTAGCCGCTGTCGACGACGTCGTGCCATGACCGGCCGTTGATCTCGAAGCGGTTGGTCACGTCGCTGCGCTGCAGGCGCAGGCTCACCCGACCGGTGGACATGCTCTCGGTCAGGCCCATCGGCTCGCTGGGGACCAGCGTCGACGGCATCGTGCTGATGGTGCGGCTGCCGGCGCCGTCGGGCGGCAGCGCGGAGTCGTCGACGACCTGGAACCTCATCACCTTGCCGGTGTGGTCGTAGTCGACGTTGTTCTTGTTGCTCAGGTTCTTCAGGTCGATCGTCGTGCCCGGCGCGTAGCGCGAGAAGTCGATGAGCACCTCGTAGCGCTCCGCTCCTCCGTGTCGGAACTCGACGACCGGTTGTGCTTTGGGCATCAGCCCGCCGTCGGTCGCGACCAGCACGAGCGGCGCACTGTTGCTCAGCCGCAGCCGCAGCGAGCGGGCGATCGACGCGTTGAGGATGCGGAACCGGTAGATCCGTGGCTTGACCTGCATCACGGGCCAGGGCCGTCCGTTGACGAGGATGACGTCGCCCCACAGGCCCGAGTGGCTGTTGTCGTCGTAGGCGAGCGAGCCGTCGGCCGCGAACATGGCATCGGTGATGGTGAGCGGCACGTCGTAGGTGCCCTGAGGGAGCAGGTCCTGCTCGGCGGCGTCGGTGAGGTGGTACTGCGCGGCCAGCCCCGAGTAGGCGTTCTGGGCCGTGGTGTGCACGTTGTGGTCGTGGTACCAGAGCGTGCGGGCGGCCTGCCAGTTCGGGTACCAGTAGTCCTTGTAGTCGCCCGGGTGCGTGACGTCGTCGGCGTACCCGTCGTACTGCGGGAGCGACGCCGAGCCGTGGAGGTGGGTGGAGGTGTTGAACGGGTGCCCGAACGTCGGGTGCAGCGCGGGGAGCTGGTTGCGCACCCGCAGCTTGGCCCGGGTGCCCTGCGGCACGCGGATGGTGGGGCCCGGGACGCTGCCGTTGTAGCCGTAGACCGGGGTGTCGAGGCCGTTGACGATGCGGGCCAGCGAGCGCTGCTCGGTCACCGTGTAGAGGCGGTACGGGCCGTTGGCGTCGCTCATCGCGGTGTACGGCAACACGGGTGGGCGGACGAAGGCCGCGGCGTACGGCTTCGGCATGTTGCGTGACGGCAGCTTGCTGGCCGACTTCGCCTGCAGCCCGCCCAGCGGGACCGCCAGCCCGCCCACTCCCAGGATTCCCAACCCTCCGGCCATCATGGCCTCGCGTCGACTCATTCTCATGATGCTGTGTCCCTTGCGTAGTTCCGGGTCCCTGCCGGCCCGGGCACGGGTTCCACGATCCCCGTGGGGAGTCAACACATCGTGAAATGACGACCCGGGCCCGGATGGGGGGCGCGGATGGGAGGGGCGCGGACGTCGGCCTGAAACGGCATCCACCGCTGGGCGCACGAAGGACCGGGCCGCACCGTGCAGGCGGTGCGGCCCGGTCCTCGCCCTTTCGTCGGACGCTGCGGGTCAGTTCGTGACGTTGATGGTGCTGACGGCCTGGCCGCCCTGGGCGGACACCGCGGTCACCGTCGTGGCCGCCGGGGCGGTCCTCGGGTCGGGGCCGGTGCCCGTGTAGGACCACGCACCTGCGGCGTCGACCGTGGCGACACCGACGACCTTGCCCCGGGCGGAGGTCAGCGTGGGCTGGCCGGACGCGTTCAGCCTGCTGCCCAGCACGATCGCCACCTTCTGCCCGGCCTTGAGGTCGCTGGTGCCGCTGACGCGCCACTCACCTCGGGTGCGGTAGCGGGCGTTGCCCACGGTGAGGACCTCCGCCGTGGGTCGGACGACGGTCTCGTCGGTGCTGGTGGTCGCGCCGTCGACGCCGGTGACAGTGAGCTTGAAGCGCAACGGTGTCGCAGCCACGGCGGAGTACGCCGCATTCGGGCCCGGCGCCGTCGGCAGTGCCATCAGCGGGAACCGGAAGGTGGGCTTCGCAGCGGTCGCACTGCTGAGCGTCACCACGTGGTCGGCCGGGATGACCTGGCCCTCCACGTTCGGCACCTGCTCCCACAGGTAGGTGGCCGCGCCGAGGCTCAGCGAGCCGTCGAGCGTGACGTTCGTGCCGCGCAGCGCGGTCTGCGCTGCACCGGCACGAGCCGTCACGGCGGCTGCCGGCGACACGACCTGCACACTGACGGCCTGGGCCTGGCTACGCCCGGTGTCCCCGATCGCGACCACGGAGAACTCGTAGAGGCCGGGCCGTGAGGGCGTGAACGACGCCGTGGCTCCGCTCAGCCCCTCGATCGGGTCGGCCGCGGCGGGCGTGCTCACCACGGTCCACTCGAACGACGTGGCGTCGAGCGAGCCGCTCGCGTCGAGGGTCACGGGCTGGCCCGCGATCGGCCGGGTCGGGCTCACCACGACGGCAGCCACCGGGAGGTCCGGAGACGTGAACGGCCCGGACGTGGCCAGCGGCACGGTGGCGGACCCGCCCTCGTCGGAGGTGACGGTGATGACGTGCGGCGGTGCGTCGACGTCGCCGAAGCTCGCGGAGCCGTCGGTGAGGGCCCCGAAGCCCGTGACGGTGAGGGCGGCGCCGGAGTCACTGGAGTCCGCCTCGACCCGCACGGTGGTGCCGTCGTACGAGGCGTCGGTGACCGTGACGACATCCGAGAGCTTGACGGTCTTGCTGCTCACCGGCACGTCACCGGCGTTCTGGATGACGATCGTGGTGGCGTCAGCGCCGCCGGTGACCTCCACGCCCTCCTTGACGGCGAAGCGCCCGTAGTAGCGGCCCTCCTGGTGGCTGCTGCCGCCGGTCATCACCGTGTAGTTGTCCTCCTGGAGGGTGATGCCCTTGTAGCCCAGCGCCGGGGCGACCATCCGGATCGCCTCCCCCGCCTCGGAGCTGGCGAACACCTCGACGACCTTCGTGCCGTCCTCCATCGTGCGGTAGGTGGCCTGCTGCACGTCGACGCCGTCATTGACGGCGAGGCGGCCCTGCACGGTGAAGAGGTCGGTGGTGCCGATGGTCTGCCACGCGCCGGCGGCGTCCTGCCGCTCGACCTGCACCAGGTTGGTGCCGTAGGGGCTGCCCTTGACCTTGTGGGGGATGCCGGGGTCGCCGATGTAGCCGGCCGGCGGAGCGTCGGGACCGGCCGTGCCGAAGGTGTCCCAGGTGAGGTAGGGGCCGATGCGGCTCTGCAGCGCCCCGCCGAAGGCACCCGGCACGGTGCCGACGTCCTCGGTCATGTTGATGCCGGTGCCGTCGTTGACGGTGAACTCGTCGATGCCGTACGGGTGGGTGATCCGGTAGGTGCCGTTCGCGGCGTCCTTGGCCCGGATCCGCACCCGGCCGAACACCATCTCGTCCCCGGCCTTCACCTCGTCGACCGCGAAGGCACCCTCGAGGTTCAGGACGACGTCAACGGTCCCTGCGGCGCCGGCATCCACGCTGGCGTCGGCCATCTGGTAGAAGTGCTCGCCCGGGAAGTTGTCCGGGTACGAGGTGGGGGCGTCCGGGTTCGGGATCTCGTCGGCGAGGGGCTCGCACAGCGGGTCACCGGTCTGCCAGCACCCCTCCAGCCGGATGCCGTTGCTGTCGCGGTACCAGCTCGGGAACCCGTTCGCGGCGACGGGCCCCACCTGGGTGAGGCTGCCGGTTCGAGAGGTCGACGGTTGGACGACGGTGGCGTGGGCGACGAGGGCGAGCGGCGCTGCCAACGCCACCACACCCGCCAGCGCAACGATGGTGCGCTTGGTGGTGGTTTTCATGACTCTCCTGACGGTCTCCGAGCCGGCGCCCCTGTGCACCGGTTCGCTGTCGACGATCCGCTGCCCGCGTGACGCGACAGTGAAATGCCGGGTGTTCACGGCGTCAGAGGCGCAGCGAGCCTGCGGGACGCGGGTCGGGTGATGCCGCCGACACGCTCGAGGTGACCGCGGCGGCGGCGTGGTCGCCGCCCTCGGGCGGAGCCGTGCGCGACAGCCCGACGGCCAGCCCGGCCGTGGCTGCCATGACGACCAGCTCGACCGCTGCGAGCGCGAGGAAGGCCCGGGGGCGCCGCGCCGTGACGGCGGGAAGGGTTCGGCGGCGGTGCGCGTGGCCGAGGAGGCCGAGCACCGTGAGCGCGGCGGTCTTGCCGAGCAGCAGCCGCCCGTAAGGGGTTCCCAGCAGGTCTGCTGGGGCGCTCAACGCGACCCACCCCATCAGCAGGCCCGACCCGGCGACCACGGCGAAGCACGCCAGCGCGACGCGGCTGTAGCGGGGCAGCACCACGGCCAGCACGTCGGCGGACCTCAGGTGCACCCCGAGCGCGAGCAGGCCCCCGAGCCAGACCGATGCGGCGGTCACGTGGCCGGCCAGGCTCAGCACGGCCGTCAGGTACTGGTCACCGTGCCCGGTGTGCCCGGTGAGCAGGAGCGGCAGCAGCGCGCCGATGGCGGTCACGAGGAGGAGACGGCCGGTGAACACGGTGGTGGTCCAGCTGGCCCCGAGCGCCACGAGGGCGGCGAGCCAGGCGGACGAGAGCAGGGCCCGGGTCTGCGGCAGGTCGGTGGCCAGCGACAGCACGTCGGGCGAGAGCACCTGCCACACCGGCATCCCGCTCACGTCGGAGAGCACGAGCGGCACGCTCAGCGCCCCAGCGGTCGCCCAGGCCGCCGACCAGCGGCCCGCCACGCGCACCAGCCGGGCGCCGTCCGGCGACAGCGCCCCGGCCGCAGGCAGCAGCACCACCGCGGCGACGAGCACCCCGATGGTGGCCATCGCGCCGACGTCGTAGGCGGTGCGCACCGCGAGCAGCCCCCAGCGGCTGACCAGGCCGGGGTCGGCCAGCAGCGGGGCCGCTGCGGCGCCCCCGACCACCGCGGCGACGGTGAGCGCCAGGGCGGATGCCGCGGCCGCAGCCAGGGCGAGGGGCCGCCGGCTCGGGGCTGAGGGCCTTGGTTCGACAGCGACCCGGGGGCCGGAGGCCGGGGTGCTGGTGCGTCGGACGCGCCGGTCGAGGTCCGCCACGGTGGGTCCCGGCGGGGTGCGGCCCGGCGGGATGAGGTCCGCCGAGGCGAGGTCCGCCGAGGTCGTCATGGGGTGCTCCTCTTCCCTGTCGGTTGTCGACAAGGGTGTCCGGAGCACGTGATCCCGGCGTGAAAAGACCGGGTCGGGCCGGACTCAGCGGGGCGTCGCCGTCACCAACCCCAGGAGCCGGGGATGCCCTTGAACGGGCCCACGACCCGCGAGGTGATCCACCCGCCGTAGAAGCCGCCCTCCTGGGGCTGCACCACCTCGCCGTCGACCGTGCACCGCTGCATCGCGCCCGGCATCACCGCCACGAACCCGGCGATGGCCTCGAAGCCGGGGCTCGGGGACGGGTAGGTCCACGCGGCCTGCGGCGCGACGGCATCCCCGCCGTGCACGTCGAAGTACGCGGCCTGGCCCTTGAACTCGCACCACGACGATCCCTCTCTGGGCCGCAGCGCACCGGGCACGAAGTCGTCGGCCGGCAGGTAGTAGGTCGGGGGGTGGCTGGTCTCGAGCACCCGCAGCGACCGGGTCGACGAGGCGATGCGGGCGTCGCCGAGCCACACCTCGACGCTCTCGGCGCTCGGCTCGACCCGCGGCGGGCGGGGGTAGTCCCAGACCGACTCCTGCCCCGGGGCAGGGGTCTCGGGCACCGGATGCCGGGCCACGGTCAGTCCCGCTCGACCCAGCGGTCGACGGCCCAGACGATCGCAAAGGCCAGGCCCGGGTCGGCCCCGTCGGCGACGTCGACGGTGTACTTGTCGCGCACGGTGACCCACTTCTGGGTGATGCGCACGACGTCGCGCCCGCCGCTGGTGACCGTGTAGTTCTTCTCGATGAACTGGCCGGTGAGCTGCCAGGGCTCGCCGTCGGCCATCTCCATCGTCATCTTGTCCTTGATCGCCGAGAAGGCCTTCGCCTTGAGCAAGGCGACCTCGGTGCCCGAGGCGTCGGTGATCGACATCTTCTTCGGGATGCCCAGCAGCTGCCCCGTCACGCTGTACATCACGCTGCCGTCGCCGGCCTGTACCTCGGCCTTGGGGCGCACACCGAGCTTGCCGTCGACGAAGAACAGCTGGGCCTCGGTGTCGGGGTCGAGCACCGCGAAGTCGCGGCCGGCGCCGAACTTGCTCTTCATCAGGTACCGGGTGAACCCGGCCGGGCCTTTGGGGATGTCGCCCATGGTGCGCGCCTCCGTCGAGAGTGGGCTCCCAGCCTAGCCACGCCTCGGTGGGTGGGCGGCAGGCCCTGGGTCAGCCCCGGCCGAGCCGACTCAGCGTGCTGACCCCACGTGCCGCGACCCGCCCACGGCGGGCCGAACCGGGCTACTCCCCAGGAGACGTCAGGTCGGCATCAACCCGGCGCAGCTCCTCGGACGAGGGCATCGCGCGCCACCGGCGCGCGCGGCCGGCCCGCTCGGCCACCGGCGCGCCCGACGACGGCGCGACCGTTGCCTGCGGGTCAGTCGCCGGGGCGGACTCCGCCGACCGACATGGCGTCGAGCAGGGCCTGCTCGAAGGCGGGCACCGACCCGCCGAGGGCCGCCAGGCCCGTGGGGCCGAGCAGCACGGTGCGAGAACCGTCGCCGCGCACCCCGACCACCGCCGGCAGGCCGGATACCGACCAGGCGTGGCGGTCATCCTCGCTCGCCTCGTTGCGGTGCACGAGGCGTATCGGCACGGGCAGCCGCGCGATCATCGCGTCCCACTCGGGCCGGCGGCGCACCGAGCTGTGGGTGATGTCGCACAGCGAGCAGCTGGTGCGCCCGAGCAGGTGGCCGACGACGTAGCTGACCTCACCGACGACCCCGCCGTCGGCGTCGTAGACACCGATGACCTCCACCACGGGCTGCACCATGCGGACACGGTAACCCGGCGCCGCGCCCGGCACCGGTGCGACCTTCGACGGCAAGCACCGGCCCAGCCGCGTGGTCAGGGCCTCAGGCGGATGCCGGGTCGGCGCCGGCCGGTGTGTCGGTGGTCGGGGCGGGCTGCGCCGGATCGTCCTCGGGGGCCTCGCCGGGCCGGGTCACGAGCGCCGTGAGCGGCAGCCGGAAGGTCGCGAGCAGCCCGACGACGAGGGCGAGGCAGGCGAAGCCGGTGGTGAGCCGGCTCGCGTGGATCATCGCGTCGCTCGCGGCCTGGGCCACGGCGGCGAGGTTGGGCTGGGCCTGCAGACCGGCGATCGCGGTGCCCGCGGAGCCGGTGACCGCGTTGGTGACCGAGTCGATCGTCGCCGGCGGCAGCGAGAGCGCCGCGAGGTTGGCCTCGGTGGTGCGGCCGAGGCTGCCGATGAGCAGCCCACCGAGCACCGCGACCCCGAGGGCCGACCCGAGCTGGCGCACGGTCGACTGCAGCCCGGACGCCTGCCCGCTCTCGTCGACCGGCACGTCGTGCAGCAGCAGCGAGGTCAGCTGGGCGGTGGCCATGCCCACGCCGAGGCCGTAGACGAACAGGCAGGCGCACAGCTCCCACGCTGCGACATCCATCGAGATGATGAGGGCGAGCGCGCCCACCGCGGCCGCCTCGAGGGCCAGCCCGATCTGCACCACGGTGCGCTGCGGCATGAACTTCGAGATCTGGGGCAGCGCTCCGGAGATGAGGAAGGTGCCCAGGGCGAGGGCGACGATGACCCAGCCGGTCTGCAGGGCGGTGTAGCCCAGCGTGCCCTGCAGCAGCAGCGGCAGGGTGAAGAGCAGGCCGAACTCGCCGAAGGCGACGATGAGCGCCGCCGCCGCGCCCGCGCTGAAGGTGGGGATGGCGAACAGGGTCAGGTCGACGAGCACCGGCGTCCCGGCCCGGGCCCGGCGGCGCTCGTGCAGCACGAAGCCCACCATCGACAGCACGCCGGCGGCGATCACGAACGGCACCGGCGACAGGGCGCCACTGTCGGTGCGCCACCACCCGTAGGTCTCCGCCTCGATCAGGCCGAAGACGATCGCCCCCATCCCGAACATGGTCAGGGCGACCCCCAGCAGGTCGCGGCTCGGCGTGGCCTTGGGGTCGCGCGTCTCGGGCAGCGCCCGGACGATGCCGACGACCACGAGCAGGCCCACCGGGATGTTGAGCCAGAACGCCCACCGCCACGAGTAGTCGGTCGCGAGCCAGCCACCGAGCAGCGGGCCGAGCGCGGCCATCCCGCCGATCGCCGAGCCGTACACCGCGAAGGCGATGACCCGGGCGCGGCCGACGAACAGCGCGTTGAGGCTCGACAGGGTGGACGGCAGGATCATCGCCGCCCCGATCCCCTGCACGAAGCGCGCTGCGATGAGCATCGGCCCGTTGACCGACAGGCCCGCGACCACCGAGGCGAGCATGAAGACGACCATGCCGATCAGGAAGAGCAGCCGGCGGCCCTTGAGGTCGCCGATCCGCCCGACGGTGATGAGCAGGGCGGCGAACACCAGCGAGTAGACCGCGTTCATCCACTGCGCCTCGGTCGCCGTCAGCGACAGGTCCTCGATGACCACCGGGAGTGCGACGTTGACGATCGTCGCGTCCATGATGACCAGGGACACACCGAAACCGATGGTCAGCAGGGCCGCCCAGTCGCGCCGGGTCATCACGGAGGTGGCAGCGACGTCGGGCGTGCTCGAGGACATGGCCGCAGTGTCCCAGCAGCCCGGCCCGCCCGCGGAGAACCGTGGTGCGCGCCACGGGCGGGGCCCGCCACTCCGCCCAGCGCTGCCACGGGCCCAGGATGCCGCGCGCCTGGCAGCGCTGGACCTCCGGCTGCCGCTCGTGGTGGCGCCCTCCGTCGCTGACCTGCCGGAGGTCGGGCGTTCACGGCCCACGGGGTGCCGGAGGCGCGGCTGACCGCGCCCCCGGCACCCCTGCGTCACCAACACTCCTACCGAGGAGTGCCGCAGGCGCGGCTGACCGCGCGCCCGGCACCCCGAGAGCGCGAGCCGGCGGTGCCTGACGTCGGCCCCTGCGGTCAGAGTCCGAGGGCGTCGAGCACCGTCGTGTAGCGGCGCACCTCGTCCTGGACTCGATCGGCGTCACCTGGAACGTGCTCGTCGGTCCGGGTCAGCAGTCGGAAGAGCAGGCCGCGCGCGACCGCGGCGATCGGCACGCCGAGCTCGCGCGGGAGGTGTGCCGTGGCGCCGTGCCAGCACAGGGCGTCGGCGACCACGATGCCCTCGGCGTAGGACGCCGGTCGCCAGTAGGGCGAGACGTCGATGATGCCGGGCGGCTCGCCCGGCGCGATGAGCACGTTGTCGGTCAGGTCGCCGTGCACGAGCTGCGCAGGCCCGAGGGATGCCGAGGCCGCCAGAGCCACCCACAACCGCGCGACCAGCGCGTCCCGGCCCGGGGCGACCGGAGCAGGGCCCTCGTCCCACGCGGCCCGGTCCGCCACGGCCCACGGGTCGGTGCGCTGGTCGAGGAAGGCCGGACGCACCAGGGAGGCGGTGGCGGCGTGCAGGGCCCGGGCGGCCGCGACGACCCGGCGCCAGTCGGCCACGCCCTCGCAGGCCGTGGCGCCGGGCAGCACCGAGACGGCGCCCCAGCCCTCGACGGCCCAGGCCCCGTCCGCGGCCCGATGCACCACCGGCAGCCGGAAGCCGTCCTGCTCGACGGCCGCGAGGTCCGTGCCGAGCCACTCCTGGAACACCGGGTCGACGTCGGGCTTGAGCACGCAGTCGCCGGCCCGCCACGACCGCCCCTGCCCACCGGGCAACGGCACCGCGGGGCCGACCACGCCGAAGGCAGCCAGCACCCCCGGCGGCGGTGCGCTCACGAGGCTCACGACGGCATCCTCCCAACCTCGTGCGGCCGAACGGAGAAGGCCCCCGCGACCGGAGTCGTGGGGGCCTGACCTGCTGGTGCCGCTGATGGAGCCGCCTAAGGGAATCGAACCCTTGACCTATTCATTACGAGTGAATCGCTCTGGCCGACTGAGCTAAGGCGGCGGGCGCCGAGCGGGCTCGGGCACGCCGCACGAGTATACGGAGTGCGAGCGCACCACCGCGAATCCCGCCCCCGCCCGGCCAGCGCTCAGCAGCGCAGGCCGTCCTTGGGCACGGTGCCCTTGAGGTAGTAGGCGTCGACGGCACCGTCGACGCACTTGTTGGAGCGGGTGTAGGCCGTGTGCCCGTCGCCGTCGAAGGTGATCAGCGAGGCGTCGGCCAGCTGGTCGCGCAGCCGCACCGCCCACTCGTAGGGCGTGGCGGGGTCGCGGGTGGTGCCGATGACCACGATCGGGGCCGCGCCCTCCGCGGATATCTTCTCGGTGCTCCCGGTGGACTTCACCGGCCAGACCCCACACGGCTGCGAGCTCCACATCAGGAACGGGCCCCAGGTGGGGGCGACCTTCAGCGACTCCTCGGCGAGGCGGCGGCGCTCGGTGAGGTCGCTGGTGTCGGACTTGTCGAGGCAGTTGACCGCGTAGATGACCTCCATGATGTTGCCGGCGTACTGGCCGCCCGGGTTGCGGTCGGCGTACTGGTCGGCCAGCTGCATCAGGGCGGTGCCGTCACCGCCCACGGCGTCGCCCATCGCGTCGACGAGGGTCTGCCAGGCGCCCTGGTCGTACATCGCCGCGGCGATGCCGAGCGAGGCCCAGCCCTCGGTGAGTCGGGGCACCGCGTTGTCTCCGGTGCGGGGCAGCGGGCTCTGGTCGACCGAGGCGAGGAAGGTGCGCAACCCCTTCATCACGGCATCCACCGAGTCACCCAGCGGGCAGTCGCCCTGCTCGACGCAGTAGGCCGCCCACTGGCGGGTGGCCAGCTCGAAGCCCTTGGCCTGGCCGAGGTTGAGCTCCTCCGGGGTGAGGTCGGGGGCGACGACGCCGTCGAGCACCATCCGGCCGACGTTCGTCGGGAACAGCCCGGCGTAGACCGTGCCGAGGTAGGTGCCGTAGGACTTGCCCAGGTAGGTGAGCTTCTCCTCGCCCAGCGCGGCCCGCAGCACGTCCATGTCCTTGGCGGCGTCGACGGTCGACACGTGGGGGAGCAACGGACCGGCGTTGGTGCCGCACGCCTGGGCGAAGGCCATCGCGGTCTGCCCGAAGACCTGCTCCTCCGCCGGGTCGTCGGGGGTGGGGTCGCTGCCGAGGAAGGCATCGAGCTGGCGGTCGGTGAGGCAGTCGATGGGTGAGGAGCGACCGACGCCCCGGGGGTCGAAGCCGACGACGTCGTAGGCCTCGCGCACGCCCTTGCCCACGATGAAGTCGGCGGCCCGTGCGTAGTCGACCCCCGACCCGCCCGGACCCCCGGGGTTGACGACCAGCGACCCGAGCCGCTTGCTCGCCTTGCGCGCCGGCACCTTGACCAGGGCCAGCTCGATGGTGTCGCCCTGCGGGTTGGCGTAGTCGACGGGTACCTCGAGCGTGGCGCACTGGGCCCCTTCGCAGTCGGTCCACTCCAGCCGCTGGCCGTAGAAGCGCGACAGCGCCTCGGAGCCGGGGGGTGGGCTCTGCGGGGTGACGCTCACCGACGGGGCGCTGTCGGAGCCGGCGATGCCGCCGATGGTCGAGCACCCCGCCAGGGCGAGGGCGGCGGCCGTGGTCCCCACGAGCGCGGCGACGCGCAGACGCTTCATGGGCGCACGATAAGCGAGCAGTCTGGGCGCCCGTTCAGGCAAGAGGTCACGAATCGGCATTGATCGACGGGTCAGCGCGGCAGCCGCAGGTCGAGGGCCATCGCCTCGAGCGCGAGCAGCGGGTTGACGTTGGCCCCGATCCGCTCGCGGGCGGTGCCGATGGCGTCCATCGCGCGCAGCAGCTCGTCGGGCCCGAGCAGCTCGCAGACCCGCTGCACCACCTGGCGGCTGTCCTCGTTGACCAGCGCCGAGCCGGCCCCGGTGCGCACGACCAGCGCGTCGCGGTAGACCGACAGCAGGTCGACCAGCGCCCGGTCGATGACGTCGCGGGTGAACCGGGTGGCTCGCGCCTTCTGCTCCTTCTCGAGCGAGCTGAGCTGGGAGCGGATGTGTGGCGGCTGGGTGCGCGCGCTGGGATCGGCGCCGAGCACCTCCATCAGGCGCACCTTCTCGGCGGCGTCGCGCTCGCTCGAGGCGGCCGCCGACTCCTCGGCCGCGATCGTCACCAGGTCGCTGGCCGCGCCGATCGCGTCACCGACGCTGACGATGCGGGTGGCGAGGGTGATGACGTCGTGGCGACGGATGCGGGCGTGCTCGTCGCGGGCCAGCCGCGCGGCCAGGCCGACGTGCGACTGGGCGGCGCGGGCGGCGTACAGCGCCATCGACGGGTCGACGCCGTCGCGGCGGGTGAGCAGCGCCGCGACGGACTCGACCGGCGGGGTGCGCAGCCGCACGTGCCGCGAGCGCGAGCGGATGGTGATGATGACGTCCTCGACCGAGGGGGCGCACAGCATCCACACCGTGCGCGGGGCCGGCTCCTCGAGCGCCTTGAGCAGGGCGTCGGCGGCGCGCTCGGTGAGCCGGTCGGCATCCTCGACGACGATCACCCGGAACCGCCCGACCGAGGGGCGGTGCGCCGCCAGGGCCACGAGGTCGCGGGCCTGCTCGACCTTGATCGACAGCCCCTCGGTGGCGATGACGTCGACGTCGGCGTGGGTGCCGCCGAGCGCCGTGCGGCACTCACGGCACTCGCCGCAGCCGCCGTCGGGGCACAGCAGCGCCGCGGCGAAGGCCCGGGCCGCCACCGACCGGCCCGATCCCGGCGGGCCGGTGAACAGCCACGCGTGGGTCATCGCCTCCGGGGTGCGCACGGCGTGCTCGAGCGTGGCGACCGCGCTCTCCTGGCCGATGACGTCGGTCCAGACGCTCACGGGTCGACCAGCCCCATCGCCTCGAGGCGGTCGAGCACGGCGTCGTGCAGGCGCTCGGGCGGCTCGGTGCCGTCGACGACGAGGTAGCGCTCGGGGTGGCCGGCCGCCATCGACAGGAAGTGCTGGCGGATGGCGTCGTGGAAGGCGTCCTCCTCGGACTCGAGGCGGTCGTGGGTGTCGCCGCGCCGCCGCCGCCCCTCGGCGGCGGTGACGTCGACGACCACGGTGAGTGCCGGCACCAGGCCGTCGACCGCCCACATCTGCAGGTCGTGCACCTCGGCCGCCCCGAGGTGGCGCCCGGCCCCCTGGTAGGCCACCGAGGAGTCGGTGTAGCGGTCGGTGATGACCACCTCGCCGGCGTCGAGCGCGGGCCGCACCAGCTGGTCGACGTGGTGCGCCTTGTCGGCCGCGAACAGCAGCGCCTCGGCTCGCGGCGAGACGTGGTCGCCGTGCAGCACGAGGTCGCGGATGGCGGCGCCGAGGTCGGTGCCCCCCGGCTGGCGGGTGACGACCACCTCGCGGCCGCGGGCGCGCAGCGCCTGCGCGAGCAGCCGCACCTGCGTCGACTTGCCCGCGCCGTCGCCACCCTCGAAGGCGATGAACAGCCCGTCGCGTCCCGTCACGGGGGCGAGCCTAGGCCAGCGCCGCGACACCGCGCGTCCACGGCATCCGGATGCCGTACGCGCGCGGGTCGGGCGCCGTGCCGATGCCGGTCAGGCGCCGGTGAGGTTGTCGCGGGCCCACAGGGCCGCGCTGGTGCGGTCGAGCACCCCGATCTCGCGGAACACCCGCCCGAGGTGGGCCTTCACGGTGCGCTCGGTGATGCCGAGGGCCCGCGCGATCTGCTTGTTGGCCAGCCCCTGGGCGACCAGGCGCAGCACCTCGGTCTCGCGCGGCGAGAGCCCGTCGGCGAGACCGGAGCCGGCCGGACCACCGCCGCTGGCGGGCAGCAGGACGGCAGCGACCCGCGGGTCGATCGGGACGTGCCCGCGGGCGGCGGCGTGCACCGCGGCCAGCAGGTCGGCGGGCTCGGAGTCCTTGAGCACGTAGCCGATCGCGCCGGCGGCAAGGACCTCCTTGACCCGTTGCCGGTCCGAGAAGCTGGTGAGCACGAGCACCTTCGTGCTCGGCTGGCGGGCCAGCACGGCACGGGTGGCCTCGACGCCGTCCATCTCGGGCATCGAGAGGTCCATCAGCACGACGTCGGGGCTGAGGCCCTCCACCGACTCGACGGCCTCGCGTCCGTTGCGGGCCTCGCCGACGACCGTGATCTGGGGGTCGGACTGGAGCAGCGTGGTCACCCCGGCCCGCACCAGCTGGTGGTCGTCGACGAGCAGCACCCGGATCACGAGGCAGCGCCGAGCTCGTCGCCGAGCAGGAGCCGCCAGTGCGTGCCGCGGCCCGGGGCACTGGACACCTGCAGCAGCGCGCCGGGCACCGACGCGGCGTCGGCGAGCAGGTGCAGGCCGAAGTGGCCCCCACTTGGCGCCTCGAGCACCTGGGCCACGTCGAACCCCACCCCGTCGTCCACGACGTCAAGAGTGACCGATGTCGGCCCGTCACGGTGGAGCGACACGACGACGGTGGCCGGGCCGGCGTGCTTCGCGGCGTTGCGCAGGCACTCCTGGGCGACCCGGTGCACGAGGCGTTGGGCGTCGGCCGACAGGGCCAGGTCGTCCTCGTCGGCCGCGTCGACCTGCACCAGGAGGTCCTCGCGCCGGATCGTCTGGGCGAGGTCGAGCAGGGCGGCGACGATGCCGGAGCGGGCCAGGCTCGCGGGGTAGATGTCGACCAGGAGGGTGCGCAGCGACCTGATGCTGGAGCGCACCGCGGCTGCGGCCGCGTCGAGGTCGCGGGACAGGGCGTTCTGGCCGTGCCCGCTCGCAGTCGCGGAGGCGCCCGCGACCGTGAAGGACGCGGCCGCCAGCTCCTGGACCGGCCCGTCGTGCAGGGTGGCGGCGATCCGGCGCCGCTCGTCGGCGCTGGCGTCGACGGCCCGCTGGAGCAGCTCGATGCGCTGCTCCTCGGCACGCCGCAGGCGTCGCACCAGGGCCCACACGAAGGGCACCACGATGACCACGAGGAGCACCAGGCTGCTCGCGGTGACCCCCGCGAAGCCCCGCCAGAGCTGGCCGGTGCGTTCGCCCACGGAGTCGTAGTCGGTGTAGAACTCGAACAGCGCGACCTGGCCGTTGGGGGTCCAGACCGGTTGGTAGACCTCGACCGCTCGCGCGGCGCTCTCGAAGGCGTTCTCGAACTCGTCGAGGTTGGACACGTCGGCGACCGTCTTGCGCGCCTGCAAGGCCAGCTGCTGCTCGTCGCTCAGCGCGAAGGTGCGCCCGATGAGCTGCTCCTCGTCGGCGTACAGCACCTTTCCCTGCTCGCTCCACAGCTTGACCCGCACGATCGGGTCGACCAGCAGCTGGGCCCTGGCCACCTCGTCGAAGGCCGCGATGGCGGCCGGGTCACCCGTGAGGAGCCCGTCACTGAGCGAGGGCTGCACGACCGCCTTGGCCAGCACCGCCGCCATCGTGGCTGCGTCGGTGACCGCCTCGCGCTCGGCCAGCTGCCGGGCGGCGAGCGTGCCGACCACCCCCACCACGACCAGCGCCCCCACGACCCCTGCGGCCAGCAGCGCCAGCACCCGTCGGGGGTGGAGGAGCGGCTGCTGGCGCTGCGGGCCCCCCGGCTCGCCCAGCGTCACCCAGCGTGGCGTGGTGGCACCGGCCTCGGGGTCGGAGGCGTCGACCCCGAGGCCGGTCTCGCTCACCGCCGGCCCGTTGGGCCCGAGCAGCTCGTCGGCGAGCACGGAGACGTCCCCGGCCGCTGCAGGGGCGGACGGGGACTCCTCCGGAGTGGCCGGATCAGTCGTCGGATCCGTGGCCACTCGAGTCGTCCCCGCCGTGATCGTCGTTTGAGGGCCCCCCGGAGCGGCCGGAGCCCGAGCCGGAGCTGTCGCTACCGGAGTTGTCGCTGCCGGTGCTGTCGCTACCGGAGGTGCCGGAACCGGAGCCCGACGAGTCGACGGCCAGGGTGTCGTCGGAGCCGTTCCCCGACCCGGAGCTGTGCGAGCCGCTGCCGGAGTTGTCCTCACCGGTGCGGGCACGGTCGCCGCCGTGGTCGTCGCCGGGTGCGTCGTCGGAGACCCCTGCCGGCCGGTCGCCGCCGTGGTCGTCGCCGGGTGCGTCGTCGGAGACCCCATCCGGGCGGTCGCCACCGTGGTCGTCGCCGGGCTCGGACTCCGTCGGGCTGGGGGTGGGCTCCGAGCTCTTGGCGCCACTCGGCGAGGAGCTGCTCGAGGGCGAGCTCACGGGCAGCCGCTGGGCGAAGGAGGCGTTACCGAGCAGGCCGATGGCGGCCGGCACGGTCACGGCGACTCCGGCCACGAGGGCGATCAGCAGCTTGCGCATGGGTTGTCCTTTCGGGGTGCAGTGTGTCAGAGGCAGGATCGGACACGCTGGCGTCGAGCCGACCGGGACCGGCGCGAGCAGTCACACCATGCGTCCTGCAGATGGACAGCCGCTATCGGCCCTTGGTCCTAGTACCCGCACTCCCCGGGCCCCGGCGCCTCGCACGCACCCCCTCCCCCACCTCCGACCCCGCCCCGCCGAAACCGACCCCCCGCCCCTCACGCGACTTCTTGCGGATCTTCCACCCCGAGCGCGACGGCTCAGGGTGGGGGATCCGCAATCAGTCGGGAGGGTTGGGGACCCTCAGCCAGCGAGGATGCCGGGTCTGGCGCCGCCGTCGTGCCGGTCGGCGTTCGCGGGGCCGGGTCAGGCGCCGCCGTCGTGCCGGTCGGCGTTGGCGTGGATGGCGTCGTGCACGTACGAGGCGAGCCCAGGAGCCAGGTCCTCGTAGGTTGTCGTGAAGCGCGGGTCGGCGACGTACATGTCGGCCAGGCCACGGTGGAAGCCGTGGTCGAGGTCGTAGAACCACCGCTCGATGTGCGCGCGGTGCGCCTCGGCGGCATCCATGGCCTCGACCGAGGTCGCCGGGGCACCCGACTGCAACGCGGCCACGAAGGCGGCGTTCACGGCATCCATCTCGGCCTTGATCTGCTCGAAGTCGGCCTTGGTGTAGTTCTTCGTGCGCCGGGCCGACTGCTTCCACGCGTCGGTCTCGCCCCAGCGCTCCTGCGCCTCGGCCTGGTACTCCTCGCTGTAGCCCTCCCCGAACAGCTCCTTGAGCTCGTCGGTGGTGGCGGGTCGTTGTTCCATCTCTCTCTCCAGTGCTCGGTCGATGGCCGTGACGAGCTGCTCGAGCTCTCCCAGCCTGGTCGTGACCGCGTCGCGCTGGCGGCGCAGGTGCTCCTCCGCCGTCCCCTCGCCGTCGAGCAGGGCCCGCACCTCGGGAAGGGGCAGGCCGAGCCGGCGGTAGGTGACGACGGTGGCGAGCCGGGCCAGGTCGGCATCCGTGTAGAGGCGGTACCCCGCGGGGGTGCGCGCGCTCGGCACGACGAGACCCTCGGCGTCGTAGTGGTGCAGCGTGCGCACCGTGACGCCGAAGGACTCGGCCACCTGGCCGACGGTGAGCTCCACCTGTGCAGTGTGCTGGCTCGTCGCGGTCATGTCACCACCGTGCCGCCTCACGTCGCGTGAGGGTCAAGCCGGATGCCGGGTCAGGACTTGGGTGCCTCGAACCAGTTCGCGAGACCGCTGGCCAGGCCCAGGTCGCCGCGTGCCTTGACCTTGCCCATCATGAACATCATCGCCGGGTTGCCGGTGCCGGTGATCAGCTTGAGGAACTCGGCCGGGCCGAGCATCAGCGACAGGTCGGGAGCCTCGCCGGCGCCCTTCTCGACGGTGCAGATGCCCTGGTCGACGAGCACGCCGTAGGTGTCGCTGGTGTCACCCGGACCGCCGGTCACCCGGAAGTCGATGCGCGCCGTGCGGTCGCCGGCCTTGTCGGGGCGGAACTGGTGCGGGAAGCGCGCGAAGATGGCGTCGAGCAACGGGCCGCGGTGCTCGCCGGCGAAGTCGTCGCGGATCTCGGCGTCGGACGTGCTCCTGATCAGGGCGACGAACTCGGCCGACGACATCGTCTCGAGCAGCTCGGGGTGCAGTGCCATGCGGGCTCCCGGGAGGTTGCCGGGCCCCCATGGCCCGGACGGTCCCCCGAACCTACGCGTGGGTAACCACGCGGGCAAGGAGAACGTGCCGGTCTCTCAGCGGGTGTGCGCCGGCACGACGGGCTCGGTCACCGGCGCGCCGGTCGCGGCCAGCCGCTCGAGCAGGTCGGCGCCCTCCTCGGCGGCGTCGTGGCGCCGCAGCTCGGCGCCGATCCGCCCGGCCGCGACGCGGTACCGCGGGTCGTGCAGGGCGCTGCGCACCGCCCGGCGAACGCGCAGCCGGCTGGGCGACGTCGACCGGATCCGCACCCCTGCACCGCTCCAGCGCACCCGGGCCCCGATCTCGGCCTTCTCTTCGGTCGACCCGGCCTGCACGAGCGGCACCCCGTGGTGCAGGGCCGTGGTCACGCCCGTGTAGCCGCCGTTGGTCACGCAGAGGTCGACGTGCGGCAGCAGCAGGTCGTAGGGGATGAAGGGGCTCACCCGCACGTTGGCCGGCAGCGCCCCGCCGAACCTCGACTCCAGCTCGGCGCGCGGCACCCCGCCGGTGGTGACGACCACGAGCACGTCGTCGTGCTCCAGTGCGCGCAGGGTCGGCACCACGAGCTCACCCATGTCCGGCCGGATGCTGCCCTGGGTCACGTGCACGATGGGCCGGGTCGAGGTGCGTACCTCGTCCCACCACGGCGGCGGCGCCCACGCGGCCGGCGGGTCCGGCCGCAGGGCCCCGACCCAGTGCACCGTGTCCGGCAGGTCGGCCACCGGGTACTCGAACGACGGTGTGCACGCCTGCAGGTGCAGCATCGGCGAGACCGCGGACTCGAGCACGTCGCGGCCGTCGGGAGCGAGCCCCAGCGAGGCCCGCAGCCGGTCGTGCCGCTCCTGCGCCCGCGCGAAGATCCACCGCCGCGACGCCTCGCGCACGGCGTGGTTGCGCAGCCGGGACACCGGCCCGCGCATCGGCAGCAGCCCGGGTCCGAAGGCTGGTGTCGTGCCGTGGGCGCGGGCGAGGGGCCCGTCGCCGAACGTGGCGGCCGGGATGCCGCGCGACTCGGCGAGCAGCCCCACGCCGTAGCTCAGCCCGTCGCTCAGCACGGCGTCGACCCGCTGCTGCCCGAGCACGGGCTCGAGGTCGGCGGCCCGGTGCGCCCCCTCGCCGACGAACAGCTCGGCGTAGGCCCAGCCGATGGCCCGTGGGCCGCGCAGCCGGGCGAGCTCGGGAAACTCCTCGAGCATCCGCTCACCGTCGTAGTCATGCGTGGCCCCGAAGGCCACCGGCGTGGCACCCACGGCCGCGATGCCCTGGTGGAAGCGACGGCTCGCGAACCACACCACCTCGTGGCCCCTGCCGACCAGCCGCGCGGCGATCGGCAGGGGGTTGCGGGAGTGCGCGGGTACGGGGACCGTGGCGAACAGGAAGCGGGACATCACGGGGTCTCCTGCCGGGGCGGACGCTTCCCAGAACCTACCCGGTCAGCCTCTCGTCGTCGGCAGGCGGCCGGTCACAGGAAGCCCTGCCAGCCGGTGCCGATGGTGACGCCCGCGCCGACCCCACCGGTGCCGGTGCCGCGGTACAGCCGCAGCTCGCCGCCCGTCGTGATGCCGCCGAGGTCGGCCTTGCCGTCACCGGACAGGTCGCGAAGCGGGAGCAGAGCGCCCATCGACTGCCATCCCGAGCCGATCTGCCGGCGGGCCGTCACGCCACCCGCGCCGTTGCCCGGGTAGACCCAGAGCCGGCCGGAGGCGTCGACCGCGGCGATGTCGTTGCGCCGGTCACCGGTCAGGTCACCCGCGGAGACGACCGAGATCATCGACCCCCATCCGGTGCCGATCCGGGTGGCAGCGGCAAGGGAGCCGCGGGAGGTCTGGGGGTAGAGCATCAGGTCACCGGCCGCGTTCATCGCGATGACGTCGGGGTAGCTGTCGGCGTTGAGCGAGTAGCCGCCATCGACCCAGCGCATGGCCGACCAGCCCCGTGACCCCAGCATCGTCCCGCCGCCGCCCCGGTTCAGCGCCATGAGGTCGTCGTGCTGGCAGAGCGGCTGGCCGTCACCGACGATGTAGGCGGCGTCGCCCGCAGCAAGCCGTTCGCAGCCGCCCTGGTTGCTCGGGAGGAAGGTGGTGGCCGCGCGCAGGCGCCCGGCGCCCGTGCCCGGGTAGGACAGGACCGCCGCGTCCAGGCCGACGCCGTACTGGCGCTGGGCCACCACGTCGACCCGGCCGTCGCCGGTGACGTCGGCGATGCCGGTCACGTTCCCCGAGAGCACCGGACGGGCGGACTTCGTCACGACCGGGCTGTCGCCCCAGGTGCCGTGCGCGGTGAACGTCACGGTCTGGGTGACACCGTTGGGCAGCCCGGTCAGCTCCAGGGGCCCGGCGGACAGGGCCGCCACACTCACCTCGCGCACGACGCCGGCCGGCTGCACGGTGACGCGGTAGCCCGAGAGCACCTTGCTGTCGGTGGCATCGCCGTAGCGCACCAGCGTCAGGCGGCCCGGCCGCGGCACGACGGCGACGTTCTGGGTGCCGGGCGCGAGCGTGAGCTTGATGGCTGCGAGGTCGAGCGCGTGCTTGCCCGCGATCCCCATCAGGCCGATGGTGCCGTCGGCGCCGTACGTCGCCTCGTTCCCACGGGTGTCGGTGACCGCGACGGATTCGAGCGACCAGCGCCCCGCCTGCGGCAGCCGCGCCGTCATCGATCCGGCACCGGGTGGCGAGGCGAGGGAGCCGCCCGACACGCGCAGCCCGGAGTCGATGCTGGTCCACATGGTGCTGATGCTGGCGACCCCGGCCTCGGCGTCGGCCACCGCGAAGGCGAACGTCGACGGTTCCCCAGCCCGGCCGGCCGCGGCGGTCATGGCGAACGAGGAGAGCGCCGGGGGACTGAGGTCGGTGGCCCCCGTCACCTTCACCTGCTGGCTGCTCAGGTCGACGTCGTGCACGCGCCCCGAGGGGGTAGGTGACGCGTCGTACACGCCGTTGGGACGGTAGTACGCGTAGTTGCCCGCAGCGTCCCAGAGAATGACAAAGCGGATGCGGTAGGTGCCGTTGGCCCAGTCGGCCGCCACCGGCCTCGAGAAGACCGACTTGCTGCCCGCCCCGCTCGACTCGACGTCGTAGTAGCGCCCGGACGACACCTCGACGACATTCACCCTGACCGAGGTGATCGCGACGTCATCGGTGGCGTCCAGCGTGGCCGTGAGGCTGCCCCCGGGCGTCAGCGCCGCGGGCGACAACGCCACCGAGTGCAGCACCGGAGGTGTGGTGTCGACCGCGGCCGATGCCGCCGGCATCCCCGTGAGGGCGACGACCGCGGCAGCGGCTCCCGCGACGAGTGTGCCGACGAACCGCGTGGACATCCGTACCTCCATGTGCCCCGGCGTCACCTGACCGGGAATCCTCGCCCGGCCAGCCGCCGAGTGGCGCAAAGGTAACAGCGCTGACTGACGCCGACCACACCGTTGCGAGAACTCGCAACGGTGCTGCCCACCGGCCGGGTCAGGCCTTCTTGGTCGTGCGGGAGGCCGCCTTCTTCGCGGTGGTCTTCTTCGCGGCGGTCTTGCGCGTGGTCGTCTTCTTCGCGGTCTTGCGGGCGGTCTTCTTCACCGGCCCGCGCGCCCGCTTGTCGGCGAGCAGCTCGTAGCCGCGCTCCGGCGTGATCTTCTCCGGGTCGTCGTCCTTGCGCAGCGTCGCGTTGGTCTCGCCGTCGGTGACGTAGGGCCCGAACCGGCCGTCCTTGACCACCACGGGCTTGCCCGACACGGGGTCGGTGCCCAGCTCGGCCAGGGGCGGCTTGGCGGCCGCCCGGCCACGCTGCTTGGGCTGCGCGTAGATCGCCAGGGCCTGCTCGAGGGTGATGTCGAACAGCTGCTGCTCGGTCTCGATCGAGCGCGAGTCGGTGCCCTTCTTCAGGTAGGGCCCGTAGCGGCCGTTCTGCGCGGTGATCTCCTCGCCGTCCTCGGCGACGCCGACCACCCGCGGCAGCGAGAGCAGCTTCAGCGCGGTGTCGAGGTCGATGGTGGCGAGGTCCATGTCCTTGAACAGGGATGCCGTGCGCGGCCGAGCCTTGACCGCCTTGCCGCGCCCCTTGGCCGGCGCCTCGTCGGTCTCGGGCAGCACCTCGGTGACGTAGGGGCCGTAGCGCCCGGCCTTGGCCAGGATGTCGTGGCCGGTGGCCGGGTCCTGCCCGAGCACCCGCCCGTCGTCGGCGGCCGTGTCGAGCAGCTCGCGGGCCATCGCCGGGGTCAGCTCGTCGGGGGCCACGTCGTCGTTGATCGTCGCGCGCCGAGGCGCAACGGGGGCGCCGTCGTCACCGAGCGCGGCGGCATCCGTCACCTCGCCGGTCTTCGGGTCGATGCCGGCCGGCACGACCTCCTCGACGTAGGGGCCGTAGCGGCCGACCCGCACGACGATGCCCTCGCCGATGTCGATCGTCGAGATCGCCCGGGCGTCGATGTCGCCGAGGTCCTCGACGAGGTCGCGCAGCCCCTCGGCCGAGCTCGCCTCGTCGCCGAAGTAGAAGCGGTGCAGCCAGGCCGCGCGCCCCTGGTCGCCGCGGGCGATGGCGTCGAGGTCCTCCTCCATCGAGGCGGTGAAGTCGTAGTCGACCAGGCGGGAGAAGTGCTCCTCCATCAGCCGGGTCACGGCGAACGCGAGCCAGCTCGGGATGAGCGCGGAGCCACGGTTCGACACGTAGCCACGGTCCTGGATGGTGCCGATCGTCGAGGCGTAGGTGGAGGGCCGGCCGATGCCGCGCTCCTCCATCGCCTTGACCAGGGTGGCCTCGGTGTAGCGCGGCGGCGGTGACGTCTCGTGGCCGTTGGCCTCGGTGCGCAGGGTGCGCAGCGCGGTGCCGACCCCGAGCCGCGGCAGGCGGCGCTCCTCCTCCGCCTCGTCCTTGCGGCGCGCGGCCTGTCGCTCGTCACGCCCCTCCTCGTAGGCCGCGAGGAACCCGCGGAAGGTGATGACCGTGCCGCTCGCCGACAGCTCGACGGTGGTGGCCGGCGCGCCCTCGCCGAGGGTCGCACCGAGGCGCACGGATGCCGTGGAGCCGCGGGCGTCGGCCATCTGCGAGGAGATGGTGCGCTTCCAGATGAGGTCGTAGAGCGCGAAGTCCTCACCGCGCAGCTCACCGGAAACCTGTGCGGGAGTGCGGAACCGGTCACCGGCGGGGCGGATCGCCTCGTGCGCCTCCTGGGCGTTCTTGACCTTCTTCTCGTAGTGCCGCGGCGCGTCGGGCACGTACTCGGCGCCGTACATCTCGCGCGCCTGGGTGCGGGCGGCGGTCAGCGCCGACTCCGACAGCGACGTGCTGTCGGTCCGCATGTAGGTGATGTAGCCGTTCTCGTAGAGCCGCTGGGCGACCCGCATCGCGTTGCGGCTGTTGAGCCGCAGCTTGCGCGAGGCCTCCTGCTGCAGGGTGCTCGTCGTGAACGGCGCGCTCGGCCGGCGCGTGTACGGCTTCTCGGAGACGTCTGTGACGGTCACGTCGGCGGCGCGCAGCGCGGTGGCGATGCCGGTCGCGGCGGCCTCGTCGAGCGGGGTCGCCTTGGCGTTGGTCAGGGTGCCGTCGTCGGCGAAGTCGCGGCCGGTGGCCACCTTCGAGCCGTCGACGCCGGTGAGCTTGGCGGTGAACAGGTTCGCCTCGGCATCCGGGGTGAAGTCGCCCTCGACGTCCCAGTAGGAGGCGGCGCGGAACGCCATCCGCTCCCGCTCGCGCTCGACGACCAGGCGGGTCGCGACCGACTGCACGCGGCCGGCGGACAGCCCCGCCTTGACCTTGCGCCACAGCACCGGGCTGACCTCGTAGCCGTAGAGCCGGTCGAGGATGCGGCGGGTCTCCTGGGCGTCGACCAGGCGGGTGTCGAGGTCGCGGGTGGTGGAGGCGGCCCGCTGGATGGCCTCCTTGGTGATCTCGTGGAACACCATCCGCTTGACCGGCACGGTGGGCTGGAGGGTCTCGAGCAGGTGCCAGGCGATCGCCTCGCCCTCGCGGTCCTCATCAGTGGCCAGGTAGAGCTCGTCGGCGTTCTTCAGCAGCGCCTTGAGCTCGCGGACCTTCTTCTTCTTGTCCGCGTCGACGACGTAGTAGGGCTCGAAGTCGTCCTCGATGTTGACCCCGAACTTGCCGAACGGGCCCTTCTTGATGTCGGCGGGCATCTCGCTCGGGGTCGGGATGTCGCGGATGTGCCCGACCGACGCCTCGACGTCCCAGTCGCTGCCGAGGTAGCCGGCGATCGTGCGCGCCTTGGCGGGCGACTCGACGATGACGAGCTTGCGTCCTGAGGCCATGTTGCTTCACCGTGTCCGTTTCCGTCTCCCACGTGCAGCGGATTCGTCGCTGCGTCGACGTGGTGACGCGCATGACGGTAGCGCCCGGGTCGTGCTTTCGTGCAAACCGGGTCGTGGATGCCGTGTCGCTACAGCCCCAGCGCCCGGGCCGCGGCGTCCCGCATGACCTCCCGGTCGGGCTCCACGCCGGTCCAGTGCCGCACGGCCAGGGCGCCCTGGCCGACCAGCATGCCCAGCCCGTCGAGGGTGCGTGCGCCGCGCACCGACGCCGCCCGCAGCAGGGCGGTGTGCGGCGGCGAGACGACCACGTCGGCGACCACCAGGCCGGCGCGCAGGCTGTCCAGGTCGAGGTCGACGAGGGCCTCGGCGTCGCCGAAGCCGACCGAGGTGGCGTTGACGACGACGTCGGCGCCGTCGGGCACGGCATACGTGCTGGTCCAGGGGACGAACGTGGCCGTCACCCCGGTGCCGTCGGTGACGACCCGGGCCAGCTCGGCGCCGCGGCGCTCGTTGCGGTTGACGATGACGACGGATGCCGCGCCGGCGAGCGCGGTCTCCACCGCCACCGCGCGGGCCGCGCCCCCGGCGCCGAGCACCACCAGGTGGATGCCGGCCGGGTCGACCACGGTGCCCAGCGACTCGACGAAGCCCTGCCCGTCGGTGTTGTGGCCGACCAGCTCCCCGTCGGTGGCCACGACGGTGTTGACCGCGCCGATCACCTCGGCGGAGGGCGCCAGGGCGTCGAGGTGGTCGATGACGGCCACCTTGTGGGGCAGCGAGCAGTTGAACCCCGCCCAGCCCATCGCGCGGGCGCCGGCCACGGCATCCGCGAGCCCGCCGGGCGCGACCTCGCAGTTGAGGTAGCGGGCGTCGATGCCGTGGTGTCGGTAGGCCGCCTCGACCATGACGACGGTGGGGTTGCCGGCGGCCGGTGTGGAGAACGACCCGGTGTGGATGCCGAGGAAGGTCGGCTCGGGCGGGGTGCTGTCGGGAGGTGTCGGAGGCACGGGTTCAGGCAACCACGCCACCGCCCCACCGTCGAGGGTTGCGCGCAGCCAGGTGGTCGAGCCGGATGGCAGCTCGAGTCGTGGCCGGGGGGACCGAGTGGCGGCTGCGGTGATGCACCCCGCGCGGCCTGGCGCGCCCCCTGCAGCACCGCACCCAGCAACCCGCCCCGCGGTGATGCACCCCGCGCGGCCTGGCGCGCCCCCTGCAGCACCACACCCAGCAACCCGCCCCGCGGTGATGCACCCCGCGTGGCCTGGCGCGCCCCCTGCAGCACCACACCGGGTGATATAGTTGAACCGACAACTAATGCAGGAGTGAGCAGGATGACCACCGCAACGCCGAGCACCGAGTCCCGCCAGCCCGTCGTCTACCTCAGCCACGGAGCGCCGCCGCTCGCCGACGACGCCACCTGGACGGCCGAGCTCGCCGCGTGGTCCGAGGACCTGCCGCGCCCGAGCGCCATCCTCGTGGTGTCGGCGCACTGGGAGCTCGCCCCCATGGCGGTCTCGGCCACCACCGGTGACGTGCCCCTGCTCTACGACTTCTGGGGCTTCCCGCAGCGCTACTACGAGGTCACCTACGACGCGCCCGGCGCCCCCGAGCTCGCCCGCTCGGTGGCGGGGCTGCTGTCCGGCGCCGGCGAGACCCTGCACCAGGACCCTTCCCGAGGCCTCGACCACGGTGCCTACGTGCCGCTGAAAGAGATGTTCCCCGAGGCCGACGTGCCCGTGGTGCAGCTCTCGATGCCCACCCTCGACCCGCACCGGCTGTTCGCGCTCGGCGAGCGCCTCGCGCCGCTGCGCGACGAGAACGTGCTGATCCTCGGGTCGGGGTTCACCACGCACAACCTGGGCTGGTTCGACCCGAGCGCTCCCTCGGATGCCGCGCCCCCCACCCCGTCGGCCGAGTTCGACCACTGGGCGGCCGAGACCGTCGGCCGGGGCGACGTCGACTCGGTGCTCGACTTCCTCGCCAAGGCACCGGCCGCCCGCGAGGCGCACCCCCGCACCGAGCACTGGGCGCCGCTCTACGTGGCGCTCGGCGCTGCCTCGGCCGGTGGGGTCGACGCGACGAGCGTCATCGAGGGCTTCTGGTTCGGGCTGAGCAAGCGCTCCTGGCAGTTCGCCTGACACCGACGCCCTGCTCGCGCACCGGGGACGGGCCCGCGAGCCGGCTCAGGGGACGACGATGGCGGGAACAGGAGAGCTGCGCACGATCTTCGCCGCGCTCGAGCCGAGGAAGACCTTCGAGGCCAGGTTCGAGGACGAGGACGACCCGACGACGAGCACGTCGCCGCGGTTCCACTCGAGCCGGTCCATCGCCCCACCCCAGGAGGTCCCGACCGCGACGACGGTCGACACGCGGTCGTCGGAGAAGCCCTGCGATCGCAGGTGCTCGACGGCGTCCGCCTGCTCGACCGTGGCCTGAGCCACCCACTGCGTGTGGACCATCTCCTCCGAGCCGCTGACCAGGCTGGGCCGCATCGTGCGACTCCTGACCGCGAAGGTCACCACGCGCAGCGAGGCATCGATGCGGCCGCAGATGCCGGCAACCCGGTCCAGCAGGGACCACGTGGCGTCGTCGCCGCGAAACCCCAGGGTCGCCCGTTCGATGCGGGCTACCGGTCCGGCCCAGTACCCCCGGGGAGCCACGGCGACCGGCACGTCGGAGGAGTGCAGGAGCCGGTCGGTCTTGGACGTGAGCGAGATTCGCCCGTGCGGCCCGTCGTCGCCGGAGCCCACGACGATGAGCGAGGCCTCGAGCTCGGCCGCCCGGTCGAGCAGCGTCTGGGGCACCGAGCGGCCCGAGACCCACGACGCCTCGCTCGGCACGTCGGCATGCTCCAGGAGCAGCTCGCGCGCCGAGGCGGCGCAGTGCTCGCCCTCCTCCTGAGCCCAGCGGCGGAAGTCGCGGTCGGTGTCCCCGGCGACGGGGGTGGGCCAGACCTGGGGCACCACGGTGACCGCATGCACCGAGTCGTGGTCGGAGCGGGCGAGCTGGCAGGCGAGCTCGAGGGCTCCGGTGTCGTCCTGGTGCGGGCTGAAACCGAGCAGGATGGTCACGTGCCCTCGTCCCCTCGCGGTTCGGCGATCTCCTCTTCGTCGGTGTAGGTGTTGAGCGTGGCGTGGCGGCGTCCGTAGACCGCGTAGAACCCGACCACGATGACCAGCCAGGTCGCGAAGATCGACCAGGTGATGGCCGGCAGCTTGACGAGGATCCACACGCAGGCGAGGACGGTGAGCACGGGGGTGACCGGGTAGCCGGGGATGCGGAACGGCCGCTCGAGGTGCGCGTGGGTGCGGCGCAGGACCAGGACACCGATGGCGACGACCGAGAACGCGAAGAGGGTCCCGATGGAGACCGTGTCCCACAGGTAGTCCGAGGGCACCAGGCCGGCGACCAGCGCGACGACGACCGCCACGACGACGGTGTTGAACGTCGGTGTGAGGGTCTTCGCGTTGACCTTGGTGAAGCGCCTCGAGATCAGCCCGTCACGGCCGATCGCGAACAGGATGCGGGTCTGGCCGTACAGCGTGACGAGCGTGACGGAGAAGATCGAGATCACGGCGCCGGCAGCCAGCACGGTGCCCCAGATCGTCGAACCGGTGACGTCGTTGAGGATCTGGGACAGCCCCGCGCTCTCCGCCTCCTCGGTGCTGAACCAGGCGGCTTCCTTGGCGGCGATGCCCGCCACGGCGACGAGGACGTACACCGTCGTGACGATGATGAGCGCGCCGATGATCGCCCGCGGCAGGGACCGTTGGGGGTCCTTGACCTCCTCGCCCGCGGTGGCCACGGCATCCAGGCCGATGAAGGAGAAGAAGATCGTGCCCGCAGCGGCCGTGATCCCGCCGATCCCGGCCCCGAAGAAGCTGTCGAAGTGCGCACCGTTCCACGCGCTCAGTCCGATGACGACGAAGAGCATCAGGACGCCGAGCTTGATGAGCACCATCGCCGCGTTGACGCGGGCCGACTCGGTGGCTCCCCGCAGGAGGAGGAACATGCAGAGGAACACGAGCACGACCGCGGGCAGGTTGATCAGGCCACCCGTCGCCTCACCGTCGGAGCCCGGGACGAACGACGCCGACAGCGCCTCCGGGATCTGGAAGCCGAGGGTGGAGTCGAGCAGCTCGTTGAAGTAGCCGCTCCACCCGACCGCGACCGCCGCCGTCGCCACCCCGTACTCGAGCAGCACGCACCCCGCGATGACCACCGCGACGAGCTCGCCCAGCGAGTGGTAGGCGTACGAGTACGTCGATCCGCTCACCGGGATCGCGCTGGCCAGCTCGGCATAGCACAGCGCCGACAGCCCGGCCGCGAGCCCGGCGATGAGGAAGCTGACGATGACTGCCGGCCCGGCCTCCGGCACCGACTCACTGAGCACGAAGAAGATGCCGGTGCCGACGGTGGCTCCGACACCGAACATCATCAGCTGGAACGTCGTGAGGTTCCGCGCCAGCTCCTCACCCTCGTGGTGGTGCTGCCGGAAGACGATCGGCTTGCGCCGCTTGAGCTGGTCGCTCAGTGACAACGACATGGTTGTTCCTCCCCGACCCCCGCCACCATGGCGTGACCCAACGTATTGAGTTACTGACGGGTCCGCGAGCCGCGGTGCAGTGTTCCCGAGCGGCGTGACGGTCGGTGGATGCCGGGTCAGGGCGCCGAGCCGGCGCTCTCGGCAGCGCTGCGAGACACCGGTGATGCGGGCCGCATGATGAGCCCGCCACTGCAGCACCGCCGGCCCCGGGTCGTCCCCCGGGGCCGGCACCACGTCGGTCCTAGCGCTCGAGCGCCATCAGCCAGGCGAGCAGGTAGGACCGGCTGTTGCCGTCGTCGACCCACTTCTCCGGCAGGTCACGGGCCTTGGCGAGCGAGGCCGCAGCATCCTCGCCCCCCGCGAGCCCGGCATACATCAGCAGGTAGTCACCGAACTGCTGGTCGTAGCCCTTGGCCGCGGTGGCCTCCTTCACCGCCGCCCGGATGCGGTCCGGGTCGCCGGCGAGGTAGGCCGGTGAGCTGGGCGTGGGTGGCAGCAGCAGGATGCCGAGCATGGCCGCCGGCTCCGGCGAGAACCACGTCGCGTAGTCGCGCTTGGCGCCCCAGGTGAGCGAGACGACCTCGTGGTCGAAGTTCGCCAGTGCCGGGTCGCCGAGGTCGGGCCGCAGCCCGTAGCGCACGGCGGAGTCCTGCTCGCCCGCCAGCATCCAGGTGGCCTGCGCCCGCAGGGGCTCGTTCTTCGTGGCGTCGGCCCACAGGGTGAGCCCCACCCAGGCGTTGACCGCCTCGCTGGTGCTCTCCTGGTTGTTGCCGTCGGCGAACGGCGAGGTGCCGCTGGCCCACGAGTGGGCGGCATACGCGTCGAAGACCCGGCGGTCCGGCATCAGCGGTGACGAGCCCTGCCCGGCGATGTCGGCGGCGAGCAGGTCGATGACCGGGCGCCACTTCGCCGCGAGCTCCGGGTCGTCGGCGGCGAGGACACCGGCGGCGTAGAGGAAGTAGCCGTAGTGGAAGTGGTGGTCGTTGAACTCGTCCGAGCCGAACGACGGCGTGAGACCGACGATCCCCTTGTTCTTCGGGTCGTAGACGAAGCAGGATGCCGGGCGCGCGTCGCAGCCGCCTGGCTCGGTCCACCGGTCGAGCTCGGTGACGACGACCTCGCGCACCGTCGCGGCCGCGTCCTTCAGGCCCAGCTGGGTCGCCAGGCGGTAGAGCTGCGTGGCGCGCTGGAGGGTCTTCCCGCCGAAGTAGGTGTCGGCGGGGAAGGGCGGGAGGTCGGCGACGTCCTTGCGCACCTGGGCGCTCAGCTCCTCGCGCTCCTGGTCACCCAGGCCCGACAGGTCGAGGTCGGCGGTCACCGGCCGCACGGGCGCCGACCAGGTCAGCGCCTCGCCGCGGCACACCTGCAGCGTGCCGTGCACCGAGGGGAAGGTGCCCAGGTCGCAGGTGGCACCCTCGGGCAGGCCGGCGACCTGGTGCGGCATCGCCACGAACAGCCGAGCCGGCCCGGAGGGGCCCGACCAGGTGAGCGTGGTGGTCGCGGTCTTGGCGTCGACCCCGTGGGCCACCCGGCCGGAGGTCACCGGGGAGACGAGACCTGCCATGGTGGTCGCGTCGCCGCCGTCGGGCACGGCGAACCAGGTGACCTGGCCACCCGCCTTCACCGACACGCTCGCGCCGTCGACGCTCGCGCCGTCGGTGACTGCCGCGTAGGACCGGTTCTCGACGGAGACCGCGAGGTCGACACCGCTGGGCGCCGGCGTCATCCCGAGCCGGGTCTTCGCCACGGCCTCGAGGGTGACCGACGCGGTCCCCTGCGCGATCGTCACCCGGGCCAGTGCCGCGCCGGAGGCGTCGCGCAGCTCGACCGTGACGCTCAGGTCGTCGGTGCGGGTCACCACACCGGACTTGACGCCGTCGACGGTGACCGAGACGTCGGTCGGGGCGGACCCCACGACGCCCTTGGCGCCGCTCTCGATGCGCGGCACCCCGAACGCGAAGCCGTTGTCCTTCAGCACGAAACCGAGTGGGAGGGGAAAGACCGGCTGGGCCTTGGGCCCGAAGACGAGACCGGAGTACCAGCGGTTGGTGGGCGGAACCACGTCCTCGGCGAGGCGCTGCGTCGGCAGCTCCTTCAGGGTGCGCTGCACGAGGGCAGCCGCATCCTTCTTCACCGTGGCGGGGTCGAGCACGGGTGTGTCGGAACGACTCACGGGCAGCCCCTTGGCAGCGGCGGTGTCCCCGCCCGAAGCCCCGGAGCGGGCCAGGGCGACCACCGCGCCCGCCACCACGAGCACGGGGATGACGATGACGGCCACGAGGCCGGCGCCGTGGGGGCGGCGCACCCGGTTGAGGAGGCCTGCCATCAACGCAGACCGATCTTGCGCAGGAAGTCGAACATCGCGTCGGTCGGCCCCGCGAGGGGCCCGTCGTCGCGCAGCGCCAGCGTCGCGGACAGGGGGGTGCCCGGCGCGGTGAACTTCCTGTTGGCCGGGTCGCGCAGGGCGTCGCTCGTGATGGTCACCTTGGTCAGGGCCACCCCACCCTCGGTGGCGACCGAGACCGAGCGCACCTCACCGGGCACGGTCCGGTTGTCGGGCAGGAGGAGGTCGACGTGGGCGCCGTTCTCCACGCGCCCGTAGTCGCGCGGCGAGAGCCGGAACTCGGCGACGGCGTACTGCGACCCCACGGCGGTGATCGTGGCGAGCGGCGCGCCGCTCTGCACGAAGCCGCCTTCGTTGCTGCGCACGTCGGTGAGCACGCCATCGGTGAGCGCGCGGTAGGTCACGGTCGACTTCTTCGGGTCGACGACGTAGGCGGCGTTGCGCACCGGCGCCACGGCCGTGACCGTCTCGCCCGCGTTGCCGACCGTCCGCGGAACCACGACGGTGTAGAGGCTGTCTCCCTTGTCGACGCTGTCGCCGGCCGAGACCTTCTGGTCGACGACCACGCCACCGAACTGGGCACCGACGGTGACCTGGTCGGCGACGACGTTGGCGGTGAGGCTGAGCACCTGCGAGCGTCGCTGGTTGAACACCAGGGTCAGCGCCGCGACGAGGGCGATGACGATGACGATGCCCCCGTAGAGGCGGAAGCGGTTGGACCAGGTCATGAGTGGACTCCAGAGTTCGAGGTGAGTGAGGCGTGCGAGCCGTGCGAGGCCGACAGCACCGGGGCGGGAGCGGCGGGCGCCGGCTCGGGTGCCGGGGCGGGCGGCCGGGCGACCGCGGTGCGGGCGCTGACCGTGGCACGGGCACGGGCCGTGGCCTGTCGGCTCGAGGGGGCTGCGGCGCCTCGGGGGTGCAGCAGGCGCCGGTGCTCGCGCACCCCGGCGTACACGAAGCCCCCGAGGATCAGCGTGTTGGTGATGTTCCAGACGGTGGCCAGGGTGAGCTGGCTGTGGCCGATGTCGCGCCACACCGCCACGCCGGAGGTGAGGAGCAGGAACGTGAACATGAGCACCTGCGGCACCATGAAGTTGAACGGTGAGCTCGGCCGGCCCCGGCGCCCGGTGACGTGCCACTTCTGCTCGCGGCCGACGAGCACGTTGAACAGCGCACGGAAGTAGATCGGGAACGACACGGTGGCGAGCATGAGGACCTCCCACCGGAACGAGCCGAGCGTGAAGAAGGCCAGCAGCACCTGCATGCCGTAGAACCCGAGGTAGAACAACACCCAGGTACCGACGCCCAGGCCGAGCGAGACGGGGCGCAGGTCGAAGAAGATCTCCAGGGCCGGCACGAGCAGCAGCAGCGCCGGGGTGATGCCGGTGAGGTAGTGGGTCGCCGTGACCGTGTACATGATCCGCTGGTCGGGGCTGAGCCGCCGCTTGCGGCTGAGCGGGTTGTGCGTCATCAGAATCTCGAACCCGCCTGTCGCCCAACGCTGCTGCTGCTTGGTGAAGCCCTCGATCGTCTCGGGGGCATCGCCGACGGCGAGCACGTCGGGGATGTAGACGCTGCGCCAGCCGCGCTCGTGCAGCATCAGCGAGGTCCACACGTCCTCGGACTTCGAGTCCGTGTACATGCCTCCGACGTCGTCGACGGCCGCCCGGCGGAACACCACGTTGGTGCCGACGCAGAACGCCGCGTTGAAGTGGTTCCGCCCCGGCTGGATGAACCGGTAGAACACGGTCTGCATGTAGCCCGCTCCGCGAGAGATGACCGAGTGGAGGTTGCCGTAGGCCTGCGGCGTCTGCACGAAGGCGACGTCATCGCTGACGAAGAACGGCACCGTCTCGAGGAGGAAGTTCTCCTTGGGCACGAAGTCGGCGTCGAGGATGGCGAAGTACTCGCCCTTGGCGATGGACAGCGCATGGTTGACGTTGCCCGCCTTGGCGCCGTTGTTCGACAACCGGCGGACGTAGTAGCACCCCAGCTCGGCGGCGAGCTCCTTCACCTCGTCCGAGCGGCCGTCGTCGAGGATCCACGTGCGGTGGCGACCGGCCATCGCGCGAGCCGCGGTGGCCGTGCGACGGATCGTGGCCACGGGCTCGCCGTAGACGGTGATGAAGACGTCGACGAGCACCTCCTTGCCGTCGATGCGGATCGGTCGGTTCGAGGCGTCACCACCTCGGGGCGCCGGGCCGAGCAAGGCCTCGCGGGCCGTGTGGAAGGCGTAGTCGCGCGGGCTGGCCGCGCCGGAGAGGATGGTCCACATCGAGACCAGCGCCTGGCTGATCAGCACCGTCTCGGCGACGATGACCATCGACCAGGGCAGCAGGTCACCCCGGTTGCTGGGGTCGAGGAGGAACCAGGAGTACAGGACGATCCCCACGGCGGCGAGCGCGGTGAGGAGGATGACGATGGGTGAGTAGACCTTCTCGGTGCGGGCGCGCCGCTCGAGTGCGAGGCGTTCATCGCCGCTCGCGAGGTCGTGGGATGGATCGAAGGACATGGGCAATCCCCTGCGGTTGTCGGGCATGCTGGGGAGCGAGGTGTCGGCTCCCATCGGGTTCGGCACCGTTGCCATGGGCCGCGACTGAGCGCGGACGCAATGAAGCCCGACCGTCACACGTCGACAGCGGGCCTTGACATCCAACGTACGGGCGGCACCAGCGGAATCGCGAGTTGTGAACGCAGAGTTCCCGGCGTACGCGGCGTCCAGGAGAGCCCGGGCTCGCCTGCTGAGCACGAATGGACGTCGGGCAGACTGCTGGTATGACACTCGTCACACCGACCGTCGAGGAGTATCTCGCCGGCGTCGATGCCGCCGTCGACCGGATGGCCGTGTGGGCCCGGTCCGCAGGGCCGGACGCACCCGTCCCGACCTGCCCGGGCTGGACCGTGCGCGACCTGCTCGCCCACCAGGGGATGGTGCACCGGTGGTCGACCGCCGTGGTGCGCGGCGAGGACCCCGCCGGTGTCGACGACGCCGCCCTCGAGGCGGAGGGGCAGGCTGCCGACGACCCGGTCGGCTGGCTGCTCGACGGCGCCGCACCCCTGGTCGACGCCCTGCGCTCCGCCCCCGACGACCTCGCCGTGATGACCTTCCTCAAGGAGGCGCCACCGGCCCGGGCGTTCTGGGCCCGCCGGCAGTGCCACGAGACCACGGTGCACGCCCTCGACGCGCTGTCCGCGCTGGAGCGCCGCACCCTCGGGGGCGACGACGTCTGGCTCACCGACGCCCTTGCCGCCGACGGGGTCGACGAGCTGCTCATCGGGTTCTGGCAGCGGCGAACCAAGGGGCCGCGCAGCGAATCCCCCTACGCCGCAACCGTTGTCGTAACTGACGGCCCCGCGTGGGAGATCGACGTCCGCGACGAGAGCCCGATGACGCGTCGGCGGGAGCCCGGCGACGGCATCCACGCCGGTGCGCGAACCGTGCGCGGGTCGGCGCGCGACCTCTACCTGGCGCTGTGGAACCGGGGCGGCGCGGTCGACGACCCCACCGGCCTGCTCGAAGCGTGGCGTGAGGGCGCGATCAGCTGGTGAGGTGCCGTCCGAGGAAGTCCTCGATCCGCGCCCACGCGTCCTTCGCCGACTCCGGCTCGGGGCCGACGCGCATGACCAGGCGGGTCATGGGGGCTGCGTACCACGGCGAGTGGTCGACCTCGTTGAGGAACGCGTGCCCGGCGGAGGGGTACTCCTTGACGTCGTGCTCGACGCCCCGCTCGGTCAGCGCGGCATCGAGGGTGGCGGCGGCGCCGCGCAGGTAGCCGTCTCGGCCGCCGTAGCTGGCGACCACCGGGCAGGCACCGTCGAGGGCGTCGAGGTCGCGCGGCAACGCACCGTAGTTGGCGGCCACGGCATCCCACCCGGGCCGGCCGGCCAGCACCAGGGCGAAGCCACCGCCCAGGCAGAACCCGATCACCCCGACCGACCCGCTGCAGGCGGGGTCGGCGAGCAGCGCCTCGCGCGCCGACTCGAGGTCGTCGAACGCCTGCCCGCTCCCCCGGCGCAGCGCCGTCATCGTCCGCGCCAGGCACACGACGCGGCGGCCGCGAGAGAGCAGGTCCGGCGCCAGCACGACGTAGCCCATCTCCGCGAGCCGGTCGGCGTGCTGCTTCATCTCGTCGTCGAGCCCGAAGACCTCGTGCACCAGCACCAGGGCGGGCCAGGGCCCGTCACCGGCCGGCACCGCCCGGTATGCCCGGAGGTCGCCGACCACGGTCATCTCACCCATGGCCGGACCCTATGCCCTCGGGGTCGGCACCCCCGGGAGGATCAGTGTGACGACCGGGGCTTCTTCTTCGGCGCCGGGCGGGTCGGGTCGTCGGTCACCGGCTCGACGTGCTCGGGCACCTTCACCGGCCGCAGCTGCGCCCACGCCATGAAGCCGATGCCGACGACGAGGAGCAGGATGCCGGCCACGAGGTTGGCGTTGGAGCCACCGGTCTTCTCGGTCTCGGGGTCGGCGAACAGACCCATCAGGGTGAGGATCACGCCGTAGATCGTGAGCAGCGCCCCGATGATGTTGCGGATGTCGAAGATGCCGGCCGTCTTCTTCTCCTGCTGTGCCATGGCTGCTCCTGCTCAGAAGAGGATGTTGAGGACGGTGACCATGGCGAGCGACAGCCCTGCGAGCGGCAGCGTGCGCCGGTACCAGGGGTAGGTGTGCTCGAGCGGGTCCTGGCGGGTCTCCTTCGGTGTCTCCGAGTACACCAGACCGACGAGGTCTTCGGGCTTCGGGGCCGTGGTGAACAACGAGATGCCGATGGAGAGGACGAGGTCGACGATGAACGCCGCGGAGGCCGCCACGAAGGCCGCTCCCTGACCGCCCAGGGGGATCACGCCCAGGCTCGCGGAGCCGAAGGCGTCCTCGCTGAGGAAGGCGACCAGCACGGCCGCCAGGGTGCCCGAGATCAGGCCGATCCAGGCCGCCGTGCCCGTCATCCGCTTCCAGAACATACCGAGGATGAAGGTGGCGAACAGCGGAGCGTTGAAGAACCCGAACAGGGTCTGCAGGTAGTCCATGATGTTCGAGAACGAGCTGGCCAGCAGGGCCGTGAAGATGGCGATGACCGTGGCCCCGACGGTCGCGACCCGCCCGATGCGCAGGTAGTAGTCGTCGCTGCGGTCCTTGCGGATGTAGCGCTCCCACAGGTCGTAGCTGAAGACCGTGTTGAACGCCGAGATGTTGGCCGCCATGCCGGCCATGAACGCCGCCAGCAGGCCGGTGATGGCGAGGCCGAGCAGGCCGTTGGGCAGCAGGTCGCGCATCAGGTAGAGCAGCGAGTCGTTGTAGGCGACCCCCTTGCCGGAGGCGCCTCCCGGCACCGCCTCGCCGTTCTTCAGCTTGACGATCTCGGGCACCAGGACGGCGGCGATCATGCCCGGGATGATGGTGAGGAAGGGGACGAACATCTTGGGGAACGAGCCGATGACCGGCGTCTTGCGGGCCGACGCGATCGAGTCGGAGGCCATCGCCCGCTGCACCTCGACGAAGTTGGTCGTCCAGTAGCCGAAGGACAGCACGAAGCCGAGGCCGAAGACGATGCCGACGACCGACCACACCGGTGAGTCGAAGCCGGTGAGCGCCTGGCCCGGCCAGGAGTTCAGCTGGTCGGTGGCCGAGGGGACCTCGGCCGCGGCGGGTGCGTTGTCGGCCGCGGCGGTGATCTTCTCCTGCAGGCCGCCCCAGCCGCCGACCCGGTTCAGGCCGATGATCACGAGCGGCAGCAGGGAGGCGACGATCACGAAGAACTGCAGCACCTCGTTGTAGATGGCCGCGGACAGGCCACCGAGGGTGATGTAGGACAGCACGATGATGGCGGCGACGATCAGGGCCGACCACAGCGGCCAACCGAGCAGCGCGTGCACGATCGAGCCGAGCAGGTAGAGGTTGACGCCGGCGATGAGCAGCTGGGCCACGGCGAACGAGATCGCGTTGACCAGGTGCGCCTTGGTGCCGAACCGACGGAACATGAACTCGGGGACCGAGCGCACCTTCGAGCCGTAGTAGAAGGGCATCATCACGACACCGAGGAAGAGCATCGCCGGGATGGCGCCGATCCAGAAGTAGTGCACCGTCGAGATACCGAGCTGAGCGCCGTTGGCCGACATCCCCATGATCTCGACGGCACCCAGGTTGGCCGAGATGAAGGCCAGGCCGGTCACCCAGGCGGGCAGCGAGCGGCCCGACAGGAAGAAGTCGAGCGAGTCGGACACCGATTGCCGTGCTATCAGGCCGATGCCGAGCACGAAGACGAAGTACGTCGCGAGGATGAGGTAGTCGACGGGAGAGGCGTCGATCAGCGTCGCCGTCCTCACCGCCGCCGGAAGGCCCTCCGTCACGGTCTGCGCCAGTCCCACCACTGCGACCACCCGTCCTCCACACCGAGGCAGTCACCACCCCCACGGTGGCAACGTGGTCACGCTAGTGGAGGTGGTGCCGCCTCACCGCCCGAGCGGACGCACGAGTTCTGGGACTCCTCCAACGGCATCCGGCGTCTCGTCGAGGTCGGTCACGGCGCCCTGGAACTGCGCGGCGTAGAGCTTGGCGAAAGCGCCTCCGGCAGCGAGCAGCTCGGCGTGCGAACCCCGCTCGACGATGCGTCCCTCCTCCATGACGAGGATGAGGTCGGCATCGCGGATCGTGGAGAGCCGGTGCGCGATGACGAAGCTCGTGCGGTCGCTGCGCAGCGCTGACATGGCGTGCTGAACCAGCAGCTCGGTGCGGGTGTCGACCGAGCTCGTCGCCTCGTCGAGGATGAGCAGGCTCGGCGCCGCGAGGAACGCCCTGGCGATGGTGATGAGCTGGCGCTCGCCGGCGCTGATGTTGTCGGCCTCGGCGTTGAGCACCGTGTCGTAGCCGTCGGGCAGCGAGTGCACGAAGCGGTCGACGTAGGTCGCCCGCGCCGCCTCGAGCACCTCCTCGTCGGTGGCTCCGGGCCGGCCGTAGGCGATGTTCTCGCGGATGGTGCCGCCGAACAGCCAGGTGTCCTGCAGCACCATGCCGATGCGTGAGCGCAGGTCGTGCCGGGTGAGCTGGGTGATGTCGACGCCGTCGAGGGTGATCCGGCCGCCCTTGAGCTCGTAGAACCGCAGCACCAGGTTGACCAGGGTGGTCTTGCCGGCGCCGGTCGGCCCGACGATGGCGACGGTCTCGCCGGGCTCGACCATGAGGTCGAGGTGCTCGATGAGCGGGGTGTCGTCGCGGTAGGAGAACGTGACGTCCTCGAACGCGACCCGGCCGCGGGGGTCGGCGATGGTGGCGGGATGCTCGGTGTCGGGCTCCTGCTCCGGGGCGTCGAGCACCGCGAACACCCGCTCGGCGGAGGCGACCCCGCTCTGCATGAGGTTCGCCATCGACGCCACCTGGGTGAGCGGCTGGGTGAACTGCCGCGAGTACTGGATGAACGCCTGCACGTCGCCCAGGCTCATCGTGCCGGAGGCGACCCGCAGCCCGCCGACGACGGCGATGATGACGTAGTTGAGGTTCCCGATGAACATCATCGTGGGCATGATGATGCCGCTGATGAACTGGGCCCGGAAACTCGCGTGGTAGAGCGCGTCGTTCCGCTCGGCGAAGAGCCGGTCGGCCTCCTGCTGGCGGCCGAAGACCTTGACCAGCTCGTGGCCGGTGTAGGTCTCCTCCACCACGCCGTTGACCTCGCCGGTGCTCTTCCACTGCTGCACGAAGTGCTTCTGGCTGCGCTTGCCGATCATCGCCGTGACGACCATCGTGACCGGGATCGTCACCAGGGCGAGCACCGCCAGCAGCGGCGAGATCCAGATCATCATGGCGATCATGGCCACGACGGTGAGCAGCGAGGTGAGCAGCTGACTCAGGGTCTGCTGCAGGCTCTGGGCGACGTTGTCGATGTCGTTGGTGACCCGGCTGAGCAGCTCGCCGCGCGGCTGTTGGTCGAAGTAAGGCAGGGCGAGGCGGTTCAGCTTGTCCTCGACGGCCCGGCGCAGCCGGTAGATGGTGCGGTTGACGGCGATGGTGAGCATCCGGCCCTGTATCCACTGCAGCAGCGCCGCCACCACGTAGAGGCCGAGCACGAACAGCAGGATGCGGGCGAGCGCGGTGAAGTCGATGCCCTGCCCGGGCACCACGTGCTGCATCGCGCCGAGCATGTCGGCGAGGTTGTCCTGGCCGTCGGCTCGCAGCGCGTCGGCTGCCTGCTGCTGGGTGACGCCGGCGGGGATCTGCGCGCCGAAGACGCCGGCGAAGATCAGGTCGGTGGCACCGCCGAGGATCTTGGGGCCGATCGCGCTGAGCGTGACGCTGGCCACCGCGAGCACGATGGTGGTCCACACGACGAACCGCTCCGGGTGCAGCAGGCCCAACAGCCGCTTCGCGGACGGGACGAAGTCCTGCGACTTCTCGGTGGGCACCCCGATCTGCATGTGGGGGGGGCCGCCGCGGCGGGTGGCAGCCGGGCCACGGCGCAGCTCGGCGGCCTTCTCCTCCTCGGTCTTGAGCTCGCTCACGCCGCCTCCTCCATCGCCTGCTGGCTCTGCACGATCTCGACGTATGTGGGACAGCTGTCGATCAGCTCCGCGTGCGTTCCTTGGCCCACGACCTGGCCGTCGTCGAGCACGACGATCCGGTCGGCGTGGATGATGCTCGAGACCCGTTGCGCGACCACGATGACCACGGCATCCCTCGTCACCGGCCGCATGGCGGCCCGCAGCCGCGCGTCGGTGGCGACGTCGAGCGCCGAGAACGCGTCGTCGAACAGGTAGATGCCGGCCTTGCTCACCAGGGCCCGCGCGATGGCCAGCCGTTGGCGCTGGCCGCCGCTGACGTTGGTGCCGCCCTGGGCGATCGGTGACTCCAGGCCGTCGGGCATGGCGCGCACGAAGTCGTCGGCCTGGGCCACGGTGAGGGCCTGCCAGAGCTCGTCGTCGGTGGCGTCGGGGTCGCCGTAGCGCAGGTTGGACGCCACCGTGCCGGTGAAGAGGTAGGGCCGTTGAGGGACCAGGCCGATGTGCGACCAGAGGTCCTCGGGGTCGGCTTCGCGAACGTCGACACCGCCGACGAGGACCTGACCCTCGGTGACGTCGTGCAGCCGCGGGATCAGGCCCACCAGCGTGGTCTTGCCGGAGCCGGTGGAGCCCACGATCGCCGTCGTGGTGCCGGGCTCGGCGCGCATCGACACCTCGCGCAGCACCGGCGACTCGGCCCCGGGGTAGGAGAAGGTGGCGCCGCGCAGCTCGACGGTCACCGGGCCGGGCGGGATCACCTGCGGGTCGGCGGGGGCGTGCACGGAGCTCTCGGTGTCGAGCACCTCCTGGATGCGCCCGGCCGAGACGGTGGCCCGCGGGATCATCATCGCCATGAAGGTCGCCATCATCACCGACATCAGGATCTGGATCAGGTAGGACATGAACGCGGTGAGCGAGCCGATCTCCATCTGCCCGCTGTCGATGCGGTGGGCGCCGAACCACAGCACCGCCACCGTCGAGGCGTTGAAGATGACCATGACGACGGGGAACGCGAGCGCCATCAGCTTGCCGACGGCGAGCGCGGTGCCCGTGTAGGTGCGGTTGGCCACCGCGAAGCGCTCGCGCTCGACGTCCTCGCGCACGAACGCCCGCACCACGCGCAGGCCGGTGATCTGCTCGCGCAGGATGCGGTTCACCGAGTCGACGGCCGTCTGCATCGAGCGGAAGTGCGGCACCATCCGCGAGATGATCAGGCCGATCGCCACACCCAGGGCCGGCACCGCGACGGCGACCAGCCAGGCCAGGCCGAGGTCCTCGCGCAGGGCCATGAAGATGCCGCCGACCATCATGATCGGCGCCGACACCATGATCGCCAGGAACATGTAGGTGACGGTCTGCACCTGGGTCACGTCGTTGGTGCTGCGGCTGATCAGGGTCGGAGCACCGAAGCGGGAGAGCTCCTGGGCCGAGAACTGGCCGACGCGACGGAAGACCGACGAGCGCACCTCGCGGCCGAGCGAGGCCGACGTCTGCGCGCCGATCCGGGTGGCCCCGATGGTGGCGATGATCTGCACGAACGAGACGGCGAGCATGAGCATGCCGGTGCGCAGGATGAAGGTGGTGTTGCCCACCGCCACGCCCTCGTCGATGATCCGGCCGTTGAGGCTGGGCAGGTAGAGGGAGGCGAGCGTCGCCACGAGCTGGAGCACGAGGAGCACACCCAGCAGCGCGGCGTACGGGGTGAGGTAGGTGCGGATCAGTCGGTACAGCATCAGTCAGGACCTCCGGGTGCCGTCGAGGACGACGGAGACGATCTCGTCCGGTGTCATCGACCGGACGGGGAGCATGGGGTGGGCGCTCGCGAGCGTGAGGTGGGCCAGGATGTTGACGACGTCCTGCGGGGGCAGGCGCAGCGATGCGGCATCCGTACCGATGAGGTCGAGGAAGGCTGCGTCGACGGCCGGGTCGCTCATCGGCTGCCGATTTGGTCGGCCGCCGGTGTGCGGGGGTGGCACGCCCCCGCCCCGGTGCAGCGCGCTGACGACGCTGATGATCCGCTCGACCCAGGTCTGCATCACCCCGACGGCCGCGACGAGCCGGTCGTCGAGCGGCAGGTCGGCGTCGATCCCCCGCAGTGACGCCACGACACCGGTCGTGTCGAACACCGCTGTGGCGCAGGCCTGCACGAGCTCGTCCTTGGTGCCGAAAGCGCGGAACACGGTGCCCTCGGCGATGCCGGCGGCCTCGGCCACCTGCTTGGTCGTCACGCCGACGCCGTGCTCGCGCAGCAGCGGGATGGTCACCGCGACGAGCGAGGCACGGCGGTCCTCAGGGCTGAGAGCGGGAGCACGGGGAGTCACCGCACCACTCTAAGTGAGTGAGCACTCACTCACAAGTGGATTACTTCTCGGGGTTCCTCCGCCGCGGCGTGACCCAGACCGTCCCCAGATCGACCAATAGGTCACACCAGGGACACCCGCACCCCCGGGCAGCGTCCCCAGATCGACCAATAGGTCACACCAGGGACACCCGCACCCCCGGGCAGCGTCCCCAGATCGACCAATAGGTCACAGCGGGGACGCACCGACCTGCTTGCCGCCCGTCTCCCAGGATCAGGCGGCCGCCGTCAGCACTCGGAAATGGCGGCGCCAGTCGTCCGACAGGACTGCCGGGACCGGGATTCCCTTCTCACGCAGCTCGGTCGTCAGTCGCTCGAGGAGAAGCTCGGTCTGCTCGTACAGATCCTCTGCATGGACGACGACGAACGTCCAGCCGTCGTCGTCGCTGAGCTCGGTGCGCCGCGCTTCATCGTGTTCTCGCTGCTCGTCCGTGTCGTGCCACCGACCGTCGTACTCGATGGCGAGTCGCACCTCCTCGAAGCCGAGGTCGATGCGGTACCTGAGCTCTCCGTCGGCGTCGTAGATCCGAATGTCGACCTGTGGTTCAGGTAAACCGGCCAGCACCATCAGCAGGCGGAGGGCTGTCTCGGGCACGGAGTCGACCCGCTCTCGCACCAGGCGTGCACCGCGGAGGGCTTCGTCGCGACACTGGCCGGGCCAGGCATCCGCGTAATGAATGAGCTCGGTCGGTGTGCACCGACCCTTCTTGACGAACCGGTCGCCGAGGGCCACCAGGTCGACCAGCCCGAGGTACCTGGCCAGATGGCAGAACGTTTGACCTGGTGATGTCACGGGGAGCCCATGCCTACGCTTGATGTCCAGACGATGCCGGAACCGATGCGGCTTGACTCCGCGGAGCCGAAACCGTACGTCCCTCATGAACGAGATGTGCACCCAGTCGCTGTCTGGGACCACTCCGCCCCACAGGCGTGCCGCAGTCCAATGGCTGACCACGCCTCCTTCGGGACAGACGAGAAGGGCTGCGCGGGCTCGCACCACCACGGTGTCTGGGATGCGGGCATCGATGATCACACCGGTGAACACGGTGCGGAACTCGCGGCTCTTCAGGCGCCGCTCCGAGACACCGAGGACCTTGGCCTCGCTGCGCAGGAACGGGCCTGGAATGGGAGCGGTGTCGTCCGGCATCCAGCAAGGGTGGCACCGATGGCGAAACCGCCACGGGCGTCATCCACAGGTGTCCCTGCTGTGACCTATTGGTCGATCTCAGGACAGGACCTGCCGTCCCTGCTGTGACCTATTGGTCGATCTCAGGACAGCGTCGGGTACTCAGCGGAGGAGGCCGTCCTTGACGGCGTCGCGCAGGAACTCGACGACCTCGGCCCGCACCTCGTCCCCGTCGAGGTCGAGCAGCCCGGCGATCGCAGCCGACGCCGCCCGGGCGGTCAGCTCACCATCGGCCACCGACGCGAACGCCGCGGTGACGGTGGTCAGGGTGAGGTGCCGGCGCAGCCCGCCCCCTTGGCGCAGCACGATGGCGGTGGGGTCCAGGGCCCCGGGCATGGTGTGCCGCTCCTCGTGCACGTCGGGCGCACACCTCCACGCGATGTCGAGCACCGCGTCGTCGTCGTGCTCGGCGAGCCAGGTGCGAGCGTCCAGGCCGGCGAGCACGGTCGGGCCCATCGGCGCCTCCACCGGCCAGGACACGTCCATGAGGTCGACGAAGGGAGCCCGCTCGCTGCGCGGCCGGTGCAGGGTCACCACGCCGAACCCGATCGCCTCCACCTCGCGCGCCTCGAAGTCGTCGAGCCAGGCGGCATACATGGCGTTGAAGTCGACCGTGCCGGGGTGGTGGCCGCCGTCGCGAGCCCACGTCTCGGCGTACTCCGCGGGGTCCTGCACCTCGCGCTGCACGACCCACGCATCGAGCCCCGTGCCGTCGAGCCAGGCGCCGACCCGCTCGGTCCAGGTCGACCCGCGCGGCACCTCCCAGTTGCCGAGGAACTGCGCGATGCCGCCCGGCTCGAGGTGCTCGCCGACCCCGCGCACGAGGTCGCGCACCACGGCATCCCCGGCAGCGCCGCCGTCGCGGTACTCGAATCGCGGCACGGCCCCCGACCGCGGCGTGATGACGAACGGCGGGTTGCTCACGACGAGCCCGAAGCGCTCCCCCGCCACCGGGTCGAGCATCGAGCCGGCGCGCACGTCCCAGTCGGCCTCGTCGAGCGCGGCGTTGAACCGGGCGAACGCCAGTGCCCGCTCGGACAGGTCGGTCACCACGACCTCGTCGGCGTGCCCCTCGAGGTGCAGCGCCTGCACGCCCGACCCGGTGCCCAGGTCGAGGGCGCGCTCGACGTGCGGCCGTGGGGTCCACGACGCCAGGGTCGTGGACGCACCCCCGATGCCGAGCACGTGGTTCTCGCGCAGCGGCCGCCGGGTGGCGACCTCGCCAAGGTCGGAGGCCACCCACCAGTCGACCCCGTCGGCCGAGTGCGGGCGCAGGTCGCACAGCGCGACCACGGCGTCGCCCTCGGGCTCGACCAGGCCGAGCGCGACGGCCCCCTCGACCCCGAGCGTCGGCAACGCGGCCGAAGCCTCGGCGACGTCGACCGGGTCACCGAGGGCGAACAGCCGCACCAGGGTCGCGCCGGGCGCGCTCGAGGCACCGGTGACCCGCTGGGCGGGCAGCGCCTGGTCGCGGTCGAGGGCGGCGGTGGCCATCGGGCCGAGCAGCTCGGTGACACCGGCGACGGTGTAGCCGGCGGCGACGAGGTCGGCGCGCAGGGCGGGGACGAGGTCGGGGTCGACGCGGGGCGGGTTCGGGGTCATCGAGGACGAGCGTATGCCGTCCGGCTGCCGGGCTCATCCTTCTCACCGGCCGGGACAACGACGGGCGGATGCCGTGTGGATGCCGGGCTCACCCCGCTCACCGGCCCCGGCGACACCGGGCGGATGCCGGGCAGCCGCCGGTTCGCCCGCCACCGGCCCGGGCTCAGCGCTCGCGCTGCACCAGCGCGGTCAGCTCGGGCCGGGAGGTGATGCCCAGCCGGGCGTAGACGTTGCGCAGGTGGTACTCGACCGTCTTGGGGCTGAGGAACAGCCGCAGGGCGGTCTCCCGGGTGGTGAGCCCCTCGGTCACCAGCGTGACGATCTGGCGTTCGCGCGGGCTGAGCGCGTCCAGGGCCCGAGTCCCGCGCCGCACGACCGTCGCCCCGGTGGCGTCGAGCTCATCGGCGGCCCGGTCGGCCCACGGCACCGCCCCGAGCCGTTCGAAGGACTCGAGGGCGTCGCGCAGGGGCTCGCGGGCGTCGGCCCGGCGGCGGGACCGGCGCAGCCGCTGCCCGTGCAGCAGCCGTGAGCGAGCGGTCTCGAACAGGTCTGCGGTGAGGGCGTGCTGGCGCGCGGCCTCGCCGAACGCCGCGTCGATGCCGGCCGGCTCGACGAGCAACGCGCGCGCCCGGGCGGCCCGAGCCAGCGCCCAGGGCCGTCCCTTCGCGGTGGCCCGCCGGGCGTACTCCTCGACGACGACGGCCGCCTCGTCGGCGCGCCCGGCGAGCACGAGGCACTCGGCCAGCTCAGGCCCGGGGTGCACGTCGACGTCGACGAAGCCGGTGCGGCCGAGCAGTGCGTCGAGCCGGGCGAACCGCTCGGCAGCCTCCTCGACGGCCCCCGCGGCCAGCGCCGACTCGCCGAGGGCGAAGCCGGCCCACACCTCGACGATGACGTTCGAGCGCGGCACCGCGAGCACCAGGGCTCGCTCGGCGTGCTCGGCGCACGCGTCGACGGCCCCGGTGCGGGCCTCGAGCCACGCCAGCCCGGCCAGGGACAGCGCCTGCTCGGTGACCTGGCCGAGCTCCGCCGCCAGCTCGGCCGACTCGGCGTAGGCGGAGCGAGCCGCCCCCCAGTGGTCGCGCGTCGCGCCTGCCCGGGCGAGGAAGAACAGCAGCCGGGGCAGTGGCCCCACCGCCCAGCTGGCCCGCCGGCCCTCGATCTCGCGGGCCAGGTCGTCGGCGGCCTCGGCGCCGCGCAGCCAGAGCATCGTGTTCAGCGCCCACACCTCGTCCTCGTCGTCGTGCGGGTCGCGGGTCGCGCCCTCGGCGAGCGGCGGGTGCGCACCCGGCATCCGGAGCAGGGCCAGTGCGGCGCGCAGTTCCGCCTCCCCAGAACGGCCCCCGAGCACCGCGGCCATCCCGGTGGTCATCAGGCAGCGCCCACGAGCGGCGCTGGTGAGGTCGCCACCGAGCAGCACGGTCGCGTGCCGCGCCGCCGTGGCAGCGGCGCCCGCGTCGGCGAGGGCGAAGGCCAGGGTGACCGCCTCGGCCACGACCCGGCTCGCGGCCTCCGGGTCCTCGTCGACGGCGGCGTCGGCCGCCGCGAGGAGGCTGCGCCGGGAGGCGGTCAGCGAGCCGGCCCGCGCAGCGATGCTCCCGGCCAGCGCCTCGGCCCGCCACGGCGTGGCCCCGCCGGGCGACTGCCGCACCATCTCGTCGCACAGGCGGGTCGCCCAGGCGGCGTCCCCGGCCGCCCAGGCGGCCTCTGCGGCGGCGAGCAGCCGGCGGGCCCGGCGGCCCGCCGCGGGCGTGATGCCCGCGGCCCGCTCCAGCCCGGCCGCGGCGACGGCCGGGGCCCCGCGCCGGGCAGCCGCGGCGGCGACCTCCTCGAGCGTGGCGGCGAGGTGCTCGTCCGGGCCGGCGGCCGCGGCCGCCAGGTGCCGCACGCGCTCGTCGGTGCGCGCCGGTGGCAGGGCGCCGGCCAACGCGGCGTGCAGAGCGCGGCGCCGGTCGGGCGGCAGGCTCGAGTAGACCGCGGACCCCACCAGCGGATGCCGTGGCGAGAGGTGGTCGCCGTCGAGGTCGACGAGGCCGGCCGCCTCGGCCCGCCCCAGGGCCGAGTCGTCGACCTCGAGCGCGGTGGAGGCGTCGACGACCAGGGCGGCCGAACCCCCGGCCAGTGCCGACAGCGCGACCACGACCTGCACGCCGGGCCCGAGAGCCCGGGCGCGCTCAGCGAAGACGCCGACCAAGGTGCCGGACAACGGGATCGGCTCGTCCAGGGCCAACCGCGCCAGGGCGTCAGGGTGGCGCACGAGCTCGGTGACGGCCAGCGGGTTCCCCGCGGTGACGACCCGGGCGCGGGCCGCCGCCTCCGGAGTCGACGTGAGCCCCAGCTCGGCCATCAGGGAACCGACCTCCGTGGCGTCGAGCCCGGTCAGGCCCAGCTCGGGCAGGCCCGCCTCGGCGAGGGGCCCGGGCTCACCGGTGCGCTGTGCGGCGACCATGAGCACCGGGTCGGCCACGAGCCGCCGCGCCGCGAAGGCCAGCGCCGCCGCCGACGGCTGGTCGAGCAGGTGCGCGTCGTCGAGCAGCACGACGAGCGGCGCCCCCTCCGCATCGCCGGGTGAGCACCGCGAGGGTCGCCGCACCGACCGCGAAGGCCGGCGGCGGGTCCCCGTCGCGCAGCGCCAGCGCCACGCCGAGGGCCCGGGCCTGCGGCGCCGGAAGCACGGCGAGCTCGTCGGTGACGTCACCGAGCACGAGGCCGAGTGCGGCATACGGCACCTCCTGCTCGGCTGGTGTTCCCACCACCCGCACGACCAGCGCACCGGCCGACCTGGCGGCCACCTCGTCGAGCAGCGTCGACTTGCCGACCCCCGCCTCGCCGGTGACCAGCAGCGCTCCGCCACGGCGCAGCCGGACCCCGGCCAGCAGCTCCGCCACCCGCCGGAGCTCGGCCTCGCGCCCCACGACCATCCCTGCAGTGTAGGAACGACTGGGGTGCCACCCTGATGCGGCGAGGGAGGCCGCGGCCGGATCGTCGAGGGCATCGACCCCGGCGTCCGCTGCCGGGATCATGGACCCGGGAGGACACCCCATGCCGCACCAGCAGACCACCACCATCGACACCGACATCTTGATGTCGTTCGTCTTCCGCGCCGTCGACGAGGTGGGCGCCGCGCTCAACTGCGCCCTCGTGGTCATGGGCGACCGGCTCGGCTACTACCGGGCGCTGGCCGAAGGCGGCCCGATGACGGCCGCCACCCTCGCCACCACGACCGGCACCGCCGAGCCCTACGCCCGCGAGTGGCTGAACGCCCAGGCCGCGGGCGCGTTCGTCACCTACGAACCCGCCGACGGCACCTACGCGCTGCCGCCCGAGCACGTCATCGCCCTCACCGACGAGAGCAGCCCGGCCTTCCTGCCCGGCTTCTTCCAGATCGCGCTCGGCACCATCCGGGATGCCGACCGCATCCTCGCCGCTGCACCCGAGGGTGACGGGGTGGGCTGGCACGACCACAACTCCGACGTGCACGACGGCTGCGAGCGCTTCTTCCGCCCGGGGTACAACGCGCACCTCGTGGCCGAGTGGCTGCCGGCCGTCGACGGGCTCGTCGACACGCTGGAGTCCGGGGCGACGGTCGCCGACATCGGCTGCGGGCACGGCGCGTCGACAGTGCTCATGGCGCAGGCCTACCCGGCGTCGCGCTTCGTGGGCTCGGACTACCACGCGGCCTCGATCGGCACCGCGGTCGAGCGGGCCGCCGAGGCCGGGGTGGCCGACCGGATCGACTTCGAGGTGGCCCCGGCATCCTCGTTCAGCGGGTCGGGCTACGACCTGGTCACCACCTTCGACGCCCTGCACGACATGGGCGACCCGGTGGGCGCCGCGAAGCGCGTGCACGAGGCCCTCGCCCCCGACGGGGTGTGGCTGCTCGTCGAGCCGGCGGCGGGCGACCGCGTCGAGGACAACCTCAACCCGGTCGGGCGGGCGTTCTACGGGTTCTCGACCCTGCTGTGCACCCCGGCCTCGCTGTCCCAGCCGGTCGGGGCGGCACTCGGCACCCAGGCCGGGCCGGCCCGCATCCGCGACGTCACCGTGGCCGCCGGCTTCCGCAGCTTCCGGCTCGCGGCCTCCACCCCGTTCAACAACGTGTTCGAGGTGCGGCCGTGACGTGGCCGGCCTGGACCCGTCCGGTGCGCGAGGACGTCGTGGTGCGAGGCGGCACCCGGATCTCGTTCGCCGTGCACGGGTCCGGGCCGGCCACCGTGGTGCTGCTGCCCGCCTGGTCGATCGTGCGTTCGCGGATGTGGAAGGCGCAGGTGCCGCATTTGGCGCGGCACCACCAGGTGGTCACCTTCGACGGGCGTGGCAGCGGCGGCTCCGACCGCCCGGAGGGGGCGGCGGCGTACTCGAACGCCGAGTACGCCGCCGACACCGTCGCGGTTCTGGATGCCGTGGGCGTGGACCGCGCGGTGCTCGTGGGGCTCTCGAGCGGCGCCGCCTGGGCGGCCCAGGTGGCCGCCGAGCACCCCGACCGGGTGCAGGGGCTGGTGGCCATCGGGCCGGTGTGCGGGTCGTGGCAGCCGCGCGGTCAGGCCGACCTGGCCACCTACATCGACCCGCAGGAGGACACCCAGGGGTGGGCGAAGTACAACCGCCACCACTGGCTCGAGGGCGGCTACGACGACTTCGTCGAGTTCTTCTTCGCGCAGATGTTCCACGAGCCGCACTCGACCCGCCAGCGCGAGGACGGGTCCACATGGGCGCACGAGCTCGCCCCGCAGACCCTGGTCGACTGCACCTCCGGCCGGCTCGGGCTCGACGGCGCCGAGGTCACCGAGCTGGGTCCGTTGCTGGATGCCGTGCGGTGCCCCGTGCTCGTCCTGCACGGCAGCGAGGACCGGGTGCGTGAGGTGGACGACGGGGTGCGCTTCGCCTCCCGGTCCGGCGGGTCGCTCGTCGTGCTCGAGGGCTGCGGGCACGGGCCCACGATGCGCGACCCCGTGGTCGTCAACCACGAGATCGACCGGTTCGTGTCGCGGGTGACGGCGGGGCCGGATGCCGTGCCACCACCGACCGCCCCCGGCGCACCCGCCGCGCCCGGGCCCCACCCGGCATCCGCTGCGGACGCGGCCACGCCGGCGCGGCGCTGGTCGCGGGCGCTTCGACGGCAGCGTGAGGTGCTCGTGCTGTCCTCACCGATCGGGCTGGGCCACACCCGGCGTGACCTCGCGATCGTCGAGGCGATGCGGCTCGAGCACCCCGACCTGCGGGTGCGCTGGCTGGCCCAGGACCCGGTGACCCGGGTGCTGGAGGGCGCCGGCGAGCTGGTGCACCCGGCATCCGCCTGGTTGGCGTCGGAGTCGGCGCACGTCGAGGCCGAGTGCGGCGAGCACGACCTCGACGCGTTCGAGGCGATCCGGCGGATGGACGACCTGCTGGTCAACAACTTCATGGTGCTCGACGAGGTGCTCGAGACCGAGCACGTCGACCTCGTCGTCGGGGACGAGGCGTGGGAGACCGACCACTTCCTGCACGAGAACCCCGAGCTCAAGCGGGGCGCCTTCGCCTGGCTGACCGACTTCGTCGGGTGGCTGCCGATGCCGGCCGGGGGCGAGCGGCAGGCGTGCCTGACCGCCGACTACAACGCCGAGATGCTCGAGCACCGCGAGCGCTTCCCGTGGGTGCGCGACCGGTCGGTGTTCGTCGGCACCCCTGACGACGTCGTGCCCGACGCGTTCGGCCCGGGGCTGCCGGCGATCCGGGAGTGGACGCAGGGCGAGTTCGACTTCGCCGGCTACGTCAGCGGTTTCGTGCCGCCCACCGACGAGGAGCGGTCGCGGCTGCGGACGTCGTTCGGCTGGGGCGAGGACGAGACCGTGTGCGTGGTCGCGGTCGGTGGCACGGCTGTCGGTGGCGACCTGCTGCGGCGGGTGCTCGACGCGGTGCCGGCCGCCCGGCGGGAGCGGCCGGACCTGCGGTTCGTCGTGGTGGCGGGGCCACGGATCGACCCGTGCTCGCTTCCCCGGCAACGCGGTGCCACGGTGCTGGGCTACGTGCCCGACCTCTGGCGCCGGCTGGCCGCGTGCGACGTGGCCGTGGTGCAGGGCGGGCTCACCACCTGCATGGAGCTCACCGCCTCGCGTCGGCCGTTCCTCTACGTGCCGCTGCGCAACCACTTCGAGCAGAACCGGCACGTGCGGCACCGGCTGGAGCGCTACGGCGCGGGCACCCACCTCCCCTACGAGCAGCTCGTCGACCCCGACGCGCTCTGCGCCGAGCTGCTCGCGACGCTGGCCCGGCCGGTCACCTCGGCGCCGGTCGAGACCGACGGGGCGGCCCGGGCCGCGCGCCTCCTGGCCGACCTGCTCTGACGCCCCGGTCCGAGGCGCCTCCCGGCGTCGAGGTCCCACGACACGCTGACGACCCGGCCGGCCGGTCAGCGCGTCGCGGGATGTCGACCGGGCACGCGCGAGGGGCCGGGTTCCAGCGGAACCCGGCCCCTCGGCATCCTGCCGCGGCTAGATGGAGACCGGGTGCTGGGCCTCCGCGGACGCCGAGTCGGGGTCGGTGTCGTTGCCGATCGCGATGTCCTTGCTCTTGGAGTAGGCCACCGACGCGATGACGATGACGAACGCGACCGCCGCGATGCCGTAGCGGATCGGGGCGGAGGCCCCGGCGCCGACGGTGAGCGAGACGATGGCCGGCGCGATGAGCACCGAGACCAGGTTCATCACCTTGAGCAGCGGGTTGATCGCCGGGCCGGCGGTGTCCTTGAACGGGTCGCCGACGGTGTCGCCGATGATCGTCGCCTCGTGCGCCTGCGAGCCCTTGCCGCCGTGCGCGCCGTCCTCGACGATCTTCTTCGCGTTGTCCCAGGCGCCACCGGAGTTGGCGAGGAACACCGCCATCAGCGCACCGCTACCGATCGCGCCGGCGAGGAAGCCGGCCAGCGGGCCGATGCCGAGGCCGAAGCCCACGGCGACCGGCATCAGCGCGGCGAGCAGGCCCGGGGTCGCGAGCTCGCGCAGCGAGTCACGGGTGCAGATGTCGACCACGCGGCCGTACTCGGGCTTCTCGGTGTAGTCCATGATGCCGGGGTGCTCGCGGAACTGGCGGCGCACCTCGAACACGATGGCACCGGCCGCGCGGGTGACCGCGTTGATGGCCAGCCCGGAGAAGAGGAACACCACGGCCGCACCGATGAGCACGCCGACCAGCACGCTCGGGGTGACGACCTGCAGGTCGAAGGTCGACACGATGAACTTGCTCGGCTGCTGCTTGACCTCGCCGTTGTCGATGATCGCCTGCAGCTGGGTCTGCCACGCGTCGCTGTAGGAGCCGAACAGCGCGGTCGCGGCGAGCACGGCCGTCGCGATCGCGATGCCCTTGGTGATGGCCTTGGTGGTGTTGCCGACGGCGTCGAGCTCGGTGAGGATCTGCGCGCCCGCCTCGTCGACGTCGCCCGACATCTCGGCGATGCCCTGGGCGTTGTCGGAGACCGGCCCGAAGGTGTCCATCGCGACGATGACGCCGACCGTGGTGAGCAGGCCACAGCCCGCGAGGGAGACCAGGAACAGGGCCAGGGCCGTCGAGCCGGCACCCAGCAGGAAGGCGAGGTAGACGGCGCCGGCGATGATCGCCGCCGTGTAGACCGCCGACTCCAGGCCGACGCCGATGCCCGAGAGCACCACGGTGGCCGGGCCGGTGAGCGAGGTGCGTGCGACGTCGATGGTCGGGCGCTTGTCGGTGCCGGTGAAGTGGCCGGTGAGCCACAGGATGATGCCGGCGAGCACGATGCCGATGACGACCGCCAGGAACGCGGCGAGCTGCGGGTTGCCGGTGAGCGCGGCGACCTCCTGCTGCCGGTCGGTGAGCGCGGCGTCGCTGACGAACAGCTCGGAGTACCTCGAGGGCAGGTAGGTGAAGGCGGCGATGCCGGACAGCACCGCGGACACCACGGCCGCGATGTAGAAGCCGCGGTTGATCGCGCTCAGGGCGTTCTCACCGGGACGGGCCTTGGTGATGAAGACACCGAGCAGCGCGGTGACCGCACCGATGGCCGGGATGATCAGCGGGAAGACCAGGCCGTACTCGCCGAACGCGACCGAGCCGAGGATGAGCGCGGCGACCAGCGTCACCGCATACGACTCGAACAGGTCGGCGGCCATGCCGGCGCAGTCGCCCACGTTGTCACCGACGTTGTCGGCGATCGTGGCGGCGTTGCGCGGGTCGTCCTCGGGGATGCCGGCCTCGACCTTGCCGACGAGGTCGGCGCCGACGTCGGCGGCCTTGGTGAAGATGCCGCCGCCGACTCGCATGAACATCGCGAGCAGCGCGGCGCCGAAGCCGAAGCCCTCGAGCACCTTCGGGGCGTCGCCCTTGTAGAGGAGCACGACCACGGAGGCGCCGAGCAGGCCCAGGCCGACGGTCATCATGCCGACCGCACCGCCGGTGCGGAAGGCGATCTTCATGCCGGCGTCGCGGCCGTTCTCACCTCGGGCCGCCGAGGCGACCCGGACGTTGGCCTTGGTGGCCAGGCGCATGCCCATGTAGCCGATGAAGGCCGAGAAGACGGCGCCGACGATGAAGAAGCCGGAGCGCCCCCAACGGACTCCGGCGGTGTCGGCGGGGAGCAGGAGCAGGAGGCCGAAGACGAGCACCACGAAGACGCTGAGCGTCTTGAACTGGCGGGCGAGGTAGGCCTGCGCCCCCTCCTCGACGGCCGCGCCGATCTCCTGCATCTTGTCGGTGCCGGGGTCTGCGGCGAGGACCTGCTTGCGGAAGATGACCCCGAAGACGAGCGCCACCAGCGCGATGACCGCGACGGTGACGACGAGGGCAAGGTTCTTACCGGTGAGGTCCAGGGCAGAGCTCGACGCAGCGGGTACGAGCGCGAGGGGTGCCATTCCATCCTCCTTGACGGGTGTGTGGGCGCCCCCGGGGCGAAATACGCCGGCGGCAGGGACGTTCGCGCGAACCTTACCGGCACGCGGGCCGGCGCGCTCCACCCAAACGGAGGTGACGCAGGTCACCCGGGCCGTGACGCATGCGGCGGCCCCGGCGGGAGATCAGGCGGCGAGAGCCTGTTCGAGGGAGTCGTGGATGCCGAACACCTTGTCGAGCCCGGTGATCCGGAAGACCCGCAGGATGCGGTCGTTGGAGCACACGATGCGCAGCCAGCCGGAGTGGTTGCGGACGAGCTTCAGGCGGCCGACGAGGACGCCGAGGCCGGTCGAGTCGAGGAACGAGACCTCGTCGAGGTCGACGACGAGCCGGGCGTGGCCGGCTCCGATCTCCTCGTCGAGGACGGCGCGCAGCTGGGCCGCGGTGTAGACGTCGACCTCTCCGGCGACCGTGACGACACTGACGTCGTCGTGGCGAGACGTAGTCACGGACAGCTCCACGGGCGGGGCTCCTTGTGCTTCCTGCTGGGGCATGAGCCCGACGGGGGGTGTCGGGACCAAGGATTACCGTAACCGTCGTGAGCAGTCCTGCCCAGCACCTCGCCGTTCTCACGGCTCGCACGCAGGGCGAACGCCTCCTCCACGTCGAGCACGTCCCCGCTCGCACGGCCCGCCTGGCGCAGTGGCCGGCGACGGTCGCGCCCGCCGTGCTGTCGTCCCTGCTGGCCGCCGGTATGGAGCGTCCGTGGTCGCACCAGCGGGCCGCCATCGACCTCGCCACGGCGGGTGAGCACGTGGTGATCGCGACGGGCACGGCATCCGGCAAGAGCCTGGGCTACCTCGCTCCGGTGCTCAGCGCGGCGTCGGAGGGCGCCGCGGCTCCGGGGCTACGGGGGTCGAGCACCATCTACCTCGCGCCGACCAAGGCGCTGGCGGCTGACCAGCTCGCGCGCATCGAGGCCATGGCGGTGCCGGGGGTGCGGGCGGCGACCTACGACGGCGACACGCCACCCGACGAGCGGCGGTGGATCCGCGACCACGCCAACGTCGTGCTCACCAACCCCGACCTCCTGCACCACTCACTGCTCCCGGGGCACCAGCGGTGGTCGCGGTTCCTGCGCTCGCTCGAGTACGTCGTGGTCGACGAGTGCCATGTCTATCGTGGGGTGTTCGGCTCGCACGTGTCGGCGGTGCTGCGCCGGCTGAGGCGGGTCGCGGCACGCTACGGCGCGACGCCCACCTTCGTGCTCGCCTCGGCCACCGTGTCCGACCCCGCCGTGCACGCGTCGCGGTTGATCGGGATGCCGGTCACGGCCGTCACCGACGACGGCTCGCCGCGCGGGGCGATGACCTTCGCCCTGTGGGAGCCGGCCACGGTCGACGGGCACCGGCGCTCGGCCACGACCGAGGCTGCCGAGATCCTGGCCGAGCTGGTGCTCGACGGGGTGCAGGCGGTGGCGTTCGCGCGCAGCCGGGCCGGGGCCGAGGCGCTGGCCACGAACGCCCGGCGGCGGGTGGAGCACGACGACCCGGTGCGCGCCGAGGGGGTGTCGGCCTACCGCGGCGGCTACCTGCCCCAGGACCGGCGCGCGATCGAGAGGGGGCTGCGCGACGGGTCGGTGCGTGGGCTGGCGGCCACGAACGCCCTCGAGCTGGGCATCGACGTCAGCGGCCTCGACGCGGTGGTGATGGCCGGCTGGCCGGGGCGCCGGGCCAGCCTGTGGCAGCAGGCGGGGCGGGCCGGCCGCTCGGGCGAGGAGTCGCTGGCCGTGCTCGTGGCGGCCGACGACCCGCTCGACACCTACCTGGTGCGCCACCCCGAGGCGATCTTCGGCGCGCCCGTCGAGGCCACCGTCATGGACCCCCACAACCCGCACGTGCTGGCCCCGCACCTCGCGGCGGCGGCGGCGGAGCTGGCGCTGGGCGAGAGCGACCTGCCGATGTTCGGGCCCGACACCCGGCGCCTGCTCGACGCCCTGGTGGCCGGTGGCATCCTGCGGCGCCGGCCCGCGGGGTGGTTCTGGGCCCGCGAGGACCGCCCCACCGCGCACATCTCGCTGCGGGGCGCGAGCGACGTCGTCGCGGTCGTCGAGGCGCGCACCGGTCGGGTGCTGGGCACCGTCGACGAGGCGTCGTCGCACGCGCAGGTGCACACCGGGGCGGTGCACGTGCACCAGGGCGACACCTGGGTCGTCACCGAGCTCGACCTCGAGGCCCGGGCGGCGCACGTCGTGCGGGGCGACCCGGGGTGGTCGACCCACGCGCAGTCGGTGAGCCGGTTCGACATCCTCGGCCGTGAGCGCACCGAGCAAAGGGCCCGGGTCGCGGTGTCGTTCGGCACGGTGCGGGTCACCTCGCAGGTCACCGGCTTCCTGCGCCGGCTGCCGTCGGGGGAGGTGCTCGGCACCCATCCGCTCGACCTGCCCGAGCGGTCGCTGACGACCAAGGCGGTCTGGTGGACCGTGCCGGAGGACGTGCTGGCCGCGGCGGGCGTCGAGGCGCCGGTGGTGCCCGGGGCCCTGCATGCCGCGGAGCACGCCGCGATCGGGATGCTCCCGCTGGTGGCCACTTCGGACCGCTGGGACGTCGGCGGGGTGTCGACCGCCCTGCACCCCGACACCGGTGAGCCCACGGTCATGGTGTTCGACGGGTACCCGGGCGGGGCGGGGTTCGCGGAGCGGGCGTTCGGCGCGTTCGAGGCGTGGGTGCGCGCCACCCGCGATGCCGTGCTCGGGTGCCGGTGCGCCACCGGGTGCCCGGCCTGCGTGCAGTCGCCCAAGTGCGGCAACGGCAACGAGCCGCTCGACAAGGCCGGGGCGGTGACCGTGCTCGAGCTGGCGCTGGCGCCGGCGCACGCCTGACCTGCTTCCAACGGGCCGGCACCGCCCGGTCGCAGGCGGCCGCTGCCCGTGCGTCGGGGGTCCGCCGACCGGTGCGGGCCACCCGAAACCGGCTGCCCGCGGGACGTTCCGGGCCCCGGGCTCGCGGGTAGGGTCGCCGCATGGTCCTGCTCGGAGTCATCCTCGTCCTGCTTGCCGCTGCCGCCGGTGTCGTGCTCGTCACGGGCACCGCCCAGCTGACCGACTCCGTCGAGATCGACGTGCTGGGGGGCACGTTGGGCATCCCGCCGCTGACCCTGCTGATCACGGGCATGGTCGTCATCTCGATCTTCTGGCTGGGTTGGGCCCTGCTCCGCAGCGGCCTGCGGCGCAGCAAGCGGCGTCGGGTCGAGGCCAAGGATGCCGCGGCCGCCCGCGAGGCGGAGCACGCCGACGAGCAGCGGCGCATGCAGGAGGAGTTCGCGGCCCGCGAGCAGGCCCTGACCGAGGAGCGGCGCCGCCGCGAGGAGGCCGAGGCTCTCGTGACCGATCAGCGCCAGACCTCCGGCTCCGACAACACCTCGATCTCCGGCGGCACCACTCGGGGGACCGGCTCGGCCAACGACTCGGCGCGACTGCCGTCGGACCCGCGCCCCCAGCACGGCGACCACCAGGCCTGACGCACCCGGTCTCACACCGACCGGCTCGGGTGCCGAGCCAACGGGGGCGCTCATCGCCGCACCGGGCGGCGTGCGGGAGGTGCTTTCAAGCGGTCCGCCAGACGGGGCAGCGGCGCCCCAGCGGTGTCGGCGACGTCGACGACCCCTGCCCGAGCCGTCGACGAGATCGTCCGCGGCAGCCCCCACCCACGAGGCCCGTGGCGGCGCACGGCTGCCGTGACGACCACCGAGCCGTCGGGCTCGGTGGTGCAGAGGGTCAACCGCGCACCGTTCGCCTCGGCCACCCCCATGGCGGCCCGGCAGTCGGGGCGAGCATCCCGGGAGACCCCGCCGGCCGCGGCGAGGGCCGCGAGGTCGGCGGCCGCCTGGACCCGATGGAGGTCACGGACCGCGCCGACCACCACGAGCACCCCGCTCAGCACCAGCACGACGGTGCCGACCGCACCGACGGCGACCACCGAGGCGCTGCCGCGCTCGATGCGAACCACCACCGGACGCCTCACGGTGCCGCCTCCACCAGTGCCTGCGCCGACGCACTCGGCGCAGGCAGCGCACCGACTGCTCGCAGGGTGGCCGGCACCTGACCGGTGACCACGACGGTCACCCGTGAGCCGGAGGTGGTGGCCGAGATCGCGGCACCGTCGGGAGCGGCGGCCCGCACTGCCGCCATCGCCGAACCCTCGGCTTCACCGCGGGCCAGGAGCCGGGCGCCGAGCCGAGCCGCATCGACGCACCGCACCTGGGCCAGCCCCAGGTCGACGGCCGCCAGCGCCACCGCGAGCACGAGGAGCAGGGTGGGCAGCGCCACCGCCAGCTCCGCGGTCGCGGTGCCGCGCTCGGCCCGGCGCCGGGACCTCACGAGCCGGTGCCCAGCGCGGTCATGATGACCTTGGTCAACGCGCTCTTCACCGGTCCCGACCGCACGATCGCGAGCAGGAGCGCAGCGAACGCCACCGCCGCCATCGTGCCCACCGCGTACTCCGCGGTGGTCATCCCCTCCTCTCCGAGTGCTCGCAGCCGCTGCCGCCACCCCGCGACCCTGCCAACCGACCTCGTCGTCATGGACACCACTCCCCTGCCGTATCGGGACGCGACTCTCGCGCCCCGGACCACTGTCGGTGGACGCGGCCGGCCGGCGCGAGGAGCACCCCGGGCCTGTGGATGACCGTCGGCGCACGGTGCGCCTGTGGACGACCGTCGCGCCGTCGCTGCCCGCTCGGTCACCGCGCCAGGCCACCGAGCAGGTGCAGGACGACCGGGGCCACCGTCGTCGCGACGAAACCCGGGAGGAAGCAGGCGCCCAGCGGCAGCACCAGCAGCACGCCGGCACGGTGCACCGACGCCTCGACCCGTCGCGACTCCTCGGCGCGCATCCGGCCCGCGGCAGCCGTCAGCAGGCCGGCCGGGGCGGCCCCGGCGCTGTGGGCGGCATGCCAGGCCACCTGCGCCGCGGCCCAGCCGGGGCCGACGTGAGCCCAGGCCTGATCCGGTGGCCGGCCCCAGCGGTGGGCGGCGGCCACCACAGCGAGCTCGCGCCCGGCGGCGCCCGGGTCGACGGCCGCCACGGCTTCCAGCGCCTCGACCGCCCCGACGCCACCGCGCAGCGCTGCCGCGACCAGGCCCAGGGCAGCGGCGGCCTCCTCGACGGTGGCCGGGCCGCGGGGTGCCGCGTCGGGTGGCGCCGCGTCACCGGGCGTCGTGGCGGAGCGCCGGTCGGCACCCGGCCACACCAACACCGCCAGCGCCACGAGCAGCGCCACCGAGCTCACGTCGCGGCCCCGTCGGTGCGGCCCGGCCGCCGGGCCCGCCGGAGCAGCCCGCGCGCCCACCACCAGCCGAGAGCGGTCAGCAGCAGGCCGCTGACACCGAGCAGTCGCGATGCCGTGGTGTCGTAGAGCCGGCCGGGCGACAGCCCCACGAGCATCGCGGCGGCCGGGCCGGCGAGCGGCAGGGCCGACAGCAGCAGCATCGACGCGCGCGGGCCGGCGACGACCACGGCGGTGCGGTCGGCCGCGGCCCGCCGCTCCCGCACCGATGCCGCTGCTGAGGCGGTCACGGCCGAGGCTGCGGCACCCACCTCCTCGGCCAGCCGCCAGGCCGCGACGAGGAGGGCGAGATCGCACCGCGTCGCGTCGCCGAGGTCGCGGGTGCCCTCGAGCACGGTGGTCACCCCTCGCCCGGCGGCCACCGACGACTGCAGGTGCGGCGCCAGCCAGGGAGCGCTGGCCTGCACGCCCGGGGACCGGGCCGACGCGAGGGCAGCGGCCGGCAGGTCGAGCCCTGCGTCGAGCCCCACCGCGACGACCTCGGCGAAGTCGGCGACCCAGGCCTCGTCGGGTCCGCGGGCCATCGGCCGCCGGACTCGCGCGACGGCCTGGCGCAGCCACGACGTCCCCGCGGAGGTGCCCTCGGACCGCCCGGCGTCGGCCGAACCGTCACCGCCCTCGCCACCGCGGCCCGGCCACACCAAGCAGCACAGGGCCGCCGCCAGCGCCGCGGTCAGCACGGACCCGCCCACCGGCATCCCCGCGCCAGCGACGGCACGAGCCGGACGAGGCGCTCTCGACCCGGCCCGCCGACCAGGCCCGCCTCGCCGGTCCGGGCCGCCTCGACGACCCGGACCGCGTGCGGGTCGACCGGGTCGGGAACGACGACACCGACCCGGTCGACCGTCCGTGACCCCCCTCGACGCACCACGTGGACGACCACTCGCAGCGCCTCGCGCAACTGGGCGTGCACACCTTCCCGGGGCATCCCGGCGAGGGCCCCCAGGGCCTCGAAGCGGGCAGGCACCTCTTCGGGCCCGTTGGCGTGCAGCGTGCTCATGCCGCCCTCGTGACCGGTGTTCAGGGCGGCCAGCAGCTCGCGCACCTCGGCGCCGCGCACCTCTCCGACGACCAGCCGGTCGGGCCGCATCCGCAGCGCCTGCCGGACGAGGTCGACGAGGGTGACCCCGCCGACGCCCTCGACGTTCGATCCGCGCCCCTGCAGCCGCACGACGTGCGGGTGCTCGGGGTCGAGCTCACGGACGTCCTCGACCACGACGACGCGCTCGTCGGCGGGGCACTCGGCGACCAGGGCGGCCAGCACCGTCGTCTTGCCGGCGCCGGTGCCCCCGGTGACCACGAGCGAGGTGCGCGCGGCGACCACACCGCGCAACAGCTCGGCCATGTCGGGGGTGAGCGCCCCGAGACGGGCCAGGGCGTCGACACCCCCCGGCCGGTGCCGGGCGAAGCGCAGGCTGAGGTGCGGCCCGCCGTCGGCCAGGGGCGGCAGCACCGCGTGCAGCCGCACCCCACCGGGCAGTACCCCGTCGACCCAGGGCTGGGCGTCGTCGAGCCGGCGCCCGGCCACCCCGGCCAGGCGGACGGCGAGCGGCCTCAGGTCGTCGAGTTCGACCCGCACGGAGGCCCGCTCCATCCCCCGCCCCCGGTCGAGCCAGACCGCCCCGTCACCGTTGACGAGCAGGTCGGTGACCGACCGGTCGGCGGCCAGCAGCGCCAGCGGGCCAAGACCGACCAGCTGCTCGAGCAGCCCCCTCGCCGTCTCGGCCCGACCGCCGTCACCGAGGGTGGCCGTGTGCTCGGCCACGAGCGCGTCGATCGAGGCCGCGGACGGACCCGCCCCGGCCGCGATGGCGCGGCGCACCGAGGCGTCGAGCGGCCCCGCCCGTGCGCTCACGACTCCACCTCCGGGTCTCTCACGAGGCCACCGCCAAGGAGTCGACCACGCCGGCCACGGCATCAGCACACCGACGGATGCCGTCACGACCCGCGCCGGGGAACAGCCCCCGCTCGGCGTCGCGCGGCACGTGCGGGTCGTCGGCGAGGTGGTGCAGGTGGGCGATGCCGAGGTGGGCAACGACCTCGTCGACGACCTCGGAGCCGGCCCGGCCCCCGCGGGTGACCAGACGGACGTCCGGGGGCACGCCGGGGGACCCCGTGCCGTCGAGCAGGCGTGACACCGCAGCATCACCATCGGCAAGGGAGCGCGTGCGCAGGCCCACGAGCACCACCACCAGGGCACCGGCGGTCAGCACGTCGGGCAGCACGGGGCTCGCGAGCGGCAGGTCGAGCACCACCCGGGCGGGACCGGCGGCCAGGGCTGCCACCACGTCGCGGGCCGCGGCCTCGGGCACCTCGGGAGGTGCGCCCCCGCGGGCGGAGAGCACGCTGCACCCCTCCTCGGCGGGCAGGACCCCCAGCAGCGCCTCGGGCGGCACCCGCCCACGGACGTGTCGCAGGTCGTCCCAGCGCCGGCCGGGCAGGTGCTCGATGCCGGCCGTGACCTCGAGGCCCCCTCGGAGCAGGTCGAGGTCGACCACGACCGACGGCGGGCCGGTCGCCGCGAGCCGGCGCCCGACAGCGAGGGCCAGGGTGCTGGCCCCCAAGCCACCGGAGGCGCCCACGATGGCGGTCACGCGCTGGGAGGAGGAGGTCATGCCGCCACCCTGACCGCCGCCCGCCGAACGGGCCAGACCCGTCGTCGGGCTGTGGACGACGGGCCCCCGCCGTGGTCGCCTGTGGACGACGGCAACCCACGTCGGGAGCGCCAGAACACAGAACCGTGATCCGCCGCCCCACGGACGAGGAGCTCGGGTTGCGTCCTGGCCTGCGCTACCGCCTGGTAGGTCGAGTGAATGGTGCACCTACCAGGCGGTAGCCGGCGTCAGGCACCGCCGGACGAAGTCCGGACATAGGACGGCCCCGGTCGGGGGGACAACCGGGGCCGTCGGCGAGCCGAGCTCCGGGGGGGAGAAGCCGGTCCGCCGTTCGCTCAACCCCGAAGGGGAGCGAGTACGACCATCGTCGCTTACGACCGACTCTCCGCGCAAGCGTTGCGCACTAACTGTCCATACCGCTCTTAGGAACCTTAGACAACGACGGAATCCGAAGGTTTAGGCGACCAGGTTTAATCTTTGACGACCACCTCGAGCGGCGTCTCGAGCGGATCGAGTGGCCGGCTCACCACCGAGCACCCGACACGAGCACCACGCGACGGCGCCTCCGTCCCGAGAAGGGGCGGAGGCGTCGTCCTGCCGCGGACCTCGTGGGCGACCAGGCGTGCTCCATGCCGTCGTCGTACTGGGTCGAGCCCATCACGATCGGTCCATCAGTGGACTGCCCGCGCGTGGGTACCCGTCCGGTCCTCGGTAGCTTCGTCGTGACGGTCCCCGAGGGGACCGTCACCTCTCGTTGTACTCCTACGAGCCCGGGCCCGACAAGGGCCCACCGGCGAGTCGTCCGGCGAGCACGGCATCCGCCACCCGCTCCCCCTCGGCGGCCGCCGCCTGGACCGCCGTGCAGCAGTGTGAGATCCACAGCCCCACACCCGCCGCGTCACCACGGCCGTAGGCCGCGAGCGCGCCGAGGTAGGGGGCCCCACCCTGCGCGCCGTGCCCGGCCTCGGTCACGGCCACGCCGGTCGGGTCGAGCCCGCCGGCCCGCACGACCGCGCGGTCCAGGGCCCGGGCCACCACCGCGTTGCCCCGCACGAACGGCCGCACCGTGGCGAGCTCGGCGTGTACCACCGCGGCGGCCACCACCACCGGCAACCGGGGTGTCGCGAGCAGCACCTGGGTCACCGCCCGCAGGCGTACCACCACCTGCGCGGCATCCGGCGCCGCCCCGAGGTCGGCGAGCTCGCGGCAGTCCTCCCCCGCCAGCCGCGGGCGGCCGAGGGCGTCGTCGGGCAGCAGCCCGCTCGCGGCAGCCGTGTGCAGCCGCGCCAGCGCCTGCAGCGGCGCGGTGAGCACGACGCCCAGCACGTGCTCGGTCTCGGCGGTCGCGGCGAGCACCCCGCGCATGGTCAGCTCGATCGGGTCGGGGTCGGGCGACCAGGTCGACGCACCGCGCACGATGTCGCGCACCACGTCGACCGGCAACGACGCCCCCTCGAGCTCACCGCTGGCCCGAGCCCCCCGTACGCGCGACTCGGCCGCGGCCTCGGGGATCCGGCGACGCAGCGCCTGGTGCCAGCGCAGCCGGGTGCACGCCTCGCGCGCCGCCTCGACCTGCTCGGGGATGCCGGGCAGCTCGGCCAGGCGGGTGACCGCGTCGACGGCCGGGCTCTCGGTGGTCACCCGAGCAGACTAGTTGCCCGGCAGCCGCACCCCGGCGAGCTGCCGGGCGCGGGCCACGAGCCGGCCGGTGGAGTCCCAGAGGCAGGCGTCCTCGACGAGCAGGTCGCCGACGACGGTGTCGGTCGTCAGCTCGGCGAGCAGCCAGCCGGGTGCGGGCCGTCCCAGCAGCTGCCCGGTGAGCTCCATCGTCGGTGCCCACCCCGGCGCCCCGAGGTCGAACGCAACCGGCATCAGGGCGTCGACGGCCCACGGCAGCATCGTGGCGTCGGGCTCGCGACCGTCCTTGAGCCGCAACCAGGCCCGGATGACGCCACGCCCGGTGGGGCGCCCCACCGCGAACCCGGCCGTCGACGGGTCGATCCGCGCGTCCATCCGGTCGAGGAGGACGATGCCCTGGGCGACCGGTGAGCCGTCGCGCCGGGCCGGCAGGCACTGCTCGGGCGCCGGCATGTCCGGCGGCTCCGGGGCGCGGCGCACGGGCTCCGCGCGGTCGAGCGTGCCGAACGTGCCCGTCATCCGCACCCGTTCGTGCGTGCGCCCCTCGTCGTCGCGCTGCACGACGCGCATCTCGGCGGTCGACACCGTGCGCCCCACCCGCAGCACCTCGACCCGCACCTCGACCGGCCCGGCGGGGGCGGCGGACAGGAAGTGCGCTCCCCAGGTGAGGACGTCCGGGTGCCCCACCGCAGAGAGGACGGATGCCGCGGCCGAGGCACCCAGCGCCATGAGCACCCCGCCGTTGATGCCACGCCCGATCGACCAACCCTCGCCCAGGTGTCCCCGGCCGACCGCGACCGCACCGGCCTGCGCCGGCCCGGACGCCGCGCCGCCCTCCCACTCCAGTGCCAGCACCTCGTCGAGCTCACCCACGGGGCGGCCTCCTCATGTCGTCAGGGCATCGTGCGCAGCCGAGCCTATGGTGAGCCCATGACGGGAAGCATCCACTGGCCGACGGCGGTGCTCGTCGCCGGCACGATGCTCCTGCTCTGGCTGGCCGTCTGGCTGCTGCGCCGCAACCGCCGACGCGGCTTCCTGTCCGAGGTCGACCGGGCCACCTACGCGACGCTGCACACGGCATCCCTCGCCTCGCAGTACCTCGGCGACGGCCTCACCCCCGATGCCGCCGAGAAGGCAGGCCGGCACCTGCTGTCCATCCTCGGTGCCCACGCGGTGTCGATCGCCGACCCCGGCAGCGTGCTGTCGTGGACCGGCCTGGGCGACCACCACCGGCGCACCGCCCTGCAGCTCGGCGAGGAGACCCGCGAGACCGGCCGCACCGTCGTGCACAGCCACCACGACGTCGCCTGTGCCGACCCCGACTGCCCGATCCGCAGCGCCGTCTCCGCCCCCCTGGTCATGGACGACCTGGTGGTCGGCACCCTGACGGCGTGGACCTCCGACCCCTCGCCCGGGCTGGCCCGCGCCACCGAGGAGGTGGCCGCCTGGGTGTCGAGCCAGCTGGCGCTTGCCGAGCTGGCGCGCACCCGAACCCGCGTCATGGCGGCCGAGCTGCGTGCCCTGCGGGCCCAGATCAGCCCGCACTTCATCTACAACAGCCTCGCCGCCATCGCGTCGTTCGTGCGCACCGACCCCGACCGGGCCCGCGAGCTGCTCATCGACTTCGCCGACTTCACCCGCTACGCCCTGCGCTCCGGCGGCCCGTTCACCACGCTCGCCGAGGAGCTGCGCAACGTCGAGCGCTACCTCGTGCTCGAGCAGGCCCGGTTCGGCGACCGCCTGCAGATCTCGCTGCTCATCGCACCCGAGGTGCTGCCGGTGACGGTGCCCTACCTCGCGGTGCAGCCCCTCGTCGAGAACGCCGTGCGCCACGGCCTGGCCACCAAGGAAGGCGTCGGCCACGTCACCATCACCGCCAGCGACCGCGGGTCCGACGCCGAGATCTGCATCGAGGACGACGGCGTCGGCACCGACCCGCAGCGGGTGCGCCAGATCCTCGACGGCGCGCACGCCAGCGACTCGATCGGCCTGGGCAACGTCGACGCCCGGCTCCGGCAGGTCTACGGCGACGAGTTCGGCCTGGTCGTGGAGACCGCGGAGGGCGCTGGCACGAAGGTGTCGTTCCGTGTGCCCAAGTTCGCTCCCGGCATCCACGCGGCGTCGTAGCCGGGGTCGTAGGCTCCCCCCATGTCCACCAACGACGTGGGACTCACGGCACTCATCGTCGACGACGAGCTGCCCGCGCTCTCCGACCTCGGCTACCTCCTCGGGCGCGATGACCGCGTCTCCGAGGTCATCACGGCGTCCAGCGGAACCGAGGCCCTGCAGGTGCTCGACGGCCGCGACGTCGACGTCGTCTTCAGCGACATCTCCATGCCGGGGCTGGACGGCATGGCCCTGGCCCGGGTCATCTCGCGGTTCAGCGTGCGCCCGCAGATCGTCTTCGTCACCGCCCACGACGAGCACGCGGTCGACGCCTTCGCGCTGGCGGCCACCGACTACGTCATGAAACCGGTGCGGCCCGAGCGGCTGTCCGAGGCGATCCGACGAGTCGTGGTGGCGCAGACCGAGAAACCGCCGGGGATGCCGCCCGCGCCCGTGGAGCCCGCGGCTCCCGTCGTCGAGGACGAGACCATCCCGGTCGAGCTGGGCGGCGTGACCCGGTTCATCACCCGCAGCCAGATCCGCTACGCCCAGGCCCACGGCGACTACGCGCGCCTGCACACCGAGACCGGCTCGCACCTGGTGCGCGTGCCGCTCACCGTGCTCGAGGACCGTTGGGCCGAGCACGGGTTCGTGCGCATCCACCGCAGCACCCTGGTCGCCCTGCCCCACGTCAACGAGGTGCGCATGGACCACGGCCGGTGCTCGGTGGTCGTCGGCCACGTCGAGCTCCAGGTGAGCCGGCGGCACACCAAGCACCTGCGCGACACCCTCCTGCGCCGACCGATCGGCGACAAGCGCCCGAGCGGGGCCTGAGGCCGTGACCACGCCGGCAGGCGGTCCGCCGCAGCGGGTGCGGGTCACCAGCTCGCGGCGCGGCGCGGCCCCGATGCACGCCCGGCCGGTCTCGCGCGACCTCGACGAGCAGACCGAGCTCGGCGACGTCTACCTCGAGGGCCTCATGCGGGCCCAGCTGCGGCTGTCGGTCGCCGTCCTCGCGCTCACCGTCGTGGGGCTGGCCGCGCTGCCGATCACCCTCCTCCTGGTGCCGGCCACCCGCACCATCACCGTGGCCGGGCTGCCGTTCCCGTGGCTGGTGCTCGGCATCGCCGTCTACCCCGCCGCGTGGTTCCTGGCCCGCTGGTACACCCGCCAGGCCGAGCGCATCGAGCAGGACTTCGCCGAGGTCGTCGACGCGTCGTGAGCTACTCGCTGTCGATCATCGCGGTCGCCCTGGTCTGCCTCACCACGCTGGTCGTCGGAGCCCTGGGGCTACGGCTGTCGAGGCGCACCAGCGACTTCTACGTCGCCGGCCGCACGGTGTCCCCACGCCTGAACGCATCGGCGATCAGCGGTGAGTATCTCTCCGCCGCAAGCTTTCTCGGAGTTGCGGGCCTGATCTACGACCGTGGTGTCGACATGCTGTGGCTCCCTGTGGGCTACACCCTGGGCTACCTCGTGCTGCTTGTCATCGTGGCCGCCCCCATGCGCCGCTCGGGCGCCTACACGCTGCCCGACTTCGCCGAGGCACGCACCGGCTCCCGCGCCATCCGGCTGGTCTCGTCGGTGCTCGTCGTGGGCATCGGCTGGCTCTACCTCGTGCCCCAGTTCCAAGGGGCCAGCCTCACCCTCACCCTGGTCACCGGCGCGCCGGCGTGGGTCGGTGGGTTCGTCGTCATGGTGGTCGTCGCGTTGGCCGTCGGCGCCGGCGGGATGCGGTCGATCACCTTCGTGCAGGCCGTGCAGTACTGGATCAAGCTGACGGCGCTGGCCGTGCCGGCGTTCGTGCTGCTCGCACTGTGGTTCCGGTCCGGGTCACCGGCACCACAGGTCGACCCGTCGTGGAGCATCCCGTTGTCCCCCACCGGTCCCGACGACCACCCGACCTACCGCGCGGCATCCACGGTGCTCGCCCTCTGCCTCGGCACGATGGGCCTGCCGCACGTGCTCGTGCGCTACTACACCAACCCCGACGGCATCGGCGCCCGCCGCACCACCGTCACGGTCATCGCGCTGCTCGGCTTCTTCTACCTGCTGCCGCCTGTCTACGGCGCGCTCGGGCGGGTGGCCTACCCGACCCTGCCGCCGGGCGTGCGCTCCGACAGCATCGTGCTGCAGCTGCCCGAGACCCTGCTGCCGGGGCTCGGCGGGCAGCTGCTCACCGCCATGCTGGCGGGCGGGGCGTTCGCGGCGTTCCTGTCCACTGCATCCGGCCTGGCCATGTCGGTGACCGGTGTCATCGACCAGGAGCTGCTGCGCCCACGGGTGACCCGGGTGGCCGGCGGCGACGTGCCCGGCATCCGCGGCTTCCGGGTCGCGGCCATCCTGGCGGTGGTCATCCCCTACGGCGTGAGCCGGGCGACCGAGCCGCTCGGCCTGGCCACCACGGTCGGCCTGGCCTTCGCCGTGGCGGCGGCCACCTTCGCGCCGCTCATCATGCTCGGCGTCTGGTGGCGTGGCCTGTCGACGTGGGGGGCGATGGCCGGGCTGGTCGTCGGTGGCACCTCGGCGATCGGGGCGATCGGCTGGACCATCGCCACCGGGCCCGAGGGCGGGTGGACCGGCGCGCTGCTCGCCAACCCGGCCATGTGGGCCACCCCGCTGGCCATCACCACCGCGGTGCTGGTCTCGCTGGCCACACCGTCGCGCATCCCGGCCGGCACGCGGCGCACCATGGTGCGGCTGCACACCCCCGAGCGGGTGGCCCTGGCGCGCTCCCGCATCCGCGACTGATACGGGTTCGGATGCCGGTCAGCCGACGGCGTCGCGCGCCGCCACGAAGGCGTCGACGCAGGCCCGCACGTCGGCCTCGGAGTGCGCGGCCGACAGCTGCACCCGGATGCGCGCCTTGCCCCGCGGCACCACCGGGAAGCTGAACGCGATGACGTAGACGCCGTGCGCCAGCATGTGGTCGGCGATCTGGGACGCCCGGCGGGCCCCGTCGTCGCCAGGGAACATCACCGGCGTGATGGGGTGCGAGCCCGGCAGCAGCTCGAACCCGGCATCGGTCATCAGCTCGCGGAATCGGGCGGCGTTGGCGCGCAACGTCTCCCGGGCCTGGCTCGACCCCGACACCAGGTCGAGTGCCGCCAGCGAACCGGCCACCACGGCTGGGGCCACCGAGTTCGAGAACAGGTAGGGGCGAGAGCGCTGGCGCAGCAGGTCGACGACCTCCTGGTGGCTCGCGACGTAGCCGCCCGACGCACCGCCCAAGGCCTTGCCGAGGGTGCCGGTGAGGATGTCGACGCGGTCGGTCACCCCGAACAGCTCGGGCGTGCCGCGGCCACCGTCACCGACGAACCCCACGGCGTGCGAGTCGTCGACCAGCACCATCGCCTCGAACTCGTCGGCCAGGTCGCAGATGCCGTCGAGCGGGGCGTACGAGCCGTCCATCGAGAACACGCCGTCGGTGACCACGCAGACCCGTCGGGCGCCGCCGGCCCGGGCCGCCTCGAGCTGTTTGCGCAGGTCGGCCAGGTCGGCGTTCTTGTACCGGAACCGGGCGGCCTTGCTGAGCCGGATGCCGTCGATGATCGACGCGTGGTTGAGCTCGTCGGACACGATGGCGTCGTCGGCGCCGAAGAGTACCTCGAAGACCCCGCCGTTGGCGTCGAAGCACGAGCTGTAGAGGATCGTGGCCTCGGTGCCGAGGAACTGCGAGAGCCGTGCCTCGAGCTCGGTGTGCTGGGTCTGGGTGCCGCAGATGAACCGCACCGACGCCATCCCGAAACCCCACTGGTCCAACGCGGCCCGGCTCGCGGCCACGACGTCGGGGTGGTCGGCGAAGCCCAGATAGTTGTTCGCGCAGAAGTTCAGCGACGCCCCGCCGTCGGTTGCCACGTGCGAGGACTGCGGGGTGGTCAGCTCGCGCTCGCGCTTGTAGAGCCCGGCCTCCTCGATCTCCGCCAGCGTCGCGGTGAGCTCGTCCTTGATGGCGCCGTACACGTCGTCTCCTCAGGGCTTCCGGCAGGGTCGGGCACCGGGTGCGGCGCCGCCCCGCCAGCGTAAGCCGTGGGTCGGGCCACGATGCCGTGCCGGCACCGATCCGATCGCTCGGCCCGCCTCTGGTCCGTCTGACGGGCTCTGGTCCGTCTGCGGGGCTCTGGTCGCTCTGACGGGCTCTGGTCCATCTGCCCGGGTGGTGGCGCCATGGCATCGCCCTTCCGGCAGATCACCGCCACCCCAGCGGCTCGACCCGGGCCCAGGCGCTTCACGCGGGGCACGGCGGCGGGATGCCGGTCAGCTCCAGTCGAGCACGACCTTGCCGCCGTGCCCCGACCGGGTCTCGTCGAAGGCCTGCTGCCACTGCTCGGCTGGGTAGCGCCCGGTGACCACCGACGACACTGCCGCCCGCAGCGACGGCGAGGTGGCGAGCATCGACCCCATGAGGTACCAGGTCTCGAACATCTCGCGCCCGTAGATACCGCGGAGCGTGATCATGTGCGTGATGACCCGGCCCCAGTCGATGGCGTAGCGGTCCGTGGGCAGCCCGAGCAGGGCCACCCGGCCGCCGTGGTTCATGTTGGCCAGCATCTCCTCGACGGCCACCGGCGACCCGCTCATCTCGAGCCCGATGTCGAACCCCTCGACCATGCCGAGCTCGGCCTGCGCCTCGCGCAGCGACGCACCCGCCGAGACGTCGACCACCAGGTCGGCCCCCGCCGCCTTCGCGAGCGCGAGGCGGGTGGGCGACAGGTCGGTGACGCAGATGCGGCGCGCCCCGGCGTGCCGCGCGACCGCGGTGGCCATGACGCCGATCGGCCCGGCGCCGGTCACCAGCACGTCCTCGCCGACGAGGGGCCACTGCAGGGCCGTGTGCGTGGCGTTGCCGAGCGGGTCGAACAGGGCACCGAGGTCCGGGTCGAGGTCGGCGGGCTGCACCCACGCGTTCGTCGCGGGGATGACGACGTAGTCGGCGAACGCGCCGTCGCGGTTCACCCCCACGCCCACCGTGTTGATGCACAGGTGCCGGCGCCCGGCCCGGCAGTTGCGGCAGTTGCCGCACACGATGTGCCCCTCGCCCGAGACCCGGTCGCCCACGGCCACGTGGTCGACGTCGGCGCCCACCTCGACCACCTCGCCGAAGAACTCGTGGCCGAGCGTCATCGGCACCCTGACGGTGGCGGCCGCCCACTCGTCCCACTGCTGAAGGTGCAGGTCGGTGCCACACAGGCCCGCCCGCAGCACCCGCACCTTGACGTCCTTGTCGCCGCACCGTGGCTCGGGCACGTCGACGAGCTCGAGACCTGGACCTGCCGTGACCTTCCGAAGCGCGCGCACGTGCCCATCATGCCGGGATGCCGTGCCGACCGGGAGTCGATGCAGGTCACCGTTCGTCGTGCGCCGCCCGCCGTTCGGCGTGGTGTGGCTCGCCGCACATCGCCCCGCCCACCCGCCTGCCGCGGGGCCGCCCCGCACGGGTGTCCACGGCCCCGCCGCGGCCCCACGCTGGGAGTCGATCCGGGCAGCACCGTCCGGACTACCGACCCTGGAGGTGACCCGTGAGCAACGACGCTCTCGCGCAGACCGAGGATGCTTACCTCGCTGTGCAGTCCACTTCGGAGTTCCAGGCGCTGCGCAAGAAGTTTCGTGGATTCGTCTTCCCGATGACCGCGTTCTTCCTCGCCTGGTACTTCCTCTACGTCCTGCTCTCGATCTTCGCCCCCGACTTCATGGGCCAGCAGGTCGGCAAGCCGGGCATCACGGTGGGGCTGCTCTTCGGCCTGGGCCAGTTCGTGACGACCTTCGCGATCACGATCACCTACGCCCGGTGGGCCAACAGCCAGCTCGACCCGATGGCCGAGGCCGTCGCCGCCCAGATGACCGCCTCCGACCCGAAGAAGGACTGAACCATGGCCCTGCTGCCCTTCGCCGAGTCCACCTCGGTCGGCTCCCCCCTCCTGAACATCGCGATCTTCGCCAGCTTCGTGGTGATCACGCTCGTCATCGTCATCCGGGTCTCGTCCGGCAAGAAGACCGCCGAGCAGTACTACACCGCCGCAGGTGCCTTCACCGGCCGCCAGAACGGTGTCGCCATCGCCGGCGACTACCTCTCCGCCGCCAGCTTCCTCGGCATCGCCGGCGCCATCGCCCTGCAGGGCTACGACGGCTTCCTGTACTCCATCGGCTTCCTCGTGGCCTGGCTCGTCGCCCTGCTGCTCGTCGCCGAGCTGATGCGCAACACCGGCCGCTTCACGATGGCCGACGTGCTCTCCTACCGCCTCAAGCAGCGCCCGGTGCGGATCGCCACTGCCATCTCGGTCATCACGGTGTCGTTCTTCTACCTGCTGGCCCAGATGGCCGGCGCCGGTGGCCTGGTCTCGCTGCTGCTCGGCATCCAGGGCGAGATGGCGCAGAACCTCGTCATCGCGCTCGTCGGCGGCATCATGATCACCTACGTGCTCATCGGTGGCATGAAGGGCACCACGTGGGTGCAGATCATCAAGGCGCTCCTGCTCATCGCCGGCACCGCCGTCATCACCCTGATGGTGCTCGGCAAGTTCAGCTTCAGCTTCTCCGAGCTCTTCCAGTCCGCCGCGAACAACTCCCCCGCCGGCGACAAGCTCTTCGAGCCCGGCCTGAAGTACGGCAAGAACCTCACGACCAAGATCGACTTCATCTCGCTGTCGATGGCGCTCGTGCTCGGCACCGCCGGCCTCCCGCACGTGCTCCAGCGGTTCTACACCGTGCCGACGAGCAAGCAGGCGCGCAAGTCGGTCGAGTGGGCCATCTGGCTGATCGGCGGCTTCTACCTGCTGACCCTGGTCGTCGGCTACGGCGCCGCCGCGCTGGTCGGCCCCGAGGCCATCCTCGCCGCCCCCGGCAAGGCCAACTCGGCCGCCCCGCTGCTCGCCTACGAGCTCGGCGGCTCGATCCTCCTCGGCGTCATCTCCGGCATCGCCTTCGCCACGATCCTCGCGGTGGTCGCCGGACTGACGATCACCACGTCGGCGACGTTCGCGCACGACCTCTACAAGGAGGTCTTCAAGCGCGGCCACACCACCCAGGACCAGGAGGTCAGGGTGGCGCGCACGGCATCCGTCGTCATCGGTCTGGTCGCGATCCTGGGCGGCATCCTTGCCAAGAACCAGAACATCGCGTTCCTCGTGGCGCTGGCCTTCGCCGTCGCGGCGAGCGCCAACCTGCCGACGATCCTGTACTCGCTGTTCTGGAAGGGCTTCAACACCCGCGGTGCGCTGTGGTCGATCTACGGCGGCCTCTCCAGCGCCATCATCCTGATCGCGTTCAGCCCGGTCGTGTCCGGCAAGGCCCCCCTGGTCGAGGGCGGTCCCAGCCCGTCGATGATCACCAACGCGGCGATCGACTTCCACTGGTTCCCGCTCGACAACCCGGGCCTGATCTCGATCCCGCTGGCGTTCTTCCTCGGCTGGCTCGGCTCGGTCACGAGCAAGGAGCACAACGCCCAGAAGTACGCCGAGATGGAGGTCCGCAGCCTCACCGGTCACGGTGTCGCGGAGGCGGTCAACCACTGAGGTCGCACCTCACCGCACACGCAGCGGCCGCGGAGTGGGTCCATCCCCTCCGCGGCCGCTGTATGCCGTCCGCCCCCGTTTCGCCGGATGCCGTGTCCGCCTGGGTCTGGACAAGCGGCCCGGGCAGGGTCACGCTGGCAGGACACCTCCCCACGAGGTGCAGGGGATCGGGGAAGGGGCCCGTCATGGCCGCGAGCCAGCAGCAGACCGTCAGAGACCACACGTCCACGCGAAGGAGGGGGCGAGCGGTCGCAGCACTGGTCGCGGCGACCGCGCTGCTCGGCGTGCCCGCGGCCACCGGCTCCGCGGGGGCGAGCGCCGGCGCGGCAACCTGCGCCACGACGTGGGGGTCGCTCGCCAAGACCACTCCGCCGCTCATCCCGGGCCGGGTCACCGCCGTCCGCGCAGGCCGGCACGCGTGCTACGACCGGCTGGTGCTCGACATGACCGGCGCAGCACCGGGCTACGAGGTCCGCTACGTCACCACCGTGCGCGCCGACGGATCGGGGAACCCGGTCCCCGTGCTCGGCGGTGCGCGGTTGGCCGTCGTGGCCAACAAGGGCGCCACCAGCATCCCGGCCATGCCGTCGGTTGGTGGCTACCAGACCTTCCGGCAGGTTCGGTGGGCCGGGGCCTTCGAGGGCTACACGACCATCGCCCTCGGCGTTCGGGCCCGGCTGCCGTTCCGCGTGTTCACGATCTACGACCCCGCCACCAGTCGCAGCCGGCTCGTGGTCGACGTCGCCCACCGCTGGTGACAGAGGGCGCGGCGGGCCCGGAGCGTCGTGCCCCGGGCCCGTGCCGTCAGCTGACGACCGACGCCTCGGCCCGCAGGCGGGCGGCGAGATCGTCGTCGACGGTGGCGAAGAACGCACCGACGACGTCCTCGAGGTGGGCCAGGCTCTCGGCCCGGAACAGCACCGGCTGGTAGGCCGTGATGTCGTAGTTGAGCGTGCCCATCGCGTGCAGGTCGAGCGGGCGGATGTCCATGTGCCCGAACTCGTCCATCTCGCCGTAGCTCGACAGGATGCCGGCCCCGTACGCCTTGGTCTCGCCGTGCTCGGCGATGACGCCGAACTCGATCGAGAACCAGAACACGTCGGCGACGAACTGCATCGCCTCGTCGCTCTCGAGCCGCGCGCTGGCCTGCCCGGCCGCCTCGGTGATGGCCGCGAACCGCGGGCTGGCGAGCTGGTTGGCGTGCCCGATGACCTCGTGGATGATGTCCGGCTCAGGCGTGTAGAGCGGCTGGCTCGGGTGCCGGAGGTACTGCGTGGAGTTGAAGGTGCGCGCACCCAGGTCGGCGTAGAACTCGCGCAGCGGCACCAGGCCCGGCGCCGCCCGGTAGCTCCAGCCGGTCAGGGGCGCCAGGCGCTCGGTCACCTCGTGCAGCTGCGGCACGTGGTCGGTGGGCAGGGCGAGGTTCGCCTTGGCCGCCAGGAACTCCGAATGGGCGTACTTCTCGTGCTTGGGGGCGAGCTCGGCCGACACCAGTCGCCAGATGCCCTGCTCCTGCTCGGTGTAGTCGATCGTCGGCACCGGCTCCCCCGGTCGGTGCCCGAGCGCGGCCGCGGCGATCTCCCCGCGGCGGGCCCGGTAGTCGGCATCCGTGAAGCCGGGGTGGTTCTCCCCCAGGTGCACCTGCACCTGACCGTCGGCATCGGTCGTCACGGTTGAGTAGAGCTGTCCCTCCTCGAACACCGTGCTCACCTCCTTGTGAGTAGTCGTGGCCTTGTGGGCCGGTCTCCCCACGGTTCCACGGAATCGGGCACCACGAAACCGATGGCGTACCCGATGGGCAATGAGCGCACACTTTCGCGCCCCGGTTTCCGAAAACCCTGGACATTGTGTCCATCTCGAAGGTCACCTGCCCGAACAGCCGGCATCGGCAAGCCCGGGCCGCAGCGGCACGTGCTGGCCGGCGCCTGGTCACGTCGGATCACCGAAGAGCACCGGCTCGTCCACCTCGTCGACGGCACGACATCGTCATCTTCCAGCCCCGCTTCCACCTCGACGGCTGAGGAGTCACCCACTCCTGGAACGCATCGGCGGCAGGCCCGGCCTGCTGTCGTCAGCGACCGCCGGAGAGGTAGGCGCCGCCCCAGGCGACACCATCGAGACGCCCCTTGCGAGGCAGGTACTGCTTCGGGTCGCGCACGCGATCGCAACGCCGGCACTGCAGGGCGATCACCTCGTGGTTCTCGGGGTTGGGGTGGAGTCGCCTGTCGTGGTGCTTTCCCAGCCAGCACCGCAGCGATGACCGGCCGCCGCAGAGCCCTGCCAGCAACGCCCATCGCAGACGGGGGGCGGCCGCCAGGATCGACAGCGCGTACCCGAGGCGACGCCCGTGGGTCACCGACAACAGCTCGGCGTCGAGCTCGTCCGCATAGCGCGATCGGCACTGGCTCGGCAGCAGGTGCACCGCCACCGCCAGCAGAGTGCGGGCCAGGCCGGTCATGACGGCGCCGGTCCGAGCCCACGCACCAGCTGCGCCGGCCGGCGCGCTCGAAGGTGCGAGCGGCGGGCGTCGGCGGCCGCGATGGCGGCCTCGGCCTGGGCCGCGCCTGCGGCGGTCAGCCGGTAGAAGCGCCGTCGCGGCCTGCCCACCGCCGAGGGGTCGACGTCCTCCCAGCCGCTGTCGAGCCAGCCGAGCCCTTCCAGCCGCGCGAGGATCGGGTGCACCGTGCCACTTGGCAGGACGGCGTGGGAGCCGATCTCCAGGCCGTAGCGCGGGGCGTCAGGGTCGCTGAGGAACACCTCGAGCACCGCGCGGGTCGGTGCTGTCATCCGAGGGGGTTGCGGTGCCATGGTCTAACTCTACCTAGGGTCCCATTCCTTGTCCACGGGTCCCCCCACACGTGCGCCGATGCTGCCGGTCGGGCCGACGAGCATGGTGGTCGCCTTCTCAGCCGTGGCGGCACAGTGGCGGGCGCTGCGGCCTACGGAGTGCCCGGGCACCACCTCTGGTCGGGCCCGGCGGGCCCGCTCGGCGCAGGCGCCGCCCGCCCACCGGCCTCCGGGTGGGTGGGCGGTTGCCGTGCGGGTCCGCAGCGGGTTGGGTGGGGGTCAGACACTCAACGAGGAGGAGCACGCCGTGACCGACGACAGCCTGTCCAGCCACGCGCACGAGATGGACTTCGCCCCTGACCCGGCGTTCACCGCGCAGGCCAACGGCACCGACGCGATGTACGACGCCGCAGCGGAGGACTACGAGGGGTTCTGGGCCGAGCAGGCCCGCACCCGCATCTCGTGGGCGAAGGACTTCGAGCGCACGCTCGACTGGGACGACGCGCCCTTCGCCAAGTGGTTCGTCGGCGGTGAGCTCAACGTCGCCTACAACTGCGTCGACCGCCACGTCGAGGCCGGCAACGGCGACCGCGTCGCCATCCACTTCGAGGGCGAGGCCGGCGACACCCGCACCATCACCTACGCCGACCTGCAGCGCGAGGTGGCCAAGACCGCCAACGCGCTCGTCGAGCTCGGGGTCGGCACCGGCGACACCGTCGCCATCTACATGCCGATGATCCCCGAGACCGCCTTCACGATGTTGGCCTGCGCGCGGCTCGGCGCCCCCCACTCGGTGATCTTCGGTGGCTTCTCTGCCGAGGCGCTGCACACCCGCATCGACGACGCGCAGTGCAAGGTGGTGGTCACCACCGACGGGCAGTTCCGCCGGGGCAAGCCGTCACCGCTCAAGCCCGCCGTCGACGAGGCGCTGCAGCACGCCAACCCCGTCGAGAAGGTGCTCGTGGTGCGCCGCACCGACTCCGAGGTCGACTGGGTCGAGGGCCGAGACGTGTGGTGGCACGACATCGTCGAGCGCCAGGCCGACACCCACGAGGCGCAGCCGCACGACAGCGAGCACCCGCTGTTCATCCTCTACACCAGCGGCACCACCGGGAAGCCCAAGGGCATCTTCCACACCAGCGCCGGCTACCTCACCCAGGCGGCCTACACCAACGCCGTCGTGCACGACGTGCACCCGGAGACCGACGTCTACTGGTGCACCGCCGACGTCGGCTGGGTCACCGGTCACAGCTACATCGTCTACGGCCCGCTCGCCAACGGCGCGACCCAGGTGATGTACGAGGGCACGCCCGACACCCCGCACCAGGGCCGCTGGTGGGAGCTCATCGAGAAGTACAAGGTGTCGATCCTCTACACCGCGCCCACCGCCATCCGCACCTTCATGAAGTGGGGCGATGACATCCCCGCGAAGTTCGACCTGTCCAGCGTGCGGATGCTCGGCAGCGTCGGCGAGCCGATCAACCCCGAGGCCTGGCTCTGGTACCGCAAGAACATCGGCGGCGGGAAGGCCCCCATCGTCGACACCTGGTGGCAGACCGAGACCGGCGGCATCATGATCAGCCCGCTGCCCGGGGTCACCACCCTCGAGCCCGGCTCGGCGCAGCGGCCCATCCCCGGCATCTCGGCCGAGATCCTCGACGACGAGGGGCAGCCGTTCACCGAGGCCGAGAAGGTCGGCTACCTGGTGCTCACCAAGCCGTGGCCGGCGATGCTGCGCGGCATCTGGGGCGACCCCGAGCGCTACAAGGAGACCTACTGGACCCGGTTCGGCCCGAAGTACTACTTCGCCGGTGACGGCGCGAAGTACGACGAGAAGGGCAACATCTGGCTGCTCGGCCGGGTCGACGACGTCATGAACGTCTCGGGCCACCGGCTCTCGACCGCCGAGATCGAGTCGGCCCTGGTGTCGCACCCGTCGGTGGCCGAGGCCGCCGTGGTCGGCGCGGCCGACGAGACCACCGGTCAGGCCGTCTGCGCGTTCGTCATCCTGCGCGGTGACGCGCACGACGACGGTGACGCCACCATCCAGGAGCTGCGCAACCACGTGGCGAAGGAGATCGGCCCGATCGCCAAGCCGCGCCAGATCATGATCGTCCCCGAGCTGCCCAAGACGCGGTCGGGCAAGATCATGCGCCGCCTGCTCAAGGACGTGGCCGAGGGCCGCGACATCGGCGACGCGACGACCCTGGCCGACTCCTCGGTGATGAACCTGATCTCCCAGGGCATGACCAGCGGCTCCGGCGGCTCGTCCTCCGGCTGACGTCCGGGCGGGAGAAGTGAGGGGTGTCGGGCAGCAGCCCGACACCCCTCGTCCGTTCGTCCCGGATGCCGTGAGCGCGAGATCGCTTGGCGCGAACGGATCTCGCGCCTCGCCTCGAAGGCGTTGAGCCGCGGCGACGCGGAAGGCTGAGAGCAGCCGGGTTCGCCGCTACGGGGGTGCCTGCACCGTGCGGAACGGGGTGACGGCCAGGCCGACCGCCACGAGCGCGAAGATGGTCGCTGCGACACCGAGCATCAGCTGGTTGCCCCAGGTGTCGGCGAGCATGCCGGCGATGGGCGCGGCGACCATGGCGACGGCGCGGTTGAAGGACCGCAGAGTGGTGTTGGTGCGGGCCTGGAGGTGGTCCGGGGTCATCAGCTGGCGGTAGCTCATCTCGTGGGAGTTGCTCATGCCCATCGCCAGCCCGTAGAGCGTCTGTCCGAGCAGGACGGCGGCGAATGCCCAGTCGGCACCCTGGGCGGCCAGAGCCATGGCGACCACAGCGCCGGTCGTGACGAGGTGGCACGCGATGATGGTCCGGCCGGTGCCGAGACGACGGCCCAGCCACGTCGTCACCATCGCCCCCACCACGGCACCCAGACCGCCGGCCGCTCCGGTGATGCCGAACTGGAACGCCGTCAGATCGAGAGTCACCAACACGTAGGGGGCCAGGACGACGCCGACGATGGCGTTGCCGACGAACCAGACGTGGGTGGCGACCGCGATGGTGGTCAGGCCGGAGGACCGGTAGACCCAGCTCACGCCCTCCCTCATCTCTCGGAGCAGGTCTGGCACGGTGACGCCCGTGCGCGGGGCAGGCTCGTCGACGCGGATCCCGCGCAGCGTGACCGCGGAGTACAGGTAGGTGAGCGAGTCCAGCAGGACGGCCAGCGGTGCCCCGACGGCACCGACCAGCAGTCCGCCCACTGCCGGACCTGCCGTGGACGCTGCCGCGTCCGTGGCGTCGATGCGCGCATGGGCCGGCTGCAGATGCCGCCGCTCGAGCATCCGTGGCAGGAACGACATGTCGGCGGCGCCGTTGATCACCGCCGCCGTTCCGGCCAGGACCACGATGAGCATCAGGGCCGGCAACGACAGCGCGTCCTGCCACCACAACAGGGGGATCGTCAGCAACAGCGCCGCCTGCGCGAGGTCGGTGCCGATCATCAGGGGCAGCCGCCTGCGACCGTCCACGACCGCGCCCACCAGCAGCCCGAACACCAGGTACGGCAGCCACCGTGCCGCGTTGAGCCATCCCACCTCCGCTGCGCCGCCGTGCAGGACCAGGACCACCAAGGCCTGCAGCGAGAACACCGTGATGTACGAGCCGAGCCCGGAGACGGCGCCGGCCCGCCAGTACCGCAGGAACGCGTTGGAACGCAGACTCCCCTCACCGGCCACGGGGGCGAGTGTGCACGAGACCCGGTGACCGGCAGTGGCTCCGGTGTCAGGAACCGCGGGCCGTCGCAGGCCGCGGGTGTCCGTGCGCTCAGTCAACTCGCACCAACGGCCGGTCGGGTGCGCCCGTGGCCGCCGTTAGACTTGCGGCGGAGCGCCGGGAAGTCTGGTCGGCATCGCTCTCGCGACCCCGCGCGGAGATCCGTGACCCACCACAGGAGACCAGGCATGGCAGGCACCGACCCGCCCCCCACCCCGAAGGAACGACCGGGAATCCTCAGCCGGCCGAGCTGGCCCGAGGCCCAGGTCGTCGCCGACGCGCTGCGCACCGAGACCATCGGCGGCGCCCTGCTGCTGGTGGCCGCCCTGGCCGCCCTGGTGCTCGCGAACACGCCGTGGTCCGACGCCTACTTCACGCTGCGCGACACCGTGCTCGGCATCGAGTGGGGCCACTTGGAGCTCACCGTCGGCCACTGGGCGGGCGACGGCCTCCTCGCGATCTTCTTCTTCGTCGCCGGTCTGGAGCTCAAGCGCGAGTTCCTCGTCGGCGACCTGCGCACGCCCGCGAAGGCCGTGGTCCCGGTGGTCGCGGCCATCGGCGGAGTCGTCGTGCCCGCGCTGGTCTTCGTCGGCACCGTGGTGCTCGCCGGCGGTGAGGGCGACGCCCTGCGTGGGTGGGCGATCCCCACGGCCACCGACATCGCCTTCGCCCTCGCGGTGCTCGCGGTCATCGGCTCCTCGCTGCCGGCGGCCCTGCGCTCGTTCCTGCTGACCCTCGCGGTGGTCGACGACCTCATCGCCATCACGATCATCGCCATCTTCTACACCTCCGACCTCCAGGTCGGGCCGCTGCTGATGGCGCTGGTGCCGCTCGCGCTGTTCGCCGCCCTCACCCAGCGGCGGATCACCCACTGGTGGCTGCTGCTGCCCCTGGCCCTCGCGACGTGGGGGCTGGTGCACGCCTCCGGGGTGCACTCGACCGTCGCCGGTGTGCTGCTGGGCCTGGTCGTGCCGGTCAAGCCGCGCGCGTCGGTGCCCTCGATCAGCACCCACGACCGCAGCACCGACGTCGCCCACAAGTTCGAGCACCTGATGCGACCGATCTCCGCCGGCATCGCGGTGCCGGTGTTCGCGTTCTTCGCCTCCGGGGTGCGGTTCGTCGACGGTGGCGTCGGCAAGGCCCTGACCGACGCTGTCGCGCTGGGCGTCATGGCCGGTCTGGTGCTCGGCAAGGTCGTGGGGGTCTTCGGCTCCACGTACCTCGTGGCGCGGTTCACCCGGGCGCGGCTCGACACCGACCTGTCTTGGCGTGACGTGCTCGGGCTCTCCATGCTGACCGGCGTCGGGTTCACCGTGTCCCTCCTCATCGGCGAGCTGGCCTTCGGCATCGGGTCCGCACGCGACGACAGCGTCAAGCTGGCCGTGCTCCTGGGCTCCTTGCTGTCGGCCCTGCTGGCGTCGGTGCTGCTGCGCATCCGCAACCAGGTGTACCGGCGCATCGCCGAGCTGGAGTCGCGCGACGACGACGCCGACGGCATCCCCGACGTCTATGAGCGTGAGGCCACGTAGTTCCACAGCGGCCCCTGCTGGGTAAGGTCTGCGTCGAGGGCCCGTGACGTGGGCCGACGAGGACAGTGAGGCGGACGCGCATGGCAACCGGGACAACGGGCACGGAGCGGACCATCGGCCAGCTGGTGGCCGACGCCACCCACGACCTCGAGGGCATCGTCAGGGGCGAGATCGCCTTGGCCAAGGCCGAGGTCACCGACGGCGCCAAGGTGCTCGGCAAGGGCGCCGGTCTGCTGGCCGGCGCGGCGCTCCTCGCCCTGATCGGTTTCGTCTTCCTGCTGCACAGCGCCGCCTGGGGCATCTCCACGTGGCTGCCCGTGTGGGCCGGCTACCTCATCGTCGCCGTGGTCGTGCTGATCATCGGCGCCATCCTGGGGCTGCTCGGCAAGAAGGCGCTCGACCAGGCCAAGCCCGCCCCCGAGCGCGCCATCGACCAGGCCCAGCAGACCATCGCCGCCATCAAGAACCCCAAGGGCGAGCCGGATGCCGTCGCCGCGGCAGCGGGTGCCACGACCGCGAGCGCCGGGACGGCGGGCAACACGGCATCCGGCAGCACGGGCGCCACGCCCGGGACGCCGACTCCGTCAGCTTGAGAGGCACCGCCCCGTCGACACCGGTCGTGACCCGAGCACGCCCCGGCGCAGGACGGGCGCGATCTCGTCGAGGGTGAGCGCGTAACCGGTGTCGGCGTCGTCGAGCGAGGTGGCGAAGACCATGCCGACGACGTCGCCGCTGCGGTCGATCACCGGGCCACCCGACGCGCCCCGGCGCACCTGCGCCCGTAGCGAGTAGATCTCGCGGGTGACATCGGGGTTGCCGTAGATGTCGGCGCCCCGGGCCCGCAGCACGTCACGCACCCGGGCGGCCCCGACCGACAGCCCCTGGTCACCGGGGAAGCCGGCCACGGCGGCCTCGGCGCCGGTGTCGAGGGCGCCACCCTGCGCGATGGCCGGGGCGTCGAGATCGGCCACCTCCAGAACCGCGACGTCGCGGCGGGGGTCGAAGGCCACCACCCGGGCCGAGCGCTCGCGCCCCGTGCCCCGCACGCTGACCGTCACCCGGTCGGCGCCGGCCACCACGTGGGCGTTGGTGGCGACCCGGCCGCGGGCCACCACCCAGCCGCTGCCGACCTGCGCCTGGCCACACCCGTCGGACTCCGCCCGCACGTGCACCACCGACTTGAGCGCGCGAACGACGTCCGGGTCCCTGGTCACGGCCCCGTCGGGTGCGTCGACCGGTGCGATCGGCTCGGGGCCCAGGCCCTCGAACACCCGCGGGAAGACGCCGTTGTCCAAGGCCTCGGTGATGTCCTGCACGAGGCCGTCGGCGGCGGACGGCACGAGCCTGTCCAGGGCCGTCACGACGGCGGAGTGGGATACCAGCTCGCGCGCCGCGCGGGGTCCACTGGTGCTCACGGCGCCCGCCACGACCCAGACCACGAGCATGGCGGTGACGAGCACGGCGAAGAGGCCCAGCCCGGAGTCGACCGCCTGCACGGCCGGGTCGGTGACGACGTCGCGCACCCGCCGGGCCAGCAGCAGCATCAGGCCCTGCCCGAGCAGGGCGACGGCGACGACCGCGGCCACCAGGGCGAGCACCCCCACCTGCGTGGCCGGGTAGATACCGGCGTGGTCCTGGAGCAGCGAGGGGGCGAGCTGCAGCGCGAGCCACGCGCCCCCGACCAGGCCCACCAGCCCGAACAGGGCCGACACGAAGCCCTGCCGCCAGCCGCTCCAGGCGTACAGGCCGAGCAGGCACAGCAGGACCAGGTCGAGGGCCGTCGACCCGCTCACCAGGTGCTCCCCCGCATCCACGGCGACATCACGCGGTCCGGCAGCGGGCGCTCGAGGCCGGTGTCCCACGGCACGACCAGCCCGGCCAGGTCGAAGAGGCTGCTGAGCAGCATCGCGGTGAAGCCCCACACGAACAGGTCCCCCACCTCGAAGGCAGGCCCGCGGTAGGGACCGAACACGGCGGTGAACCGGTTGCCCGGGTCCACGAGGTCGGCGACCGGCACGCGCAGCACCCGCTCCACCTCGCCGGCGTCGACGACCCCGACCGGCACCGGGCTCGGCCACCAGGCGAGCACCGGCGTCACGGCGTGCTGGCTCGGCGCGAGGAACAGGTCGGGGAAGGTGGCCAGCACCTCGACGCCCACCGGGTCGAGACCGACCTCCTCCTCGGCCTCGCGCAGCGCCGCGCCCACCGACCCGTCGTCCTCCGGGTCGAGCCGGCCGCCGGGGAAGGACACCTGTCCCGGGTGGGAGCGCAGGGTGTGGGCCCGCTCGGTGAGCACGACGTCCTCACCGCCGCGGGGGTCGGGGCCGAAGAGCATGAGCACGGCCGACCGGCGACCCTCGCCCTCGGGCGGCGCGTAGGTCGCGAACCACTCGTGCTCGGCGACGTCGGTGCGGGCCGCGAGGTCGACCAGCCACCCGGGCGTCGGGGCGGTCACACCGTGCCCGTCGAGCCGGGGCACCGTGGGCGCGCCGTGGTCATGGGCGCCATCGTAGGCAGCAAGTCTGGGGGAATCCCCGGGCTGTCGAGAATCGGCCCGCCCGCCTGCAGCCGGTCCCCGGCCCTGCCCCGGGGCCTAACCGGCCGCGGCCGGGGTGTCGCCCGCCAGTGGGTCGCCGGCCGGCGGGTCGTCGGGCAGGGGGCCGGGCGGCGGGTCGGGAAGCACGAGCGCGCCGGGCGCCAGCTCGTAGGCCAGCAACGTGCGGGCCTTGACCGGGTCGGTCTCGCCCTCGCCGTAGGACGGGCACCACTGGGCCACCGGGCAGGCGCCACAGGCGGGCTTGCGGGCGTGGCAGGTGCGCCGCCCGTGGAAGATCAGCACGTGGCTGAGCATGGTCCAGTCGCGCTTGGGGAACATCGCCCCGATGGCGTGCTCGACCTTGACCGGGTCGGTCTCGTCGGTCCACCCGAACCGGCGCGCCAGGCGGCCGAAGTGCGTGTCGACCGTGATGCCGGGCACGCCGAACGCGTTGCCGAGCACGACGTTGGCGGTCTTGCGGCCCACCCCCGGCAGCGTCACGAGGTCGGCGAGCCGGCCCGGCACCTCGCCGTCGAAGCGCTCGACGATGGCGGCGCTCAGCTTCATCACCGAGTTGGTCTTGGCCCGGAAGAAGCCGGTCGGCCGCAGCACCGCCTCCATCTCGTCGCGGTCGGCGCCGGCCAGGGCCTCGGCGGTGGGCCAGCGCGAGAACAGCGTGGGCGTGACCGTGTTGACCATGACGTCGGTGGTCTGGGCCGAGAGCACGGTGGCCACCAGCAGCTGCAGCGGGGTCTCGAAGTCGAGCTCGCAGTGGGCGTAGGGGTAGCGCTCGAGCAGGGCGCGGTGGATGCGGCGCGCCCGGCGGGTGCGGGCCACCGGCGATTCCGCCGCGAACCGGGCGCGCTTGGCGGCGGAGAGGGTCGTCACGGGCACCGCGTCAGCCTACGGTGCGGGTCCGACGACCCCGCCCACCTGCGCTTCCGTCACGGCATCGGATGCCGGTCGCCCGCCGCGCGTGTTCCCACCTCCGCGCACCGACTGTGTTCTCTGGCACACTGTGCCGCGTGGATCACGACGTCGTACGCAGAGCTCCCCTGTTCGCTGCCCTCGACGACCAGATGGCGGAGTCGCTCATCGCGACCATGAGCCCCTCGCGCCTCGAGCGCGGCGACATCCTCTTCCACGAGGGCGACCAGGGCGACCGTCTCTACGTCATCGGCGAAGGCAAGATCAAGCTCGGCCGCACCAGCAGTGACGGCCGCGAGAACCTCCTGGCCATCCTCGGCCCGGGCGAGATGTTCGGTGAGCTGTCGCTGTTCGACCCCGGCCCGCGCACCGCCACCGCCACCGCGGTCGCCGAGACCCAGGTCGTCTCGATGGGACACGAGCAGCTCAAGGAGTTCCTCGCGACCCGCCCGGGTGTGGCCTCGACCCTGCTGGCCGCCCTCGCGCGCCGGCTGCGCCGCACCAACGAGGTGCTCGCCGACCTGGTCTTCACTGACGTGCCCGGCCGTGTCGCCAAGGCCCTGCTCGACCTCGCCGCCCGCTTCGGCCGCCCGGTCGACGAAGGCCTGCTCGTCGCCCATGACCTCACCCAGGAGGAGCTCGCCCAGCTGGTCGGCGCCTCCCGCGAGACGGTCAACAAGGCGCTGGCCGACTTCGCCTCGCGCGGCTGGCTGCGCCTCGAGGCTCGCGCAGTGCTGCTCATGGACGTCGAGCGGCTCAAGCGTCGCGCCCGCTGACCCAGCCGCACGGCATCCGGCCCGCTGACCCAGCGGCACGGCATCCGCGCTCAGCGCGACAGGTACTCGAGCTGCGCGCGGATCGACAGCCGCGCCGCCGGCCACACCGCTGACGGCACCTCGGCGTAGACGCGCCGCAGCACCCCCTCCACCGGGTCGTCCTCGGTGGCGGCGCCGTCGGCGAGGGCCTGGCGCACCTGGTCGAGCCGCTCGGCGCGGTGCACGCGGTAGAACGCGACCATCGCGGCGGCATCCGGCACCACCGGGCCGTGCCCGGGCAGGATGCGCACGACCGAGCCGTCGCCGGTGAGCGAGCGGAGGCGCTCGAGCGAGTCGAGGTAGGCGGCCAGCTCGCCGTCGGGGTGGGCGACGACCGTGGTGCCGCGGCCGAGCACGGTGTCGCCGGTGAGCAGGGCGAAGTCGGCGGGGAGGGCGAACGAGATCGAGTCGGAGGTGTGCCCCGGCGTGGCGACCACCCTCAGCTCGAGGCCGCCCACGGTCAGCACGTCACCGTCACCCAGGTCGTCGTGGCCTCGGCCCACGGCCCGCACCCGGGTGCCGGTGAGCTCGGCGAAGCGGGGCGCGCCCTCCGCGTGGTCGTGGTGACCGTGGGTGAGCACGGTCTCGGCCACCCGGGCGCCGCGCGCCTCGACGACCCGCAGCACGGCGGCGAGGTGACCCTCGTCGAGCGGGCCGGGGTCGATGACGACCGCATCGGTCGAGCCCGGCTCGAGCAGCACCCAGGTGTTGGTGCCGTCGAGCGTCATCGGGCCGGGGTTCGGGGCCAGCACGCAGTGGGCCCGCGTCGTGGCGTCGCCCCCGGCCCACGGGGCGGTCACCGACGGCGGCGGGGTGGCACTCACCCGCCCGAGTATGCCGTGGCACCCTCATCCCGCACGGCCCATGGGGCACCTTCCACCCGACTGCGCCTACGGACGGACAAGCGGCTCTGCCCGAACTGCCGTCGACGTCGATCGAGCACGGAAGGACTCTGCTCCGCCCCTCGGTTGTCCGTCCTTGGGAGCGCTCGAGGCCTGTGGATGACGCCAGCGGCCATCTGGCTCCACGCGCCACGATGAGCGGGTGCGAAAGCGGGGGAAGACCAACGACGTGGCGCAGACCGTCATCCGCCTCGGTGGTGTCGCGGTGTGGAGCGAGCTCCGGGCAGCCCACTCCGCCCGGCTCATCCGCCGATCTGTCGAGGACGATGCTGTCGTCCGCGCCACCAAGGGCCGCTACGTGCTGCCGTCCACCGCTGCCCACCTGGCCCTCGCGCAGTCGCGCAGCGCAGCCCTCTCACACGTCAGTGCGGCGGTGCACCACGGTTGGAAGGTCAAGACGGTGCCGGATGCCGCCTGGGTCACCGTGCCGCGCAATCGTCGCCTGCGCGAGCAGCAACGAGTCGGGATTCGCCCGCACCACGCCGAGCTGGGCCCTGACGACGTGCGCCACGGCGTCACTGTCCCCCTCCGCACCGTGCTCGACTGCGCTCGGGCTCTTCCGTTCGACGAGGCCTTGGCCGTCGCGGACTCCGCGCTTCGCGCCCGGGACATCACCAAGGCGGAGCTGCTCGAGGAGGCCGATCGCGCCCTCGGCCCGGGCGCTCGGCAGCTCCGTCGGGTCGCGGCCCATGCCATCGGGCGGGCGGCCAACCCGTTCGAGTCGGTGCTGCGAGCGCTGTGCATCGAGGAGGGGTTCGACCTCGCTCCGCAGCTGGAGCTCTGGGCGCCCGGGCTGTACGCCGTCGTCGACCTCGGGAGCGAGGAGCTCCTACTGGTGGTGGAAGCCGAGGGCTTCGAGCACCACGGGACCCGCAAGGGCCTGCGAAAGGACTGCCGGCGGCACACCGAGCTCGCCGTCTTCGGCTACTCCTCCCTGCGCTACGCGTTCGAGGACGTCATGGGTGACCAGCCCTGGGTCCGCTGGACGCTTCGCTCGTGGCGCGATGTGAGGGAGGGGCGAGTGCCTGGTGACCCACCCAAGCGCGTCTACGGACGGATGACCCCGTCCTGACGTCTGGCCGTCGTGCGGGCACGACCGTGACGGACGCCCGTTTGTCCGTCCGTGGGCGCAGTCGGGACGGAAGCCCGTCAGGGGCGGCGCAGGTGGCTCCGGTCCCGCGGCGCGAGAGAGGGGTCAGGGCATCTCGGTGCGGAGCACCGGCTGGCCGTCGGCCCCCACGACCAGCACCGGCAGCACCTTCGCCACGCGCGGCCGGTCGGCGAGGAAGTCACCCGCAGAACCGAACCCGGCCAGCTGCTCCAGCGACACCACCGTGGGCGGCAGCATCCGCACCTCGCCGGCCGCGTGCCGGGAAAGCAGGTCGCCCGGCCGCACCCACGCACTGTGGTCCGACTCGGTCGTCGTCCCGCGGGCCTCCTGGCCGGACGGCATCCCCGCGGCGAGGATCCACGTGTCGAAGCGGCGCGGCTCGAACTCCGGGGTCACCCAGTGCGCCCGCCCGCGCAGGTCGGCGACCGACAGGCGAACCCCGCACTCCTCCTCGACCTCGCGCACCGCGGCCGCGGCATACGGCGCGGCAACCTCCACCGACGCCCCCATGGCGGCGGCGAGCTCGGCCAGCCCGAGGGTCGTCACCGGTAGGGCAGCGTCGGCGGGGTCGATGCCACCACCGGGAAACACCACCGTCGACGGCGCGAACGCCATGGTCGCCACCCGCCGCTGCACGAAGACCTCGGGCCCAAGGAGCCCGTCGCGCACCAGCATCACCGTCGACGCGCCCCGCGGCTCGGCCACCACCCGGTCGGCCGAGGCGAGCCACGCGGCAGCCCGCGCGCCCAGCCCGGGGTCGCGCGAGATCGGGTGGTCGACGACGGGACCCGAGCCCACGGCATCCGACGAAACGCCCCCGGATGCCGTGCCCGCGCGGTCCGCGGTCCCCTCACCGCCCACGGGCGGTCAGCTCCGCACGTGCAGGATGGCCTCGACCTCGACCGGCGCGTCGAGCGGCAGCGCCATGACGCCCACGGCCGAGCGCGCGTGCACCCCCGCGGAGCCGAACGCCGCGGCGAACAGCTCCGAGGCACCGTTGACGACCCCGGGCTGGCCGGTGAACGACGGGTCGGAGGCCACGAAGCCGACCACCTTGACCACCCGCTCGACCCGGTCGAGGTCACCGACCACCGACTTCACGGCGGCGATCACGTTGAGCGCGCAGAACGCGGCGAGCTCCTTGGCGCGCTCGGGCGACACCAGCCCCGGCCCCTCGCCGACCCGGCCGGTCTCGGGCATCGCCCCCTGCACCATCGGCAGCTGGCCAGAGACGTAGACCCGCGAGCCGTCGAGCACCGCCGGCACGTAGGCGGCGACCGGCGGCACCAGCTCGGGCACCTCCAGCCCGAGCGCGGCCAGCCGCTGCTCGACCTCACCCACGGCTCAGGCCCTCGGCCGCTTCAGGTAGGCCACGAGGTTGCCCTCGGGCATGACCAGGACCTGCACCAGCTCCCAGCCGTCCTCACCCCACTGGTCGAGGATCTGCTTGGTCGCGTGCACGATCAGCGGCACCGTGGCGTACTCGTACTTCGTCATGCCCGTCACCCTAGCGCCGTCGCACCCGGCCGCTACCGTGGCGGAGATGAGCGACCACGACCCCGGCACCACGAGGCGCAGCGCCCGCCCGCCCGACCGCACCGAGGTCACCGGCCCGCTGCAGACCGACGTCTACGACGTCTGGGAACCGACTCCCGGGCGGGCCCGGCACGTCACCGTCGCCCTGGTGCACGGTGGCTTCTGGCGCGAGCAGTACGACCGCACCTCCACCAACCCGCTCGCCGAGGCGCTGGCCCGCGACGGCTTCCACGTCGTCAACCTCGAGTACCCCCGCATCGGGATGCCGGGGGGCGGCTGGCCGGGCACGGGCGCCTCGGTGCTGGCCCGCCTCGAGTCGGTGCACGCCGACACCCACCTGCCCGACCGGGTCGTCGTGGTCGGCCACTCCGCGGGCGGGCACCTGGTGCTCTGGCTCGCCTCGGGCGAGCACGCCCCCTGGGTCACCGGCGTGGTCGCGCTGGCCCCCGCGGCCGACCTCGCCGCCGTCGACCGGCTCGGCCTCAGCAACAACGCGGCCCGCGAGCTCGTCGGCGCCGCCCCCGACGAGGCACCCGACGCGTGGGCCGACGCCGACCCCGGCCGCCAGCGGCTCACCCGCCCGGCGGTCATCGTCACCGGCGAGCTCGACGACGTGGTCCCGGCCGAGGTGGTCGAGGCCTACGTCACCTCGCGCTCCCCCGACGAGCCCCTGCGCACCGCCGTCGCCCGCGGCGCCGACCACTTCGACGTCATCGACCCCACCAGCAACGCCTACCTCCTCGTGCTCGCCGAGATCGAGGAGCTCACCCTCACCACGCACTGACGCAGCGTTCCGTCGAAGGTGCGGCGGGCGGCATTCGGGCCGTGCCGCGCCCCCACCTAGGGTGGATGCCGTGTCCACCCCCTCGCTCTCGCGCGCCATGGACGGCGTGCGCCTGCACGTGGTCACCGGCAAGGGCGGCGTCGGCAAGACGACCGTGGCGTCGGCCCTCGCCCTGGCCCTGTCCCGCCAGGGCAAGCGGGTGCTGATCGCCGAGGTCGAGGGACGCCAGGGCATCAGCCAGACCTTCGACGTGCCGCCGCTCGGCATCGAGGAGGTGCGCCTGGTCAGCCACGCCGGCGGCGGCGAGGTGTGGGGCATCTCGGTCGACGCCAAGGCAGCCCTGCTCGAGTACCTCCAGCTCTTCTACAAGCTCGGCCGCGCCGGCGGAGCCCTGGAGCGGATGGGCGTCATCGACTTCGCCACCACCATCGCCCCCGGCGTGCGCGACGTGCTGCTGATCGGCAAGGTCTACGAGGCGGTCGGCCGCACCACCGGCACCCGCCGCCACCAGGGCCCCAAGGCCTGGGATGCCGTGGTGCTCGACGCGCCCCCCACCGGCCGGATCACCCGCTTCCTCAACGTCAACGTGCAGGTGGCCGACCTCGCCCGGATGGGCCCGATCCACTCCCAGGCCGAGTCGATCACCCGGATGCTGCGCGACCGGCAGAGCGTGGTGCACGTCGTGACCCTGCTCGAGGAGATGCCGGTACAGGAGTCCGTCGACGCCATCGGTGAGCTGTCGGATGCCGGGTTCGGCCTCGGCACCGTCATCGTCAACCAGGTGCGCGAGCCGCTGGTCGACGAGGCGCTGCTCGACACCGCCGCCGCCGAGCCGGAGCGGGTGGCGGCCCGGGTGCGCGACGACCTCGCCGCCGTGGGCGTGCGCGCGGCCGCCAAGACGGTGACCGGGCTGCTCAGCGAGGCGCACGACCACGCCGAGCGGGTCGAGCTCGAGCGGTCGCTCACCGACGAGGTCGCCTCGCAGGGCCTGCCCACCCTGAGCCTGCCGGTGCTCGCGCAGGGCATCGAGGACGGCGGCATCGCGGTGCTCGCCGACGAGCTGCTCGCGCAGGGGGTCCGCTGATGGCCGCCCGCTCCGGCAGCACCGTGCGCTCCTCACGGGCCGCGCAGGAGGCGCGCATCTCTCCCGAGGACATCGGCATCGACGCCCTGCTCGCCGACCCGGCCACCGGCATCATCGTGTGCTGCGGCTCGGGCGGCGTCGGCAAGACCACCACCGCGGCGGCGCTGGGCCTGCGGGCGGCCGAGTCGGGGCGCAAGGTCGTCGTGCTCACCATCGACCCCGCGCGCCGGCTGGCGCAGTCGCTCGGGCTCACCGAGCTCGACAACACGCCCCGGCCGGTGGCGGGCGTCGGCGACGAGGTCGGCGGCTCGCTGCACGCGATGATGCTCGACATGAAGCGCACCTTCGACGAGGTGGTCGAGACGCACTCCACCCCCGACAAGGCCGCCCAGATCCTCGCGAACCCCTTCTACCAGTCGGTCTCCAGCTCGTTCGCGGGCACCCAGGAGTACATGGCGATGGAGAAGCTGGGGCAGCTGCGCGCCGAGGCCGAGCGCGAGGGCACCTGGGACCTCATCGTCGTCGACACCCCGCCGTCTCGCTCGGCCCTCGACTTCCTCGACGCCCCGAAGCGGCTCGGCTCGTTCCTCGACGGGCGCTTCATCCGGCTGCTCACCGCACCGGCCCGCGCCGGTGGCCGCGCCTACCTCAAGGTCTTCTCGGTCGGCGCCACGATCACCGCGGCGACCATCTCCAAGGTGCTCGGCGGCCAGCTGCTCGCCGACGTGCAGACCTTCGTGGCGGCGCTCGACACCATGTTCGGTGGCTTCCGCGAGCGCGCGGACGTCACCTACGCGTTGCTCAAGGAGCCGGCCACGGCCTTCGTCGTCGTCGCGGCCCCCGAGCGCGACGCCCTGCGCGAGGCGGCGTACTTCGTCGACCGGCTCGAGAGCGAGGGGATGCCGCTCGCCGGCGTCGTCGTGAACCGGATGCAGACCCTGGCCGCGCCGGTCCTGAGCGGCAGCCGGGCCGCCGCTGCCGCGGAGCAGCTCGAGGACCCCACGACGTCGGCGGATGCCGGTGACGACGACCTCGCCGGCCTCACCTCGGCGCTGTTGCGCCTGCACGCCGACCTCGCCGCGGTGGCCACCCGGCACGAGGGCCACGTGCGCCGCTTCGTGGCGGGCCACCCCGGGGTGCGGCTGTCGACGGTCCCGGCGAGCGCGACCGACATCCACGACCTCGAGGGGTTGCGCAGCGTCGGCGAGGCGCTCGCCGCGGGCTGAGGCCGGCATCCCGGCACGGGCCGGGACGGTTCAGCTGCTGTCGCCACCGTCGGGCGACGTCGGGTGAGCGGTGGGGCGAGTCAGGCGATGGCGCCCTTGAAGGTGCCGATCTTGGCCTGGGTGAGCAGGTCGGTCCACGACCGTACGTCGGGGCGCCGGCGGAGCAGCGCCCGACGCTCGCGCTCGGTCATGCCACCCCACACGCCGAACTCGGTGCGGTTGTCCAGGGCGTCGGCGAGGCACTCGGCCACCACCGGGCATCCCTTGCAGACCGTCTTGGCCGCACGCTGGGCCTTGCCCTGCACGAAGAGCGCGTCGGGGTCGGCCCCCGCGCAACGACCCATGCCGGTCCAGTCCGACACCCACTGACCCACCGTGGGTGCGACGGCTGTTGCGATGCTCATGTCGACCTCTGTTCGTGGTGCTGTCCCGGCTACGCCCCGCCGTTGGTGACTGGCGACGCCTTAAACGTTATGCACGTCGCGCCGAGCGGGGTATCGGCCGAACCGGTCGAGGAGTCAGCCGAACGGTTGATCCGTCCAGCACTCGTGTGGTCCCCGATGGGCGACAGTGGTTACCCTGAGCGGAACCGCCTGACCCCTGACGCGCGTGTCCACCACCGGCACGGTGGCAGGGCGACCCGGCATCCCGGGTTACCCTTGCGGGCATGGATGGTCGTGCCCACAATGTCTCAGCCGTGCTCCGGCTCCTGTTCGGCTTCGTCGTGCTCAGCACGGTGGCCGGGCTGCTGATGGCCGGGCTCGCCATCCCGGCGGTCGGTGCCACCGGTGAGGCAGCCAAGGGCGGGGTCAACTTCTTCAACGACCTGCCGAGCGAGTTCACGGTCTCGCCGCTGGCCCAGCAGTCACGCATCCTCGACGCCGACGGCAAGCTGATCGCGAACCCGTACGACGAGAACCGCATCATCGTGCCGCTGAAGAAGATCTCGAAGAACATGCAGAACGCGCAGATCGCCATCGAGGACTCGCGCTTCTACAACCACGGCGGGCTCGACATGCGGGGCTTCAGCCGCGCGATGATCTCGAACCTGCAGGGCGGCTCGGTGCAGGGCGCCTCGACCCTCACCCAGCAGTTCGTCAAGATCACCCTGCAGGAGAACGCCCTGAAGAAGGGCGACAAGGGCGCCGCGAGGGCAGCGACCAGCAAGACGTACTCGCGCAAGCTGCAGGAGCTCAAGTACGCGCTGAACGTCGAGGAGAACTTCACCAAGGACCAGATCCTCGAGGGCTACCTCAACCTCGTCTACTACGGCGACCAGGCCTACGGCGTCGAGGCCGCCTCGCTCAACTACTTCGGCGTGAGCGCCAGCAAGCTCAACCTCGGGCAGGCCGCCCTGCTGGCCGGCACCGTGCAGCAGCCGACGGCCTTCAACCCGGTGTTGAACCCGAAGGCGGCCGAGGCCCGCCGCAACGTCGTGCTCGACCGGATGCAGTCGCTGGGTATGGCCAGCGCCAAGGACGTCGCCGCGGCCAAGAAGGTCGCGGTCAAGAAGATGATCAAGAAGCAGCCGGTCAAGGGCGTGTGCCACCGCTCGCCGCAGCCCTACTTCTGCGCCTACGTCCTCGAGTACCTCCAGAAGTCGCCGCAGATGGCGGTGCTGGGCAAGACCCCCGCCGAGCGGCTCAAGACGATCAACCAGGGCGGCCTGACCATCCGCACCACCTTGAAGCCGGCCATCCAGAAGGCGGCGCAGAAGGAGATCACCAAGGCGGTGCCGATCGGCAACAAGCAGGGACTGGGGGCCGCGGCCACCATTCTCGAGCCCGGCACCGGCAAGATCCTCGCGATGGCCCAGGCCAGCAACTTCGACAAGTTCCAGACCAACATCAACGTCGACCAGAAGTACGGCGGCGGGCCGAACGGCTACCAGTTCGGGTCGACCGCGAAGACGTTCGGTCTGGTCACGGCGCTCGAGAAGGGGATGCCGCTCAACGGCACCATCAAGGTGCCGTTCGCCGACGGCAAGAAGGGCTACGAGTTCAAGCAGGAGTCGCTGTTCAAGTCCAAGTGCGGCGGCAGCCGGCCGTTCTGGTCGGTCAAGAACGACTACGCCAGCGGCGGCAAGCTGATGACGCTCGGCGAGGGCATCGCCAAGTCGATCAACACCTGGGCCGCCGAGCTCGTCATCGAGACCGGCCCGTGCGACGTGCGCGACACGATGACCAAGATGGGCCTGCACAAGGGTGACGGCAAGCCGATCAACCCCTACGTCTCCGACATCACCCTGGGCTCGGGCACCACCAACCCGATGAGCCTGGCCAACGCCTACGCCACCCTGGCCGCCAGCGGCAAGCGCTGCGAGCCGTACGCCATCACCTCGATCACGACCTCCGACAAGAAGGCCATCAAGGTGCCGGGCCCGCAGTGCAAGCAGGTCATCTCCGACGACGTGGCCAACGGAGCCACCGAGCTGCTCAAGGGCACCCTCGAGTTCGGCACCGCCAAGGGCAACTGGGACGTCAACGAGCGGCCGGCCGCCGGCAAGACCGGCACCACCGAGAAGCACAACCAGAGCTGGTTCGTCGGCTACACCAAGCAGCTGGCCAGCGCGGTGTGGATCGGCAACCTCAAGGTCACCAACAAGAAGGGGAAGCTCAACTCCCTCAACGGCAAGTGCTTCGGTGAGTACGGCTGCATCAGCCAGGTCTTCGGTGGCACCGTGTCGGCGCCGGTGTGGTCGAAGATGATGCGCGGGGCCTCGAAGGGGATGCCGGTCAAGGACTTCCCGGAGCCGTCGGCCAAGATCCGCAACGGCGACCTCGTCCCCCTGCCAGGAGTCATCGGCGCCAGCGTCTCGCGGGCACAGTCCCGCCTCAGCGACGCCGGCTTCGACAGCTTCGTGGCGGGCAACGTCTCCAGCTCGGCACCGGCGGGCACGATCGCCTACACCAACCCCTCCGGCTCAGCCTTCGCCGGCTCGAGGATCGCCCTGTACGTCTCCACCGGGGGTCAGTCCTTCCAGGCGCCGGCGACGCAGAACAACAACAACAACAACAACGCGATCGCGCGCAGCAACAACAACAACACAACGACCAAGAAGAGCAACGGCAAGGGCAAGGGCAAGGGCAAGGGCAAGACCACGCCGCCGCCTCCGGGCTGACCACGGCTGCGGGCGTGACAGCGCACCCCGACGGTGCGGCTGCACCCCGACGGTGCGACTGCGCCCCGACCCTCCGGCGCGGCTCAGCGCCCGGACAGCACCTGCTTGACGACGGCGGCCACCCGGCCGCCGTCGGCGCGTCCGGCCACCTCGGCCTGCGCGGCCTTCATGACCAGGCCCATCTGCGGCATCCCGGTCGCCCCGGTGGCCACGACGGCGCGGGCGACGATGGCCTGCAGCTCGTCGTCGCCGAGCTGCGCCGGCAGGTACCCCTCGAGCACCACGAGCTCGGCCTCCTCGACCGCGGCCAGCTCGGGGCGGCCGGCGGCGGTGTAGGCCGCCGACGACTCCTTGCGCTTCTTGGCCTCCTTGGCCACGACCTTGAGCACCTCGTCGTCGCTCAGCTCGCGCGCCTCGTCACCGGCCACCTCGGCGTTCGTGATGGAGGTCAGGGTCATCCGCAGGGTGCCCGAGCGCACCTTGTCGCGGGCCTTGATCGCGTCGTGCAGGTCGTGCTGGAGCTGCGCCTTGAGCGTTGCATCGGTCATGGCCCCAGTCTCCCACCCACCGACCAGCACCCCTCCCCGACTTTCCCTCCCGGCGGCCGGGCAACACGCCGCGAATTCCGGGCTTCGGCGGCCGCAGGCAGGAAAGGTGAGGCGGATGCCGGTCGTGTGCTCCCGGCATCCGGTGCCGTTCGCGATTGGGCCGTACGCCACTCGCTTTGCGAGGATGTGCGGATGGACGCCCTCGCCCGCACCGCGCTGCGCACCGTCGGCGGCCTGGTCGGCGCCGGGGTCGCCGGGGTCGCCTACGCCGCGCTCGTCGAGCGCACCTGGTTCACGCTGCGCCGGTTCGCGGTGCCCGCCCTGCCGCCGGGCAGCGCGCCGGTGCGCATCCTGCAGGTGAGCGACCTGCACCTGACGCCCGGCCAGCAGAAGAAGATCGAGTGGGTGCGCTCGCTGGCCGAGCTCGCCCCCGACTTCGTCGTCAACTCCGGTGACAACCTGGCCCACGCCGAGGCGGTTCCGGCACTGCTGCGGGCGATGGAGCCACTGCTCGAGCGGCCGGGCGCCTTCGTGCTGGGCTCGAACGACTACTTCGGCCCGGTGCCGAAGAACCCCGCGCGCTACCTCACCCGCAAGTACGCCGAGGTGAAGCGCGCCCGGATCGACCTGCCGGTGGGGCGGCTCGTCGAGGGCCTGCGCGAGGGCGGCTGGGCCGACCTCAACAACGCGCGCACCGTCGTGCGGATGGGCGACCACGACGTCGAGCTGGTGGGGGTCGACGACCCGCACGTCGGGTTCGACCGCTACCACTCGGTGTCCGCGCCCGCGGCGGAGGACGTGGCGCTGACGATGGGCCTGCTGCACGCGCCCTACCAGCGGGTGCTCGACGCGATGGTCGCCGACGGCGCCTCGGTGGTACTCGCCGGGCACACCCATGGTGGCCAGCTGGCGCTGCCGGTGTGGGGTGCGCTGGTCACCAACTGCGACCTCGACACGAGTCGCGCCAAGGGCGTCTCGCGCTGGTGGCCCGGTGCCGGTTACGCGGGGCGGGCCGATGGGGCCGCGCCGTCGGCGCAGGCTCCGCAGGATGCCGCGTGGCTGCACGTCTCGGCCGGGCTCGGCACCTCGCCGTACGCTCCGGTGCGGTTCGCCTGCCGGCCGGAGGCCACCCTGCTCACGCTGGTCGCTCGCGACGCCTGAGCGCCGGGCGCGGGCCGCTGGTGGGCTCCGGGCGGGTGGGGCCGGACCGATTTCAGCGGGCCGGGGCGGGTCGGCTATCCTCGGGTGTCGCCGCGCCCCCGGGCTCGGTGGCACAGCCACGGGGTGTGGCGCAGCTTGGTAGCGCGCGTCGTTCGGGACGACGAGGCCGCAGGTTCAAATCCTGTCACCCCGACGCGCAAGTGGCGGTTGCTCGACGAAGTCGAGGCAACCGCCACTTCGCGTCTGGTGACAGGATGCCGGGAGCACGGGCCCGGTGGCGACGAAGGAGCCAGCGGCCCCGTGCGGCTCCTGTCACCCCGCCGCTCGGATTGGGCTCCTGACCTGCAGCGATGCAGGACGGGGGGCCTTCTTCATGCTCGACTCGTGCACCAGGTGTGCAGCAACGAGCTGCCAGTGTGGCGCTACCTATAGGCGCTGCGGACTTTGGGTCCACCCGAACCCGGCCGAAGCAGCCCGCCCCCGGCACTGGATGCAACCCACTCAGCGGTCCGTACGGGGCCGCATCTCGATGGCCACCTCGGCATCGGGTGCCCGAACGAGGGCCGGTCATCGCGGTCCACGGCCGTGGTTTGGGGCCGGTGACGCTGGCGATCTTGGTCCACCAGCGCCACCGGGTCGTGGGGCACCGGGTGCTACAGCCGTGCGGCGAGGCGGTGGTAGGCCGCGCTCCACCGCAGCTCGTTCTCGACGGACGAGATGGTGGTCGAGCCGTCGATGACGACGAGTTCGGTGGACAGCATCGTCGCCAGGTCGCGGAACTCCGGGGTACCGACGGCGGTGGACAGCACGGTGTGGTGCGGGCCGCCGGCGAGGATCCACGCCTCGGCGGAGGTGGCGAACTCCGGCTTCGGTTCCCAGACGGCGCAGGCGACCGGGAGCTTGGGCAGGGGTGCGTCGGGTTCGACGACAGTGACCTCGTTGAGGGCGAGCCGGAAGCGGTCGCCCATGTCGTTGATGCCGACCACGACTGCGGGTCCGGGTGCTGCCGTGAAGCGCAGCCGGACCGGGTCCTCACGCCCGCCGATGCCGAGCGGGTGGATCTCCAGCGTGGGGCGGGTGCCGGCGATGCTGGGGCACACCTCGAGCATGTGGGCGCCGAGGATCTTCTCTGCGCCGGGCGTGGCCAGGTCGTAGGTGTAGTCCTCCATGAACGAGGTGCCGCCCGGGCGGCCGGTTGCCATGGCCTTGGTGGTGCGCAGGATGACGGAGGTCTTCCAGTCGCCCTCGCCGCCGAATCCGTAGCCGTCGGCCATCAGCCGCTGCACGGCCAGGCCCGGCAGCTGCCGTAGCCCGGCGAGGTCCTCGAAGTTCGTGGTGAACGCGGTGAACCCGCCGTCGGTGAGGAACTCGCGCAGCCCGATCTCGATGGCGGCGCCGTAGCGCAGCGAGTCGTGGCGTTCGCCTCCGGGCCGAAGCTCAGCGGCGACGTCGTAGGCGTCGAGGTACTCGGCCACCAGGTCGTCGATGGCAGCACCACCGGCGGCGTCGACCCGTTCGACCAGCTCGGTGACGCCGTAGGTGTTGACCGAGACCCCGAACCGCAGCTGCGCCTCGACCTTGTCGCCTTCGGTGACGGCGACCTCGCGCATGTTGTCGCCGAACCGGGCCAGCCGCATGGTGCGCAGCTCGTGGGCTCCGCGGGCGGCGCGGACCCACGTCGCAACGCGTTCGACGACGGCGGGGTTGCTGACGTGCCCGGCGACGACCTTGCGGGCCACACCCAACCTCGCCCCGATGTACCCGAACTCGCGGTCTCCGTGGGCGGCCTGGTTGAGGTTCATGAAGTCCATGTCGATCGTCGACCACGGCAGGGCTGCGCCGGCCTGGGTGTGGAGGTGCAGCAGCGGCTTGCGCAGCGCGTCCATCCCGGCGATCCACATCTTCGCCGGGGAGAAGGTGTGCATCCAGGTGATGACGCCGGCGCAGTCCGGATCGGCGTTTGCCGCGAGCACCTGGGCGTGGATGGTCGTGCTGTCGGTGAGGACGGGCTTCCACACGATGGTGGCGGTCACCGCACCGGAGGCCTGGAGCTGCTCGACGACCTGCTGGGACTGCTCCGCGACCTGACGCAGCGTCTCCTCGCCATAGAGGGGCTGGCTACCGGTGAGGAACCAGATCTCGAGGGGGCGCTGGGCAATGGGTGTCATGGGAGGTCCTTGTCGGTGGTGGGCGGCGTCGCTGCGCGCTGGCCGTAGACGTTCTGGTAGCGGTCGAACAGGGAGTCGACATGGCGCGGATCGATGACCGCCGGCTCACCGAGCTGGCGCGCGATGTGCACGGTTCGGGCGACGTCCTCGCACATCACCGCGGCCTTGACGGCGGAGCGGGCGTCCTTGCCGATCGTGAAGACACCGTGGTTGCGCATCAGCACTGCCGAGGAGCGGCTGCCGGCGAGGGTGTCGACGATGCCCCGCCCGATGGAGTCGTCGCCGATGAGGGCGAACGGACCGACCGGGACGTCGCCCCCGAACTCGTCGGCCATCATCGTGAGGACGCACGGGATGGCTTCGCCGCGCGCGGCCCACGCCGTGGCGTAGGTGGAGTGGGTGTGTACCACTCCCCCGACGTGCGGCAGGTGCCGGTAGACGTACGCGGCGGCAGCGGTGTCGGAGGAGGGGGCGAGGTCGCCCTCGACGACCTCGCCGTGCAGGTCGCACACCACCATCGACTCCGGGGTGAGCTCGTCGTAGGCGAGCCCGGAGGGCTTGACGACCATCAGGTCCTGGCCGGGGACGCGGGCCGAGACGTTGCCCGCGGTCCAGACGACGAGGTCATAGCGGGTGAGCTCGGCGTGCAGGTCGCTGACCGTGCGGCGCAGCACCTCGATCGCGGCGCGGACGTCGTGCGAAGCGGTCATGTCAGTGACCTCCTGGGTGGGCCGCGGTGCTGGCGCGGATGACGAGAGGCGGCGACAGGAGTGGAACCGGGGGCGTGCTCTCCCCGTGGATGGCCGTCATGAGCACCGTGATGGCGCGCGCTCCGACGTCGGCGAAGTCCTGGTGAACCGTCGTCAGCGGAGGGGTGAGGAAGGCGGCCTCGGGGATGTCGTCGAAGCCGACCACCGACACGTCATCCGGTACGTGCCGACCGGCCTCGTGCAGGGCACGCAACACGCCGAGCGCCATCTGGTCGTTCCCTGCGAAGACCGCCGTCACGCCGGTGTCCGCGGCGATCGCTCGACCCGCTTCGAAGCCGGAGGCGGCCGACCAGTCACCCATCAAGGGTTCCTGCGTCGCCAACCCGGCTCCGGACATTGCCGTCCGCCAGCCCTCGACGCGCGCCCGGGCCTCGGCCCAGTCGGCGGGTCCGGCGACGTGCACGATGCGCCGGTGTCCGAGCCCGATCAGGTGCTCGACGGCCGCGGTCGCGCCGGCGACCTGGTCGACACCGACGCTGAGCGGAGCACGCGACAGGTCGCCCTCGACGACGACGACAGGCAGCTCGCCCGGGCGGGACCGGGCTGCGTCGACCGCGGCATCATGCCCGGCGACGACCACGACGCCCTCGACGCCGATCCGGACCAGGTCGTCGATCGCGGCGGACAGCTCGTCGCGCGTCACCTCCACGAGGTCGATCGAGGCCACCGCGAAGCCGGCCGCCCGGGCGGCCGAGCCGACCCCGTGCTGCGCACTGCGCGGGCCGAAGTACGACCCCGAGGCGGTGACGATGCCGATCATTCCCGAGCGCCCCCGGACCAGTGCGCGCGCCGCGGTGTTGGGGCGGTAGCCGAGCTGGTCGATGGCCCGCTGCACCTTGGCTCGGGTGGAGGGGCTGATGTTCGGGTGGTCATTGATGACGCGCGAGACGGTCTGGTGCGAGACCCCGGCCAGCCGGGCGACGTCGCTCATGACCGGGGCGCGGACTGCGCTGCGCTGCATCCCACATCTCCTTCACGGACCCACAAGACATTGTTAACGATCACAATCAGAACGTCAAGACCCCTACGCTGCTTGTATTACGCAGCACCTTCCCCAGCCGCTCCGGCCATGTTAGCGATACCATTCACTGGCGGCAACGATGGGGTCACCGGTGAGGAGCACGCTATGGCAGTCCATCCCAGCGGCAGCGACGTGATCGTCGAGGGGCGCGCCGTACTCGGCATCGAGCTGGGTTCGACCCGGATCAAGAGCGTGCTGATCGACCCGCAGGGCACCACGCTCGCCACCGGCAGCCACACCTGGGAGAACCAGTTCGTCGACCGTTCGTGGACCTACTCGCTGGAGGACGTCTGGTCGGGCGTGCAGGCCAGCGTCGCCCTGATGTGCGCCGACGCGCAGGAGCGCCACGGGGTGCGCCCCACCACCTTGGGTGCGCTCGGGGTGTCCGCGATGATGCACGGCTACCTGGCGTTCGACGACTCGGGGCAGCTGCTGGTCCCATTTCGGACCTGGCGCAACACGAGCACCGAGCGCGCGGCCAACGAGCTCACCGACCTGCTCCAGTTCGCTGTCCCCCTGCGCTGGTCGATCGCCCACTTCTACCAGGCGATCCTCGACGAGGAGCCCCACGTCGCGCGGGTGGCGTCGTTGAACACCCTGGCCGGGTACGTTCACCAGCAGCTGACCGGGCTGAGCGTGCTCGGGGTCGGTGATGCCTCGGGGATGTTCCCGATCGACGCGGCGACCAAGGACTACGACGCCCGGCGCCTCGAGCAGTTCGACACGCTGGTCGCCGACCGGCATCCGGGCCTCACGCTGGCCCGCCTCCTCCCCACCGTGCTCACCGCGGGTGCGGAGGCCGGCTGCCTCACCGCTGAGGGCGCGGCGTTGCTGGACGCCACCGGGCAG
>CAWDBL010000018.1:0-21326 GCA_963800505.1 uncultured Actinomycetota bacterium
GCGCGGTCGGGATGAGCGTGCCGCCCACCTTGGCCAGGCCGCGGGTCGCGACCGGTGCCACGGCATACACGGCGGTGCGGTGCTTGCGGAACGCCTTGCGCAGGCGCAGGAACACGATCGGGCTCTCGTCCTCGGGCTCCAGGCCCACGAGCAGCACGGTGCCGGCGGTCTCGAGGTCGGCGTAGGTGACCGCGCCACCCTGCGTCCCATCAAGCGCCGGCCCGGTGGCCACGACGGTGGAGGCGAGGAAGTCGGCCTCCTCGGCGGAGTGCGGCCGGGCCCGGAAGTCGACGTCGTTGGTGCCGAGCACGGTGCGGGCGAACTTGGCGTAGGCGTAGGCGTCCTCGGTGCCGACCCGGCCACCGACGAGCACGCCGGTGGCACTGGCGGCGCGCAGGCCGGCCGCGGCGGCCTCGAGAGCCTGCCGCCACGACGCCACGCGCAGCTCACCGTCGTCGCCGCGCACCATGGGCAGCTCGAGGCGGTCGCCGACCGAGGTGTAGGCGAAGGCCCAGCGGCCCTTGTCGCAGTTCCACTCCTCGTTCACCGCCGGGTCGTTCTGCGCCATGCGGCGCAGCACGGTGCCGCGGCGGTGGTCGGTGCGCATCGCGCAGCCGCTGGCGCAGTGCTCGCACACGCTCGGGGTCGACACCAGGTCGAACGGGCGGGAGCGGAAGCGGTAGGCGGAGCCGGTGAGGGCGCCCACCGGGCAGATCTGCACGGTGTTGCCGGAGAAGTAGCTCTCGAACGGCTGGTCCTCGTAGATGCCGACCTGCTGCAGTGCGCCCCGCTCGACGAGCGCGATGAACGGGTCGCCGGCAATCTGCTCGGAGAAGCGGGTGCAGCGCGCGCACAGCACGCAGCGCTCGCGGTCGAGCAGCACCTGCGAGGAGATGTTGATCGGCTTGGGGTAGGTGCGCTTGATGTCCTCGAAGCGCGAGGTGGACCGGCCGTGGCTCATCGCCTGGTTCTGCAGGGGGCACTCGCCGCCCTTGTCGCACACCGGGCAGTCGAGCGGGTGGTTGATCAGCAGCAGCTCCATGACGCCCTGCTGCGCCTTGTCGGCGCCCTCGGACGAGTACTGCGTCTTGACCACCATGCCCGGGGCCACCGTCATCGTGCACGAGGCCTGCGGCTTCATCCGGCCGGGGGGGCCCTGCATCTGGGTCGGCTCGCCCGGCGTGCCGTCGGGCCCGGGGCGACCCGGCATCCACACCTCGACCAGGCACTGGCGGCAGGCGCCGACCGGGTCGAGGAGCGGGTGGTCGCAGAACCGCGGGATCTCGATGCCGGCCTCTTCGGCGGCCCGGATGATCAGGGTGCCCTTGGCGACCGACACCTCCCGGTCGTCGATCGTCAGGGTGACCAGGTCGGCCGCGGGCGGGGCGGCGGCGGGCGGCTTGGTTGTCGAAGGCGTGGTCGTCATGCGGGCACGCTGTCCTTGTCGTCCTTGGCGAACAGCGTCGACGCCTTCGGGTCGAACGGGCAGCCGCCGTGGGTGAGGTGTGCGATGTACTCGTCGCGGAAGTACTGGATGGAGCTGGTGATGGGGCTCGTGGCACCGTCGCCCAGGGCGCAGAAGCTGCGGCCGAGGATGTTGTCGCAGATGTCGAGCAGCTTGTCGAGGTCTTCCTCGCTGCCCTCGCCCAGCTCGAGCCGGCCGAGGATCTGCTTGAGCCACCAGGTGCCCTCGCGGCACGGGGTGCACTTGCCGCAGGACTCGTGCTTGTAGAAGTCGGTCCAGCGGTCGACCGCGCGCACGACGCACACCGTCTCGTCGAACACCTGCAGCGCCCGGGTGCCGAGCATCGACCCGGCCGCGCCGACCGACTCGAAGTCGAGCGGCACGTCGAGGTGCTGGTCGGTGAACAGCGGGGTCGAGCTGCCGCCGGGGGTCCAGAACTTCAGCGCCTTGTCGGGGTCGCGCATGCCACCGGCCATGTCGAGCAGCTCGCGCATGGTGATGCCGAGGGGGGCCTCGAACTGGCCGGGGTTCTTGACGTGCCCGGAGAGGCTGAAGATGCCGAAGCCGGTGGACTTCTCGGTGCCCATGCCGGTGAACCAGTCGACGCCCTCGAGGATGATGCCGGGCACCGACGCGATCGACTCGACGTTGTTGACCGAGGTCGGCCGGGCGTACAGGCCCGCGACGCCGGGGAACGGCGGCTTGCTGCGGGGCTGGCCGCGGCGGCCCTCGAGGCTGTCGAGGAGCGCGGTCTCCTCACCGCAGATGTAGGCGCCCGCGCCGGCGTGCACGGTGATGTGCAGCGTGGCGCCGGTGCCGTGCACGTCGTCGCCGAGGTGTCCGGCCGCGTAGGCCTCCTCGACCGCGCGCAGCAGGCGGCGGTAGACGTGCACGACCTCACCGCGCAGGTAGATGAAGGCGTGCTCGCAGCCGATGGCGAACGAGCTGATCGCGACGCCCTCGATGAGCACGTGCGGGTTGGCCATCATCAGCGGGACGTCCTTGCAGGTGCCCGGCTCCGACTCGTCGGCGTTGACGACGAGGTAGCGGGGGCCGCCGTCGGGCGGGGCCATGAACGACCACTTCATGCCGGTGGGGAAGCCGGCGCCGCCGCGGCCGCGCAGGCTGGAGTCCTTGACGGCGGCGATGATCGCCGCCGGCTCCATGCCGAGCGCCTTGTCGAGGGCCCGGTAGCCGCCGTGGCGCTTGTAGGTCTCGAGGGTCCACGACTTCGGGTCGTCCCAGAAGGCGCTGAGGATGGGCGTGAGCGTGGTCGCCATCAGGAGCCCTTCTTCTTGGTGTTCTTGGCTTTGGTCTCGTCGCTGGGGGGCACCGACGCGCTCTGCGCCGACACGTTGGCCGCGCGGCCGGCGGCGTCGGGCTCCGACTCCTGCGGGGGCACCGGGTCGACGTCGTCCTTGGGCGAGGGCACCTCGCGGGCCACCCCGCTGACGCCGTCACCGGTGGAGGCGACCGGGGCGCCGTCCTGCTTGGCGTCGTCGGGGGCGGGCGCGCCGCCGCTCTTCGTGGTGCTCTTGTCGGCCTTGGCCTCGTCGGCGTCGGGGGTGACCTCGGTGCGGCCCGACGTGCGCCCGGCGCTGCCGTCGGACCCGGACGACGCTGAGGCACCCTCGGGGGCGGTCCAGCCCTGCTCGTGCGCGATCTTCAAACCCACCAGGGTGGCCGGGCCGGCGCCCACGCCCTCGTCGGCGAGCCCGTCGTGGAAGCCGGCCAGCACGCGGCTGACCTCCTTGAAGGTGCCCACCTGGTTGGGGCCGCGGGTGGGGGCGACCGAACGACCGGCGCGCAGCGCGTCGACCAGCTCGATCGTGGAGGCCGGGGTCTGGTTGTCGAAGAACTCCCAGTTGGTCATCACGACCGGGGCGAAGTCGCAGGCCGCGTTGCACTCGATGCGCTCGAGCGTCACCTGGCCGTCGGCCGTGGTCTCGTCGTGGCCGATGCCGAGGTGCTCGGACACGGCATCCCAGATCTCGTCGCCGCCCATGACCGCGCACAGCGTGTTGGTGCAGACGCCGACGGTGTAGGTGCCGTTGGGGTGGCGCTTGTACTGCGTGTAGAACGTGGCGACGCCGGAGACCTCGGCGGTGCTGAGGTCGAGCAGCTCGGCGCACAGGTCGATACCGCGACCGGTGACGTAGCCGTCGATCGACTGCACGAGGTGCAGCAGCGGCAGCAGCGCCGAGCGCTTCTGCGGGTAGCGCGCGATGACCTCGGCGGCGTCGGCGCGGAAGGTCGCCTCGACGTCGGCGGGGTAGGGCTCCTTGGACACCTCGGGGACGTTGAGGTGACCGGAAGCGGTCTGGAGGCCGAAGTCGTGCGACATCAGCGGTCGACACCTCCCATGACGGGGTCGAGCGAGGCGACGGCCACGATGACGTCGGCGACCTGGCCGCCCTCGCACATCGACGCCACGGCCTGCAGGTTGTTGAAGCTCGGGTCGCGGAAGTGCGCGCGGTAGGGACGGGTGCCGCCGTCGGAGACCAGGTGGCAGCCGAGCTCGCCCTTGGCCGACTCGATCGGCACGTACGCCTGCCCCGGCGGCACGCGGAAACCCTCGGTGACCAGCTTGAAGTGGTGGATCAGCGACTCCATCGAGCTGCCCATGATCTCGCGGATGTGGTCGAGGCTGTTGCCCTGGCCGTCGCCGCCGATGGCAAGCTGGGCCGGCCAGGCGATCTTCTTGTCCTCGACCATGACCGGCTGGCCCTCGGTGCGCTGCAGCCGGTCGAGGGTCTGCTCGACGATCTTGAGCGACTCGTACATCTCGTCGATGCGGATGCGCAGCCGGTCGTAGGCGTCGCAGCCGGTGCGGGTGACGACCTCGAAGTCGTAGGTCTCGTAGCCGCAGTAGGGAGCCGACTTGCGCAGGTCGTGCGGCAGGCCGGTGGCGCGCAGCACCGGGCCGGTCATGCCCAGCGCCATGCAGCCGGTGAGGTCCATGAACCCGACGCCGACGGTGCGGCCCTTGAGCAGGGGGTTCTCGTTGAGCAGGAGCTCGAGCTCGTGCAGGCCGCGGCGCAGCTCGGTGACCACTTCGCGGACCATGTCGACCGCGCCGTGCGGCACGTCCTGGGACACCCCGCCCGGGCGGATGTAGGCGTTGTTCATCCGCAGCCCGGTGACCGCCTCGAAGATGCGCAGGATGCGCTCGCGCTCGCGGAAGCCGACCGTCATCACGGTGGTGGCGCCGAGCTCCATGCCGCCGGTGCCGAGGCACACGAGGTGGGAGTTGACGCGGGTGAGCTCCATCATGAGCACCCGGATGATGCTGGCCCGCTCGGGGATGCGGTCCTCGATGCCGAGGAGGCGCTCGACCGAGAGGCAGTAGGCGGCCTCGTTCATCATCGGCGTGAGGTAGTCCATGCGGGTGCAGAACGTGACGCCCTGCACCCAGGTGCGGAACTCCATGTTCTTCTCGATGCCGGTGTGCAGGTAGCCGATGCCGGCGCGCGCCTCGGTGACCGTCTCGCCGTCGAGCTCGAGGATGAGGCGGAGCACGCCGTGCGTGGACGGGTGCTGCGGGCCCATGTTGACGACGATGCGCTCCTCGTGGAGCGCGGTGGCCTCGTCGACGAGGTCGTTCCAGTCGCCGCCGGAGACGTTGAAGACGGTGGCGCCCTCGACGTCGCCCTCGTGGACGGAGGCGCCGTAGGCGTCGGCCGCCTCGGCGGCATCCGCGGCGTCGTCGGCGTCGGGCTCGGAGAACTCGAAGACCTGGGGTTGCTGGTCGTGGGTCGTCATCAGCTGTACGCCCTCCGCTGGTCCGGCGGCGGGACGGTGCCGCCCTTGTACTCGACGGGGATGCCGCCGAGCGGGTAGTCCTTGCGCTGCGGGTGCCCGGGCCAGTCGTCGGGCATCAGGATGCGGGTCAGGGACGGGTGGCCGTCGAAGACGATGCCGAACATGTCCCAGGTCTCGCGCTCGTGCCAGTCGGCGCCCGGGTAGACGCTGACGATCGACGGGATGTGCGGGTCGGCGTCGGGGGCGGTGGCCTCGAGGCGCACCCGGCGGCTGCCGTGGGTGATGGACAGCAGGTGATAGACCGCGTGCAGCTCGCGGCCCGCCTCGCCGGGGAAGTGCACGCCGGAGACGCCCGTGCACATCTCGAAGCGCAGCTCGGGCACGTCGCGCATCGCGCGGGCGACCGCGGGCAGGTGCTCGCGGCGCACGAAGAGGGTGAGCTCGCCGCGGTCGACGACGACCTTCTCGACGGCGTCGTGGTAAGCGACGGAACCACCCTCGGTGAGGGCGGTGCCGAGCCGGTCGGCGACGTCGTCGAACCACGACCCGTAGGGCCGGGGGCTGGCACCCGGCAGCAGGGTCGGGGTGACCAGGCCGCCGTAGCCCGAGGTGTCCTGGCCGCGGGTGGCGCCGAACATGCCGCGCCGCTCGCCCACGACGACGGGTTCGCTGTCGTCGTCGTCGAGGTCGCGCCAGGTGGCGATGTTGGCGGAGTGGGCCGGGCGCAGCGCCTCGGGGTCGTCGACCGTGCGGGTCTGCGGGGTGTCGGTCGCCTTGTCGGGGATCGGCTGGACCTCGGCGTCGTCGAGCTCCTTGCCGTCGTCGGTCTTCGCGTTCTTGTTGCCGGTGTCCTCGCTCATGCCAGCAGGTTCTTCCCGGCCGGCGCCGCGAGGTGCGCGAGGTGGTCGTGGGTGGGGGCCATCAACGAGGTCGGCACGGCAGCCATCGCGGCCTCCTCGGCGGCCCGCGCCGCGGCGACGCGGTTGACGCCGAGCTTGCTGGTCTGGATCTGGTGGTGCAGCTCGATGATGGCGTTGAGCAGCATCTCGGGCCGCGGCGGGCAGCCGGGCAGGTAGATGTCGACCGGGATGATGTGGTCGACGCCCTGGACGATGGCGTAGTTGTTGAACATGCCGCCCGAGCTGGCGCACACGCCCATCGAGATGACCCACTTGGGGTTGGGCATCTGGTCGTAGACCTGGCGCACCACGGGGGCCATCTTCTGTGACACCCGACCGGCCACGATCATCAGGTCGGCCTGGCGCGGGGTGGCGGAGAACCGCTCCATGCCGAAGCGGGCGATGTCGTAGTCGGGGGTGCCGACGGCCATCATCTCGATCGCGCAGCACGCGAGACCGAAGGTGGCGGGCCAGATCGACGCCTTGCGCATGTAGCCGACGACGTTCTCGAGCGTCGTCAGCACGAACCCTGCGGGCAGCTTCTCCTCGAGTCCCATCAGGCCTCCTTCGCGATCGTGGCGGGTGTGCGGCGTGCGGTGGTGCTCGTCAGTCCCACTCCAGGCCCCCGCGCTTCCACACGTAGGCATAGGCGACGAACACGGTGGCGATGAACAGCACCATCTCGACCAGGGCGAACAGGCCGAGCGAGTCGAAGGCGACCGCGAACGGGTACAGGAACACCGACTCGATGTCGAAGATGATGAACAGCATCGCGGTGAGGAAGTACTTGACCGGCACGCGCCCGCCACCCTCAGCGCGGGGGGTGGGCTGGATGCCGCACTCGTACGCCTCCATCTTCGCGCGGTTGTAGCGCTTGGGGCCGACCACGAGGCTGGTACCCACCGACAGGGCCGCGAAACCGAAGCCGAAGGCGAGCAGGATCAGCAGCGGGACATAGGGGTTGCTCATCGCAGGACAACTCCCCTTTCGGTGCTCGTGTGCGTCTGGTGGGCACAGCTGGCCGGGAGGACAGACGGCGTCCCGGCCATCCTAGGGGGAGTGACGGACGCCTCACCCGGCGAGGTCGACCGGCGCGCCGACTCGGTTGGGGTGCTTGTGAATGTCTTCACGAACGGAGGGAGTCTAAGACGGCTCCGAGGTGGCCTGCACTTAGGCGGGCCTAACCTTCAACGGTGGGCGCCGACGGCTTCGTCGCGCGATGCAGCGCGACGACGCCACCGGACAGGTTGCGCCACTGGACGCCCTCCCAGCCGGCGCCCGCGATGCGCTCCGCCATGGCCCGCTGGGCCGGCCAGGCCTGGATCGACTCGGCGAGGTAGACGTAGGACTCGGGGTTGCTGCTGACCTTGCGCGCGACCGCCGGCAGCGAGCGCATGAGGTAGTTGGTGTAGACCGTGCGGAACGCCTTGTTGGTCGGCTGGCTGAACTCGCAGAGCACGAACCGGCCACCGGGCTTGGTGACCCGCAGGAACTCACGCAGCGCGGCATCCGGGTCACTGACGTTGCGCAGCCCGAAGCTCATCGTGACGACGTCGAAGGAGTCGTCGGCGAAGGGCAGGTTCATCGCGTCGGCCGCGGTGAAGCCGAGGTCGGAGCGGCGCCGGTGCCCCACGCGCAGCATGCCGAGCGAGAAGTCGGCGGGCACGACGTCGACCCCGGAGTCGGCGAACGGCTCGCTGCTGGTGCCCGTGCCCGCGGCGATGTCGAGGACCACCTGGCCGGGCACGGCCTCGCAGGCCTGCACGACCGCGCGCCGCCAGAGCCGGTCCTGGCCGAGCGAGAGGACGTCGTTGGTGACGTCGTACTTGCTCGCGACGTCGTCGAACATCGCGGCGACGTCGCGGGGGTCCTTGTCGAGGGAGGCGCGGCTCATGCGCGACATCCTCCCATCGATGTCGGCCCTCCCCGCCGCGGGTCGTATCCTGCTGCGCGATGACCTCGCTGCCCGCGGGGAACCCGGCGCTCGACCCGATCGGTGCTCCGGCGGCCCCCCTCGTCTCGCGCACCGTGCCCCTCGACCCCGAGCTCGGCGCGGCGCTGCTGTCGTTGATCCCGGCGGTGGACGCGCGCGAGGTGTGCTCGTGGGTGCGCCGCGGCGAGGGCATCGTCGGCTGGGGGCGCGCGGCGAGCCACACGGCATCCGGGCCCGGTCGGATGGCCGAGCTCGAGGACTGGTGGTCGACGCTGGTCGGCACCGCCGTGGTGCGCGACGAGGTCGACCGTCCCGGCACCGGGCCGGTCGCGTTCGGGTCGGTGTCGTATGCCGCGCACTCGGCATCCGGCGCGACGCTGGTCGCGCCCGAGGTCGTCGTGGGCATGCGCGACGGGGTGGCGTGGCTGACCACCGTTGGGGTGGAGCCGGCGCGGGCCGTGCCCGCCGTGCCGGGCACGCCGACGATCGTGCGGCAGCCGCCGCCGGGCGCGCCGGTCGACGTCGCCTTCGCCGACGGTGCGCTGTCGCAGGCCGAGTGGGCGGGCGCCGTGGCCGAGGCGGTCGCGCGGATCACCGGCGACCGGCTCGACAAGGTCGTGCTGGCGCGCGACCTCGAGGTGACCACGGGCGAGCCGCTCGACGTGCGGTGGCTGCTGCACCGGCTGGCCGAGCAGTACCGCACCACCTGGGTCTTCGCCGTCGACGGGCTCGTCGGGGCGACGCCGGAGCTGCTGGTGCGCCGCGAGAAGGGGCTCGTGACGTCGCGGGTGCTGGCCGGCACCATCCGGCGCACCGGCGACGACGAGCACGACCTCGCGCTCGCGGCCTCGCTGGCCCGCTCGTCGAAGGACCTCGAGGAGCACGAGTACGCCGTGCGCTCGGTGGCCGACGCGCTGGCGCCGCACTGCTCGTCGATGAACGTGCCCGAGGTGCCGTTCGTGCTGCACCTGTCCAACGTCATGCACCTGGCCACGGACGTCGCCGGGGTGCTGGTCGACTCGGCCTCGTCGCTCACGCTCGCCGCGTCGCTGCACCCGTCGGCGGCGGTGTGCGGCACGCCCACCCCGGTGGCGGATGCCGTGATCGGCGAGCTGGAGCACATGGACCGCGAGCGGTATGCCGGGCCGGTGGGGTGGATCGACGCCACGGGTGACGGTGAGTGGGGCATCGCGCTGCGCTGCGGCGCGGTGTCGGTCGAGGACCCGTCGCGGATCCGGCTGTTCGCCGGGTGCGGCATCGTGGCGGGGTCGGACCCCGAGGCCGAGGTGGCCGAGTCGTCGGCCAAGTTCGTGCCGATGCGCGACGCCCTCACGGCCTCCACCCCCTCCCCCTCCGACTCCACCTCGTCCTGACCCCGCGACTCCTGACTCCTGCCCGTCCCCAGATCGACCAATAGGTCACGGCAGGGACGCCCTCCCTGGGGCCCGGTGTCCCCGAATCGACCAATAGGTCACACTCGGGACGCTTGGCTGGGTCGCGCTTTCGCCGGTCCGCTGCGCGGTGGGATGCCGTGTGCGGCCGTTGACCATCCGCACTCCCGCCCACGCAGAGCGTGGGACCCGGCTCGCGCTCGGTCGCGCGCCCACGCAGAGCGTGGGACCCGCCGCCAGACCCGTCCATCGGCTCGCCCACGGCATCCCACCGCTCCGCTCCTTACGTCGTGCTCACCCACGCTTCCCGACCCTTCGCTCGTCGACTCACCGTCGGCATCCCGGCGGCCCGCTCCTGCCGCTCCTGCCGCTGCTGCCGGCTCGGGTCGTTACTCCGGATGTGTGTCGTTACTCCGCATTCGTGCTGCTGCAGCAACGCACATGCGGAGCAACGACCCGAGCGGGGAGTACGGACCCGAGTTGGGAGTACGGACCCGAGTCGGCGGCATCCGCGTTCCGACGGCGGGCTGTTGGCCTCGCTCGACGTGGCGTCGGCCACGGCGCAGTAGGCGATGCGATCACTGCATCTACTAGGCGGTAGCCGACGGCGGGCTGTTGGCCTCGCTCGACTTGGCGTCGGCTACGGCGCGGTAGGTGCTTCGATCAGTCCACCTACCCGGGGGTAGCCCGGGTCAGGCCCGGAGGCACCTGGTCCGACGGCGCGGCATCCGGGAGCCCTGTGCTCGAGTTGGGTGCTGAGGTGGTCGCTGTAGCCGCCACCTCAGCACCCGACCCCGGTCTCAGCTGAAGGGGGGTCTCGCGTCGACGCGGACGGACTGGCGGCCGGCCCAGCGCCAGATGCGGGCCGAGCGGTCGCGGTCCTCGTCGGTGACGAGGTTGCCCATCCAGCGCAGCGCGAGCGTCATCAGCCAGTCGCTGCGCATGCCGACCGGGCCGAGGGCGGCGAGGGTCTTCGGCACGGTGAAGATGCCGGCCAGGCGCCGGGCGATCGAGAACGCCTCGCCGTAGTGGTCGGTGAGCAGGGCCGGCCAGGTGGTGGCGAGGTCGGTGTCGAGGTGGTCGATGACGAACCGGCCGGTCTCGAGGCCGTAGTCGATGCCCTCGCCGTTGAGCGGGTTGACGCACGCGGCGGCATCCCCGATGAGCGCCCAGTTGGCGCCGGCGACGTTGCTCACCGCGCCGCCCATCGGCAGCAGGGCGCTCGTCGGCATCCGCTGCTCACCGGTGAGGCCGAAGTCGGCGCGGCGCTCGTCGGTGTAGCGCTTCATCAGCGGCTTGATCGCGATGTCGGCGGGTCGCTTCGTGGTGGCGAGCGCGCCGACACCGACGTTCACCTGGCCGGCGCCGAGCGGGAAGATCCAGCCGTAGCCGGGCAGCGCCTCGCCCTTCTCGCCGCGCAGCTCGAGGTGGCTGCTGATCCACGGGTCGTCGGCCTGGCTGGAGTCGACGTAGCAGCGCCCGGCCACGGCATACACGGTGTCCTGGTGCCACTCGCGGCCGAGCACCTTGCCCAGGCCGCTGCGGACGCCGTCGGCCACGACGAGCCGCTCGCACTCGATCTCGAAGCTCTCGGCGCCACGGGTGAACGTCACGGCCTTGACCCGGCCGCCCTCGACCCGCGCGTCGACCGCCTTGGCGCCCTGCACCCCGGTGGCGCCGGCATCCAGCGCCTCGGTGCGGATGCGGTCGTCGAGCTCGGTGCGCGGCACGGCCGAGCCGTGGTCGGGCAGGCTGCCGCCGGGCCAGGGCAGCATCAGGGTCTGGCCGAAGCCGTGCGCCCGCAGCCCCTTGTTGACGGTGTGGTCGCGCACCCAGTCGCCCAGGCCGAGCCGGTCGAGCTCGGCGATCGCGCGCGGGGTCAGCCCGTCGCCGCACGTCTTGTCGCGGGGGAAGACCGCGGCGTCGGCGAGCACGACGTCGCGGCCGGCACGGGCCGCCCAGGCGGCCGCGGAGGCGCCGGAGGGTCCCGCGCCCACGACGAGGACGTCGGTGCGCTGGGGGGTGGGGGTCACGAGCGCATTCTCGCAACGGGTCACCGTCGCGCTGAAATCGGTCCTTCGACAGCCCCGACCCATTGCGGATCCGCCACCCCGGGCGACACCGACTTCTTGCGGATCTTCCACCCCGGGCGACACCGACTTCTTGCGGATTTCCCCCCTCCGCGCCCGGATGAACCGGGTTACTGGGGTGGGGAATCCGCAATCAGTCGGAGAGGGTCGCGGCGGCGAGGGCGCGCAGGTCGGCGTGCGCCCGGCGGTGGGTGGCGCGGTCGACGACGACCTCGAGCACGCGGATGCCGGATGGCGCCTCCGCGACCGCGGCGGTCAGCTCGGCTCGGGTCGTCAGCAGGTCGTGCCGGATGCCGTGTGCCCGGCACAGTGCCGCCACGTCGGTACCGGTGGGGGTGCCGAAGACGCGCTCGAAGTCGGCGGCACGCTCGGGAGCACCGTGCTCGAGGGTGGTGAAGATGCCGCCCCCGTCGTCGTTGACGACGACGAGGGTGAGGTCGGGGGTCGGCTCGTCGGGTCCGATGAGCAGGCCGTTGGTGTCGTGCAGGAAGGTGAGGTCGCCGAGCAGGGCGTAGGTCGGGGCTGCGGCCGGATTCGACGCGGTGCCGACGGCCGCGGAGCCGGCGCCTCGGGCCAGGGCGATGCCGACCGCCGTGGAGACGACGCCGTCGATGCCGGCGAGGCCCCGGTTGGCGAGGACCTCATCGGCGATCGGGCCGGCCACGGCGAGGTCGACATCGCGCACCGGGTTGCTCGAGCCGAGCACGAGCACGGCGTCGCCGGGGAGGCCGTCCACGAGGGCACCAGCGACGCCGAGGCCGCTGGGCCACGGGAACGGTTGCGCGGCAACGGCACCGGTGAGGCGCTGGCCGGCGACTCGCCAGCTCTCGCCCCAGCCGTGGTCGTCGTCGGGACGGGTGGGGCCGCCCAGGCGCAGGGCGTGCGGTGGGTGCACGACCGAGGCGACGTGCGACGGGTCGGGCCACTGGCCGCCCTCGGTCACCACCTCGACGCGCAGCCCGGGACGCCTCAGCAGGGCGCCGACCGCACGCGACAGGGTCGGTCGGCCGACCACGACGACCCGGTCCGGGGCGTGGGAATCGAGCCAGTCGTCGGCGGTGAGCAGCAGCGGACCGTGCGGCACGGCATCCGCCTGCAGCGCAGCGCTGCCGAACGGCTCGGCCACGAGGGGGTGCCCGCGCTCGGCGGCCCAGGCGGCCGCCCGCTCACCGAGGGCGGGGTCGCGGGTGTCGCCGACGACGACGAGGGTGAGAGCCACCTCGGCGACGGCGGCCGGTTCAGCGGACCCGACCTCCGAGCCGAGCACGCGCACCCACGGCTCGCCGTCGGTGCGGCCCGACAGGGCGTCCGGCCAGCTGTCGTCGGCCTGGAGGCGCGGGGCGTCGTCGGTGCCCCCGGCACCGGTACCCCCGGCACCGGTACCCCCGGCATCGGTGCCCCCGGCATCGGACCCCTCGGCGTCGGGCTCGGACGCCGGGGCCAGCGGCTCGCGCAGGCACACGTTGAGGTGCACCGGCCCGGGCAGCCCGCCGACGGCGCCGGTCGCGGCGGAGACCGCCCGGCAGACGGTGCTGCGCCAGAACGGGCCGAGCCCGGGGCGCGCGACGGGTGCCGGCACGTCGACGGCATGGCGGGTGCTCGACCCGAAGATGCCGGGCTGCGCGGTGGTCTGGTTGGCACCGGTGCCGCGCAGCTCGTGCGGCCGGTCGGCGCTGACGACGACCAGCGGCGTTCCGGCGTGGTGGGCCTCCAGCACCGCGGGGTGCAGGTTGGCGACCGCCGTGCCGGAGGTCGTCATCACGGCCACGGGCGCACCCGAGCCGCGAGCCAGGCCGAGCGCGAGGAAGCCGGCGCTGCGCTCGTCGACCCGCACGTGCAGCCGCAGCCGCCCGGCCCGCTCGGCGGCGAGCACGGCGTACGCCAGCGGGGCCGACCGGGACCCGGGGCAGAGCACGACCTCGCGGACGCCGTTCCTGACCAGCTCGTCGACGAGCACGGTCGCCAGCGCCTGGGACGGGTTCACGGCCGGAAGTCTGCCACTGCCGCGGGGGGCGACACCCCGGGGCAGTGGCGACGACTCCCCCGGCGTCAGCGGGTGACCGGCTGCTGGAGCTCGGTGACCCAGTCGGCCTGGTCCTCGGACTCGGCCCGCACGTAGAGCTCGCGACAGGGCCCGTCGTAGTGGTAGCCGTTGTCACTGACCCACCGGTGCAGCGCCTGCCACGACTCCCCGATGCGCGCCATCTCGCCGAGGTGCACCCCGCAGACGGCGGTGGCCTCGGCCAGGTCGACGGCCTCGGTGCCCTGCGGCGGCGCACCGCCCCACGCGTAGCCCACGGTCACCTCCATCCCCTCGTCGACCTCGGCATAGGTCGCGAGCGGGGTGGCGAGGGCGCCCTCGACGTGGCGCAGCGCGGCGGAGACCGCGTCGAACATCGGCTCGACGTGCTCCCCGATGGTGTCGGGGTCGATCACGGCGCGGCGGCCGATCAGGCGCAGGGCGGGCAGGGTCTTGACGACGTAGTCGGGTGACATGGTGTTCTCCTTCTCGATCATCCTCAGCCTCGACTCGACCGCCGCCAGCCGGGTGCCGACAGCGCGCGCCTCCTCCTCGAGCTCGGCCCGGCGCAGGCGGAGCATGCCTCGCAGCTCGTCGGCCCCGACCGGCTCGCCCAGGAGCGAACGCACCTGGTCGAGGGTGAAGCCGAGGTCCTTGAGCGCGACGAGGCGGTTGAGGCGGTGGAGCTGCTCGGGCGAGTAGGAGCGGTAGCTGCTGGCCGGGTCGACGTCGTCGGGGACGAGCAGCCCCAACGCGTCGTAGTGGCGCAGCATGCGGACCGACACCTGCCCGAGTCGAGCGAAGTCCGAGATCAACATGTCCCAGTTCTCCTCCCTCACACCGTGTCAGAGTCAAGTGTGGCGTCGCACCGGTTGCTCCTTCCGCCCGAGTGCACGCTCGATGAGCACCTCCGACACCGAGCGCACCGGGCGCCCGAGCACCCCGCCCGCCGTCGCCTGCCAGGCGTCGAGCCCGTCGATGGTGCCGCGGGGCGCCGACTCCGCGACGCGCAGGGTGGTGACGTAGCCCTCGAGCCGGTGGGCGCGAACGTCGACGGCCGGGCCGGTGCTCGGGGTGCGCACCGTGACCCACGACGGGCGGTCGGGGTTGGGCGAGAGGTCGAGCCGCGGCACCGGGTCGTCGCCGCGCTCGACGGACAGCACCGCCGTGGAGGGCGGCACCGGGAAGAGCCCCACCGGTGAGCCACTGGTCACGACATGGGTGACCCGGTTGCGCCGCGTGAACACGGGGTCGCTCGCCAGTGCTGCCGCCAGGATGCCGCCCTGGCTGTGGCCGACGAGCACCACCGGGTCGCCCGCCCTCGATCGCCCACCGGCCCGACCACGAGCCACCTCGAGCGCCGAAGTGACCCCGGCGGCCGCGAGCGTGGCGTCGCCGGTGATGGCCCGCACGTCGGTGGTGACGTCGAAGGGGTTCGCGCCGGGGTGCGGGGACCACTCCTGGGTGCCGGGCACGATGACCACCCAGGCCGACCCGCCGTCGCCGCGGGCCACCTCGACGACCCGCACCCGCCCGCCCTCGAGCCCCACCCCCGCGGCCACCAGGTCAGCCGCACCGCGAAACCCGGAGGCGGCGTCGAGCACCAACGTCGGCTCGACCGCCGTGGCCCGCGCAACGGCGGACCCGTCGGTCAACCAGCCACCGCGAGCGGCCAGGTCTGCGCCCGCCCCGACGCCCGACATCAACGCCGCCACCGAGGCCTCGACCTGCGCGTAGACCTGTGCCGCGGCGCGCAGGTGCAGCGCGAGCACCTCGAGGGCCAGCCCTTCACCCCACGCCCCGCCCGGGCCCACGACGCCCGTCACCTCACCCTCGAGCCGCACCCACTGCGCCAGGACTGACAGGTCGCCGGGCCCACGGACGGGCCCGGGCCTGACGTGCGCAGCAACCACCGCGAGCGCGTGCGCGTCGTCGCGGACCTCGTCGGCCAGCGCCTCGAGCCGGACGGCCGTGGCGACCAGGCTCTCGGACCGCACCCGCGACGCCGTGGTCACTGGTGCGCGCCGGTCGCGAATGATGCCGATTCTGCCTCTGCGCGCAGCTCGGCGTCGGCCGCGAGGTCGTCGGCCAGCCGGGCCACCGACTCGAGCCGCGCCGACAGGGCGGCCAGCGCGTTGACCCGGTCCTGCACCCGCCGCTGGTAGCTCTCGGCCGCCTCGCCCTGCCACCAGACGAGGGCGGAGCGCGACAGGGCCGCTCGGCGCTCATCCATGCCCCGAGCGGCCAGCCGACCGCGGACCGCCAGGGCGCGGGCCTGCTCGGCCATCTCGGCCCACGTCAGCTCCGCCACCGCCCCTCCTCCCCGGGCGCCCCGCCGCGCCGGCGCTCCCGCGGCGTGACCGGCATCCGACCGCCTCGCGGTCTGTCGTGCATCGGCTTCTCCCCTCGACGCGACCACCCTCCCGGCGGCGGCGCAGGCGCGACAGACCCGAGCCCGACCTGTGGATGCCGGCGGCCCGCCGCGTGGCCTGTGGACGACGGACGCCTACGCTGGCGGCCATGCCGCACCACGACCTCGTCATCATCGGCAGCGGCTCGGGGAACTCCCTGCTCACCCCCGAGCTCGACGGCCTGGACATCGCGATCGTCGAGGGCGGCACCTTCGGGGGCACCTGCCTGAACGTCGGCTGCATCCCGACCAAGATGTTCGTGCTGCCGGCCGACCGGGTGGTCGACGCCCACGAGGCCCACCGCCTCGGTGTCACCTTCGCCGAGCCCACAGTCGACTGGCCCGGCATCCGCGACCGGATCTTCGGGCGGATCGACCCGATCTCGGCCGGCGGCGAGGCCTACCGCCTCAGCCAGGAGCACACCACGCTCTACCGCACCCACGCGACCTTCACCGGGGAGCGGCGGCTCGCACTGGCCAGCGGCGAGGAGGTGACCGCCGACCGGCTCGTGGTCGCGGCGGGCAGCCACCCGGTCGGACTGGAGGTCGACGGCCTGCGCGCGCCCGACCCCGAGCGAGGCGTGCACACCTCCGACACGGTGATGCGGCTCGACGCCCTGCCACCCCGGATGGCCATCATCGGCGGGGGGTACGTCGCCTGCGAGATGGCGCACGTCTTCGCCGCCCTCGGCGTCTCGGTCACCCAGGTGCAGCGCGGGCCGGCGCTGCTGCGCCACCACGAGGTGGAGGTGGCCCAGCGCTACACCGAGACCGCACGGCACCGGTACGACCTTCGCCTCTCCACGGTCGTGACGGCGGCGCAGCGGTCCGGGGACGTGTGGCGCATCGACGTCACCGGCCCCGGGGGCGCAGGCCACGTGGAGGCCGAGGTCGTGCTCCTCGCCGTGGGCCGAGTACCGAACACCGACCGGCTCGACCCGGCCGCCGGCGGCCTCGAGGTGCACGACGACGGGCGGCTCGTGGTCGACGAGCAGCTGCGCACGACGGCTTCCGGGGTGTGGGCGCTCGGCGACGTCTCGGCGCCCCACCAGCTCAAGCATGTCGCCAACCACGAGGCGCGGATCGTGGCGCACAACCTCGCCGTCGACGTCGGCCGCCTCGCCGGATCGCCTCGCACCACCGACGACCGCCCCGTACCGCACGCGGTGTTCGGCCACCCGCAGGTCGCCGCCTTCGGGCCGACCGCCGCCGAGCTCGACGAGGCCGGCACCCCCTTCATCACCGCGACGCAGTCCTTCGGTGACGTGGCCTACGGCTGGGCGCTGGAGGACACCACCGGCCTGCTCACGGTGCACGCCGACCCCACCGGGCGGATCCTCGCGGCCCACGCCATCGGGCCGCACTCGTCCACGCTCATCCAGCCGCTGGTGCAGGCAGCGACGTTCGGGCAGCCTGCGCTCGACGTGGCGCGCGGGCAGTACTGGATCCACCCCGCGCTGGCCGAGGTCGTGGAGAACGCGCTGCTCGGCCTGCCGCTGCCGCACCCGGCCTGACCGAGCCCGCCAGGCGCCGTCTTCGAGCCGTGCGCTGCGGATGCCGTCAGCCCGGCGGCGCGCCCGGCTGCCGGTCGGTCAGGCAGTAGACGCGGCCGACGGGGTCCGCCATGACGGTCCAGCCGGAGCACACCTCGACGACCCGTGCCCCCGCGGCCAGGTGCCCGGTCAGCGAGGACGCACGATCGGCACAGGCCAGGTCGGCGTGGGCCCGAACAGCGCCGGTCGGCTCACCCAGGCGCTGGAACAGCAGCCGGAACGGGATGCCGGCCGGCCTCCTGAGCACGGACAGCTCCGGCTCGTCGACATCGGCCCACGCCCAGCCGGTGAGGGCGGTCCAGAACGAGACCTCGGCGTCGTGCACGTCGTCGGGGCAGTCGAGGCTGACCTGGTCGAGCAGCTCGGTGGCCCCGTCGCGCACCTGCTCGGCAGCACCGTGCCAGGTGGTGAGGCAGAACGTCAGCCCACCGGGCGAGCGCAGGATGACGACCGCCTCACCGATCGTGCCGATCCTCCTGGCGCCCAGCCGTTCTGCCTCGCTGGCGGCAGCGTCCACGTCGTCGACGTCGAGGTCGAGGTGGATGCCGCCGGGGCCGTCGTCCACCGCCTGCACCTTGAGCCAGGCGTCGCCTCGGGCGGGCAGGAGGGTGGCGAACTCGTCGCGCTCGCCTCGAGTGGCCGACAGCGGCCAGCCGGTGACTCCTGACCAGAACGCCCACGACCGCGGGGCGTCACGGCGTGGGGTGTCGAGGAACACCCAGGCCCACCGGACGTCGATCATCGGGTCGCCTCCTGCAGGTGGTCGGCACAGGCCGTCACCCGCTCGCGCCACCACGCGACCCGGTCGGGAGGCGCAGCGAGCTGCTCCAGGCGCTCGGGGTCGACGACGACCCGACCGACCGCCAGCGCCCCGGCCACGGGGACGAGCGGGGAGACCGCCACGTCGCCGGTCAGGAGCGCGACAGTGCCCAGCCCACAGGCGTGCTCGAGCGACGGCAGGGATGCCGCGAGCGCCACCCCGGCCGAGATGCCGACGCTGGTGTCGAGCGCCGACGACACCACCGCGGGCAACCCACAGGCCTCGACCACCGCCAGCGCGGACGCCACCCCACCGAGCGGTGCCACCTTCACCACGACGATGTCGGCAGCCTCGAGATCCCGCACGCGCAGCGGGTCGTCGGCCTTGCGGATCGACTCATCGGCGGCGATCGGCACGTCGACACCGTTGCGGGCCAACGCGATCCGTAGGTCACGCAGCTCCTCGACCGTCGCGCACGGCTGCTCGGCGTACTCGAGGTCGTAGGCGCCCAGCCGGCCCAGCGCGGCAAGGGCGTCGTCGACCGACCACGCCCCGTTGGCGTCGACGCGCACCCGACCGGAGGAGCCCAGCACCTCCCGCACCGCCGCCACCCGGCTCACGTCGTCGGCGAGCGTCTGCCCCCGCTCGGCCACCTTCACCTTCGCGGTGGTGCACCCGGGGAACCGCGCGAGCACGTCGGCCACCCGCTCGGGCTCCACTGCCGGCACCGTGGCGTTCACGGGCACCCGGTCGCGCACCGCACCGGGCCAGCCGACCCACGCCGACTCCACCGCGGACGCTAGCCATCGCGACGCCTCCACCGGCCCGTACTCGAGGAACGGCCCGAACTCGCCCCACCCGGCGGGACCGTGGAACAGCGCGACCTCACGGGTGGTGACCCCGCGGAACGGCACCCGCATCGGGATGGCGACCACGTGCAGGGCAGCGAGCAGGTCACCGACGGGAGGCAGCGGCATACACCCACCGTAGGCCGCGACCCGGTCTCGTCACGGGCGGACCCCGACCGTCCGCCGGGCCCGCCCCCGCTCGGGTCGCTGGGCGCCCACACTGCGGCACCGGACGTCATCCGGCATCCGGCGTGCGTGCCCGCAGGCCGAGCGCCAGGTCGCGCATCAGCACCAACCGGCGGCGGAAGCGGGCGACCAACAGGTCGGCACTGCCGAGCGGTATGACGGCCGGCTGGGCGTCGAACATCCACAACGGTCTGCCGTAATAGGTGGACCCGTCGCCACCGATGGCATGGGCGAACGAGGCGCCACGGCCGGAGGGCGAGGATGACAGACCGCAGACATCCTGGATGACGCCGACCCGAACCGGCCGGTTCGTACCCACGAGGTCGTTACCCTTGGCGACCGCCCACAGCACCGCCCCGGTCGCCACGTCGTCGCGATCACTGCGGGTGAGCAGACCCGGCTCGGACGAGACCGCGCGGGTGAGCAGGAGGCGGGCCGCCGCGGGCCCCTCGTCGCCGAGCAGCACCGGCGCCCACTGCTGGAGCCGGGCATCGATGCCGCGGACGCGCTCGTGCAGGTCGTCGCGAATGCCGTCGAGGCAGAGCTCGACCGGATCCAGTGGTGACACGTCGAGGGCCGCGAGCGCGTCGTCACCCCCGACGATGCGCGCCAGCCACGCCAGCGTCTGCTCGTGCGGCGCCGGCACGGGCGCTGGAGGTGGAGGCGGCGGCGGAGCCGCACCGCGGAGCAGCCCACGGTCCCTCAGCTCGAGGGCCGCGCACTCGTAGCCGCTGCCGGCCACCGGCTCCCGCACCACGTCGACCACCCGGTCGCCGATGATCACCACCTTCGCGAGCTCGCCCAGCCGCCGCCGGCGTACTCCGTGCGGCCGTACCCCCCGTTGCCGTAGGCCCCCTCGTCGGCATACCGGTCGTCCGGCGGGTCGAGGCCGTATGGACCCGGGTCGTCACCCGGGTCCTCGAACAGTCCGCGCGGCCGGAACCGCAGCACGTCGGCATCCTCACCCATGTCCATTCCCCCATCCCGGCGAGCCCCCGGCTCACCTCCACGACGAGCGTGGCACGACCCGCCGACGCCCCCGCCGAGTTATCCACAGGCATCGCGCGACTAGCCTTGCGGCCGTGAGCGCGATCCCGGGAGTCAGCCAGACCTTCGACCCCGAGGCCTGGCAGGAGGTGCCCGGCTTCGAGGACCTCACCGACGTCACCTACCACCGCGCCGTCGGCCTGGGCTGCGTGCGCGTGGCGTTCGACCGGCCCGAGGTGCTCAACGCCTTCCGGCCACACACCGTCGACGAGCTCTACCGGGTGCTCGACCACGCCCGCCGCACCGCCGACGTGGGCGTCGTGCTGCTCACGGGCAACGGCCCCGGCCCCGAGGGCACCGGCAGCTCTGGCAAGTGGGCCTTCTGCACCGGCGGCGACCAGCGCATCCGTGGCCGCTCCGGTTACCAGTACGCCGAGGGCACCACGGCCGACACCGTCGACGAGCGACGGGTCAAGGCCGAGGGCGGGCGGCTGCACATCCTCGAGGTGCAGCGCCTCATCCGCACGATGCCGAAGGTCGTCGTGGCCGTGGTCAACGGATGGGCGGCCGGCGGCGGCCACAGCCTGCACGTGGTCTGCGACCTCACCATCGCCTCGCGCGAGCACGCCGCCTTCAAGCAGACGGATGCCGACGTGGGCAGCTTCGATGCCGGCTACGGCAGCGCCTACCTGGCGAAGATGGTGGGACAGAAGCGAGCCCGTGAGATCTTCTTCCTCGGCCGCACCTACTCCGCCGACGACATGCACACCATGGGCGCGGTCAACATCGTCGCCGACCACACCGACCTGGAGGCCGAGGCGCTGCAGGTAGCCCGCGAGGTGATGGGCAAGAGCCCGCAGGCGCAGCGCATGCTCAAGTTCGCCTTCAACCTCGTCGACGACGGGCTGATGGGCCAGCAGGTCTTCGCGGGCGAGGCGACCCGCCTGGCCTACATGACCGACGAGGCCGTCGAGGGCCGCGACCAGTTCCTCGAGAAGCGGGACCCCGACTGGTCACCCTTC
>CAWDBL010000019.1:0-225639 GCA_963800505.1 uncultured Actinomycetota bacterium
TGGTCGGGTTCGGGGCTGCCTGTCGGTGGGGGCTGGCACGGTTTGCGGATGGACAACCTCAGCACCCAGGACATCATCAGCGCCGACCTGGCCGACTGGCGAAAGCTGGCCCAGCGCCTCCACGCACGCTTTCGCACCGGTGACCCCGGCATCGGGGCGGCGTTCCTCACGGATGCCGTGCAGGCGGCATCCGAGGCGTCGCTCGGCGACCACCTCGACGCCACCCTCTCCTCCACCCACGTCGACCTGCGGGTCGGGAGCCACCTCGAGGGTGGCGGCATCTGGGTGAGGCCCGACGACGTCACGCTGGCGCGGCTGATCAGTGACGTGGCCGGGCGGCACGAGGTCACCTCGGTGCCCGGCGAGGTCAGCCAGGTCGAGCTCGCCCTCGACACCGCCGACGACGCAACGCTCGGGCCGTTCTGGGCGGCGGTGCTCACCGGCTCCCCGGACGCGGTTGTCTCCAACAGCGTCTTCGACCCCACCGGCCAGCTGCCGCCGCTCTGGTTCCAGGGCACCGAGCCGCACACGGAGCCCCGGCAGCGGTGGCACCTCGACCTGTGGCTGGCACCCGAGGTCGCGCAGGCGCGCATCTCCGCTGCCGTCGCAGCCGGAGGCACGGTGGTCGACGACTCCGAGGCGCCGTCGTTCACGGTGCTCGCCGACCCCGACGGCAACAAGGTGTGCGTGTGCACCTTCCTCGACCGCGCCTGAACAGCTCACCAGCGCTTGGACACCGACCCGCCCAGATCTGGACACGATCGGGCGGTCGACCGATCGGTCAGCGGGTGACGAACGTGGGCAGCGGCGCGAAGCCGTTGAAGCCGACCGTCGAGTAGCAGCTCGAGTAGGCACCGGTCGCGTGGATGCGCAGCTCGTCGCCCTCGGCCAGCGACAGCGGCAGCAAGACCGGCGTGGTCTCGTAGAGCACGTCGGCGCTGTCGCAGGTCGGTCCCGCCAGCACGCACGGCCCCGTCGGGCCGGCCGCACCGGGAGTCTCCAGCCGGTAGCGGATCGCCTCGTCGAGGGTCTCGACCAGACCGGTGAAGACGCCGGCGTCGACGAAGACCCAGCGCGCACCGCCCCGGTCGACCACGCCCACGACGCTGGTGATAACCGTGCCGGCATCCCCGACGATGCCGCGACCGGGCTCGACCAGGGTGCGCGGGCGATCGGTGCCGAACGCCGCCGTGAGGTGCGCGTCGATGGCGCGGCCGTAGTCGGCGACCGGCTGCGGCTCGGCGTCGAGCCGGGCGGGGAAGCCGCCGCCCAGGTCGAGCAGCCAGGGGTGGAACCCGGCGGCGCGCACCCCGGCGAACACCCGGGCGGCCGACTGGATCGGCGCCGCCCAGGCCTGCGGGTCGCGCTGCTGGGAGCCGACGTGGAAGGAGACCCCGGCCGGGTCGAGGCCGAGGCTTCCGGCCCGGACCAGCAGGGCGACCGCGTCGTCGACAGTGCAGCCGTACTTGCGCGACAGCGGCCAGTCCGAGCCCGAGCCGGAGGTGACGATGCGCACCAGCACCGACGACCCGGGTGCCGCGTCCGCCACCTTGGCGACCTCGCCGGTCGAGTCCACGACGAAGAGCCGCACGCCGAGGGCGTGCGCCTCGGCCAGGTGGTCGCGGCGGGCCACCGGGTTGGAGTGCACCAGGTGGGATGCCGGGGCACCGGCGGCGAGCGCGGCCCGCACCTCCGTGGGGCTGGCGACGTCGAACCGGCATCCGGCTTGGGCGAGCGCGCGCAGCAGCACGGGGTGGGGGTTGGCCTTGACCGCGTAGTGGATCGCGGTGCCGGGCAGCGCGGAGGCGAGCGCGAGGTAGCGGGCGACGGCGGTGCCGACGCTCAGCTCGAGCCGGGGCGTGACCGTGACCGGGACGTCGGTGGCGCCGGTGGGCGCGCGGCGGGCGGCTGCCACGGTCCCGGTCGCCTCGACGGGCGCACTCGCCGTCATGGGCGCGGCACTCTGCACGGTCATCGACATGGGTCCTCCTGCAACGGGATGTCGAAGGAGAGGAGCAGCGAGCCCCGCCGGAGATACCCGGCTCGACGAGCCGGCTCAATAGTGCCGGCTCGACCGCCGTCGTTCCGTGCGCTGCTGTGACCGGGCCTGGGCGGCTCAGCCGGCGGCGGACCCGCCGGTCGTGCCGACGGCGACCTCCTCGCCGTAGGTCGTGACGAGGACGATGTCGAAGCCGTCGGGCACCTCCCCGTGCAGGGCGGTGAGCAGGTCGTCCGTGGGGGGTAGCTCGTCCGGCGGGACCTGCACGTCGATGACGAACGACCGCGAGGTGAAGGTGACGTCGGTGACCTCGGCTGCCGGCACGGACGCCAGCCAGCTCTCGGCGACCGCCTGGATGTTGCCGGTCCAGATTTGCACCAGGATCACGAGTGCCGTGTTGAGTGCGAGCGGCACGAGCACCGCCACGAGCACGACGCCGAGCTTGAGGTAGGACTTGCGCCCGGCCCCCACGCGGCGGGCCTCCTGGTCCGCCTCGGCGGAGTAGCCCAGGGCTGCGAAGAGCACCGTGCCGGCGATCACCATCGAGACCAGGTTCGACACGAAGAGCAGCAGGGCGCCCATGGCCAGCCCGACCGACCCCTCACCGAGGCAGATGCCGACGACCGCCAGCGGCGGCACCAGGGAGATGGCGATGGCGACCCCGGGCAGCACCGCGGCGACGTCGCGGCGCGACAGCCCCACTGCGCCGGCGAGGCCGGTGGCGATGGCGGCGATGAGGTCGACCAGCGTGGGCGAGGTGCGGCTGGTGATCTGCGAGTTGGTCTGCAGGTCGATGTCGGGCACCACGAAGGCCGCGACGAACCCGATGAGCACGACGAGGATCGCGCCGAAGAACACGAAACGGCCGGCTCGGATGCGCTCGCGCTTCACGATGCCGAGCGCGATGCCCATGATCGGCGTCGCCAGGGGGGCGATGATCATCGCCCCGATGACGGTGGCCGTGGAGTCGGCCAGCACCCCGGCCGTGGCGATGATGCCCGACAGCACCAACATCGTCCAGAACGCCGACTGCTTGGCGCGGGTGTCGCCCGAGCGCAGGTCGAGGTCGTCGGACAGCTCGTCGAGGGTGCGCCGCTGTTTCTCGGGCAGGACGCGGTCGCGCAGACCGATGTTCATGGCGCCGAGTATGCCGCCCGGCGGCGCGGGTGTCTGCGCCGTCCGGTGGGCGCGCCGGGGCGCGTCTCGCACGCTCGGTGGCTCGCCCGGGCGTGCCACCGGTGGCCTGGGGCCACCCACGAGTACCGTCGAGGGCAAGGAGGTCGCCATGTCCCGCACCTCGCGCACCGCTGGTGCCTCGCGCACCGCTCGTGCCGTCACCGCACTGTCGATCGCCGTGCTCGCCGTGGCGGGGTGCTCCGACGACCCGCCCGCCCCCCTCCGACCCAGTCCTCGGGCTCGGCCACCGCCACGCCGTCACCGAGCACGCCGTCACCGAGCACGCCGGCCTCCACCACGGGCACCCCGACCGCCACGGCGTCGCCGAGCAGCAGTCCCTCACCGAGCGTCCCGAAGACCCCGCCGGCCGGCTTCGGGACGAAGACGGTCAGCACGACCGGTTTCCCTGCCTCGGGTGGCGACATCGGTGCGATCGGCGACGTGCGGGTCGGCCGGCATCCCGGCTACTCCCGGGTGGTCTGGGAGTTCCCCGGCACCGGCCGGCCCTCGCTCCAGGTGAGGTACGTCGACCAGCCGATCGCCGACGGCAGCGGTGACGTCGTCAAGGTGCGCGGCGACGCCTTCCTCGAGGTGCTGATCAGCTCGGTGGGCATCCCCGCGGCGACCGCACCGCGACCGGGCAAGGCCTCCGCCGCATCGTTGGCGGGCACGGTCGTGGCCGAAGCGCTCCCCGTCTACGGTGGCTTCGAGGCCATGGGGCAGACCTTCGTCGGGGTGCGCGACAGCAAGCGGCCGTTCCGGGTCACCCTGCTGCGCAACCCGACCCGGCTCGTCGTCGACATCTGGTCGGGCTGAGGCCCAGCAGCACCGGCGCTTTCCGTCGGTCGGCGAAGGTGCCGCGGCGGCCGACGGCGCGGCGGTCAGCGCACGTCGAGCTCGCGGTGCCAGGACTGCGTGCGGTAGTCGGTGACCCAGCCCATCGACGTGTAGAGGCCGTCGGCGCCGGTCGGTGAGTCGGCGTCGACCTCCAGACCGACCCGATTGCGTCCCCGGCGGGCGGCCTCTGCGATCACGGTGTGCAGCAACGCCTTTGCGACTCCGCGGCCGCGAGCCCGGCGGTGCACCCCGATGTAGTCGACATAGCTGCCCTCGAATCCCGCCGCGTCCTCGTGCAGCACGGTCGACACCAGGGCCCCGGCTGGGAGGACGCCCTCGTCGGTCTCGACCGTCGCGATCCACCAGTGGTCCCAGCGGTGGCCGGGGTCCTCGCGCAGCCGCATCACGAACTCGGGGAAGCTCTCACGGTAGGAGCTGAAGTGGTCCTGGAAGGACTCCTCGAGCACTCGGTGCACATCCTGCAGGTCCTGTGCCACCGGCAGCCCGTCGGCGTGCCGCTCGACCGGGCGCACCGTGACGCCCGGGCGGAGCGCCGGCAGCGACCACGCCTCGTCGGCGGTCACCGGTCGGGTCATCTGCAGCCAGGTGCGGGTCTGCTCGTAGCCCGCCGCGGCCAGCCACCGCTGCTGTCGCGCGTCGTCGGCGTAGGCGCCGGAGTCGAGCAGGGAGGTGCGCACCCTGCGCACTCCCGCGATGTCGGCGGCGTGGCGCTGGCCGGCAGCGAACAGCGCGGCCGCGAGCTCCCCGGCATCCCGCTCGGCCAGGTCTGGTGTGACGGTGACCTCGACCAGGGTGCGGCCCGACGCCCGGTCGTGCACCGACAGCCAGGCGACCAGCCGGCCGTCCGGCTCGTGCACGAGCACCTGGCGGCGGGTCCACGAGCCAGTGCCCACCAGCTGGCCGAGCACCGCCTCGGGGTCGACGCCGGCCGACCCCTTCGCGGCGCGCTGGTGGGCGGCCAGCAGCGTCGCCACGTCGGGGGCGTCAACGGCGCTCGGCCGCCGGGCGGACAGGCCCGGTGGGAGCCCGTCGATCGTCACGTCGGCATCGGTCACGCGGACCACTCTCCCACCGACCGCGCCCCTAGACTTCTCTGCTCACCGAGGGAGGACACCGATGGCCCACACGCACGGCGAGAATCAGCAGCCGTCGCAGGAGACGCTCACCCGCAACTGGGACGAGCTGCTCCAGGAGATCCGGGTGACCCAGACCGGGGTGCAGATCCTCACCGGCTTCCTGCTCACCGTGCCGTTCTCCAACCGGTTCGGCGACCTCACGACGTTCCAGCGCAACGTCTACCTCGCGGTACTGTCCGGCTCGGTGCTGACCACCGGCCTGGTCGTGGCCCCGGTCGCCATGCACCGGGTGCTGTTCCGCCAGCGGCGGCGCGAGCTGCTCGTCGAGTCGGGCAACCGGTTCGCGAGGGCCGGGCTGGCGATGCTCGCGCTCACCGTGTCCGGCGTGATGCTGCTCGTCGTCGACATCGTCCTGGGCTCGCCGGAGGGATGGGTGGCCGGCGGCGCCATCCTGCTGGTGCTGACCGTGCTCTGGGCCGTGGTGCCGCAGGTGGCCGACCGGCTCGACGACAGCCCGCGCAACCCCCCACCGTCCGACGAGGACGAGCCGAGCTGACCTCGTCCCGACCTGAAGGCACTCGCGCACTTCTTGCGGATTCTCCTCACCTCCCGCACTGATTGCAGATCTTCCCCAAACCTCCCTGCACTCATTGCGGATCCTCCCCAGGAACCGCGCGGCCACGGCGTGGGAGATCCGCAATCAGTCGGATGCCGGGGGCCGCGGGAGGTGGGAGATCCGCAATCAGTCGGATGCCGGGGGGCCGCGGGAGGTGGGAGATCCGCAATCAGTCGGGTGATGGCAGGAGAGGATTCGCAATGGGTCGGATGCCGGGGGGCTGAGTTCCAGCGGGTCAGCGGCGGACGCGGTGATGCAGGTGCACGACGTCGCCGACCCGGTCGACGGAGACCAGCTCCAGGCGCGGCTGCACGTGGTCGGGCAGCGCCCGGGTGCCACCACCGACGAGCACCGGGTGCAGGAAGAGGTGCACGTCGTCGACGAGGCCGGCCCGGAACGCCGAGGCCGCGAGGGTCGGCCCGCCGACGCTCACGTCGAGCACGCTCGAGGCCTTGAGCTCCTCGACCACCGCAGGGTCGAACGACGACGCCAACCGCGTCCGCGCGGTCACGACGTCCTCGAGGGTGGTCGAGTACACGACCTTGTCGGCCGCGCGCCAGATGCGGGCGTACTCCCCCATCGGCCCGGGCACGTCGCCGGGCGCGGTCTCCCAGAAGCGCATCGTCTCGTACAGCCGGCGCCCGAGGAGATACGTGCCCACCTCGCGCTCGAGGTCGTTGACCACGTGGTGCAGCTCGTCGGACGGCTCGGCCCAGGCGAACCCGCCCTCGGCATCGTTGACGTAGCCGTCGAGGGAGGTGATCGCGGTGAAGCGGAGCAGGGCCATCCCGGCATTGTGCACAGTGCGACCTCGTGCCGTGGGCTCGAGCGCTCCCCTGTCGCGGCATCCCGGTCACCATCCGACTGAGAGCCTGCCGCGCCGGGTCAGTGCGCGCCGAGCCGGCGGGCCGCGACCAGGGCCAGGGCCCGGGCCACCTCCACCACCTCGGCCAGGGGCACCGACTCGCGCGGGGCGTGCGCCAGCCGCACGTCACCCGGCCCGTAGTGCAGGGTCGGGATGCCGCCCACGCCGGTGTAGAGGCGCAGGTCCGAGCCGTAGGGCGCCGCGGCGACCCCCGGACGCCGCCCGCTCACGAGCGCCACGGCATCCGCGACCTCGTCGACCAGGGGGTGCCCTTGCGGCAGCTCACCCGACGCGAACTGCCCACCGGGCCACGTCACCGCAGGTGGGTGGTCGCGCAGCCACGGGTCGCGAGCGGCAGCCGCGGCGACGGCATCCTCGAGCTCGGCCCGCGCGAGCGTGGGGGGCTCCCCCAGCCGCACGCCCATCCGGCCCTCGGCCACGAGCAGGTCGGGCACCGAGCTGGCCCAGTCGCCGGAGTGCACCGTGCCCACCGAGATGCCGTAGGGCAGCGGGTTGTCGGCGAACAGCGGGTGCCGGTCGGCGTTGCGCCGCGCCTCGAGCTCACGCAGGGCGAGGTGCACCGGCCAGAACGCGTCGAACGCGGAGACGCCCTCGTGACGGGTGCTCCCGTGGGCGGCCCGACCGGCCACCTCGATGCGGAAGGTGAGGGCGCCGGCGTTCGCGGTGACCAGCCGCCCGCTCGTCGGCTCGGTGATGACGGCGACCTCGCCCCGGTGCCCGCGGCGCAGGGTGGCGAACGCGCCCAGACCGCCGTCCTCCTCGCTGACGACGCTGTGCAGGGCGAGCCGGCGCTCGGTGCGCACCCCGGAGCGGTGCAGGGCCCGGGCCACGGCGAGGTTGACGGCCATCCCGGCCTTCATGTCGCAGGCGCCGCGCCCGTGCAGCACGCCGTTGGTGATGTGCGCCGAGAAGGGTTGCGCATCAGGCCAGTTGGTGACGTCACCGACCGGAACAACGTCGATGTGCCCCTGCAGCACCAGCGCGGGTTCACCGTGGCCGGATGCCGTGCCGACCACCCCGTGCCCCTCGACCCGTGGCGCCTCGCTGCCGGGGAAGTCGGGGTCGGCGCGCAGCTCGTCGAGGTCGAGCGCCCACAGGTCGACCTCGAGCCCGGCCTCCTCGAACCATCGGGCCACCGTGTGCTGCAGGTCGCTCTCGGCATCGGTGCCTGTCACGCTCGGGACACGGACCAGCTCGACGAGCGTCTGCACCAGCTCGGCCTCGTCGATGGCGTCGAGCACGCGGCGCTCGGCGGTGGACGTCGGCGCGGGGATGGCGTCGGACCCGGGCATGCACGGCACTGTATGCCGGTGTCGTGGGGCGCGGCCGGTAGCGTCGTGCCGTACGGATTCCAGACGAGCCGCAGGAGGTGGTCCCGGTGGGCGGAGGCCACGGCCACGGCGCTCCCAACGCGGGCGCGACGCACCGGTGGCGGCTGCGGGTGGCGTTCGCGCTCATCGCCGCGTTCTTCGTCGTCGAGCTGGTCTCGGCGCTGGTCAGCGGCTCGCTGTCGCTCCTGAGCGATGCCGGCCACATGGCCGCCGACGTCGTGGCGCTCGGGGCCGCCCTGGTCGCGACGCGCATCGCTGGGCGGCCCGACACCACCGGCCGGCGCACCTTCGGGTCCTACCGGGCGGAGGTGTTCGCATCGGGGCTCGCCGCGCTGCTCATGCTCGGCGTGGCGGCCTACATCGTCGTGGCCGCCGTCGGCCGGATCGGTGACGAGCCCGAGGTGGCCACCGGCGCGATGCTCGTGGTCGGCATCCTCGGCCTGGTCGTCAACCTCGTGGCGCTGGTGCTGCTGCGGGGCGGCGCCGGGGAGAGCCTCAACGTCAAGGGCGCCTACCTCGAGGTCGTCGCCGACACCCTGGGGTCGGTCGGCGTCATCGTGGCCGCCGTGCTCGTGGCCTCGACGGGCGCGTCGGTGTGGGACACCGTCATCGCCCTGGCCATCGCGGCGTTCGTCGCGGTGCGTGCGGTCATGCTCGGTCGCGAGGTGCTCTCGGTGCTGGGACAGCACGCGCCGGCCGGCATCGTGCCCGCCGAGGCCGAGGCGGCCCTGCGGGGGGTCGGCGCCGTGGTCGACGTGCACGACCTGCACCTGTGGACCCTCACGTCGGGCATGCACGTGGCGACGGTGCACCTGGTCTGCGACGACGCGGCCGACCCCACCGGGGTGCTCACCAGTGCCGCGGCCGTGCTGCGCGAGCGGTTCGCGATCGACCACGCGACCATCCAGGTCGAGCCGCGCAGCGCCCGGGCCTGCGTCGAGACCAGCTGGTGACCCCGGTCTTCCCCGACTTCGTAGGTGAAAAGCCGGGCAACACGCCGCTGGGGGGACATTCGACGCGGCTGTTCGCAGGGAAGGTCGGGGAGCGATGCGGCGGCCACCGGCATCCACCGGGTTGGACAGCCGGAATGCGGCCCGGCAGATGCGGGTTGGCTCGGAAATGACCGCCTCCGCACCGACCCGAGTCAGCCGTGCCAGCGTGGGTCTGCGCAGCGAGCGGGGTCCGGTGCTGCTGTCGGTGATGCTGAGCACCGGGCTCGTGGCGATCGACGCGACCATCCTCGCGGCCGCCGTGCCCGCGGTGGTGCGTGACCTGGGCGGGTTGAGCCAGTTCCCCTGGCTGTTCTCCATCTACCTGCTGGCGCAGGCCGTCTCGGTGCCGATCTACGGCAAGGTCGCCGACCTCATCGGGCGCAAGCCGGTGATGCTGCTCGGCGTCGCCCTCTTCCTCGCCGGGTCGCTCCTGTGCGGGCTGGCGTGGTCGATGCCGGCCCTCATCGCGTTCCGCGCGCTGCAGGGGCTGGGCGCCGGGGCCGTGCAGCCGGTGGGCATGACGATCGTCGGCGACATCTACTCGGTGGCCGAGCGCGCCACGGTTCAGGGCTACATCGCGGCCGTCTGGGCGATCTCCTCGCTGGTCGGCCCCACGCTGGGCGGCATCTTCGCCGACTACGCCTCGTGGCGCTGGATCTTCCTCGTCAACCTCCCGCTGGGGGCCGTCGCGGCGTGGATGCTGTGGCGCAAGTTCGACGAGAAGCCGCGGGTCCCTGACCCCGAGCAGGGGCGGCCCAAGGTCGACGTGCTCGGCACGGTGCTGATGCTCGTGGGCACGGTGGCCCTGCTCGTCGCCCTGCTCGAGGGCGGGGTGCTGTGGAGCTGGGCCTCACCGGTGAGCATCGGGCTGCTCGTCGGGTCGGTGCTCGTGCTCGTGGCGTTCGTGTTCGTCGAGCGGCGGGCGGCCGAGCCGGTGCTGCCGCTGTGGGTGTTCCGGCACCGGGTGGTCGGCGCGGCGATGGGCACCTCGCTCGTGGTCGGCGTGCTGCTGCTCGGGCTCACGTCGTACGTGCCGCTGTTCGCGCAGGGGGTGCTCGGCACCGGGGCCATCGTGGCCGGCTTCGCGCTCGCGGCGATGACGATCGGCTGGCCCATCGCGGCGACCACCTCGGGGCGGCTGTACCTGCGGTTCGGGTTCCGCACGACGATGCTCATCGGCTCGGTCATCGCGCTCGCCGGGGCGGCGCTGCTGCTCACCGTCGACGCCGACAGCTCGGTGCTGCACCTCGCGGCGCCCAACTTCGTGATGGGGCTCGGGTTCGGCTACGTCGCCAGCCCCGCGATCGTCGCGGCCCAGTCGTCGGTCGGGTGGGAACGCCGAGGGGTGGCCACCGGCGCCACCCTGTTCGCCCGCTCGGTGGGCTCGGCGGTGGGGGTGGCCGCCTTCGGCGCCATCGCCAACACCGTCGTGCGCAACCGGCTCGGGTCGGAGCCGACGTCCTTGGAGACGCTGCCGGCGGGGGTGCTCGACCCGGCCATCCACGCCGTCTTCCTGGCCTCGTTCGTCGTGGCGCTGACCCTCGTCGTGGCCGCGGCGTTCATGCCGAAGAAGGTCGTCGAGGTCACCGGCTGACCCCACCGTCCGGGCTCCCCGACCTTGTAGGGGAGAAACCGCGTCGGATGCCGGTTCCGCGGCGTGTCGCCCCGCCGCTCACCGACAAAGTCGGGGGTGTGAGGGGGGCGACGTGCACGGCATCCGGGCCCGTCGGCGGGGCTAGCGTGGAGGTGGTGACGGCTGCGCCGGACCGGTGAGGCCGCGCCCTCATCCAGGAGCACCACGATGACCCCCGACCATGCCCCCACCAGCATCCTGCGCGCCGGTCCACGGCTGCGCGCGGCACAGATCCTGTCCGGGGTCGTGCTGGCGCTGATGGTGGTGCAGGCGGCGCTCGGCCTGGCCGTCAGCGGCCTGTACCCCGAGCAGACCTGGGCCGTCGCGGCGTTCCGGGGCAACGACCTGGTCACCCTGCTGGTCGCCGCCCCCGTGCTCGCCGTGGCGATGCTGGCCAGCCGACGCCGCGAGAGCAGCGCCTCGGTGCTGGTCTGGCTGGGGATGCTGCACTACGGCGTCTACAACTACGCCTACTACAGCTTCGGTGCGGCGTTCAGCTCGGCGTTCCTGCTGCACGTCGCCGCGCTGGTCGCTTCGATCGGTGGGCTGCTCATGCTGGCCACGAGCATCGATGCCGGACGCGCGGCCCGCGGCGTCGCGGGCGGCACCCGGGCGCGGGTGGTCGCCGGCTTCACCACGTTCGTGGGCTTCGCCCTGGTCGCGGCGTGGGGCGGCATCTCGCTGCGGTTCGCCCTCACCGGAGCGCTGCCCGCCAACATCATGCCGCCGTCGGCAGTGCACCTCGTCTACGCCATCGACCTCTCGCTGCTGGCCCCGGTGTTCCTCGCGGCCGGCGTGCTGCTCTGGAGGCGCGAGCCGTGGGGCGCGGTGCTGGCCGTCGCCATCAACGCGAGCGGTGCCGTCTACCTCGCCGTGCTGTGGGCGGTCGGCGGGTTCCAGGCCGATGCCGGCATCGCGGGCACCACGTGGCTGTCGCCCGTGGCCATCGGGTCGGTGCTCGCCTGCCTCGCCGCGACCCTGGCCCTGCTGGTGCACCCGCACCCCGAGGGGAACCGGACCACAGCGCCCACCGCGGCGGCGACGGTCGACGCGTGACCGGCATCCGGCCGTAGCGGACAGCACCCCGCCGCACCTACCGCCCCGTAGGTGCAGGGATCGGTGCATCTACCAGGCGGTAGGCGAGGTCGGGTCGGATGCCGGTCACCCGGCAGCCGTGCTCGCGCGCGTCAGGGCGACCCGCGAGCCCGCCGACGCCACGCCGAGCCAGTCGTGCGGGTTGCCGTCCCAGCACCAGCCGAGCTTCGGCGCCCGGGCCGAGATCCACATGGCCGGCACCCGCCGGTCGCCGCGGCGCGACCCGGAGAGCATGAAGCAGCGGTTCTTCTCGAGCAGCTGCGGGGCGTGCGTGACGACGGCGATGCCCTCCTCGATGGTGAGCGGGGTGCGGCCGCGGCCGAGCACGACGGGCAGCGCCTCCTCCGGGCGCACGCCGAGGAACTCCTCACCCCGGTCGACGTCGAGCAGCAGGTAGGCACGGGCGTCCGGCAGGGCGACCTGCTCGATCGGCCGGTACGGCGCCAATCCGGCCTCGCCGTGGTTGCGGTCGAGGATGCCGGGCGCGGTGCCCTTGGGTGCCAGCCGCAGCAGGGGCACGGTCAGCTCGGGGTCGACGAGCTCGCGGGTGACGACCAGCACGAGCGACGCGTGACCCGGCTCGTCGTGCTCGGGCAGGTCGGGGAGGGTGGCGGCCAGCGCGCGCAGCGGCTCGAGGTGGTCGGTGAAGTCGGAGTCGGTCAGGCCGGCGAGTGCCGGGTAGCCGAGGACCAGCAGGGTGTCGACCTGCCGGTCGAGCAGGGCGAGGGCGGAGCGGTTGGCGGTGACGGTGCTGATGACGGACCTCCGAGGTGGTGGGTCGGCGTCGCCGGGCGGGGCGACTGAGATTCAACGCGCCCCGACTCTCCCCGGTTCCCAGGGGCTTGCCCGGGGCACCGGGTTAGCCTGCGGTCGTGACCACCAGTGCCGAGCGACCGACGCAGCCTGGTCGCGAGGCGGCGTCTGCGGCTCGGGCGCACCCGCGCCGGCGGCGGCTCGTCATCCTGGCCGTCGGCCTCGTGGCCCTCGTGCTCGTGGCCCTGGGGCCCTGGGCCTGGGTCAGCTGGTCGTCGCGCGGCCACGTGCACACCGTCGATGCCGCCCCGAGCGCCCCGGTGGCGCTCGTGCTCGGTGCCGGGCTGAACCCCGACGGCAGCCCTTCGGCGTTCCTGACCGCTCGCCTCGAGGTCGCCAAGGCGCTCTACGACTCCGGGCGCACTCGCGTCCTCCTCGTCTCGGGTGACAACCGGGTCGCGAACCACGACGAACCGACGGCCATGCGCGACTGGCTGGTCGGCAACGGCATCCCGGCGGATGCCGTCGTGCGTGACTTCGCCGGCCGCGACACCTACGACTCCTGTGTGCGGGCCACGCGGATCTTCGGGGTCGACCGGGCGCTCGTCGTGTCGCAGGGCTACCACCTGCCGCGGGCGGTCACGACCTGCCGGGCGGTGGGGCTCGACGCCGAGGGCGTGGGCGACTGGACGGCCCGGCAGTATGCCGCGGTGTGGGCCGCGGGCGAGCGCCGCGAGAAGCTGGCCGCCGCCAAGGCGGTGCTCGACGTGGTCGGCGGCCGGGACCCGGTGCTCGGCCCGGTCGAGACCTCGGTGCAGGACGCCCTGGCCGCGTCGTCACCGGCGGGCTGAGCACCGCCCGGCATCTCAGACCTCGCGCGAGCGCTCCGTGACGGTGGCCTCCACGTCCGCGGCATCGGTGCCCGCGGGTGCCTGCGGTGGGGGCGCGCCGTGCTGCACGTCGTGGGTCTCGCGGGCGAACAGCCACGGGATGATGGCGAGCAGGGTGACGAGCCCGGTGATGCCGAACGCCAGCGGGTAGCTGCCGTGGTCGATGAGCAGCCCGGCCAGGATCGGTCCGATGATCGCGCCGCTGTCGGCGGACATCTGGAAGGTGGCCAGCGCCGGCCCACCGTTGCGCTCGCGCCCGACGATGTCGGCGAGGGCGGCCTGCTGGGCCGGGTTGAGCATGCCGGCACCGACCCCGGCGACGACGGACAGCACGACGAGCACCGGCAGGTTCGAGGCGAACCCGGTGACGATGGTCGCCAGCCCGCTGATGACCAGGCCTCCGACGATGAACGGCCGGCGCCCGACCCGGTCGGACAGCCGTCCCGACACGGTGAGCCCCACGGCGTTGCCGGCGGCGAACACAGCCAGGGCGGTACCGGCCACCCACGGCTCCTTGCCGATGACCACGGCGGCGAACAGCGGCAGGATGGCGTTGCGCACCCCGAAGTTGGCCCAGCCGTTGGCGAACGCCGACCCGATCGACGCCCGGTAGGCGACGTCGCGCCACGCGTCGCGCACCGCGAACACCGGCAGCACGGGCGCGCCCTCGGCCGGGCGCAGCGCCGAGCCCTTGATGAAGACCGCGACAAGCGAGGCGGCGACGAGCAGCGCCACGGCATACACGAGGAACGGCACACGCAGCCCGAGGTTGCCGAGCAGGCCGCCGACGACCGGGCCCAGGATGCCGCCGAAGAGGAACGCCGACGCGTAGACCGACGAGATGCGCGCCCGGATCGACGGCGGGGCCAGGCGCACGATGAGCGCGACGGCCGACACGGTGAACATGACCGACCCGATGCCGCCCAGCCCGCGGTAGAGCAGCAGCTGCCAGTAGGTGTGGGCGAACGCGGTGGCCCCGGTGGAGATGGCGACGATGACCAGGCCGGCGAGGTAGATCGGCCGCTCACCGAACCGGGCGATCAGCCGGCCGCCGGCCGGGGCGAACAGCAGCCGGAAGAACGCGAACGCGCTGACCACGATCGAGCTGGCCGTGGCCCCCACCCCGAAGCTCTGCGCGAACTGCGGCAGCACCGGCAGGATCAGCCCGAACCCCAGCGCGATGACGAACGCCGCCGCGACCAGCACCCACAGCTCGCGCGGGATGCGAACCGCCGCGCCGGGCTGGGTCAGGGAGGAGGCGGACACGATCCACCAGTATGCCGTCCGCTCCCGACAGCCCCGTACCTCGCCGCCCGCTGTCCAACCCTGCCCGCGACTGATTGCGAATCATCCACCGGCCCTCAGAAGAGGCGGCCCAGCATCATCGGCAGGAAGTCCTCCCCGTGCTTCCGGCTGCGCCGCAGGGCGAGGACCATCCACACGATGAGCGAGAGGGCGGCGACGAGGAGCAGCACCCAGAACACGGGCAGGATCACGCTCCACACCCGCTCGGTCGTGGCGCGACCCGGCGCCGGCGTGCCGGTGAGCTCGTTGCCGGCCAGCGTCACGCAGCCCGCGTCGACCCGGTCGGCGAAGGCCAGGACGGTGGCGCCGTCGCCCGGCTGCCGGAGACCACCCATCGCCAGCAGGGGCTCGTTGTCCCGCCACACCGGGGCGCAGACGCCCCACGCCACGTCCGTCGCTGAGGGTGCTGCGCCGGCAAAGGCCACACGCTGACCGGTTGCGGTGTCGACGAGCGCGCTGTGGCCACCTCGGTCGACGAGCAGCAGGCGGGAGCCGTCCGGCGACGTGAACGCGGCCGAGGGCGACACTTGGCCAACCGCGTCCGCGACCTTCACGGCATCCGGGCTGATGGTGCTGACCGTCGCCCACCTTGGGGCGGCCAGGCCGCGGGAGACGATGTCGAACGCGGCCCCGTCGGTCGTCGAGGGGCTGCGCAGTCCGAGCACCGTGGCGCTGTCGCGCCAGCCGGCGAGCAGCACGTTTGCGTCACCCGCGGCGGGCTCGAGCACGACGTCAGCGAAGCGGTCGAGCGCTGAGGGCCCCTTCGAGGTTCCGAAGGCCACGTGCTCGGAGTCCGGGCTCCACACCGCGCGGTCGCCGACGGTTGTCTGCGAAACGCCCTCGATGAGCAGCGGGCGGGTGAGCGAGCCGTCAGTGAGGTCGACGATGCCGTCGCGAACCAGGAGGTGCACACCGTCGGGGGCGAGGACTCCGCCGGGCTCCTCGAACGAGTTGAGGTCGACGGTGGAGCCGGGTGCGGGCCAGCGCGGCAAGCCCGTGAGCGCGCCGCTACGGTCGATCACGCCCGTGCTGGACCCCTGGTTGTCAGCGGGGGGCAGGGCGACGAGCCCGAACACCGGGCCGGGGGCCGCGGGGTCGCGACTGGTGAAGAGGTCGGAGACCAGCTCGGGGTAGGTCAGTGAGCTCCCGTCCGCCGGCACGGTGGGCGGCGCGTCACGGACCACCGCGACCAAGGCTCCCCCCACGAGAACGAGGGCGGCGACGAGACCGGCGGCGGCCCCCCGGGCGGCCCAGGTGGTTCGCCGGCCTCGCCGCCAGAGCCGAGGGGCGTCCGGGCCGTGGCCGCGGTCGCGCTCGACGATGTCGTCGGCGGCCCCGGTCAGCAGTCGGGTGAGCTCGTCGGTGGGGTGCGTCATCGTGGGGCCCCCTCACGGCCGAAGGTGGTGGCGAGCTCGGGTGCGAGCACGCGCAGTCGCTCGAGGGCGTGGCGGGTCTGGGACTTCACCGTGCTGAGCGAGCAGCCGAGCACCCGGGCGGTGTCGACCTCGGTGCGGTCCTCGTAGAAGCGGGCAACCAGTACGGCCCGCTGGCGTGGAGTGAGTCGCGACAGTGCGTCGACCAGGGTGAGCCGGGTGGCGACTTCATCCGTGTCGTCGGCGCCGGCGCGCTCGTGGCGCACCGGGTCGACCGGGTCTGGCTGGTGCCGGCGCCAGCGCCAGGCATCGATCGAGCGGGTGTACATGACCCGACGCACGTAGGAGTCGACCGCACCCGGGTCGACCCGGTGCCAGTGCCGGGCGGCCCGAACCAGCGACTCCTGCACGAGGTCCTCTGCCGCAGCGGCGTCACCGGTGAGCAGGGCGGCGGTGCGCAGCAACGGGTCCCACCGCTCTCGCACGTACGCGTCGAACGCCTGGCGGTCAGCCACTCGTCCTCCTCGGTCACGCCCTGCGGGTTGGTCACCCAGGAAGACGTACGCCGACCATCCCACGGGTGGATGCCGGAGCCCACGTGTCGCGGATCACCCTCCGAGCGGGGCCGGTCGGGCCGTTGCCGGGCGGTGGCTGTCCCCCGACTGATTGCGGATCACCCACCCGACCGAGGTGCGCCGGCAGGTGGGAGATCTGCAATGAGTCGGATGCCGTGGGCTCAGCGGGCGAGGACCGCCACCACGAGCGGTACGGTCGCCAGCGCGACCAGGACGGTGTCGCGCCAGCGCCACGGCGCCGGCATCCACCACGAGCGGGCGGTCGCCGTCGCGAAGCCGCGCGCGTCCATGGCGACGGCGAGGTCGGCGGCGGCGCGCAGCGTGCGCACGAGCAGCCCCATGGTCAGGGCGCCGAGGTGCGCGATGACCGTGCGCGGATGACGCCAGGAGACTCCGAGCCCACGGATGCGGCGGGCCCGGCCGAGCTCGCGCCAGATCTCGCCGAAGCCGTGCACGCGTTGCAGGGCCGCCGAGGTGGCGACGACCGGGCGGTCGGGCAGGCGCAGCCGCTGGGCGAGCGCGTCGCCGAGGGCGTCGGGGTCGATCCACGGGATGAGCACCGCCGAGGGCAGCACGATGACGAGCACTCGCAGGCTGACGGTCAGGGCCGGGTCGAGGTCGCGGCCGGCCAGGAACCAGGTCGACCAGCCGACCGAGAGGGCGGCCACCAGCCCGGGGACCATCCGCACGGCGACCCGACGGGCCCTGGCCAGCGCGCCGCCGCGCCCACCGGGGGACCAGAGGCCGACCACCGCGAGCACCAGCTGGGTGGCGAGCACCGCCAGGCTGGTGCTCCAGTGCGGCGAGAGCACCCCGGCCGGTACGGCGAGCAGGGCGCCGACGAGCAGGGCCAGCGCTCCGCAGCGGGCCACCAGCGGCACTCCGGCCGGCGCGGGCACAGGGGCCTCGGCGGGGGCGGCGAGGTGGTGCACCGTCGTGGCCCGGTCGACGACGTGCCCGTCGTGGGTGGCGGTGACGACGGCGCCACCTGCCTCGCGGTAGGCGGCGACCAGCCCGACGACAGCGGCCCAGGTGCCACGGTCCTGGCCGACGGTCGGCTCGTCGGCGAGCAGCACCGGCGGCCCGTGGTGCAGGGCCGCGGCCACGGCCAGCCGCCGCTGCTCGCCGCCGGACAGCTGGCGGGGGTCGGCCGCCTCGAGGTGGGCAAGGCCGAGGGCGGCGAGCAGGGCGCGGGCCCGGTCGGTCGAGGCGGCACCCTCGGTGTGTGGGTGGTCGGCACTGCGGGGGTGGTCGGTACTACGGGAATGGTCGGCGCTGCGGGTGTCGTGCTCACCGGGCGAGCGCCCGAGGGTGGCGGCGGTGGCCAGCACCTCGTCGAGCACGGTGCGCGCCACGATCGTCGAGCTCGACCACTGCGGCACCCAGGCGAGTGTGCGGGCCAGGTCGGGGGCGGCGAGCGAGGCCGGCGGCACGGCATCCGGCTCGACCGTCGTTTCGGCCAGCCGTCCCCCCGCTGCGGCGATCGGGGGGCGGACCCCCACGGCGTCGGGGTCGGTCGGCTCGAGGAACCCGGCGAGGGCGTGCAGCACCGTGGACTTGCCCGACCCGCTCGGCCCGACGAGCGCGGTCAGGGTGCCGGGTGCTGCCACGAGGGGCTCGTCCAGCACGGCAGCGCGGCGGGTGCGGGCGGTGCCGTCGACCAGCCGGGTGGTGCGCTCGACCACGAACGGCGAGGCCGCCAGGAACATGGCTGCCGGCGACTCGACACTGCTGAGTTCGGGCGCAGCAGCGCCGACCCCCTCAACACTGCTGAGTCCAGGCGCAGCAACGCCGACCCCCTCAACACTGCTGAGTCCAGGCGCAGCAACGCCGAACCCCTCGACACTGCTGAGTCCAGGCGCAGCAGTGTCGAGGCGGCGGGCGGAGCCCTTCCGGGGCGACCACCGCGGCGCCACGAGGGCCGGGTCCACCGCCAGCGGCTCGGGCGGCCCCGCCCCCGGCACCCAGATGCCCATCGCGAGCAGACGTTCGCGCTCGCTCTCCAGGGTCGTGCGCACCGGGCCGTCAGCCACCACCCGCCCGTCGAGCGAGAGCACCACCAGCCGGTCGACCAGCTCCACCCACGGCCCGAGCACGTGCTCGACGACGACCAGCGTCGGCGAGGGCTGCCCCGCAGTGAGCGCGGCCACGGCGTCGCGCACCTCCCGAGCGGAGCTCGGGTCGAGCATCGCCGTCGGCTCGTCGAGCAGCACCACCGACGGGTCGAGCGCCAAGGTGCCGGCGAGCGCCAGGCGCTGGGTCTGCCCACCCGACAGCGTGCCGGTCGGGGTGTCGAGCGCCAGGTCCCCCAGGCCCACCGAGTTCAGCGCGGACGCGACGACACCGGCCATGGCGCCCCGCGGCATCCGGACGTTCTCCGGCCCGAACGCCACGTCGCGACCCACCGAGGCCGCGACCACCCCGGCGCCAGGCTCCTGCAGCACCAGCCCGACCGCACCGGGCCGGTTCCCGGGGGCGACCCCGTCGACCGTCACCGTGCCGGTGAGCTCACCGGCGTCGACCGTCTCGAGCAGCCCGGCAAGCGCCCGCAGCAGGGTCGACTTGCCCGACCCCGACGGCCCGACGAGCAGCACCCGCTCGCCGGGCCGCAGGGTCAGCGAGATGTCGCGCAGCACCGGCTCGCGGCGCCCGAACGGCCGCCAGGTGAGGCCGTCGACCTCGACCAGCCCCGTTTCGGCGTGCCTCCTCGCGGGCGCGGCCGGTGACGCGCGCCCGGCATCCGGCCCGGCGACGTCAGACAGCGTGGTGCTCCCGGTGCTCCTGCCCGGCGGGGAAGGCCGACAGGGCGCCGGCCCGGGCCAGCGCCCGCACCAGCAGCCACCCGACCAGCCCGGCCAGCACCGCGCCGGAGACCGCCATCGCGCCGAGGTAGACCAGCTTGTCGCGCAGCACCCACTCGGCGTACCAGCCCCCACCGTTGGCGAGCACCGAGAGCACGGGGACGTCGGCCCACGAGGCGGGGAACTTCACCACCTCGAACGCCCACTCCAGGGGCGCCGACAGCACGCCGGCGAGCATCGCGGCACCGAGCCCGAACGACTTGTAGGCCAGGAGCGCGAACGCCAGCTCTGCGCCCAGACCCTGCAGGATGCCGCTGACCAGCACGCTCGCACCCCACTCGGTGCCCGGAAGCATCGAGACCAGGGCGGCCACGACCTCGCAGAACAGGGCCGCTCCGGGGCGGCGGACGACGAGCCCGCCGATCACCCCCGCGAGGAACCACGGGCCGACGAACAGGCCCATCAGCGGGGCGTAGCCGATCTGCAGGGCGGTCACCGGGCCCTTGTAGAACACCCCCCAACCCCAGAACGCGATGCCGAGGGCCGCGCCGAGGAAGGCGATGGTGAGGATGTCGACGGTGCGCCAGCCCAGCAGGGGGCGGGTCGCGGGAATGGAGCGCCGCGAGGGCGCCTCGGTCAGCTGTGTTGCCATGTGGTTCTCCCGAGGTTTTCGTTGTTGAGACCTCGGGGAGGTGCGACCGGCACCTCGCGGCCGTGGCGGTCGCGGGTGTGCCGACGACGCACCTGAGATTTCCCGACTCCCTTCGCCGGTGCTAACCGGATCAGGTTCGAGGGTCTGCGGCGAACCGCACTCTCAGCGCTTGGGGCGCTCCCCTGTCGTTGGACTCCCCCACCATAACCCCGCCGACTACAGTGAGCACGACCTCGTCGGACGTTGCTGCGCCCGACGGCAATCTGCGTTCGGAGGAACTGACATGGCCATGGGAGCAGTCGCGTGGAAGATCATGGGCACAGGGGGCGCCATCGTCGCCGGAATCGTTGCCACCAAGGTCATCGACGCCATCTGGGCCAAGGCCGAGGGTGACGAGATCAACCCCAAGAGCCCGAATGCCCCGCTGGCCAAGGCTGTCGCCTACGCGATGATCACCGGCCTCGCGGTCGGCGCCGCCAAGACCCTCGCCACCCGCCGCGCGGCCAAGTTCTACGAGAAGTCGGCCGGGCACCTGCCCGGCGAGATCGCCGACGAGCCTGTATGACGTCACGGCCCGGGCGACGCTGATGCGCCAGTAGCTCTGCAGCACAACGCTTTCGGTCAGGCGGCCACCCGGAGGGGGGCCGCCTGACGGGCGTCCAGTTACCGGAACTGTCAGGCCAGCTCGAGGGCGCTCGCGAGCGGCATCCCCGGCCGGTAGGCGAGGTGGTCGAACGACGGCGCGTCGAGCACGGCGAGGTCGGCGCGCGACCCCACGGCCACCCGGCCGACGTCGGTCCGGCGCAGGGCCCGGGCGCCCCCCACGGTGGCGGCCACGAGGGCCTCGGCCGCGGTCATCCGCATCTCGCGCACCGCGAGCGCGACGACGAACGGCATGGATGCCGTGTTGCACGTTCCCGGGTTGCAGTCGGTCGCGAGCGCCACGTCGACGCCGGCGTCGAGGAGGTGGCGGGCGTCGGGGTAGGGCGAGCGGGTGGAGAACTCGACGCCGGGCAGCAGGGTGGCCACGGTCGTGCCGGCGGCACCCGCGAGCGCGTCGACGTCGTCACCGGTGAGGTAGGTGCAGTGGTCGACGCTGGCCGCCCCCAGCTCGACCGCGAGCCGCACCCCCGGCCCGGCGGACAGCTGGTTGCCGTGCACCCGCAGACCGAGCCCGGCGTCCCGGCCGGCCGTGAGCACGCGGCGCGCCTCGTCGCCGGTGAAGGCGTGCGGCGAGGCCGGCTCACAGAAGACGTCGACCCACCGGGCGTGGGGCGCACAGGCCGCGAGCATCGGCCCGCAGACGAGGTCGAGGTAGGCCGCGCGGTCGTCGCGCGCCTCGGGGGGCACGACGTGGGCGCCCAGGAAGGTCGTCTCGTCGGTGACCTCGCGCGCCAGTCGCAGCGCGCGCACCTCGTCGGCGACGGTCAGCCCGTAGCCGCCCTTGACCTCGACGGTCGTGGTGCCGAGCGCGCGCATCTCCGCGACCCGTGCCCGCAGCAGCGCCCGCAGCTCGTCGTCGCTCGCCGCGCGGGTCGCCGCCACGGAGACGCCGATGCCGCCGCCGTCGTAGGGCACGCCGGCCATCCGGGCGGTGAACTCGGCCGCCCGGTCACCGGCGTAGACGAGGTGGCTGTGGCTGTCGACGAAGCCGGGGACGACAGCTCGGCCACCGACGTCGACGACCCGGTCGGCCGCGGGGGCGTGAGCAGACGGCCCCACCCAGGCGACCAGCCCGTCCTGGACGACGACCGCCGCATCGTCGAGGATGCCGAGCCGGTCGGCCGCCGAGGTGGTGAGGTCGTCCGTCGGAGTGGTCCCGTCGGGCCCCGCGCACGTCACCAGCTCTCGGATACCGGTGACCAGCACTGACCCGGGATTGGCTGTGCCCGAGGTGGATTCGGATGCCGTTGCCCCGGTACCGGACGCGGGAGTCACGTCCGCACCGCGGCGATCGACTCGGTGAGCATCCGGCCCACGTCGCCCGACCGGTGCCGGCCCTCGCACACGACGCGCTCCCCGGCCACGACGACGTCGGTCACGTCGCTGGAGGTGGCCGCGTAGAGCACGCCCTCAGGCGCGCAGCCGGCCGTGCGCGGGCTGTCGAGCCGCACGGCCACCAGGTCGGCCAGGTGCCCGCCGGCGATGACCCCGCCGTCGTCCCAGCCAAGGGCGCGGTACCCGTGCAGGGAGGCGATGCCGAGCAGCTCGGACCGGGCGAACCGGCCCCGCTCCAGGCTCTCGAGGCGCTCGTGCATCTCGAGCCCGCGCACCTCCTCGAACGGGTCGATGACCGCGTGCTGGTCGGACCCGAGCGCGAGCTGCGCACCGGCATCCTGCAGCCGGCGCGCCGGCCCGATGCCGTCGGCCAGGTCGCGCTCGGTGGTGGGGCAGAAGCATGCGGTGGCCCGGGCAGCGCCGAGCAGCTCGATGTCGGTGTCAGACAGATGAGTTGCGTGCACCGCCGTCGTTCGAGGAGTGAGCAGCCCCTCTCCCGCGAGCAGCTCGGTCGGCGAACAGCCGTAGAACCCGTCGCAGGCGAGGTTCTCACCCGGCTGCTCCGAGACGTGCACGTGCAGCGGACGGTCGTCGCGGGCCGCGACGTCACCCACCACCGCCAGGTCGTCGCACGGCACGGCGCGCACCGAGTGCACCGCCGCGCCGATCCGCACCGTGTCGTCGTCGGCGAGGCGGGTGAACCGCTCGGCCCAGGCCTCGACGTCGCCGTCGGAGAAGCGCTGCTGCACCACGTCGAGCGGCAGGTGACCGCCCGCGGTCAGCCCGCCCGCCAGGTAGCAGGTGTCGAGCAGCGTGATCCGGATGCCGACCTCACGCGCCGCGCTGATCAGCGCCTTGCCCATGACGTTGGGGTCGTCGTAGCGGCGGCCACCGGCCGCGTGGTGCACGTAGTGGAACTCGCCGACGGTGGTGTAACCGGCGAGCAGCATCTCGGCGAACACGGCTCTGGCGAGGGCGTGGTAGGTCTCGGGGTCGAGGCGGTGCGTCACGGCGTACATCGCGTCGCGCCAGGTCCAGAAGTTGCCGCCGTCGTCGTGGGTGCGCCCGCGCAGCGCCCGGTGGAACGCGTGGCTGTGGACGTTGGCCAGGCCCGGCAACACCACCCCGCCGAGCCGGGTGTCGTCGGGCTCGAGCGGCGCGTCCGGGCGCACATCGAGGATGCGTCCTCGGTCGGTGACCACCCGCACCGAGCGACGCAGACCCCCGGGGAGCACTGCGTGCTCGCACCAGAACGTCGTCATGCACCAGCCCCTGCGAGATCGGTGACGACGTCGGCGAGGGCCGCGATGCCGTCGAGGCAGTCGTCGGCCGAGGCCCACTCGTCAGGAGAGTGCGACACCCCGGTCGGGTTGCGCACGAACAGCATCGCGCTGCGGATGCCGTCGTTGGCCAGGATTCCGGCGTCATGGCCCGCGCCGGTGCCGATGACCGGCAGACCGCCAAGGCGGGTCGCCATCCGGCGCACGAGAGCCGGGTCGAAGTCGGTGACGGGCGTCCACGACTCCTGGGTGACCAGGCCGTCGAAGTCGGCCACCACGTCACGCACCTCGGCGACCACGCGGAGCACGGCATCCGGGTCGGACCCGCGGGCGTCGAGCCAGCCGGTGGCGCAGCTGGCGATGGCGTTGACCCCGTTGGGCAGGACCTGCACCTTCCCGACGGTGGCGACGCAGCCCTGCGCCTCGGCGGCCCGCCGGGCCGCGATGACCATGGCGGCCAGGCCGAGCATGGCGTCCTCGCGCTCGGCGAGCGCGGTGGTACCGGCGTGGTTGGCCTCACCGGGCACGTCGACCCGCCAGCGGCCGTGCGGCCAGATGTCGCTGCCCACCCCGACGGAGCGGCCGAGCTCGACCAGGCGGCGGCCCTGCTCGACGTGCAGCTCGACGAAGGCCCCGATCCGGGCAAGGGTCTCGTCGTCGCGGCCCAACGTGGCGGGGTCGCGGCCGGCGCGCTGCATCGCCTCGGCCATGGTGACGCCGTCGTTGTCGGTGAGGCCGCGGGCCCGGTCGGCGCCGAGCGCACCGGTGATGACGCGCGACCCCGCGCAGGCGACGCCGAACCGGGCGCCCTCCTCGTCGACGAAGTTGACGACGCCCACCGGGCGGGCGGGGGCGAAGCCGTCATGGCGCAGCTGGTCGACCGCCGCGAGGGCGCCGACCACCCCGAGCGGGCCGTCGAAGGCGCCGCCGTCGGGCACCGAGTCGAGGTGCGAGCCGATGACCACGCCCGGGTCGCCGGCGGCCACCGCGGCATCCGGGTCGCCCCACCAGGCCCACTGGTTGCCCATCCGGTCGGTGGTCAGGTCGAGCCCTCGGTCGGCGCACTCGCCGGCGAACCATTCGCGCAGGTCGGAGTCCTCGCGGGTCCAGGCGAACCGGGAGTATCCCCCACTGTCGCGGTCCTGGCCCAGGGCCTCGAGGTCGTGCCACATGCGCCGGAAGCCGGCGGCGGCCGCGCCGGGCCGTGGCGTCGTGGACATGGTTCCATTTGACCCTGTGGAGCGGGGCCTGGGGCTCGTACGTGACGGGTGATTGTCTCGGTGCCAAGACGTTGCACCCCGGCCCTACGCTGGGGCGATGACCGCGAGTGGTGAGGAACGCGCCACGGGCGCGCTGACGGCATCCGGCATCGACTTCACGCTCACCCGGCACGGGCGGGTGGGGTCCCTCGCGGAGGCGGCGGCGGCCCGCGGCGTCGAGCCCCGCGACATCGTCAAGACCCTGGTGGTGCGCCGGGCGGACGACGACTTCCTGTTCGTGCTGGTGCCGGGCGACCGCGAGATCTCGTGGCCCAAGCTGCGCGCCCATCTGAGCGTCAACCGGGTCTCGATGCCGGATGCCGCGACCGCGCTGCAGGTCACGGGCTACGAGCGGGGCACGATCACGCCGTTCGGCTCGAGCACCGCCTGGCCGGTCGTCGCCGACGCGACGATGAGCGGGCGCACGGTGTCGCTGGGGGCCGGGGCGCACGGGGTGGCCGCGACGGTGGCGGCCGACGACGTGGTGCGGGTGCTCGGCGCCGAGGTCGTCGACGTCACCGACCCCGCCTGACAGCCCCACCCCTCATCCGACTTCGTGCGGTTTACACACGGTTCTCGCGCGTCCAGGCGTGTAAGAACCGTGTGTAAACCGCACGAAGTCGAGGGTGCCCCGGGTCAGCTCTCGCGCATCGGGATGCGCACGCCCTGCTCGGCCGCGGTGCGCTCGGCGATGTCGTAGCCGGCATCCACGTGCCGGATGACGCCCATCGCCGGGTCGTTGGTGAGCACCCGGTGCAGCTTCTGCGCCGCCAGGTCGGTGCCGTCGGCGAGCGAGACCTGACCGGCGTGCAGCGAGCGGCCGATGCCGACCCCGCCGCCGTGGTGGATCGACACCCACGAGGCGCCGGATGCCGTGTTGACCAGCGCGTTCAGCAGCGGCCAGTCGGCGATGGCGTCGGACCCGTCGAGCATCGACTCGGTCTCGCGGTAGGGGCTGGCGACCGAGCCGGTGTCGAGGTGGTCGCGGCCGATGACGATCGGCGCCTGCACGGCACCGGTGCGCACGAGGTCGTTGAAGGCCAGGCCGGCCTTGTCGCGCTCGCCCTGGCCGAGCCAGCAGATCCGGGCCGGCAGGCCCTGGAAGGCGATCCGCTCCTGGGCGCCGCGGATCCACTTGTGCAGCTTGTCGTCGTCGGGGAAGAGGTCGAGCACGGCCCGGTCGGTGGCGGCGATGTCCTTGGGGTCACCCGAGAGTGCGGCCCAGCGGAACGGGCCCTTGCCCTCGCAGAACAGCGGCCGGATGTAGGCAGGCACGAAGCCCGGGAAGTCGAACGCCCGCTCGCAGCCACCCTGACGGGCCTCGTCGCGGATCGAGTTGCCGTAGTCGAAGACCTCGGCGCCGGCATCCATGAAGTCGACCATCGCCTGCACGTGCCTGGCCATCGAGGCGCGGGCCCGGTCGGTGAACTCCTCGGGCTTCTTCTCGGCGTACTCGGCCCAGTCCTCGACGGAGATGCCCTCGGGCAGGTAGCTCAGCGGGTCGTGGGCGCTGGTCTGGTCGGTGACGATGTCGATCGGCACCCCGCGGCGCAGCAGCTCGGGGAAGACCTCGGCGGCGTTGCCGGCCACCCCGACCGACCAGGCGCGGCGCTCGGCCTTGGCCCTGAGCGCGATCTCGACGGCGGAGTCGAGGTCGACGGCCACCTCGTCGAGGTAGCGGTGCTCGACGCGGCGGTGCAGGCGGGCCGGGTCGACGTCGACGATGAGGCAGACGCCCTCGTTCATCGTGACCGCGAGCGGCTGGGCGCCGCCCATACCGCCGCAGCCGCCGGTGAGGGTGAGCGTGCCGGCCAGGGTGCCCCCGAAGCGCTTCTCGCCCACCGCGGCGAAGGTCTCGTAGGTGCCCTGCACGATGCCCTGGGTGCCGATGTAGATCCACGAGCCGGCTGTCATCTGGCCGTACATGGTGAGGCCGAGGTGCTCGAGGCGCCGGAACTCCGGCCAGGTGGCCCAGTCGCCGACCAGGTTGGAGTTGGCGATGAGCACCCGTGGCGCCCACTCGTGGGTCTGCATGACGCCGACCGGGCGGCCGCTCTGCACGAGCATCGTCTCGTCGGCCTTGAGCGTGGTGAGGGTGCGCACCATGGCGTCGAACGACTTCCAGTCGCGCGCGGCCCGGCCGGTGCCGCCGTAGACCACGAGGTCGTCGGGGCGCTCGGCGACCTCGGGGTCGAGGTTGTTCATCAGCATCCGCAGGGGTGCCTCGGTCGACCACTGGCGAGCGGTGAGGGTGGTGCCGCGGGCTGCGCGGACCGGGCGGGCGCCGTCCATGAGTCCTCCTCGGGGGATCTGTGTCGTCCTCACTGTGGCCGTTCGCGAGCCGCGCCCCAACCCCCGCCGCGGTCTGGCTGTCTGGAATGCGAGACGGGCGCGGGGGCGGGCGGTGGGTCGGTGCCGGCGCGGCATCCGGTCAAGGGCAGACTCGGGACATGCCGCACCATGCCGACACCGGGCGCCCGCTCGTGCCCGACGCGCTGCGTTGGGACGCCGTCTACACCGAGGCCGACCAGATCTGGAGCGGCGAGCCCAACCAGGCCCTCGTGGCCGAGGTGGTGGGGATGCCGCCCGGCCGGGCCATCGACGTCGGCTGTGGCGAGGGCGCGGATGCCGTGTGGCTCGCCGCCCGCGGTTGGCGGGTGACGGCCCTCGACCCTTCGGGAGTGGCCCTCGACCGGGCCCGGGCCGCGGCGTCGGCTGCTGGTGCCGAGGTGACCTGGGTGCATGCCGGGCTGGCCGACTCGGGCTCGGAGGCGTTGCCCGACAGCGGTTTCGACCTCGTCATCTCCTTCTACCCAGCGCTCGACCTGTCCACGGACCCGGTCGCCCGCCTGGCCCGTCTCGCCGCCCCCGGTGGCACGCTGCTCGTCGTGCACCACGCCGACGTGGACACCGAGCGCGCCCGGGAACGGGGGTTCGATCCCGACCTGCTGATGTCGCCCGACGACGTGGCAGCCGGGCTCGGCGACGGCTGGCAGGTGCAGGTGCACGAACGCCGCGAGCGCCACGTCAGCGGCGGCGCCGGGGCCGAGCACACCGCTGACCTCGTGGTGCGTGCCGTCCGCACCTGACGGCCTCACTCCCGACTGATTGCGGACAAGCCACCCCCCACGGGCCCGGGAAAGGGCCTCCTCGGGTGGCTTATCCGCAATCAGTCGGGGTCAGGAGAGCGGGCCGGTCTCGGACTCGGCGGCGCGGCGGACCGTGCCGTCGAGGACGAGCCGGTGGGCGGTGTCGATCTCGGGTGAGAGCCAGCGGTCGGGGCCGGGGCGGCCGGCACCGGCGTCGAGCAGGGCGGCGACGACGGCGGCCGATGCGGGCGCCGGCGTGAGCGGGGCCCGCAGCTGGATGCCGCGTGCAGCGGTGAGCACCTCGACCGCCAGCACGCGCGAGAGCCCGTCGACGGCGCGGCGCAGCTTGCGGGCGGCGGACCAGCCCATCGAGACGTGGTCCTCCTGCATCGCCGAGCTGGGGATGGAGTCCACGGATGCCGGGGCCGCCAGCCGCTTCAGCTCCGAGACGATCGCGGCCTGGGTGTACTGCGCGATCATGTGGCCGCTGTCGACGCCGGGGTCGTCGGCGAGGAACGGCGGGAGTCCGTTGCTGCGGGCGACGTCGAGGAAGCGGTCGGTGCGGCGCTCGGAGATCGAGGCGAGGTCAGCCGCCACGATGGCGAGGAAGTCGAGCACGTAGGCCACCGGCGCGCCGTGGAAGTTGCCGTTGCTCTCGACGCGGCCGTCGAGCGTGACGACCGGGTTGTCGACGGCCGAGGCCAGCTCCCAACCGGCGACCCGGGCGGCGTGGTCGACGGTGTCGCGGGCCCCACCTGCGACGACCGGGGCGCAGCGCAGCGAGTACGCGTCCTGCACACGGGTGCACGCCTCGGTGCGGTGCGACTCACGAATCTGGCTGTGCGCCATGATCTTCCGGATGTTGGCAGCCGAGATCGTCTGTCCTGGTTGCGGGCGCAGGTCGTGCAGGTCGGCGGCGAAGACGTCATCGGTTCCGAGCAGCCCCTCGACCGACATGGCCGCCGCGACATCGGCGACCACGAGCAGCTCGCGCAGGTCCGCGATGGCGAGGCACAGCATCCCGAGCATGCCGTCGGTGCCGTTGATGAGGGCCAGCCCCTCCTTCTCCTCGAGCTCCACTGGTGCGATGCCGGCCGCAGCGAGCGCGTCGGCCGCCGGCATCCGCTCGCCGTGCGCATCCCGCACGACACCCTCGCCCATCAGGGCGAGCGCGCAGTGCGCGAGGGGGGCGAGGTCGCCGGAGCAGCCGAGCGAGCCGTACTCGTGCACCACGGGTGCGATGCCGGCATTGAGCATGGCGACGTAGCTGGTGAGGGTCTCCTCGCGGATACCGGTGCGGCCGGTGGCCAGCGTCGAGATGCGCAGGAGCATCAGGGCCCGCACGACCTCGCGCTCGACCTCGGGGCCGGAGCCGGCGGCGTGCGAGCGGACGAGTGAGCGCTGCAGTGCGTGGCGCTTCTCGACGGGGATGTGCCGGGTGGCCAGGGCGCCGAAGCCGGTGGAGACGCCGTAGTGGGGCTCGGTGTCGTCGGCGAGGCCGCGGATCACCTCGCGGGTGCGGCGCACCTCGGCGACCGACTCCTCGGCGAGGCGCACCGGGGCGCCGTCGCGCGCGACCCGCCCGACGTCGTCGATGGTGAGCGGGCCGGTGCCCACCGTGACGGGCTGGAGCCCGGGTCGCGCGTCGGTGGCAGCGGTGGCGGTCGGGGTGCCGGCATCCGAGTACGACACGGGCATGCCGGGGGTGGTGGCGTCGCTCATGTCGTCCATTGGAGCGGTCCGGAGGGCGCCCTGCACAGGTGCAGCGCCGCCATACCGTCTCGCCACCGAGACGCACCGCGCGACCGACAGCCGCCGGCAGGCGTCCCCAGATCGACCAATAGGTCACAGCAGGGACAGGCCCACCGTCCCCCGTGTGACCTATTGGTCGATCCCGGGACGGTGGGGATCAGGCGGCGGGCGATGCGACCGGCTCGGTCGCGCCGACCAGGGCGGCATACCGGCCACCAGCGCTCACGAGCTCGTCGTGCGTGCCGGACTCCACGAGGCAGCCACCGTCGAGCACCGCGATCCGGTCGGCGTCGCGCACCGTCGACAGCCGGTGGGCGATCGTGATGGTGGTGCGCCCGCGAGCCAGCTCGTCGAGCGCCCGCTGCAGGGCCCGCTCGGTCGTCGTGTCGAGCGCCGACGTCGCCTCGTCGAGCACGAGCACCGGCGGGTCGCGCAGGATCGTGCGCGCCACGGCCAGCCGCTGCTGCTCGCCACCGGAGAACCGGTGCCCGCGAGCACCGACGACCGTCTCGAGCCCGTCGGGCAGCGAAGCCACCAGGTCGGCCACCTGGGCCGCGGCCAGCGCCGCCCACAGCTCGCCGTCGGAGGCGTCCGGCCGGGCCAGCAGCAGGTTGTCGCGCACCGTGGCGTGCACCAGGTAGCTCTCCTGCGAGACGACACCCACGACGGACGCGAGCACGTCGGGGTCGAGGTCGCGCACGTCGATGCCGTCGACGGTCACCCGACCGGAGTCGGGGTCGTGCAGCCGGGCCAGCAGCCCGGCCACGGTCGACTTCCCCGAGCCGGTCGCCCCGACCAGCGCCAGCGTCGAGCCCGCCGGCACCGACAGCGTGAGGTCGGCAACGGCATCGCGGTCGGCGCCGGGGTAGCGCAGCGTGGCCCCCTCGATGCGCACGTCGCCGCGCACGGATGCCGGGTCGAGCGGCACTGGGCGGGCGGGAGCGGGGACGTCGGGCACCAGGTCGAGGTACTCGAACACCCGCGAGAACAGGGCCATCGACGCCACCCACTGGGCGCCGACGTTGAGCAGGCCCATCAGGGGACGGAAGATGCCCGCCTGCAGGGCGGTGAACGCCACGAGCGTGCCGATCGTCATGCCGCCGGCGGTCGCGGGCAGGCCTGCCGCGAGGTAGACCAGCGCGGGGATGACGGCGAAGACGATCTGCATCGTCGCCATCCGCCAGCGCCCGGCCAGCTGCGAGCGCAGCTCGAGGTCGACCAGCTCGTGCGAGGTCTCGCCGAACTTCTCGGCGGTGCGCGCCGAGGTGCCGAGGGTCTTGGACAGGCGCACCCCGCTGACCGACAGGCCCTCCTCGATCTGGGTGTTCAGCTCGGCCAGGTGCCGCTGCTGGGCTGCGGTCACGGCGCGACGGAGCAGGGCGACCTTTCGGGTCAGCCACAGAGCCGGCGGGATGACGAGCAGCGAGAGCAGCGAGAGGCGCCAGGAGAGCGCCACCATTGCGACGGTGGTGGCGACGGCCGTCGTCAGGTTGGAGGCGATGGAGGTCGCGGTCGAGGTGACCACGCTTTGCATCCCGTTGACGTCGTTGGTCAGGCGCGACTGCACCTCGCCGCCGCGGGTGCGGGTGAAGAACCCGAGCGACTGGCGCTGCAGGTGCGCGAACACCGAGGTGCGCAGCTCGTGCATGACCCGCTGGCCGACCTGCGTGGAGAGCCAGGTCTGCACGACGCCGAGCAGCTGGGTCACGACGGCCACGGCGACCATCGCACCGACCGCGAGCAGGAGCAGGCGCGAGTTCTGTTGCGGCAGAGCGACGTCGACGATCTCGCGGACGAGGAACGGCTGGGCGAGCGCGACGATGCTGGTCACGACGATGATGCCGATGACCACCGCCACTCGCAGGCGGTGGGGACGGAACAGCGCGATGACCCGCGACAGGGGCACCGGGGTCTCGGCGAGCTGGGCGCGGTCACGCGGGTCGACGCGCATCGCGCCGCCGCCGCGACCACCGCCACGGCCACCGCCGTGGGATGCCGTGGGGTCGGGTGCGGTGGAGACGCCCACGAGGACGTCGGTCGAGGAAGTAGGAGGACGGGTGGTTCGGGGCTGGGTGAGGGTGGCTGTCATGCGCACCCCTCCTCTCGGATGGGAAGCGGGGAGCCCGACGGCTGGTCGGGAGGCTTGTTCGTGAGGTTACCTCACAATGAGCCCAACGCAAGAAGTTCGACTAGCATTCCCCCATGGCCCAGCAGCAGTCGCCGACCCCACGAGGCGCCCAACCGGAGGGCCGCTCCGGCGGTGACCACACGGCATCCGACCGGCGTCACGGTGAGCCGGCCGCGGACCCCGACCTGGGCGACCTGGTGATGCGCGTCGCGCGCTCTCTACGCCGTCGCGGTGCCGAGGCGATGGCGCCGTGGGACCTGGCCCCGCACCAGGTCCGCGCCCTGCGGGTGGTGGGTCACCACGAGGGGATCCGCCCCGGCGAGCTCGCCGCCCACCTGCGGGTCGCGCCCCGATCGGTCACCGACGTGGTCGATGCCCTCGAGGAGCGCGGGCTGCTCGAGCGCCACCGGGACCCGGGCGACCGGCGGGCCACGGTGCTGGGGCTCACGGCATCCGGTCAGCGGCTGGTCGACGAGACGGGGGCCGCCCGGCGGTCGGATGCCGAGGCCTACTTCGCCCGGCTTCCCGAGCGCGACCGGTCCGCGCTGCGCCGCATCCTGACCCGCCTCGACGACGAGGGCTGACCCGAGCCGGCGTCCCCAGATCGACCAATAGGTCACAGCAGGGACACTCGGAGGCGTCCCTGCTGTGACCTATTGGTCGATTCCGGGACGTCAGAGGCGGGTGGCGACGACCCCGTCCTCGTCGGCCCAGAGCGTCTGCCCCGGCACGAACTCCACCCCGCCGAAGGCCACCGGCACGTCGCGCTCGCCCACCCCGTCCTTGGCGCTCTTGCGCGGGTTCGAGCCCAGCGCCAGCGCGCCGAGCGGCAGGTCGCGCAGGGCGGCGACGTCGCGCACCGCACCGTGGATGACGACGCCGGCCCACCCCTGCGCCACGGCCGAGGCGGCGATGAGGTCACCCATCAGCGCCGACTCGAGCGAGCCACGGCCGTCGACGACGAGCACCCGCCCCTCCGCGGGCTCGGCGAGGGCGGTCTTGACCAGCGCGTTGTCGCGGTGGCACCGCACGGTGCTGATCACCCCGCTGAACGCCGTGCGCCCGCCGTAGTGCCGCAGCTGCACCGAGCACGACTGCAGGGCGTCGCCGTGCTCGTCCCACAGGTCCGCGGTGGAGACGACGCTCACGCGGTGTCCTCCTTGACGGCCAGCACCGGGCACCGGGCGTCGAGCAGGATCCGCTGGGCGGCCGAGCCCATGATCAGCTTCCCCACCGGGGTGCGGTGGCGCAGTCCGATGACGACCACGGAGGCGTCGCGCTCCTCGGCCACCCGCACGAGGGCGTCGGCCGGGTCGGTGCCCTTCTCGATGCGCACGACCTCGACGTCGACACCGAGCTCGGTGACGTCGCGCTCCACGCGGTCGAGGTCGTCGCTCGCGGCCCGGTGCGCGTCGACGAGCACGTCGTCGCGTGACATGTTCACCACCAGCAGGCCCTCGGACCGGCGGCGGGACTCCTCCACGCCGGCGCGCAGGGTGGCCTCCCCCAGCGGGGTGGGGACGTAGCCGACGAGAACGGTCATGACTCGTGGTCCTTCCTGGTGGAGTGGGTGTCGCCATGGGTGGATGCCGGGGGTCCGTCACGCTCGCCCGACCGGCCGACCGACGCGTGTTCGGCGTCTTCGTAGACCCTGTCGCGCCCGGCGCCCTGGAAGGCGCCCCGGCCCTCGGCGCCATCGGCACCCCGGTCGTCGAGGGCCGCCGCAGCGGAGTCCTGCGGCCCGCCCGGGCCACCCGCGGCACCGCCCCCGTGACCGCCACCGTCACCCGTGCCGCGGTCGACGACCCGGCGCAGTCGGGCGACGAGCGGCCAGAGCAGCACCACGATGACGACGCCGTAGCAGACCCACGACACCGGCCCGCCGAGCAGGCCGGAGACGTCACCACCGGTGGTCTGCAGCGAACGCCGCAGGTGCTTCTCGAACAGCGGCCCGAGGATGGCGCCCACGATCAGCGGCAGCACCGGCAGCCCGAAGCGCCGCATCGCGAACCCGAGCATGCCGAGCGCCAGCAGGAGGAACAGGTCGAACGGCTGCCCCTGCACGGCATAGGCGCCCATCGACGCGAAGAACAGGATCCCCGCGTAGAGGTAGGGGCGCGGGATGCGCAGCAGCTTGGCCCAGGTGGGCGCGAGGGGCAGGTTGAGCACGAGCAGGAAGAAGTTGCCGATGAACAGGCTGGCGATGAGCATCCAGACCAGGTCGGGCTCCTTGGTCAGCAGCAGCGGGCCCGGCTCGATGCCGTAGCTCATCAGGGCGGCGAGGATGATCGCCGCGGTGGCGTTGGTCGGCAGCCCGAGCGCCAGCAGCGGCACCATGGTGCCTGCGGCGGACGCGTTGTTGGCCGCCTCCGGGCCGGCGACGCCCTCGATGGCGCCCTTGCCGAACTCCTCGGGGTGCTTGGAGAGCTTGCGCTCGGTGAGGTAGCTCAGGAAGGTGGGAATCTCGGCACCGCCGGCAGGGATGGCGCCGAACGGGAACCCGAGTGCGGTCCCCCGCAGCCAGGGCTTCCACGAGCGGCTCCAGTCCGACCTCGACAGCCACGGCCGCCCCACCGGGATGACGGTGGCGGCCTTGCGCCGCAGGTGGGCGGCCACCCAGAGCGCCTCGCCCACGGCGAAGATGCCGACCGCGATGACGACGACGTCGATGTTGTCGGCGAGGAACGGGCTGCCGAAGGTGAGCCGCTGCTGGCCGGTGACGAAGTCGGTGCCGACCAGGCCCAGCGTGAGCCCGATCAGGAGCGCGGCGAAACCGCGCACCCGGGACGAGCCCAGGATCGCCGCGGTGCCCACGAAGGCGACCAGGATGATGGCGAGGAACTCCGGCGACCCGAGCGAGATCGCGAAGCTCACGACCTGCGGCATCACGAGCACGATGAGCATCGTGCCGATGGTGCCGGCGATGAACGAGCCGATCGCCGAGGTCGCCAGCGCCTGCGCCGCCCGCCCCGTCTTGGCCATCTTGTTGCCCTCGAGCGCGGTGACGACCGAGGCGGACTCGCCGGGGGTGTTGAGCAGGATCGACGTGGTCGACCCGCCGTACATCCCGCCGTAGAAGATGCCACCGAACAGGATCAGCGACTGCGACACCGGCAGGCCGTAGGTGATCGGCAGCAGCAGTGCGACCGTCATGGCCGGCCCGATGCCGGGAAGCACGCCGACCGCCGTGCCCACGGTGACTCCGAGCAGCGCGATCAGGAGGTTCATCGGCGTGATGACGTCGGCGAAGCCGCCGAGGAGTGCGGAGATGTTGTCCATCAGAGGATCCCCTGCAGGATGCCGGCCGGAAGGTTGACGCCGAGTCCGATCGCGAATCCGTAGAACGTGATGAGGCTCAGGGCGATGCCGATGGCGAGCCCGCGCACGTGGTGGCGGTTGCCGAGGGCGAAGGACGCCATGGCGAACAGCAGTGCGCCGCTGATCACCCAGCCGAGCCGCTCGATGAGCACCGCGTTGAGCAGGAACGCCCCGGCGAGCAGGCCGACCGTCTTCCAGTCGGCCGGGTGGCCGAGCTCGACGTCCTCGCCGGCCTCCTGCTCACCGACGCCACCGCGCGACACGTCGAGCGCGTAGAGGGCGGCCACGACCAGAAGGGCGGCGCCGATGACGAAGGGCAGCGCCTTCGGGCCGACCGGGTCGTTGCTGCTCGTCGCGTCACCGATCCGGGTGGCGTCCCAGATGACGACCATCCCGACCAGGGCCAGGGCCGCGCACAGGCCGTACTGCGCGCGGTCCCTGACCCGGCTCGGAGCCGGAGCCGTGGCGGTCTGGGTGGTCATGCCAGGCCGAGGGTCTGCAGGAGCGTGGCCACCTGGGTGTCCTGCTCCTTGAGGAAGGTGCCGAACTCGTCACCGGTCTCGAAGGCGTCGACCCAGCCGCGCTTCTCGAGCTCGGCCTTCCACGCGGCGGACTCGTGCATCGTGGTGAACGCGTCGATCCAGACCTGCTTGTCCTGCGCCGACAGGCCGGGGGGCGCCACCACGCCACGCCAGTTGGTGAACTCGAGGTCGATGCCCTTCTCCTTCAGCGTGGGCACGTCCTTGAGGGCGTCGACGCGCTCGGGGCTGGTCACCGCAAGCACCCTCACGTCGCCGGCTTCGACCTGGTCGAGGAACTCGCCGAAGCCGGAGGCGCCGAAGGCGATCTTGCTGCCGAGCAGCGCCGGCAACAGCTCGCCGCCACCGTCGTACGAGACGAAGCTGACCGTCTTCGGGTCGATGCCCACCGCCTGGGCGAGCTGCATCGGCAGCAGGTGGTCGGGGCCACCCGGCGAGGAGCCGCCGCCGACCGCGAGCTTCGTCGGGTCCTTCTTCCAGGCCTCGACCAGCTGGGTGATGTCGGTGTAGGGGGAGTCCTTGGGCACCACGATCGCCCCGGCCTCCTCGATCAGCTTGGCGATGGGGGTGGTCTCGTTCAGCGACGCCTTGGACTTCTGCGTGTAGGCCGCACCGACGACGCCCAGCCCCATCTGCATGGCGAGCTTGCCGTTGCCCTTCTCGTTGACGACGCGCTGGAGGCCGACGGTGCCACCGGCGCCCGGGAGGTTGAAGACCTGCACCGTGCCGGTGATGCCCTCCTTCTCCATCACCTGGGCCGCAGCTCGTGCGGTCGTGTCGTACCCACCGCCGGGAGCGTTGGGCACCATGTACTGCAGGCCGTTCGCGGGCGCGGCAGCGCCTCCCGAGCTGGCGGACGAGTCGCCGGACGCCTGGTCCTTCGTGGCCCCGCAACCGGTGAGGGCAAGGGTGGCCGCGACGACGGCGCCGAGGGCGATGCGGTGGAGTCTCATCGTTGAGATCACTTTCGTGAGGGGAAGGGCAACGCGAGAATCGTGGGTGCAGCAGTGGGCTACTGTCGCGCTTCTGTCAGCAGAGAAGGTTGAGTTCATAGTGGTCACGCGCAGGCGACGACGCCCGACGCTGGCGGGGCAGCTGTTCGCCCTCCAGCTGGGGATCATCGTCGTCGTCTTGGTGGCCGTCGCGGGGGTCTCGCTCGCGCAGTCCGGCGCCACCTTCGAGCGCGTCGAGGGCCGCCGGGTCGCCGGGCTCGCCGAACAGATCGCGGTGAGCCCGCTGGTGCGCGCCAGCCTCGCCCAGCCCGAGACGCGCACCGGGCTGGCCACCCTGGCCCAGAGCCTGGTCACCCAGACCGGCGTCACGTCGGTGAGCTTCGCCGAGACCGACCTCGACGTGCGCGTCTCGACCGACCCCTCGATCGAGGGCAGCCGGCTGGCCCTCGGCGACGCACGGGTGGAGACCGGCGCGAGCTGGTCGGGCACCCTGCCGGTCGACGGCGAGGACCACCTGGTCTCGCAGGTGCCCGTGCTCGGCGAGTCCGAGGATGCCGTGGGAGCGCACCTCGGCACCGTGATGGTCGCCGAGCGCGTGCCGTCGACCTGGGAGCGGCTGCAGGGCACCTCGTCGTACCTGCTCACCTACCTGGGCATCGCGCTCGCGGTCGGGCTCGGCGGGTCCTGGCTGCTCTCCCGGCGCATCAAGCGCCAGACCCGCGGGATGGAGCCGCGCGAGATCGCCGGACTCGCCGAGCACCGCGAGGCGATGCTCCACGGCATCGCGGAGGGCGTCATCGCCCTCGACCCGCAGCACCGCATCACCCTGGTCAACGAGGTGGCCCGCCAGCTGCTCGACCTGCCCGAGCACGCGATCGGCACCTCCATCGGCGACCTGCGCATCGAGGGCCGGCTGCGCGAGGTCCTCGTGGGTGAGAACATCCGACCCCGTGGCAGCGGCGCCATCAGCCCTGACTCCGTCGACGCCGACGACCACGTGACCGCCGCCCGCGACGAGGTGGTCATCAGACGTGGGCGGGTGCTGGTGATGAGCACGATGCGCGTGGTGAGCGCTGGCCGGGTGCTCGGCACGGTCACCACGATGCGTGACCGCACGGCGCTGGCCGACCTCGAGCAGGAGATCGGGTCGTTCCGCTCGACAGCCCACGTGCTGCGCGCCCAGGCCCACGAGTTCGCCAACCAGCTGCACACCATCAGCGGGCTGATCCAGATCGGTGAGCACGACGAGGTGGTGCGCTACGTCGACGCGCTCAGCGAGCGCCGTGACGCCCTCGACCTCACCGTCAACACCCTCGTGCGCGACCCCACGATCGCCGCCCTGCTCATGGCCAAGGTCGCCACGGCCAACGAGCGCCGCGTCGAGCTGACCATCAGCGACGAGACGACCCTCGAGCGCCTCGAGCCCGGGGATGCCGCCGACGTCGCCACCGTGCTCGGCAACCTCCTCGACAACGCGCTCGAGCACGCCCCGCGCGGCACGGCATCCACACCGTGGGTGCGGGTGCGCATCCGGCAGGACGCGAGCACCGTGGAGGTCGTGGTGTCCGACTCGGGCCCCGGCATTCCCGACGAGCTGGTGCCCACCATCTTCGAGCACGGGGTCACGACCAAGCGTGTCGACCCGATGGAGCACGGCGTCGGCCTGGCCCTGATCCGGCTGGTGTGCCGGCGGCGCGGCGGCGAGATCCAGGTCGAGCACGAGGACGGTGTCACGTCGTTCGTGGCCCGGCTCGGCGTTGCCAACCTCACCGAAGTCGCTGCCGCGGAGTCGTTCTCGTGATTCGCGTGCTGGTGGTCGACGACGACTTCATGGTGGCCCGCATCCACGTCGGCTTCGTCGAGCGGGTCGACGGGTTCGAGGTCGTGGGCGTCGCACACTCGGGGGCCGAGGCAACGGATGCCGTCGCGACGCTGCGCCCAGACCTCCTGCTGCTCGACCTCTACCTGCCCGACCGGTTCGGGCTCGACCTGCTCGCCGACCTGCGCACCCTCCCCCAGCCGTGCGACGCCATCGTCATCACCGCCGCCAAGGAGGGCGACGCCGTGCGGGCGGCCGTGCGGCTCGGGGTCGCCGACTACGTGCTCAAGCCGTTCGGGTTCGCCGACCTCGAGGAGCGGCTGCAGCGGTATGCCGAGCGGCGCCGCCTGCTCGACGGCACCCAGGTGCACGGCCAGGACGACGTCGACCGGGTGTTCGTGCGAGCGGCGGGCGCGACCGGTGCGATGGTGGCGCTGCCCAAGGGGATGAGCGCCGAGACGGCCCTGCTGGCCCAGGACGCGCTGCGGGCCGCCGAGAGCACCCTGTCGGCGACCGAGGTCGCCGACGTCGTGGGCATCTCCCGGGTCAGCGCCCGCCGTTACCTCGAGCACTTCGTGACCACCGGCTCGGCCGACGTGCGGCTGCGCTACGGCGCCACCGGCCGCCCCGAGCGTCGCTACCGCTGGGTGGGCTGATCATGGCCAACGCCCCCGCCGCCGGCCAGGCCCTCGACGTGCTCGCGCTCATCGCGCGCCGTGGCGAGCCGGTGCCCGCGGCCGCCATCGCGCGCGACCTGGGCCTGCCCCGCTCGAGCGTCTACCACCTGCTCGCCGTGCTGGTCGACCGCGGCTACGTGCGGCACCTGCCCGAGGAGCGCCGCTACGGCCTGGGCCTGGCGGTCTACGAGCTCGGCTCGGCCTACCAGCGCCAGGCACCGCTGGAACGGATGGCCCGCGGCGCGATGGACCGGCTGGCCGATGCGACCGGCCACAACGCCCACCTCGCCGTGCTGCACGGGCGCGACGTGCTCTACGTCATCGAGGAGCGTGCGCCGGGGCGTCCGCTGCTGGTCACGGACGTGGGGGTGCGGCTCCCGGCGGTGCTCACGGCATCCGGCCTGGCGATGCTGGCCGCCCTGCCCGCGGCACAGGTGCGAGCGCTCTACCCCGACCGGGCCGCGCTGGTGCAGCGCGACGGGCGTGGCCCGACGTCCACCACTCAGCTGCGCTCGCAGCTGCAGCAGGTGCGGCAGCGCGGGCACGCCGTCGAGGACGGCCTCGTTACAGCGGGATTGGGGTCGGTCGCGGTGGCGGTGCTCGACCACAACGACTACCCGGTCGCGGGCGTGGCGGTCACCTATCCGCAGGCCGACGTGGATGCCGAGGCGGCTGCCGGTCTGGTGACGGCGGTCCAGCGGGCCGCGAACAGCCTGAGCGCCCGGCTCGGGAGGGCTGTCGCTCCGCCTCGATCGGGGGGAACCAGCGTCTAGCGTGACCGGATGAACGCGCTACGCGCCCTCGTTCCCCCGGCCGTCCCCTCACCGGGTGAGGACCCCCTCGGGTGGGCCGTGACCAGTCGCGAGACCGGTGAGGTCGTGATGTGGCAGAACCCCAACCTTCCGGCCGTGCTCTCGACCGTGGGTGCCGTGCTCACCGGGGTGTCGCCGCGCGGGTCGGGGATGCGGCGTGGGGCCGCGGTCGCCACGGTGCTGGTGTCGACCTGGTGGGGGGTCGACGAGCTCGCCCGGGGCGTCAACCCGTTCCGCCGGGCGCTCGGCGCCGGTGGCCTCGCGGCCGTCGCCGCTGCGACGGTGGTGGCGCTCCGCCGACGCTGAGTGGTGTGCGCCCACGGACGGACAACCGACAGCCCCTGCCGGGCCGAACCCGGGTTGCGCTGCTGGGGTCGAGGTCGCTTCGTCCGTCCGTGGCGGCAGTGCGTCAGACGCCGATGCGCTTCCAGGGTCCCCAGATCGCGAAGCTCATGCCCCGGCTGGCCTGGATGTTGACGAAGAGGGTGTGCCCGTCGGGGCTGAACGTGGAGCCGGCGAACTCGTCACCGGTCCGCCCCTCCAGCCGGTTGAGGGCGATGTCCCAGAGCTGGCCACCGCGCGAGAGGCCACGCACGTAGTTGTCCTCGGTGTTGTCCTCGCAGAGCACGAGGGTGCCGCGGTGGCTGACGGTGATGTTGTCGGGGAAGTCGAGCACCTGGCGCGAGGGCGACTGGTAGACGAGGAACAGGGTCTCGGAGCGGGTGTCGTAACCCCAGACCTGGCCCGAGCCGGTGCCGTAGCCGGTCGCGGAGTTCGGCCCGTCCATGACCGCTCCGCCACCCTGCGTCGAGGTGAAGTAGACGACGCCACGGTGGTAGATGGTCCCCTCGAGCCGCGAGAACCCCGCGGCGCCCTGCGCCCGGCCCTGGTCGCCGACGTGGTTGATCGCCGTGTCGTTGGTCGTCGGAGCCGGCTGGCCCGGGGTGTAGCTGAACGTGGGGTCCGGGTCGTCGATGTCGACCCACGTCACGCGGTAGCGGGTGCCCTTGGCCTGGCTCGCCTCGAGGTGGGCGTTGTCGACGCCGCGGACCTTGAGCATCTGCAGGCGGCCCCGGTTGTCGAGCCGACCTGTCCTCATCGGCGACCGTCTGGGGGTGTAGCGGTAGAAGCCCGACGGGAAGGCGAAGTTGTCCTCGCTGAGGTAGAGGCTCCCGCCACGCGGGTCGAATGCCACCGACTCGTGGGCGAACCGGCCCGCCCGGGTGACCGGCTCCCCCTCGGCCCGGCCTCGCGTCGGAACCTCGAAGATGAACCCGTGCGGCTTGGTGAGGGCGGTGTTGGGGGCGCCGGTGAAGTCGGCGCCGACATCCGGGCCGTTGACGGTCTCCTCGCAGGTGACCCAGGTGCCCCACGGCATCGGGCCACCGGAGCAGTTCATCATCGTGCCGTTGATTCCGGTCCACGCCTTCCGGACCTCACCGGTCAGGCTGGTGTCGACGACCGTGCAGCCGCCCTGGGCCATCGGGTCGTAGGTGTGGTCGCCGACCGGCCCGAAGGCCGGGCCGGCCCCGTTGACCTCGTGGTTGCGCACGAGGGTCACCCGGTGGTGGCGGCCCTCGAAGGCGGCCATCCCGTCGTGCCGGCCGGGCAGCACCGTGCCGTCGTCGAGGACGACCGGGGTCGTCGTGTCGTGGAACGAGCGGTAGGAGAAGCCCTCGGGCAGGTGCAGCCGCACCACGCCGTCGCGCCGGTCGGGGGTCGGGCGCAGGGTGCGGAACGCCGGGGCGCCGAGCGCCCCGGCGGGTGCGGCGACGAACCCCTGGAACGGTCCGCCCAGCACGGCTCCCCCTGCGACGGCGGCGGTTCCGGTGAGGACGGTGCGGCGTTGGATCGACATCGCTGGCTCCTGGGGTCGACGGTGACCGGATCGACCCACGCTAGGGGGCTCACGCCGGCCGCGGGGGGTCCGGTGCAGCCGAGATGGGCGACGCCGACCGCCGGTGGCGGGGCCGTGCGGGCGAGCCCTCCGGCGCACTACGGGGCGTTCCTCAGGTGGGGGGCGTCACGGCATACGGTGAGGGGATGAAGGCCATCACCCTCCCCTCCTTCGGCGGCCCCGACGCGCTCGTGCTCGCCGACGTCGACGTCCCCACCCCGCGTGCCGGCGAGGTGCTCGTGCGCGTCGCCGCCGCGGGCGTCAACCGCGCCGACACCCTCCAGCGACAGGGCCACTACCCGCCGCCGCCCGGTGAGTCGGAGGTGCCCGGGCTCGAGGTGAGCGGGGTCGTGGAGGCGCTCGGCGAGGGTGTCGACGAGTGGGCGGTCGGCGACGAGGTGTGCGCCCTGCTCGCCGGGGGCGGTTATGCCGAGTACGTGCGGGTGCCGGCCGGGCAGCTGCTGCCGGTGCCAGAAGGGGTGTCGCTGGTGGATGCTGCGGCCCTGCCCGAGGTCGTCTGCACGGTGTGGTCGAACGTCTTCCTCATCGCCAACCTCCAGCCCGGCGAGACGCTGCTCGTGCACGGCGGCTCGTCCGGCATCGGCACGATGGCGATCCAGCTCGCCCGCCAGGTCGGGGCGAGTGTCATCGTCACAGCCGGGTCGGCGGGCAAGCTCGAGGCCTGTCGAGAGCTGGGTGCCGAGGTGCTCATCAACTACCGCGACGAGGACTTCGTCGAGCGCGTCGCCCAAGCCACCGACGGGGAGGGCGCCGACGTCATCCTCGACATCGTCGGCGCAAAGTACCTGTCCCGCAACGTGTCTGCCCTGGCCACGAGCGGACGGCTGGTCATCATCGGGATGCAGGGTGGCACCCGCGGCGAGCTCGACATCGCAGCGCTGCTGGGCAAGCGCGCGGCGGTCATCGCCACGTCGCTGCGGGCGCGACCGGCGGCTGAGAAGGCCACCATCGTGGCGGCGGTGCGCGAGCACGTGTGGCCCCTCATCGCGGCCGGCCGGGTGCAGCCGATCGTGCAGTCACGGCATCCGCTGGCCGATGTCGCGGCAGCCCACCGCGAGATGGAGGCCAGCGAGCACGTCGGGAAGATCCTGCTCACCACCGGCTGAGCCGTGGTCGGGTTGACCGGGCGCGGGCCTGACGGCCGCAGGAGTACCTCGTCCCAAGACGTCCGGATGCTTCACCACGCAAGCCACGTCGGCACCAACCCCCTGGATGCCTCACCAGGCAAGCCAGTCGGCACCAACCCCCTGGATGCCTCACCAGGCAAGCCAGTCGGCACCAACCCCCTGGATGCCTCACCAGGCAAGCCAGTCGGCACCAACCCCCTGGATGCTTCAGCAGGCGAGCCGACCCGGACGCCACGCGGGGTCCAGATTGGCTCATCAGGTGAAGCATCCGGACGTCTCCCGACGACAGCTCCTGCGAGACCAGCCGCCGGCCCGCGCCAAGGCGCGTTGGCGCCGGCAGCCGGCATCCGCCTCTGACGCCGCCGGCGCCCGGTGCGGTAGACATCGGGGATGACAGTGATCGCGACGGTCCTCACCGCCCTCGTGGCGCTCATCCACGTCTACATCGTGGTGCTCGAGATGTTCCTCTGGGACACCCCGCGCGGCCGGGCCGCCTTCGGCACGAGCCGCGAGCTGGCAGCCCAGACCAAGGTGCTCGCCGCGAACCAGGGCCTCTACAACGGCTTCCTCGTGGCCGGCCTCGTGCTCGCTCTCGTCGGCCCAGAGGCGTACCGCTACGCCTTCGCACTCTTCACGTTGTCGTGCGTGGTCGTGGCCGGCATCTACGGCGCGGTCACCGCGAGCCGCCGCATCCTGTGGGTGCAGGCCCTGCCGGCCGCCCTCGCGCTCGGCGCTCAGGTGCTCGCCCACTGAGCGGATGCCGGTGACGCACCCTCCGGCGTGGGGGCCCGCCTGAGCGCGGCCCGGCTCACCGCAGCAGCAGGTTGAGCCCCACCGTCAGCAGCACCGACAGCACGACGGAGACGAGGAGCATGACGAGGCAGCCTGCGGCGCCTCCGACCGGACGAACTCGACGTGGACTCACCGGCGCCTTCTGCCCCATCCGTGCGGCACCATGCTTGACCGACCTCTACATACTCGGTATACATCTCCTACGACCCACGACATACCGAGTATGTCGTGCTGGGAAAATGGAGGCATGATGTCGGTTCGGTCCGGGCTGCTGGCCCTGCTCGCCGAGGGCGACAAGTACGGCGCCCAGCTGCGCAGCGAGTTCGAGGCCCGCACCGGCGGCACCTGGCCGCTCAACGTCGGGCAGGTCTACACGACCCTCGACCGGCTCGGCCGCGACGGGCTCGTCGAGTCGGCCGGGCAGGCGGATGCCGAGGGGCGCATCGCCTACCGGCTCACCCCGGCAGGGCACGCCGAGCTCGGCACCTGGTGGAGCACCCCCGTCGACCGCTCCAACACCCCGCGCGACGAGCTGACCATCAAGCTCGCCCTGGCGGTGACCGCGCCCGACGTCGACGTGCAGCGGGTCGTGCAGACCCAGCGCACCGCCACCCTGCGCCACCTCCACGACCTGACCCGGCTCAAGCGCGAGTCGATGCCCCCTCCGCCGGGCGCCGCGCAGGCCCGGGTCCAGGCGGATGCCGTCACCCGCCTCGGGCCGCTCGCCGAGCCGCGCCCCACCGGCGACAACGGCCTGGCCTGGCTCCTCGTCCTCGAGAACCTCATCTTCGCCGCCGAGGCCGAGGTCCGCTGGCTCGACCACGTCGAGACGATGCTGGCCCGCCGACCCACGCAGACGGCATCCCGCCAGACCGGCGCCACCAGCAGCAGCACGGCCACGACCACCGCGACCCGGCACGAGCCGGCCGTCGTCAACACCCGCCCCGGGGGGAACCACGCATGAGCACCGCACCGCACGTCGTCATCACCGACGTCACCCGAGTCCACGGCAGCGGCGAGACCGCCGTCACCGCGCTGGCCGGCGTCAGCCTCGAGATCCACCCGGGCGAGCTCGTCGCCGTCATGGGCCCGAGCGGGTCGGGCAAGTCGACCCTGCTCAACGTCGCCGGCGGGCTGGACCGCCCGACGTCCGGCACGGTCAGCATCGGTGGCGCCGCCTTGACCGACCTCGGCCCGCGCGACCTCGCCAAGCTGCGCCGCCGCCGGATGGGCTTCGTCTTCCAGGACTACAACCTGATCCCCAGCCTCACCGCGGCCGAGAACGTCGCACTGCCCCTCGAGCTCGACGGCGTGCGGGCGCGCCAGGCCCGCCGGCAGGCCCGGCAGACCCTGAGCCTGATGGACCTGATGGACCTCTCCGACCGCTACCCCGACCAGATGTCGGGCGGGCAGCAGCAGCGGGTCGCCATCGCCCGTGCGCTGGTCGGCAGCCGCCGGTTCGTGCTCGCCGACGAGCCGACCGGCGCGCTCGACAGCCACACCGGCGAGGAGGTGCTGCGGGTGCTGCGCGACCGCTGCGACGAGGGCGTCGCCGGGCTGCTCGTCACCCACGAGGCGCGGCACGCGGCCTGGGCCGACCGGGTCGTCTTCCTGCGCGACGGCGTCGTCGTCGACACCACCGGCCACCGCGAGAGCCCGGAGGACCTCCTCGCCGCCAACGAGGCCGCACGATGACCACGCTGGTCCGCCCCGACGCCCCGGTGGGCGACGCGGGCGGGGCTCCGCAGCGGTCCCACGAGCCGAGCCGGTTCGCCACCTGGCGCTCGAGCTGGGCGGTCGCGCTGCGGATGGCTCGCCGCGACGTGCGCCGCCACAAGGGCCGCAGCGCGCTCATCGTGGTCATGGTGGCCGTGCCGACCCTGCTGCTCAGCCTCGTGGTCACCCTGTCGATGACCCAAGAGCTCGACAGCGTCGAGAGCATCCCCTTCGTGCTGGGCTCGGGGCAGGCGATCATCGAGGGCGTCGACGCGGCGAAGGTGTTCCAGGGCGCGGACCCGCAGCGCGGGTCGAGCGGCTCGTCGGGGCAGGGCCACCACGATCCCCGGCTACGACCTCCAGGCGAACGGATTCGACAACTCCGACGCCATCAGCGCGCTGGTCGGTGCTCCCGTCACCCCGCTCAGCGGCTTCAGCGGGCGCACCACCGTCGGCGAGCGAAGGGTCAGCGTCGAGGGGCTCGCCGTCCCGGACACCCGGGGCCTCGCACCGCGCCTCCGGCTGCTCTCGGGGCGCTGGCCCCAGGGCGGCTCCGAGGCGCTCGTCACCGAGTACGGCAGGTTCCGGGGGCTTCCCGACGACGGCCGGCTCGTCGTCACGGTCGACGGCACCGACCACGCCTACGAGGTCGTCGGCGTCGCGGCCGGCGCCAGCCCCTTCGGCGCCGAGGCGGTCGTCGTGCCGACCCCGCCCGCGGGCTCGGCCCAGACCGGCACCACGAGCTGGTTCGTGCCCGGTGGCGACCCGGTGACCTGGGCCGACGTGCGGCGCCTCAACGACTACGGCCTGCGGGTCACCTCTCGGGCCGTGCTGCTCGACCCCCCGTCGATCAGCGAGCTTCCCGCCGAGATCCGGGACGAGACCTCGGCCGGCGCGGACCAGCTCAACATCATCGTCGGCCTCGGCGCCGCGATGCTGCTCATCATCACGGCCCTGCTCGTCGGGCCCGCCTTCGCGGTGAGCGCGACTCGCCAACGGCGCACGCTCGCCCTCGCGGCCAGCAACGGCGCCAGCACCGCGGTGCTGCGGCGCACCGTGCTGGCGCAGGCGCTCGTGCTCGGTGGCGCCTCGGCACTGGTCGGCACCGTGCTCGGCGTCCTCGCCACCCCGGTGGTGCTGAACCTCGCCCGGGGCGACGGCGACTTCAGCCCGACTCCCCCGCTCGACGTGCGCTGGGGGCTGCTGGCCGGCATCGCGCTGTGCGCGTTGGGGAGCACCCTGGTCGCCGCCCTCGCCCCCGCACGGCGCCTCGGCCGGCTCGACATCGTCGGCGTCATGCGGGGGCAGAGCATCTCGCCGCGGCCCAGCCTGCTCGTGCTGGTGGCGGGTGTGCTGCTCACCCTGATCGGCGCCGTCGCGGTGCTCGGCTCGACCGGCGTGGCCGGCATCCCGAACGTCACCAGCCTGCTGGGGCTGCAGGACAGCGGGGAGTACGGCGTGACGATCGGCGCCGTCGTGCTGATCCTCGGCGCGCTGTTCCTGGTGCCCGTCATCCTGGCCGGTGTCGGCCGGCTCGGCGGCCACCTCCCGACGACCCTGCGGATGGCGGCCCGCGACCTCGCCCGGCACCGCTCGCGCAGCGCCCCGTCGGTCGCGGCCGTGCTCGCCGCCGTCGCCGGCCTGACCTTCGGGCTCACCGGGCTCGCCAGCGACACCGAGCAGGCCCGGCAGGAGTACCAGCCGCACACCCTGCCCGGCGAGGCCGTCATCGACCTCTGGGCACCGGAGCCGCCGCCGCTCGACGCCCTTCGCGCAGCAGCCCCGGGCGTCCTCATCACCCCGAACGCCGTCTTCGACACCAAGGACCCGTTCGCCACCGGCGACGGCACGACCCCGACCGAGCCCTACCGGGTCGGCTTCCTCAACGTCGTGCCGCCCGGCTGCACCGCGGCCCGCACCGTGCGCGACCCCGAGTGGGAGGCCGAGCAGGAGGCCGCCTTCCGAGCCGCCGAGGCCGCCGGCACCGTCGACTCGCTGCCGCCCACGGTGGCTCCGTGCTCCGTCGGCGGGACGACGTTCGAGGGCAGTGGCCAGGTGCTGCTCCTGCCGGTCGACGAGCTGGTCCGCCGCCTCGGCCTCGACGCCACCCAGGCCGATGCCGTGCGCGCCGGTGCCGTCGTCGCCCGCGACCTGCCGGCGAACGCCACCCGCGGCTCCACGGTGACGCTCGCCCGGGGAACCTCCCTCGTCGACCCGGCGGCCACCGGGCCGACCGATCCGCAGGTGCAGGTCGAGCAGCAGGTGGAGCTCCCGGTGCTCGAGCTGCCGCGTGGCCCCGAGACCGAGGGGAAGATGCTCAACGCCAGCCTCCTGCTCTCCGCCGACACCGCGACCACGAAGGGATGGCCCACCCGAGCCGCGAGCCTCACGCTGCGCGACCCGTCCGGCACCGCGATCACCCCGGCAGCCGCAGAGAAGCTGCAGCAGGCCGCCGGTGACGAGCTGCAGGTCAACGTCGAGCGCGGCTTCTCGCGCGACGACGCGGTGGTCGTCGCAGTGCTCCTCGGCATCTTCGCGCTGCTCATCCTGGTCATCACGCTGACCTCCACGGCACTGACGCTGGCCGAGCAGCAGAGCGACCAGGCCACCCTCGCGGCGCTGGGCGCCACCCGGGGCACGAGGCGGTTGATGGCGGCCGCGGCCGCGTTCCTGCTGGCGGCCGTCGGGTGCGTGCTGGGCGTCGCGGTCGGGCTGGTGCCCGGCATCGCGATCGCCCGCCCGCTGACCAGCAACGGCTGGACCAGCAACGGCCTCCCCGCCGACGCGCACACCATCCTGGTCATCCCGTGGGCCTCGCTGCTGGTCGTCGGGGTGCTCGTCCCACTGGTCGCGGGCGCGATCGCGTGGGCCGGCATCCGCAAGGCACCGCAGGTCACCCGCCGCACCACCTGACGCCACTGATTGCGGATCCGCCACCCGACGCGGAGGAGGGAGATCCGCAACACGTCGGCACGAGAGTGGGCGCGACGGACAGGCGGGGCTGGGGCCGGCACGGCATCCGGACTCCGTGCGGTTTGCACACGGTTCTCGCAGCGAGGGGGGTGCGAGAACCGTGTGTAAGTCGCACGAGGTCGGATGGCGTGCGGGGCGGTGGGCCGTCACTTGACCCGACTTCTTGCGATCTCCACCCGGCACGGGGTGGGAGATCCGCAATCAGTCGGTGCCGCTCGCGGCGGATGGCGACGCCGGCTGGGTGGGGGTGTCCGCCCGGGCCGGTAGAATCGGAGCTGCACAGGGTCCTTGGTGCGTCGTTGGAGGCGGGTTCGGCGCACGCTCGCTCCGCCCTACCCGGGCGCAGACCTGGAAGCCCTCGATGTCACCCCTTGCCTCCTACCGCCGGCTGTTCACCCTCGCCGGCCCGCTCTACGTCGCCGTCGCGTTCGTCGGCCGGCTGCCGCTGGCGATGGCCCAGATGGGCACCCTCCTGCTCGTCGCCGGCACGACCGGCTCGTACGGCACCGGGGGTGCCGCCGCCGGCGCCCTTGCCGTCGCGAATGCCGTGGGAGCCCCCATCGCCGGCAGCCTCGCCGACCGCGTGGGCCAGCGACCCGTGGTGCTGGTGCAGTCGGTGCTCGGCGGCCTCGGGCTGCTGGCGCTGGTCGCGATGGCCCACGCCCAGGTCGACCCGGCCCTCGTCGTGGCGACCGCCGCCCTGGCCGGTGCCGCGATGCCGCAGATCGGGCCGCTCGCCCGGGTGCGCTGGCGCCCGATCACCCGCCGCGAGAAGCACCACCAGCCGCACCTGATGGAGGCCGCCTTCTCCTACGAGGGCGCGGCCGACGAGGCCTCGTTCGTGCTCGGCCCGGCGCTGCTCGGCCTCATCGTCGTCGCGGCCAGCCCCGAGCTGGCACTGGTCGTCGCGGCCGGCATCCTGCTCGTCTTCGGCTGCGCGTTCGCGCTGCACCCCACCGCCCGGCTGGCCCACACGCACCGGGCCGCGGTGGTCACCGGAGCGCGGCTGGTCACCGTGACGTTCGTCGTGCTGCTCGTGGCCCAGCTGCTGATCGGGGTGGTCTTCGGCTCGATCCAGACCGGCACCACCGTGCTCGCCACGAACGCCGGGCAGGCCGGCATCGCGGGCCTCGTGCACGCGATGCTCGGGGTCGGCTCGGTCATCGCGGGGCTCGCGGTGGCTGCACTGCCGGCCCGGTTCGGTTATGCCGCACGGGTTCTGGTGGCAGCTCTCGGTCTGGCGCTGCTCTCGCTGCCTCTCCTCCTGACCGACACCATCCCCCGGCTCTTCGTGGTCGTCACGGTGCTGGGGTTCGTGGTCGCTCCCTACATGATCAGCGTGTTCATGCTCGGCGAGCGCGCCGCCCCGGCATCGCGGGTCGGCGCCGCGATGACTCTGCTCGCGGGCGCGACCGGCATCGGGTATGCCGTGGGGTCGGCCGCCGCCGGCCGGCTCGCCGACGTGCACGGCCACACCGGCGCCTTCGCGGTCACGGTGACGGCGGCGGTGTCCGCCGCGGTGCTGGCCGCGGTGTCCCAACCGCTGCTCCGCGGCATCGGCAGACCCGACCGCATCCCGCCGGCCGATGCCGAGTCGGAAGGCGCCGCCTCCACCACCGCGTGAGCGCCCGCGTTGCCCGCACCTTCGACAAAGGTGCGGCGTGGTGCATCCGAGTGGGCGGTGCAGCAGGAAGAAGAGGTGTCACCCGACCTCCACCCCGAAGGACACGAGCATGCGCACTCTCCTCGCAGGGGCCGCGGCCCTGGCCGTCACCGCCCTGCCGATCGCGGCGTTCGCGACCCCCGCCGCGGCGGCCGACGACGCCACCGTCGTCGTCGTCCACGGCGTCCCCGACCTCACCGTCGACGTCTACGTCAGCGCCGACGCCACCTACACCACGGAGGACGAGCTGCTGACCGACTTCACACCCGGCACCGTCACCGACCCGGTGAAGGTCGCCGGCGGCACCTACAACCTGGCCGTCTTCCCCGCCAACGCCGACCCGTCCGGCGACCCCGCCATCGAGGCGAATGACGTGGCCGTGCCCGCCGGCGCGAACATCAGCGTCGTGGCCCACCTCGACGCCGACGGCAATCCCGTCCTGACGCCCTACGTCAACGACGTGTCCAAGGTGGACGCCGGCCAGGGCCGCCTCATCGTGCGGCACGACGCGGCCGCCCCGCCCGTGGACGTGCTCGCCGGTGGCACGGCCGTGTTCACGGACCTCGCCAACCCCGACGAGGCCAAGGCCGACCTGCCGGCCGGCACCGTTTCCGCCTCGGTCGCTCTCGCCGGCACCACCGACCCGGTGATCGGCCCGGCCGACGTGCCGGTCGTCGAGGGCCAGGCCACCATCGTCTACGCCTGGGGCTCCGCCGCGGACGAGAACCTCGCCGTCGCCGTGCAGACCATCTCCGGGCTGCACAGCTCGCCGTCCGGCGTGCCCTCCGGCACCGCCGACACCCCGGCCGACACCACCCCCGTGCTGCTCGGCGGCCTCGCCCTGCTCGGTGTGCTCGTCGCTGGTGGGGCCGCTGCCCAGGCCCGCCGGGTGCGCGTGAACGACTGACGGTCCGGGTCCGTCCCAGCCCGCACCGCTCCGGTCGGATGCCGGGGGTCCGCTACCAGCGGGCCCCCGGCATCACCTCCGTCCCCGACCGATCGCCACACCCGCCCCCGACCCAGGAAGCAGCCGTGAGCTCGAGCACCCCACGCCGCACCTGGACCACCGTGTCCGTCGTGGCCCTCGTGGCGTCCGTCGCCGCGTTGGTCGCCCTCACCGCGTGGTTCGTCGGGCGTCCCGGGCCCTCGGCCGGAGCCGCCCTCTCCGACGTGCGGTCCACCGCGGGTGCGACGCCCAGCGCTGACACGCCCGCGGCATCCCCCACGGCGCCGGAGCCCACCTCGAGCCGGTCGCTCCCGAAGGTCGGCACCCGCGACGGGTCCCTCGAGGCATTGGATGCCACCGGTGCACCGCCCCCGGCCCGGCTCGTGATCGGCGACCTGGGCGTCGACGCGACCGTCAAGGGCGTCGGCGTGCAGGACGACGGCGCCATGGTCATCCCCGCCGCCCCGACGAGCGTGGGGTGGTACCGGTACGGCTCGGCTCCCGGTGACGCCGAGGGCAACACGGTGATCGCCGGGCACGTCGCGACGCGCGAGGACGGTGCCGGCGCCCTCGCTGCCCTGCGCGGGGCGACGCCGGGGATGCGCGTGACCGTCACCACCGCCGACGGCACGAAGCACCGCTACGAGGTCGTGGGCCGCGAGCTGGTCGTCAAGAAGGCCCTGCCCGTCGACGAGATCTTCGCGCGCGAGGGCAAGCCTCTGCTCGTGCTCATCACCTGCGGGGGCGAGTACCTCCCCGAGCTGCGCAGCCACCGCGACAACGTCGTTGTCACGGCGGTCCCGCTGCCGCCGGCGTGACGCAAGGACGTCGTTGCCGACACGCGCTCGGATGCCGTCAGCCCGCCTCCCGCTCGACGCTCAGCACCTCGCCGAGCTCGCACTGCAGCACCTCGCAGATCGCGGTGATCGTGCTGAACCGCACGGCCTTGGCGCGGTTGTTCTTGAGCACCGAGAGGTTGACGACGGTGACGCCCACGGCCTCCGCGAGCGCCGCCAGCGTCATGCCCCGGTCCTCGAGCAGCCGGTCGAGGTGGCAGACGACCCGGTGCGGCTCGTCGACCGGCATCAGACCAGCCCGTCGACGTCGTCACGCAGCCGGCTGCCGGCCTTGAACGCCTCGGCGAGCATGGCGACGACCATGCCGGCGAGCAGCGGCACCCACGGGATCTCGAGCGTGTAGGAGGGCTCGAGGTCGCCGAGGTCCAGACCGCCGAGGACCAGGCCGTCGCTCACCACCTGCAGGAAGTAGACGACCGGTGCGCCGAGGACCAGGGCGCCGGCGACGACCCGGAGGCGGGTGACGTTCAGCGGGTCGAACGGGTCACCGGCGGCAACGGTGCGAAGGAGCAGCACGATGCACCAGCACGACAGCACCACGAGCACCGCCGCCAGCGTGCCGGGCAGGAGGGCGAGCAGCCGCTGGCCCGCGCTGGGGTCGACCGCGTCGACGGCATACGAGGCCTCGCCGTAGCCGATCCCGGCCGCGTCGAGCGGTGGCACGGTCACGGCAGTCTCGACGAGCGGGGTCAGCGGCGCGCCCGTGACCCAGTCGGCCACGGGCTCGACCACCCCGGCGAGGATCGACCCGAGGGCGACCGCCCCCAGGAGAACAACCAGTCCCCAGCGGTCGAACCGGTCGAAGGCCAGCAGGTCCCGCCGCGGTGAACCGCTGCCGGTGCGCGCTGACCGCTGCGTCCGGTCGGTGTGGTCGGTCCGGTCGCCCTCGGGAGTCCGGTCGGTGTGGTCCGGGTGGTCTGTCATGGCACGCTCCCCACCGTCTACATATCGAATTACGATAACAATGAGGAACGATATGGCTATCGAATGTCGATGTCAAGCCGCTGAGTCGGCACCGTCCCGGAGTCGGGTGCTCGGGTGGCTGCCCGGGCCACCACCTGAGCACCCGACTCGGCTGGGCCGGGTGGCGCCGTGGGGCAGGATGGGGCCATGACCGATCAGCACCGCCCCGACCCCGACCAGGACGACGCCGAGCGCCAGGGCGTGCCGGTCACCGTCACCAGCGACGGCGAGCGGGTGGTCGTCGTCACCCCCGACGGGATGGGCGTGGCCGACCACGAGGACCGGCCCGCCACCGACGGGCGCGAGCGGCCCACGAACCCCGCCGACCTCGTCGAGCAGCCGGCCAAGGTGATGCGCATCGGCTCGATGATCAAGCAGCTGCTCGACGAGGTGCGCAGCGCCCCGCTCGACGAGAAGGGCCGGGCCCGGCTCGCCGAGATCCACGCGCGCTCGATCCGCGAGCTCGAGGACGGCCTGGCGCCCGAGCTGGTCGAGGAGCTCGAGCGCATCACCCTGCCGTTCTCCGACGAGTCGCCCTCCGACGCCGAGCTGCGCATCGCCCAGGCCCAGCTGGTCGGGTGGCTGGAAGGCCTGTTCCACGGCATCCAGACCGCACTGGTCGCGCAGCAGATGGCGGCCCAGGCCCAGCTGCAGCAGATGCGCCAGCTGCCGCCCGGCATGGGTCATGGCGGGATGCCGTCGCAGGGCGCCCCGGGGATGCCGCGGCCGGGCGGCCCGCAGGGGGGCGAGCCGGGGCACGCCGAGGGCACCGGCCAGTACCTCTGACCCTGCGTCGGTGCTCCGCCCTACAGTGACCGGATGGACGCGCCACCCCCGACCATGGACCCGACGGTCTATGACGCCCCACTGCGGCTCCAGCTCGACGCCTTCCTCGACGACCACCGGCAGATCCTGCTCGACTGCCTCGACGGGCTGACCGAGGAGCAGGCCCGACGGCACCTCGTCCCCTCGCGCACCACGCTGCTCAGCCTGCTCAAGCATGCGACCTTCGTCGAGCGGGTCTGGTTCGACGAGGCGGTGACCTGCCGGTCGAGGACCGAGATCGGCATCCCCGAGTCGCAGAGCGAGTCCTTCGACCTCGACGACACCGACACCGTCGCGTCCGTGCAGGCCGCCTTCCGGGCCGCCTGCGACGACTCGCGGCGGGCGATCGCCCCGCTCGGGCTCGACGACGTGCTGCCCGGCAACCGCCGCGGCCCCCTGCCACTGCGGTGGGTGATGCTGCACATGCTGCGCGAGCTCGCCCAGCACTGCGGGCACGCCGAGATCCTGCGCGAGCAGGTGCTCGCCGCGGATGCCGTGAACGGGGCGGTCACGCGCGACTCCTGATCGCTCGCGCCTGACGCCCACGGCATCCGAGCCCGGTGGCAGATTGGGGCGATGACGACCGAGGAGCGACCCTCCCTGCGAGCCACGTCCGTCACCGTGATGGCGCCCGACCCCCGGCTGCTCGCCGGCTTCTACGCCCGGCTGCTCGGGGTCGAGGTGGGCACCAGCGACCCGCCCGGGCCCGACGAGCCGGAGACCGGCGGCTTCGCCCAGGTGCAGATGACGCACCTCACCCTCAACTTCGAGTACGAGCGGGAGTGGGCGCAGCCGGTGTGGCCGGCGCAGGACGGGCAGCAGAGCGCCACCCAGCACCTCGACATCCGCGTCGAGGACCTGGTCGCCGCGTCCGCGTGGGCGGTGAGCTGCGGAGCAACCCTGGCCGAGACCCAGCCGCAGGACGACGTGCGGGTGTTCTTCGACCCGGCCGGCCACCCGTTCTGCCTCTTCCTCTGACCGAGCTCCGCTTCCCTTTGGCTCTCTCCCGCGAACGTGGGTGTAAATCGTCGTCACGCCGGCGATCTTCACCCACATTCGCAGGGATGCCGTGGGAACGTGGGTGAACATCGTTGTCACGCTGGCGATCTTCACCCACGTTCGCGGGAGGGGGAGGCTGCGTCAGGGTGCGACGACCGCCGGGCCGTGCGCGTCGATGGTGCGCAGCGGTGACAGCCAGCCGAAGACGGTCGCCACCAGCCCGATGGCCACCACCGCCACGAGGGCCGGCCGCAGCCCGACCAGCCCGGCGAGCGCACTGGCCCCGAGCGCACCGCACGTCCAGCCCACGCCGAACGACAGCATCCGCCCGGCGGTGTTGACCCGGCCGAGCAGCGGCTCGGGGGTGACCTGCTGGCGGTAGGTCATCGAGTTAAGCACCACCCCCTGGTAGGCCACGCCCCACACCACCATCACGGCCACGGCCACCTGCCACGACGACGCCGTGACGACGACCAGGCCGGCCACCCCGGCGAACGGCAGCCAGATCAGCGCCAGCCGGTTCGGCGAGACGAACCGCAGCAGCCGGGGCGTGCACACCGCCACCAGGATGCCGCCCACGCCCCACGCCGCGAACACCAGCCCGAAGCGCCACCCGCTGGTGCCGACGCCGAGCAACCGGTCGGCATACGGCACGGACAGCGACATGAAGCCTGCACCGGACAGGGACAGCAGGAACCCGACCACCGTCTGCGAGCGCACCCCGGCGTGCCCCGAGAGGAACCGCAGCCCCACCCCCACCTCGGCGAGCAGCACCCGGGGCCGCAGCGCCGGCAGCCCCGACCGCTGCGGTGAGAGCCGGGTGCGGATCGACGCCACGCACGCGGCCGACAGCAGGAAGCTCAGCCCGTCGACCGCGAGCAGCGTCGCCGGGTGCACCACCGCCAGCAGCACGCCGGCCAGCATCGGGATACCGAGGTCGAGCAGCGAGCCGAACCCCCAGATGGCCGAGTTGGCCGAGCCGATCCGGTCGCGCCCCACGATGGCGGGCAACGCCCCGAACGCCGCGCCGTCGAAGAACACGAAGGCGGTCTGGGTGAGGAACCCGGCGAGCAACGCGTGCACCGCGGTGAGCGACCCGAGCGCGAACGCCACGGGCACCGACGCGATGGTCAGCCCGGCGACCACGTCGGCCACCACCATGACGCGCTGCCGGTCGAGCCGGTCGGACAACGCGCCCGAGAACAACCCGAAGAGCAGGTAGGGCACCCCCTCGACCACCGTGATCAGAGCGGTCAGCGACGGGCTGCCGGTGAGCCGGTAGACCAGCACCGGCAGCGCCACCGCGGTGACCAGCGTGCCGGCGATCGAGACCTGGCGCGCCAGCCAGTAGCGGCGGAAGTCACGGTGGTGCCGCAGCGGCACGACGCCGGATGCCGTGCCGTCCCCGGGCGCTGCGTCCGCGCCTCCCGCGGTGGCAGGTCGAGCAGGCCCGGGGGCCCGGGTCACGTGGCGGACGCGGCGGCCCGGCCCGCGGTCCTCCCGGAGAAGAGGCAGCCCCCCACGAACGTCCCCTCGAGCGCGCGGTAGCCGTGCACGCCACCGCCGCCGAACCCCGCGACCTCACCGGCGGCATAGAGCCCCGGCACCGGCTCGCCCGACGGCCCGAGCACCCGGCCGGACAGGTCGGTGTGCAGCCCGCCGAGCGTCTTGCGCGACAGCACCCGCAGCCGCACCGCGACGAGCGGGCCGTACGTGGGGTCGAGGATGCGGTGCAGCGGGTAGGCGCGCTTGGTCAGCTTGTCGCCGCGGTAGGCCCGCGCGACCCGGATCGCGGCCACCTGGGCATCCTTGGTGTAGCGGTTCTCGACCTGCCGGTCGCGCTCGACGATCTGCTTCTCGATGGACGCGGCATACAGCGGTGGCGCCTCGGGGGTCAGGGCGTTCATCTTCCCCACGAGCTCGCCGATCGTCGCGGCGGTGAGCCAGTCCTCGCCGTGGTCGAGGAAGGCCTGCACCGACGGGGTGACCTTGGTGATCGGCCGGCGGAGCACCTCGCGGTAGCGCTTCTCGGTGAGGTCGAGGTTCTGCTCCGACCCCGAGAGGGCGAACTCCTTACCGGCGAGCGCGCGGTTGAGGATGAACCACGAGTGGTCGAAACCGGTGTGCCGCAGGTGACTCAGCGTGCCCAAGGTGTCGAAGCCGGGCAGGAACGGAGCCGGCAGACGGTTGCCCCGCGCGTCGAACCACATCGAGCTCGGACCGGGCAGGATGCGGATGGCGTGCCCGGGCCAGATCGGGTCCCAGTTGCGCACGCCCTCGACGTAGTGCCACATCCGGTCGCGGTTGACGATCGCGCCGCCGGCGGCCTCGGTGATCGCGAGCATCCGGCCGTCGACGTAGGCGGGCACGCCGGTGAGCAGGTCGGCGGGCGGGCTGCCGAGCCGCTCGGGCCAGTTGGCACGCACCAGCTCGTGGTTGCCCCCGATGCCGCCGGAGGTCACGACGACCGCCTGGCCGCCGTACTCGAACTCGCCGACGACGTCGCGGTTGCTCGCCACCCCGCGGGGCGAACCGTCGGGCGCGAGCACCACCCCCCGCACCCCGGTGACCGCACCGTTGGTGCGCACGAGCGCGTCGACCCGGTGGCGCGGCCGGTAGATGACCCGTCCGGCCGCGATGTGCTCGCGCACCGTGCGCTCGAACGGAGCGACCACGCCGGTGCCGGTGCCCCAGGGGATGTGGAAGCGCGGCACCGAGTTTCCGTGCCCGCCACTGGTGCCGTCACCGCGCTCGGCCCAGCCGACGACCGGGAAGAACGAGATGCCACGCTCGCGCAGCCAGGCCCGCTTCTCACCGGCCGCCCACTCGACGTAGGCGCGCCCCCACTTCCGGCCCCAGTGGTCGGGGCCGGGGCTGCCGTCGGGCGCGGTGAGCCGGTCCCAGCCGGCGGTGCCCTCCCAGTCCTGCCAGGCGAGGTCGAACGAGTCGGTGATGCCCATCCGGCGCTGCTCGGGGGTGTCGACGAGGAACAGCCCGCCGAAGCTCCACCACGCCTGGCCGCCGAGGTTGGCCTCGCTCTCCTGGTCGAGCAGCACCACCGACCGGCCGGCGTCGGCGAGCTCGCACGTGGCGACCAGACCGGCGAGGCCGGCACCCACGACCACGACGTCGGCGTCCATGCGCAGACCCTATGCCAGGGTCACCGACACCCGACCACCCTCGACAGCGACCGTCAGGTACGTGAGGTCCGGGACGACGACGTCGGCCTCCGGCTCGAGCTCCTCGCGGGCCGTGGTGCCCAGCACCGCGACCCGGGCGCGGCACCCGGCGGCGCGGGCGGCGCGCAGCCCGGCGACGGCATCCTCGACCACCAGGCAGTCGGCCGGGTCGACCCCCAGCCGGCGCGCCCCCACCAGCCACGGGTCGGGCCACGGCTTGCCGCGCTCGACGTCGGATGCCGTGACGACGACGGGCGGGTGCGTGAGCCCGGTGGCCGCGAGGCGCGCCTCGGCCAGGTCGGTGGTGCCCGACGTGACGATCGCCGTCGGCACCCCGCCCGCGGCCAGCGCCGCGAGCAGCGCGGCCGCGCCGGGCAGCACGACGATGCCGTCGACGTCGGCCACCTCGATGTCGCGGATCCGCTCGAACGCCGCGTCCCGCAGGTCCTCGGGCAGGAGCGTCGCGATGACGCCCTTGGCCGGCATCCCGTGGAACCCGAGCAGCCGCACCGGGTCGACGCCGTACTCCCCGCACCACCGCACCCACGACCGCTCGACGGCGGCGATGGAGTCGATCAGGGTGCCGTCGAGGTCGAGCAGCACCCCCGCGAACGGCGCGTCGAACGGGCCGGACGAGGGCGTGGCGGACGACGTGGAGGAGGAGGGGACCGGCATACCCGCCAGCCTAGGTTCCCCGCTGCGCTGGGTCCGCTCGCGCCGCCGGCCCCCGCTGGGCCGCGGCGAGCGGCAGGATGCCGGGATGACGATCCGGGTGGGCACGTCGGGCTGGACCTACGACAGCTGGGCCGGGCCGTTCTACCCCAAGGGGGTGGCGCGGCGGCGCTGGCTGGAGTTCTACGCCGAGCGGCTCGAGACGGTCGAGCTCAACGCCAGCCACTACCGCTGGCCCCGCGACACCGCGTTCACCGGCTGGCACGACCGGCTCCCGGCCGGGTTCGAGCTGGCCGTCAAGGCACCGCGGGCCCTGACCCACGCCAAGCGGCTCTACGCACCCGAGAAGTGGTCCGAGATCATCGGGCGCGGCATGCGGCTGCTCGGCGACCGCGCCGGGCCGTTCCTCCTCCAGCTGCCGCCGACGATGGAGCGCGACGACGCCCGGCTCGACTACGCCCTCGCCCACCTGCCCCCCGGCATCCGCACCGCGGTGGAGTTCCGGCATCCGTCGTGGCTCGACGAGCGCGTCTTCGGCATCCTCGAGCAGCACCGGGCCGCCTACGTCGTCATGAGCGGCGCCCACCTGCCGTGCGTGCTGCGGGCCACCACCGACCTGGTCTACGTTCGCTGGCACGGGCCGAGTGCGGAGCACCTCTACGCGGGGTCGTACCCCGACGACGACCTGCGGTGGTGGGCCGACCGGATGCTGGAGTGGGAGGGCGCCGGGCACCGGGTCTACGGCTACTTCAACAACGACCAGTTCGGGTATGCCGTGGCGAACGCGATGCGGCTGCGCGAGCTGCTCGCCCGCTGACCGTCGGAGTCATGCGTCGACCGTCGCCTCGGGCGCCCGCCGCCGGTCGGCGGAGCGACCCGGTCGGGCGCTCAGGCAACCGACCTAGGGTGGTGCGCATGCCCGAGCCCACGAGCGAGCCGTCGGCCACACCGCCGGCCACGCCGGCAGCCACGCCGGCGGCCACGCCGGCGGCATCCGAAGGGGCTGTGCACGCCACCGACACCCGGGCGCCCCGGGCCGAACGGCTGGGACGGCCGCGCACAGCGGTACTGAGCGCGACCGTCGCGGTCGTGGCGCTCGTCGGCGGCTGGACCTGGGCCGCCGCCGCGCAGCCCAGCGGTTTCGACAGCGGTGCCGAGTCGATCAGCGCCCTCGCGGCGTCGACGACCTCGCACCGCTGGATCATGACGACCGCCCTGGTGCTCACCGGACTGGCCCACCTCGTGACGGCGTGGGCGCTGGTTCCCGCCCGGCCCGCGGGCCGGGCGCTGCTGGCAGCAGGTGGACTGGCGACCCTCGCCGTCGCGGCCCTGCCGCTGCCCTCGCGCACCGACTCGTCGACGGCGCACACCGTGGTCGCCATCGCGTCGTTCGCGCTGCTCGCCGTCTGGCCCTGGTTCGCGGCCCGCCCCGACGGCCCGGCCGCGCTCGAGCGCCGGGTGGCCCGCCCGGCGGCCGCCGTCATGGGCGTCGCCGTCGCGTCGCTCGGCATCGGTCTCGGCAATGCTGCGTTCGGGCTGCACGAGCGGGTCGTCGCGGTCCTCACCGTCGGGTGGCCGCTGGTCACCGCCGTGAGCACCTGGTGGTGGGCGGGGCACCGGATCGCCCCGCGACGGGTGCGGGAGGGGCTCGCCGTCGTCGGGCTGGCCGCTGCCTGTGCCCTGGCCGGCACCTCCGCGACCGCCGTCGCGCCGGCCACCGCGCAGACCCTGAACTACCAGGCAAGCGTGTCGCTCGACCCGAACCCGCTGCGCAGCGGCGAGCTCATCGCGACCACGGCGTTCGGCGACCTGCGCCTGGAGTTCCAGGGTGTGGCTCCCGGCGTCCGGGCCGTGCCGCAGGTGAAGGCCAGCATCTCCGAGGTGCTCTCCCGCCCCGGCGTCAGCCTGGCCAGCCTGCGGCCGGGGCCCGAGGAGCTCAGCGCCGCCATCCGCGAGGTGGCGGTGTCGATCGTGGTGCGCTTCGCCCTCGGCGCGCTCGCCGTCGTCGCGCTCGCCCTCGCCGGGTACGTCGTGCTGCGCCGTCGCCGGCCGCCGGCCGCGCTGCTCGTGGCCGGGCTCGTGGCCTGGGTGGCCTCGACGGCGTTCACCGCGGCAGCGCTCTACGCCACCTACCAGCCCGACCGCCAGCAGACCTTCACCTCGACCGGGCTGCTCGGCACCCTGCAGCGCAACCAGGGCATCCTCAGCGACGTCGAGACCCGGGCCACCCAGGTGGCGCCCTACCTGCGCAACCTCATCGCCCTCTCGACGGCCCTGCAGCAGAAGTACGAGGCGGCGCCCCTGGAGTCCGACACGTCGCTTCGGGTGCTGCTGGTCAGCGACATCCACGCAGGCAACCAGTACGACCTGATGCGCACCATCGTGGAGGAGGAGGGGGTCGACGTCGTCGTCGACGCCGGTGACCTGATCAACTTCGGCACGGTCGAGGAGGCCGAGGCCACCGGCCTGTTCGCGGGCATCGAGTCGGTCGGCGTGCCGTACCTGTTCGTGCGCGGCAACCACGACGCGAACGGACCGACCGACACGGCCCTGCTCGACCGGCTCGACCAGGTCCCGAACGTCATCCTGCTCCAGGGTGCGAGCGGCGACTACACCGAGGTCACGGTGCACGGCGTGCGGATCGCCGGGTTCAACGACCCGCGCTGGTTCGGTGACTCGGGCACCGGCACGCGCGCCGCGCAGGAGCCGGCCCGAAAGGCGTTCACCGCGGCGTACGGCGGGCGGCCGACCCCGGACCTCGTGGTCTCCCACGAACCCTGGGCCCTGGAGGACGTGGCCGGGGGGGTGCTCGTGAACGGGCACATGCACTCGATCGACCTCGAGGCCAACCGGGTGCAGGCCGGCACGTTCACCGGCGGCGGGCCGTTCACCCACTTCCTCGCGGATGCCGGTGGCGAGGAGCTGGTCGGCCAGCCGTCGGCGTTCGACGTGCTCACCTTCGGCACCGACTGCCGGCTCGCCAGTCTCAGCCGCTACCGCTTCCGCGACGTCATCGAGGGCCGTCCGGCCTACGACGACGTCTCGCTGATCAACGGCCGCCGCATCGACGGGCGCGAGCCCGATCAGGCGCGAACCTGCTCGGCCGACGCACCCCTGACCACGGTCGACGTGCCCAGGGTGTCGGCGACGGCGGGGCCTGCGGCGGGTGAGGAGGAAGCGGGGGCGAGCCCACCGGCATCCCCCTGAGCCGCCGGGCGACCGCGGGCGACGCTCACCTCACCGCACGCCGGATGCCGTGGCGTCGATCCAGCCCAGCACGTCGTCCAGGTCGATGGGCTTGGTGAGGAAGCCGTCCGACCCCAGTGCGGACAGCCGCTCGCGGACGCTGGGTGAGGCGTCCGCTGTGACCACGACGACGGGCACCTCGGCCAGGCCCGGCAGCAGGCGCAGCTGCTCGAGCACCGCCTCACCGGGCATGTCGGGCAGGTGCAGGTCGAGGAAGACCAGGTCGGGCGGCTCGACCAGCGCCGCCGCGATGCCGCGTGAGCCGTCGACCGCCACCTGCAGCCACGAGCCGGGGCGCAGGGCGACCACCCGCGCCATCAGCGTGGCGTTGGTCGGGTTGTCCTCGACGTAGAGGATGCGCAGCCGGGAGTCGGGGTGCGTGTCGGCCCCCCGGGGCGCGGGGCCGGCGAGGACCGCGTCGGACGGCGCGGCGCGCAGCACCAGCGTGAAGGTCGAGCCGGTGCCGACCTCCGTCGACACCTCGATGCGCCCGCCCATCGCCCGCGCCAGGGCGTCGGCCAGTGCCAGCCCGATGCCGGTACCCTCGATGTCGCTGTTCTCCGCGCCCAGCCGGTCGAACGGCTCGAACAGCCGCGGCAACAGCTCCTGCGGGATGCCGGGCCCGGTGTCCGTGACCTCGAAGGCCACCTCGCCGGGCCCACCGGCCCGGCACTCGACCCGCACCGACCCGCCCGGCCGGTTGTACTTGACGGCGTTCGACGCCAGGTTCAACAGCACCTGCGTGGTGCGTTGGCGGTCGGCGTGCACGTCAGCCACCGCCCGGTCGGCGCCGGCCGCCTCCACGAGCACGTCGTGCTGCTGCGCCAGCGGCCGCACCAGCTCGACCGCCTCCGCCAGCACCCCGGCGGAGCCGACCGTCTCCATCGACAGGGAGAGCCGGCCTGCCTCGATCCGCGAGATGTCGACGATCTCGTTGATCAGGTCGAGCAGGTGCCGGCCGCCGGTGCGGATGTGGTGCACGGCCTCGGCCTGCTCCGCGGTCAGCGGGTCGAGGGCGAGCAGCTGGGCGAACCCGAGCACGGCGTTGAGCGGCGTGCGCAGCTCGTGGCTCATCCGCGACAGGAACGCCGTCTTCGCGGTGCTCGCGCGGATGGCCTCGTCGCGCGCCGACTCGAAGGCGTCGACGAGGTCGCGCGCCTGCCGCTCCGAGGCGGCGAGCGCCTTCCGGTACTCGACCTCGGCCTGTGCGTCGCGCATGGTGCCGATGATGGACTCCAGCGACCCGTCCGGTCCGAGGACGGCCTGGGCCCGCACCTCGACCCAGCGCAGCTCCCCTTGGGCGTGGCGCAGCCGGGCCAGCAGCTGCACGGCCTCACCGCGGCCCAGACGCGCGCGGATCTCGGCCCGGTCACCCCAGTCCTCGACCACGAAGTACTCCAGCAGGTTGGTCCCGACCATCTCCTCCGCCTCGCGTCCCACGAACTTCTCGGTCGAGCCGAAGACCCACTCGATGGTGCCGTCGGCTCCGTAGCGGCACACGACGTCACTGGAGTGCTCGGCCACCATCCGGTACCGCTCCTCGGACAGCCGGGCGGCCTGCACTGCGTTCTCGCGCTCGGAGACGTCGTAGACCATGCCCACCGTGCCCGGGCGGCCGTCCTCCTCGACATAGGGCCGGATGACGACCTCCATCCACCGGTGTTCACCATCCGGCGTCACCAGCCGCAGCACCTCCCGGGTACGCGTCCCGTCGATGGCGACGTCGTACGCCCAGGACGCGCGTGCCCAGTCGTCGGGGTGCCAGAGCTGCCTGCTGCTCGTCCCCACGATGTCGGCCGGTTTCCAGCCGGTCACCCCCTCGACGGCCGGGGACACCCAGGTCACCACCTCGTCGACGGTCTGGAACACCACCTCGGTGGTGTTCTCGAGGAGCAACGCGTAGCGGTGCTCGCTGCGCGCGAGCTTCTCCTTCGCCTCGTGCGACTCGTGGAGGTCCCAGAGCGCAGCGACCCGTCCGACGACACTCCCTCGGTCGTCGAACAGCAGCCTGCCCCGCATCTCCATCCAGCGGTAGCTGCCTCCCGCCGTGCGGATCGGTGCCTCGAACTTGGCGTCCTCGCCGCCCTCAACGCGCTCGATCTCGCTCTGGAGGATCTCCAGGTGGTCCGGGTGCACGAACTCCGGCACGCTGTGGCCGACCAGGTCCTCCGGCGCCCAGCCCAGCGTGGCCGTCACCGAGGGCGAGACCCAGGCCAGCGTGCCGTCGGGAGTGCCCATGATGACGACGTCCGAGACGTTCTCGGCGAGCAGCCGGTAGCGTTCCTCGCTCTCCGCCAAGGCCTGGGCGGAGCGCCGCTCGCTGCGCTCGAGCTCCTCCTTCGCGTCGTGAGTGGCCTGGTTGTCCCACCACGCAGCGAGCAGACCGGCGGGGTGCCCGTCGTCGTCGCGCAGGGGTGTCACCCGGATCTCCATCCACCGGTAGTCGCCCGCCGCCGTGCGCATCTGCACCTCGTAGTCGACCCGCTCGCCGCGCAGCAGCGGCTCCTGACCGGCTGCGGCCAGCTCCCAGTGGTCGGGGTTGACGAGGCGCCGGGTGGTGCGACCGACCAGGTCGTCCGGTGTCCACCCCAGCACGGCGGTGATCGAGGGCGACACCCAGGTGGCCACGCCGTGCAGGTCGAACAGCACGGCGACGTCCGAGATGTTCTCGGCGAGCAGCCGGTAGCGCTCCTCGCTCTCGGACCGCGCCTGGATGGCCCTCTGCTCCTGGCGCTGGAGCTCCTCCTTCGCGTCGTGCTCGGCCTGGACGTCCCAGAGCCCCACGACCCGTCCGACGACGCGCCCGCTGTCGTCGAGCACCGGCTTCGCCCACACCTCCATCCAGCGGTCCTCTCCCGCGGCGGTGCGCATCTGTGCCTCGAACTCTGCGGTCTCACCGCGCATGACCAGCTCTTGCATGGCATTGAGCTCGCTGATGCTCTCCGCCTGCATGAAGTCGCTGGCGCGGTGACCGACGAGGTCCTCCGGCGACCAGCCCAGGGCGGCCGTGACGGATGGCGACACCCAGGTGAGCGTGCCGTCGGGTTCGCCCAGCATGACGACGTCCGAGACGTTCTCGGCGAGCAGCCGGTAGCGCTCCTCGCTCTCCGCGAGTGCCCGGTTGGCCCTCTGCTCCTGGCGCTGGAGCTCCTCCTGCGCCTCGTGCGAGGCCTGCACGTCCCAGAGCCCCACGACCCGTCCGACGACGCGCCCCTCGTCGTCGAACACCGGCTTGGCACGCACGTGCATCCAGCGGTCCACCCCTGCCGCAGTGCGCATCGGTGCCTCGAGCTCGGCGATCTCGCCGCGCATGACCTGGCCCTGCATGGCACGAAGCCCGTCCGCGTTCTCCGGCCGCACCGAGTCGATGCCGCGGTGACCGACGAGGTCCTCCGGCGCCCACCCCAGGGCGGCCGTGACCGAGGGCGACACCCAGGTGATCGTGCCGTCGGGATCGCCCAGCATGACGACGTCCGAGACGTTCTCGGCGAGCAGCCGGTAGCGCTTCTCGCTCCCCTCGAGGGCCCGGTTGGCTCGCTGCTGGCTCTCCAGGTGCTCCATCTCCGCGGAGATGTCGTCGAACACCCAGACCCGACCCTGCTCGGCGGTGGTGTCGACGGGCACGCTGGTGACCCGCAAGTGCGACGGGGAGCCGCGCAGGTGCCACACCCAGTCGTGCGCGACCGCCGTCGGTGACCCCCGGAGTCGGGACACCTCGACCCCCAGGGCGTCCGGGTCGACGGCCCGCTCGCGCAGGGTGCGCATCGCCGTCGCAAGGGTGGTGCCGTCGACGTGACCCGCCGGCAGGCCGAGCAAGCGGGCGGCCGCGGCGTTGATGTTCGCCACGACGTCCCCGGCGACGGTGACCACGACGGCCTGGTCGAGCGCGCTGACCACCGCCCGGAGCCTGGTGGCCGATTCGTGCGCCCGCACCTGTGCGTCGAGCAGCGGTGCGAGCGCAATGAACCGTCGCATGGCCTCGGACTCCAGGGTGCTGGTGACGTCGGCCGGCGGCGGGGTTGCCCGCCAGTACAGGACGACCCGCAACGCGCCACCCCCGACCGGAGCGACCAGGGTGGCTGTCGGCTCGACGGCCAGGGCCCGCAGCACCCCGGGCGGCACCAGCTGGGCGAGCCGGTCCATGTCGGTGACGAGCTCTGGCCGCAGGTCCGGGTCGCTCAGCAACCCTGCAGAGCCCCAGAGGTCGTCCACGCCGAGCGCGGGCCCCAGGGTCGAGGACACGACGACAGACGCCCCGGACCCGGTCAGGCGAAGGAGCACCGCGGCGTCAGCGCCGAGCTCGGCGACGATCTGGCGCAGTGCAGCCAGGACCTCCGGGGTCACCCGGGCGCCTCACCCTGAGCGGTTGCCATCGGAATCCTCCACGTGACGTTCCGGCCACTGTGGCGCACCGCGGCCCCGGCGAATCCGGCCCGGTGGCCAACGTCACGCGCCGCCGCGGCGAACGGCATCCGGAACCCCGGTCGGGCGACGGGTTCGTCGCGGCGTCAGGACTTCAGGTCGGGGAACATGTCGTCGCGCTGTTGGGCTTCCGGCTCGGGTCGCTACTCCCTACTCGGGTCGCTACTCCCTACTCGGGTCCTTGCTCCGGATGCGCGGTGCTGCAGCAGCGCACATCCGGAGTGGGCGCACACATCGGGAGCAACGACCCGAGCCCGGGCCACGACCTTGCGGATGCCGGGTGAGCGACGGAAGGTGCCGAGTGGCCGCCCTGCCGCTGATGCTGCCGGCTGGCTGCTCCGGCATGGACGCTGCCGGCTGGCTGCTCCGGCACGGACGCTGCCGGCTGGCTGCTCCCGCACGGACGCTCCGTCGTGAGTGCTGCGGTGGGCGGTGGCCGCCTCACGCGCCCCTGGTCGCTCCGAGGTCGAACCACGAGGCGCGCGGTACGGGGCGGATGCCGCGGCTCGCGAGCGCCTGTCCGAGGCGGTCGCGGTCGAGTGCGACCTCCCACGTCCACCTCGCGACCCGGGACCCCACCCGTAGCCGGTCCTCGCGCTTCTTCTCCCGCCACAGGATCTCCGCGGCCTCCTGCGGGTCGGCGTCAGGCGGCACCCGGTACTTCACCTTGCCGTCGAACTCACCGACGACACCGTCCCAGTCGAAGTCCACGAAGCCGATGCTGCCCAGCCCGTCGATGTGCTCGACCTGCAGCCGCGGTCGTGGCAGGCCCAGGCGGAACATCTGTACCCTCGACAGGCTCTCGCCGACCGACATCGAGTCACCGTCCGCGAGCTCGGCCACCAGGGTGGCCGCCGGCCGCCCCCGCACCCGAGCCGGCACGGCATCCGCCTCGGCCCGGAGGTCGGCAGCGGAGCACAGCCCATGGCGCAGGGCGTGGTCGGCGGCAGCGACCGCGGACCCGAGGCTGCCCGTGCGGGCCAGGTCGACCACGGTGCGAGCCACGCCCGTGACCCGCACGCCGTTCAGCAGCACCGGCTCGGCAGGAGCCGCGACGAACGGGCGCACCCCGCTGGAGCCTCGCGGCCGGCCGGACGTCACCAGCGTGCGCGTGCGCGCGGGCCAGTCCTCCACCCGTGGAAGCCCCCACACGGCCGCGGCGGACTCGAGGGCGAAGACCTGAGCCGGGTCCTCGTCACAGACCATCGCCGTCGCATGGACGAGGGCTGCGTGTCGCTGCTCCGGCGTCAGCACGGCCCAGGCGGTGGCCGGCATCCAGACGCCGCGGCGAACTCGGTGCCAGCCGGGGGCGCGTTGGGGATCGACCCCACAACGGCGCAGCACCGAGTAGTGCCGCAGGACCGAGGGGTCGAACGGCGCCGGGGCGTCAGGACCGAGCATCCCGCCACGATGGCACGTCGGCTGCATCCGCAGTCGCGCTCATCCACAGGCCCGGCTGGCCCTTCAGGAAGCCTCGGGCGAGGCATCCGGCACGGCGGTCGGGCCACTGCGCCCCGGGGCGAGTCCTTGCTCCCGGCTCGGGTCACTACTCCCGGCTCGGGTCACTACTTCGGATGGGTGGTGCTGCAGCAGCGCGCATCCGGAGCAAGCGCACACATCGGGAGCAACGACCCGAGCCGGGCAAGCGGCGAACGGCATCCGGAACCCGGTCGGGCGACGGGTGCGCCCGCGGCGTCAGGACTTCAGGTCGGGGAACATGTCGTCGCGCCACTCGGTGCCCTCGGGCACCCCCTGACCGGCCAGCTCCTCCTCGCGGGCCCGCAGCTCGACCCGGCGGATCTTGCCCGAGATGGTCTTGGGCAGCTCCGAGAACTCCAGCCGGCGCACCCGCTGCCACGGCTGCAGGTGCTCGCGGGCGTACTTGAGGATGGAGCGCGCCGTCTCCTCCGAGGGCTCGTGACCGGGGGCGAGCACGACGTACGCCTTCGTCACCGCCAGGCGCACGGCATCCGGCGCCGGCACCACCGCCGCCTCGGCGACCGCGGGGTGCTCGATGAGCACCGACTCGACCTCGAAGGGGCTGATCTTGTAGTCACTGGACTTGAAGACGTCGTCGGTGCGCCCGACGTAGGTGATGTAGCCGTCGTCGTCGCGGGTCGCCACGTCACCGGTGTGGTACCAGCCGCCGGCCAGCGCCTCGTCGTTGCGCGCAGCATCACCCGCGTAGCCGGACATCAGGGGCAGCGGGTGCACCGAGACGTCGAGGCACAGCTCGCCCTCACCGGGGCCCTCGACCAGCGCGCCGGTGAGCGGGTCGACCAGCACCACCGGCAGCCCGGGCAGCGGCCGGCCCATCGAGCCGGGCTTCAACCGCTCCTCGGGGGCGTTGCCGATCGCGGCGGTCATCTCGGTCTGGCCGTAGCCGTCGCGCAGGTCGAGCCCCCAGGCGCGGCGCACCTGCTCGATGACCTCGGGGTTGAGCGGCTCGCCCGCCCCGACCACCTCGCGCAGCACGCCCGGCCCACCGGACAGGTCGGCGTTGATCAGCATGCGCCACACCGTCGGTGGTGCGCAGAAGCTGGTCACCTCCTGCTCGCGCAGCACGTCGAGCAGGAGCGTGGCGTCGAACCGCGCGTAGGACAGCACGACGACGGTCGACTCCGCGATCCAGGGGGCGAAGAAGCACGACCACGCGTGCTTGGCCCAGCCCGGGCTGGACAGGTTGAGGTGCCGGTCACCCGGGCGCAGGCCCAGCCAGTGGACCGTCGAGAGGTGGCCGACCGGGTACGACACCTGGGTGTGCTGCACGAGCTTGGGGCGGGCGGTCGTGCCGGACGTGAAGTAGAGCAGCAAGGGGTCGCCCGGCGCGGTGCCGGGGTGGGGCAGCGGCTCGACGTCGACGGCATACGCGTCGGCCAGGTCGGCCCAGCCGTCGGTGGCGCCCACGCTGACCCGCACCAGGTCGGCGCCGAGCTCGGCGAACTTCGCCGTCTGGTCGGGGGTGGTGACGACGGCGCGCGCCCCGCTGCGGGCCACCCGGTCGGCCAGGTCTGCGGACCCGGCGGCGGTGGCCGTCGGCACGATGACCGCGCCGATCTTCATCACCGCGAGCATCACGTCCCACAGCTCGACCCGGTTGCCGAGCATGAGCAGCACCGGGTCGCCGCGTCCCACGCCCAGCCCGAGCAGCCACCGCCCCACGCGGTCCGAGCGCGCCGCCATCGCGTCGAAGCTGACCTCCTCGGTCGAGCCGTCCTCGGCCACCACGACCAGCGCCGGTGCGTCGTTGCCTCGGGCGATGGCGTCGAACCAGTCGACCGCCCAGTTGAACTGCTCACCCACGTCGGGCCAGTCGAACCGCTCGAGCGCCTCGTCGTGGCGGCCTCGCAGGGAGATCAGCAGGTCACGTGCTTCGCGGTACCGCTCCGTCGCGCTCATCGCCCCATGCTGGCACCCCGGCCGCGGCGGCGGAACCTAGGCACGCACGACGGCACGCTGCGCGACGTGCGCCTTGGGCTTGTCGCCGCAGCTCAGCGCGGCATCGGGCAGCGCCTCGGTGACGACGTCGACGACGGTCAGCTCAGGTAGGGGCGCGCGACCGAGCACCTCGACCGTCGTGCGGTCGCCGTCGACCTCGACGACCCCGGGCACCACGTCGTCGGCGGATGCCGGGCCGAGCGCGTCGAGCGCCGCGACGAGCGCCGCCTGCACGGCCGGCTCCCAGCGAGTGGTCCCGCGCAGGTGTGCCGGGTCGGTGCGGCCCTGCCGGTGGGCGCCGACCACCGCGGCCGCCGATGCCGGGTCGAGCCGGCCGAAGCAGACGCCGTCGGGAAGCGTGAGCAGCGTGCCGGCGAACCGGTGGCCGCCCAGGTGGGTGGTCTCCCAGACCTGGTCGGGGAAGGCCCGCGCGAGGGCGTTGACGATGGGGCGGCCGCGCACGGCGCAGCAGGCGTCGCGGATGCCGTGTGTGCACACGAGCACCATCGGCTGGGCCTCCTCGTGGCTGGCCGAGAGAGCGGCGCCCAGGGCGCGGGCCGCCTCGAGCAGGTCGGCCGAGGTTCGCCAGGTGCCGCGAATCCACGTGCGGCGCACCGTGTCGACCGCGAACCAGTGCTGCTCCTCCGCACCCGGCGCACGGCGGCCGGGCCGGCGCACCAGCAGCACCTTGCCGCCGAAGGACGCGGCCCGGGCGTCGACCTCGGCGCCGACCGCGCCGAACATCGGCTGGGTCTCGGTCGGCTTCTTGGCCCACGGGCCCTGGTGCTCGATGAGCAACCAGCGCGACGCGACGGGGGCGGTGCCGGCCTGGGGGTCACCCCGGCGCAGGGACGCGGCGGAGCAGCGCGAGGTATCAGTCGGGGCCACCTCGCGATGCTATGCGAGGTGGCCCCGGCCGGACGACGCTGCGGTCAGGTGCTCAGCCGATGAGGTGTTCGAGGGCGAGCTGGTTCAGGCGCACGAAGCCGTAGTCGCGCTCCGCGGCCTTCTCGGGGTCGAACCCGTCGTCGGTGGCGAGGAAGTCGGCGAGCGACTCACCGGCATCCAGGGTGGGCTGGGCGAGGGTGGTGACGCCGGAGTACTCCAGTGCCTCGGTCACCTGGGGGTCGGCCCGGAAGGCCCGGGCCTTGTCGGCCAGCAGCAGGTAGGTGCTCATGCAGGCCTTGGCCGACTCCCAGACGCCCTCCATGTGCTCGGTACGCGAGGGCTTGTAGTCGAAGTGCCGCGGCCCCTCGTAGCGCGGGGCGTCGGGGTTGCCGGCGAACCCGTTCTCGAGCAGGTCGACGGTGAAGAACGCCGAGAGCAGGTCGCCGTGCCCGAACACCAGGTCCTGGTCGTACTTCAGGCCGCGCTGGCCGTTGAGGTCGATGTGGAACAGCTTGCCCGCCCACAGCGCCTGGGCCAGCTGGTGGGTGTAGTTGAGGTTGGCCATCTGCTCGTGCCCGGTCTCCGGGTTCAGCCCGACGATGTCGCCGTGCTCGAGCTCGGCGATCAGGGCCATCGCATGGCCCGCAGTGGGCAAGAAGATGTCACCGCGCGGCTCGTTCGGCTTGGGCTCCAAGGCGATCCGCAGGTCGTAGCCCTTGTCCTTGATGTAGCCGGCGACGGTGTCCAGGCCCTCCTTGTACCGCTCGAACGCGGAGAACAGGTCCTTGCTGCCGTCGTACTCCGAACCCTCACGCCCGCCCCACATCACGAACGTGGAGGCGCCGACCTCGGCGGCGACGTCGACCGCGGTCAGCACCTTGCGCAGCCCGAACCGGCGCACCGACCGGTCGTTCGAGGTCAGCCCGCCGTCCTTGAACACCGGGTGGCTGAACGTGTTGGTGGTGACCATCTCGATCACCAGGCCGGCGCTGTCGCAGGCCTGCCGCAGCCGCCCGAGGCGCTGGGTGCGCGTGGCCTCGTCGGCGTCGAACGGGTAGACGTCGTTGTCGTGGAAGGTGATTCCCCACGCCCCCAGCGAACCCAGCCGATCCGCGTACTCCCACGGGTCAAGAGCCGGCCGGGACGGCCCACCGAACGGGTCGGTGCCGGTCCACCCGACGGTCCACAGGCCGAACGAGAACTTGTCCTCAGGGGTTGGCTGTCGCACCACGGTGATCTCCTCGATGTTTTTGTTGTGTTACACAACATAACGCCTTCGCTCGGTTACAGTCAAGGGGTGACGATGACCGGACGTGCCACCGACACCGACCTCCGGTCGCCGGTCTCGCCCGCCCGGCCGGCCGGCGGACGAGCTGCGCAGTCGGGTGTCAGAGAGGCGAACCTGGCGCTCGTCGCGCGGACGGTCTGCGCGGCCCCGGGCCCGCTCTCGCGAGCAGGAGTGGCGTCGGCCACCACGCTGACCCGCTCAACCGTCTCCCGGCTCGTCGATGACCTCGTGGCGGGTGGAGTCCTGGCCGAGCTTCGACCCGTCAACGGCTCCGGGCGCGGGCGCCCGGGCACGCCTCTGGTGCCGGGGGACCGCGTCGTCGCGCTCGGCCTGCAGGTCGGCACCGGACAGCTGACCGCACGGGTGCTGAACCTGCGGGGTGAGGTCGTCGTGGAGTCGCTGGAGGAGGGGAACTGGGTCGGCTCCCACCCCGGTGCCGTCCTGCGACGCCTCGCCGAGCTCAGCGCGGGTGTCCTCGCGCGCGTGCCACCGGGGCGGCGCCTCGTCGGAACCGGTCTGGCCCTGCCGGGCCTGGTGTCAGGGACGTCCGGCCGGCTCCTGACCGCGCCGAACCTGGGGTGGTCGAACGTGACCGTCGCGGATCACCTCGCCCCGGAGCGAACAGGGGGCGAAGTCGTACGGGTCGGAAACGAGGCCGACCTCGCCGCGCACGCCGTGGCCGAGGCTGCCCCTGGGCGCCCAGGTCCGTGGCGTGACTTCGTCTACCTCTCGGGCGACATCGGGATCGGCGGAGCGATCATCCTCGATGGACGGGTCGTCGGCGGCACGCACGGGTGGGCCGGTGAGATCGGCCACGTCACCGTCGACCCGGCCGGGCCGGCCTGCCCGTGCGGCTCGACGGGGTGCCTCGAGCGGTATGCCGGTCGCGACGCGATCCTCGTGCGGGCCGGGCTCCCGACCACGGCCCCTGCGTCCCTCGTCGGGACGCGGTTCCGGGCCGGGGACGAGCCGGCCACTCGGGCGATCGACCAGACGGCGTGGGCGCTGGGTGTCACCCTTTCGGGAGTCGTCAACGTCCTCGACATCCCGACCGTCGTGCTCGGCGGGCACCTGGGGCAGCTCGCCGACGTGCTGCGCCCGGGCCTTGAGGAGCACCTGCGTACCCGGGTGCTGTCGGCCGTCTGGCGACCACCCGACGTGGTGGCGGCAGGGACGGACGCCGCCATGGGGGCCACCGGAGCCGCCCTGCTCGAGCTGGCAGGAGTGCTGTCGGCGCCTGCCAGTTTCCTCTGACCGCGCCCGACCGGACGCCGTCAGCCGTGGGCCCGTCCGGAGGCCGGCCTTCCTCACCGGCTGAGCCTGCAGTGCTCAGGCCCGGCGAGGCCTCGGGAGGGTGAGGAGCGGCTCGGAGAGCAGGGCCTCGAAGGCGAGCTCCGCCGCACCGATGAGGCTGGAGTCCGGTCCGAGCACGGGGGGCACGATGCGGACCTGCTCGAGCAGTGCGGCCAGCGTCGCGGCCTCGAAGGCCGCCTGCACGGTGGGGCCGGCCACCCGGTGCACCGCTTCCAGCGCACCGCCCATGATGACGACCTCCGGGTTGAGCACGTTGACGAGGATGGCCGTGCCGCGCCCGAGCCAGCCGGCCACCTCCTGGAGTGCGCGGAGCGCGACCTCGTCGCCCGCCTCGGCGTCGGTCGCCACCCGGTGGACGCCGGCCAGGCCGCTGCCGGGAGGCCGGCCGGCCAGCTCGAAGAGCCGTTCCTGGCCGCACCGGGTCTCCCAGCAGCCTCGGGAGCCGCAGTGGCAGGCCCGGCCCTGCGCGTCGACCACGATGTGGCCGACCTCCCCGGCGTAGCCGGCCATTCCGCCGAGCAGGGAGCCTCCAGCCAGGATGCCGGCACCGATCCCGGAGTGCCCGGCGAGGTACACCGCATCCTGGACCCCGGCCGCCGCGCCCCGCACGTGCTCCGCGAGCATCCCGAGGTTGGCGTCGTTGCCGACCGCGACCGGCAGCCGGAGGGCTTCGGCGAGCACCGAGCCCAGAGGCATGTCGCGCCACCCCAGGTTGGGCGCGAGGCGCACGGCACCGTCGAGGCGGCGGACGGTGCCCGGGACGGAGACTCCCACACCTGCCACGCCGACGTCGTCGCCGATCTCGTCGAGCAGCTCACGCCCGGCCCGTGCGACGGCCGAGACGATCCCGCGTGCGCGGGCCCCGCGCCGGTGGGCCCGGTCGCGACGGGCGAGCACCGTTCCGCCGAGCCCGACGCGGGCGACCGTGAGGTGCGTCGTGCCGATCTCGACGGCGAGGACCTGGACCCCCTCGGACTCCGGCATGACGAGGAACGACGGCCGGCCACCACTGCTCGCGGGGCCGGTGGAGCGTCGCTCCGGCCGGCCGGCCACCTCGCGGACGAGGTGGGCGCTGACGAGCTCACCGGTGAGGTCCCCGATCGTGCTGCGGTTGAGCCCGAGGTCGGACGTGAGGCGGCTTCGCGCGGTGGCCCCGTGCACGTGCACGTACCGCAGGACGGTGGACAGGTTGCGGCGACGGACGTCCTCTGTCCTGGCCCCGCGCGACGACCGAGCCGGTGCGGTCATCGGGGCGGATCAGGCTCGACCGCTGGTGGTGGCCCGACGGCGGGAGAGCGCGTCGACGACGGCTGCGAGCAGCAGCACGAGGGCGGTCACGACGTACTGGACGGCCGAGCCGGAGGTGATGAGCGGCAGTCCGTTGGCGATGACCGCGACCACGAGGCCGCCGATGATGGCGTCGCGCACCTTGCCCTTCCCGCCGAACAGGGAGGTGCCACCGATGACGGCAGCCCCCACGGCCAGCAGCAGCGTGGTCGAGCCACCGGTGGTCGGCGAGACGGAGTTGTCTCGAGAGGCGAAGAGGATGCCGGCGACGGCCGCCATGGTGGAGCAGATGATGAAGCAGGTGATCCGCACCCAGGGCACGTTGATCCCCGAGCGCCGCGCGGCCTCGGCGTTGCCGCCCACTGCGTAGATGTGCCGCCCGAACGCCGTGGCACCGAGCACGAAGGACAGGCCGACGAGGAACACCAACGCGATCGGCACGATGAGCGGTATTCCCTTGAGGGACACCAGGTCGGGGTTGACGCTGCGCTCCTGGTTCAGCAGGTAGGTCGCGACGGACAGCAGCAGCCCGAGCGCGCCCACCTTGGCGGCGATGATCGCCGAGGATGCCGCGGGCAGCCCCGCTGACCGCCGCCGGCGTGCCACGAGCACGTCACGGGCGGCGACCCCGCTCACGATGAGCACGACGAGGACCCAGCCCATCGCCGGGCTGAGGTTGCTGTTCATGATCTTCAACAGCGACTCGTCACGCACCGGGATGGTGCCCCCCTCGCCGATGATGTAGAGCATCGCCCCTTGCAGCCCGAGGAAGGCCGCCAACGTCACGACGAAGGACGGGATCCCCAGCTTCGCCACGAGGAGACCGATCGTGATGCCGATGAAGGCTCCGGTGAGCAGGCACCCCACCACCGCCAGCGGCCAGGCCACTCCGCGGTCGGTGAGCAGCACGGCCAGCACGGCAGCCGAGGTCCCCGCCGCGAAGCCTGCCGACAGGTCGATCTCCCCGAGCAGCAGGACGAACACCAGGCCCATGGCGATGAAGATGACCGCGGCGCTCTGGTTGATGAGGTTGGCGGCGTTGAGCGCCGTCGCGAAGGTGTCGGGCCGCATCACCGAGAAGAAGATGACGAGCACGAGGAAACCCAGGATCGCGGGCAGGTTGCCGACGTCGCCGCCGCGGACCTTCGCCACGTAGGCGCGCAGGGCGCCGCCGACGGAGGGCTGGTCCAGCGGGGGGGTCTGGGCGTCCGGCGCGGCCACGGTGGTGCTCATACGATGACCTCCTCAACGGTGCTGGGTTGCAGGCCGAAGTCCCCGCTGCGCCCCGTGGTGATGAGCTCGACCGCCTGCGAGCGCGTGATGTCGGCGGCGCTGACCTGCGCCGCCATGCGGCCGAGGTACAGGGTCGCGATTCGGTCGGCGACCTGGAAGACGTCGTTCATGTTGTGGGAGATCAGGACGACGCCCAGCCCTCGGTCGGCCAGGCGGCGCACGAGGTTGAGCACCTGCTCGGTCTGGGCGACACCGAGCGCCGCGGTCGGCTCGTCGAGGATGACGACCTTGCTGTTCCAGAGCACCGCGCGAGCGATCGCGACGGTCTGGCGCTGCCCGCCGGAGAGGCTGGCGACAGCCGTGCGGACCGACTTCAGGGTTCGCACCGACAGGCCGGCGAGCGTCTCGGTGGCCCGTTGCTCCATGGTGGTCTCGTCCAGGGTCGGCCCACGCTTGATCTCTCGTCCGAGGAACATGTTGTGGACCACGTCGAGGTTGTCGCACAGCGCGAGGTCCTGGTAGACGACCTCGATGCCGAGCGCGTTGGCCTGCTTGGGGCTGGACACCTCGACCGGCGAGCCCTCGAAGGTGTAGGTGCCCGAGTCGAACCCGTAGATGCCCGCGACGCCCTTGATGAGCGTCGACTTGCCCGCCCCGTTGTCACCGACGAGCGCGGTGACCTGGCCCGGGTAGACGTCGAAGTCCACGTCATGGAGGACCTGGACCGCCCCGAAGGTCTTGGAGACCCCCCGAAGGCTCAACAACGGCTGTGGCTGTTCACTGCTCGGCATGGTGCCTCCCTGGACGGTACTTCGCGGTGGTGGCGCGGGGGGGCGCCGGGCCTGTCCGGCCCGGCGCCCCGATCACGGACGCTGGCCTAGGAGACGCCGGCCTCGGTGCAGGCCGCCTTGAGCTCGGGAGTGGTGCAGAGCTTCTCGGCCGTGGTGAAGCCGTCCGCGACGACGTCCTTCACCGAGTCCTTGAAGATCGCCTGGGGCTCGAGCAGGACGGACGGGACCTTCTGGCCCGTCTGGGTGTCGTCGACGGTGCTGGTCGCCAGTGCGTCGGCGCCCGCCTTGTCACCGGAGGCCAGCTTGATCGCCAGGGCCGCTGCCGCGTCGGCCTCCTTCTTGATGGCCTTGTAGACGGTCATGCACTGCGTCCCGAGGAGCACGCGCTGCAGACCCTCGTCGGTCGCGTCCTGCCCGGTGACCGGCACCGTGCCGGCGAGCTTGTTGCGTTCGAGGACGGAGATCGCGGCGCCACCGAGGCCGTCGTTGGCCGCGGCCACCCCTTCGAACTTGCCACCGGTCTTGGTGAACATCTGCTCGAAGATCGTGCCGGCCTTGGTGTTGTCCCAGTCGGGGACGGCCTGCTCCTCGACGACCGTGTAACCGGCTCCGGTGATCGCCTTCTCATAGCCCTCGCGGAAGAGCGTGGCGTTGTTGTCGGTCGGGGACCCGTTGAGCATCACGACCGGCCCCGAGGTCTTGCCGCCGTCCTTGAGGCACTTCACGAGACCGTCACCGATGGCCGTGCCGACCGCGACGTTGTCGAAGGAGACGTAGTACGGGGCCTTGCCACCCAGGGTGAGCCGGTCGTAGTCGATGGTGGGGATGCCGGCCTGGCTGGCCTTGGAGATCACGGCGGCGCCGGTCTCCGAGTCGAGGTTGACGATGAGCAGTGCCTTGACCCCCGAGGAGATCATGCCGTCAGCGATGGTCTGGAACTTGGCCTTGTCGCCGCCGGCGTTCTGGATGTCTGCCTCCACCCCGGCCGCCTTGAAGGCCTCGCCGAGGAACTGGCGGTCGGCCGTCTCCCAACGCGCGGACGACGCGGAGTCCGGAAGAATGACGCCGACCTTCCCCTTTGCGGCGCTGGGGCTGGCACTGGCGTCCGTGGCGGCCGTGTCGGGCGAGTCGCTTCCGCACCCGACCAGCGCGAGAGCACATGCGCTGATCACTGCCATCGACTTGAGGTACCTCGTGGACATGCGTTGGTTCCTTTCTGAGGTCGACTCCTCGACGTTGCGAGGAACGGCGACCCGGCAAGGCTGGAACCGTGGCGCCGTATGTTGCGGTTAACAACTTAGGCATGCCCGAGTTGCGCCGCAACCACTTCGGGCATCTTGGTGACCGCACGGACATAACGATGTCGTCACGGTCTGCCACCGCGCGGTCGATGCAATCCGGCCCGGCACCGATCCTTTTCCCTCGCCCACCGGGTCTGGCGTTGGCGCCGTCGCGGGATGTTGGTTCGATGGCAAGTGAGAAGTCCGTGACCGCAACGACGCGAAAGGACCTGCCCCGATGACTGCTCTCTCGTCCGCAGCCCTGCCCACCCTGTCGGCCTCCACGCCGACGTACGACCGGCAGGCGGCGAGCGTCGGGATCGTGCACTTCGGCTTCGGCAACTTCCACCGCTCGCACGTCGCGATGTACCTCGACCGGCTGATGGAGGGCGGCCAGGGGCTGGACTGGGGCATCTGCGGTGTCGGCGTGCTCGAGCACGACGCCGCGATGCGCGACGTCATGCGCGCCCAGGACTGCCTGTTCACCCTGGTGGTGCGGCACCCGGACGGCTCCCTCGAGCCCCGGGTCGTGGGCTCGGTGCTGGAGTACCTCTACGGTCCCGACGACGCGGCGGCCGTGCACCGGCGGCTCGACGACCCGGCGGTACGGATCGTCAGCCTCACCGTCACCGAGGGCGGCTACCTGAAGAACCCCGGCACCGGCGAGTTCGACGGCGACAACCCGGCGGTCGTGCACGACCTGGCCCACCCCGAGGACCCCCGCACCGCCTTCGCGTACATCGTCGAGGGGCTGCGCCGGCGCCGGGACGCCGGTGTCGCCCCGTTCACCGTGCTGTCCTGCGACAACCTCCAGGGCAACGGCGACTACGCCCGCCAGGCGGTCGTCGGGTTCGCCCGGCTGACCGACCCCGAGCTCGCCACCTGGATCGACACCTCGGTCAGCTTCCCGAACTGCATGGTCGACCGGATCACCCCGTCGACCACGGATGCCGACCGCGAGGCCGTGCACCGCGAGTTCGGCATCGAGGACGCCTGGCCGGTGCCGGCCGAGCCGTTCACCCAGTGGATCGTCGAGGACCACTTCCCGACCGGGAGGCCGGCGCTGGAGTCGGTCGACGTGCAGTTCGTCGACGACGTGCGCCCCTACGAGCTGATGAAGCTGCGACTGCTCAACGCGAGCCACCAGGCGATCGCCTACTTCGGCGCCCCGCTCGGCTACGTGCTCGTCGACGAGGCGCTCGGGGATGACCGACTGCGCACCTACCTCGAGCGCTACATGGCCGACGAGGCCGCGCCGACGCTCGGCGAGCTGCCCGGCATCGACCTCGAGGGCTACCTGGCCACGCTGATCGAGCGGTTCAGCAACCCGCGGATGCGCGACACGCTGGTGCGCCTGGCCACCGACGGCTCGAACCGGATGCCGACCTTCACCCTGCCGGCGATCCGCGAGAACCGCGAGGCGGGGCGCCCCATCCGGCTGGGCTCGGCGATGGTCGCCGCCTGGGCGCACTACTGGGCGCTCATCGGCACGGGCGAGATCGCTCCCCCCGAGGTGCCGGATGACGTGCACGCGGCAGAGATGACCGCGGCGGCCGCCGACCCCGACCCCGAGGCGTTCGTGCGGATCGGCGTGCTGTTCGGCGACCTCGCCGACGACGACACCTTCCTGCAGGAGTACCTCACCTGGCGGCGCTCGCTGGTCGGGCGGGGTGTGCACCCGACGCTGGACGACCTGCTGGCCTGAGCGCTACCGGACCAGGGGTGTCTGCTCGCCGGCCCGGGCCGCCTTCAGACCCAGGCTGAGCACCTCGTTCGGCGGCTTCATCGACGACTCCATGCGCCGGTAGGCCGAGGGCGTGCAGCCCACCTCGGCGAGGAACTGGCGGTTGAAGTTGGCCATGTTGTGGTAGCCGCTCAGCGAGGCCACCCGGGTGACGGGGTGGCCGGTGGAGTCGAGCAGCCGGCGCGCGTGCGCCACCCGCAGCTTCTTGACCATGTTGCTGAACGTCAGGCCGGTGGCCCGCTTGAAGTACTTGGAGAAGCTCGGCTCGGACATGTAGGCCAGGCGGGCCGCCGTGGTGAGCCGGATGTCGCCGGTGAGGTTGGAGAAGATGTAGTTCAGGCCGGCCTCGCCCGCGCTGCGCGCGCCGTCGTCGTCGGGGCTGCCCATCCACTCGCTGGCCACGGTCTCCCACTCACCCTCGGGGGCGTTGGCCATCAGGCCGAGCAGCTTGAACAGGTGACCGACCCGTTCTGGGCCGGAGGCACCGAGCACCGAGAGCACCTGGTCGGCGCCCCGCCAGGCAGTGGCACCGGAGAACACCAGCCCTCGCGTGGAGTGCTTGAGCACCCCGTCGAGCTGCTGCAGCTCGGGCATCAGCTGCATGCACTGGCGGATCCAGCCGTCGGTGAACTGGATGACGGCGTCGCGGTCGACGGCCACCTGGTCCGGCTCGAGGTCGCTCACCCAGTCGTGCGGCAGGTTGGGGCCGATCAGGCTCAGGTGCCCGGGACCGAAGGTGCCGATGTGGTCGCCGGCGATGAAGCTGCCGTGCGTCTTGGTGATGAGGTGGATCTCGTACTCGGGGTGGGCGTTCCACCCACAGATCTCGCTCGGGAAGTCATGCATCATGGCCCGCACCGAGTGCTGCGGGTGCTGAGGGATGACCTCCCGCCGAGGGATGCTCGCGGCATAGGGGCTCACCTGCTCGAGGTCGGCTCGAGAGGGCTCCACCTCGCGCACGGGTTGCGTTGATCGATACAAATCCGTCATGACGCGCCCTCCGGCCGCTCGGCCTGCCGACGAAATGTCACGGTCCGGTAACGGCTCCAGGCTGCCTGGCCTCGGACCGCGCCGTCCGTGCTCGGAATAATAGTACCGACAGCAGCGCGTAGGCGCCCTTGTCGCTCGTTTCACGGCGGTCCTACCTTTGCAGGAGTTCCTCGCAGCGAAGGCCGACACCTAATCCACCACTCCAGGAATCCAATTCTTCGTCATTCCTTCAGCCGCGCCGGACGTTTAGAAGTGCCCCTACCAAAGGAGTTAGGATGCTTTCCAGCAAGCGCACGTTGACCCTAGGTGTCTTCGCGCTCTCCTCCGCCCTCGTGCTCACCGCGTGTTCCGGTGCCGGCGGCGGGTCGTCCGACAACGGCAGCGCCGCGTCCGGTGGCAACGTCACCCTCAACCTGGCCACCGTGAACAACGGCCAGATGAAGGACATGGAGCAGCTCAAGACCGAGTACGAGACCGCCAACCCCGGCACGAAGGTCAACTTCCAGGTCATGGAGGAGGGCGACCTGCGCAGCGCGGTCACCGCCGACGTGGCCAGCGGAGCCGGCCAGTACGACATCGTCACCATCGGCGCCTACGAGACCCCGCAGTGGGGCGCCAACGGCTGGCTGGTCGACCTCACCGAGCCTCTCGCGTCCGACGCGGCCTACGACGTCAACGACCTCCTCCCGCCGGTGCGCGTCGCGCTCACCAACGACGGCAAGCAGTACGCGGTGCCGTTCTACGGCGAGTCCTCGATCCTCATGTACAACAAGGAGGTCCTGGACAAGGCCGGCGTCACGATGCCGACGAACCCGACCTGGCAGCAGGTCGCCGACGCCGCCAAGAAGGTCAAGACCGCCGACATGTCGGGCATCTGCATGCGCGGCAAGCCCGGCTGGGGCGACCTGTTCGCGCCGCTCACCACCGTCGTGCAGACGTTCGGCGGCAACTGGTACGACATGGACTGGAACGCCACGGTGAGCTCCCCGGAGTGGAAGGAGGCCGTGACCTTCTACAAGACCATGCTCGACGAGTCCGGTGAGGCAGACCCGGTGTCGTACAGCTTCAACGAGTGCCTGACCTCCCTCAAGGAGGGCAAGTCGGCGATGTGGGCCGACGCGTCCGTCGCCGCCTCGATGCTCGAGGCTGCTGACTCCCCGGTCAAGGGCAAGATGGGCTACGCCCACATGCCGGTGAACAAGACCGCCGAGTCGGGCTGGCTGTGGAGCTGGAACCTCGCGGTCCCGAAGTCCACGAAGAACCAGGACGCCGCGATCAAGTTCGTCAAGTGGGCCACGAGCAAGGAGTACATCAAGCTCGTCGGTGAGAAGATCGGCTGGAGCAACGTCCCGCCGGGCTCGCGCACCTCGACCTACGAGATCCCGCAGTACAAGGAAGCCGCTGCCGCCTACGCGCCGATCACCCTCGACGTGATGAGTGGCGTCAACCCGAAGCAGCCGGGCGTGAACCCGCAGCCGTGGGTCGGCATCCAGTACGTCTCGATCCCCGAGTTCCAGGACGTCGGCAACCAGTGCGCACAGCTCGTCGCCGACTACATCGCCAACCGCACCTCGGTCGACGACGCGCTCACCAAGTGCCAGGGAATCGCCCAGAAGGGCGGCGACCCGCACAAGAGCTGACCCTCAGCTCCCTCTCGGTGTGGGGGCCGGCCAGGTCGGCCGGCCCCCACACCCACACCCTCGAGGTGGACGCGACCGTGACGCGACCGGTCGGCCTCCCTCCGTCAGGGCCCGCCATTCCCGCTGTAGAGAAACCGGGGTACGCAGAAAATGACCACCACCGCCACGAAAGTCGAAGCGCCGCCGGTCGACCCGGCCAAGAAGAAGATCCAGCGAAAGCAAGCCTGGACCGCCCGCGGGCTCCTGATGCCCGCATTCATCTTTCTCCTCGTCCTGACCCAGATCCCGTTCCTCTTCACCATCGGTTTCTCGATGATGAACTGGAACCTGTTGTATCCGGCCGATCGTGGGTTCACCGGCCTCGACAACTACAAGGCGGCCCTGACCTCGGGTGCCCTGTGGCCCTCGATCGTCGCCACGGTGCTGATCACCGCCTTCTCGGTGGTGCTCTCGCTGCTGCTCGGGCTGCTGTTCGCCGTGCTGCTCGACCGCAACCTGCCAGGGAGGGCCATCGCCCGCACCCTGGTGATCACCCCGTTCCTGATCATGCCCGCGGCCGCGTCGCTCATCTGGAAGTACTCGATGTTCGACACCAACATCGGGATGCTCAACTGGGCCTTCGACCTGGTGGGCCTGCCGAAGGTCTCGTGGAGCACCGAGCACCCGATGGCGACCGTGGTCATCGTGCTGACCTGGATGTTCACCCCGTTCATGATGCTGATCCTGCTGGCCGGCCTGCAGGGCCAGTCGAAGGAGACGTTGGAGGCGGCGCAGGTCGACGGCGCCGGTGCCTGGCGCACCTTCACCTGGATCACCCTGCCGCACCTGCGGATGTACGTCGAGATCGGAACCCTGCTGGGCTCGGTCATCATCCTGCAGGTGTTCGACCCGATCGCGATCCTCACCAAGGGCACCGGCGGCACCAAGACGCTGGCCTACCTGCTGTACGAACGAGCCTTCATCGGGCTCAACGTCGGTGAGGCCGCGGCGTACGGCGTGGTCACCGTGATCCTGACGATCATCGTCGCCACCATCGCACTCAAGACCACCTTCAAGGTCTTCATGGCTGGAGGCAGCCGATGAGCACCACCGTCAAGAACACGATCATCAACATCGCGACCTGGCTGCTGGTCCTGGTCTTCTTCTTCCCGGTCTTCTGGATGTTCCTCAACGGCTTCAAGCCCGAGTCGGTGGCGTCCTCGATCAACCCGAAGCTGTTCTTCACCCCGACCCTCGACGGCTACCAGCTGGCCCTGGACCGCGGGATGTCGGCCTACCTGCAGAACTCGTTCATGGCCTCGATCGCCGCCACCATCGGCTGCGTCCTGCTCGCCATCCCCGCCGCCTACGCGCTCAGCCTGCGCCCGATCAAGAACGTCGAGGGCTCACTGTCGTTCTTCATCTCCACCCGGTTCATGCCGGTCGCCGCCATCATTCTGCCGATCTACATGATCCTGAAGAACCTCGGCGGGCTCGACAACATCTGGGTCCTGGCCGCCGTCTACCTGTCGATCAACCTGGCCATCACGGTCTGGATGATGCGATCGTTCTTCCTCGAAGTGCCCTTCGAGATCGTCGAGGCCGCGCGGGTCGACGGCGCCGGGCTGTTCCGCGAGATCGTGCGGGTCGTGCTGCCGATCGTCTATCCCGGAGTCGCGGCGGCCGCGCTGATCGCCTTCATCTTCAGCTGGAACGAGTACTTCCTCGCCACCCTGCTCACCAGCAACGTGGCACGCACGACGCCGCCGTTCCTCGGCAGCTTCGTCGACGGTCGCGGCCAGTTCCTCGCCGTGCTGTCCGCGGCGGCCACGCTCGCCGTCCTCCCGGTCATCGCGGCCGGGTGGATCGCCCAGAAGCAGCTCGTCCGCGGCCTGTCCATGGGTGCGGTCAAGTGACCCGCCCACCCCGTCCCGACACAGGAGCATCCCGATGAGCGCGCCGTCGCGCAGCCTGCAGGACACCGTCGTCGTCGTCACCGGTGCCGGTGGCGGCATCGGTGGGGCCACCGTCCGCCTGGCGCTGGAGGCCGGGGCCAAGGTGGTGGCCGGCGACATCCGCGAGGATTCCGTGCGCCCCCTGCTCGAGGAGTTCGGCGCCGACCGCGTCGCGCTCGCCACCGGCGACGTGCGCCTGGAGGAGACCGGCGACGCGCTGGTCGCCGCCGGTGTCGCGGCGTTCGGCCGGGTCGACTCGGTCGTGGCCAACGCCGGCATCGGTTTCTACGGCGGCCTGCTCGACGTCGACGCCGAGCAGATCGCCCTGATGATCGACGTCAACCTCAAGGGCACCATCTGGCTGGCTCGGGCCGCGGTGCGGCAGTTCCGCGCCCAGGGTGACGGTGGCGACATCGTCGTCATCGGCTCGGTGGCCGGGCTGCTCATCGGTGGCGGCAAGGAGGCCGTCTACGCGGCCACCAAGGGAGCCCAGATCAACCTGGGCACCGCCATGGACCGCGAGCTGCGCGGGGAGGGCATCCGCACCACGGTGGTCGCCCCCGCGGGGGTCAACACGGCGTTCGCGGCGGCCGACGGGCGCTTCGGCGACGGCGACCCCGAGCTCGGTCCGTTCATGGAGCCCGCCGACATCGCCGGTGCGGTGCTCTACACGCTGTCCCAGCCGCGGCGGATGCGCACCGAGCTGTGGACGATGTGGAGCCTGGCCGAGCAGCACTGACCCGGGCCGGCCGCGGAGCGGTCCGCGACCCGGGGCCCACCGGTCCGGCCGGGGCCGGGCCGGTGGGCGGCGCCCAGCGCTGAATGGGCCCAGCGCTGGGCGTCTCGCCCGCCGATCGCCACGCCCGCCGTTGGCCCTCCGGCGGATGACGACACCGGCCCGGTCGGCGCACCGGCCCGCCCGCCCGAGCCGAATGCTGAAAGAGTGACCACATGCCGAATCGTCTGCTCGTCGCCGGGGTCGACACCTCGACCCAGTCCTGCAAGGTCGTCGTCTGCGACACCGAGACCGGTGAGGTGGTACGCACCGGGCGTGCGTCGCACCCCGACGGCACCGAGGTCGACCCCCGCCACTGGTGGGCGGCCTGGCAGGAGGCGAGTGGGGGCGGCCTCCTCGACGGGGTGTCCGCCGTCGCGGTCGGCGGCCAGCAGCACGGCATGGTGCTGCTCGACGAGCACGGCGAGGTCGTGCGAGATGCGTTGCTGTGGAACGACACCCGCTCGGCCCAGGCGGCCGCCGACCTCGTCGCCGAGCTGGGTGCCCAGGCCTGGGCCGACGCGACCGGACTGGTGCCCGTTGCCGCCACCACCGTGAGCAAGCTGCGCTGGATGAGGGACGCCGAGCCGGACAACCTCGCCAGGGCCCGCACCTGCGTGCTCCCCCACGACTGGCTCACCGGCCGGATCCGAGCCGACGGTGCGACGGCGCCGGACGGCTGGACGACCGACGGCGGAGACGCCTCCGGCACCGGCTACTGGTCCGCAGGCACCCGTGACTACCGTCCCGACCTGCTCCACCTCGCCACCGGCACCGAGCTCGCCGTGCCGCGCGTGGCAGCGCCGGCGGAGGTCGTGGGCCACACGGCATCCGGCCTGGCGGTCGCGGCGGGCACCGGCGACAACATGGGCGCGGCCCTGGGCCTCGGCCTCGACCCGGGCGACGTCGTCGTCTCGCTGGGCACCAGCGGCACGGCGTTCGCGCGCAACTCGAGGGCGTCGGCCGACCCCACCGGCAGCGTCCAGTCGTTCGCGGACGCCGAGGGAGGGTTCCTGCCACTGGTCTGCACGCTGAACGCGGCACGCGTGCTCACGGCCGGCGCCGCCATGCTCGGCACGGACTACGCCGGCCTGGACCGGCTCGCCGTGGCCGGTGAGCCGGGGGCCGGCGGCCTGACCCTGATCCCCTACCTCGACGGCGAGCGCACCCCCAACCTGCCGGCGGCCACCGGCTCGCTGCACGGGCTGACCCGCTCGAACGCGACGCCCGAGAACCTCGCCCGAGCCGTGGTCGAGGGCATGCTGCTCAACCTCGCCGCCGCGGTGGATGCCGTGCGCGCCGTGGGGTGCCCGGTGCAGCGGGTGCTGCTCATCGGCGGTGCCGCGGCCTCGAGCGCCGTTCAGGAGATCGCGCCCGACCTGTTCGGGGTGCCGGTGGCGGTGCCGAGCCCCGGCGAGTACGTCGCCGTCGGTGCGGCTCGCCAGGCTGCCTGGGCCCTGGGCGGGGGCGAGGCTCCTCCGCGCTGGGACGTCGACGTCGACGTGACGGTCGACCCCGGGGACGCCGCGGCGGGCGCCGAGGTCCGGGCGCGCTACGACGCGCTGGTGGCGGCGGCTCACCCCTCGACGGTCGGCTGACCGGAGCGGCCCTGGTGGGTACGGGGGCGGCGCGATGAGGGCGGTGGTCTACGACGCGCCACGGCGGTTCCGCGTGCGGGAGGTACCGACCCCCGTGCCCGGCCCGGGTGAGGTGCGGGTGCGCGTCATCCAGACCGGCGTCTGCGGCACCGACCTGCACCTGCACGACGGGCGGTTCATGGCGGTCTACCCGATGGTGCCCGGGCACGAGGTGGTCGGGGTGGTCGACGCCCTGGGCGACGAGGTGGGGGGTGTCGAGGCGTTCGCCGGTGTGGCCGTGGGCGAGCGCGTCGCGGTCAACCCCAACGCGAGCTGTGGCCGGTGCGCCTACTGCCGCGAGGGCCGGCCGCTGCTCTGCGACGGGCTCACCGGCATCGGGTCGAGCCTGCCGGGGGGCTTCGCCGACTACCTCGTGGCGCCGGCCGTGCAGGTCTTCCCCGTCGCGGGGCTGGACATCGACACCGCCGTGTTCGTCGAGCCCACCTCGTGCGCGACGCACGCCGTTGACGTCATCGCTCCGCGGCACGGCTCGAGCGCCCTCGTCATCGGCGCCGGGCCGACCGGCATCCTGCTCGCCCAGCTGCTGCGGTCGGCGGGCGTCGCATCGGTGACGGTCGCGGCACCGACCGCCTTCAAGCTCGAGCTCGCCGGGGCGCTCGGTGCCGACCGCACGTTCGTGATGGACCGCAGCGACCTGCCCGGTGACGTGCGCGCGCTGACCGAGCTGTCCGGCGGTGCCGGGTTCGACCTCACGGTCGACGCCACCGGTGCCGCGGCCGTGGCCGAGGTGCTGCTGCCGCTGACCCGCAACGGCGGCACGGCGGTCTTCTACGGGGTGATGGACGAGGACGACCGGGTGTCCGTCTCCCCGTACGACGTGTTCCGGCGCGAGCTGACCATCAAGGGGTCGTTCGCCGAGATCAGCTCGTTCCCGGCGGCGATCGCGGCTCTGCGCGGCGGCCGAGCACGCACCGACGGCCTCATCACGCACCGCTTCGCGCTCGAGGACTACGGCAACGCCCTGCAGGCCCTGCGCTCGGACCGCACGGCGCACAAGGTCGTCGTCGTCCCCTGAGCCCGGCTCTGGTTCGTCTGCCCGGCTCTGGTTCGTCTGCCCGGCTCTGGTTCGTCTGCCCGAGGGGCGGTGCGGTGGCACTGCCAGCACCGCAGACCGCCGCCACTGCAGCAGCCGGACCAGAGCCCGGCGCTCAGCCGGGCGCTCAGACAGGTGCCCCGGCGACCGCGCGGGCAACCCCCTGGCTCGCGGGTACTCGCCCGTGCGGACGGGCGAAGAGGCCACGGGGTCGGTGGTGGGGGCGGGAGTCGGGTGGCGTGTGCCCGGGCCTTTAGGCTGGGCGGATGAGCGCTGACGCACGAGAGTTCGACATCGTCCTGTTCGGCGCCACCGGGTTCGCCGGGCGGCTCACCGCCCGGCACCTCGCTGCCGAGGCCGACCCCCGGGTGCGCATCGCGCTGGCCGGTCGCTCCCTGACCCGGCTGCAGGACGTCGCCCACGACCTGGGGCCCGCCGCCGAGGGCTGGCCCCTGCTGGTGGTCGACGCCACCGACGAGCCGGCCCTGACCGACCTCGCCAGCCGCGCCCGGGTCGTCGTCACCACGGTGGGGCCGTACGTGAAGTACGGCGTGCCGCTCGCCGCTGCGTGCGCCGAGGCCGGGACGCACTACTGCGACCTCACCGGCGAGGTGCTGTTCGTGCACCGCAGCATCGCCGCCAACCACGAGGCCGCCCAGCGCACCGGCGCCCGCATCGTCCACGCCTGCGGCGTCGACTCGATCCCGAGCGACCTCGGTGTGCTGCTCACCGCCGAGGCGGCCCGTGCCGACGGCGCCGAGCTCGGCCGCACCCGACTGGCGGTGCGCAGCTTCAAGGGTTCCCCGAGCGGCGGCACGATCGACACGCTCGCCACGCAGGCCGACGCGATGCGGTCCGACGCCGCCGCCCGGCGCATCGTCAGCGACCCCTGGGCCCTGGCCGAGGGCGGCCGACCGCCCCGGCCGTCGGGCGAGCGCCCGCACCGGCGGTCCGGCATCGGCGGCATCGTCGACACGGTGACCAGAGCGTCGCCCGTCAAGCACGACGCCGGGACGGGCCACTTCACCGGTCCCTTCCTCATGGCGTCGTTCAACACCCGCATCGTGGCCCGCTCGGCGTCGCTGCTCGACTACGGTGCGGGCTTCCGGTACTCCGAGCACGTGGACTTCGGGGGTGGGCCGCGCGGTGCCGCCACGGCGGGACTGTTCACCGCAGCTCTCGGCGCGACGATGGCCGGGCTCGCGTTCTCCCCGACGCGCTCGGTGCTGGGCCTGGTTCTCCCCGCCCCCGGAGAGGGGCCCAGCGAGGAGGCGATGGCGTCGGGCCGGTTCTCGATGCTCATCACGGCCGAGGCGACGAACGGGGCGCGCTACCGCACCAAGGTCGCCGCCCCCTACGACCCCGGCTACAGCGGCACCGCCGTGATGCTCGGGGAGGCGGCGCTCAGCCTCGTCGAGGACGGCGACCGGCTACCGGATGCCGCCGGTGTGCTCACGCCCGCGACCGCGCTGGGTGCCCCCCTCGTCGACCGGCTGCGGGCGCACCGCTTCACGCTCGAGACCGAGCGCCTTCCCGACTGACCGCGGTGGCGATCCGCTCGGCGTCGATGCGCAGCTCGCGCAGCATGCCGGAGATCGGGTTGGTGTAGCCCGTGAACCACAGGCCCGGTGTGCCGGCGGGCTCGTGGGCGCCGTGCACGACAGGCAGGCCGCGGCCGTCGAGCACGTCGAGGTGGCCGACGAGCGGCTCGAGGGCGGCCCGGTATCCCGTGGCCACCACGACCACGGAGGGGCGCAGGCGTGCACCGTCGGTGAGCACGACCTCGCCGCCCTCGACGGACTGCACCGCCGCCACCGGCTCCACGCGCCGGGCGCGGATCGCGTCGACGATGCCGACGTCCTGCACCGGCACCCGGCCCACCAGCACCCGCGAGTAGAGGTCGGTGCCGGCACGCGGCATCCCGAACTCGGTGAGGTCGGGCTCCTGCACGACCGCCAGCACCTTGGCGACCCGGTCGACCAGGCGGGGCGGCAGCCGGCGCACGAGGATGCCGGTGCCCTGCGCGGGCCAGCCCAGTCGCGACCGCGGCAGGATGTGCGGCGGCGTGCGCACCGACAGCCAGACCCGCGTGGCGCCGTGGTCGGCGAGGTCGGTGGCGATCTCCATGCCGGTGTTGCCGCTGCCCACGACCAGCACGTCTCGCCCGGCGTAGGGCCGCCCGTTGCGGTAGTCGCGGGCCAGCACCACCTCGCCCTCGAAGCCGTCCACGCCGGGCCAGGCGGGGTCGACCGGGGTGTGGTTGTAGCCGGTCGCCGCGATGACGTGGTCGGCCGTGACGGTGCTGCCGTCGTCGAGCCGGACGGCCCAGCGAGCTCCGTCGGTGCTCGGGGCGACGGCGTCGACGCGGGTCGCGCCCGAGCCGAGGCGCAGCTCGAGGCGGTGGTGGGAGGCATACTCCTCGAGGTAGCGGACCACGTCGTCCCGGGCCACCCATCGGCCGAAGCGGCGCGGGATCGGGTAGCCGGGCAGGCCTGACCAGCGACGGGGGGTGTGCAGGTGCAGCCGGTCGTAGTGGCGGCGCCACGAGCTGCCGACGCGGTCAGCCCGGTCGACGACGAGTGGGTTGCGGCCGTGGCCCTTCAGGGCGGCGGCGACCGCGAGACCGCCCGGCCCCGCTCCGATGACGACCACCTCGACCCGAGTCACCCGGCGAAGGCTACCCACCCGGGCTGGATAGGGGGCAGGATCAGGAGCGTCACGGGTGAGAACGATCTCGCGGATGTGCCTCGCCCGCCCGTGCCCCACTAGATTTGACCCAGGAAACCCCGCCGTGCAGGAGGCCGCATGTCCGAGCACTCGCCCGTCACCGCCATCCCCGAGGACACCTGCTGGGCGATGCTCCACGAGGAGGAGTTCGGCCGGCTGGCCTTCCACCTCGCCGACGAGGTGCACCTCGTGCCGATCAACTACGCCGTCGACGCCCGCCGGCGGCTGGTCTTCCGCACGGCCGAGGGCAGCAAGCTGCTCGGCCTGACGATGAACGCCGACGTGGCCTTCGAGATCGACGACTTCCGCGAGGACGAGGCGGTCAGCGTCATCGTCCGCGGCCGGGCCCGCCAGCTCGAGGGCCACGAGGTCGACGAGATCGAGCAGCTGCCGCTGCGCCCGTGGGTCGACACCGCGAAGTACAACACCATCGCCATCGAGGTCGACGAGGTGACCGGCCGGCACTTCGAGCTGACCCGGCCCTGGCTGCACATGCGCCCGCAGCCGGAGGCCTGACGCTCGCGTGCTGATCCGGCCCATCGTTGATGCCGACTGGCCGGCGTTCTACCCGGTCTTTCGCGACGTCGTCGCTGCCGGTGAGACCTATGCGTACCCGGAGGGGCTCTCCTCGGATGAGGCCCGGGCGTGGTGGGTCGAGGTGCCGCCCGGGGTGACGGTCGTCGCCGTCGGCGACGACGGGTCGGTGCTCGGGTCGGCCAAGGCTGGTCCGAACCGGCCGTCGCGGGGCAGTCACGTGGCGACGGCGTCGTTCATGGTCGCTGAGGGCGCCCGCGGTCAGGGCATCGGGCGGGCTATGGGTGAGTGGGTGCTGTCCTGGGCACGCGAATCGGGCTATGCCGCAATGCAGTTCAACGCCGTCGTGGAGACCAACACGGCCGCCGTGCGCCTGTGGCGCGACCTCGGGTTCGAGGTGGTGGGCACCGTGCCGGAGGCCTTCGAGTCGGCGACCCACGGTCGGGTCGGGCTCCACGTCATGCACCGGCACCTCTGATCATGCCGGGGGTCGGTCGTGGGTGAGGGGACAGTGCCGACGGTCGTCGTCTCGAGCGACTCGTTCAAGGGCTCGCTGACCTCGCTCGAGGTGGGGGATGCCGTGCGCCTCGGCCTGCTCGACGTCGCACCCGCCGCTCGGGTCGTGGTCGTGCCGGTTGCGGACGGCGGCGAGGGGACCGTGGCCGCGGCGCTGGCCACGGGTCAGGAGGCGGTGCCAGTGGCGGTGCACGGCCCGACCGGGGAGCCGGTGAGCGCCACGCTGGCCGTGGGCCCGGGAGGTCCTGGCCGGACGGTCGTGGTGGAGATGGCCGACGCGTGCGGGCTCGGCCGGCTGCCGGGCGGCATCCCGGCCCCGCTCACCGCGTCGAGCCGCGGTTTGGGCGAGGCGATCTCGGCCGCGCTCGACCTGGGCGCCGACGAGGTCGTCGTCGGGGTGGGCGGGTCGGCCAGCACCGATGGTGGGGCCGGCCTGCTGGTGGCCCTCGGTGCCCGGTTGCTCGACGCCGACGGCAACGACCTGCCCGACGGTGGCGCCGCGCTGGCCGGCCTGGACCGGGTCGACCTGTCCGGGCTCGACCGGCGGCTGGCCGGCATCCGCCTCGTGCTCGCGGCCGACGTCGACAGCCCGCTGCTCGGCCCGACCGGCGCCGCGGCGGTCTTCGCCCCCCAGAAGGGCGCCACCCCGCAGGACGTCCTGGTGCTCGAGGCGGCCCTGACCCACTGGTCCGACGCGGTGACGGCCGCGCTCGCTGTCCCGGAATCGACCAATAGGTCACAGCAGGGACACCCGCCCGTCCCGGAATCGACCAATAGGTCACAGCCGGGACAGCAGCCCGGTGCCGGGGCTGCCGGTGGGGTCGGGTTCGCCCTGCTCACGGTGCTCGGCGCCGAGCGACGTTCTGGGGTCGACGTCGTGCTCGACCTCGTCGGCCTCGACGCCGCCCTGGCCGGGGCCGACCTGCTCGTCACCGGCGAGGGCGCCCTCGACGAGCAGACCCTCGCCGGCAAGGCGGTGTCCGGGGTGGCGCGGCGGGCGCAGGCATCCGGCATCCCGACCGTGGCCGTGTGCGGGCGGCGCACCCTCGACGACGACGGCATGGCGGCACTCGGGCTGCGCGCGGCCTACCCGCTCTCCGACCTCGAACCCGACCCGCAGCGCTCGATCGCCGACGCGGCAAACCTGTTGCGCCGCACCGGCCGACGCATCGCGCAGGACTGGCTCAACCGCGCACCGGGGTGACCGGGTCGTCGCCTGCGAGCACGGCCAGCACGTTCGCCACGGCGAGGTCGGCCATCGCGGTGCGCGTCTCGACCGTGGCCGACCCGACGTGCGGCAGCAGCACCACGTCGTCGCGGGCGAGCAGCCCGGGGTGCACCCGCGGTTCCTCCTCGAAGACGTCGAGCCCGGCACCGGCGATCTCGCCCGCCTCGAGCGCGGCCACCAGGGCGGCCTCGTCGACCACTGGGCCGCGGGCCGTGTTGACCAGGTGCGCCGTCGGCTTCATCGCCCGCAGCTCGGCCGCACCGATCAGGTGGTGCGTGGCCGCGGAGAGCGGGGTGTGCAGCGACACGACGTCGGATGCCGTGAGCAGGTCGTCGAGCTCGACCACCCGGGCGCCCAGCCCCTCCACGGCGCCGGGGTCGGGCGCGGAGCGGCCGGAGAGCAGGATCTCCATACCGAAGGCCGTCGCCCGACGAGCCGTGGCCAGGCCGATCGCGCCCGGACCGACGATGCCGAGCGTCTTGCCACGCAGCCCGGTGCCGAGGTCGGCGGTGAAGTTCCACGGCCAGGGCTCCCCCGTGCGAACCCGGCGCTCGGCGGCGCCGAGCCCGCGCGTCGTCATCAGCACCAGTGCCATGGCGATGTCGGCTGTGGCGTCGGTGAGCACCCCGGGGGTGTTCGTCACGATCACGCCGCGCTCGGTGCAGGCGGCGACATCGACGTTGTCGTAGCCCACGACCACGTCGGCGACGATCCGCAGCTGCGGGCCGGCGGCATCGAGCAGCTCGGCGTCGATCCGGTCGACCATCATCGCGACGAGCGCGTCGACACCGGCCACGGCCGCGAGCAGCTCCTCACGGGGCATGGCCGTGGCGACGTCGCGGTAGGTCACCTCGTGGCCGGTCTCGATCAGGCGCGCCGGACCGTCGCCGGGCAGGTGGGCGGTGACGAGGACGCGGGGCATCGTCACATGATCTTCCGCACCAGCGTCAGCGGCAAGTGGCGCATCGCCTGGCCGAGCGGCACCCACGGCCACGCGGGGACGAGCGCGTTCGCCCGCTCCTTCTCGATCGCCTCGACCATGGCCCGCACGCCGGGCACGGTGTCGACGATGAACGGCGTCTTCTTCACCCGCTCGTTCATCTCGGAGCGGATGTAGCCCGGGTAGATCGTCGACACCCGGATGTCGAGGTCGGGCTCGCCCAGCATCTCGTTGCGCAGCCCCTCGGCCAGCGTCGCGACGCCCGCCTTGGTGGCCGCGTAGGTCGTCACGGTCTTGCGCATGCCGCGCATCGCCGACACCGACGAGATCATCACCAGGTGGCCGCGCTTCTGCGCCCGGAAGATCTCCATCGCCGCCTCGGCCTGCGCCAAAGCGGCCACGAAGTTGGTCATCGCGGTCTGCCTGTTGGCGTCGTAGCGACCGGTGCCGATCGGGGCACCCTTGCCGAGGCCGGCGTTGACGATGACCCGGTCGATCGTGCCGAAGTCGTCGCGGAAGGCCGCGAACACCTCGAACACCGCGGCGTCGTCGGTGACGTCGAGGGCGCGCAGCTCGACCCGGCGGCCGGGGTGCGCCGCCAGGATCTCGTCGCGCAGCCCCTCGAGCCGCTCGGTGCGCCGGGCGGCCAGCGCGAGGTCCCAGCCACGGTCGGCGAGCTGGCGGGCCATCTCGGCGCCCAGGCCCGAGCTGGCGCCGGTGATCAGGGTGGTCGGCATGCGGTGCGTCCTTGTCGTCGTTGTCGGGGTTGTCGTCGTCGGGGTTGTCGTCGGGTCGCGGTCTCAGGAGCCGGCGATGAGCGCGGTGCAGTGCGAGTCGAGGAAGCGCACCACCTCGCGGAACTCACCGTAAGCCGGGTTGCTCGTCTGGCCCGCGTGGAAGCGGTAGTAGATCTGCTGGGCGATCACCGCGAGGCGGAACGAGCCGAAGACGTCGTAGAAGCGCCACTGCTCGGGGGTCACGTCGAGGCCGCGTGCCGCGGAGTAGCGCTCGACGACCTCGGCGCGGGTCAGCATCCCCGGAGTGTGGGTCGGTTGCCGGCGCACGGCCAGGAACGCGGGGTGGTCGTCAGCCTGCACCCAGTAAGCAAGTGCCGCACCGAGATCCATCAGCGGGTCTCCCACGGTGGCCATCTCCCAGTCGAGCACCCCGACGATCTTGGTCGGGTCGGCCGGGTCGAGCACGAGGTTGTCGAACCGGAAGTCGTTGTGGATCAGCACGTGCGGCCGGTCGGCCGGCTCGTGCGCCACGATCCAGGCCATCGTGGCCTCGAAGTCGCCGACGTCGTCGGTGCGCGCCCGCCGGTAGCGCCCGCACCAGCCCTCGACCTGGCGGCGCACGTAGCCCGCTCCGCGGTCGAGGTCGGCCAGGCCGGCCGCTGCGACGTCGACGTCGTGCAGCGCGACCAGCAGGTCGATCGCAGTGCGGCACAACGCAGCCACGTCGTCGCGGGACATGCCGAGCTCGGCGGGCACGTCACGCCGAAGGATGGTGCCCTCGATGCGCTCCATGACGTAGAACTGCGAGCCGATCACGCTCTCGTCGTCGCAGATCGCGACCATCCGCGGCACGGCGGGGAACGCCGGTGCCAGCGCCGCCTGGATGTCGTGCTCGCGGCGCATGTCGTGCGCCCCCTTGGCCTTGGTGCCGGTCGGGGGGCGCCGCAGGATGAGGTCGCGCCCGCCGGATGCCGGCCCACCGGTATACCGGAGCAGGTAGGTGAGGTTGGACGCACCACCCACGAACTGCTGCACCTCGGGGATGCCGTCGAGTCCTGTTTCGCCGGAGGCGTTCTCGCGCAGCCAGATCGCCACCCGCTCGACGTCGAAGGCGTCCTCGTCGCGCACCGGTGCAGCGCCGGTGACCGCCCTCACGGCACGAAGTCCTCGGGGTCGGCGCCGCCCCGCTTGGCCAGGCGCGCGGCCTGGCCAGTCAGCATCCGGTCGTAGAGCGGCCGGGCGAAGCGCTTGAAGAAGTAGGCCCGGTGGCCGAGCCGGTCGGTCAGGATGATCTTCTTCTTCGCGTCGACCCCCTTGAGCACGATCGCGGCGATGTGCGCGGCATCCACCTTCGCCTGGGTGATCAGGCGCACGCCCGCCTCCTGCATCGCGGCGTCCTTGCCCGCGAACGACTGGTGCAGGTTGGTGCGGAAGAACGCCGGGCAGACCACCGACACGTCGATGCCCCACGGGCCGAGCTCGAACTGCAGCGTCTCGCTGATGGCGACCACTCCGGCCTTGGTGGCGTTGTAGCTCGCCATGCCGGGCCCGTGGACGAGGCCGGCGAGCGAGGCGACGTTGACGATGTGCCCGCTGCGCTGCTCCTTGAGCAGTGGCGTGAAGGTGTGGCAGCCGCGGGCGACGCCGAGCAGGTTGATGTCGACGACCCGCTCCCAGTCGGAGATCGCCTCGACGTCGATCCGCCCGCCGGTGGCGATGCCGGCGTTGTTGACGAGGAGGTCGAGCCCGCCCCACGTCTCGCGGACCCACGCCAGCGCGGCATCCCAGTCGTGCTGGCTGCGCACGTCGAGGCGGCGGTAGGCCGCGCCCTCGGGCACGCTGTCGGGCCGCTCCTCGGCGAGGTCGACGACCAGCACGGTGTCGCCGCGGGCGACCATCAGCTCGGTGAGGGCCAGGCCGAGGCCGGACACGCCCCCGGTGACCAGGACGCGACGGCTCATCGGGCGGCCCCCGTGGTTGCAGAGGCCGCAGCGTTGGCGGGCGCCGCAGCGGCGGCCGCGCGGGCGGCATACGGTCGCAACAGGTGACGGGCGACGACGCCGAGGTGCACCTCGTCGGGGCCGTCGGCCAGCCGCAGGCTGCGCGCGCCGGCGTAGGCGGCGGCGAGCGGGAAGTCCTCGCTCATCCCTCCCCCGCCGTGCAGCTGGATGGCGAGGTCGATGACGTCGCAGGCCGTCTGCGGCACGGCCGCCTTGATCTCGGACACCTCCGACTGGGCGCCCTCGATGCCGACGGTGTCGAGCTTCCACGCGGCGTGCAGCACGAGCAGGCGGGCCTGGTTGATGGCGATGCGGGCCCGGGCGAGGCGCTCGCGGTTGCCGCCGAGGTTGGCGATCGGCTTGCCGAAGGCGACCCGGGTGGTCGAGCGCTCGCAGGCCAGCTCGAGCGACTTCTCGGCGAGACCGATGAGGCGCATGCAGTGATGCACCCGGCCGGGGCCGAGGCGGCCCTGGGCGATCTCGAAGGCGCGCCCCGGGCCGGCCAGGATCGCCGTCGCCGGCAGGCGCACGTCGCTCAGCGAGACCTCGCCGTGGCCCAGCGGCTCGTCGTACTGGCCGAGCGCGGTGAGCATCCGCTCGATGGTGACGCCGGGCGCCTCGAGCGGCACGACGACCATCGAGTGCTGGCGGTGACGGTGGGCGCTGGGGTCGGTGAGGCCCATGAAGATGCCGACCTTGCAGTCGGGGTGGCCGGCGCCGGTCGACCACCACTTGCGGCCGTCGAGCACGACGTCGTCGCCGTCGAGGGTGGCGGTGGCCTCCATGTTGGTGGCGTCGGAGCTCGCGACGCCGGGCTCGGTCATCAGGAAGGTGCTGCGCACCCGCGCCTCGAGCAGCGGCTCCAGCCACTCCTGCTGCTGCTCGGGGGAGCCGTAGCGCAGCAGCACCTCCATGTTGCCGGTGTCGGGGGCGTTGCAGTTGAACACCAGGGGCGCCAGTGCCGACCGGCCGGTCTGCTCGGCGATCGAGGCGTAGTCGGTGTTGGTCAGCCCGGTGCCGCCGTCGGTGCCGAAGCGGGCGGCATACGCGTCGCCGTGTCCGGCCGGGAGGAAGAGGTTCCACAGACCCTGGCTGCGGGCCTTGGCCTGAAGGTCGGCGACCACGGTGGGCGGCGGCCAGGCGTCCTCGCCGCGCGCGCGGCGGGCAGCCACGTCGCGCAGGATGCCGGGCTCGACCGGCTCGATCTCGGTGTCGAGGAAGGCGCGCACGCGGGCAGCGAGGTCGGCGGCGCGGGCCGAGGGGGCGAAGTCCATGTCCTTGACCCTAGACCGTTGTTGAGCAATGCTCAATAGCATGGGAGCCTCGGCACGGGTGCGGATGACGCCGGAGGACCGCCGTCGCCAGCTCGTCGGCATCGGGCTGCGCAAGTTCGTCGAGCGCCCGGTGCAGGAGCTCTCGCTCGACGAGGTCGCGGCCGAGGCCGGCGTCTCGCGCGGGCTGCTCTTCCACTACTTCCCCACCAAGACCGACTACCACCGGGCGGTCGTCGAGGCCGCGCGGCGGCGGGTGGGGCGCAACGTCTCGCCGGATGCCGGGGTGGTCGGCGAGGCGGCCGTGCGCCAGGTGGTCGAGCGGTTCCTCGACCAGGTGGCCCGGCGGCGCGCCTCGTACGTCGCGCTCGTGCTCGGGCAGGCGCCGATCGCCCGAGCCGCAGGTGAGGACCCGGTCGAGACGGTGCGCGAGCACGTGGCCGGGGTGGTGGCCTCGGCCACCGGGCTGCCGGATGCCGCGCTGCCCGCCGTGCACGGCTGGGTCGCGTACCTCGAGGACCGGGCGCTGCAGTGGGCCGCGCTGCCGGTGCCCGAGCGGGATGCCGGCCGGCTCGCGCTGGTGGAGCACTGCACCCGCGCCCTCACCCTCCTCACCACCCCGGTTTGACCCGAGCCGGGTGCTGAGCCGGCTGCCCGGGCGACCACCTGAGCACCCAACGCTGCTCCGGCATACCCGGTGGGGTATGGTTCGGCGATGCTCGACGCCCTCCGCCTCTGGTCGCCCCGTCGTTGGCTCAGCGCCGCCGCCGCGACCGTCGTGACCGCCCTGGTGGTGGCCGTGCCCACGGCGATGGTGCCCACACCGGTCTTCGGCCGCGAGGTCCCCACGACGTGGTGGGCCTGGCCGGTGCTCGTACTCACATCCGTGATGGGCGGGCTGTTGTTCGCCGGCTACGTGCGAGAGCCGGGCGCCACGACCTCGGCATCGATCGACCGTCGTGGCGCGGCAGGTGGGCTGTTGACGTTCTTCGCCGTCGGGTGCCCGGTCTGCAACAAACTGGCCCTGGTCGCCCTCGGGTATGCCGGCGCCCTGCGCTGGTTCGCGCCGGTCCAGCCATTCCTGGCCGTGGCCGGCGTCGCCCTGCTCGCCTGGGCCCTGCGCGCCAGGCTGCGGGGTCAGCTCGCGTGCCCCACGCCGACGACCGAGCAGCCGAAGGTCGGCGACAACGTTCCGGCCTGACCCATGAGGCGAACCGGGTGCTGAGCCGGCTGCCGGGGCGACCACCTGAGCACCCGACTCGAGGTGGGATTCAGGTCAGCTCGGCGGGGCGTACTGGTCGAGCAGCTCGCGCATCCGGGCCTCCGGCTCGACCCCGCTGAGCAGGACCTCACGGTGCAGCCGACGCACCAACGGCCCGTGCTTGCGGTAGGCCTTGGCCTTCCACGGCCGTCCCTCTGCCGCGCCCTCGACGACTGCCGTGGCCACGACGGAGACGACGAGGTCGACCACGAACCCGATGACGATGCCGACCGGGTTGAGGTCGCCGGTGCCGCCTGTCCCACCCACCGGTCCCGGGCGCATGCTCACCCCTCGACGGGCGGCCAGCACCTCGATGACCCTGCCGTCCGGTCCAGGACGGGCGACCCGCCGGTGCAGCTCGTCCGGCACCTCGATCTCGGGCCCGGTGGAGTCCTCCGCCGGGCTCTCCACGTCGTCGGCCGCCCGGGTCATCGACCCGTCGCCCGCGCGTGGGCCTCGTCGAGCAGCTCGGTGACCACCGCGGCCTCCGCGTCGGCGAGAACCACCTCGACCGTCGACAAGGTCTTCCCCCACCAGCCCTCGCGGCACCACGGCCACTCGGCGACCGCTTCGCGGATCGACTCCGGCTCCAGCATCACACGCAGGATGCCGTCGCTCGGCAGGGTCGCGAAGATCCGCTGCTTCGACCCGGCTCGGAAGCTGGGGAAACCGTGGTGCGGGAGCTCCACGACGTCCGGGAGCTCGAGCGCGAGGCGGCGCGCGGCATCCGGCGTCATGCTGCACCTCCGGCCGCCGCGGGCGCGACCGTGACCGGCACCCCGTTGAGCACCGCATTACCCGAAAGGCCCTCTACGACATCGGGATCCGTGAGGTCGTTCATCGACACCCCGGGCAGCTGCTCGGCGTTGCGCAGCCGCACCCCGTCGCGGCGGTGGCCGTAGCCGTGCGGCAGGGAGACCACACCGGGCATCACGTCGTCAGTGGCCGCCGCCTCGACCTCCACCTCCCCAGCCGCCGACCGCACGACCACGGTGTCGCCGTCGCGGATGCCGCGCGCGGCCAGGTCGTCGGGGTGGGCGAGGAGGGCGTGGCGCGGGCGCCCGCGGGTGAGCCGGGCGGAGTTGTGCAGCCACGAGTTGTTGTCGCGCTGGTGGCGCCGGCCGATGAGCAGCAGCTCGCCGTCACCGGGCCTGCTGCCCGCCGACAGCTCGGCGAGCAGCCCGGGCAGCGACTCGAGCACCAGCGGCATCGCGAGGTCGATGCGCTGGTCGGCGGTCGCCAGCCGCTCGGGGAGCCGGGGCTTGAGGGGGCCGTGGTCGGCCCCGGCCATCATCTTCTCGAGCTTGGCGACCGACAGCCGCGCCCCGGACGAACGCAGCAGCGCGTCGAGCTGTCGGCGCGGGCTCAGCCGCAGCCGCGCCTCGGTCTGCAGGGTGTCCTTCGACCACCGGTCGCGCAGCCCGTCGGCCCGCTCGCGCAGCAGCGCCACGCCGAGGTCGCGCGCGATCTCCCAGTCGTGGCGTGCGCCCGGCTCCGGCTCGAAGAGGGCGGGCGACCAGCGGGACGTGTCGCGCACCGCGAGGGTGTGGAAGATCAGGTCGTAGTGGTCGCGCTCCAGCGGATCGGTCGGGGGAAGGATGACGTCAGCGTGGCGGGTGGTCTCGTTGACGTAGAAGTCGATCGACACCATGACGTCAAGGCCGGCCAGCGCCTCGTCGAGCCGGTGCCCGGACGGCGTGGAGGACACCGGGTTTCCCGCGATCGTGAGCAGCCCGCGCACCTGGCCCTCGCCCGGGGTGGCGATCTCCTCGGCGAGCACCGACACGGGAAGCTCGCCCCCGAACGCCGGCAGGCCCCGGACCCGCGAGCGCCGCCTGCCGAAGCCGCCGGGCCCCACCACGCGCCGGCCGACGAGGTCGACGGCGGGCGTGGTGAGCATCGTGCCGCCGGGCCGGTCGAGGTTGCCGCTGAGGATGTTGATCGTCTGCACGGCCCACTGGCACACCACGCCATGGGCCTGGGTCGAGACGCCCATCCGCCCGTGCACGGCTGCCGACGGCGCGGCGGCGAGGTCGCGCGCGAGGGTGCGCACGGCATCCGCAGACATGCCGCTGACCTGCTCGGCGAGCTCGGGCGTGAAGCCCTCGACCGCCTCGCGCACCGCATCGACACCGTCGACGTAGTCGGCGGGGTGGAGGTCACCGAGCAGCAGCTCGCGCACCACGGCCAGCAACACCGCCGCGTCGGACCCTGGCCGCACGAAGTGGTGCTGGTCGGCGACCTTGGCCGTCTCGGTGCGTCGGGGGTCGATGACCACCAATCGTCCTCCGCGAGAAGCGAGCTCGCGACGTCGCTGAGGGAAGTCGGGCACCGTCCAGAGCGACCCGTTGGACGCCATCGGGTTGTGGCCGACGAGCACGAGCAGGTCGGTGCGGTCGATGTCGGGCACGGGCAGCAGGAACTGGTGCCCGTAGAGCCCCCACGCCACGACGTGGTGCGGCAGCTGGTCGACGGAGGTGGCGGAGAACCGGTTCCGGGTGCGCAGCAGCCGCACCAGGGTCGGGTTGTGGGTCAGGGCGCCGAGGCTGTGCACGTTGGGGTTGCCCTGGTAGACGGCGACCGCCTCGTCACCGTGCTCGCGCTGCACGGCCACGAGGCGGGATGCCGCGAACGCGATGGCCTCGTCCCACGACACCTCGCGCCAGCCGCCGTCGTCGGTGCGGCGCACCGGTCGGCGCAGCCGGTCGGGGTCCTCGTGCAGGTCCTGCAGGGCGAACGCCTTGGGGCAGATGTGTCCGCGCGAGAGCGGGTCGGCCTTGTCGCCGCGCAGGGAGCTGATCGCCCCGGCATCGTCGAGGCGCACCTCGAGCGAGCACATCGCCTCGCACAAGGTGCACGTCACGTGCCGGACGTCGTCGACTGCTTGCGATTCACCCACCGGGACACCTTCCCACGGGGCCGCCAGAGGTGGGGGATCGGCAATCAGTCGGGACGGCCCGGGTGGGAGATCCGCAAGAGGTCGGACAGCGCGGGTGGGAGATCGGCAATCAGTCGGGACGGCCCTGGTGGGGGATCCGCAAGAAGTCGGGGGTGGGTCAGCGGCGGCGGGGCTCGAACACCGGCGCGAGCCGGGCCATCGCGGCCTCGCGGGCGATGGTCGTGTTGCGGCTGGCCAGCAGCCGGGCCTGCTCGAGCCGCTCACGTGCGAAGGTGCGCCGGTCGCCCGCCGACCAGGTGCGGCCGAAGAGGCGCTTGGTGGCGGCGACGGCATCCGGGGACCGTTGTGCGACCTGCTCGAGGAACCGGGTCGCCGCGACGAACGGCTCGTCGTGCACCTCGCTGGCCAGCCCGAGCTCGACCGCCCGCGCCCCGCTGACCACCTCACCGGTCATCGTCAGTCGCTTGGCGACATCCATCCGCACCTGCTGCGAGAGTGCCTGCACGCCGCTCATGTCGGGCACCAGCCCCCACTTGGCCTCCATGACCGACCACTGCGCGTCGGCGGTGGTCATCCGCAGGTCGGCGGCCAGCGCGATCTGCAGCCCACCCCCGTAGCAGTGCCCGTGCACCGCCGCCACGACCGGCACCGGCACCCGCCGCCACGCCCAGCAGGCCTCCTGGAACAGGTTGGTGCCGCGCCACGGCATCGGCACGAACGAGCGCGCCACCCGTGGCGGGTCCTTCAGCACGGTCGCGAAGTCGAGCCCGGCGCAGAACGAGTCGCCCTCCCCGCCGATCACGACCCCGCGCAGGGTGCGGTCGCGGGACAGGTCCCGGGCGGTGCTCACGAGGTCCTCGAGGGTGTCGAGGGTCAGCGCGTTGAGCTTGTCTGGGCGGTTGAGCCGGACCTGGGCGACGCCGCCCTCGACCCGGCACGTGACGGTGCTCGGCATCCCACCACCCTACGGATGCCGGGCGCTCGCCACCGCGGTCAGGTGACCTTGGCGACGATCTCGGCATCGGGCGACGGCCAGGCACCGGTCGGCCGCAGCGTCGCGCGCTCGGGGTGGTCGCGACGGTGCACGAGCACCGAGACGGCCAGGATGCCAAGGCCCAGCACGGCGAGCACGGCACCGACGACCGAGGGAGCCCGGTAGCCGTACCCGGCCGCGATGACGGCCCCACCGAGCCACGCCCCGAGCGCGTTGGCGAGGTTCAGCGCGGCGTGGTTGCCCGCGGCCGCAAGGGTCTGTGCGGTGCCGGCGACCTGCATCAGCCGCAGCTGGAGGTTGACGACCAGCACCGCGGTCATCACCGAGGTGAAGGCCAGCATCACCAGGGCCGGCACCGCGTACGGCGCGGCGACGGCGAAGAGGGCCAGGCCCACCCCGAGCCCGGTGATGCCGATGACGAGGGAGCGGATGACGGACCAGTCGCCCAGCCGCCCGGCGACGAGGTTGCCGACGAGCCCGGACGCCCCGAACACGAGGAGGAACACCGGCACGGCGGAGGCGGAGAGCCCGGTCACCTCGGTGACGGTCGGGGCGATGTAGGAGTACATCGCGAACATCCCGCCGAAGCCGATGGCGCCCACCCCCAGGGTGAGCCAGACCTGCAGGCTGGTGAGGGCGCTCAGCTCGTTGCGCACGGTCCGGGTGCGGTCCCGCGGCAGGTGCGGCACGGCATACGCGACGAGGGCCATGGTGGCGATGCCGAGCACCGCGACCAGCCAGTACGCCGCCCGCCAGCCGACGTTCTGGCCGAGCCACGTCGCGCCCGGCACGCCGAGCACGTTGGCGATGGGGATGCCGAGCATCATCCGGCCGACGGCCCGCCCGGCCTGGCCGCGTCGGGCCAGGTCGACCGCGACGAGCGCGGCGACCCCGAAGAAGGCGCCGTGCGGGAATCCGGCGACGAACCGTGACGCCACGAGCAGGCCGTAGGTCGGGGCGACGGCGCTGAGCACGTTGCCGACGGTGAAGGCAGCCATCAGCCCGACGAGCAGCGCCTTGCGCGGCCAGGTCGCCGCCAGCACGGCGAGCAGTGGGGCCCCGATGACGACGCCGGCGGCGTAGGCCGAGATGGTGTGCCCGGCGCTGGGGATGTCGACGCCGACGCCGGCCGCGATGTCGGGCAGCAGGCCCATGGTCACGAACTCGGTCGTGCCGATGGCGACGCCGCCGAGGATGAGGGCGAGCGTCGCGAGCGAGGCGTGGCGGGGCTGGGGCACTCGTCGTGCAGCGTACGCGCCCCCCTCGGGCATTCCCGCGGCTCAGGATTCCCGGCGAAGGTCACACGGAGCCCACCGCTCCCTACGATGGCGGGATGCGCGCAGCCCAGGTGACCAGCCTCGACGGACCCGATGCCGTGGAGGTGGTCGACCTCCCGGAACCGGCCGGTGACGGCGTCGTCATCGAGGTCGCCGCGGCCGGCGTCTGCTTCCCCGACGTGCTGCTGACCCGCGGCCAGTACCAGATCACCCCGGACCTGCCGTTCGTGCCGGGGTCGGAGGTGGCCGGGCTGGTGCGGTCGGCGCCGGTCAGCAGCGGGTTCGCCGCCGGCGACCGGGTGGCCGCCTTCCCGTTCCTCGGTGGGTTCGCCGAGGTGGTCGAGGCGGAGGCCGCGATGGTGTTCCCGCTGCCCGACGAGACCACCTTCGAGCAGGGTGCGGCCCTGCCGATGAACTACCTCACCTGCCACTTCGCCCTGCGCGAGCGCGGCGGGCTGCGCGAGGGCGAGACGGTGCTCGTGCACGGCGCGGCGGGCGGCATCGGCACCGCGGCGGTGCAGCTGGCCGCCGCGTGGGGGGCCCGGGTCATCGCCGTCGTCTCCTCCGCCGACAAGGGTGAGGTCGCGCGCGCCGCGGGTGCGCACGAGGTCGTGCTCGCCGAGGGTTTCCGGGATGCCGTTGCCGACCTCACCAGCCGGCGCGGCGTCGACGTCGTGGTGGACCCGGTCGGTGGCGACCGCTTCACCGACTCGCTGCGCTCGCTCGCACCCGGTGGCCGGCTGCTCGTCATCGGCTTCACCGCCGGCTCCATTCCCGAGGTCAAGGTGAACCGGCTGCTGCTCGGCAACATCTCGGTCGTCGGGGTCGGCTGGGGCGCGTGGTGGACCGGTCGCGGTGGCCCCGGCCCGGCCTTCCTGCGCCGGCAGTGGGACGACCTGGTGCCACTGCTCGAGTCCGGTGCGCTCGACCCGGTCATCGGCGAGGTGCGCGACCTCGACGACGTCGTGGCCGCCCTCACCGCCATCGACGAGCGCCGCGCCACCGGCAAGATCGTGCTGACGCCGTGATGCATCCCTCACGGCGTCAGCGAAGACACAGGGAGACTTAACTCTCTCTTAGGGAGATCGCCGACGACGAGGGCAATCCTTGAGCCAAGGGTCACGGGGCTCCGCGACCATGCTCACGCGCAGATCAGTGCGCCCACGACCGGGAGGTCACCTCGTGCTCGACACCATCGGCGGAATCCCCCTGCACCCGCTCATCGTCCACGCGGTCGTGGTGCTGGTGCCCCTCGCCTCTCTGCTGCTGCTGCTGGCGGCGGTGTCGCCGCGGATCCGCCACTGGGCCGGCCTCCTCACCCCCATCACGGCGACCATCGCCCTGGTCCTGACCCCCCTGGCCAGCCAGAGCGGCGAGGCGCTGCAGCGGCGGGTCGCCGAGAGCCCGGCGCTCGAGGAGCACACCGAGCTCGGCGACACCCTGGTCTTCTACGTCTTCCTCGTCGCCGCGCTGGCGTGGGCCCTGTGGTTCCTCGACCGACGCGCCCGCGCGGCGGTGGACACCACCAGCACGACGGCCGATCGCGCTGCCACCCCCCGCTCCCCCCTGCTCACGGCCGTGGTCGTGCTGTCGGTGCTGGCGGTCGTGGCCTGCACCGTGCAGGTGGTGCGCATCGGCCACAGCGGCGCCTCCGCCTCGTGGAGCAAGGTCGGCGCGACGACGCCCACCGGCGGCGAGGGCGGCGACGACTGAGCAAGCGGTCGCCGATGACGGCCCGGCGCGCGGTTCCGACCGCGCACCGGGCCGTCGGCGTCAGGCCACCAGCTCGGGCTTGACCCGGGCGGCGGTCCAGGTGCCGGCCCGGCGCGCGGCCCACGACGAGAAGACCAGGGCACCGATCGCCCAGGCGCCGATCACGGCGACGTCGACCCACAGCTGGCCCAGCGGGCCGCCGTACATCAGGCGCCGCACACCGTCGACCGCGTACGACATCGGCAGGGCGTGGTGCAGCGGGTGCAGGGGCGTCGGCAGGGACTGCCACGGGAAGGTGCCACCGGCGCTGACCAGCTGCAGCACCATCAGCACGAGCGCGACGAACTGCCCCACCACCCCGAGCCGGGCCATCAGCGCGTGGATGATCGCGATGAACGCGGCCGAGACACCCACCATGAACAGCACCAGCAGGGCCGGGTGGGCCACGTCGATGCCGACCCCGCGCGCCACGACCCCGAAGGCCACGACCGCCTGCGCCGCGCCGAGCAGGGCGGCACCGAGCCAGCCACCGAGGGCGACCCGCCAGCCGGGCTGCCCCGCCGCGAGCGCGCGGTTCGACAGCGCCCGCATCCGGGTGAAGAGCACGAACCCACCGATCCACAGGGCCAGGCTCATGAAGAACGGCGCCAGCCCGGCGCCGTAGCTCGCGGCCTGCGCCTCGGCGTCGCGGTCGACCGCGACCGGGCTGCCGATGGTCTGGGCCATCGCCGTGCGCTGCGCCGCGGTGGGGTCGGGGATGGCCGCCGCGCCCTTCGTGAGCCCGTCGGAGAGCTTCGTCGCGCCGCCGGCCAGCGTGCCGAGTCCGTCGTCGAGGTCGTGCGCGCCCGACGCGAGCTCCGTCGCTCCGTCGAGGGCGGTGCGCTGGCCGTCGGCGAGCTGGTCGGCCCCGCTCGCGAGGGCGGTGCTGCCGGACGCGGCCTCGGCGATGCCGCCCGAAAGGCGCGGCGCCGACGCGGCGAGCTCCTCGGCGCCGTCCGCCACCTGGTCGGCACCCGAGGCGAGCCGGTCGAGGTCCTTCGAGGTGGACTGGACCTTGGCGTTGGCGTCGGTGACCGGCCCGGACAGGCCGTCGACCCTGGCGAGGACCGTGTCGATCTGCGCCTGGGTGAAGCCGGCGGCCCGCAGCTCGTCGGCGAGGCGACCGCGGGATGCCGTGAGGTCACCGACCAGGGCGTCCGCGGCATCCGCCACGTCCCGGCCGGCGGAGGCGACCTGCGCGTCGCCGTCGGAGACCTGCCGGGCGCCGTCGGCGAGCTGCGCCGTCTGGGTCGGCAGGTCGGCGGTCGAGTCGCGCAGGGTGCCGAGCCCGTCGGCGAGGTCACCGGCACCCGAGGTCAGCCGGTCGGTGCCGCTGACCAGCTTCTTCTCCCCTGCCACGAGCTGGTCGGCGCCGTCGGCCAGGGCACCGGCGCCCTTCGCCGCCGTGCCGGCACCGTCAGCGAGCTTCGTCGCGCCGTCCGCGGCATCGCTCACCTGGGCGTGGATGTCGGCGAAGCCCTCGAGGAAGCGGCTCGCGGCGGTGGAGCTGACCTGCTCGGCCACGGAGGCGGTCACCTGGCTGACCAGGGTGTTGGCGATGGTGCGGGCCAGGTAGTTGTTGGCGTCGTTGGTGCGGATCTGCAGGGTCGCCTGCCGCGGGTCGTTCGTGGCGCTGGAGGCGAGGTCCGTCGAGAAGCTCGCCGGCACGAGGAGCACGAGGTCGTAGTCACCGGCCTCGAGGCCAGCGTCGGCCGAAGCGCGGTCGACGCGGGCCCAGTCGAAGGTGCCGGCGTCGACCAGCGTGTCGGCCACCTGGTCACCGACCTCGAGCCGCTCACCGGTCGACAGAGTGGTGCCGGTGTCCTCGACGACGAGGGCGGCGGGCACCCGGTCGAGCCCGCCGTACGGGTCGTTGTTCGCGTAGAGGTAGAGGCCGCCGTAGATCGACGGCACGAGCACCATGGCCACCAGGGCGAGGCGGCCGACCCGGCTGGCGCCGATGCGGCGCAGCTCGGTGAGGGCGAGTCGCAGCGCGGTCATGCGACCACCGCCGAAGTGCTGCCGAGCTCGGCGCCGACGGGCAGGTCGAGCTGGCGCATCGTGGCGTGGGTGACCTGGACGACCATTGTGAGGCCGTCCCGGGCGAGGTCCTCCAGGACCGGCCACCAGGTGCGGGCGTCCCCACCACGTCTGTCGGGGTTGGTGACGACGAGCACGCGGGTGGCGGTGCGCTCGGCAGCGGCATGGGCCAGCACCCGCACGCGGTCCTCCGGAGCGAGGGCCTCGAACGGCTCGTCGGCGGCGGCGCCGACCCCGTGGGCCGTCAGGAACGCCTCGACGGCCCGGCGACCCGACGGTCGACCGGCGAAGGCGAGCTCCTCGGCGAGCACGTGGTGCACCGCGAGGCCGTCCTCGGGGGCGCTCACCCCCGGAACATCCACCACAGCCACGTGGCGCCGCAGCACGACCGGGTCGCCGGACGCGTCGAGCGTCACCCGGCCGCCCGCCAGTGGCATCCGCCCGGCGAGCGCCAGCGCGAGCGCCACCTGCCCGTAGCCGGGGTCCCCCGCCACGGGCGTCACCCGCGAGGGTGGCGCCACGAACGAGGTGGGCTGCACGAGGGGGCTGCGGGCGCCGGCAACGGCGACCTGGTCGACGAGGAGCTGCACGGGACGGGTCCTTCTGCACGGGGTTCACTGGCGATCCAGCGTGGTACTGGTTGGTACCACCTACGATGGTACGGTACGGTACCAGCATGAGCAAACGCGACCGGACACCTCTCCCGGAGGCGCCGACGACCACGGCCATCACCGCCGAGGGCCTCGACGAGCACACGCTCGCTGTGCGCGGCCGGCTGGAGGACGCGATGGCCGCCGCCGTCACGGAGAAGGGCCTGGCGGCCACGACCATCGCCGACGTCGCCCGCCACGCCGGCACCTCGAAGCGCACCTTCTACGAGCACTACGCCGACAAGACCGCGTGCTACCTGTCGCTGTTCGCCACCCGCAGCGCGGCGATGGTCGCCCGGGTGGATGCCGCGCTGCGCCCCGGTGAGCTGCCCGCCACCGTGCAGCTCGCCGACGCCGCGCGCACCTTCCTCGATGTCGTCACCACCGACCCGGTGCTCGGGCGCGGCCACCTCAGCGAGCTCGCGACCCTGGGGGAGGATGCCGCGCGGGTGCGCCGTGAGGTCGTCGACCGCAACGCCGCCTCCATCCTCGAGATGGTCGAGCGGGCCCGGGCCAACGGCACCGCTGTCCGGCGGATCAGCCACCTCGAGGCCGTCTGCGTGGTGGGTGGCCTCAACGAGATCGGGCTGCGCGCCGTCGACCCCGGGTCGGACGTCGGCACCGACGACCTCGTCGAGACCGCCACCCGGTTCATGACCGCGGTGCTGCTCGCCGACTGAGCGTCAGGCCCCGGGTCGACGGCCGGCGTCGCGCCCGTGGATGTCGGCCACCCCGGCCTCGTCGGGGGCGTGCACCATGTCGAGCGTCACCGGGCCGAGCTCGCGCCGACGCAGCACTCGTTCGGTGATCACGACCGACGACAGGACGGCGACGAGGTAGATCACCGGAGCGCCGACCCAGAGGTTGGCGGGGGTGCTGCTGTTGACCACGCTGTCGACCACGAAGACGGCCCCTGTGGCAAGGCCCATCCCCGCGGCCCACGTGAGCCGTTCGGCCACGTCCCGCCGGGCCACGACCTGCCACACCGCCCCTGCCGCTGCACCTACGACGAAGGCGACGAGGGATCCCACGCTGCCGACCGGGACCCCACTGAAGGCATACCCCAGCAGCCAGATCCCGACCCACGCGTACTGCCGCCAACCCGTCATCTCGCGAGTGTGGCAGCCGGAGCGCCCGGCCCGGCCCGGCATCCGGCGCAATAGGCTCGGGCCATGGACTTCCGGAACGCGTACGCCCAGGGGTTCGCCCGGGTCTCCGCGTGCACCCTGCCCGTCGCCCTGGCCGACCCCGCCGTCAACGCCGAGCGCATCCTGGCCGTCGTCAAGCAGTGCCACGACGAGGGCGTCGCGGTGGCCCTGTTCCCCGAGCTGTCGCTGAGCGGCTACGCCATCGACGACCTGTTGATGCAGGACGTCCTCCTCGAGGCGGTCGACGACGCCGTCGTCACCGTCGCCGAGGCCACCGCCAAGCTGCTCCCCCTCGTCGTCGTGGGCGCCCCACTGCGGCACGGCAACCGGCTCTACAACTGCGCGGTCGTCATCCACCGCGGAGAGGTGCTCGGGGTCGCCCCCAAGTCGTTCCTGCCCAACTACCGCGAGTTCTACGAGAAGCGCTGGTTCGCCTCCGGCGCCGGGCACCAGGGCGAGTTCATCGTGCGTCCCCACTGGCCGGGGGCCGACGTCGACGGCGAGCTCCCCTTCGGTCCCGACCTGATCTTCACCCCCGAGGACCTGCCCGACCTGGCCGTGCACGTCGAGATCTGCGAGGACGTCTGGGTGCCCGTGCCGCCGAGCCACGAGGCAGCGCTCGCGGGCGCGAACGTGCTGCTCAACCTCTCGGCATCCCCGATCACCGTCGGCCGCGCTGAGGACCGCCACCTGCTCGCCCGCTCGGCGAGCGCCCGCTGCAACGCGGCCTACCTGTATGCCGCCGCGAGCGCCGGTGAGTCGTCGACCGACCTGTCCTGGGACGGCATGACGATGGTCTACGAGATGGGCGCGCTGCTCGGCGAGTCCGAGCGCTTCCCCGACGGGGCGCGGCGCACGGTGGTCGACGTCGACCTCGACCAGCTGCGCCAGGAGCGGCTGCGCCAGGGCAGCTTCGGCGACAACGCCGACGCCTACGCCGCCGACGAGGGCGGGTTCCGCGTGGTGCCGTTCCAGCTGCGGCCCCCCACCGGTGACCTCGGCCTGCGTCGCGCGGTCGACCGCTTCCCGTTCGTGCCGGATGACGACACCCGCCTCGCGCTCGACTGCTACGAGGCCTACAACATCCAGGTGTCCGGCCTCGAGCAGCGGATGCGCGCCATCGGCGGCGGCGACCCGGCGCGGATGCCGACGATCGTCATCGGCGTCTCGGGCGGCCTCGACTCCACCCACGCCCTCATCGTCGCGGCCAAGGCGTGCGACCGGCTCGGCCTGCCGCGCACCCACATCCTGGGCTTCACGATGCCGGGCTTCGCCACCAGCGCCGGCACCAAGAGCAACGCCATCCACCTGATGGAGTCGCTCGGTATCACCTGGGAGGAGCTCGACATCCGCCCCGCCGCCACCCAGATGCTCGCCGACCTCGGCCACCCGTTCGGGCGCGGCGAGGAGGTCTACGACGTCACCTTCGAGAACGTGCAGGCCGGGCTGCGCACCGACTACCTCTTCCGGGCGGCCAACCAGCGCGGTGGCATCGTGCTCGGCACCGGCGACCTGTCCGAGCTGGCACTGGGCTGGTGCACCTACGGCGTCGGAGACCAGATGTCGCACTACGGGGTCAACACCGGGGTGCCGAAGACGTTGATGCAGCACCTGATTCGCTGGGTCGTCGGGTCGGGCCAGTTCGAGGGGCCGGTCAACGACACACTCCTCGGCATCCTCGACACCGAGATCAGCCCCGAGCTGGTGCCGTCGAAGGAGGGCGAGAAGATCCAGTCGACCGAGGACTCGATCGGCCCCTACGCCCTGCAGGACTTCACCCTCTTCCACGTGCTGCGCCGCGGCTACCGGCCGAGCAAGATCGCCTTCCTCGCCGAGCACGCGTGGTCTGATGCCGGGCGCGGCGCCTGGCCTGCCGGCTTCCCCGAGGGTGCCCGGCCCGAGTACGACCTCGCCGCCGTCCGGCACTGGATGGAGGTCTTCGTCAAGCGGTTCTTCGCCAACCAGTTCAAGCGCTCGGCCATCCCCAACGGCCCCAAGGTCGTGGCCGGCGGTTCGCTGTCGCCGCGCGGTGACTGGCGGATGCCGTCCGACGCCGGGTCGCGCGCCTGGCTCGCCGAGCTCGAGGCGAACGTCCCCAAGGCCTGACCTCGGCCCGTCCCGACTTCGTGCGACTTGCACACGGTTCTCGCAGCCTCGGACGTGCGAGAACCGTGTGAAAAGCGCACGAAGTGGATCAGGGCCGGCTGCGCCACTCCTCCGCGAGCAGGGCGTAGCCCAGCACGTCGACCCACTCGCCCGAGCCGGTCAGCGCCTCCTGGATGCTGTGGCTCTCGCGGCGCATCCCGACCCGCTCCATCAGCCGCCACGAGGGCTCGTTGGGCGCATAGCAACCGGCCGTGACCCGGCGCAGCCCCAGTGCTCCGAAGCTGAGCCCGAGCAGCGCGTGCACCACCTCGGTGCCGTAGCCCTGCCCCTGGTGCCGGGGGTCGAGCACCCAGCCGAGCTCGGCCTGCACGCCCCTCGCCTGCTCCTTCACCTCGACCTGCGCCCAGGCGTCCTCGACCCTGATCATCACGTCACCGATGACCACTCCCATGAGCTCGGCGACCAGGGTCCGATCGAGCCGCCCCGGCTCCTCGACGCGCTCGCGGTACTCCTCGACGGTCGGGGAGGCAGCGCTCAGCCAGCGGCCCACCTCGGGCAGGCGACGGTAGGCCCAGGTCGCCTCGACGTCGGCGGGGGTCGCGCGGCGCAGGGTCAGCCGGTCGGTGCGCACCGGCCAGGCGACGGCATCGAGCGCATTGGCCATCGCACCATGGTGGCAGCCGGTCGCAGTCCCGTTCGAGCGGTTTCCGCGGGGCGCCGCTCGGCGAGCCCCCGGCATCCGGGGTGTTGACGGCACCGGACGGCCACTGGGACCCTGCAGCGAGCGGTCACCTGATCGACGAAGGGGGCGGTCGCATGCCAGGACACCGGGACCGCGACGGCGTGACGGGGCTCAGGTTCGCCCTCGAGGTCAACGGGGTGCGAGTCACGATGCTGAGCGGGGTCAGCGCGCTGAGCCTGGAGCACGAGGTCGTCGAGATGCGCGAGGGCGGGGCCGACCCGTCGGTGCCCACCCGGCGGATTCCCGGGCGACGAAAGGGCGGCGAGGTGACCCTGACCCGCGGGGTGACCACCGACCGCACCTTCGAGCAGTGGGCGAAGGACGCCTCCCTCGCCGCGGCCGGCCAGACCGTCGGGACGGTGCGCCTCGTGGTGGTCGACACCCAGGGTTCGCCCGTCGTGACGTACGCGTTGGCCCGGGCGTGGCCCCGGCGGGTCGAGGTCGACGGGCTCGAACCCGGTGGGAGCGGGGTGCTGACCGAGCACCTCGTGCTGGTCTACGAGTCCTTCGAGCGGGTCTGAACGGCCCCGGCCCACCGGAGCCGGGCCGCCGCTTCAACGCCGGGCCTGCTGGGGCCGGGCCTCGAGGTCGGCACCGTGCGCCACCAGCCAGTCCCGCAGCGAAGCGGCTCCCACGGACCTTGACCACGATGGAGACTCCCGGGCGGACGGCGGTGGCGAGGCGGGACACCGGTGCCCGCGGAGCGCAGCCTGGGGCGACCGAGGCCGACCGTCCCGCCCGTTGCGAGACGTCGCAACGGGCGCCCGCGAGTCAGCCGGATGCCGGTGGCCTTGCCAGCGCGTCGAGGGGGGCGCCGTCGAGGCGGAACCGGGTCCACTCGTCCTGTGCCGCGGCCCCGATCGACTCGTAGAAGCCGATGCTCGGGGTGTTCCAGTCGAGCACCCACCACTCGAGCCGCGAGTAGCCGCGCTCGACACAGATGGCGGCCAACGTGCCCAGCAGCTCCTGGCCCAGGCCGGACCCCCGCTTGGCCGGCGTGACGTACAGGTCCTCGAGCCAGATGCCGTGGGTGCCGGTCCAGGTCGAGAACGACAGGAACCAGATCGCGCACCCGACGACCTCACCGTCGACCTCGGCGACGTGCGCGAAGGCCGCCGGCTCGCGGCCGGCCGGGAACAGCGCCTCGCCCAGCTGCTCCGGCGAGGCCTCCACCTGGTCCAGCGCCTTCTCGTACTCGGCGAGCTCGCGCACCAGCGCGAGGATGACGGGCACGTCACCCGGGACGGCGGCCCGGACCCGGGAGGAGGTGGGAGCGTGGCGGGAGGAGGCGGACGGCATACCGGGCAATGTACGCAGCGGCCGCCACAATGGGGCGCATGACCACCACCCGGCGGATCGACACCTGGCTCACCGACATGGACGGCGTGCTCGTGCACGAGGACGACCCGATCGCGGGTGCGGCGGAGTTCATCGAGGCGCTCAAGGCGTCCGGGCGCGCTTTCCTCGTGCTCACCAACAACTCCATCTACACCCCGCGTGACCTGCGAGCGAGGTTGCTGCGCAGCGGGATCGACGTCCCGGAAGAGGCCATCTGGACCTCGGCGCTCGCGACGGCCGACTTCCTCGCCGATCAGCGGCCCGGCGGCACGGCCTACGTCGTCGGTGAGGCGGGGCTGACCACCGCGATGCACGACGTCGGCTACGTGATGACCGACCGCGACCCCGACTACGTCGTGCTCGGTGAGACCCGCACCTACTCGTTCGAGGCCATCACCAAGGCGATCCGGCTGATCGCGGGAGGCGCGCGCTTCATCGCGACCAACCCCGACCCCAGCGGGCCCAGCGCCGCCGGTCTGCTGCCGGCGACCGGCTCGGTCGCCGCGCTGATCAGCACCGCCACCGGGCGCATGCCGTACTTCATCGGCAAGCCCAACCCCCTGATGATGCGCAGCGCCCTCAACCGGCTCGAGGCGCACTCCGAGACCACGGTGATGGTCGGCGACCGGATGGACACCGACATCATCAGCGGCCTCGAGGCGGGCCTGCGCACGGTGCTCGTCTCCACCGGGTCGACGCGGCCCGAGCAGGTCGAGCACTTCCCCTACCGGCCGACCCGCGTCGTCGACTCGATCGCCGACCTGGTGCCGCTGGTCACGCTGCTGGCGCAGGAGGGCGTGGAGTGAGCGCCGGCGACGTGCTGCACCTCGCCGAGGTCGCCCACTGGGACGAGGCACTGCGCACCGGCGAGTACCGCTGGTCCACCCTCGGGCGCACGCTCGAGGATGAGGGCTTCATCCACTGCTCGACGCCCGACCAGCTGCCGGGGGTGCTCTCCCGCTACTACGGGTCGTATGCCGGTGACCTCGTGCTGCTGACGCTCGACCCCGCGCTGCTGAAAGCCCCGCTGCGCTGGGACGTCGTCAATACGGTTACCGGAGAGCGCTTTCCGCACGTCTACGGCGCCATCACCCCGGATGCCGTGACGCGCACCGAGGTGCTCCAGCCCCCGCACGGCGTGGCCTGACCCCCTACGTCCCCCGCGCGCCGTCCGGGTCAGGCTGGTGCTCGGCCGGGTCGGCCTGCGCCTCGGCCAGTGCGGCCGTCAGCGACGCCACCCCGTACAGGGCCATGGACTGCAGGTAGAGCACGAACATGATGCCGATCGGCGCCGCAAGCGCACCGTACTGCGGCTTGGCGATCACGAGGCTCACCAACAGGGCCATCGCCTGCTTGAGCACCTCGAGGACCAACGCCCCCACGCCGGCTCCGATCAGGCGTGGCCGCCGGGGCGGGCGGATGCCACCCAGCCGGCTGATCACCAGGTACACGACGAGGAAGTTGAGGACGATCGTCAGCACGGCGGCGATGCTGCCGAGCAGGAACCGGGGGCCGTTCCACTCCAGTCCGAGGACGGCCAGGAGCTTGCCCGACAGGTTGGCCGTGAAGCTGACGCTCACGAACGACAGCAGGACCAGCGGTGCCAGCGCGAGGAACCAGCCGAAGGCCCACACCCGGACCCACACGAAGTTCCGCGGGTTCGTCGGGGCGCCGTAGATGGCGTGCACGGAGCGGCTGGCCGCGAAGACGGCACCGGTGGCGCCGTAGACCAGGCCGACCGCGCTGACGATCGAGGTGGTCTGCCCGGCGCTGCGCAGCTGCTCCGGGTCGAGCCCGGAGTCACCGATGAGGCCCGGGAACGCCATCGAGAGCGCCTCGGTGATGTAGTTGGCCAGCTGGTCGGCCCCGAGCACCGCCGTCACGCCGTAGGCCAGGGTCAGGATCGAGAACAGCGCCAGGAACAGGTAGTACGTGGTGCCGGCGGCGAGCAGCGTGGCTCGCGAGTGCGTGAAGCGGTTGGTGGCCCGCATTCCGATGGTGAGGCCGGTGCCGACCGCGTCCTCCCGCGCCTGGAGGAGCCGCACCCGCTCCGGCAGCTCCTTGACCGGCGGGTCGACGGGCTCGCCCGGGATGGGCAGCAGGATCTGCGGGCTCTCCACGGTGCGACCGTACTGCGCCCCTGTGGCGGACGACGGAGGATGCCGGCCTGGCGCCGGTCGCTCGGACCGCGCCGGGCGCGTCGGGCGGGCCGGGCGCGCCGGGCGCGGCGTCATCGGGCCGGGGCAGCGGGGGCGCGGCGTCGCCACCACAGCACGAGCAGCCCGGACAGCAGGGCCCCGGTCGTGCCCAGGATCTCGTCACCGAGCGTGTCCTGGTAGAGCCGGTCGACCTCGACCCCACCACGCAGGAAGACGAACCACTCCCCGACCTCCCACAGCACCGCCAGCAGTGCCCCGGCCCCGACGATCGTCAGGACGGTGAGGAACGGCCGGCGCACCGACTCGGCCGTCGGGAAGAGCAGCAGGCCGATGCCCCACATCAGCAGGAACCAGTTGACGAAGTGGTTGAGGTCGTCCCAGACCTCGATGGTGTCGTAGAGGTCGAGCGTGTTGCCGGTGACGTCGATGAGGAACGGTGCCATCACCAGGCAGAAGGCCCCCCACGGCATCGGCTCGTCGGTGCCGCGGTGGCGCCACCACCACCAGGCCGGCAGGGCGAGCATCAGCACCGGGTAGATGATGATCCGGCCGATGAAGCCCTTGCCGTTGAAGGCCTCGAAGCCGACGGTCACGCCGATGACCATCTGCAGCCAGGTGGCCGCGAGGATGACGGCAGCCACGACCGCCGCTCTCGTCCAGCGCATGGGACCTCCGACTCAGACCCGGGGCAGGGTGCAGCCGACCTTAGCGCCGCCGTGTTACGCCCCCGAGCGGCATCCGGCCTGACCTCGCCTACCGCCTGGTAGGTGATGCGATCAGTGCACCTACCAGGCGGTAGCCCGGAGCAGGTCCGCCGCCGGGAGCGGCACCACCTCAGGGGGCGATGGCGCTCGCGGGCAGGTCGAACCAGCGAAGGTGCTCGAAGTCGGCGGACACGTCGGCCGGGTGCGCCGACAGGTCGGGCGGCGTGGCGGCCGCGAGGATCGCCGCGCCGTCGCGCAGGTGCTGCGCCAACAGCTCCTCACCACCGCGGGCGTCCGAGCGCGGCACCACCATCGACCCGTCATCGGCGTAAGCGACGTCGCCCAAGCGGATCGGCGGCTCCACCAACCCGTCGCGGTGCCGCCAGCGCCCGGTGAGCGGGTCGAAGACGTAGTCGCCGAGCAGCCGCCAGCCGTCGCGCGCGACGAGGCGCACGGCATCCACGACGTAGTCGGCGACGGTGTCGGAGAGGAAGTAGTTGAAGTTGACCCGCACCCAGCCGGGCTTGATGCCCTCGCAGCCGCCGGTGATCTCGCGCTCGAACTCGTGCGACCGCTCGAGGTCGATGCCGAGCAGCCGGTGCCCGTAGGGGCCGGCGCACGAGCAGCCACCGCGCGACTGCACGCCGAACAGGTCGTTGAGCACCGCGACGACGAAGTTGTGGTGCAGCCAGTGGCCCGAGGGCGCCCGCACCACGAACGAGACGATCGACAGGCGGGGGGCGTCGAGGTTGCCGAGGACCTCGATGGCCGGCTCCTTGCGCCAGGCCGCGACGGCCCGGGCCAGCAGCCGCTCCTCGTGGGCGCGGATCGTCTCGACCCCCACGGCCTCCTTCAGCTGGAAGACCAGCCCGGCGCGCACCGCCTCGATGATCGCCGGGGTGCCGCCCTCCTCGCGGTGGGCCGGGTCGGTGAGGTAGGCGTGGTCCTCGGGGTTGACGTAGGCCACCGTGCCGCCGCCGGGCACGACCGGCACCCGGTTGCTGAACAGCTCGCGCCGCGCCACGAGCACACCGGGGGTCGACGGCCCACCGATGAACTTGTGCGGCGAGAGGAAGATCGCGTCCTTGTAGGCGAGCGGGTCGCCATCCGCCGGCGCGGTCATCTCGATGTCGACGTAAGGGGCAGCGGCGGCGAAGTCCCAGAAGGCCAGTGCCCCGTGCTCGTGCAGCAGCGAGGAGATGCCGTAGGTGTCGCTGACGATGCCGGTGACGTTGGAGGCCGCGCTGAACGAGCCGATCTTCAGCGGGCGGTCGGCGAACTCGGCCAGCCGCTCGCGCAGGTGGTCCAGGCACACCCCGCCGTCGGCGTCCTCGCGGATGGTCACGACGTCGGCGATCGACTCGCGCCACGGCACCTCGTTGGAGTGGTGCTCGTACGGGCCGATGAACACCACCGGCCGCTGGTCGCGCGGGATCTGCTCGCTCAGCTGCCAGCGGTCCTCGAGGGTCGAGGGGATGCGCAGGCCGAGGACGCCGATCAGCTTGTCGATCGCCCCGGTGCACCCCGAGCCCGCGAAGATCACCACGGTGTCGTCGTCGCCGCCCACGGCATCGTGGATGATGCGGCGCGCGTCCTCCCGCAACCGCGTGGTCTGCAGGCCGGTGCCGCTGCTCTCGGTGTGCGTGTTGGCGTAGCCGGGCAGCACCTCGTCGCGGATGAAGTCCTCGAGGAAGGTGAGCGCCCGACCGGATGCCGTGTAGTCGGCGTACGTGACCCGGCGCCTCCCGTAGGGGGTGGTCATCACGTGGTCCTCACCGATGACGGACTCGCGAATGCGGCGCACCAGCGCCTCCTCGCGCGGCTCCGGTGCCGTGCGCTCAGCCATGCCCACAGCGTCTCACGTCCGCGCATCCCCGACTTCGTAGGTGAGAAACCGCGGCGGACCGGGGTTCCGCGGCGTGTTGCCCGGCGGCTCACCCACGAAGTCGGGGGTGGACAGGGGGCCCTGTCGAAGGTTCAGCATGCATGCCCGTGCAGAATTGCACTGCCGTGCACCACCACGTACCGTCGGCCGGGTGAACCTCCGGCCCGGCTCGACCAGCGACGGCTGCTCGCTGCGCACCCGCAAGCGCGTCGAGACCCGTCGCACGCTCGTGCAGGCCGCGTACGCCATCGTGCGCGACGCCGGGTTCGAGGGCCTCACCGCGGAGGCGGTGGCCGACCGGGCCGGCGTCTCGCGCCGCACCTTCTTCAACTACTTCCCGTCGGTGGAGTCGGTGCTCACCGCGAGCGTCACCGAGTTCTTCGCCTCGGTCGGAGACCGCCTCGAGGCCCGGCCCGTCGACGAGGACGTGCTCGACAGCGCGCTCGCCGTGGTGACCGACCCGGGCGACGGCGACCTCCTCGAGCGGATCGGCGTGCTGGCCGCGGCCGGTGAGGCATCACCGCATGCCCGTGGGCTGATCCTGGTCGAGCTGCACACCTGGCTCGACTGGCTCGAGGGCTGGCTGCGCCGTCGCCTGACGCCCGACCGCTCCCTGCACGCGGGCACCGAACCCCTGGCCACTGAACCCCTGGCCACCGAGCTCTACGTCGCCACCCTCGCTTCCAGCCTGGTCGCGGCGGCAGAGGCGGCGTTCCGTGTGTGGCTGCGCGACGGCGCCACCACCGCGCGCCCCGGCGGCACGGCATCCGGCGACCCCGCCTCCCTCCGGGACTGCTTCACCGCCGCCATCGGCCACGTCCGCACCGGCCTCGACCCCCAGCGCGCCACCCTCCCCGCGCCCACGCACTGACCCCCACACCCACGAGAAGGCCCCGATGTCCTCCCTCCTGTACCGCCTCGGCCGCTGGTGCGCCGCACACGCCTGGCGCACCCTGACCATCTGGCTCGTCCTGCTCGTGGGCATCGGCGCCCTCGCGGGCACCGTCGGCAAGCCGCTGACCAGCCAGATCTCCATCCCCGGCACCACCTTCCAGAAGGTCATCGACGGACTGGGCAAGGAGATCCCCGCGGCCGCCGGCGGCGCCGGCACCGTGGTGCTGCGCAGCGCCGACGGAGAGCCCATCACCGACGAGCAGCGCGCGGCCGCCGAGCAGGTGTTCGACACCTGGGCGCAGGTGCCGCACGTCAAGCGGGTCAACAACCCGTTCGAGGCCCAGGCGCAGCTCGACACGTCCGCCACCGACCTCACCGCGGCCGCGACCAAGCTCGAGGCCGGCCAGAAGCAGCTGGATGCCGGCAAGGCCCAGCTCGCGCAGGGCCAGGGCCAGCTCGCCGGCGGCGAGGCGCTCATCACCCAGCTCGAGGCGGCCAACCCCGACGACCCGACCCTGCCTGGGCTGAAGGCCCAGGTCGAGGCCGGCCGGCCCCCGCTGGAGAAGGCCCAGGCCCAGGTCGAGAAGGCTGAGGCCGACCTCGCCGCGGGCCGCGCGCAGTACGAGGACGGCACAGCCGTCGCCGCCGGCACCGCCGGCACCCGCCTGGTCACCAAGGACGGCACGCACGCCGTCGTGCAGATCCAGTTCGACGACAACGCCCAGTCGGTGCCGGTCGACGACCGCGCCCTCATCCCGGCCCGTGGCGACGCCGCGCTGGAGAAGGCCGGCCTCACCGCCTCCTACAGCGTCGAGATCACCCAGGACACCTCGCTGGTCGGGCCCGGTGAGGTGCTCGGCCTGACCGTCGCCCTGCTCGTGCTGGTCGTCATGCTGGGCAGCCTGATCGCCGCCGGGCTTCCGCTGCTCGTCGCGCTGCTCGGCGTCGGCGTCGGGCTCGCGGGCGCAGTGGCCTTCACGGTGTTCACCGACCTCAACACGATGACGCCGTCGCTGGCCCTGATGCTCGGCCTGGCGGTCGGCATCGACTACGCGCTGTTCATCGTCAACCGGCACCGCGGCAACATCCTGCGCGGTGACGACCTGCACGAGTCGATCGCCCGCTCGGTGGCGACCGCCGGCAGCGCCGTCGTCTTCGCCGGCACCACCGTCGTCATCGCCCTGGCCGCCCTGGTGCTCTCGGGCCTGCCGATCCTGGCCCAGATGGGCCTGGTGGCCGCAGCCACCGTCGCCGTCACCGTCGCCGTCGCGGTCACGGTCAGCCCGGCCGTGCTCGCGCTGATGAAGACCCGCGTGGTGTCCCGGCGGGGCTGGCGGGCCCACGGCTTCGCCACCCCGGCTGACGTCTCGACCCGCACCGCACCGGCCCACCAGCGCGAGGAGGAGCACGGCGCCTGGTACGTCGGCGCGGTCACCCGCCACCCGTGGCTCACCGTGGTCGGCGTCGTGGCCCTGCTCGGCGTCATGAGCATCCCGGTGCTGTCGCTGCGGATGGGCCTGCCCGACGGCGGCAGCGAGGCCACCGGCACCAGCGCGCACACGGCCTACACGACGATCGCCGAGGAGTTCGGCCCCGGCGTCAACGGGCCGATCATCACCGTCGCGACCCTGCCCGAGCAGGACGCCCCCCGCACGGATGCCGAGGTGCTCGCCGCGCAGGCCGCCATCTCGACGGACCTGATGTCGGTCGACGGCGTGAGCAGCGTGCTGCCCTTCGGCGTCAGCGAGGACACCTCCACCCTGGCGTTCCAGGTCGTGCCCACCACCGGCCCGGCCGACCCGGCCACGGTCGACACCGTCGAGGCGATCCACTTCTCCGCCGACACGTACGGCCGGCACACCGGCACCGAGATCGGGCTCACCGGCTCGACCGTCGCCAACATCGAGATCTCGCAGCGGCTCGCTGCCGCCCTGCCCGCCTACCTCGTGGTCGTCGTCGGGCTGTCCCTGATCATCCTGATGCTCGTGTTCCGCTCGATCGTGGTGCCCGTCGTCGCCACCGCCGGCTTCCTGCTCTCGGTCGGTGCGGCGTTCGGCGCCACCGTGGCCGTGCACCAGTGGGGCTGGCTGGGCAGCGTGCTCGGCGTCACGCAACCCGGGCCACTGCTGTCGTTCATGCCGATCATCCTGATCGGGGTGCTGTTCGGGCTGGCCATGGACTACCAGATGTTCCTCGTGTCGGGCATGCACGAGGCCCGCTCGCACGGCGAGGACTCCCGCACCGCGGTGCGCACCGGGTTCGTGCACGGCGCCAAGGTCGTCACCGCCGCCGCGATCATCATGACCTCGGTGTTCCTCGGCTTCGCCTTCTCGCACCTGGTGATGGTGCGGCCGATCGGCTTCGGCCTCGCGGTGGGCGTGCTCGTGGATGCCGTGCTGGTGCGGATGACGCTGACCCCGGCAGTCATGCACCTGCTCGGCGACCGCGCCTGGTACCTCCCGCGGTGGCTCGACCGGGTGCTGCCCGACCTCGATGTCGAGGGCGTGAAGCTGGCCGAGCGCCTGGAGTCAGGTGCGCTGGGCGGCGCGCGCACGGCATCCGGGCCGAGCGCAGCGGCCACGGCAGGCGAAGCGGAGACGGCGGGCACGACGGGCGATCGGGGCGAGCCGGACGCCGAGCCGGAGCGCGAGGACACCGACAACACCGAGGGCGCCCGCGTCTGACCCACCGCCAGCCACTCGCACTTCGTGCGACTTACGCACGGTTCTCGCACGCCCCGGGGGGTCAGAACCGTGTCCAAGTCGCACGAAGTCGGGGTGCGGAGCCCATATCGCAGGCACCGGAGGCGCACAGCCTGCACATAGGTGAAGCCCCCACGGTGGAGGTGTTACGCAGCACCCCCACCCCAGGAGGCCCAGATGTCCACCACCCCCCGAGCCCTCGGCCGGGCCAAGGCCCTGACCGTCGGCACCATGCTGGTGGCGGCGGTCGCCACCGGTGGGGTGGCCCTGCATCTCGCGGACGCCCAGTCCACGACCGCGGCGGCCGGCGCCACCACCGTCGACAGCTTCGGGACGTCGTCGGGCACCTCGGGCACGTCGTCGCGGTCGTCCGACGACGACTCCTCCGCCGACGACGACTCGTCCGCCGACGACGACTCGTCCGCGGACGAGGACTCGACCACGTCGGGGAGCGCATCCACCACCACGTCGAACGGTTTCGCGCCGGTCGCTCCCCCGGCGCCCGCCCAGGCCCCCGCCCAGTCGAGCACCAACGGCTCGTGACGCCATGACCACCGTCACCAGCACCACGAGCGCGCCCGCCGGCATCGCCGCGCTGCCGACGCTCCCGAGCCTGCCGCAACCCGAGAATGGCTGCACCACAGCGGAACCCAGCGTTACCTACGACGCGGCGGATGCCGTCGGCGCCGAGTTCCGCGCGATCGGCACCACCGTGCGGCTCCTCACCACCGACCCTCGCGCCCTCGCGCCCGCCACGGACCTGCTGCGACGCCACCTCGAGGCCCTCGACCTCGCGGCCAGCCGGTTCCGCGTCGACTCCGAGGTGTGCCGGCTCGCGGTCGCGGCCGGCGACGGGCCCGCGCACCTGCAGGCCTCCCCGATCCTGGCCGGCTCGGTGCGGGCCGCCCTGCACGCAGCCCGGATCACCCACGGCCTGGTCGACCCCACGGTCGGCGCCGCCGTCGTCGTGAGCGGCTACGACGCCGACATCGACGTCGTGCGCGGCCGCCCCGGGCCCAGCGGCACGGCCACCAGTGCAGGGGTGGCCGTGCCCGGCTGGCGGTCGGTGACCATCGACGCCGACGGCCTGCTCAGCGTGCCGCGAGGCTGCCTGCTCGACCTCGGCGCCAGCGCCAAGGCCCACGCGGCCGACGTCGCCGCGGCCCGGATGGCAGCCCGCCTGCCCGGCGGGTTCCTCGTCAACCTCGGCGGCGACATCGCCCTGTCCGGCGACACCCCGCGTGACGGCTGGAGCATCGCCGTCGACGGCTCCACCGCCCCGGGCCGCGAGGTCGTGGCCCTGGTCTCCGGCCAGGCGATCGCAACGAGCTCAACCCGCCTGCGCAGCTGGCCCGGGGCCGACGGGGAGCGGCGCCACCACATCGTCGACCCCCGCACCGGGCGCACCGCACCCGCCCTGTGGGCCGAGGTCACCTGCGTGGCCGCCACCGCCCTCGAGGCCAACGCCGCCTCGACCGCCGCCGTCGTGCTCGGCGCCGACGCCCCCGACTGGCTGGCCGCGCACGGCATCGCGGCACGGCTCGAACACCTCGACGGCCGCGCCGTGCACACCCCCGGCTGGCCCACCCCCACATCGGAGAACTGATCGTGAACGAGCTGCTCTGGTACGTCTCGCGGGCCACCGGGCTGGTCAGCCTGGCCCTGCTCACCGTGGTGCTCGTGCTGGGAGTGATCACGTCCGGTCGCCGCGCCCCCCACGGCGAGCGCGCCACCGTGCTGATGGGCCTGCACCGCTGGCTCTCGCTCGGCATGGTCGCCTTCCTCGGCGTGCACGTCGCGACCGCGGTCGCCGAGACCTACGTGTCGATCGACGCCATCTCCGCGATCGTGCCGTTCACCAGCAGCTACGAGACGCTGTGGGTGGGCCTGGGCACCCTCGCGGTCGACCTGCTCATCGCGGTCACCGTCACGTCCTGGCTGCGGCACCGCATCCCCGAGCGGGCGTGGCGGGGCGTGCACCTCACGGCCTACCTGCTGTGGCCGGTCGCGCTCGTGCACGGCTTCGCCATGGGCACCGCCAGCGAGCCGTTGCTGCGCGCCGTCACCGTGGCCTGCGGGCTGGTCGGCATCGCCGCCCTCGCCTGGCGGGCCAACGCCCGGCACACCGACGCGGCCCGCCGCGCCGACGTCCTCGCCCAGGAGTGGTCATGACCGACGTCCTCGACCTGCTCGACGCCGCCGGCCTCACCGGCCGTGGCGGCGCCGCGTTCAGCACCGCCGTCAAGGTGCGCGCCGCCCGCGAGGAGGGTGCCGCCGTCATCGTCAACGCCTGCGACGGCGAGATCGGCGCGGCCAAGGACGCCTACGTCGTCGAGCACCACCTCACCGAGCTGGTCCACGGCGCCGAGCTCATCACCCCGGCCCGCGCCCGCAGCGTGCGGTATGCCGCGCACCGCGGCTCCTACACGGCATCCGTGCTGCAGCGGGCGGGCCTCGACGTGATCGAGGCACCGGCGCGCTACGTGTCGTCCGAGGAGACCTCGCTGATCTCCCTCGCCCACGGCCGGCTGGCCCGCCCGATGACCAAGCGGATGCCGTTCGTGCGCGGTGGGCGCGACGCCGACGGTCGCGCCGTGCGCCCCACCGTCGTGCTGAACGCCGAGACCGTGTGGCGGGTCGCCCAGGTGGCCGCGAACGGCCCGGCCTGGTTCCGGTCGTTCGGCACCGCGCAGGAGCCCGGGCCCCGGCTGGTCACCCTGACCGGCGCGGTCGGGCACCCCGGGGTGCTCGAGACCGAGGCGGGGACGCCGCTCGCCGGGCTCCTCGACGCCGCCTCGGCCGACCGTGGCACCGAGCACCTCGTCATCGGCGGGCTCGGCGGTGTGCTCGTCCCGCTGGCGGCCGCTCGCGGGCTGGCCTGGTCGAGCGCCGACCTCGCGCGCTTCGGCGGCTCGGTCGGTCCCGGCGTCATCGACGTGCTCGACCCCCAGCGCTGCCCCGTCGCGGTCGTCGACTCCTACCTGGGGTACGCCGCGGGTGAGTCCGCCGGCCAGTGCGGCCCGTGCATGTTCGGCGTGCCGGCGCTGGCGGCGGCGTGGCACGACCTGCTCGCCAACCACCCCACCCCGGCCCAGGTGGATGCCGTGCGCACCCACGCCGGGCTGCTCCCGAACCGCGGTGCCTGCCGCTTCCCCGACGGTGTGGCCCGGTTCGCGGCCAGCGCCCTGCAGTCCCTCGAGCCGCACCTGAAGGCGCACCGCAACGGCCGGTGCCCCACCGAGAGGACGTCCCGTGTCGCGAGCCCTGCCTGACCAGCGCACCTCCGCCGCCGTGCGCACCGCGGCGACCCCCCGGCATCCGGTGCTGCGGGTCGACCGGGTCGCCTGCACCGGCCACGGGATGTGTGCCAGCCTGCTGCCCCGACAGGTACGGCTCGACGAGTGGGGGTACCCCGTCGTCGACGACGCCGCGGTGCCGGTCGCCGACGGCGAGGCGGCCATCCGGTTCTGCCCGGCCCGGGCGTTGTACTGGGGATGACCCCGGGCGCGGTGTCCGCGACGTCGGGGGCACTCCGCGGGCTCAGGAGGTTCTCGCGGAGTCGGAACCGGATACGGCCCTGACTCGGCGACGTGCTCCTGACGTCGCGAGTCAACGGCGCGTCGGGCGGCGCGTCGACGAGCTCGGGTGGGCGATCAGCTCCTTGAGCATGGCCACCGCCCGCACCGCCGGCGGGTTCGGTGCCCCGAGGTCGTGCACGACCGCTGCGAGGTGCCGCACCGGTGTGGGGGCCGCGATGCCGAGCCGGACGACGGTGGCCGGCAGGCTGCGCGCGGCCAGCCCGGGCAGCACCGAGACCCCGATGCCCGCGGCGACGAAGCCGATCGCGGTGTAGTGGTCCTGGGCCTGCACGCTGAACCGCGGGCGGAACCCGGCCGCGTTGCACGCCGCCACCACCAGGCGGTGCCCCGGCGAGCGCGGGTAGTCGTTGCTCACCCAGGTCTCGCCGCGCAGGTCGGCGATGGCGATCGTCCCGGCCTCCGCCAGCGGGTGACCGCGCGGCACGATGGCCACGAACGGGTCCTCGGTGAGCTCGGTGCGCGTGTAGCCGGCCGGCAGCGAGCCGCCCGGCGGGTCGATGACCAGGTCGATGTCCAGCCGCGGCACCCGCTGCTCGACCTCGTTGAGCACCAGCTCGAGCACCAGGTCGGGGAACTCGGCGGTGAGGCGCTTGACGAGCGACGGCATCCAGTTGGCGCCGGCGGAGGAGAAGTAGCCGATCGACAGGCGGCCCGAGCGGCCGTCGCGCAGGTCGGCGACCACCGAGTCGAGCCGGTTCCACTGGCTCATCACCTCGTCGCTCTGGGCGTCGAGCACCAGCGCCGCCTCGGTGGGCGCGATGCCCCGGCCGACCCGCTGGAACAGGGTCAGCCCGGTCTCCTTCTGCAGCGCCGACAGGTGCTGGCTGACCGCCGACGAGGTGAGCCCGAGGTTGTCGGCGGCGGCCTGAACCGAGCCGCTCGCGACGACGGACCGGAAGACGCGCAGACGGTGTGGGTCGAGCATGCCTCAATCTTAAGCCACACTTCACTACTGGTAAGTAACTTCGCGTTGTGCTGAACAGTTAGGGGGCGCACAATTGAGGCATGAGAAACCCGATCTTCACCGCCGACAAGGCCCGCACCCTCGCGTCCCGCCTGCGCACCAGCCGTCACCACGGCGGGGGCTGGAGCGCCCACGCCGACCGCGACATGGCACGCGAGACCTTCGAGCTCCAGGTCATCGCCCAGGCCAGCCACGACCGCGTCATCTGACCCCCCACCCGGGGGAGCAGCACCGCAGCACCTGACCCTCACGCCACCACGTGGCGGAGGGTCAGTGTCGTCTCCGGGGTCTGCGCCTCCAGCTCGGCGCGCTGCGCGAGGTAGAGCTCGGCGCAGGCCAGGGCGTCGGTGAGCGCCTCGTGCGCCCGGTAGACCGGCAGCCCCCGCCGCTCGCGGGCCGTCCACAGCCGCAGCGCCCCGCGTGCCGGCTCGGCGCCCCACCCACCGGCCACCACCCGCCGCTCGAGCTCGAAGGTGTCGACGACGACGCACGGCATCCCGGCCCCCCAAGCCCGCTCGCACACTGCCGCGAGGAACTGCGTCTCGATCCGGGCGAAGTGCGCGAGCAGCACCCGGCCGGCGAGCGCCCCGAGCAGGCACGCCACGGCATCCTCGAGCGGGATGCCGCGGGCGAGCCGGTCGTCGGTGAGCCCGTGCACCGTGGCGCTCTGGCCGACACCCGTCGCGCCGCCCGCATCGCGCACCACCACCTGCCCGGCAGTGCCGAGCTCGATGCGACCCCCGTCGACGTCCAGCCAGCCGATCGAGAGCACCCGGTCGCGGCGCGGGTCGAGCCCGGTCGTCTCGATGTCGACCGCCAGCAGCCGCAGGTCGGCCAGGGGCGTCTCCGCGGTCGGCGACGGCACCGCGAGGTAGTCGTGCAACGGCCCCGGAGCCACACCGCGCAGGGCCCGCTCGCGCCGCTGCTCGGGGGTGCGGCGGAACAGGCTCACGAGATGTACTGCATCGGATAGCGGTGCGAGAGCGCCGACTGCGCGCCGCGCACGATCGCGAACGCCTCGCGCAGGTGCCGCTTGTCGAAGCTCGACAGCGCGTCCGGTGAGACGAAGTTGTCGATCGGCTCACCCCGGCGCACCTGACCCGCCTGGTGGCGCAGCCGCACGTACGAGATGAACTCGAACGCGTCGCGCAGGTCGTCGGCCCGCTCGTCGCCGAGGATGCCGGCCTCGCGCGCCGCCTGGATCCGGGCCTGGGTGTTCACCGCCGGGCTGCCCACCGACAGCGCGTGCGCCCGCGCCAGCTCGACGACGGCGCCGATGCCGCCGCGCTTGATGTCGAGGGTGTCCTTGTGGTCGCCGGCCTTCTCGAGCACGAACCCGCGGAAGAACCCCAGCGGGGGCTCGTTGGCGGTCGCGTTCTTGGCCAGGTGCGCGAGGAACACCTTCGAGGCCGGGGACGCCTTGAGCACGCGGCGCTGCAGCTTCGCGAAGAGCGCCACGTCGCCGTGCACCGGCCGCATGTCGAAGAAGATGCTCGCGCCCAGGATCGCGTCGGGCACCGGCTGGCGCAGCCACGACGTGAACTGCTCTCGCCACCCGGCCAGCGGCTGGCGCCACTTGGGGTTGGTGGCCATCACGTCACCCGGGCAGCGCGGGTAGCCGCAGGTGACCAGGTCGTCGGTCACCCGGGTGGCCAGGGCCTCGAACCACGCGGCGTGCTCGGGCAGCATCGCGTCGTCGATGATGATCGCGTTGTCCTGGTCGGCGGCGAGCGCCTGCTCCAGCCGGGCGCGCGACCCCAGCGCCACCCAGCAGTACGGCACCGGCGGTGGCCCGAGCTCGGCCTCGGCGAGCGCGATGACGCGCCGCTCCACGGCATCCCCCACTGCGGTGACGACCCGGCCGATGTCGTCGGCCGAGGCGTCCTGCTCGACCAGCGACTGCACCACCTGCGGCAGCCGGTTCGAGACCTCGGCCACGCCGGCGACGTCGGGCTGCTTGGCGATGTCACCGGCGAGGTAGACCGGGTTGGCCTGCTCCAGGCGCAGCAGGTCGGTGGTCGTGACGATGCCGACGGGCCGGCCCGACGCGTCGACGATGGGCAGGTGGTGGATGTGCCGCCCGACCATCTCCAGCAGCACCTCGAAGGCCAGCGCGTCGACGTCCCCGGTGACCGGCTCGGTGGTCATCACCTCGGTGACCGCCACCCCCGGGTCGACCCCCGCCGCGAGCACCCGGGTGCGCAGGTCGCGGTCGGTGACGATGCCGGCCAGCCGTTCGCCGTCCATGACGAGCAGGGAGGACACCCGGTGCTCGGACATCGTCTGCGCCGCCTCGCGCACCGTCGCCGTGGTGTCGACGCCCACCGTCGCGCGGCCCACGAGGTCGCGCACCCGCGTCTTGAGGATGGCGCTGCCGGTCGTCGAGAGCTGCAGCGAGGCGACCGCCCCACTCATCCGGCTGGCCCGCTGCGCGTCGAAGAAGGAGTCGACCTCGGGGTGGTCGGCGCACAGCTGCTGGAAGCCCTCGGCCGGCAGCATCAGGGCCAGGCAGTCCTCGATCGCGGTGACGTCGAAGGTCGACGGGTTGCCCTGGGTCAGGGTGATCGAGCCGAAGCACGACCCCTCGCCGCCGCGGTCGACCAGGCTGCCCTGCGCGTCGTGCACCTCGGCGGCACCGGAGCGGAGCACGAAGAGGTGCGAGTTGTCGCGTCCGCGCTCGATCAGCTTGGTGCCCCGGCGGAAGTACTCGATGCTCAGCTGCGCCGGCAGGGTGTCGAGCACGGCGTCCGGCAGCACGTCGAAGGGCTCGTGGTGGGCGAGGAAGTCGCGCACCTCGGACAGCTCGACATCCAGGGCCATGGCCCCATCGTGGCAGCGCGGCGCCGGCCGGCGCGGGGGCTCCACGACGTCGGCGCGCCCGGCGAGCGCCTTCCCTCGACGAACGGCATCCGCGCAGGTCGCAAAGTCCCGAAGCGTCGGCGTGGCTGCTGGAATGAGGCTCCGCGCCGCCGACGGCGGCGCCCGAGAGGAAGGTGGGGACGCCATGAGCGACAGCACCATCGAGCCGCTGCCCGACGGCGACGGCAAGCTGGGCAACGCAGAGGGTCCGGCCGACGCCGGTGCCGGCGACGGCGGGATGCCGGGCGAGCACGACGGCGGAGCGGACGGCGGCGCCGGTGGCGGTGCCGGCACCGGCGGTCCCGACGAGGGCCCGGCCGACGCGGGCGCCGGCGATGCCGGCCAGCCCGGTGAGCACGACGGCGGCGCCGACGGCGCCGCGGAGGGCCCGGCCGACGCCGGCGCGGACGACCTCGGCACCACCGGCGAGCACGACGGTGGCGCTGACGGCGGGGCCGACGCCTCGCAGTGACCACCTCAGCGCGCACCCGGCCCGTGGCCTCCCCCACCTCGGGGGACGGCCACGGGCTGGCGTCGCTCGTGGCGCTCGACCGGGCGACCTTCGCGCAGCGGCACTGGGGGCGTGAGCCCCTGCTGACCCGGGCGGCCGAGCGCACGCCCGACCCTCGCCTCTTCGGCCCGGGTGCCGTCGACGAGCTGCTCGCCCGCCGCGCCCTGCGCACCCCGTTCCTGCGGATGGCGCGCGAGGGACGCACCCTCGACCCCTCAACCTTCACCCTCGGCGGGGGCGTGGGCGCCACGATCGGCGACCAGGTGAGCGAGGACCTCGTGCTGCGCCACTTCGCCGACGGCGCGACCATCGTGCTGCAGGCGCTGCACCGCACCTGGCCACCGGTGGGTGATGCGGCCCAGGAGCTCGCGGCCGACCTCGGCCACCCGGTGCAGGTCAACGCCTACGTCACGCCGCCGCAGAACCGCGGCTTCGACGACCACTACGACGTGCACGACGTGTTCGTGCTGCAGGTGACCGGCGAGAAGCACTGGCAGGTGCGCCCGCCCGTCGTCGAGTCGCCGCTGCGCGACCAGCCCTGGACCGAGAACCGGGATGCCGTGCGCCGCGCCGCGCAGGCGCCGCCCACCATCGACGCGGTGCTCGCCCCCGGCGACTGCCTCTACGTGCCGCGGGGGTGGCTGCACTCGGCGACCGCGCTCGGCGGCACGAGCATCCACCTCACCATGGGCGTGCACGTCTGGACCCGCCGCCAGCTCGCGGACGACCTGCTCCGGGCGGCCGGGCGGGTGCTCGACGCCGACCCCGCGGTGCGCGCGTCGCTCGAGCTCGGTGTCGACCCGCTCGACCCGGCGGTCGCCGGCGACGCGCTCCCCGGCATCCGGGCGGCGGTGGCCGCGGCCCTCGACGCGGTCACCGACGAGGAGCTGGCAGCGGCCCTGGCCCGGCGGGTGCGGGCCGCGCAGCGGGCCGAGCCGATCGGGGCGCTGCGCCAGCACGCGGCCACCCACGACCCGGGCACCACCTGGCGGCCCCGGCGCCACCTCGCCCCGCACTGGGAGCCCGAGCGTGCCGACGGGGTGACCCCCCTGGTGACCCGGGTGGCGCGGGTCGACGTGCCGGCCGGGCACCGGGCTGCGGTCGACGGCGTGCTTTCCGGCGCGGCCGACCCCGCGCTCCTGGACCCGTCCGTGCGTCGATCCCTTTGTCTCGCAGGCCTGCTGGTCCCGGCCGACGTCCCGCTTGGGCCAGCCTGAGCCTGCCCTCACGCAGAAGTTCGGATGCCGCGCAGTAATTGGTGCGCGCCACCTGAACTTCTGCGTGCCGGGGCTCGCCCACGGGGGGCCAGGGGCGCGGTGTGCCGCGCGTCCGGCATCTCGCGCTCAGCTGGACATGCGCACGACCAACCGGGTGGGCAGCACGGTCGTGCGCGGCACGGGTTGGCCGGCGATCCGGGCGAGCAGCAGGTCGGCCATGACCCGGCCCATCTCCTCGACCGGCTGGTGCACGGAGGTCAGGGCGGGGTCGGTGTGCCGGCAGACCGCCGAGTCGTCGAAGCCCACGAGCGCGACGTCGTCGGGCACCCGCATCCCGGCCTCGCGCAGCACCCGCAGCGCCCCCACGGCCATCAGGTCTGAGGCGGCGAACACGGCATCCGGGCGCACCCCGGCAGCGAGCACCTCGCGCATCGCCCGCTCGCCGCTGTCCTCGCTGTAGTCGCCGAAGGCCACGACGAGGCCCTCGGAGTCGAGGCCGGCTGCTCGCAGGGCGTCGCGGGCACCGGCAAGGCGGTTGCGGCCCGACGTCATGTCCTGCGGCCCGGTGAGCACGGCGATCCGCCGTCGGCCGGTGGCCAGCAGGTGCTCGAGCGCGGCGGCTCCCCCGGCCCGGTTGTCGGCGTCGACCAGCACGGCCGGCTCGGTGCCGGCCACCGCGCCGCCGCACACGGTGGGCACGCCGCGCCCGTCGAGGGTGGCCACGAGCCCGTCGTGCGCGTGCAGCGAGAGCAGCAGCACGCCGTCGACGTGCTGCTCGGTGAGGTAGGCCGCGACCTGCGCGCGGTCGCGCTCCGTGCCGGCCATGGTCAGCATCAGCTGGAACGGTGACGCGCTCAGCCGCTGGCCGACCCCGCGCACGATGGCGCCGAAGTAGGGCTCGCCGAACACCCGGTCACCGGGTTCGGACACGACCAACGCGATGATGTCGGTGCGCCGGGTCACCAGCGAGCGGGCGGCCCGGTTGGGCACGTAGCCCATGGCCTCGACGGCCTCCTCGACGGCGGCGCGGGCGGCGGCGGACACGTGCGGCGAGCCGTTGACGACCCGCGAGGCGGTGCCCCGTCCGACCCCGGCCTGCCGGGCGACCTCGTCGATGGTGGGTGGACGCCTGGCTCCCGTGCCGGTGCCGGGTTCCCGAACGGCTCCGACACGGGTGCCAGACGAGATGGGGCGGGTTGACCGGGTCGAGACCTCGGTGTCCGCAGGCTCCGTGGGAGCGCTCCCATCCTCCACGGAACCATTGTGTGCCCATCATGCCTGCCGGAGTCCACCGCACCGGCGGGTCGTGTCCCAACCGTGACCGGATACCCAGTGAGAGGGTGGGGCCGTGCGAGCGCTCACCTACGCCGCGTTCGGCGCCACCCCGGCCGTCGTGACCCTGCCCGACCCGACCCCGCCGCCCGGGGGTGCGGTGGTGCGGGTGACGGCCAGCGGCCTGTGCCGCAGCGACTGGCACGGCTGGATGGGCCACGACGGCGACATCGCCACCTTCCCGCACGTGCCGGGCCACGAGCTCGCCGGTGTCGTCGAGGCGGTGGGCGACGACGTGGATGCCGGGTGGCTGGGTCGCGCGGTCACCGCACCGTTCGTCATGGCCTGCGGGGCGTGCGCGGTGTGCCGAGCCGGGGCCGGGCAGGTCTGCCCGAACCAGCGCCAGCCGGGCTTCACCGACCCGGGCTCCTTCGCCGAGCTCGTGGTCGTGCACGCCGCCGGGACCAACCTCGTGGCCCTGCCCGACGGGCTGGATGCCGCGGTGGCGGCCGGCCTCGGCTGCCGGGTCGCGACGGCCTACCGAGCCGTGGTCGCGAGGGCCGCGGTGCGCGAGGGCGACTCGGTGCTCGTCATCGGCTGTGGGGGTGTCGGCCTGGCAGCCGTCGCCATCGCGCGCAGCCGGGGCGCGTTCGTCTGTGCCGTCGACGTCTCGGCGGCGTCACTGGACCGCGCGCTGTTCCATGGTGCCGACGAGGTGGTCGACGCCTCGATCGGCACCGACAAGGTGCTCGCGGCCGTCTCGGCCTGGTCGGGTGGTGGGGTGTCGGTCAGCATCGACGCCCTGGGCTCGCCACAGGCGTGCCGCACCGGCATCCTCGCGCTGGGTCGTCGCGGCCGGCACGTGCAGGTCGGCCTGCTGCCGCCGAGCGCCGGCCGGGCCGACGTGCCGATGGAGCGCGTCATCGGCTGGGAGCTCGACGTGCTGGGCAGCCACGGCATGGCGGCCGCCGACTACCCGCCGCTGCTCGACGACGTCGTGAGCGGGCGTCTCGACCTCGGTGACCTGCTCGCCCCCGGCGATCCGCTCGGCCTCGAGGCGGCCGGCGCGGCGCTGGTCGCGATGGGATCCGCGCCCTCGACCGGCATCGTGCTCGTCGACCCGGCCCGCTGAGCCGGTGGAGTCGAGCCGACCTCTCGGCGGCGCCCGGACAGACCACCCGGCCCGGCGGCCCGGAGGCCGGCTCGACACGTCGAACGCTATACCTCACGGGGTATCTGCGTAGGCGCTGTGAGCACCACCACAGCCTTCGCCGAACTCACTGCTTGTCGATATCGTGTGTTCTGCGGGGAGGAAGAGAAACTGAGATGGCCGACGTCCTCGTTCTCGGTGCCGGCGTCTCCGGGCACACCGCCGCACTCCACCTCAACCGGCTGCTGCCGGCCGGCAGCACGGTCACCGTCGTGTCGCCGAGCGCGTGGTGGAACTGGATCCCGAGCAACATCTGGGTCGGCGTCGGGCGGATGCCCAAGGAGTCCGTGGTCTTCGCGCTGGCCCCGGTCTACGCCGCCAAGGGCATCGGTTTCCGGCAGGCCAAGGCCGTGGCCATCCTCCCCGAGGGCGACGAGGCGAGCCCCCGCGGTGCGGTCGACATCGTGCACACCGGCCCCGACCGGGCCGGCGAGCAGGAGCGCATCCGCTTCGACTACCTCGTGAACGCCACCGGCCCCCAGCTGCGCTTCGACCTCACGACCGGCCTCGGCCCCGACGACGGGCACACCCTGTCGGTGTGCACCGCCGACCACGCGGTGCAGGCGTCGGCCCGGCTCGAGAAGACCATCGAGCTGCTCCGAGCCGGGGTGCCGCAGACCCTGGTCGTCGGCATGGGGCACGGCACCTGTACCTGCGAGGGTGCGGCCTTCGAGTACGTCTTCAACGTCGACCACGAGCTGCGCGAGGCCGGTGTGCGCGACCGGGCTCGGCTGGTCTACCTCACCAACGAGGCCCGGCTCGGCGACTTCGGTGTCGACGGCATGACCTTCGACGACCGTGGCTTCCAGACCACCTCGGAGCTGTGGACCTCGAGCCTGTTCCGCGAACGCGGCGTCGAGGCCATCGTCGGGGCCCACGTGCACCGGGTCGACCCGGGGGTGATCTCGTTCGAGACGCTCGACGGGGTGCACCAGGAGATCGACTTCGACTTCGCGATGCTCATGCCGCCGTTCGGCGGGGTGCCGATGCGGGCCTTCGGGCGCGACGGCGCCGACATCACCTCGCAGCTGTTCGCACCGAACGGGTTCATGCGCGTTGATGCCGACTACTACCCCAAGCCCTACGAGATGTGGCGCGGGGCCGACTGGCCGAGCACCTACCAGGCCCTGGGCCACCCGCGGATCTTCGCGGTCGGCATCGCGTTCGCCCCACCGCACCAGATCTCGCGCCCGCGGGTCAGTCCCACCGGCACCGTCATCACCCCCTCGGCCCCCCGAACCGGGATGCCGTCGGGAGTCATGGGCAAGACCGCGGCGCTGACGATCGCCGACCGGGTCAAGCACGGTGACGACCGCCCACCTTTCGTGGCCTCGATGGCGCAGATGGGCGCCGCCACCGTCGCGTCCGCCGGAGCGGGCCTGCGCCGGGGGTCCGCGGCCGCGCTGACGATGCTGCCGGTGGTGCCCGACTACAGCCTCTACCCCACGGGCCGTGACCTCGCCGACACCCGAGCCGACATCGGGCTGAGCGGCCACTGGGTCAAGCTGCTGATGCACCACCTGTTCATGTACAAGGCGCAGGGCCGCCTCGGCTGGCACCTGATCCCGGAGTGAGCGGCATGAGCCACGAGAAGTCCATCCCCACCCTGGACCTCGGCACCGCACCGCTGCCCACCGACCGCACCCTGCGGAGGCGGCAGAGCCTGCCGCTGCAGGTGTACCGGTTCCTCGCCTTCGGGGTACGGCTCGTGCGGATGGTCCTGAAGCGCCACCGCTGAGCCGGTGGCCCGGGCGCACCCGTGCGCCAGACTGGGGCGATGGGTGTGCGCCGGTGGTGGGACGAGCAGGTGGTGCCGCGCCTGACCGACCGCGGGCTGAACGACGCGACGGCCGGCAGCTGGCGCACGACCGTCTGCGGCGGGGCCACTGGTGAGGTGCTCGAGATCGGCTTCGGGTCCGGGCGCAACCTCGCCTACTACCCGGGCGAGGTGAGCCGGGTGCTCGCGGTCGAGCCGGCCGAGCTGGCCTGGCAGCGCGCGCAGGCGCGCGTGACGGCATCCGGGATGCCGGTGGAGCGGGTCGGGCTCGACGGCGCCCACCTGCCGGTGCCCGACGCGAGCGTCGACACCGTGGTGTCGACCTGGACGATGTGCACCGTGCCCGAGGTCGAGCGGGCGCTCGGCGAGGCCCGCCGGGTGCTGCGCCCCGGGGGCTCGCTGCGCTTCGTCGAGCACTCCCTGGCGCCCGACGAGACCACCGCCCGCCGGCAGCGCCGGATCCAGCCGTGCTGGGGTGCGCTCGCCGGGGGCTGCCACGTCGACCGCGACATCGCGGCCCTCGTGGCGGGTGCGGGGTTCGACGTCGACCTGTCCTACGCGGGGTTCATCGGCGGCGGCCCGGCCAAGCCGTGGCTCTGGTTCGTCACCGGGTCGGCCCAGCCCACGTCCACGTGACCCCTACCGCCCGCAGCCCGACTTCGTGGCGGTGGACAGCGCCGAGGTGCGGGGTCAGCGGTTGAAGAGCTTGCTGAGGAAGCCGGTGCTCGGCTCGTTCGCGTGGCCCTGGCAGCGGTTGCCGGCGGGCACGCCGCGCATCACGCTGTCGACGTGCTGGCCGCAGCCGGCCCAGGTCGTCTTGCCGCACTTGCGGCAGGTCACTGCTCGGCACATGCCGGAACTCCTTGTGATGGGGGTCGAGGTCGGCACAGCATACCCCACGGGGTATAGTGATGTGCATGCGGATCATCATCATCGGCGGCGTCGCCGGCGGCATGAGCGCGGCCACACGGCTGCGCCGGCTGCTCGAGGACGCCGAGATCACCGTCGTCGAGCGCAGCGGGCACGTCTCCTACGCCAACTGCGGCCTGCCCTACCACGTGGGGGGTGTGATCGAGAAGCGGTCGTCGCTGCTGCTGCAGACGCCCGCGGCACTGCATCGCCGCTTCGGCCTCGACGTGCGGGTGCGCCACGAGGCCGTGCGCATCGACCGCGACCGCCACGTGCTCGTGGTGCGCGACCTGGTCGCCGACGAGCTGCTCGAGCTGCCCTACGACGTCCTGGTGCTGTCGACCGGCGCCCGCGCCGTGCGCCCGCCGATCCCCGGCATCGAGCGGGCCCTGTCGCTGCGTGACGTCGAGGACACCGATGCCCTGGTCGCCGCCACCCTCGGCGCCCGCACGGCCGTGGTCGTCGGCGGCGGCTTCATCGGGGTCGAGGTCACCGAGAACCTCGTGCACCTCGGTCTCACCGTCACCCTCGTCGAGGCGGCCGAGCAGGTGATGACCCCCCTCGACCCCGAGATGGTCACGCCGGTGCACGACCGCATCCGGGCGCACGGCGTCGACCTGCGGCTGGGCGCCGGCGTGGCCGCCATCGGGCCCGACGACGTCGTGCTGACCAGCGGCGAGACCATCCCGGCCGACCTGGTCGTCGCCGCCATCGGCGTGCGCCCCGAGACCACGCTGGCGCAGGCCGCCGGTCTCGCGGTGGGTGCGCGCGGCGGCATCCTCGTCGACGACCAGCTGCGCACCTCCGACCCCGCCATCCTCGCCGTCGGCGACGCCGTCGAGAAGGTCGATGCCGTCGACGGGTCCGCCACCTTGGTGCCGCTGGCCAACACCGCCAACCTGCAGGGTCGTCGCGCGGCCGACGTGATCGCCGGCCTGGCGGTGCGCGACCGGCCGGTGCTGGGCACGGCGATCGTCGGGGTGTTCGGCCTGCAGGTGGCCTCGACCGGCTGGTCCGAGAAGCGGCTGCGGGCCGCCGGCCGCCCCTACCGGGCCATCCACACCCATCCGGCCTCGCACGCCACCTACTACCCCGGCGCCGACGCGATGGCCCTGAAGCTGCTCGTCGACCCCGACACCGACGCCATCCTGGGCGCCCAGGGGGTCGGCGACTCCGGTGTCGACAAGCGGATCGACGTCATCGCCACTGCCATCACGGGCGGGCTCCGGGCGAGTGCGCTCGCCGACCTCGAGCTGGCCTACGCGCCCGCCTTCTCCGCGGCCAAGGACCCGGTCAACATGCTCGGCCACGTCGCCGACAACCTGCGACGCGGCACCAGCGCCTCGGTGCAGTGGCACGAGCTGGCGGATGCCGTGACGGCCGGTGCCGTGGTCGTCGACGTGCGCGACGCTCGAGAGCGCGTGGCCGTGGGCGTCGTCCCCGGCGCCCTGCACATCCCGCTGGACTCGCTGCGTGAGCGGCTCGACGAGATCCCGGCCGGGCCGGTCGTCGTGCACTGCGCGGTGGGCGTGCGCGGCCACACGGCAGCGCGCATCCTCGCCCAGCACGGTCGCGACGTGCGCAACCTCGACGGCGGCATCCGCACCTGGCAGGCCGGCATCCGCTCGCAGGCGCCGGTCAGTGCCCTCGAGCCGGTCGGCTGACGAGCGACCCGCACCTGCCCCGAGAGGGGCGTCCCGGAATCGACCAATAGGTCACGGGAGGGACGCTCGGGATCCGGCCAGGCGTCCCTGCGGTGACCAATTGGTCGATTCGGGGACGGTCGGCGCCGGGTCAGGCGTCGGCGCGGCGGCGGAACAGCACGACGGTGTCGAGCGCCGGGCGGTCACCGCCCTCGACCTCGCGGCGGCGCAGCTGGGCCAGCTCGACGTCGACGGGCAGCTCGGCGGCCGAGGCGATGACGTCCTCGGGGTCGAGCAGGATGGTGGCGTCCTGGGGGCCGCCGACGCCCTCGCTGAGGTTGCGCAGGGCGTGGGCCACGACGAGCACGGCCCCGCCGACGACGGTCGCGCGCACGGCGGCCGCGAGCGCCCGACCCCAGTCGGTGCGCGGCAGGTGCAGGTAGGAGATCAGCACCAGGTCGTAGTCCGGCCGGTCGGCACCGGCATCCGTCCCGGAACCGACCAATAGGTCACTCGGGGGACGCGGGGCCGGCTGCGTCGCATCGGCCACCACTGCGACGAAGGCCGAACGGCGTTGCGCCAGACGGCGGTCGGCGATCTCGGTCATCCGCTCGACGCCGACAGCGGAGAAGTCCGCGGCGACGACGGCCCAGCCCTGCTCGGCGAGCCACAGCGCGTTGCGGCCCTCCCCGGCGGCCACGTCGAGGGCGAGGCCGGGCGGCATCGGGGCGCACAGCTCGCGCACCCACACGTTGGGCCCGGCCGACCACACGAGCTCGGCACCGGCATACCGGGCGTCCCACGCCCCGGCATCCATCGTGGGCCGGCTCATGCGAGCGACAGGAAGAGCTTCTCCATGGTGTCGACGTCCATCTCGTGCCCCTCGGGGTCGGTGATGCACTGCCGCAGGCCGAGCGCGATGACCGCGAAGCCGGCCCGGTCGAGGGCCTTGGAGACCGCCGCCAGCTGGGTGACGATGTCCTGGCACTCGCGGCCTTCGTCGATCATCTTCAGCACGCCACCGATCTGGCCCTGGGCACGCTTGAGCCGCTTGACGACGGCCTGCATCTCGTCGGGGTTGAGCTCCATGCCGGGTCCTCCAGGGGTGGTGGTGGGTGCGCTGTCGAATATACCCCCGGTCGTATCAACCAGGGGCAGCGAACGCCGCGGACACGGCTCGGCCGTGCCCGCTCACGCACACGTTCGGATGCCGCGCGGCAACTGGTGCGCGCGGCATCCGAACGTGTCCGGGCCGGCACCCCGTGACGGATGCCGGGCGGCGGTTCGCGCGGAGGTCAGGCCTGCTGGGGTGCGGCCTGCTGGGCCGAGACCTGGCGTCGCACGTCGTCCATGTCGAGCGCCTTGATGCCCTCGATGACCTGCTCGAGACCGGCGGGCGGCAGCGCCCCGGACTGGCGGTAGACGAGGATGCCCTCGCGGAAGCCCATGATGGTGGGGATCGAGGTGATCTGCGCGGCGCCGGCCAGAGCCTGCTCGGCCTCGGTGTCGACCTTGCCGAACACGACGTCGTCGTGCTTCACGCTGGACTTCTCGTAGGTCGGCGCGAACTGGCGGCACGGACCGCACCACGACGCCCACCAGTCGATGAGCACGATGTCGCTCGTCGTGATGGTCTGCTCGAAGGTGTCGGCGGTGAGCTCGACGGTGGCCATGCTGGGTACTCCTCGGTGTGGGTGCGGTGGTGTTGTCGCAGAGGTGAACGCTATACCCCCACGGGTATATTCCGCTCGGTGGCGATCAGGGGTGGAACACCCACGCTTCGCGATGTCATCCCGATCGCACCCCGATCCGGCACGATGGCGGCGTGCCGCACACGCTCAGCAGGGCCCTCGATGCGGTGCTCGACGGCCTGCCGGCCGACCCGCTGCGGCGCGCCACGGCATCCTTGATCGACACCTACCGCAGCGGCGCACCCCCCACCGCCCAGGTGCTGCGCGACCCCATCACGGCCGCGGCCTATGCCGCCTACCGGATGCCGGCCACGCACGCCGCGGTGTCGCGGGCGCTGCGCCACACCACCGAGCTGGCCCCCGACCTCGACGTCCGCAGCGTGCTCGACGTCGGTGGCGGCACCGGCGCGGCGACCTGGGCGGCCGCCGAGGCCTTCGCGTCGCTGGAACGGGCCACGGTGCTCGACGGCTCGGCCGACGCGCTGGCGCTCGGCGCGCGGATCGGGCGGCACGGGCCGCCGTCGGTCGCCGCCGCCCATTGGTCGCGGATGCTGCTCGGCCCCGGAACCGTGCTGCCCGCCGCCGACCTGGTCGTGGTCAGCTACCTCCTCGGCGAGCTGGCCGAGGCCCTGCGGGGGCCGGTGGTCGACGCGGCGCTGGCCGCGGCATCCCGGCTCGTGCTGGTGGTCGAGCCGGGCACACCACGCGGGTATGCCGCGGTGCTGGCCGCGCGCTCCCGGCTCACCGACGCGGGGTGGCACGTGCTGGCACCCTGCCCCCAGGACGGCGCCTGCCCGGTGGCCTCCCGCCCCGGTGACTGGTGCCACTTCGCCGTGCGGCTCGACCGCAGCGCGCTGCACCGGAGGGTCAAGGGGGGACGGCTCGGCCACGAGGACGAGAAGTTCTCGTACGTGGTCGCGACCCGAGACCCACTGCCGGCCGCCGCGGCGCGGGTGCTGCGACATCCGGTCACCCGCAAGGGGCTGGTTCAGCTCGAGGTCTGCGACTGCGCGGGGTCCGCGCAGCGGGTGGTGGTGACGAGACGCGACCCGATCGCCTACCGTGCTGCACGTGACGTCTCGTGGGGGGATTCGTGGTTCTGACCACGGCCTTTGCTAGCGTCGACACGATCGATTCCCCGCAACAAGGAGTGACATGACCAAGAAGGACATCGCCCAGGTCGTCGCGCAGCGCGCCGACGTCTCCGCCACCGCCGCCGAGGAGATCATCGGCGCGGCGCTCGACGTCATCGGTGAGCAGCTCGCCAAGGGTGAGGACGTCCGGCTCGCCGGGTTCGGCACGTTCGAGACCCGCGAGCGCGCGGCCCGCACCGGCCGCAACCCGCAGACCGGCGCGGAGATCGCCATCGCCGCGTCGACCTCGGTCGGCTTCAAGGCTGCCGCGCAGCTCAAGCGCGCGGTCAACGGCTGACGCCGAGCACCATCGCACGCACGCCGACGGGGCGTCGACCACTTCGGTGGTCGGCGCCCCGTCCGCACGTCCGCGGCCGGGACCTGCGCCAGGGATTGCTCCCGGTCACGCCGACACCCGGACCCGGACCCTGGAAAAGGGTGTGGGCGTGACTCGACACTGCTGCGCGGGGGCTCAGCAGTGTCGAGCGCGGTCGCGACATATCTTCGGGCTGGACTCCGAGACCGGCGCCTATCGACCGATACCGGATGCCGCGACACTCGCGCACCGCGGAATCCGCACCTGGGCATGGTGGGGACTGCACTTTCCGGAACCCACGGACCGCCCCGTATGCTCGCGCTCATGCACCAGTACATCGGCGGGCAACGGCGCGACGCCACCACGGGAGCGACCTTCGACGTGCTCGACCCGAGCACCAACGAGACGATCGAGACGGTGACCCTCGCGGGGGCCGACGACGTCGACGCCGCGGTGGGCGCGGCCTCCACCGCGTTCGAGGAGTGGAGCCGCGCCACCCCGGCCGAGCGCTCGACCGTGCTGCTCAAGGCGGCCCAGCTGCTCGACGAGCGCGCCGAGGAGCTCGCGCAGCTCGAGAGCCGCCAGGCCGGCAAGCCGATCCGGCTGGCCCGCGAGTTCGACGTGCCGGGCACCGTCGACAACACCGCGTTCTTCGGCACCGCCGCACGCCGCCTCGACGGCATGGCCAGCGCCGAGTACTCCGGCGACCACACGTCCTCCATCCGGCGCGAGCCGATCGGCGTCGTGGGCTCGATCGCCCCGTGGAACTACCCCCTGCAGATGGCCGCCTGGAAGGTGCTGCCTGCCATCGCCGCCGGCAACACCATCGTGCTCAAGCCGGCCGAGATCACCCCGCTCACCAGCCTGATCTTCGCCGAGGCGTTCACCGAGGCCGGCGCCCCCGCCGGCGTCGTCAACGTCGTCACCGGCACCGGCCCGGTCGCCGGGCAGCACCTCGTGGGCCACCCCGACGTCGCGATGACCAGCTTCACCGGCTCCACCAACGTCGGGCGCCAGGTGATGGCCACGGCATCCGCCACCGGCAAGCGCGTGCACCTCGAGCTCGGGGGCAAGGCGCCCTTCGTGGTGTTCGACGACGCCGACCTCGATGCGGCCGTGCACGGTGCCGTCGCGGCATCCCTCATCAACGCCGGCCAGGACTGCACCGCCGCCACCCGCGCCATCGTGCACCGCTCGGTGCACGACGCGTTCGTGCAGGGCGTCGCCGACCTCATGGCGCAGGTGCGCCTCGGCCCCACCACCGACGAGGCCACCGACCTCGGCCCGCTCAGCTCGGCCGCCCACCAGGCCAAGGTGGCCGGCATGGTCGAGCGCGCCCGGGGCTACGCGAAGGTCGTCACCGGCGGGCAGACCCCCAGCGGCGACCTGGCCCGCGGCTGCTACTACGAGCCCACGCTCGTCTCCGACGTGCCCCTCGACAGCGAGATCTGGCGCGACGAGGTGTTCGGCCCGGTGCTCGTGGTCGTGGCGTTCGACGACGACGACGAGGCCATCCGCCTGGCCAACGACACCGAGTTCGGGCTCGCCGCGTCCGCCTGGACCCGCGACACCTACCGCGCCGGCCGTGCCACCCGCGAGATCCGGGCCGGCTGCGTGTGGGTGAACGACCACATCCCGATCATCAGCGAGATGCCGCACGGTGGTTACCGGCACAGTGGTTTCGGCAAGGACATGTCGGCCTACTCGTTCGACGAGTACACCAACATCAAGCACGTGATGCACGACAACACCGCGGTCGCCCACAAGCCGTGGCACCGCACGATCTTCACCCTTCCCTCCTGAGCCGCACCCGAGAGGCGACCGCCCGATGAGCACCTTCCCCGAGCCGCAGATCACTGCCGACCCCGAGCGGGGCGCGCAGGTCTCGCGCGACGACCGCGCCCACGTGTTCCACTCCTGGTCGGCACAGGCCCTGATCAACCCGCTGCCCATCGCCAGCGCCTCGGGCAGCCACTTCTGGGACTTCGAGGGCAAGCGCTACCTCGACTTCTCCAGCCAGCTGGTCAACGTCAACATCGGCTACCAGCACCCCAAGCTGGTGGCGGCGATCCAGGAGGCCGCGGCCCGGCAGTGCACCATCGCGCCGAGCTTCGCCGACGAGTCCCGTTCCGAGGCAGCGCGACTCATCGCCGGCCTCGCCCCCGGCACCCTCAACCGGGTGTTCTTCACCAACGGTGGCGCCGAGGCCACCGAGAACGCCATGCGGATGGCGCGCCTGCACACGGGCCGCCACAAGGTGCTCACCGCCTACCGCAGCTACCACGGCGCCACGGCCGGCGCCATCACCGCCACCGGCGACCCGCGCCGCTGGCCGAGCGAGCCGGGCATGAGCGGCATCGTGCACTTCTGGGGGCCCTACCCCTACCGCTCGGCCTTCCACGCCACCAGCGCGGAGCAGGAGTGCGAGCGCGCCCTGCAGCACCTGCGCGACACGATCATGGTCGAGGGCCCGTCGACGATCGCGGCGATCATGCTCGAGACCGTGGTGGGCACCAACGGCATCCTCGTGCCGCCGGACGGCTACCTCGCCGGCGTCCGCGAGATCTGCGACGAGCACGGCATCGTCTGGATCGCCGACGAGGTCATGGCCGGCTTCGGCCGCTGCGGCGAGTGGTTCGCCGTCGACCACTGGGGCGTCACTCCCGACCTGATCTGCTTCGCCAAGGGCATCAACTCCGGCTACGTGCCGCTCGGCGGCGTGGTCATCTCCGACGCCATCGCCGACACCTTCGCCGAGCGCGCCTTCCCCGGCGGGCTCACCTACTCGGGTCACCCGCTGGCCTGCGCCTCCGCCGTCGCCTCCATCGGCATCTTCCAGGAGGAGGGCATCCTCGAGAACGTCCGCAAGGTGAGCGACACCGTCATCGCGCCGCGCCTGGCCGAGATCGCCGACAAGCACCCGAGCGTCGGCGAGGTGCGCGGGCTCGGCTTCTTCTGGGCGCTCGAGCTGGTCAAGGATGCCGCGACGCGCGAACCGCTCGTGGCCTACAACGCCGGCGGTGCCGCGGCAGCGCCGATGAACGACTTCGCCGCCGCGTGCAAGGCCGAGGGACTCTGGCCGTTCGTGCACTTCAACCGCACCCACGTGGTGCCGCCGTGCACGACCACCGCCGAGGAGATGGCCGAGGGGCTCGACATTCTCGACCGCGCCCTCGACGTCGCGGACCGGTTCACCGCCTGATGGGTCTGGCCGCCGACGCCGCCAAGGCCCGGCAGATCGGCATCCGGGCGGTCAACTCCCTTCGCGGACGCCGCGCGGCGCGACAGCTGCTCGCCACCCGGCCCACCGTTCCCGACGGCACCGTCACCGCCGTCGTGTACTTCCCCGACCTGCCCGAGAACCTCTACCAGGTCGACCAGTGGTACGAGCCGATGCGCCGGCTGGCCGAGCACCACCGCGTCGTCGTGGTGAGCCGCAAGTGGGCGTCGACGGCCCGGCTGCTGCAGGACTGCCCCCTCCCGGTCGTGCACACCGACAGCATCGAAGGCGTCGAGCGCTTCTTCGACCGGCACCCGGTGCGGGTCATCTTCTACGTCAACCAGAACCAGCAGAACTTCCCGGCCATGCGGTTCGCGACGCCGGCCCACGTGTTCATCTGCCACGGCGAGTCCGACAAGGACTACATGTCGAGCAACCAGCTCAAGGCCTACGACCACGTCTTCATCGCCGGCCAGGCCGCACGTGACCGCATCCTGCGCAAGCTGATCGGCTTCGACGAGTCGTCCCTCGTCGAGGTCGGCCGGCCGCAGGTCGACGTGCGCTCCACCGGCCCGGCCCTGCCCCGCGACGGTCGCACGGTGGTGCTCTACGCCCCGACCACCGAGGGCGACGTGCCCAGCATGCGCTACTCGTCGGTGGCGACCCACGGCGTGCCGCTCGTGCGCTCGCTGCTGGCCGACCCCGGCATCCGGCTGGTCTACCGCCCGCACCCCAGGCTGGGGCGCACCGTGCCGGCCTACCGCACCGCCCACGAGGAGGTGCTGCGCCTCATCCGCGAGGCCAACGCGGCCGATGCCGGTGCCCATCACCTCGCCGACACCACCGGGCCGTTCGGCTGGCAGATCGGTGCGGCCGACGTGTGCGTCACCGACATCTCCGCGGTCGCCTACGACTGGCTCGCGACCGGCAAGCCCCTGGTCGTCACTCGCCCCGCCGAGCCGCGCGCCGAGCTGCCCGAGTCGGGGCTGGTGCGCGAGCTCACCCTGCTCGAGGCCGCGGATGCCGGGCGCGGCGCCGAGGTGGTGGCCGCCGCGGTGCAGCACTCCGACGACGTGCACGCCACCCTGGTGCAGCGCTACTTCGGCGACACCACCCCGGGGGCGAGCATGCAGCGCTTCCTGGCGGCCTGCTCGGCGATCGTCGAGCAGCGCGACGCCGCTTTGGCGGCGCGCGGCGCCATCGCCGGCGACCCCGAGTCGGCGGGCGCGCGGTCGAACCCGCCCGGTCGCAAGTAGAGAACACGCCGTGCGGGCTCGACCCGTCACGGCATGTTCTCTACGGTCGACCGGCTCGCAGTGCTCAGCGGCTGGTCAGCGGGTGTTGGTCGCGGCCTTCGTGGGCACCTCGACACCGCATTTCGCCGCCGCGGCCCGCAAGTCGCCGCGCACCTGCTGGCGCTGCTCCTTGGTGAGCGGTCCCCACGGGCGGGTGAGGGCGGCATCCTCGAGGCAGCTGCGCTGCTCCTCGGTGATGCCGTTCCAGAAGGCGCGGGCCTTCGGGTGGGGCAGGGTGACCGAGCACTTCTGAGCGGCGGCCTCGACCTTGCTCCGCAGCGCCGCCCGCTCGCTGTCGTCGAGGGGGCCGACCGGGCGGCTGATCGAGGCGGCCTGGAGGCAGGTGCGCTGCTCGTCGGTGAGCTTCTTCCACCAGCCACGAGCGGCGGTGCGCACCGTGGCGCCATCGGGAGTGGTGTCGGCCGCGGTGCGGACCGGTGCCGCGTCAACGCCCAGCTGCGCGACGGCGGCGACCGGGGCGGGGGTGGCCGTCGCGTTCGACGCGACGACGGCCCCGGTGGCCATGAGGGCGGTGCCGGCTCCGACGGCGATGAGGGTGGTGCGCAGGCGGGTCATTCGGTGCTCCTCGGATCATGGCCGCGGCAGGTGACGGCGCTCGGTGGTGACGGTCCAACCCTGCGGATGCCGGCTCGCGGCCGCCACGCGGGAACCTCGTGATCTGCTGGAGATTGCTTCCCGCTCAGACCGCAGGAGCGGTTGGCGGAAGGGATCCACAGGAAGTCTCGAGGATTCCTCCAGACGGGCGCGTCCCCGCTCTGGCAGCGTGGCCGCCATGACGTCCACGAGCCCGCGCCCGAGGGTGCTGGTCGTCGACGACGAGGAGAACATCTCCTACCTGGTGTCGTCCGCCCTGCGCCTGGCCGACCTCGAGGCGGCGACCGCGTCGACCGGTGAGGAGGCGCTCGCGCGGTGCACCCCGGCATACCCCGACGTCGTGGTGCTCGACGTGATGCTCCCCGACCTCGACGGCTTCGAGGTGCTGCGCCGCCTGCGGGCCAAGGGCGTCGAGGCACCGGTGCTCTTCCTCACCGCCCGCACCGACACCGCCGACCGGGTGCGGGGGCTCACGGCCGGGGGCGACGACTACATCACCAAGCCGTTCGCGCTCGAGGAGCTCGTCGCCCGCGTGCACGTCGCCCTCCGGCGGCGCGGCAGCCGCCCCGCCCCGAGCGGTCGGCACCAGGTGCACGACCTGGTGCTCGACGAGGACCAGCACCGCGTGTGGCGCGGGGACACCGAACACCACCTCACTGCAACGGAGTTCACCCTGCTGCGGTGCCTCCTCGTCAACGCCGGGCGGGTCGTCACCCGTGCGCAGATCCTCGACCACGTGTGGCAGTACGACTTCTCCGGCGAGAGCGCCATCATCGAGTCGTTCGTGTCGACCCTGCGCAAGAAGGTCGACGCGACCGGGCCCAAGCTCATCCACACCGTGCGCGGCGTCGGCTACACCGTCCGGGAGCCGTGATGACCCTGCGCCGCCGGCTGGTCATCGCCACCTCGGCCCTCGCCGTGGTGCTGTTCGTCGCGGGCACGGCCGTCGTGCTGGTGCAGCGGGCCTTCCTGGTGGGCCGCCTCGACAGCCAGCTCGTGGCGCTCGCCCAGAACCCCCGCGCCATCCTGCTGGCCTCGGCCCGCGCGGAGGCCACCGGTGTCGGACCCGCAGCCGGGCTCTCCGATGTCTGGGTCGGGCGGATGTCGGCTGACGGCACCCTGACGCCGGTTCTCACTCCGCAGACCGACCCTGACCTCGTTCCCCGGCTCGCCCCCGGCGAGAAGGTGACGGCTCCGCAGGGGCGCGCAACGGCATCCGGCACGGCCCGTCGGGTGCGGGTGCTCACCGCGACCCTGCCGAACGGGCGCGCCCAGGCGGTGCTCGCCATCCCCACGACGTCGGCCGACGCCGCCACCCGCAGCCTCGCCCTGACTCTGGCTCTGGTGGGGCTGGCCGTCGCCACGGTCGTGGGCCTGCTGCTCTGGTGGGTCGACCGGCTCGGGCTGCGCCCGATCGCGCAGATGACCGATGCCGCCGACGCCATCACCGCGGGCGACACGACGCGGCGGGTGCCGCCGGGGCCGCCGGGCACCGAGGCCGCCCGGCTCGGCGAGGCGCTCAACGCGATGATCGACACCACCTCGGTCACCCAGGAACGGATGCGGCGCTTCGTCGCCGACGCGTCGCACGAGCTGCGCACGCCACTGACGACCCTGCAGGGGTATGCCGCGCTGCATCGCGGGCGGTCCGCGCTCACCGACGAGCCGGACGGGTCCACGGCGGCGGATGCCGGTGCGCCCGACGCCGAGCCGGCCGAGCGTCAGCAACTGGCCGAGATGGCCGACGCGATGCGCCGGATCGGTGACGAGGCGGCCCGCATGCGCCGGCTCGTCGACGCGCTGCTCGACCTGGCCCGGCTCGACGACCTCGGCGTGGTGGCGCGCGACCCGGTCGACCTCGCCGTGGTGGTGCGCGACGTCGCGAGCGATCTGCGGGTCGTGGCTCCCGACCGGCTGGTGACCGTCGAGGCGCCGGAGTCGCTCGTCGTCACCGGCGACCGCGACCGGCTGACCCAGGCCCTCGTCGGGCTGACGTCGAACGCCGTGCGGCACACCCCCAGCGGCACGCCGGTGCGGCTGGCGGTCGTGGAGCTGCCGGGCGCGGTGCGGGTGGACGTCGCGGACGCCGGCCCCGGCATCCCCCCGGAGCACCTGGCGCACGTCTTCGAGCGCTTCCACCGGGTCGACCGCGGCCGGTCGTCCGCCAGCGGCGGCACCGGCCTCGGGCTGGCCATCGTCGACGCCATCGCCCAGGCCCACGGGGGCCGGGCGAGCGTGGTGTCCGAGCCCGGCCGCGGCGCCACCTTCTCGCTCACCCTGCCCAGCTGACTGGGGCCCGGCCCCGCCGATTCCGACTTCGTGCGACTTCGGCACGTTCAAACCAGTCGGATGCCGGGCAGAACCGCACCCAAGTCGCACGAAGTCGGGGAGGTGGTCAAGGGTGGCGTGCGGTGAGGGCTGCCGGGCACAGGGCGTGGGAGCGGGGCTGTGGACGGCGGGTCGGGAATGTCAGCCGCACGGCATACGGTTGGGTGTTCAGGAATCGGGCCGGCCGGGCCCGGGCGGTGGCGTCGTGGAGGTTGCGTGGTGGCACGGGTGTTCACCGTCGACCGCCTCGCCGACCTCTCCAACCGCGAGCTCGACGAGGTCTGCGGCACGGTGACCGTGGCTCGCGGGTTGGCCTACGCGAAGCAGGGGCGCGTCGTCGAGCTCGAGCTGTCCGACGACGGCACCCGGGCCACCGGCTGGGTCGGTGGCAGCAACGGCCAGACCTACACCACCGACGTCTCGCTCACCCCGGTCGCCACCCCGAGTGCCGGCCGGCTCGAGCTGCGCCGCTGGGCCAGCACCTGCTCGTGCCCGGTCGGCGGCGACTGCAAGCACGCGGTGGCCGTGGCGGCCGCCAGCCGCGAGCGCCAACCGGTGGTCGACCGGCTCGCCGGGCGGCCCAACGCTCCGGCGCGCCCCACCTGGGAGCGCGCCCTCGGTGGACTGCTCGACGACACCGAGCTCGAGCCCGAGCACACACCGGTCGGCATCCTCATCGAGCCTGCCACCCGCCCTCGCCGTGACGCACCGGCCCGCGCCCAGCTGCGCATCCGGCCGGTGGTGCCGGGCGTGCGCGGCGGCTGGATCCGCACGGGGGTGTCGTGGGAGACGTTCGCCGGTGGCTACTACGGCTTTGGGCGGGTGTCGTTCGCCGACGAGCAGCGCGACGTGCTCACCGCCATCGCCGACGCCCACCGGCGGTCGGTGCGCGCGTTCGGCTACGGCCGGATGCCCGACGCCATCCTGCTCGACCACCTCGGCCCGTCGTGGGTGGCGCTGCTGCGGGCGGCCGACCGTGCCGGGGTGCGGCTGCTCACCGACCTCGGCGACGGTGGTGAGGTCGCCTTCGCGCCCGAGCCGGCCGAGCTGGTCGTCGACGTCGTGCGCAGCGACGACGGCGCCGAGCTGCACCCGCGCCTCGACCTGCCCGAGGGGTCGGCCGGCCGCACCACCCTGGTCGGGCAGCCCGCCACCGGCTTCTTCCTGCGCGACGGCGAGACCCTCGTGCTGGGCGCCCTGGCCGAGCCGCTCGACGGCACCCGCCAGCGCCTGCTCGACCTCGGCGTCGTCGAGGTGCCCGAGGCCGACTGGGCCCGTTTCGTGGTCACCCACCTGCCCGGCCTGCGGCGCAAGGCCCGGGTGCGGGCGGCATCCGGCGACCTCGACCTGCCCGAGGCGGTGCCGCCGCGGCTCGCCCTGCGCGCCTCCTTCGAGGCGGGCCACCGGGCGCACCTGGAGTGGGGGTTCCGCTACGGCGCGGCCGCCGGCGGGGTGCTCGTGCCGATGGCCGCCGAGGAGCCCGACCCGATGCGCGACCGGGCCGCCGAGCGCGCCCTGGTCGAGGAGCTGCTGGGGGTGGAGGAGGTCGCCGGGTTCGACCCGCTGTGGCAGGTCGTGGCGCGGGTGCGGCGGCTGGTGCCCGAGACCCGGCTGCACGGCTTCCGCACCGTCGCGTTCGCCGAGCTGCTGCCCGTCCTCGACGAGCTGCCGTCGGTCGAGCTCACCGTCGTCGGCGAGCCGGCCACCTACAGCGAGGCCGTCGACGCCCCGCTCATCCAGGTGTCGACATCCGACCCCGCCGAGGGCGCGCCCACCGACTGGTTCGACCTCGGCATCTCGGTCACCGTGGCGGGCGAGGACGTGCCACTGGCCCCGCTCATCGAGGCGATTGCCCGCGGCCACGAGCACCTCATCCTCGACAGCGGCACCTGGTTCTCGCTCGACCGCCCCGAGCTCGAGACGCTGCGGGCGCTGGTCGACGAGGCGCGCTCCCTGCAGGACAAGCCGAGCGACCCGCTGCGCATCTCGGTGGTGCACGCCGGGCTCTGGGAGGAGCTCGCCGCGCTGGGCGTCGTCGAGCAGCAGAGCGACCGGTGGAGCCGCGCCGTCGGGGCCCTGCTCGACCTCGACGCGGTCGAGCCGGCCGAGCTGCCTGCCGGGCTCGACGCCACCCTGCGGCCCTACCAGGTCGACGGCTTCCGCTGGCTGTCGCTGCTCTGGGACTGTGGGCTCGGCGGCGTGCTCGCCGACGACATGGGCCTGGGCAAGACCCTGCAGATGCTGGCGATGGTGCTGCGGGCGCACGAGCGCGGCGAGCTCGACGACCCGGTGCTCGTCGTGGCGCCCACCTCGGTGCTGTCGACCTGGCAGAGCGAGGCGGCCCGGTTCGCTCCCGACCTGCACACCGTGGTCGTCGACCGCACCCGCAACAAGGCCGGGCGTGGCCTCGAGGACACCATCGCCGGGGCGCAGGTCGTCATCACCTCGTATGCCGTGGCGCGCATCGACGAGGTGGCCTTCCGGTCGCGCCCCTGGGGTGCCGTCGTGCTCGACGAGGCGCAGTTCGTCAAGAACCACCAGGCCAAGACCTACCAGGCGGTGCGGCGGCTCACCGCGAGGGCGAAGTTCGCGATCACCGGCACGCCGCTCGAGAACTCGCTGATGGACCTGTGGTCGCTGCTGTCGATCGTGGCCCCGGGGCTGCACCCCCGGCCGGCGCTGTTCAAGGAGCTGTGGGCCAAGCCGATCGAGAACGGCGGGGATGCCGAGCGGCTCGCGGCGCTGCGCCGCCGCATCCGGCCGCTGATGCTGCGCCGCACCAAGGAGGCGGTGGCCACCGAGCTGCCGCCGAAGATGGAGCAGGTGCTCTCGGTCGACCTCCACCCGCGGCACCGGGCTATCTACGACCGGCACCTGCAGCGCGAGCGGCAGCGGTTGCTCGGGCTGATCGACGACGTCAACGGCAACCGGATCGCCATCCTGCGGGCGCTCACCGTGCTGCGCCAGATGTCGCTCGACCCGTCGCTGGTCGACGAGGCGTACGCCGGGCTCGCGTCGTCGGCCAAGGTCGACGCCCTCGTCGAGCAGCTCGAGGAGCTGGCGCAGGAGGGGCACCGGGCGCTCGTCTTCTCGCAGTTCACCGGGTTCCTGCGCATCGTGCGCACCCGGCTCGAGGCCGAGGGCATCGCCTACGAGTACCTCGACGGGTCCACCCGCAACCGCGCCGACCGCATCGCGTCGTTCCGCGAGGGCACCGCGCCGGTGTTCCTCATCTCGCTCAAGGCCGGCGGGTTCGGGCTCACCCTCACCGAGGCCGACTACGTGTTCGTGCTCGACCCGTGGTGGAACCCCGCCGCCGAGGCCCAGGCCATCGACCGCACGCACCGTATCGGCCAGACCCGCCCGGTCAACGTCTACCGGATGGTGTCGCGCGACACCATCGAGGAGAAGGTGGTCGCGCTGCAGGAGCGCAAGCGCGACCTGTTCGCCCGGGTGGTCGACGAGGGGGCCGCGCTGTCGTCGGCGATGACGGCCGACGACCTGCGCGAGCTGCTCGACACCTGAGGCCATTGCGGTTCAGCGGCTGGGGGGCACCACCATCTCGCGCACCGCGGCCCGCAGGTCGACCGTGCCGTTCGCCTCGGCAGCCGTGCGCATCCGCTGGTAGCCGGCACCGGCATCCAGGATGTCGTTGATGCCGGCGAGCTCGGCGGTGCAGCCGAGGGTGCGCGCGGTGGGCGCGAGCCGTTCCAGCAGCTCACGCACGTCGTCGACGACGTGCACCTCGGTGTTGTCGGCATCGCGGACGATCACTGCGTCCAGGCCGTATCGCGCTGCGCGCCACTTGTTCTCCTGCACGTGCCAGGGCGGCAGCGGCGGCGGCAGCACGCCCTCGTCGAGCTGGTGCTCGAGGTCGAGCACCAGGCAGTGGATGAGGGCGGCGATCGCCACGACGTCCTCGACGCGCGAGAAGCCGTCGCAGGCGCGCACCTCGATGGTGCCCAGCAGCGGCGAGGGCCGGATGTCCCAGCGCAGCTCGCTGGCGTCGGTGATGACCCCGGTCGTGAACACGTCGTGCAGGTAGGTGCGGTACTGCGCCCAGGTCTCGAACTGGAAGGGCAGCCCGGCCGTCGGCAGCTGCTGGAAGAGCATGGTGCGGTTGCTCGCGTAGCCGGTGTCGGCGCCCGCCGTGTAGGGCGAGGACGCCGACAGCGCGGTGAGGTGCGGGTGGTAGGTGAGCAGCGCGTTGATGAGTGGCCAGACCTTCGCCGCCGAGCGGATGCCGACGTGCACGTGCACGCCGAAGATCACCATCTGCCGACCCCACCACTGGGTGCGGTCGATCAGGGTCGCGTAGCGGTGGCCGTCGCTGACCTCCTGGTCCTCCCAGCGGGCGAAGGGGTGCGACCCGCCGCCGTACAGGAGGACGTCGAGCTCGCTCGCCGCGGCCTGCACCCGGCCCAGCCCGTCGGCGAGGTCGGATGCCGCCTGCTCGGCGTTCGCGCACACGCCCGTGACGATCTCGACCGTGTTGCGCAGCAGCTCCTGGGTGACGGTGAACCGCGACCGGGTGGGCCGGGCGTGGCTGGTGACGTCGGACGCGTTCGCCAGGTGCAGCAGCTCGTCGGCGCGCGAGACCAGGTCGAGGGTGGCGGGGTCGAGCAGGCCGAGCTCCCACTCGACCCCCAGGGTGCGCCCGGCGGACGGGGTGAAGGTGACGTCGGAACCGCGTGCGCCTGGCTGGTTCATGGCCCCTCGCTCGGCTGGTCGGGCTTGGCGGCTCGGACGAGCCCGGGGTTCGGGCCGGCGCCGGAGCGTGGTGCTGGGAGCCTAGCCGCGACGCGTGGGCTCAGCCCGGGTGAACCTCCTCGAGCCGGCCGGTGGCCACGTCGAAGACGAAGCCGCGCACGGACTCCTTGATGGGGATGTAGGGGCTGCTCGCGATGCGCGCCAGGGACTGGCGCACGTCGTCCGCGGGGTCGGTGAACGCCTCGGCGGCCCATGGCGGCCGCAGCCCGGTCTCCGCGCGGATGGACTCCTTGAAGCCGTCGTCGGTGAAGGTGAGCATGCCGCAGTCGGTGTGGTGGATCAGGATGATCTCCTTGGTGCCGAGCAGCCGCTGGCTGATGGCGAGCGAGCGGATCTCGTCCTCGGTCACGACCCCGCCGGCGTTGCGGATGACGTGCGCCTCACCCTCGCCGAGGCCCAGCACGCGGTAGACGTCGAGGCGGGCGTCCATGCAGGCGAGCACGGCGACGTGCTTCGAGGGCGGCAGCGGAAGCGGACCGCTGAACTGGGCGGCATACGCCGCGTTGTTGGCGATCAGCTCGTCGGTGACGGTCATGCGGGCTCCTGGGCAGGTGGGGCCGGTGGTGGTCGGCCGGGTGACGGGGTCGGCTCCGCGGTCTCCGGTGGACGGGGACCTGCCCCAGCGGTTAGTTGAACGCGAAACCGATTCATAACCTACGTAACAGATATGGATAACGACAGGTGATGTCTCAGGCGGTGAGACCGTCCCGCCGGCCGAGGTCCGGCTGGGGCGCGCCGGGTCTAGCCCGGGCGGGTCATCGACTCAGGGTCGACCCAGCGGTCGTAGTCGTCGCCGCCGACCGCGCCCGAGGCGAGCGCCGCCTCGCGCAGCGTCGAGCCGTCGCGGTGGGCCTGCTTCGCGATGGCCGCGGCGGTGTCGTAGCCGATGTGCGGCGCGAGGGCGGTGACCAGCATCAGGTCGGCGTCGAGGTTGGCGGCGATCCGCTCGCGGTCGGCGTCGAGGCCCACGACGCAGTGCTCGGTGAACGAGCGGCTGGCGTCGGCCAGGAGCCGCACCGACTCGAGCACCGCGTGCGCCATCACCGGCGTGAAGACGTTGAGCTGGAAGTTGCCCTGGGTGCCGGCGAACCCCACGGTGGCGTCGTTGCCGAACACCCTCGTCACCACCATCGTCATCGCCTCGGACTGCGTCGGGTTCACCTTGCCCGGCATGATCGAGGACCCCGGCTCGTTCTCGGGGATGCGCAGCTCGCCGATGCCGGTGCGCGGCCCGGACGCCAGCCACCGCACGTCGTTCGCCATCTTCATCAGCGCCCCGGCGAGGGTGCGCAGGGCCGACGAGACCGCGACCAGCGCGTCGTGCGAGGCGAGCTGCACGAACAGGTTGTCGGCCTGGTGGAACGACTCCCCCGTCGCCTCGTGCAGGTGCTGCGCGACGAGCGGGCCGAACTCGGCCGGAGCGTTGAGCCCGGTGCCGACCGCGGTGCCCCCGATGGCCAGCGCTCGCGCGCGCTCACCGGCATACCGCACGTCGTCCTGCGCGTCACGGATCTGCGCCGCCCACGCCCCGATCTCCTGCCCGAGGGTGACCGGCGTGGCGTCCTGCAGGTGGGTGCGCCCGACCTTGACGACGTCACCGAGCTCGCCGGCCTTCGCCTCCAGGGCCGCGACGAGCGTGTCGACCGCCGGGTGCAGCCGCTCGGTCAGCTCGAGCACCACCGCCACGTGCACCGCGGTGGGGAAGGTGTCGTTGCTCGACTGGCTCTTGTTGACGTCGTCGTTGGGGTGCACCGGCGACTTCGACCCGAGCTCACCACCGAGGATCTCGATGGCCCGGTTGGCGATCACCTCGTTGGCGTTCATGTTGCTCTGCGTGCCCGACCCGGTCTGGAACACGACGAGCGGGAAGTGGTCGTCGAGCTCGCCGCGGGCCACCTCGTCGGCGGCCTGCACGATCGCCCCGGACAGCTCGACGTCGAGCAGCCCGAGGTCGGCGTTCGCCAGCGCGGCCGACTTCTTGAGCAGCCCCAGGCCGCGGATGACGGCCCGCCCCCAGACGAAGGTGTCGCGGCCGATGTCGAAGTGCTCGAGGCTGCGCTGGGTCTGCGCTCCCCAGTAGCGGTCGGCGGGCACCTCGACGGCGCCCATCGTGTCGCGTTCAGTACGAGTCGTCCCCATTGCCCCACGGTATGCCGGGACGCCCGGCCCGGCGGGCCGGCGAGTCCGCTCAACCGGCCCGACGCACGCGGCATTCGAGGTGATGTCCTGACCTGTCGGGTGAGGACATCACCTCGAACGGCGGCAAGCCTGAACGAGTCGAGGTGTTCGAGTGACCTCTGGGGTCAGCGGATCACCTCGAACCAGCGACTACTTCGGGTCGGTCGGCCCCTGCGCCGTCGGGGGCGTGTCGGTGACCTCGACCCAGGCGTCGGAGTCGGCCGAGCCGGCGGGCGGCGAGTCCGGAGGCGTGGTCGCGTCGGCCGAGTCAGCCGCTGCGGCCGACGTGGAGTCGGTCGGCGCTGAGGCAGTCGGCGGGACGTCGTCCTGGGGCGCGGCCGGCGGGACGTCGTCCTGGGGTGCGGCCGGAGGGACGTCGTCCTGGGGTGCGACACCGGCATCCGGCTCGGTGCCCCAGCGGGTGCCCTGTGCCCACTGCGGCGTCGAGGTGCTCTCGCGCTGCTGGGCGACCCAGTCGACGCCGACGAGCACACCGGTGCGCAGCTTCTCGACGTAGCGGGTGTACTTGCCGTCGGTCTTCTCCTCGACCTTGGCACCGGCCTTGTCGAGGGTCTCCTCGACCCGGTCGCGGTTGTCGTGGGCGTACTCGCCGGCCTTGACGGCGGCCTCGCGCAGAGCGGTGTCGGCCTTGTCGGCGAACGTCTCGAGCTTCTTGTCGAGCTCGAGCTCGCGGGCCTTGGCCTCGAGGTCACGCAGTGCGGCGCGCAGCTGGTCGGTGGCAGTCATGGCAGTCCCCTCAGAACAGGTAGGAGCACCACGGTACGACGCTCCACCCCTCCAACTCCCGGCGACTCCCACCATGTTCCCGCCCGCGGGCCGACGCCGCGTGTCAGACTGCCAACAGCCGTACTCGCAGCGTCGCGACCCGGCAGGCAGGCTCCGCGGCGCCCGGACCAGGAGCCGTGATGCCCGACCCGACCGACCTGCCCGTCGCCGACGGGGCCCCCGCGCCCACGGCGTGGCAGGCGCGACGCGAGTGGCGCATGGGGCTCGAGCTGGCCAGTTCGGCGATGCGCACGCGGAACCTGCAGGCCTGGCCGCGCGGCGACGGCCACCCGGTCATCGTGCTGCCGGGCTTCCTCGCCGGGCCCGAGTCGACGGCGTTCCTGCGCAGCCACCTGCGCCGGCTGGGCTACCGGGCGCACGACTGGCGCCAGGGCCGCAACCTCGGCGCGAGCCCCGCGCTGGCCGAACGGCTCGAGGACCTGCTGCTCGAGCTGCACGACCGCTACGAACGCAAGGTCAGCCTGGTCGGCTGGAGCGCCGGCGGCATCTACGCCCGCGAGATGGCGCGCGCGCTGCCCGGCCACACCCGCTCGGTGATCACCCTGGGCAGCCCGTTCCGCGGGCACCCGGCCTCCACCCGGGCCTGGACGATGTACCGCATCATGAACCGCCGTAACCTGGAGCGGATGTTCACCGAAGAGGCTCTCGCGCAGCGTGCCGCGCCGCTGAGCGTGCCCACCACCTGCATCTACTCGCGCACCGACGGCATCGTGGCCTGGGAGTGCTGCGTGTCGGAGCCGGCCCCCCAGACCGAGAACATCGAGGTGCACGCCAGCCACCTCGGCTACGGCCACGAGCTCGAGACGCTGCGCGTCATCGCCGACCGCCTCGCGCAGCCCGAGGGCCGGTGGATGCCGTACGCCCGGTCAGCGACCCCCGCACCGTCCGCACGTCCCGAGCCCCCCGCCTCACTGCCGGTCACGCCGGTCGCGACCACCCTGGCGGTCGACGACCCGGATGCCGGCGGAGAGCACGGCGGCCGCGCGCACGGTCGGGCGGTCTGACGGCCCGTGGCCGGATCGCGCTGGGCCTCACCGCTGGACTCGATCTTCCTCATGGGGGAGACCACCGAGACCCTCATGCACGTCGCCTCGATGCTGCACCTGTCGCTGCCGGAGGACGCCGGGCCCGACTTCCTGGCCGACCTGGTCGCCGACCTGCGGGCCTCCCCCATCGAGTCACCGTGGAACCTGCGGCTGCAGACCCGCATGCTGATGCGCCAGCCGGTGCACCGCTGGGTCGTCGACCGCGAGTTCGACATCGACTACCACGTGCGCCACTCGGCACTGCCCAGCCCGGCCGGCGAGCGCGAGCTCGGCGTGCTCGTGTCGCGGCTGCACTCCAACCCGCTCGACTTCCGACGGCCCCCGTGGGAGCTGCACATCATCGAGGGGCTCTCGGGCAACCGCTTCGCGGCCTACATCAAGATCCACCACTCCCTCGTCGACGGCTACACCGGCATGCGGCTGCTCGAGCGCGGCCTGTCGCAGGACCCCGACGACCGCGAGCACCCGTTCTTCTTCAGCCTCGGCCGGCGGCCGCGAGCCCCACGCGAGGCCGACCCGGTCGGTGACTTCGCCTCGATCGTGCGCGGCCTGGCGTCGTCGGTCGGCACCACCCCGTCGGTCGCCAAGGCGCTGGTCGAGACCCAGCTGCGACGGGGCCGCACCGCCACGCGGGCGGTCACGTCGTACCAGGCGCCCCACTCGGTGCTGAACAGCCGGGTGGGCCAGTCGCGACGGTTCGCCACCCAGAAGTACGAGATGCGCCGGCTGCGGGCCATCGCCAAGGCCCGCGGGGCGACCCTCAACGACGTGCTGATGGCGCTGTGCGCGGGCGGGCTCCGGCGGTTCCTCACCGACCTGGAGCAGCTGCCCGAACGCCCCCTGATCGCGTTCATCCCGGTCAACGTGCGGCCCAAGGAGAGTGAGGGTGGCGGCAACGCCGTGGGCGCCACCCTGGTGTCGCTGGCCACCGACATCGAGGACCCGCTGGTGCGGCTCGCGACGATCACGGCATCATCACGGGCGGCGAAGGCGCGGATGCGCGGCATGAGCGCGGATGCCGTGATGGCCTACAGCGCACTGCTGCTCGCGCCGGCCGCGCTGCAGGCGGCCCGGGCGATGAGCGGTCTGCCGCTGCCGCTGCCCACCACGCTCAACGTGTGCATCTCGAACGTGCCCGGCCCCAAGGAGACGCTCTACTGGCGCGGGGCGCGGCTCGAGGCGACCTACCCGGTGTCGATCCCCGGGCACTCGATGGCGCTCAACATCACCGCGCACTCGTATGCCGGGGCCCTGGACATCGGGTTCGTCGGCGACCGCGAGGCGCTGCCGCACCTCCAGCGCCTCGCGGTGCACACCGGTGAGGCACTCGACGAGCTCGAGGCGGCGGTCGCGGCGCTGCGCTGACCGGGGTGGTGCCGGCCCGGCATGGCCCGGCATGGCCCGGCTCCCTCCCTACGAGGGGGAACCCGACTCCGCGTCTGCGTCAGTGTCGTCCCCCGCGGGCGGCTCGGCCGACGTCGACCCGATGTTGACCATCCACGGGATGCCGAACCGGTCGGTGAGCATGCCGAACTCGTCGCCCCACATCTGCTTCTCCATCGGCATGGTGACCGTGGCCCCCTTGGCCAGCCCCTCCCAGATGCCGCGCAGCCCCTCGTCGTCACCGCTGAGGCTCACCGACATGTGGTCGCCGGGCGTGAATCCCTCGCCCTGCCCGGGCGCGATGTCGGACGCCATCAGCACGAACCCCTGGGGCGTCTCGAGCTGGGCATGCATGATGCCCTCGGACCCCTCACCGTCGGAACCGAACTCGCCGAAGGTGCTCAACGTGAGGACGCCGCCGAACACCTCTTTGTAGTAGGTCATCGCCTCGCGAGCGGTGCCGGGGAAGGTGAGATAGGGGTTGAGCTGGGCTGACATGGCGGTCACTCCTCGGATCGGCGCTGCTGCGGTGATGGGGTGCTACCCCGATCCCGCCGACGGTATGCCGCGGCACCGACAGGCGTCAGGGGTGCAGGCTCCCGGAGCCCACCTGCCCGCCGCGCGGCCACCGCACCCGCCGGGCGATGGGCGCGGACCCTTGCCCACGGCATCCGGGCCGAGGACGATCGAGCGCATGACCACCGTGTACGAGGCCGCCGGAGGGGATGCCGGGCTGCTCGCCCTCGCCCACGCCTGGCACGAGCGCTGCCTGGCCGACCCGGTGGCCAGCCACCCCTTCGACCACGGCGACCTGCATCCGCAGCACGTCGAGCGGCTGGCCGCCTACTGGGCCGAGGCGCTGGGCGGGCCGACCACCTTCACGGACACGATGAACGACGAGGCCCAGGTGCTGCGGATGCACGCCGGCAACGGCACGCACCGCGAGCTCGACGCCCTGGTGGTCGAGCTGTTCGACGGCGCCATGGACGACGTCGGACTGACCGATCAGCGGCTGCGCGCCGTGCTGCACGACTACTTCGCCTGGTCGACCGACCGGATGGGGATGCACCCCGACTCGCCCGACGCGGTCGCCGACGACGCGCGGATGCCGCGCTGGGACTGGGACGGACCCGTTCCCGACTGAGCGGAGCGCCCGGCGCCCCGGGGCTCAGAGGTCGAGGGCCTCGTTGTCGCCGTCGTCGGGGCGCGAACCGGTCACCTTGGCCTTGAGCACGCCCACGAGGGTGCCCACCTTGCCCGGGGAGTCCCAGTACTCGGCGCTCTCGCCGTCGACCCGGATGACGGCCACCCGCGGGTCGTCCGGCTCGCACTGGAACCACGCCTGCGCGAAGTCGTTCCACAGCTCTCGCGCCTTGGCGGCATCCGAGGTCACCGACGCGCGGCCGGCCACCGACACCCACTTGCCCTCCTCGGTGAACGCCACGTTGACGTCGGGGCGGTGGCGGATCTCGTCGGCCTTCTCCGAGTCGGAGAAGGCGAGGAACCACAAGGTGCCGTCGGGGTCGGCCTGCTGGCACGCCATCGGGCGGGACGCCAGGGTGCCGCCGTCGTCGTGGACGGTGGTCAGCATGGCGGTGCGCTGGTCCTTGATCAGGTCGTGCACGTGCTCGGCGCCGTTGTCGTGGTGGGACATCGCTGCTCCTTCGAGGTCGTCGGAGTGCCCGACGTTAGGTCAGGCCGGATGCCGGGTGGGCCGCACGAGCGCGCGAATCCGCAGGTCCGCGGGCCGCCTGTCGAAGGTTGCTCAGGGTGCGAGCGTCGTGGTTGCTCAGGGTGCCAGCGAGCTCGGGTCCTCGGGCACGTCGACGGCGTGCTGCTGCAGGGCGGACAGCGGAACCAGCCGCAGCACCGCCTCGGAGGTCGCCGCGAGCACCACCGGGGCGGCGACGCCCTCGGCGTGGGCGCGGGCCCAGTTCGCGGCCGTCACGCACCAGCGGTCGCCGGGCACCAGGCCCGGGAAGCGGTAGGCCGGCACCGGGGTCGACAGGTCGTTGCCGATCGCGCGCTGGTGCTCGAGGAAGTCGGCGGTGACCACGGCGCAGATGGTGTGGCTCCCGCGGTCCTCCGGCCCGCTGCTGCAGCACCCGTCGCGGTAGAAGCCGGTCATCGGGTCGGTGCCGCACTCCTGCAGCTCGCCACCCAGGACGTTGCGTTCGGTCACCCGCCCAGCATGGCCGATCCGACCTCCGTGCGGCCACCGGGTCGTCGGAGTGCAGGTTCGGCACCCTCGATCTCCCGTGGACGCGTTCCACCGCGCTCACCTGCGCGGGAGCACACTGTCACGGTGGACTGGTACCTCGATCGTCGCGAGCTGGTCGGTGACCTGCGCCGTGAGGTGACGCATTACCTCGAGCGCCACGCCGTGCCCGGCAGCGACGACGAGATCGCAGACGCCGAGCTCATCGTCTCCGAGGCCGTCGGCAACGCGGTGCGGCACACCGCGGGGCCGGTGTGGGTCTCACTGAGCTGGGCGACGAGCCTGCCCGTGCTGCAGGTCTACGACATCGGCCCCGGCTTCGACGCCGAGACGCTGCGCGCGGCGCCGGCGGCGGCGTCAGCGTCAGCGGCATCCGACGGGCTCGTCGACGCCGACGCCGAGCTGCTGCTGCTGGCCGACTCCGGCCGGGGACTGCAGATCATCACGGCGCTCGCCCCGGCGGTGAGCGCCTCGGTGCGGGCGAATGCGGGCATGGTGGTGTCGGTCGTCCTGCCCGTGCCGCGGCGCACGACGACCACCCACGACCCGCCGCTGCGGCGCGCCACCGGGCTGCCCGCCCTGGCCGAGGCCCGACCCGAGGGAGGGTTCGGCAAGGAGTCGTTCCTGCAGGCCCTGGTCGTGCAGCTGTCGCAGACCGTCGAGGCCAACCACGGGCCCGACGCCGCCGAGGCGGCGGTCGCCCAGGTGGGCACCGACATCGGCGGGCAGATGGAGAAGGAGTTCCGCCTCGCGGAGGCGGTCGTGAGCCGGATGACCCCTGAGCAGATGGGCCGCTGCTTCGTGCGCCTCAAGCACGCCATCGACGGCGGCTTCACCGTGGTGGAGGCCACCGACGAGCGGATCGTCATGGAGAACACCCGGTGCCCGTTCGGCGACTCGGTGCTGCGCGCCCCGGCCCTGTGCCGCATGACGTCGAGCGTCTTCGGCGGCATCGCGGCCCGCAACACCCCCGGCGACGTCGCCGTGCTGCTCGAGGAGCGGATCGCCGTTGGCGACCCCGGATGCCGGGTGGTCGTCTCGCTGGTGCCGCCGTCGCCCGAGGCGGCGCCGTTCGCCCACCACTACCGGATGCCGGCGAGCGGCACCGAGGGAGTCTAGGCCAGGCGGCGCATCCCCAGGGCCGCCATGTCGTCGTCGTAGGTGTCGTCGCGCACGGAGTCGACGACGCTCTGCACGCCATCGGCCAGCAGCGCCTGCGCCAGGTGCGGCACCGCGCCGGCCAGTCGGTCCAGCCCGGTGGCGATGTCCTCGTCGCGCCGCTCGACCAGCCCGTCGGTGTAGGCCAGCAGGGTGTCGCCGACGTCGAACGTCACCATGGCCCGCTCCCGGCCGTGCGCCGCCACCCCCAGCGGCGGACCGTCGGCGTAGGGCAGCCACTCGAGCGACCCGTCGCCGCGCAGCACCGCCGGCGGCGGGTGTCCGGCGTTGCCCACGAGCAGGTGACCCGCCGAGGCATCAGCCAGCACGTAGACCATGGTCACCAGCTGGTCGCTGCCGTAGGTGAGCACCATCCGGTCGAGCTTGCCGAGCACCACGGCCGGGTCCGGGTCGACCGAGGCGAACGCGCGGGTCGCCGCGCGCATCTCAGCCATCGCCGCCGCCGCGGCGACGCCCCGGCCCATGACGTCGCCGATGAATGCGACGTGCCGGCCGTCGCCGAGGGTGAAGGCGTCGTAGAAGTCGCCGCCGATCTCGGCCCGGCCCGAGGGCCGGTAGTCGCACGACACCTCCCAGCAGTCGTCGGCGGCCAGCGCCTGCGGCAGGACGGCTCGCTGCAGCTGCTCGGCCGCGGCCCGGGTCTGGCTGTAGAGCTCGGCGTTGTCGATGGCGGTCGCGGCCCGCCGGGCGAGGTGCTCGGCGAAGCGGACGTCGTCCCACTCGTAGAGCCGGTGCTCGTCGGTGGAGACCCAGGTGAGCACGCCGATGACCCGCCCACGGACGACCAGGGGCACGAGCAGGGCGCTGCGCAGCTCCAGCTCGCGGGCGATGCGCAGCTGCTCGGGGTCGCGGCACCCGGCGACGAGCATCTCGTCGGTGATCACATGGATCAGCTCGGGCCGACCGGACAGCGCCACCGCCCGGGGCCCGGACGGGCTGTCGGGGTCGGGGGGCCAGCGCTCCTGCAGCGCGACGGCCAGGTCGACCTTGCGGGGGTCCACGTGGGCGACCGCGAGCCGGTGCACCCGTCCGTCCCGCACGACGTCGATGGCGCACCAGTCGGCGAACGTGGGCACCGCCAGGCGGGCGACCCGGCGGGTGGTCACTTCCAGGTCGAGGCTCTTGGCCAGCTCGATCGACGCCTCGGCCAGGAACCCCAGGCGGGCGGTCTGCCGGCGTGCGACGTCGGAGGCCTCGATGCGCTCGAAGGCCTGGGCGCAGGTGTCGGCCATGATGTCGAGGAAGTCGAGCTCGGTGGGGTCCGGCTCCGCCGCGCCCGGACGGGACAGGTGGATGGCCCCGATCGTGCGGCCCGCGACCCGCAGCGGCAGCGTCACGGTCGTGCGCTCCCCCCGGTCGATCCCCTGAAGGTGGGGGTACTCCCGGCGGATCGCATCGGCCCCCACGAGCACCAGCCGCCGCCCGGACCGGATGACGTCGGTGGTCGCCATGGGCTGCGCCAGCGGCACCACCTCCCACCGCCGTGCCTCGCGCACCGGCAGCCCGCGCAGCCCGACGATCCGAACGTGGTCGCCGTCGCGCAGGGCGAGGGCGGCGATCGTCGCGCCGACGGCATCGGCCATGTGGTAGGTGACGATCTTGATCACCGCGTCGACCGAGTCGGCCGTGACGAGCTCACTGGTGACCCGCGCCAGGCTCGTCAGGCTCTCGCCGACCCGCTCGGCGATGCGGGTCGGGTCGCCAGGGGAGTCCGGTACGGCCGCCACGCGCTGATCGTTGCAGGTCAGTGCCGTTTTGTCTCTGGCTCGGATGGATGGTGGGCCGAGACGCCGCGGGCCGTGGTGCGCGCCCGGCATCGGGACCGGTCCGGATGAGGGTTTGTCTAAGGTCTGTGCAAGGATGGACCGTGATGTCTAGGCTCGGGGCACCACAGCAGGTCTCTGGGTGGATCTGGTTGAATCGATGCCCGAGGGCGAGGGACGAGGCGGTTGAGTCGATGAGTGCCGAGGTGACCACCATGGACCTCGACGCCCGGCGCCGTGCCCGGTCCGTCGAGGCGACGCTGTGCGCGGCCGACACCCTGCTCGAGACGACCTTCGCCGAGCTCTGCGAGGCGCTGCGCCAGGCCGCCGCGGGCACCGGCGACGGCGGCAGCGCCGACCCGCTGCGCGACCTGCCCGGCCACGACCCCGGCCCCCTCGGCGTCGACCTGGTCGGCGAGCTGGCCGACCGTGCCCGCAACCACGGGAAGCGGCTGCGGCCGGTGCTGGCCCACTGGGGCTGGGCCGTCGCCGGTGGTCGCGGCGACACCCACCCCCAGCTCGTGCGGGTCGCCGCGGCTCTTGAGCTGCTGCACCTGTTCGCCCTGATCCAGGACGACGTCATGGACCGCTCGGCCTCACGCCGCGGCCTGCCGACCCTGCACGTCGTCGCCGCCGAGCGGCACCTCGAGCACGCCGGCCTGGGCGACCCCGCCCTGTTCGGCGACAGCGTCGCCACCCTGGTCTCCGACCTCGCACTGAGCGAGGCCACCATGCTGGTCGCCGGCACCGCCCCCGAGGTGCGCGCCGCCTGGCGGCTGATGGCCGTCGAGCTGGTCGAGGGGCAGCTGCTCGACGTCACCCACACCGCCGGTCGCCGCCGCGACCTGCCGACCTCCCGGCGCATCGCCCGGTTCAAGAGCGGCCGCTACACCATCACCCGACCACTGCAGCTCGGCGCGCTCGTCGGTGGTGGCGACCCCGACCTCGTGCGCCGCCTGGTCACCTGGGGCGACCTCGTCGGTGACGCCTTCGCCGTGCGCGACGACGTGCTCGGGGTCTGGGGCGACCCCGCCCGCACCGGCAAGCCCGCCGGCGACGACCTGCGCTCAGGCAAGCCCACCGCGCTGCTCACCTGGGCCGGCCAGCTGCTGCCCGACTCCGCCCGCCCGCTGCTGGCCGCCTGCGACGCCGGCACCCTCGACGACGCCGGGGTCGACGCCCTCCAGCAGGCGATGGTCGACGCCGGGGTGCGCGAGCGTGCCGAGGATGCCGTGGCCGAGCTGGTGGGGCGCGCCCACCGGGCGCTCGACGACCTCGACGTCGACCCCGCGGCGGATGCCGCGCTGCGCGACCTCGCCGATGCCGTCGCCTGGCGGTCCGCGTGAGGGTCATCGTCATCGGCGCCGGCCTCTCCGGCCTGGCCGCCGCCTGCCACCTCACCGCCGACGGGCACGACGTCACGGTGCTCGAGCGCGAGTCCATCGTCGGCGGCCGCGCCGGCGAGCTGCGCCTTGGCGACTTCCGCATCGACACCGGCCCGGTCGTCATGACCATGCCCGAGCTGCTGCACGCCCCCATCGCCGCGATCGGCGGCGACCCCGAGGCCCTCGTGCCGATGCGCCGCCTCGACCCGGCCTACCGGGCGGTCTACCCCGACGGCAGCGAGCTGCACATCCGGGCCGACATGGGCGACCTGCGCGAGGAGATCCGCACCAAGGTCGGCGAGACCGACGCCGCGGGGTTCGACCGGTTCCTGGTCTGGCTCGAGCAGCTCTACGACACCGAGTTCGCCACCTTCGTCGACCACAACTACTCCTCACCCCTCGACCTCGTGCGCTCCCCCGCCACCGCGGCCAAGCTGCTCCAGCTCGGCGGGCTCGGCGGGCTCGGCGCGGCCGTCGACCGGTTCTTCACCGACGACCGGCTCACCCGCATCTTCAGCTTCCAGGCCCTCTACGCGGGCATCGCCCCGGCCAAGGCCCGCGCCGTGCTGGCCGTCATCACCTACATGGACACCGTGCGCGGGGTCTTCTACCCCGACGGCGGCATGCACGCGGTGCCGCGGGGGATGGCGCAGGCGCTCACCGACGCGGGTGTGCCGATCCACCTGGGCGTCGAGGTGAGCGAGGTGCTGCGGCGCTCCGACGGTGCCGTGGCGGGCGTCGCCACCGCCGACGGCGAGCGGCTGGCCGCCGACGCCGTGGTGTGCACCCTCGACCTCCCGGTCGCCTACGACCGGCTGCTGCCCGGCGTCACTGCGCCGCGGGCGGTGCGCACCGGCGACTTCTCCCCCTCCGCCGTGGTGTGGCACGTGGGTGCCGCCGGGGCGCCGGCACCGCATCTGCGCCACCACAACATCCACTTCGGCGACGACTGGGACGGCGCGTTCGAGGCGATCATCGACCGCGGGGTGCTGATGCCCGACCCGTCGCGCCTGGTCACCGTGCCCTCGGTCACCGACCCCACGGCCGCCCCGGCCGGCTCCACCACGATGTACGTTCTCGAGCCGGTTCCGCACACCGGCGCCGGGCTCGACTGGTCGCGCGAGGCCGGCCCGATGCGCGAGCGGCTGCACCGCTTCCTCGAGGCCGGTGGCTACCCCACCGACGTCCGTGAGGAGCTGCTGGTCACCCCCGACGACTGGCGCGCGCAGGGCATGCACCTCGGCACCCCGTTCGCGCTCGCGCACACGTTCCTGCAGTCCGGCCCGTTCCGGCCCTCGAACGTCGACCGCCGGGTGCCGGGTCTGGTCTTCGCCGGGTCGGGCACCCAGCCCGGCGTCGGCATCCCCATGGTGCTGGTCAGCGGCAAGCTCGCGGCGCAGCGGGTGCAGGAGTACAGCGGAGCCGCCCGGCCGGTACCGCGTACGGTGGTCCGGTGAACCAACCCACCCCGGTCACCTCGCCCGAGGTGCTCGCCTCCGGCTATGCCCGCTGCGCGCAGATCACCCGCCAGCACGGCACCACCTACTACTGGGGTGCCCGCCTGCTTCCGGTCGAGAGCCGCCGGCACGTCCACGCGGTCTACACGCTGGCCCGGCTCGCTGACGACATCGTCGACACCGCCGGCCCGAACCCCGGCCCCGAGACCGCTCGGGCGCTCGACGCCTTCGAGCGCTCGTTCTGGGTGGCACTGGCCACGGGCACGTCGACCGACCCGGTGATGGCCGCCATCGCCACCTCGGTGCGTGAGTGCGGTATCGAGGACGAGTGCTTCACCCGGTTCTTCGGTGCGATGCGCAGCGACCTCACCCGCCGCACCTACGAGACCTGGGGCGACCTGCTCGACTACATGGACGGCAGCGCGGCCGTCATCGGCGAGATGATGCTGCCGGTGCTGCGACCCGGCACGGATGCCGTCGCGCCGGCCCGCGCCCTCGGGCTCGCCTTCCAGCTCACCAACTTCCTGCGCGACGTCGGCGAGGACCTCGACCGCGGCCGGGTCTACGTGCCGCAGGAGGACCTGCGCCGCTTCGGGGCCGACCCGCACGCCCGCGTCGTGACGCCCGAGTGGCGGGCGCTGATGGCCTTCGAGATCGAGCGCAACCGGCGGCTCTACCGCGAGGCCGACAACGGCATCCCGGCCCTGCCCGGTGCGTCACGGCGCTGCGTGGCCACCGCTCGAGTGCTCTACGCACGCATCCTCGAGCGCATCGAGGCCGCCGACTACGACGTGTTCGCCTCTCGGGCAAGGGTTTCGACACCGACCAAGGCAACGCTCGCCGCACGCATGGTGCTCTCGCGCGAGCCCATGCGGCTCGTGCACGCCGACCGTGCGGCGCGCGACCCCCACCAGGGCGCCTGGGTGTCCGACGACCCCGTCGTGCTCCTCGACGACGCCGGGTCGCCGGTGGGCCAGGCCCCCAAGTCGGTCGTGCACCACGACGACACCCCGCTGCACCTCGCGTTCTCCTGCTACGTCGTCGACCCGACCGGTCAGCTGCTGGTCACGACGCGGGCCGCGAGCAAGCCGAGCTTCCCCGGCGTGGTCACCAACACCGTCTGCGGCCACCCGAAGCCCGGTGAGGACCTCGCCGAGGCGGTGCGCCGCCGGGCCCGCAGCGAGCTGGGGGTCGAGGTGCGCAGCCTGCGCCTGGTGCTGCCCGACTTCCGCTACCGCGCGGTGATGAACGGTCTCGTCGAGCACGAGCTGTGCCCGGTGTTCGTCGGGTTCGTCGACGACGACGCGCTGGCGGCCGACCCGCTGGAGGTCGACGACGCGCAATGGGTGCCGTGGGAGCAGTTCCGCCACGAGGTGCTCTCCGGCGAGCGCACCGTCTCGCCCTGGTGCACCGAGCAGGTGCCGCTGCTCGACGCCCTCGGCCCCGACCCGCTCGCCTGGCCCGCGGGGCTGCGCACCGAGCTGCCCCCCGCCGCCGAGCTGGGCCCCGACGCCGAGGCGGCGTAGGCGGCACCGTGGACGACCGCTTCCAGTACCTCCTGCTCATGGCGGGCTGCCTGCTGATCACCCTGCCGCTGGAGTTCGTGCTCCGCGCCCGGGTCTACCGCCGGCCCCGGCGGCTGCTGCTGTCGCTGCTGCCGGTGCTCGCGATCTTCCTGGTCTGGGACATCGTCGGCATCGTGCGCGAGCACTGGTGGTACAGCGCGCAGTACACGACCGGCATCCACTTCCCGTTCGAGGTGCCGCTCGAGGAGGTCGTCTTCTTCGTGGTCATCCCGATCTGCGCGCTGCTCACCTACGAGGCGGTCGGCACCGTGCTCGGCTGGTGGCGGCAGTGGCGGGAGCGCGATGCCTGAGTACACCGTGCTGGCGGTGCTGTCCGTCCTGGCAACCGTTGCGGTAGAGGCCTTCTGGCTGCGCACCGGCATCTTCCGCAAGGGCCAGTACTGGATCGCCATGGCGATCGTCTATTTCTTCCACGTGCTCGTCGACGGCTGGCTGACCAAGCTGTCGGCGCCGATCGTCATCTACGACGGCGACCAGATCACCGGCGTGCGCATCCCGTGGGACATCCCGGTCGAGGACTACCTGTTCGGGTTCTCGATGATCACCCTGACCCTGCTGCTGTGGGTGCGCCAGGGTGACCGGGCCGAGCAGGCCGGCCACGACCACCGGGCCGGAAACCGAGACCGCACCGACACCACCGACGACACCGACGACACCGACGACACCGACACCAGCCGGGTCAGCCGGCCGACGACGCAGGAGGCACCGTGACCGACGCGCCACATCGCGAGGAGTGGGTGCTCGCTGACGCGTTCGACCGCGCCGCCCCGACCTACGACGCCATGGTCGCCCTCTCCCCGGGCTACCACGACCAGCTGCGCACCGCGGCCGAGGCGCTCGTCGAGCGGTTGCCGGCACCGGGCGCGTCGGCTGTCGACGGCGCCGGCGTCCGGCCCCTGCAGGTGCTCGATCTCGGCTGCGGCTCGGGAGCCTCGACCCGGGCGCTGCTCGACGCGTGGGCGGCCCGCGGCTCGGCCGGCGAGCTGTCGGTCACCGGGGTCGACGCCTCCGAGGGAATGGCCGAGCAGGCCCGCGCCAAGACCTGGCCCCCGAGCGTCACCCTGGTCGTGTCCGATGCCGTCGCCCATCTGGAGTCGCTGCCGAGCGGCTCGGTCGACGGCGTGCTGGCGGCCTACCTGCTGCGCAACGTCCCCGACCGCACCCGCCTGGTGCGCGAGGTGGCTCGGGTGCTGCGCCCCGGTGCTGCCTTCGTGCTGCACGACTACTCGGTGGCCGGCAACACCCGCGCCAAGGTGCTGTGGGCCGCGGTGTGCCACGGCATCATCATCCCGCTGGCCGTGGTGAAGCGCTCCGACGTGCCGCTGCACCGCTACCTCTACACCAGCGTGCGCGACTTCGACTCGGTGCAGCGCATCTGCGAGCGGCTGCTGTCGGCCGGCCTGGTCGGCGTCAAGCACCGGTCCTACCCGGGGTGGCAGCACGGCCTGGTGCACACCGTGGTCGGGTCGGCGCCGTCGTGATCGGCCGCACCGCGCGCTGGACGCCCGGGCTCGACCGCCGGGCCGTGTTCCACCCGCCGCCCGCGCCCCTGGCGCTGGTGGATGCCGCGCGCGTGCCGGCCTCCGCGCGGCACGTCGTCGTGGTGGGCGGCGGCATCGCCGGGCTCACCGCCGCGCTGGCGCTGGCCGAGCGCGGGGTCCGGGTCACCGTGCTCGAGCGCGAGGAGCGGCTCGGTGGCCGGGTGCGGTCGTGGCCGGTCGAGCTCGCCGACGGCGTGCAGGGCGAGATGAGCCGTGGCTTCCACGCCTTCTTCCGGCAGTACTACAACCTGCGCTCGGTGCTGCGCCGCACCGACCCGACCCTGGAGCGGCTGCGACCGCTCGACGACTACCCGCTGGTGCGCGACGGCGGCGGTCGCGACTCGTTCTCCGACATCCCCCGCACCCCGCCGTTCAACCTCGCCGCCTTCGTGGCCCGCAGCCCGAGCTTCGACCTCAAGGGCCTGGCCGCCGTCGACGTCGACGCGGCGCTCGGGCTGCTCGACGTCGACTTCCCGGCCACCTTCGCCGCGCTCGACGGCATCAGCGCCGCCGACGTGCTCGACGAGCTGCGCTTCCCCGAGGCGGCCCGGCACCTGGCGCTCGAGGTGTTCGCCCGCAGCTTCTTCGCCGACCCGCGCGAGTTCTCCGGCGCCGAGCTCGTCGCCATGTTCCACATGTACTTCGTCGGCTCCGCCGAGGGCCTGCTCTTCGACGTGCCGCGCGACGACTACGACACCACCCTGTGGGGCCCGCTCGGCGCCCACCTCCAGCAGCTCGGCGTGCGCGTGGTCACCGGGCGCGAGGTGCGCTCGGTGACCGAGCTCGCGAGCGGCGAGCTGAGGGAGGGCCTGTCGGTGCTGCACGGCATCCCCGGCGACGACAGCCAGGACTGGCTCGAGGCGGATGCCGTCGTGCTGGCCCTCGACCCCGTCGGCCTTCGCCGCGTGGTCGCCGGGTCACCCGGCCTTGGTGGCGACGACCGCGCCGGTGAGGCGTGGCGGGAGTCCGTGGCCGGCATCCGGTCGGCGCCGTCGTTCGCGGTCTGGCGGCTCTGGCTGTCGGGAAGGGTCGCGCCCGAGCGACCGCCCTTCCTGGGCACGAGCGGCTACGGGCCGCTGGACAACATCTCGGTGCTCGAGCAGTTCGAGGGTCACGCCACCCGATGGAGCCAGGCCCACGACGGCTCGGTCGTCGAGCTGCACGCCTACGCGCTGCCCGAGGGCACGGCTGAGGTCGACCTGCGCCAGCGGATGCTCACCGAGCTGCACCGGGTCTACCCCGAGACGGCAGCGCTCGAGATCGTGCACGACGAGTGGCTGGTCGAGGCCGACTGCGTGCTCGTGGGGCTCGAGCCGTGGCGGTCGCGCCCGGGCGTGCGCACCCCCGACCGCCGCGTGCTGCTCGCCGGTGACTGCGTGCGGTGCGACCTGCCGGTGGCGCTGATGGAGCGGGCCGCGACCACCGGCTTCATGGCGGCCGACCGGCTGCTCACCGGCTGGGGCGAGCGCGGGCACGGCGTCTGGTCGGTGCCGATGGGCTCGCGGCTGGGGCCGGTGCCGCGGTGGGCGCGGCGCGGCATCCGGGCCTATCGCACCCGGGGCGCACGCAGCAGCTAGGCCGGCGCGCGGTCAGGGCGCGGGCACGCAGAAGTTCGGCTGGCACGCGGATATTGGTGCGTGCCATCCGAATTGCTGCGTGCTCCTACTGCTCGGCGGCGGCGCGGCGCAGCTCGTAGAGCCGCGCGGCGTAGACGAGGTCGTCGGCCCACAGCTGGGTGGCCGACGCGCGCATGCCCAGGGTGACGAGCGGGGCGAGCCCGCGAGCGACCCGGAAGCCGAACCGGTCGGAGGTGGCGACGACGGCCTCGGTCATCACCGTGCGCGCCGGGTGGGTGCCGGGCGTGGTGAGCGGCGTCGCGTGGGTCTCGACGACGCTGCCGGTGCCCTCGCCGTCGGTGATCGTCATGACGATGGTGTGCGAGTCGGGGCAGCTGAACTCCGCCCGCACCGGCACGGCGAAGTAGCGGCCGAGGCGGTAGGCGACGTCGAGCACGAGCAGGTCGTCGGTGGAGGCGTCGTCGTCGACGGTGAGGTCGCTGAACGCGTAGGGGTGCAGCCACGCGCCGTGCCACGGGTCGAGGCGGTTCTGGACGATGTCGCGCGGCTCGCAGTCGGTGGGCAGCGAGACGACCGAGGCGAGCGACTCCTCGAGCGGGGGGCGGGTGGCGAGCACCGGGCGGTCGGTGGGCTCGACGCCGTCCTCGACCTCGCCGATGCGCACCCAGAACAGGATGCCGTCGTCGTACGCCGCGAAGGTGCGCCAGGCGGGCTGGTCGTCGTCGAGCGGCATCCCGTGCCACCGGCACAGCACCGTGCCGTCGACGACGTCGCAGGCGTCGAGCCGGGCGCCGAGGTGGGGGCAGGCGCCGGGGCCGGCGTGCGCCGAGCCGTCGGTGCCGCGCCAGAGCACGACCTCACGGCCGGCCACGGTGCGTAGCAGGGTGCGTCCGGCCGGCACGTCGGCGGATGCCGCGGCGACCAGCCAGCCGTGCGTGGGACGGCGCAGGGCGGCGGCCAGCGACGCCTCGATGCGGGCGGGCTTGGCGTCGCGCCAGGTGCCGCGCAGGTGGTCGGGGGTCGTCTGGGGCAGGTAGCGCACGGGCACGCGGTGGCGCACCTCTTCACGCCAGGACCGGTCGGTGCGGAGCAGGCTCACGACCCAACGCTACTCCGTGCTCACCGGCGCTCCAGAACCTTTGACAAACCCGAGACGCGGCGGCCGGCGTCCGCCCATGGGTCAGCCGGGGTTCAGCCTCCCCGTCCCGGAATCGACCAATAGGTCACTTCCGGGTCGGCTGCCGCTCACTCGAAGACGGCGCCGCCGAGCAGCTCGACCGGCTGCGGGGGCACGGCGTCGTAGACGACGTGGCCGTCGGGGGCCCGCACCCGCAGCCGGAAGGCGGTGCCCGGGGGGTCCTCTGCGGAGGACAGCGTGGCCAGGCCCTGGGAGATCGTCGCGCTGTCGCGCACCCGGCCGTCCTCCGTCACGAGCTCGGCGGTGGCGCCGTCGGGGGCGATCGCCACGAAGCCGGCGTGCTTGCCGCTGGGGAGGAGGAGCAGGGCGTGCGGGTCCCCGGCGGGCACGGCGGCCAGCCGCTCCAGGTAGGTCCACGGGGCGTCGTCGGTCGACCCGGCCAGGCGGCTGGTGCGCACCCGGGCTCCGTCGCGGGTGGTCGTGGTGACCACGGTGACGCGCAGGGGCTGCGGGTGGGTGCCGACGAAGTCGGGGTAGGTGCCCACGTAGTCGGGGTCGACCGCCGACGCGGGCACCACCGCCTCGAGCACCGACGCCGTCGCGAGGCTGTCCGGCCGGTTGCCGGTGACGCCGGACACCAGGATGCGCTGCGCGACGGCCAGCTCCTCGGCGGGCCCGCTCGGGGGCAGCAGGAAGGAGTTGGTCAGTGCTCCGGCCGGCACGCCGCGGTAGCCGGCGAGACCGATCTCCGGGGTGAAGCCGACGCGGGTCGGGGCGAAGGTGGCGACGCCGTCGACGAGCAGGAGGTCCTCGGCCACGGGCCGCACGCTGCCGTCGGGCTGCGGCAGGGCGCCGGTGATGACGTAACCATCGGTGATGGTCGGGCGGGTCAGGACGAGCACCGTGGGGGGAGCCCCCGCCGTGTGCTGGTCGACGCTCAGGGCGACCAGGTCACCCGTGCGCGTAGTCGGCTCGCCGTCGATCGTCGTGGGTGCGAGCGAGGCCGGGCCCAGCCGGGCCGCGGCCGTCCACAGCCGCAGGAAGGACTGCTCGCTGTCGAAGCCCTCGCCGAGCGCGGGTCCCGGCACCCCGGCCGGCAGGTTCGGGTCACCCGGGCTCGCACCGGTCATGACCACCGCGAGCGTGTCGCCCACCCGGCCGGCATAGAGCAGCCTCGCCGTGGGGTCGGCCCGGCGGGCGCTCGTGGCGATCGACGCCACCGTGGGGTCGTCGACGAGCGGGCCGCGCGGGTACCAGGTGGTGACGGCGGCCCACGACGGGTCGTTGCGCGCCGGGACGGGCGGCGCGGCCGGTGCGGTGGCGCCGGGACCGGGCCAGGCGAGGGCGGTCGCCGCCCCCACCACGAAGGCCAGTACGGCGCCCGCAACTGCTGCCCGCATGCGGCGGCGGCGGGTGGCACTGCCACCCGCGGCGCGGACGAGGCCGACCGGGTCGGCGACCGGCGCGCTCTCGACCGCGTGCTCCAGCGCATCGGCGACGGCGGCCGGCAGCGACCAGGCGAGCTCGTGCTCGTCGCGGCCGAGGGCGTGCGCGTGGGCAGTGGCCAGCCGGTGCTCGAGGGCGATGAGGTCGGAGCGCACCTCGGCGACGTCGGCGCGGGCGGCCGTGGCGACCACCGTGGGCTCGGCGTCCCACCAGTGCCGCGCGGCCAGGGCGGCGCGAGCCGTCGCGGGTGCAGCCGTCAGGGCTGCCGTGAGGGCCGCCCCGACCCGGTCGTCTTCGACCCCGTCGTGCACTTGGTCGTCTTCGACCGCGTCGGGCACCCGGTCGTCGGCACTGTCGCCGTCGAGCCGGTCCTCGGGCGCGGCGTCGCGGCGGGCGGGCGCGACGGCCTCCTCGGCGGTCGACAGCGCAGAGCGGAGCACCTCGGCCCGGGCGGCATCCGTCGGCGCACCGGCGTCGGTGGTCTCGCCCCAGCGCCTGGCCAGCGCCGCCAGCGCGGATGCCGTGGCCCGCGCGCCGCTGCTCGGGTCACCCGTGGTGACCGTCGCCACCGCGTACAGCTCGTGCCAGCGCGCCTCGATGAACTCCTCGAAGTCCTCCGGCAGCAGGCTCACGCCGCCAGTATCGCCGGGAGCCTCGACGGCACATCTCGAACGGTGTGTAGCAGCCGTATGGCCCGAGGGCGTTGACACACTGGTGCGCATGCGGCTCTCCACGGCACTCTCGGGCGACCTGCCGCTGGCGGCCACCGGCCCCGCCACGCCCGACGAGGTGTGGACGCGCTACACCCGGCCGGCGTTGTGGACCACCTGGAGCCCGCACCTGCGCGAGGTCGACTACCCGGATGCCGTGGTGCGCCCGGGTGCGACCGGCCGGGTCACCGGGGTCGGCGGGGTGGTCGCGGTGTTCCGGGTCGACGCGGTCGACCATGCCGCGCGCACCTGGTCGTGGAGCGTGCGTTCCGGCCCGGTGCGGGTGTCCCTCGACCACGGCGTCGTCGCCGCCGGACCCGGCTCGGAACACGTCGGCGGCAGCCGGGCGTGGTTGGTCACGCATGCGCTGTGGCCGGTGGCGCTGGGCTACGCGCCACTCGCCCGGCTCGCCCTCGGCCGGCTCGTCGCGGCATCCGTCTGAACCGGAGCCCTGTCGACAGTGGAGAACACGCCGTGGCGGGTCGACTGCACCCGGCGTGTTGTCTACTGTCGTCCGCGCTCGTCTTCTCGCACGGGAGCCGGCTCGGCGACGACGAGGATGCCGGCCCGGGCCGCGCGCTTGCGGCCCACCAGCGAGGCGAGCGGGTCGGTGAGGTCGGACAGCCGGGCGAGCAGCCCGTACTTCGCGACGACCGCGCGGCGCACCGAGGCGACGTCAGCGGAATCCCGCACGACCCGTGCCGTGCCACCGAAGGTGGGGGTGCCGGGCGCCACCCTGCCGCGCATGTCGCAGGCCTGCAGCTCGACGGTGTCGGTGTGCGCCAGCCGCTTGGTCTTCCCGGTCTCGTCGACCGTGATGACGGCGAACGACCCCGGCTCGTCGAGCGAGGGCGCGAACCACACCGGGGTGGTGACGGGCGCGCCGGTGCGGCGGAAGGTGGTCAGCGCGACGTACTTCGCCGAGGCCAGCGGGTGGTCGGCGGCGCGCACCGGGGTGGCACCGGCATCCGGCTCGTTCATGGCGACAGCGTAGGTGCCCCGTGGTGGCGCGCCGGTGACGTTCCAGGACGGCGTCGCTCGGATCCGTCGAGATCGCGGGCCTCTGATGCGGCGATACCGGCGAGCGACCGCTACGCTGGCCGCAGTTGTTGAGCTTTCCGTTGTGAAGTAGTGGCAGAACGTCCCGCCGGGACTGAGCACTTTCTGAGCAGAGGTATTCCAGGCATCACCAACGCGGACCTCCCCGACAAGCGGGGTGTTCCTACTCAGAAAGTAGGCCTCCCATGGCTACTGGCACCGTGAAGTGGTTCAACGCCGACAAGGGCTTCGGCTTCATCGCCCCCGACGACGGCTCCGCCGACGTCTTCGCCCACTACTCGGCGATCAACTCGAACGGCTACCGTTCGCTCGACGAGAACGCCAAGGTCGAGTACGAGACCCAGCAGGGCGCGAAGGGCCCGCAGGCGGCGAACATCACCGTCATCGGCTGACCCAAGCCTCCTTCTGCGCCTTCGGGCGCACCCCACGAACCGCCGTCCGCACTCCGGGCGGCGGTTCGTGCGTGCAGACCGCGGCACCTGACCCGCGCTACCGCCCAGTAGGTGGACGGATCGATGCACCTACCAGGCGGTAGCCGATACCAGGTCGGACAAGGTTCCGACGCCAGCAGCCGGATGCCGTGGGCTCGGGTCCGTACTCCCGGCTCGGGTCGTTGCTCCCGGCTCGGGTCGTTGCTCCCGGCTCGGGTCCGTACTCCCGGTGCGCGTCGCTGCAGCAGCACGAATCCGGAGTAACGACACACATCCGGAGCAACGACCCGAGCCCACGCGGCAAGAGCGAGCGGCGGGATGCAGTAGGCGAGCCGAAGCGGCAGGGAGCGCAGCAGTCAGGGGAAAGCGAGACCCAGCCGAGCGTCCCCCGAGTGACCTATTGGTCGATCTGGGGACGGCGATGAGGTGACCCGACGAGGGCGCGGCCGTTAGCGTCGAGGCATGGGCATGCGGATCGACCTCAACGCCGACCTCGGCGAGTCGTTCGGCACCTGGGTGCTCGGCGACGACGAGGCGATGCTCGACATCGTGACCAGCGCCAACGTGGCGTGCGGCTTCCACGCCGGCGACGCCACCACCATCCGGCGCACCGTGGCCGCCGCGGCCGCGCGCGGGGTCGTCGTCGGGGCCCAGGTCGGATACCGCGACCTCGCCGGCTTCGGTCGCCGCCGCATCGACATGGATGCCGTCGACCTCACCGCCGACGTGCTCTACCAGCTCGGCGCGCTCGAGGCGATGTGCCGGGTGGCCGGTACCCGGGTCGCCTACGTGAAGCCGCACGGCGCGCTCTACAACACGGTGGCGGTGGACGAGGTGCAGGCCAGAGCCGTCGTGGATGCCGTGACCGCCTACGACCCGTCGCTTCCCCTTCTCGGACAGTCGGGTTCGGTGCTGCTGCGGGTCGCGGAGTCGGCCGGGCTGCCGGTCGTCGCCGAGGCGTTCGCCGACCGCGGGTATGCCGCCGACGGCCGTCTCGTGCCCCGCTCGCACCCCCGCGCCCTGCTGCACGACCCGACCGAGGTGGCCGAGCGGGTGCTCCGAATCGCCTCCGAGGGAACGCTGTTGGCCGTCGACGGCACGCTCATCGCGGTGCCGGCCCGGTCGGTGTGCACCCACGGTGACACCCCGGGTGCCGTCGAGCTGGCCCGCGCGATACGGGCACGGCTCGAGGCGGCCGGGGTGACCATCACGCCGTTCGCAGCCCCACGGCCGTGACGACGGGCGAGCCGGTTGGCCGGCCCGGCGTCGTGTCGCCGATCGGCGACGAGGTCCTGCCGGGCGGCGGGCTCAGGGTCGACATGCTGCCGGTGGGCGACGAGGGGCTGTTGCTCGAGGTGGCCGACCTCGACGCCGTGCTCACCCTCGACGCAGCCGTGCGGCGGGCGATCGAGGCGGTCCACGCTGCCGATGCGGTCGACGCTGCCGACAGTGTCACCGATGGTGGGTCGGCCTGGCGCGACGTCACTGACGTGGTGCCGGCGGCCCGCACGCTGCTGCTGCTCACCCGCGAGGGCGCCGACCTCGCGGCCCTCCGAACCACCGTGCTCGGACTGCTCGACTCCGTGCGACTTAGCCACGGTTCCGGAGCCGTCCTGGCGTCAGAAACCGCACCCACGTCGCACGAGGTCGAGATCGCCGTGCGCTACGACGGGCCCGACCTGGACGACGTGGCCCGCCTGACCGGCCTGACCCGCGCCGAGGTGGTCACCGCCCACACCGGCACCCTGTGGCGGGTGGCGTTCGGCGGCTTCGCGCCCGGCTTCGCCTACCTCGTCGGCGGCGACCCCCGGCTGCACGTCCCGCGCCGCGACCGCCCCCGCCCCACCGTGCCCGCCGGGTCGGTCGGGCTGGCCGGCGACTTCTCCGGCGTCTACCCACGCTCCTCCCCCGGCGGCTGGCAGCTGCTCGGCACCACCGGCGCCGTGCTCTGGGACGCCGACCGCGAGCCACCCGCGCTCATGAGCCCCGGCACCACGGTGCGCTTCGTCGACGAGGCGGCCACGCCGTGAGCCCCACGCTCGAGGTGCTGGCCACCGGCCCCCTGGTGCTCGTCGAGGACGACGGCCGTCCGGGGCTGGCCGCCGTCGGGGTGGGCCGCTCGGGCGCCGCCGACCGCGCCTCCTACCGGCTGGGCGCGCGGCTCGTCGGCCACGCCCCCGGCCGCGCCGCACTCGAGGTGTTGCTCGGCGGCCTCACCCTGAAGGCCCACGGGCGGGTCACCGTTGCCCTCACCGGCGCCCCCGCACCGGCGACCGTCGACGGCCGCCCGGTCGCCCATGCCAGCCTGCTCGACGTCCCCGACGGCGCGGTCCTCGCGCTCGGGATGCCGGTCACGGGCCTGCGCACCTACCTCACCGTGCGCGGGGGCATCGACGTGCCGCCGGTGCTCGGCTCGCGCTCGACCGACACCCTGTCCCAGCTCGGGCCGCCGCCGGTGCGGGTCGGCGACGTGCTGCCGGTGGGGCCGCCGGGACGGGACTTCCCCACCGTCGACCACGCGGCGCACCCCGCACCTGCCACTGGCGACCCGGCGGTGCTCGAGGTGCTGCCCGGCCCACGCGCGGCCTGGGTCGGCGGCTGGTCCACCGGGCTGGGCGGCCTGCTGGGGGTGCAGCGTGAAGTCTCCGCGGACAGCGACCGGGCCGGTGTGCGGCTGGTTGGCTCCCCGGTACAACGGGTCGCGCCCTGGCGCGACCTCGAGCTGCCCAGCGAGGGGATGGTGCGCGGCGCGGTGCAGGTGCCACCCGGTGGAGAGCCGGTGCTCTTCCTCGCCGACCACCCCGTGACCGGCGGCTACCCCGTGGTCGCGGTGCTCACGGCATCCGCCTGCGACCGCGCCGCCCAGCTGCGGCCGGGCGATGCGGTGTGGCTCACCCGCGCGGGAGGGCCCACCGGCCGCCAGGCCCAGGCGTAGGTGACCTCGGGGCGGGACGCTACCGGGGCCGTTCGTCCGACCTGAGAGACGGTTCAACCACCTGCATGACAGTCGCTATCAACCTACGCTACCGTAACTTACGCGAACGTAGGTTCCCGACGACGAAGGTGCCCACCCATGGCCGCTGCCCCCTCCCAGCCCACCTCCAGCGAGACCGTCCGCGCTCCGGCCGACCCGGCCCACCGGGCCCGCCCGACGATCATCCAGGGCGGGATGGGCGTGGCCGTCTCGGGCTGGCGCCTGGCCCGCGAGGTCTCGCGCGCCGGTCACCTCGGCGTCGTGTCCGGCACCGCCATGGATGCCGTGCTCGCCCGCCGCCTGCAGGACGGCGACGAGGGCGGGCACTACCGCCGCGCCCTCGCCCACTACCCCAGCCCCGCGATGGCGCAGCGGGTGCTCGACCGATACTTCGTCGAGGGCGGCCGCGGCGCCGACACCCCCTACCTCCCGATGCCCAAGCTGACCCTCGAGACCACGCGAGCCGGCCAGGAGCTCGCCTTGGTGGGCAACTTCGCCGAGGTCTGGCTCGCCAAGGAGGGCCACGACGGCGTCGTCGGCATCAACTGCCTCGAGAAGATCCAGCTCGCGACCCCCACCGCCCTGCTCGGCGCGATGATCGGGGGCGTCGACTACGTGGTCATGGGCGCCGGCATCCCGCGTGAGGTGCCGCAGCTGCTGCGAGCGCTCGCGACCGGCGAGGTCGGCCGCATCCCCGTCGACGTGGCCGGCAGCACCACCCACCGGTTCGTCGAGGCCGACCCGCGCGACCTGCTGGGCGCCGACCTGCCGCCGCTGACCCGGCCCGACTTCCTGGCGATCGTCTCGCTCGACCAGCTCGCCTCCTACCTGCACCGCGACCCCGAGATCCGCCCCGACGGCTTCGTCGTCGAGCGCCCCCCGGCCGGCGGCCACTCGGCCCCGCCGCGCGGGAAGATGCAGCTCGACGAGCACGGCGCCCCGATCTACGGGGCCCGCGACGAGGCCGACATGACCAAGATGGCCGCCCTCGGCCTGCCGTTCTGGATGGCCGGCGCCTACGGCACCCCCGACCAGGTGGCCGCCGCTGTCGAGGCCGGCGCGGTCGGCGTGCAGGTGGGCACCCTGTTCGCACTGTGCGCGGAGTCCGGGCTCACGGATGCCGCCCGCGACCTCGCGCTCGACCAGCTGCGGGCCGGCGACCTCACCGTGCGCAACGACCCCCGGGCCAGCCCGACCGGCTTCCCGTTCAAGGTGGTGCAGCTCGAGGGCACGGTGAGCTCGGCCGAGGTGTACGAGTCGCGCGAGCGGCTGTGCGACCTGTCCTACCTGCGCCAGCCCTACGAGCGCGCGGACGGCACGGTCGGGTTCCGCTGTGCCGGCGAGCCGGTGCACATGTTCGTGAAGAAGGGCGGCGCGGCCGAGGACACCGATGGCCGCAAGTGCCTGTGCAACGGGCTCACCGCCACCATCGGCCTCGGGCAGCACCGCAAGGACGGCTACGACGAGGCGCCGCTGGTCACCCTGGGCGAGGACCTCGCGGGCGTGGAGGAGCTCAGCCGGCGCCACCCGCAGGGGTGGACCGCCGGGGATGCCGTCGCCTACCTCCTGGAGTCGCTTCCCGTCGCCGAGTCGGGTGCTGAAGTGGCTGCCCGAGCGACCACTTGAGCACCCAACTCCCGGGTCATCTCGAGTCGGGTGCCGAGGTGGCTGCTCCGGCGACCACCTGAGCACCCAACTCGGGGAACTTGCGCTCATCAACGGTGACGACGACCTTGCCGCGGGCGTGACCGCCGCTGACGTGGTCGATGGCCGCGGGCGCCTGCGCCAGGGGGAAGGTGCGCTCGAGCGTGGGACGCACCCCGCCGCGCTCGATCACCTCGGTGAGGGCCGTGAGGTCGGCGCTGTTCTCCGAGGCCACCAGCATCACCAGCCGCTGCTTCACGAAGGGTGACAGCAGCGCCGCCCCCATCGATCGCTGCAGGCCGCCGAGCCAGCGGCCCTCGTTCTCGCTGCCCACGATCACGAGGCAGCCGCGCTCGGTGAGCAGGCCGCGCAGCAGTCGGACGCGCCGGTGGCCCGCGATGTCGAGCACCACGTCGAACCGCTCGCCGAGGGTCTCGAGCGACGTCGTCGTGTGGTCGACGACGTGCTCGGCGCCGAGGCTGCGCACGAGGTCGGCCTTGGCCGGCCCGCACACGCCGGTGACGTGGGCGCCGAGGTCGACGGCGAGCTGCACGGCAAACGACCCGACCCCGCCCGATGCCCCGATGACCAGCACACGGTCCCCGGCCTCGACCCCGCCGGCGTGCACCGCCTGCAACGCCGTCAGCGCCGACACCGGCACGGCCGCGGCTTCCTCGACCGACAGGTTCGCCGGCTGGCGGGCCAGCCGGGTGACGGGCACGACGGCGAGCTCGGCGAAGGACCCGCGCGCGGTGCCGTAGACGGAATCCCCGACGGCGTAGTCGGTGACGCCCTCGCCGATGGCCACGACGGTGCCGGCCACGTCGCGCCCTGGGATGCGGTCCTTGGGTGCCCGCAGGCCCAGCGCCAGTCGCGCGGCGAGTGGCCGCCCGGTCATCAGGTGCCAGGTGCCGCGGTCGACGCCGGCCGCGCCGACCCGCACGAGCACCTCGCCGGGCCCGGGCACCGGGTCGGGCACCTCGTCGAGCCGCAGTTCCTCGGTGCTGCCGTAGGAGTCCTGGACGATCGCCTGCATGATTCTTCCTTACGCTGTAAGCCCGACTGGTTGGACGTCACCGTAGCCTTACACCGTAAGATGACGCAAGCCCCCCACCATGTCGCCACTCTCCAGGAGCCCGGATGCCGCCCGCCCGCCCGTCGCTGAGCCGCACCCGGGTCGTCGACGAGGCGATGCACCTCGCCGACGAGGAGGGACTGGCCGCGCTGTCGATGCGCGCGCTCGCTGGTCGCCTCGGGGTGGAGGCGATGTCGCTCTACCACCACGTCGCCGGCAAGGAGGCGCTGCTCGACGCGATGGTCGACACGGTGTTCGGCGAGCTGCACCTGCCCGTCATCGGGGGTGACTGGCGGGCCGAGCTGCGGGCCCGGTCGGTGTCGGGGCGGCAGGTGCTGCTGCGACACCGCTGGGCCGTGGGGTTGATGGACTCGCGCCGTTCACCCGGACCCGAGAGCATTCGCCACCACGATGCCGTGCTGGGCTGCCTTGCGGCGCAAGGTTTCCCACTCGTGGCAGCCGGCACAGCCTTCGCCCTGCTCGACTCCCACCTCTACGGGTTCATGGCGCAGGAGGTCAGCCTGCCCTTCGAGGGGGAGGCCGACCTGGCGGCGCTGGGTGCCGAGATCTTGGGGCCCGAGGTCCGTGCCACCTACCCCCACTTCACCGCCTTCGCTGAGGGCCGCGCCCTGCAGCCCGGCTACTCCTTCGGCAACGAGTTCGAGGTGACCCTCGACCTGGTGCTGGGGGCGCTCGATCGGCTGCGCACAGCGGAACCGGCCGGAACGGCATCCACGACGGCGACGGCGGCCGCGGCCGCGCTACCGCCCATCGAGGTGACCGTGCCCGTGCTGGGGGTCGACGGGTGCCCCGGCGGGTGGGTCGGTGCCCTCTTGGTGCCGGGCGCGCCGCGGCCGCGAGTGGTCGTGGCCCCCACGATCGAGGCGCTCGTCGAGACCGTGCGGGCCGAGCTCGACGTGCAGGTGGTCGGCATCGACATCCCCATCGGGTTGCCGGACAGCTCGATCCGGCAGGCCGACGTGCTGGCTCGGCGCGCGCTCCCCGGCCGGGCCAGCTCGGTCTTCACGACGCTGACCCGCCCCGCCTACCTCGCCGACGACCGCGCTGCGGCGGATGCCGTGAACCGCGGCCTCAGCGGCCAGGGCGTGGGAGCCCAGGCGTTCGCGCTGCGGGCCAAGATCCTCGAGGTCGACGCGTGGCTGCGCAGCCGGCCGACCGTCGACGTGGTGGAGGTGCACCCCGAGGTCTCGTTCACCACGATGACCGGGGGGCCGCTGCCCGGAAAGCGGACCCCCGAGGGGCAGCAGGCCCGGCTGGAGGCCCTCGGCGCGGCCGGGGTCGCCCGGCCGTCGGTGCTCAAGGGGAGCGGCTACGCACCGGACGACGTGCTCGACGCGTGCGCGGTCGCCTGGTCGGCGCACCGGCGGGCGACCGGCGAGGCGCGCTGGTTGCCGGACCCGCCCGAGGTCTTCTCGGACGGCATCCGCGCCGCGATCGTCGTCTGACGGGAGGCGCTGCCGGTGGAGGAGTCGTGCATTCCCCATGGTGCGCGGGCCGACTGCAGTGGCAGGGTTGCGGGATGACCGCACGGGTGTCCCACACGACCATCGACTGCCGCGACGCGTACACGCTCTCCGAGTGGTGGAAGGGGGTGCTCGACTACGTCGATGTCGAGGGGGACCCCAACCTCCCCGGGCACGAGGAGTGCATGATCCTCAGCCCCGACGGCGGCCACAAGCTGCTCTTCATCGAGGTGCCGGAGGGGAAGTCGGGCAAGAACCGCATCCACCTCGACCTCGAGCCCGTCGAGGGCAGCCGCGACGACGAGCTGGCCCGGCTGCTGGAGCATGGCGCCGTCGAGGTCGCCGACCACCGCGGGCAGTACGGCCCGGGCACCGGCTGGGTGATCCTCGCCGATCCCGAGGGCAACGAGTTCTGCATCCTGCGCAACCTCGCCGAGCGCGAGGCCGCCCCCGGCTCGGGGACCCTGACGCCCGGCTCCTGACTGTCCCCAGATCGACCAATAGGTCACACGGGGGACGGCTGGCGTCCCGATCTCAGTCGGCGACGAGGATGACGTGGAGGTGGCGGGGGCCGTGCACTCCTTCGACGCGGCTCAGCTCGATGTCGCTCGTGGCGGACGGTCCGCTGATCCAGGTCTGCGGACGGTGGGGGTCGAGCCGGGGGAAGGCGTCGGGGACGTCCGGAACCACCTGGTGCTCGCGCACGACGCAGACGTGGAGGTCGGGCAGCAGGGTGATGGCGCGGCGGCCCTGCCCGGCTCCGTGGTCGAGGATGACGGTGCCGGTCTCGGCGATGCCGACGGCGGCGGCGGTGACCACTGCGTCGATGGCGTCGAGCTCGGCGTGCGTCAGCCCGTCGTCGACCCTGGCGCCGGGGACGTCGAGCCCGAGGCCGTCCGGCACGACGACGGATGGTGCTCCGTCGAGGGCGGTGGCGACGGTGGCCTCGAGGTCGGCTGCGGTGCAACGGGTCACCGTGGCGCGGTAGTCGGCGACCCGCTCCGCGAAGAGGTCGAGCATCGCGTCCCGGTCGAGCGCCGGCGGCGTGCCGTCGCCGGTGGAGATGGCGGCGGATTCCGTGCCGATCGGGCCGCTCGACTCATGCTCAGCACCGGTGGCCGGCGGCGCTTCGGATGCCGGGCCCGCGTCACCGCCGCGTGCGTACGGGGTGTCCGGCTCCGACGGTCGCCCCGCCACCAGGGCGGTGCGCACGGATGCGAGCACGTCGTCGCGGGCGCTCATCGCCGCTCCTCGTCGCGGCCGACGCGTTTCCACCACTGACGGAACGACTCGGCCGGCGGCAGTGGCATGTCGCGCGCCTGGGTCCAGCGCGTGCCGGGCCACGGCAGCCAGGTCAGCGCGCGGCGACCACCCGGCATCCCACGACCGCGACCGAACCGGCCGACCAGCCCGGTGGCGCGCTCCGCCAGCCGCATCCGAGCGGCGTCACCCATCCCCCACGACGCCGCGCGCATGGCCACGGCCTCGGCCTTGGGCACGGTGTCGCCCCGGTGGGAGTCGACGACCTTGGTGCGCAGGTGCACCAGGATGCCGGGGATGTCGATCGCGACCGGGCACACGTCGGCGCAGGCGCCGCACAGGCTCGAGGCGAAGGGCAGCGAGTCGGTCTGCTTGTCGGTGCCGACCCCTTTGAGCAGCGGGTTGAGGATGGCACCGATCGGGCCGGGGTAGACCGAGCCGTACGCGTGCCCACCGACCCGCTCGTAGACCGGGCAGACGTTCAGGCACGCCGAGCACCGGATGCAGCGCAGCGCCTGCCGCCCGACCTCGTCGGCCAGCGCCCGGGTGCGGCCGTTGTCGAGCAGCACCACGTGCACCTCCTGCGGTCCGTCGCCGGGGGTGACCCCTGACCACGTGGAGGTGTAGGGGTTCATCCGCTCGCCGGTCGACGAGCGCGGCAGCAGCCGCAGGAACACGTCGAGCTCGGCCCAGGTGGGCACCAGCTTCTCGATGCCGACCACCGTCACCAGCACCTCGGGCAGGGTCAGGCACATCCGGCCGTTGCCCTCGGACTCCACCACCACGAGTGTGCCCGACTCCGCGACAGCGAAGTTCGCACCACTCACAGCCATCTTCGTCGAGAGGAACTTCTCGCGCAGGTGCAGCCGCGCCGCGCCCGCCAGCTCAGCCGGGTCGTTCGTCAGCCCCTCGGGAGCCGGCCGACCGGCGGCAGCCATCTTGTGGTTGAAGATGTCGCGGATCTCGGAGCGGTTTCGGTGGATCGCCGGCACCAGGATGTGGCTCGGCAGGTCGTCACCGAGCTGCACGATGAGCTCCGCCAGGTCGGTCTCCCACGCCGAGATACCCTGTGCCGCAAGCGCTTCGTTGAGCTCGATCTCCTGGGTCGCCATCGACTTGACCTTCACGACCTCGCGGACGCCGTGGCTCTTGGCCACCTCGGCGACCACCGCGCACGCGTCGGCGGCGTCGCGCGCCCAGTGCACCGTCGCCCCGGCCGCGGTCAGTGACGCCTCGAGGGTGAGCAGGTGCTCGTCGAGGTGCGCGAGCATGGCGTCCTTGATGCCGGCCGCCCGCTGCCGCAGCTCCTCCCAGTCGTCGACCTCGGCCACCACCGCGGCCCGCTTGGCCCGGATCGTGCCCGTCGCGTGGGCGAGGTTGCGCCGCAGCTGGGTGTCGGCCAGGGCGGCCCGGGCCGCCACCGGGAACGGCGGCATCCCCAGGAAGGTCGCGTGCTCAGGCGCAGCGGTCATGAGGTCACCTCAGCCGGTTCGTCGGCGGTCGAGGCCAGCACCTCGGCCAGGTGCATCGTGCGGATGCCGGCCCGTTGCCGCGAGAGCAGCCCGCCCACGTGCATCAGGCACGAGGAGTCGCTGGCCACCAGCACCTCAGCGCCGGTGGAGCGCACGTGCGAGGCCTTGTCCGAGCCCATCGCCACCGATGTCTCCGAGTTCTTCACCGCGAACGTCCCCCCGAAGCCGCAGCACTCGTCCGCCCTGGGCAGCGGCACCAGGTCGATCCCGCCGACCGCCGCCAGCAGCTGGAAGGGCCGGTCGCCCACGCGCAGCATCCGCACCGAGTGGCACGTCGGGTGGTACGTCACGCGGTGCGGGAACGACGCACCCACGTCGACCACCCCCAGCACGTCGACGAGGAACTCGCTCAGCTCCAGCGTCCGCGGGGCGGTGCGGGAGACGGCATCCACCAACCCGGCATCCCCCGACCGCGCCGCCACCAACGCGTGCTGGTGGCGCACCGAGCCCGCACAGGAGCCCGACGGCACCACCACGTGCTCGTAGCCCTCGAAGGCCGACACGAAGTTGCGCACCAGCGGCACCGCCTCGTCGAGGTAGCCGGTGTTCACCATCGGCTGCCCGCAACACGTCTGGGCCTCCGGCACGTCAACGTCACACCCCAGCCGGCGCAACAGCCGAACCGTCGCGCGCACGGCATCCGGGAACATCGCGTCACCGATGCAGGTCGACATCACAGCCACTCGCACGTCGCTCGCGCCCCTCTCGGCCGTTCGGTGGTCCTCCCCGGACAGTAGCCCCCTACCGGCGCGACCGTCAGGTGGGAGCCTGTGACCATGAACGAGCCGGTGCACCTGGTGGCGGTCCTCGGCCGCGGCGTCGTCGACCCGGACACCCCTGTGGTCACCGCTGACGACCTCGGCCTGACCCGCGGCGACGGGTGCTTCGACTCCGCCCGGGTCATCACCGACCCCACCGGCCACGCCAGGGTGGTCGACCTCGACGGCCACCTCGACCGCCTGGCCGCCTCGGCGCGCACCCTGGACCTCGCCAACCCGTCGCGCGAGCAGTGGCGGGAGCTGGTGGAGCAGGCGGTCACCGCGTGGTCGACCCCCGGTGAGGCGGTGCTGAAGCTCCTGCTGACCCGTGGCCGCGAGTGGCACGCGGACAGCGACCCGACCGCGCTGGTCACGATCACCTCGAAGGGCCCGGCACCGGCCGACCCCGGCCTGGATGGGGGGCCGCCGCGCACCATCACCGCGGTCACCCTGAGCCGCGGCCACCCGAGTGACGCGTTCACCGACGCGCCGTGGCTGCTCGGCGGCGTCAAGACGCTGTCCTACGTCGTGCACACCGCCGCGACCCGAGAGGCCAAGCGCCGCGGGGCCGACGACGTCGTGTTCGCCTCGACCGACGGCTACGCCCTCGACGGCCCGACGTCGGGGCTACTCGTCGCGCGCGACGGCGCCCTGCTCAGCACCCCCACCGGCGGCACCGGCATCCTGGAGTCGCTCACCGTGGCGGCCGTGATGGCGGCCGCCCGCGCCGACGGGTACGCGACCCGCTACGAGCTCGTGCCCGTCGCGCACCTGTTCACGGCGGATGCCGTGTGGCTGGTCTCGTCCGGACGCGGACCCGCGCTCGTCACGACACTCGACGGCCGGGCGCTGCGTGCCGACGAGGACCTTGCGGGACGCATCGCCCGGTACGCCGGCTTCTGAGCCGCCCTCCGCCATCCCAGCCACCCCGCGTCATCGCGCGCCGCGCGACCGTCGGATACTGGTGCCCCGCCCCCGCGCCCCCGAGGAGACCCCATGCGCTGGACCCCCGACCAGCTCGGCGACCTGTCCGGAACCACAGCCCTGGTGACCGGTGCCAACTCCGGCATCGGCCTCGTCGAGGCCCGTGAGCTGGCCCGGCACGGCGCCGATGTGGTTCTCGCAGTGCGCAACACTGATGCAGGAGAGGCCGCCGCCGCCCGCATCCGCGGCATCGGCGTGCCGGGCGCGGTGCGCGTGGAGCGGCTCGACCTCGCCTCCCAGGAGTCGGTGCACGCCCTGGCCGACCGCTTCGAGGGTCCGCTCGACCTGCTCGTCAACAACGCCGGCGTGATGGCCCCGCCCCGGCGACGCGAGACCACCGACGGCTTCGAGCTGCAGTTCGGCACCAACCACCTCGGCCACTTCGCGCTGACCGGGCTGCTGATGCCGCACCTGCTCCAGGCGCCCGCCCCCCGCGTCACGACCGTGGCGTCGCTCGCGCACCACAGCGGCGACGCCAAGGTGGTCGAGGGCAACCCGGCGCAGGGCTACAACCCCAACACCACCTACGGCCGCTCGAAGCTGGCCAACCTGCTCTTCGCGCTCGAGCTGCAGCGGCGCGCCACGGCATCCGGCTCGAAGCTCACCTCCACGGCCGCGCACCCCGGCGTCTCGGCCACGAACCTGGTGGCCAGCCCCGACGGGCTGGGCTCGATCCCCGTTGTCGGCACCATCGGCCAGTGGGGGGTGCGGCTGTTCTTCCCCGGCCCCGAGCAGGGCGCCGAAGCCGTGCTCTACGCCGCCACCGAGGCAGCCCCCGGCTCGTACACCGGGCCCACCGGCATCCGCGAGACCCGCGGACCCGTCGGCGAGGCAAAGCTCAGCACGCTCGCCCAGGACGAGGCGCTCGCCGCCCTGCTCTGGGAGCGCAGCGAGGAGCTCACCGGGGTCAGCGTCACGCCGTAGGGCCACGGGTCCGGCGCTGGTCTCTCGCACGGACCGCGCGACCGGGTCGGCCAGGGCTCGGCTCCGTCCTGACAACGGTCAACAACATCTCGCCAGCGAAAGACTTCGGGTCTGGGCTACGTGCCGCCCCGAAGTGGCTCTGGGCGGTGCCTGTGCTGATGGCGCTGCCCGGACTCGGCGCCGTGCTGGGTGGGGCCCCCTCGTCGGACCGCAGCATCGGCTTCCTGGTGGCACTCGCGGTGGGCACGTTGTTCGTCGGGTTCAGTGAGGAGATGCGGTGCCGCGGTACCGGCCTGGTCGGCCTGCGCGGCGGCTTCAAGGAGCCGCTCGCCTGGGCCCTCAGCTGCCTGCTCTTCGGCCTCATCCACGCCCTCAACTTCTTCTTCGGGCAGAGCCTCGGCTCGACCATCCAGCAGATCGTCATCGCCTTCCTGGCCGGCTCGGTCCTCTACATCACCCGGCGAGTGGCCGGCACGCTCGTCGTCTGCATGCTCCTGCACGCCTGGATCGACTTCACCACCTTCGGCTTCTCGAAGGCCGCAGCTGATGCCGGGTCACCTTCACCCTTCTCGGCTTCGCGCAGTACGGCGCCTTCCTGCTGGCCCTTGTGGGTGTGTTCATCGTGCTCCGGCGCGGCTCCACGGCAGTTGCCGAGCCGGCGAGCGCGCACGCCACCGCCTGAGCTGCCGAACCGATCGGCGGTCGATGTCGAGACTCCGGGGGCGGCTCCGTCCCTAGGGTGTCAGCATCGACACAACGGGCTCCCGAGCCCGTCGACCGGAAGGGGCCAGCCATGGCCAGGTACCTGCTCATCGTCACCTTCGAGCCCGGCGTCGTCGACTCCCCCATGGAGGAGTGGCAGCCGGAGGAGATCACCGCGCACCTCGACTACTACCGTGCGCTCAACGCTCAGCTCGAAGAGAGCGGGGAGCTGGTCGGCGCAACGATCCTCACCCCGCCGGATGCCGCGCACATCGTGCGCTCCGACCGTTCCGGCGGGCGGGTGGTCACCGACGGGCCGTTCCAGGAGTTCAAGGAGTGGGCCGCCGGTTTCCAGGTGGTCGACGTGGAGACCGAGGAGCGCGCCCTCGAGATCGCCGCGCTGGTGTCGGCCGTCCCCGGGCCGGGCGGCGTGCCGCTCCAACAGCCGGTCCACGTGCGCCGGGTGATGGACGACGGCCCGTCCGACGCCGACTCCATGGGCGAGTGGCTGGAGGGCGCGGGGGGCCGGCGCTGAACACCGACGCTGGGTCGGGTCGAGTCGGCGACAGACGCAGCTCGGCAGCGTCGCCGACGGCACTACCGACGGCCACCCAGCGCGCACCGTCGACGACCTGTTGCGCGAGCTGGCGCCGCAGGTCGTCGGCATCCTCACCCGCCGCTGCGGCGACTTCACGGCCGCCGAGGACGCCACCCAGGAGGCCCTCGTCGCCGCGCACCTGAGCTGGCCGCGCGACGGCATCCCCGGGCACCCGCGCGCCTGGCTGGTGACCACGGCGAGCCGGCGGCTGGTCGACGAGCAGCGCAGCGCGGCAGCCCGCCGCCGGCGAGAACGTCAATGGGCAGCGACGCAGACCGAGCGTACGGAGGTGGCGCAGCCCGACGACTCGCTCACCGTGCTGCTCATGTGCTGCCACCCGGCCCTCTCACCGGCCTCCGCCGTGGCACTCACCCTTCGCGCCGTGAGCGGGCTGACCACTGCCGAGATCGCCACCGCCTACCTCGTGCCGGAATCGACCATGGCGCAACGGATCTCGCGGGCCAAGCGAACGCTGCGTGATTCGGGGGCGACGTTCGAGCGGCCCGCGACGGACGATCTCGGTGACCGCGTGCAGCGCGCACTCGGCGTGGTCTACCTGCTCTACAACGAGGGGTATGCCGCGAGCACCGGTACCGACCTCACCCGCACGGACCGCTCGGCGGAGGCGATCCGGCTCGGTCGTCTGGTGCACCGGCTGCTGCCTGACGACCCGGAGGCCACCGCGCTGCTTGCACTCATGCTCCTGCTGGACGCGCGGCGGCCGGCGCGCGTGACGGCATCCGGAGACCTCGTGACGCTCGGCGAGCAGGACCGGCGCCTCTGGGACCGGGCCCTGGTCGCCGAGGGCACTGCGCTGCTCGACTCGACGATCGGGACGGGTCGCGGGATCGGGGCCTACCAGCTCCAAGCCGCCATCGCCGCGGTGCACGACCGGGCGTCGACGGCGGCCGAGACGGACTGGCCGCAGGTGCTCGCGCTGTACGGCCTGCTGGAACGGGTGGCGCCCAGCCCGTTCGTGACGCTCGCGCGGGCTGTGGCGCTGGCCGAGGCCGAGGGTCCGGATGCCGCTGTGCCGGTCCTCGATTCGCTTGGCGCCGCGCTGGGTGACCACCAGCGGTTGCATGCGGTGAAGGGACACGTGGCCGAGCTTGCTGGCGACCGCGCGGCGGCCCGGCGGCACTACCTCGCGGCCGCGGACCGCGCGACGAACCTGGCCGAGCAGCGGCACCTCACCAGGCGGGCTGCTGCGCTGGCACACCACGCCTGAGGCAAGCGCTGTGCAGTGCGCTGACGCGGATCGGTCTCGTGCGTTCGAGCGGATTCGATTGCTGGACAGCGGTGCACGCCCGCCTGCGGAGGCTCTGTCGGTGGTCGCCCGTAGAGTTCGGATCACGGGGAAAGGGGGATGCGGTGCAGCTCGAGACCATGCCAACCGGGGCACCATCGGGGATGCCGAGTGAGCTGCTTCGCGCGCTCCGGGCCGCCGAGTCCGAGCTGGTGAGCGCCCCGCATCCGAGCGCAATGGCTGGCAGCCGCGCCGAGTGGGCGGAGGTCGTGACGACCGCCCAACGGGTGATCAACGCGGCGGGCGCGGTGCAGGACGAGGCCATCGTCGCCGTGTGCTCGATCGAGGACGAGGTGCTCGATGACGGCACGGTCGTGGAGGGTCACCGCGCCGCGGGACACGTGGCGTTGGACGGGCCGGCGATCGTGTCGGGCGCGCTGAACGTCTCGGGCCTGCACGCCGAGCACCGGGTACACGCAGCGGTGAGGTTGGCCGCCGACGGGCCGGACGGCAGCAACACCGCAACGGGTCTGGCGGGGCTGCACGCGGCGATGCGTCGGGGCGACCTCGATGCCTACCGGGCGGGTGTGGTGGCCGAGGAGCTCGAGCAGGCGCCGCCGGAAGTGGCCGAGGCGGTGGTCGGTGCCCTGGCGAGCCACTGGGCCGACGACACCGGGCCGCAGCTGCGTGGGCGCTGCCGCACCGTGTTGTCCCGCATCAGTCCCGACCTGCTCCGGCAGCGGGCCACGAAGGCTCGCGAGCAGTGCAGCCTGCGGCGGTCGGCGCAGGAGCCGGGCGTCGACAAGTGGGAGGGCACCTTCCCGAGCGAGGATGCCGCCCGCGCGTGGGCCGCGATCGACGCTCGCGCCCATGAGCTCGTCGCCGACGGCAGCGTGGGCCGCATCGACCGGGCCCGCGCCCAGGCCCTGATCGACCTGGTCACCGGCTCCGCCACCATCAGCACGGTCCTCACTCTCACCGTTCCCGCCCCACCGGAGGAGACAGACGGGCGGGCAAGTGCACCTGCCGGGCCTGGCAACCCCGGCCCGCACGAACCCTCGGACAGCTCGGCACCCGACGGCTCGGGCGACTCGACCCCGGACTCGCGTGGTGGCGCGACGACGCCGACCGAGTCACCGGAGGACCTGGTCGAGGTGGCGATGGGCACCCGCGGCGAGCGGGTGCTGGTGACCCGCGCCTTCCTCGACCTGGTGACGGCCGCTCTGGACACCACAACCGTCGAGCGGCCCTGCCACCCGGTCAGCGGAGCCCTGCTCGACCGCACCATCAGCTCCTCGTACCGTCCACCGGCCGGCATGGCGGCGCTGGTGCGCCAACGCGATGGGCGCTGCCGCTTTCCCGGCTGCCACGTCGCCGCCCGGTTCTGCGACCTCGACCACGTCAGACCGTGGCCGTCAGGGGCGACCACTCCGAGCAACCTGATCTGCCTGTGCCGGCGGCACCACCGCGTCAAACAACGACATCGCTGGCGCGTGCGCCTCGAGCCCGATGCCACCGTCACCTGGACCGACCCCGTGGGCCGCGTCCGAGTCACCCACCCCGTCGATGCACTGCGCGCCATGGTGCTGCGCGCTCCGGGCGGTCCCTCCGAGTCGAGCGGTCCTGAGCACGCAACGACGTCCTCGGGAACGCCGGCCCGTCTAGGGGACATCGCCAACGACGGCACGAGGGAGCCCGACGCCGAAGGCGGATCGAGGACGATGTACGACCTGCTCGGCACGGTGAGCGACCGATTCAGCGCGCTCGAGTTCACGCTCGAGCACCACGCCGCCGCCATCACCACCGCCGACCTCACCCACCGCGCCGACCTGAGCAGCGCGTCACTCCTGGCAACCGGCGATCGCTCCCTCCTCACGATGGAGGTGCACCATCCTCACGGTCACCGTCCGCGCGCCGACCGGCTCGTTCTGGCGCACGCCTGGCCCCACGTGCCAGGTCACCGCACGAGCAGGCACTGCAGCAGGTCCGACCTCGGCAGTGAAGCCGACGACCCGCCCTTCTAGTCCTACCTCGGCGGTGAAGGCGACGACCCGCCCTTCTAGTGCCACCCCGGCCGTCAAGGCGACGACCCGCCCTTCCAAGCGACGACCGACCATGCCGTCGCCGCCCAGGTCCGCTGCTGTGCGCCGCAGTCGCGGAGCAGGGCGTGCCCGGGCCAGGCCCGCATCAACGGTCGAGCTGGAGCCGGTGCCACGACCAGGCCGTGGCGGTCGCGGCAACCGCCGCGAACGCCACGGCGCCGGAGAGCTGGACGGCCGACACCGCGGTTCCGCCCGAGACCGCCCAGAGGGCGGGAGCGGCCAGCGGCAACCAGCCGCCCCCACCCGCCAGCACACCCATCTGTGCCACGACGACCAGGCCGATCGCGACCGAGACTCCACCCAGGAGCGACCGGGTGATGGTGGCGACCCACGCGGTCGGCACGGCCACGCCCGCGCTGAGCACTCCCAGCACCAGCAGGCGGCCGAGCCCCTCCCACGCAGCCGCGTCGGGCGCGCCGAACCCCAGCACGAGGCCGAGTAGCAGCACCACGACGACAACCGCCGCACTCACCACCGTCGCCCACGCCGCGTAGACCGCGAGCTTGGCGGCCGCGATGGTGCCACGGCCCACGGGCAGCCCGAACAGACCGGTGATCGTGCCGTCGGTGAACTCGCGGCCGAACAACCACGCCCCGACGACGCCGAACGCGAGGAACCCGCCCGCACCGCTGATCTGGGCAGCCACCCCCACCAGACCGGGCCAGTCACGGCTGGCGCCGGGGCCCAGCTTGGCGACGAGCTGTGGGTCGCCGGACGCCAGGGCGGCCATCATGACGGTGCACAGCACGGCGATGCCGAGGACGATCGCGGCGGACCCGATGACTCCGACGGGCGACCGGGTGAGCTTGAGCGCCTCGACGCGTACGGCCTGGTTCATGCCATCACCTCGCGACGCTCGTCGTCGAGTCGCACGTGCTCGAAGAAGGCTCGCTCGAGGTCGGTGCTGGCCGGCGACAGCTCACCGATCAGCCGGCCACCGTTCACCATGACGATCCGGTGCGCGATGCGTGCGACCTCGTCGAGGTGGTGGCTGCTGACGAGCACTCCGGCACCGTCATCGGCCCGCTGCAGCAGCGCATCGCGCAGGACGAGCACCCCTGCCGGGTCGAGCGAGTTCGTGGGCTCGTCGAGCACGACGAGCCGCGGCCCGTGCTGCAGTGCGGCCGCCAGCCCGACCCGCTGCCGGTTGCCCAGCGAGAGCCTGCGCACCCGTCGGTCGGCGTACGCGGTGAGCTTCCACTGCTCGATCGCTGCGTCGACGCACGCCACGCCGGCCCCGTGCAGCCGGGCCGCCAGGGCGAGGTTCTGCCGCGCGCTCAGCTCCGGGTAGGCCAGCGGGACCTCGACGAGGTGACCCACCCGGCACCAGGTCTCGCGCGGTGCCCGAGCCAACGGCCGGCCGTCGAGGAGCACAGCACCGGAGTCCGGGCGCAGCATGCCGAGCGCCAGCCGCATCAGGGTCGACTTGCCGGCACCGTTGAGACCGACCAGCGCGACGATCTCGGACGGCGCGAGCACCAGGTCCAGGCCGTGCACGCCGGCCCCGCCCCGGAACACCCGGCTCACCGCCCTCAGCTCGAGAACGTTCACGACTGGCCACCCAGTGCGTTCAGTGCCGTCATGACGGCACTGCCCAGGTCGGGGTCGGCGCCGCGCGACCAGTCGAGCAACGCTGCGTTGAGCCCGGCGACGACGGCAGCGGCCACGACCCGCGCCTCGGAGGTCGAGGCCCCCCGCCGGCACAGCGCGTCACCGATGGCTTCCTCGGTCTCGCGGCTGCTCCGCGCGAGCGCACCGGCGAGCGACGGCGTCGCCGCGACGACCTGGAGCCGCTCGCGCACCTCGTCGGTGGCCGGCTCCGGGATGGCGCCCCACGCGTCCCGAACGCCGCGCACCGCGGCGGTCAGCGGCCGCTCGCCGACCGGCCGTACCGTGATCGCAGCCCCGATCAGCGGGTCGTAGGGGTCGTCGACGAGCAGGGCGTCCTTGGTCGCGAAGTGACGGAAGAGCGTCATCTCGCTGACCCCAGCACGCCGAGCGATGGCGGCCGTCGTCGTCGCGTCGTACCCCTGCTCGGCGAACAGCTCGAGAGCGGCCTCGAGCAGCGCCTCCCGGGTGCGTTCCTTCCGTCCCATGCGCTTAATGTTAGTCACTAACATTGGACACGGTCAACCACTCGAGGACCATCGGACCGCAGACGTCACACCCGTGGTGGAACCCGTGCGGCGAGGTGGGAGGCTGGACCCATGACGTTGCGGCGCGCCAACATCGCACGAATCGACGGCGGACTCTTCGACGTCCTCGTCGTCGGGGCCGGCATCAACGGAGCGGTCTCGGCCGCCGCCCTCGCGGGCCGGGGAGCCTCCGTCGCCCTCATCGACCGGGGCGACTTCGGCGGCTTCACGAGCCAGGAGTCGAGCAACCTGGTGTGGGGCGGCTTCAAGTACCTCGAGCACTACGAGCTGCCCCTGGTCTTCGGGCTGTGCCGCTCCCGCAACCGGCTGATGAAGGCCTACCCCGACAACATCAAGGAGATCTCCTTCCTCGCGACCCTCGACCGCACCGCGCCCTACCACCCGTGGTTCGCGGCGCTGGGGGCGACGGCCTACTGGGGCATCGGCCTGTTCGGCACCAAGCCCCCACGGGTCTTCAACGCCGAGCAGGTCGAGGAGGTCGAGCCGGTCATCGACACCAGCACGGCCCGAGGCGGCCTGCAGTACCAGGACGCCTACCTCGTCGACAACGACTCGCGCTTCGTCTTCTCCTTCGTGCGCTCGGCCATCGAAGCCGGCGCGGCGGTCGCGAACTACGTCGAGCTGGTCTCCGCCGAGCGGGTCGGCGACCGGTGGGTCTGCCGGCTGCGCGACACCGACTCCGGAGACGAGGTCACCACCTCGGCCCGGGTGGTCGTCAACGCCGTCGGCCCGTTCGTCGACGAGCTCAACACCTCCTGGGGCCTGAGGACGAAGCACCGCATCGTCTACTCCAAGGGCATCCACCTCGTCGTTCCCCGGCTCACCACCACGCGGCACGACCGGGTGCTCGCCTTCTTCGACGACACCCAGCGGCTCTTCTACGTCATCCCGATGGGCCACCGCTCAGTCATCGGTACCACCGACACCCGCATCGACACCCCCTTCACCCACGTCACCGACGAGGACCGCGAGTTCCTGCTCGGCCAGATCAACGCCCGCCTCGACCTGCCCGAGCCGCTGACCGCCGACGACGTCATCGCCGAGCGCTCCGGCGTGCGCCCGCTCGTGGTCAGGGCCGAGGGCGGCGACCAGAAGGATGCCGACTGGACCTCGCTGAGCCGCAAGCACGAGATCGAGCGCGACACCGCGCGCGCGGTCGTCACCGTCTTCGGCGGCAAGCTCACCGACTGCCTCAACGTCGGCGAGGAGGTCGCCGAGCAGGTGGAGGCGCTCGGCATCCCGCTCGAGAAGGACCTGCGCAACTGGTACGGCGAGCCGGCGAAGGCGACCCGCAAGGAGTTCTACCGCCAGGCCCGGCTGATGCGCCTCGACGCGCTGCGCACCCGCCCCGAGGTCGAGCCGCTCAGCGACCGGCTCTGGCGGCGCTACGGCCGCCGCGCCTTCGACCTGCTCGAGATGGTGCGCGCCGACCCCACCATGGGCCAGGACGTCATGGGCTCCACCGACTACCTTCGCGCAGAGCTGTACACCGCGGCCGAGCACGAGATGGTCGTGACCCTCGACGACTTCATGCGGCGCCGCAGCAAGATCGACCTCGTGGTGAGCGACCGCGACATCCTCGGCTCGCCGGGTCTCACCGAGGTCGCCGAGATCCTCTTCGGCGAGGATGCCGACCGCCGCCTCGCCGACTACGTCGCCGCCAAGCAGCGCACGTCGGTCGACAACCCCTGAGCGGGCCGCGACAACCGTTGACAGCGAGCCCACAGCGCCCACCGAGCCGCCACCGAGGCACCGCCTTGAGGGTGGAGGGCATGGCGACGACCCAGCAGCCCTCCATCCGGACCCTGATCGCCGAGCTCGCAGCCACCGAGGACGTGCTCCGCGGATGCCGGGCGCCCGCCGGCCCGCGCGAACGCTCGGCGCGGCGCCGCCAGGATGAGCTCGTCGCCGAGCTGCGGCGCCGGCACGGCAAGTGCGGGGCCGGGTGACCTGAGTCGGAAGCCGAGGGCCCGACGCCGTCGCCACCGGGCCCGGGACGGACTGCCCCCTGTCGGCGCCGCGTGCCAGTCTGGGGTGCACCCGAGCGAGGAGGAGTTGCCATGTCACGCCCCATCCACTTCGAGATCCAGGCCGACGACCTCGAGCGCGCCAAGAACTTCTACGCCGACGTCTTCGGCTGGACCTACGACGACTGGTCCGCCGTCACCGGCTCGCCCTATTGGGGCGTGCACACCGGTGACCCGGCCGGGCCCGGCATCGACGGCGGCCTGATGGCGCGCCCGGCGCCGGCAGCCGACGCGGGGGCGGGCACCAACGCCGCCATCCTGACGATGGGCGTCGAGGACTACGACGCCACCGCTGTCGTGATCGAGTCCGCCGGTGGGCAGGTGGCGCTGCCGAAGACGGCGCTGCCGGGCATGGCCTGGCAGGGCTACTTCCTCGACACCGAGGGCAACACCTTCGGCATCCACCAACCCGACGAGAACGCCAGGTAGGCAGGAGCCCGGCGAGCACCCTGTCGCGGAGTCAGTCCCCGGTGGTGTGCTTGGCGCGGCCGACGACCTTCGGGTCGGGGGCGAAGACGACCTCGGGGTCCTTGTCGGCGTAGTCGAACTGGTGCAGGAAGGCACGAAGGGCGTTGACCCGGGCTCGCTTCTTGTCATTGCTCTTCACCGTGATCCACGGGGCGTAGCGCTTGTCGGTGTGCTCGAACATCGCCTCCTTCGCGGAGGTGTAGGCGTCCCACCGGTCGAGGCTCTCGAGGTCCATCGGTGACAGCTTCCAGCGACGTACCGGGTCGATCTGCCGGATCGCGAACCGGGTGCGCTGCTCGTCCTGGGTCACCGAGAACCACAGCTTGGTCACCGTGGTGCCCGAGTCGACGAGCATCCGCTCGAACATCGGGGCCTGCCCGATGAACACCGAGTACTCCTCGTCGGTGCAGAAGCCCATCACCCGCTCGACGCCGGCCCGGTTGTACCAGGAGCGGTCGAACAGCACGATCTCCCCGGCGGTCGGCAGGTGGTTGACGTAGCGCTGGAAGTACCACTGCCCGTTCTCGGTCGACGTGGGCTTGGTCAGGGCGACGACCCGCAGCGCCCGTGGGTTGAGGTGCTCGGTGAAGCGTTTGATGGTGCCGCCCTTGCCGGCGGCGTCGCGGCCCTCGAAGACGACGACGTGCTTGGCCCCGGTGTCGATGGTCCAGTACTGGAACTTCAGCAGCTCGATCTGCAGCAGATACTTCTCGACCTCGTAGCTGTTGCGGGTCATCAGCTCGTCGTATGGGTAGTCCTCGCGCCAGGTCTCCACCGCCTTGCCACCGGGCGCGATGAGCACCGGGTCGTCGCCGTGGTCGTCGCGCACCGTGTATCCCTCGGTGCGCAGCTGGTCGATGTAGGCACGCAGGGCCATCTTCTGGGGCATGGCCCCATTCCAGCGGTCAGCGGCGCCGGTGTCACGCGTTTGGTGGTGCTGTCATCAGCTGTCTCGACGAAGGCGGGGTGTCGGACTGCGCGGTCGGCGAGGGCTCAGTGGGTGTGGCGTCAGTGGCGGTGACGACCCATCGACGCCGGCTGGTCGCTGCGTGCGCCCACGGGCCCGGATGCCGCGGTGAGCTGGTGCGTGCCCGCCAGCGTCTGCAGGCTGCGGGCGTAGGTGGGCACGACGGCCGCGTTCACCCGCGGGTCGGGTGCGGCACTGGTCGGCACCGGCGTGTGGTGGTAGTCGGCCTGCACCCGCTCGGGCGTGACGTCGATGACGACGAAGCCGTGGCTCACGCCGTCGACGAACTTCAGCCACGGGTTGAGCTGCTGCGCGGCGGCGATGGCCTGCCGGGTGGCCCCGACGACGACCTCAGGGGGCTGGCCCGCGAGCTGCGGGGTGCCGCCCAGCACCTCGACGAACCCGTCACTGGTCACCGACGGGCAGACGAACTCGACGGCCACGGAGTCGTAGGTCGCCGACCCCGGCGTGGCGGACACCGGGACCTCGCACGAGAACGACGCGTGGATGTCGCCGGTGAGCACGACCACGTCCCCGGCCTCGGGGGGCAACGAGTCGAGGTGCCCGAGCAGGCTGGCCCGGTCGGCCGCATAGCCGTCCCACTGGTCGGCGTTGACGAAGGTGAGGCCTGGCGCTCCCAGCGCTGCGCCGGGGTAGAGCACGGGCGCGATCATCACCTGGTTGCCGAGCAGGTGCCACGGCTTGCCCTGCCGCGCCACACCGTCCTTGAGCCAGGTCAGCTGCTCGGGCTCGGGGAGGTGGCGCGCGGGCGAGGCGAGCGCCCCGTCGATCGCAGGGTTGACCCCGATCGGCACGAACCCGTCGAACGGCACCCCCGGCACCGTGACCTGCTGGCTGCGGTTCTGCCGGGTCTCGAGGATCGACAGGTCGCCCAGCGCCCCGAAGGTGAACCGCTTGAAGAAGCGCGTCCCCTGGTGGGGCACCGACTGGTCGGGCATGCGGAACGGCATCCACTCCAGGTAGGCCTGCATCGCCTGGGCCCGCCTGGCCAGGTAGGCACCCTCGTCGGCCTGGTGGTTCTCGGCCCCGTTGGCCCAGGCGTTGTTGGCCACCTCGTGGTCGTCGAAGATGGTGATCCACGGCAGCGCCCGGTGCGCCGCCTGCGCGTCGGGGTCGGCCTTGTGCAGGGCGTGCCGCAGCCGGTAGCCCTCGAGGTCGATGGTCTCGGTCTCGGGCTTCCCGTCGCGCACGCCGACCAGGGCGTCGGGGCCGTAGCGGTCGGCGCCGTTGCCGTACTCGTAGATGTAGTCGCCCACGTGCAGCACGAGGTCGAGGTCGTCGCGCTGCGCGATCGCCCGGTAGGCCGTGAAGTAGCCACCGGTGTAGTTGCTGCAGCTGACCAGCGCGAACCGCAGGGCGTGCACCTCGCCGGCCACGTCGGGGGCGGTGCGGGTGTGCCCGACCGGGCTGCGCTCCCCACGGCTCTGGAACCGGTAGTGGTAGCGCGTGTACGGCTTCAGCCCCCGGACGTCGACCTTGACGGTGTGGTCGCTGGCAGCCGAGGTGCGCACCTTGCCCTTGGCCACCACGTGGCGGAAGTCCCCGTCGCGCGCCACCTCCCAGCGCACCTCGAGGGGCTTGCCCAGACCGCTGCCGGGGGTCGCCACCGGCTCACCGCGACGGTTCGGGGGTGTGGCGCGGGTCCAGAGCACCACGGAGGTGCCGGTGGGGTCGCCGCTGGCGACGCCGTAGCCGAAGATGCCCTTGCTCGCCGGGGCGGCGGCCGCGGCGGGGTCGAAGACCCGGGGGACGGTGAGCGCCGCGGTGCCGGCGGCGAGGCCCTTGAGTGCGGAACGGCGGTCGATGCGCGTCGGAGACATGGACTGGATACTCCACCAGCAAGGGGTCCCCTGACCAGACCCCGAGGCCGACCACCTGGCGAACATCCCGCAGGTGACGGGGCTGCGCCGCGAGACGCGCGGCTGCGGCGCGACGTCCCGTCGCACAGGTGTGACGGGATGAGTCGGTCCCGCAGTTGCGGGCGCGATCAGTCCGCCGCTGCGGGATCAGCCCGCCGCCACAGGATCAGCCCGTCGCGACGAACCAGAGCGCACCGATGCCGGTCAGGTACACCGCTGCGACGGCGACGGCCTGGGGCGCGCGCACCTCCCGGTCGGTGGCGGCGGTGCCGAGCAGGCCGAAGTCCCACAGCGCGTGCAGGAGCATCGCCACGACGAGCGAGCCGGTCGTCATCCGCGTGGCGTAGAAGGCCGCGCCCCCGACGAAGGTGAGGCCGAGCTGCACCGCGGTCCGCGTCCACGACTGGCCGAACAGGCCGTTCATCGCGTGCACGAGCGAGAACACGACCATGGTGAGCAGCGCGGCGGCGAGCTCGCTGAACCCCGACTCGCGCGCCCCGACGAGCACGAGGCCGCGGGTGCCCAGCTCCTCCGCGAAGCCGACGAGCAGGCAGCCGACCGCAAGCGCCGGCAGCACGGTGCGGGCCTTCGGTGAGCGCCAGTCGATCGTCGTCAGGCCAAGCGCCGCCGCGACGGTGAGCACCACGGGCACGACGAGCGCCCAGGTCGGGCCCGACCGCGGGCTCTGGGTGAGGGCCGGCCCCCACCAGCCGAGTACCGACGTGACGACGGCCAGCAGCACCGACCCGACCCCCATCGGCACCACGATCCCCCGGATGACGCTGTCCCGGCTCTCCGCGAGCGCGTCGTAGCGCACGCCGTTGCGTCGCCAGATCAGGGCCACGACCAGGAGGTAGGCGGCGACGGCCAGCACGGCGATGGCGACGGACGACACGGGGCTCCTCGAGAAGGTCCGCACCGACCGGGGGCGGACAGCGCGCTGATGCTGGCCAACGACGGGCGGGGTGCGACGGGGCGTTCGGGGTGCGGGCCGCAGGCACCGACAGAGGTGAGTTCCATCCGGGTGGCCGGGGTGCAGACACCGGCGATCGGAGCGAGCTCCGGGGTGGCCGGGGTGCAGTCGGGGTCGACTCAGGGTCGTACCCGACAGACCGCGCCGACCGGCCCCGGCCACGCTGGCGAGATGACCACCACGACCTCCCGCACCCGCCGGGCCGGCACCGTGACGCGACCCGCACGGCCGGCCGACTCCACCGCCCGACCAGCCGCCGCCGCTCGACCAGCCGCCGCCGCTCGACCAGCCGCCGCCGCCCGCCGGGCGGCCCTGCTCGCCATCGCCTCTCTCGTCGCGGTCACCGTGCTGTCGATCCCGGCCACCGCGCTGCTCGATACCGCTGATGCCACCGCCACGCGGGTGGTCGTCGGTGTCGGCTTCGTCGTGGTCGCGGCGCTGGAGGTGGTCGTCGGGTGGGGCCTCTACGGCGTGCTGCACGAGCGCGCCCACTCCTGCGCCTACGCCGCCCTGGTCAGCAGGGCCGGGTATGCCGTGCTGCTCGCGGCCGCGGCCGGCCGCCTGCTCTGGCCGGGGGGCGACGGCGTGGCCGGGTTCCGGGCGGACTGGTCGCTCGCGCTGCTCGTGCTCGGAGTGCACCTCCTGGTCACGACGGTCGCCCTCTGGCACTCGCACGAGGTGCCCGGCGCCGTGGTGGCCGGCACCGCCGTCGCGGGCACGGCGGCCGTGCTCGGCGAGGTGGTCGGCCCGTTGCCCCTGCCCGACGTCGTTCCGGGTGCCGGGCCGCTGCTGCCGGGCGTGCTCGGCGGACTGGTGCTGCTGGCCTGGCTCTCCGCCGTCAGCAGTCGGGCGAGCGGGCAGGTCAGCCAGCGCGACGCCGCTTGAGCTGTCGGGTGAGCGGGTAGGTCAGCGAACGCGACGCCGGCTGAGCAGTCGGCTGAACGGGCAGGTCAGCCAGCGCGACGCCGGCTGAGGAGCAGGTGCGTGACGCCCGCCCCGCCCGGCAGCACCTGGATGTCGAAACGTTCGTCGAGCCCCTCCTGCCCGTCCCACAGCCGCTGGCCGCGGCCCAGCACGATCGGCACGAGCACCAGGTGCAGCTCGTCGACGAGGTCGGCGTCGAGGAAGGCCCGGATCGTCTCGGCGCCGCCGCCCAGGCGCACGTCCAGGCCGCCGGCCGCCTCGACCGCCATGGCGAGCGCCTCCTGCGGCGTGGCGTCCACGAAGTGGAACGTCGTGCCCCCGGCCATCTCCAGGCTCGCGCGGGGATGGTGGGTCAGCACCAGAACCGGTGTGTGGAAAGGGGGTTCGTCGCCCCAGAAACCATTCCAGTCGTCAGGCAGCGGTCCCCGACCCACGTGGAACTTGCGCCGGCCCATGATCTCGGCGCCGATGCCGTCCCAGGCCGCGGCGAGGAGGTCGGCATCCACCGGGGCTGCGGTGGACGCACCGTCGAGCGCGTCGAACATCCACTGGTGCAGGCGCATTCCGGCGTGCCCGAACGGCTCGTCGTCGGTGAGACCCTCGCCGGTCCCGAACCCGTCGAGCGACACCGAGAAGGCGTGCACCCTCAGCTTCGCCATGGCTCCCCCTCCCTCAGCCCATCGTGCTGCGGTCGATGCCCAGCGTCGACAGCAGGTCCTCGTGCAGCTGGATCCACACGATGTGGCACGAGTCGACCCCGGTCCCGTCCACCCAGCGCAACTGGCCCGCTTCAGCGCGGGTCAGCGCGGCGGCATACCGCTCGTCGTAGCCGGCGAACCGTTCCAGGACGGCGGTCAGCTCGGCGCACAGGGGGCCGAGCCGGCGCCGGTAGGACGCCAGCTCGTCGAGCACCCGGCCGTCCCAGACCGGGTCGTCGTGGTCGTTCGCCGCGAGCCGGTCCCAGGGCTGCGGCCGGATCTGCCACCGGGTGAGGGTGAGCAGGAACCGCTCGTTGAGCCGGGCGAAGGTGTCGTGCACCCGCTCGACGGCCGGGCGGGCACCGGTGCGGTCCAGCTCGACGGCGAGGCGTCGCTCCCCCTCGAGCCGGCCGGTCTCGGTGAGCGACCACCCGGCGAGGTCGGCGAAGGCGACGCGCTGAACCCAACCGCGAGCCTCGTCGTCGAGCAGCAGGTCCTCGACCACCTCGCGAGCGAGCCCGGTGCGGTGCGCGACCGCGAACGCATCCGTCATCCCGCTGACGCGCACGGCGTGCAGGGTGAGGAGCTCGGGTGGCGAGGGGTGGCCCACTCCGGGAGCCTAACCGCGGGAGCCACGGGTCCTGCGGCGCCGGCACGACGCAGGTGTCGAACCACGGTCGGCGCCGTCCCGACGCCCGCCCAACGGGCATACGGTGAGCGACGCCCCACCTCGACACCGACACCGACCAGAAGGCAGGCCGCCATGCCCGACATCGCCCTCGTCACCGGCACCTCGAGCGGGATGGGCCTGGTGGCCGCCGTCGACCTGGCCCGTACCGGGCTCACCGTCGTGGCGACGATGCGGGACACCGGACGCGCCGGCGCGCTGACGGCGGCCGCTGCAGCCGCCGGCGTCGAGCTCGACGTGCGCACCCTCGACGTCACCGAGCCGGCCGGAGCGGCGGCCTGCGTCGAGGGGGTGCTGCGCGACCACGGCCGGATCGACGTGCTCGTCAACAACGCCGGGCGTGGCTGCGTGGGCACCGCGGAGCAGCTCGGCATGGACACCGTGCGCGACCAGCTGGAGGTCAACTACCTCGGCGTCGTCGCGCTCACCAAGCTCGTGCTGCCCGGCATGCGCGAGCGCGGGTACGGCCGGGTGGTCACGGTGACCAGCGTCGGCGGCGCCGTGGGCCAGCCCTTCGCCGACGCCTACTGCGGGGCCAAGTTCGCCGTCGAGGGCTTCATGCAGTCGCTGGCCGTGGTCGCCGAACGGTTCGGCGTGTGGGTCAGCGTCATCGAGCCGGCCGCGGTGGCCTCCGACTTCGTCGCCAACGTGCAGCGCCCGGCGATGGGCGACGACCCGTATGCCGAGCTGTTCGCGGCCTACCTCGCCCGCACCCAGGGTGCGTTCGACAACGCCCAGAGCGCGACCGACGCCGGTGGGGCGATCGCGGCCTGTGCCACCGCGACGTCCTACGCGTTCCGGTGGCAGACCTCCGCCGCCGCGACGGCGTTCGTCGGCATGTCGCTCGCCGACCTCGACGGCGAGCGGGTGCTCGGCGCCACCCGCACCTGGATCGCCTGAGCGCGCCAGAGAAGCCGCACGAAAACCCCTGTGGGTCAGGCAGACTCGGCGACCCGCTTGAGCTGGGCCAGGCCCTTCTCGAAGTCCGGTCCGATGAGGGAGTCCATCGACTTCACGACCGAGAACAGCCGCGTGACGCCGCTCAGCTCGCCGTCCATCCGCCACTCGACCGTCGTGGTCGTCTCGTCGACCGGGGTGAGCACGAAGGCGAACGTGTTGTGCTGCTTGAACGGCTTCTCGAAGTGCAGGGCGACGTCGAGGCGCTCCGGGGCGTCCCCGGTGACGGTCATGTCACCCTTGCCGGCCTTGCGGTTTCCCTCCCAGGCGTAGGCGGCGCCGACCCCGGCATCCGGCCCGCTGTAGGTGCGCCGCATCTGCGGGTCGAGTCCCTCCCACGGCGACCACTGCTGCCACTCGTGGAAGTCGTCGACGAGCGCGTGCACGCGCTGCACGGGTGCGTTGATGGTGGTGGTGCGGGTGACGGTGTAGGGCTTCGCCATTGAGCCAGTGTGCCCGCTTCGAGCCCGGACGAGAAGGACCCGGATCACTGCACCAGCAGCGAGGCCATCTTCGTCGCGATGAGGTCGGTGGCACGCTGGGGCGAGAACCGCGAGAGCCGGTCGAGCCCGCGGGCGTCCTTGCCGATGACGACGCGATAGCTGCCCTTCTCGATGCCCTGCACGATCTGCCGGGCCGCCTCCGGGGCGCTGGTCATGCTCGCCGCCAGGTCGGCCGGAGCCTCGTCCATCCCGGGAACGGCCACCCCCGAGTTCTGCGCGATGCCTGTGTCCACGCCACCGGGGAAGACCACCGTGACGGCGACGCTGGTGCTGCGCAGCTCGGAGTACAGCCCTTCGGTGAACAGCTTGACGGCGGCCTTGCTCGCGCCGTACATCGTCTGGCCCGGCACCGGCGCGAGCGCACCCATGCTCGAGACGTTGACGATGCACGCCTCGCGCCGGGCGAGGAGCTGGGGCAGGAACGCCTTGCAGGTGTGGATGACGCCCCACAGGTTGACCGCGAGCACCTTCTCCATCTGCGGGTAGTCGAGGTCGGCGAACGTCACGAACGGCTGGATGATGCCGGCCACGTTGACCAGCCCGTCGACGCGGCCGTGCGCCTCGTGCACCGCCTCGGGCAGCGCCTCGACGGCGGCCCGGTCGGTGAGGTCGACGACGTGGGTGCTGAGCCGGTCGGTGGATGCCGTGGTGGCCAGCTCGGCCGTCCCGACCAGCCCCGCGCGGCTCAGGTCGACGGCGGCGACCCGGCCGCCGCGGGCGAGCAGCGCCAGCACGACCTCGCGGCCGATGCCGTTCCCCCCGCCGGTGACCACGAACACGTTCTCGCAGAGCTGCACGGGTGCTCCATCGCAGGCGACGAGGCCGACCGGTGTCGGCCTCGCGCTCAGGCTATTGCGGTGGTCGGGGCGCGAAACCCCGTTCGTGGCGGACGAGACACCGCTCACCGGCGCGGCCGATCTGCACTGCTCGTGGCCGGCTGGGTCAGGCAGCGACGGCAGGGCTGGCGTCGGGGGCGCCCAGGATCTCCGCACGCCGGTCGTACGCCCAGCCGGGGCCGCGCACCAGGAACGACCACCGCTCCGGCCAGCTTGCGGCGCCGGCGACGTCACGGGCGATGTCGCGCCACTCGTGGGTGGCGATCGTGACCGGGTTGTAGGTGTCGATGTTGGTCGTCAGGCCGTAGACGACCCGTTCGTCCTCGCGCTCGAAGGTGCCGAACAGCCGGTCCCAGAGGATGAGGATGCTGCCGTGGTTGCGGTCGAGGTACTGCCGGTTCACCCCGTGGTGCACCCGGTGGTGCGAGGGCGTGTTCAACACGTTCTCGAGCCAGCCGATCGACTGCACGGCCTCGGTGTGGATCCAGAACTGGTATATCAGGTTCAGCGCCCGGGCGTTCTCGATGACGCTCGGCCGCACCCCGGCGAGCGCCAGCAGGCCGTAGGGCACGCTCATCGTCAGGCCCTCGGCCACCGGCTGGCGCAGCGCGGTCGACAGGTTGTAGCGCTCGCTGCTGTGGTGCACGACGTGCATCGCCCACAGCCAGCGGCTCTCGTGGTTGAACCGGTGGTTCCAGTAGTAGATGGCGTCCCAGCCCAGGATCGCGATCGCGTTGGCCGCCAACCCGGTTCCGAGGTCGCGCTTCGTGAGGCCGAACAGCCGGGTGCCGCTGGTCTGCGCCGACCACGTCGTCGCGACGGTGAGTGCGGTGGACGCGACGGCGGCCACGGCGGTGGCACCGGTGACCCGCCGGGCGAGCGGCGCATCGCCCAGGTGCGGCACGGCATCCGGCCCGGTGCGGGGGGCGCGGGGGTCGGCGGCGGGGATGGTGCCGGCATCCGGGAGGGCGCCCTCCGCGCGGCGGCGGCGCACCACGTCGGAGACCGTCGTGGCCGCGGTCGCAGCGACCGCCACGCCCATCAGCACCTTGGCCCAGCGGCCGCGGCCCGGGGTGACCGGGTCGAGCAGGCGGGCCGACACGAACGGCGCCACCAGGCTGCCGACGCCCATGGTCAGGCTGGCGAGGGTGTCGGCCAGCTCGTAGTCCCCGGCCCGGGTGGTGCCGGGCGGTGCGGGGTGGCGGCGCTGCCACAGCACCTCGGCCGCCATGGCCCCGACGAAGGCCGGGATGGCGAGCACGGTCAGGTCCGGTCGGCGCATGCTCGGCGGCCTCCTTCGGCGGCGGGTGGCGTGGCGCGGCATCCACTGCGAGGGCCACGTCCGGCCCGCAGACTAGCCCGGCCGGGATGCCGCCGCGAGGGCGCCCGTTGGTGACGCGCACCACCCGGATGGGGCTGTGCGGCGACGCCGCGAGGAGGACAATCGGGAACGGGTTCCGGGGTCGACGCCACCGCCCCAGCACCCCCGTGGCACGGTGACGACGCGCGTGAGGAGCAGCCATGAGAGCGACCCCCGGAGACCACATCATCCTGGCCGGCGAGCTGGTCGACCAGCCCACCCGGGCCGGGGAGGTGCTCGAGGCCCGCGGCGCCGACGGTGGGCCGCCGTACGTCGTGCGCTGGGAGGACGGGCACACCAGCACGATGTTCCCCGGTCCCGGAGCGGTGCTGCGGGTGACCGAGTCGGCGTCCGTGCCCCACGAGGAGGTCGTGGACCGGCCCGAGCTCGGCACGCTGCGCGAGTGGTCGGTGCGGGTCACCATCTTCGAGCAGGGCGACGACACCACGGCCACGGTCGCGCTGCTCGCCGACTCCGCGCAGGCACTCACCGCCCGCGGCACCAGCCACCGCGGCGGGCGCGATGCCGAGGTCGCGCGCATCGGTGACGAGGTGGCGGTTGCTCGTGCGCTGCGGCGGCTGGCCGACCACCTGCTCACCCAGGCCGAGCACGACATCGAGGACACCACCGGCGAGCGAGACGTCGTGGTCCGCGTCCGCTGACCGCGGGCAGCTCCCGCCGCGACCCGACGTGACCCCGCCTACCGCCTGGCAGGTGAGGTGATCCGTGCACCTACCAAGCGGTAGCCCGAGCGAGGTGCGGATGCCGGGGCGTTGAGTCGCTTGCCCACCCGGCGGCAGCCGCTATCAGCCCTTCGGGAGGGCGGCCAGCCAGTCGGTGACCGGCTGTGCGGCCACGGCGGCGGAGTAGACCTCGCCGTGGTTCACGCCGGGGATGACGTCGAGGGTGACCGGGTGCCCGCCGGCGCGCAGGGCAGTGGCGAAGTCGGTGCTGAACTGCGGCCCCACCAGCTCGTCGGCGTCGCCGTGCAGCAGCAGCACCGGCACCTCGGGGCGGTTGCCGGCGAGGAGCACCGGGTTGGCGGCGTCCCACGTCGCGTCGGTGGCGTCGTCGGCGAAGAGGTTCTCGGCGGCATCCGAGAAGTTGCGGATGTCGTACGGCCCGGCCAGCCCCACGAGGGCGTCGGGCGCGACGACCGGGTCGTCACAGCTCGGGGTGTGGTCGTTGGGGTCGAGGGTTGCCAGGGCTGACAGGTGGGCGCCCGAGGAGTGACCGAGCAGCACGACCCGGGTGGGCTCGATGCCGGCTTCGCGAGCGGTGGCGACCCCGTCGGCGAGGGCGCAGACGACGTCCTCGACCGGCGCCGGGTAGACGACGCCGTCGCCGCCCGCGCGGATGACGACCGGCATCGCCACGACACCCTGGCTCGCGAGCGCGGCAGCGAGGGGCTCGAGCCCGGTGGGGTCGGCGCTCTGCCAGCCCCCGCCGGGGATCAGGACGACCACGGGGGCCGACGTCACGCCCTGCGGCAGGTGTGGGAAGGCGGCCAGGCCGGGCCGGTACTCGTGCGAGACGGGGCCCGCGCTGTAGGTGCGCGACGGCGACGTGGAGCCATTGCCGGCGTCCCCGGCGTCATCGGTGCTGGAGGCGCAGGCGGTGAGCAGCACCGGAAGCACCGCGAGCGCGGCGACCGCGCCGAACCCGCGCCCCTGCACTCGTGTCGGCCGCCTCACCCCTCCAGTATCGAGCCGGTGCGCCGTCCCGGCGCGTTACGTCGCTCACCCCGGATCGAGGCGCACCGGACGCACCGACGGCTGGTGTCCGGCGGCACGATGGCCGTAGGGCCCGGTGGGTGGCCGGGCCCGGCGGCGGCTGGCGAAGGACTGACGGCCGGCCGGCTGTGCACCGGCGACGAGAGGACATCACGATGCCTGAGCTGATGGTCGACCTGATCACCTCCCTGGATGGCTACGCGTCGGCGGAGGGCTGGCCCGGCTGGTGGGGTCTGGAGGGGCCCGAGTACCTGGGCTGGCTGGAGGAGGACCAGCCCGAGGGCGGCTACCTCACCCTGATGGGCGCGAACACCTACCGGGTGATGGCCCGGCTGTCGGCCGACGCGGTGGAGGGGGGCGGGGGCGAGTTCCGCCCCGAGGAGGTCGACAGCCTCACCGGGCTGGACGCCCTCCAGAAGGTGATCTTCTCGTCGACCGTGACCGAGCCACTGGCCTGGCCGAACTCCCGCCTGGTCACGGGCGACGCGGTCGAGGCCGTGCGCGCGATGAAGCGCGACGGCGACCTCCCGCTGCGCACCCTGGGCAGCATCCGGCTGTGTCGCTCACTGCTCACCGCGGGGCTGGTCGACCGCTTCCGGCTCGTGGTCTTCCCAGTGATCACCGGGGCCACCGGGCAGGATCGGGTCTACGACGGCTACCCCGACGTGGCCCTGGAGCTGGTCGAGAGCCGCACCTTCGACGGCCGCTCGCAGCTGCTCGACTACGTGCCGACCGTGCTCGACGGCCCGCCGGGTGCCTGACCCTTGCGCACCGGGAAGCGCAGGTGGGTGACCCGCTCGCCACGGATGCAGGTGACCGGGTCGTCGAGCAGCACGTCGGCCACGGCGACACCTGCGAAGTAGGGCACGCCCCCGCCCATCACCACCGGCACGAGGTCGATCGCCACCTCGTCGAGGAGGCCGAGGTCGAGGCACTGCCCGGCGACCGTGCCCGCGGCCACGGCGACCACCCGGTCACCGGCGATCTCCTTGGCCCGGGCCACGGCCGCGGCCACGCCGTCGGTGACGAAGGTGAGCTCCGCGTCAGGGTGGTCGGCCACCCAGTCGGCCGGCACCTCGTGGGTGACCACCACGACGGGGGCGCCCATCGTGTGCCGACCGCCCCAGCCGTCGGTGAAGTCGAAGAGCGTGCGGCCGACGACGATCGCGCCGACCGAGTCCATCCATTCGGACCAGTACTCCGCTGACTGGGGTGTCATGTGGAAGGTCATGCCGGGGGTCGCCGTGGGCACGTCGACCTCGCCGTTGTTCAGGCAGTCGAACAGCTCCCCGATGGTGTTGTCGGCCTTGGCGACGTAGCCGTCCAGCGACATCATCGCGGACGAGACGACCTTGCCCATCTGCTGCCCTTTCCTCGGGGTTCCCAGCCTGTCGCACGAGGCCCGGCGGCGGGAGTTTGGAAGTGCGCCGGATGCCGTGGGGCACGACGGCGGGCGAGGGCTCCACCCGCGCGTGGGACAGTGGCCTCATGTCCCTGCGCCGCGTCGACCGAGCCGTGGCGGACTACACGGCCCTGCGACCGCGGCTGCTGCCCGCCACCGACGAGTTCGTCGCCCTGGTGACCCGCACCATCGACGACGCCGGCATCAACTACCTCAGCGTCACCGGGCGCACCAAGGAGATCGGGTCGTTCGCCGCCAAGGCCCGCGGCGTGCTGGCCGACGACAGCACCGTCGACCCGCTGCGGGCCGTCACCGACCAGGTCGGCGTGCGGGTGATCACCTACGTGCAGCGCGACATCGACGCCGTGGCCGGCCTGCTCGCCGAGCAGTTCACCGTGCTCGACGACCGCGACCTCGGCGAGGAGACCGCGCGCGCCGGCCGCTTCGGCTACGCCAGCCGGCACCTGCTGGTGTCGCGTGCACCGGGTGCGCCCACGGCATACGACCCGTTGTTCTGCGCCTCGATCCAGCTGCGCACGGTGCTGCAGCACGCCTGGGCGGAGTTCGAGCACGACATCCGCTACAAGGGAACGGTGCCGCCCGAGCAGGTGCCCGACCTCGACCGTCGGTTCACATTGGCGGCGGGGCTGCTCGAGCTGGCCGACAAGGAGTTCGAGGCGATCCGCGACCGCCTGCAGGCCGGGCTGGGCGAGCGCGACGTCGACGGCGGCGACGAGCACGACCCGCGGATCAGCACGCAGGAGCTCGCGACCTTCCTCGCCGGGCGCTACTCGAACGCCGGCTGGTCGAAGACCGAGCACTACGAATGGATCTCTGGCCTGTTGCTCGAGCTCGGCATCGCCTCGCTCGACGAGCTGGGGTCGACGCTGCGCGACGTCGACAGCGCGGCGGTCACCGCGGCGATGGACTACCGCTACCCGCCGGGCGCGGTGCGCCGGCTCGACGACGACCTGCTCTCCCACTTCGGCGACACCTACGTCTCCCTGCACGGCAACGCCCACCGCCGGGAGTCGCTGGAGTCCCGCCGCTCGCACCTGCCCTAGGCGGGCGGGGCGAGCGACGGGACCGGTTCAGCGGTGGGCGTGGGACGGCATCCGGGCTCGGCTCACTTGACCTCGGCGCGTCGCACGATGACCAGCCCGATGGCCAGCGGCAGCAGGAACCAGATGCTGCCCGACACCGCCAGGTGCTGCCACTGCTCGCTGGTGACGCTGCCATCGAACAGCGCGTTGCGGGCGTCGGCGTAGTCGACCCACGGCTGCACGTCGGCGAACCACGACGCGTTGGCGGCCAGCAGCTGCACCAGCGGTGGCAGCACCAGGCTGTAGACGAAGTAGGCGACGATCGCGCCGGCGGAGTTGCGGATCAGCACGCCGAGCATGAAGCCGAAGAGCATGCCGAGCACGCTGCCGAGCACGATGAGCGCGAACTCGGTGACCGTGACGTTCCAGACCGGGTCGAGCCCGGTGACGAGGCTGCCGACCAGGGTGCCGAGCGCGCCGACGACGAGCGCCACGAACATCGCGCCGACACCGACGCCGACGGCCGCGATGAACTTCGCCCAGAGCACCCGGCCGCGGTGCGGCACGAGGGTGAAGGTCGTCAGGCCGCTGCGCTGGCTCCACTCGCTGGTGACGGCGAGGATGCCGATGATCGGCAGGATCACCGTCATCGGGATGCCGACGGCGGCGGCGAAGTTGTCGTAGGTCTGCTGGTCGTCCGGCGCGAACACGATGATGGCCGCGGTCGCGAGCACGCTGGTGATGAGGATGCTCGCCATCAGCCAGAAGCCGGAGCGGGTGTCGAACATCTTGCGCAGCTCGACGCCGACCAACCGGGAGAGGGGGATTCGCGCGGATGCCGTGCGCGCACGCTGGCGGTGCGTCGCGGCATCCGTCGTGGCGGGGTCGAGAACGGTCGTGCTGCTCATGCTGCTGCTCCTTCGCGCTGGGTGTCTGCGGTGAGCTCGAGGAACATCTCCTCGAGCCCGGCGCCGTCGGCGGCGCGGAGCTCGGTCAGGGCCAGGCCGGCGCCGAGCGCGACCTCACCGACCTGCTCGGGGGTGGCCTCGGTGTGCACGCTGCCGTCGGCGTGCGTGACCACGAGGCCGGCGCGCTCCATGGCCGCCACGAGCGCGGCGATGTCGCGGGACCGGGCGATGGTGCCGGCGGAGGCGAGCAGCTCGGCCTTGGTGCCCTGGGCGACGATGCGGCCGTTGCCGATGACGACGAGGTCGTCGGCGATGACCTCGATCTCGTGCAGCAGGTGTGAGCTGAGCAGCACGGTGCCGCCGCGATTGGCGTAGCCGCGCAGCAGGTCACGCATCCAGCGGATGCCGGCCGGGTCGAGCCCGTTGGCCGGCTCGTCGAGGATCAGCACGTGCGGGTCGCCGAGCAGGGCGGCACCGATGCCGAGGCGCTGGCGCATGCCGAGCGAGTAGTTGCGCACCCGGCGGTCGGCCTCGTCGTCGGTGAGGCTGACCAGCTCGAGCATCTCGGTGACGCGCCGCTTGGGCAGGCCCATGGTGCGCTGCACCAGGGTGAGGATCTCGCGACCGGTGCGGCCGGCGTGCTGGGCGGAGGCGTCGAGGAGCACCCCGACGTCGGTGCCCGGGTTGGGCAGGTCGACGAACCGGCGGCCGTCGATGGTGGCGGAGCCCGAGGTGGCCGGGGTGAGGCCGACCATGATCCGCATGGTGGTGGACTTGCCCGCGCCGTTGGGCCCGAGGAAGCCGGTGACCCGGCCGGTGGCCGCGGTGAAGGTGACGTCGTCGACGGCGGTCAGCCCGCGGCCGTAGGTCTTCGTGAGGTGCTCGACAGTGATCATGGCGAGAACACTGTCGGTCGGGGTGGGTCGGACACATCGGGGGAACACCTGAGGTCGACCCTGACCCGACCCTGAGCCCGCTCGGGTCCCGGCGGTCGTCAGCCCTGATGGGTTTCAGGGTCGCGGTGCGCCTGCGCGGTGCTCTGTCTCGGCGAGGTGCTTGAGGTTGAGCAGCTGGCGGCGGGCCATGACCAGGTCGCCGACCGACCACAGGGTCGCAAGGCGGGTGCTCTGCATGACGACCTTGAGCAGGAGGCGCGTGGTGGGCCGGCCGGTGTCATCGAGGACGTAGGACAGGTAGGCCCCGAGGATGGTGGCGGTCAGGTGCCGGCCCGGGGCGACCGACACGATCCGCCCCTGCGGCCGACCTCCGACGCTGGTGAACGGGTCCCCGGCCTGGGGCTCGGGCAGGTGCAGGAGCCGCCGCGGCGAGCGGCGCCCCAGGTTGTCGATCCAGTCGTACGAGTACGGCGCAGCCCGCACCTGGGTCACCCACGGCCACACGGCCTCGGCCGGTACGGCGACGTCGACCGCCCGCCACGCCTGGAGAGCCGGTGCGTCGACGAAGTCGTCGCAGGGATAGCGCCGCTGCACCTCGTCGGGCGTGACGCCCCACCGGTCCCCGAGCATTCGTCCCCCTGGTGCGTTCGTGGCTGATCCGATCGCTGAACCGAACGCTACGCTCGCCGCGGGATGACGACTGGGGTGCGGCGAGGGGGGCAGCTCGAGATGGTGCCGACGCTCGACCTGGCCTACCCGTTTCGCGGCTGCTGGCTCACCCAGAACAGCCCGGCCGACCGGGTGCCCAGCCACGGCACCACCGTGTTCGCCACCGCCTACGCGATCGACTTCGTCCCGGTCGACGACGCCGGCCGGTCGGCCCGCATCACCCTGCGCTCCTTGTTGCGCCCCGAGCCGCCGGAGCGGTTCGCGGGCTTCGGTCGTGCCGTCCTGGCGCCTGTCGACGGCACGGTCGTGGCCGCGCACGACGGGGAGCCGGACCACCCCGCCTTTCGCGGGCTGCCCTCCATCGGCTACGCCCTCACCCAGCGAGGCCGGGTGGCGGGCGGCTGGGCGCAGCTGGCCGGCAACCACGTGATGGTGCAGGTGCCGCACGGGCCGGTGGTGGCGGTCTGCCACCTCCAGCGGGGCAGCATCGCGGTGCACGTCGGGCAGGACGTGCGGGTGGGCGAGGCGCTCGGGCGGTGCGGCAACTCGGGCAACAGCACCGAGCCGCACGTGCACCTGCAGGCCATCGACCGGGCGGATGCCGGGCACGCTCGCCCCGTGCCCATCGGCTTCGGCGGCCACCTCCCGCGCAACGGGCAGGTCGTGGACGCCGGATAGAAAACAGTGGCCAGGCCCTGGCCGGTTCGACACCGAGCCCGAACACGAGCAGCTCGGGGTGGCCGATGCCGTGCAGCCCGATCGTGTAGGCGAACGCGGGCATCGGTGGTCTCCCTCGGCGCCTGTCGCCGCGGCGTGCACGACGGGTGGCCCGGTCGAGACCTTCTGCCACGCAGCACGGACACTCGATCTCGTTCGAGACGAACTGCACCATGCAGCCCCATCGCCGGATCGCCGCCGTGGTCTGCGCCCGGAACTGGTCGAAGTAGGCGACCTGCGCAGGCGTCACCACGGTGACACCGGGCCGTACTCTGTTGTCCTGCAGGGACATCGAACTGACGCGTGACATCGAACCGACGCGCAACCATGAACTGATCTATGACCTCGTACTGGCATGTGCCCCCCTGGCTGTTGCTGTTCCCGAGATCGAAGCAGGGCGGGGCGACAGCACGGGGAAGTTATCCACAGGGGGCGCTGCGCACACTGGGCGACCCCGGCATCCGTCTCGACCGGGTGCACTACGACAGCTTCGGCTGAGCGCGGGCACCAGCGGACCGCTCAGGGCAGGACGAGGCGGGGTCGCCCGATACCGTCGCCCGGGTCGGCGGATGCCGGGGTCACCACCAGACCGGCGCCCACGGCATCCGCCCGCTCGCGAGTGGCGGCGCTGCGGCGCACGAAGCGGAACTCGGCTTCTGCCTCGGCCTCCTCTGCCATGGCGAGCCGGTCGGCGTTCGAGGGCTGCCGGGCGATCGACCCCGAGACGGCGCCGGTGCCCTCGCGGGGCTCCGGCGCCGGCGTGCTGCGCGGGAGGGCGGGGCGGTCGACGACCCACAACGTCGTGCCGGGGGTGCAGAGCCCGGCGAGCAGTCCCCACGTCCGGCTGCTGTCCGTGGCGGCGTCGGCCGCCGATCCGGCCGATTGCGAATCTGCCAGGACGTCGGTCGGTGACAGCCGGACGTCGTCGCCGCCGAGAAGTGTCGCCACCACCTCGTCGGCGCCGGGCGGCGGTTCGTCGAGCCCGAGGAGCCGCATGGCGTCGGCGAGCCGCATGGGGCGGTCGCTGCCGCGGCGCAGCGGCCAGCGCGGGAAGGATCCGTCGGGCCACACGTAGGGAAGATCGTCGGGGATGTCACCGAAGATCGGCCGGTAGTGCTCGGGCTCCTTGCGCACCAGGGCCGACCGGTGGCTGAGGTGGAGCGCCTCGTCGCCGACCCAGGGTGGCACCGCGCCGGCGTCGTGCAGCTCGTCCCAGTCGGGCTCGGCGCCGCCGGTGAACTCCAGCAGGGCGGCGCGCGTCGCGTCAGCGCGGCCGCGGGCCCGCCACTCGTCGACGCAGACCAGTCCGTAGGACACCAGAGCGGGAACGAACCCGCGCCACATCCTCACCACCGGGTGGTGCTTCCACCCGTACTGCGGCCAGGTCAGGGCCCGCAGCGCCTGGAAGGTCTCGACCCGCTGCTTCCCGAGTCGGCGGTCGTCGAGCACCGAAGCGCTGGCTCGCGGGTCGGGGTAGGGAAGGAAGGTCTGCACCAGCCCATTCCACCTGCCCCGGTGGCTTCCGAGGCGTGCGGCACCCGACGGGCCGGGCCTTGTCGAAGCCCTGCCACCAGCACATTCCCGCTCGTCGGGAGTGGCAACGCCGTCCACCTTCACCAGCGCGACGGGCGGCGGGCGGCGGGCGGCGGAGCGGACGTCTACTCCACCGGTTCCATCTCGTGGTCAAGGCTCGCCAACGGCTCCCACGCCACCGGAACCCGTCGCATGAGGAGGGCGCAGTCCAGTTCGGCGGTCCCGGCCGGAAAGAGCGTGGGCTCGTCGAAGAACGACGAGGATGCACGCTCAACCGAGGTGGGCTCGACCGCCCAGGCGGAGGTCCTCAGGCCCAGCCCGTCGAAGCGACCGGGCCGGCTCGTGGCCGAGTACCCGGTCGAGCCCGCCTCGAAGAAGGCGGACGCCTCGTCGGTGTCGGCGAAGAGTCGGCTTCCGGTGAGCCGTTCGGTGACCTGCACCGACACGTCGACCTCCGCTGAGCCGTCCAGGGAGCTGAATGCCACAGCCACGCGATCGTCGGTCTCGGCCACCGCGAACCGGGCCCGATGGTGCTCACCGGGGTAGACGCGTCCACCGAGCGCGATGTTGACCCACGAGTCGCTGTCGCGCCGTGGGATGTACACCCCGGTGCGCGGGCCGTTGGGGGTGTCCCACTCGACGGCAACACGGTGAGCGGCGTTCTCACTGCGGAGTCCAAGCGCTCGTGGCATGGGGCTTGGGCGCATGTGCCCGAGCCGGATGAGGCAGATGCCTGCCACGGCTGCGTCAGCGACGAGCTGCGGCCGGAACGGCTGGGGCAGCACCCGCGCCACCGCCTCAGGGTCGACCCGATAGTTCACCAGCAACCGGCGCTCGATCTCACCGTGCAGCTCAGGCAGTCGCACAATCGCCTCCACTGGGACCGCCACCACCTCCCTGAGCGCGGCATGAGCGCGCCCAGCGCGCACGATGTGGGAGGAGCGCTTTTCTGCGCGCACGATTCAGGTCGCAGTTTGGACCGAGGTGTCGGTCGTCGTGCCAGTGCCGGTGGGTGCGCCGCGCCGCCACATGAGAACGAATAGCACGATGACCGTGACGCCGACGGTGTTCAGGATGGTGATGGACACGGTGACAAGCGGGTCGGCCCCGAAGGGGAAGATCATCATCAGGAGCATGGGGGCGACGTTGCGTACCGCCGTGGTCACCTCGGTCGCATGCCTGCTTCCCACGTCTTTGACCCGAAGGCCTGTAACGAGAAGGTAGCCACACCCCAAGCCGATAAATGGGCCAGCGAGGGCCGCGATGTAGCTCGCGGTTCCCCAGGTCTGGACGAACAGACTCCAATACGCAACCAGCGTGAAATTGAGATTGAAGAGCAGAGACAAAATCGCGACTCGGGTGACCCACTGCGCCAGGGGCGGCGTCAGGTCCGGCCACCAAACCCTGAAGGCGGACCCGAGAACGAGCGGCAGGAGCAGAAAGAGCAGCAGCGGCCAAGCAACATCCCAGGCAGAGGTCTTGAGGTTCGCATCCACCGCATCGATGGCGAGGGGCAACCCGAGCGGGAGGGCGACAACGGTGGCGCAAGTCAGGATCACCAGCAGGGTGGTGGCGAGGCCGTCGTCGGCTTTGGCCAGCTTGGCAAGGACCGGGGCGAACGGCATGCCTGCACACAGGGCTGCTACGCAGAACCCGACCTTGATCTCTCCTGGAATAGACGCGGCGATCGTCAGCAAGTAGCCAACAAAGACGATGGGGATGACGACGAAGTTGATCAACAGCAGCCACAACGCGATTCTTCGATGGGTGACGACCTGGCCCAACAGCTTGCCGACAGGCAGCCTGAGGCCTAAGCCGAACGCGTTCAAAATCACGAAGAGCACGCCGAAGCCGTTGATCAGGACAGCCTGACTGGACATTCCAGTACCTCTCAGCGGACATGTGAAGTGCAGGGCCACTGCCATGACGACGAACCCTCGTGCGGCAGGGTCGACCCGTATTACTTCCTTGCGGGGCATACCTTGCCCTACTGCGGCCTGGCGCCGCACGCCCGTCGGCCAATGCGTACGGCTCAGGCCGCAGCGACCGGGAGTTGTGGAGTTACCGCGGGGACGCTGTGAACATGCGCCCGAACCGTTGGAGTGAGCAATGGAAGGGCCTGGCCCAGGTAGAGCGCGGCGAGCGTCCATGCGTGCATCCCGGTGGGGTCAGCTGCGACAAAAATGACCGCACCCAGCAGGGAGGTGACGACGACGAACGCCCGAGCCAGACCGCTGCGCCGCTTTCCGACTAGCCACAGCATCGCGCCGCCCACGATGAGCCAGAACCAGCCCTGACCTTCGGAGCCCGCCCCATAATTGGTCGAGAAGATCTGACCCACAAGGCAGGCGCCCGACACCCAGAGCCAGACACGCAGGCGCGAGGCCGAGTAGTTCGTTGGGTGTTCCACACCGACCGTTTGCGCGCCCATGACGCGAGGCTACCGACAGACCGCGCGGATGGCGACGGCTTCGCCTCTTCGCGGCAGAAGTCGTCGAGGCGGAAGACCGGCCACCCGCGGGCGGCGTGCAGGCGGTTCGCCAGTCGGGACTTCCGGAGCCGCTCGGACCGGCGAGGACGGCGACGCGCCGGCGGTCCGCGGGAGGGGGCAGCCCGAGGTCCTTGCCGTCAGCCGGTCCGTCCACGGGTGGCGAATCTAGGTGGGGTCCGAGCGGTCGACGAGCGCGACCAGCTTCCTTGGGGCCAGGACGCAGTACGACTCGACGACGAGCTCGGCGACCTCGTCCCAGTCGGTGGCGGCGTCGAGCGTGAGACCCATCGCGTCGCGGCCCCAGCCCAGGACGTGGAAGGGCGGGCCCGCGTGCCGCAGCACCTCGAGCTCCTCGCCGGCGGCGCGGAAGGTCATGACCACACGGGCGCCGTCGACGGGGTCGTCGACCCCGAGGACGTGCACGAAGGTCCGCGTGCGCACCCGCCACCGGGTGCCGACCCAGGCGTGCTCCTCGTAGGCGTCCGGGAGGGCGAGGCACAGTCGGCGCAGACGCCGCTCAACGTCGGCGGGGACGTCGTCGGTGAGGCGGCGGACGGGCGCGGGGGCCATCGGCGCAGGCTACGCCGCCCCACCGACGGCCGGGTCGGACCTCGGGGCCGGCAAACGCGGCGCCATCCATTGGCATTGATCGCGGCAGATGAGTGCGTTGCTCCGACTCCCGCGGATCGGCAGGAGGGCCCTCGATAGGGTCGAGAGATGGAGCTTGATGACCAGCACACCGTCTCGCTCTCGAACCGTGAGTTGATGATGCTCGGGGCTGGGTTGAAGGCCTATCTCACCGTCTTCGCGGCGCACCGCGCGGAGGACGCAGGCGCCACTCACCCCGAGAGCGAGTGGTTGGAGCTGCGCAACCAAGTCGGTCGGTTGATCTGGCGCCTCGAAGAGGTAGGAGCAGGCCCTGGGAGCGGGGTTGTGCACAGTCGGGAAGCAGTCAACCCAGACGCGTAGGCGGGCTGACCACCTCACCGGGTGCGGCAATAGCGGACGTGTTGCAGATGCGTTCCTTCGTCAACACGACGAACTTTCCGATCGCAGGGTGCAGGATCTGCTCATGGGTGGGATGCCATGGGCCGTCGCCCTCACCGTGCTGGCGCTGAGCGTCGGTGCAGCGGGCTGCTCCCAGGGCGCGGCGGGAGCCGACTTGCTCGGATCTGACCGTGCCACGTTCACCTCTGTGGCCGCGTTGAACCGGGGCGCGGACGCCGCGGTCCTCGGCACGGTCGATGGCGTGATCGGAACAGAGCTCGACAACGGAGGCAACCCGGAATCGGACACCGCGGGCGGAGGGACACCGGTGACATTGCTCCGCTTCTCAGTTGAACGCGCCATCCGTGGCCAAGCCCCCGGGATGATCACGATCGCCTGGCCCGGCTCGGCCGCTGGGGTCGAGGACCGGGTCAGTGCGCTGCGCACCGGGCAGCGTGTGGTGTTGTGGCTCGACCACCTCACCGCTGAGCAGGCCCCTGGGCTTGATCTGGTGGACGACGTCTGGGTCTCGGTGGGGGGAGATGACGGCGTCATGGACGTTGAAGGCCAAGTCGTGAAGGCAAGAAGCAGCCACCTGGTCTCACTAGACACCGAGCCCGGCGACTCGCCGTTGGAGACCACCCTGGCCGCGCTCGAGCAGTCGCCCTGAGCGCAAGACCGGCCCCACGCCAGCCGTCGCCTTCCTTGAACGCGGCATTTCCGGACGTTGCGCAGCGCAGTCACTGGGGCGGTTGCCCGGTGTCCAGTTCCGAGAGCAACGCGGCCGACACAGTGGGAACCCCATCAGGCATCCGGTCGCCATCCGGGACTACCAGCGGTGTTCGGCGCCGCTGCAACATCCGTTCCTGGGTGGCAACCAGCAAGGGGTCCTCCGGATCATGATCGTTGCCGTCCATGCCCACGAGCCACACCAATCCGCGCCCGAACCCAGGCGTTGATTCCTCTTGTGCGGAGTCGTCGTAAACCAGCGCGACGGCGTAGGTCCGGCCAGCTCCGGCCTGTGCTTGGGCCCAGTCGATGACCTGGAGAACATCAGCGCCGGTGACGTCGTAGGCCGCGGTCCACCCAGCGGTCGACGCCTCACCACTACCGTGCAGGTACACCCTGAACCGGGGCGAGTTGACCGCCCACCCGCAGTCCCGCTCATCCACCGGCACAATGCTGACCTCACTCATGGTGCCAAGTCTCCCGACCGAGGTACACGCCGTCACGCCGAGTGCCAATGGGGGGTGGCCAGCCGGCCGCGCCACGCAGTGAAGACGCGCGATCTGCGGCACAGGAGCGCGCGTCAAGATGATCTTGACATCCCTGCCTCGTCAATGCACTCTTGACGTGTGGAGGTAACCGCCTCAGCACGCAAGCACGGCATCGACGATGCCGACATCCAGCACGCCTGGACCAACGCCATCCGGCTCGTCGAATACGACTACAACGGCGAGGAACGACTGTTGGCGATCGGACCAGACAGCCACGGTCGGATGCTCGAGCTCGTCGCCGTCCCGGTCAGCGAGCCGACCCGGATCATCCACGCCGACCGACTCCGGCCGACGTTCTACGACTACCTGAGATGAGGTGACAACAGATGACGAAGCTCAAGGCAGACCACGACCACACCGGCCTGGACCAGCTCGACGTGACCACGCACCCAGCCCGTGACGCCGCGCACTTCCGACGCATCCTCGCCGCCCGGGAGAACCTGGCCGAGGCAGAGCAAGAACTCCACGACGCGGTACGAGCTGCACGCGACGCCGGGGACTCCTGGACGATCATCGGCGCCGCATTGGACACCACCCGGCAAGCGGCCCAGCAACGCTTCGGCAGTTAACGCTGCGCGGCATGTCCGGTTGCGTTGGGAAGAAGGCAGCGGCTGGGTGTGCCATGGTTCGTTGCCATGACTTCATGGCGTGACGGATCGTCGGCGTTGGCCCAGGATGACCTCGATGGCTTGCTGAACGCCGTCCTTCCTCTGGCCGAGGATCTGCTCGGCAAGCATGGCGAGTTCTTCCCCTTTGGCGGATCCGTTTCGACCGACGGTGAGACATCCTTGATGGCTGCTGATCCCGGTCTTGGAGATCGGCCGTCCTCCGACGAAGTGTTGGCGGCGCTGTACGACGGAGCGCGCAGTCAGGCCACCAGCACACGCGCGGCCGCGTTCGTCGCCGACGTTTGGGCCAACGGGTCTGATGCCGTGCGCGTGGAGCTCGAGCACCACGAGGGAACGAGCCTGGTGGTGCTGCTCCCGTACGCACGAAGCAGGTTCAAGAAGGCTCTGACCTTCGGGCAGATGAGCGTGTCGCAGGGAGAGCCAAAGGTCTGGACGGCCCAGTAGTCGCTCAGCGGAGCATCTCTAGGGTGTCCCGGTCAACGGCCATCAATGCGGCAAAGGAGTGCGTTGCCGCCCTTGGCGCTCGTTTGGCGATACGGGCAGCCAGGCGTTCAGCGAGCGAGCTTGGTCCGGATCCGCTGCCAAAGGCTCTCGTGCCGCACCACCGGGGTATGACCGCCATGGATGTGGGAACCAACACCCTTGGCCACGATGAAGCCGCCGACCGCATCGGCTGCCGTGCCGGTGCCGACCATCCCAGGCGCAGCCGCCATCGTCGGGTTGTAGTGCCTGTCGCACAGCCGCTGACCACCCGGCCCCGTCGACGTCGCCTCCGCCCGGCATCGCTCACACCTCATGCGTGACCACCTTCTCGAGACCTGGAAACCAACCGACGGCGGATACTGCGCCCGCCACCAACTTCACCATGACACGCCTGCCAGCCATATGCGCGAGCTTCGAGACAAGGCTGGCAATAAGCCTTTTGCTCGTTTTCTCACCAGCGCATCCTCGGATCCTGAACCAGCTCGGCGAGGGTTGCGGCGTCGACCGGGTGGGGGTCGGCGACCTTGCCGGCCCATGGGGCGTCCTGGACCCAGGTCGTCACGCTGACCACGGACTCGCCGCTGTCGAACACCGCCTGGGTGACCGCAGTTTGGTACCGGTCAGTGGCAGGGTCTCGGGCCGTGGTCGGCAGCGATGAGGCGTCGACCACGACCAGCACACCATCGGCAAGGCGGGTGATCGTGCACCGGTCCGCGGGTGGCTCCACCAGCATCGAGTTCGAGTCCCCACCTAAGAGCTTGCAGTGGTCCTCGGAGGCCACCGCCCCTGGGGCCCGGCGGGTGCTGAAGACCTCGATTCCTGCTCCGAGGGCTGGGAGGGGCTTGTTTGCCTGCAGCGTGTCACCGGTGCCGCTCCACCGAAGAAGGCGGTCAGTTGGCACACCGGAAGCGTCCAAGGCTGCTTCCACGTCGAAGAGGTACTGCGGCCTTGGGGGGTTGGTCAGGTTCATCTCGTCCAGCTCGGTCCTGGCCATCTCGAGAGTCCACGTCGTCGGGGCCACCGGCGACGCTGCTGTGCTCGGGGTATTCGCCGGCAGGGTGACGTCGCTTCGCGTTCCGAGCCCGCCCACCGCGACCACAGCAGCCACAGCCAGTGCCGCAACGACCGACCCAGCCGCCGCAACGCGACGGCGGCGCCGGCGGCGACCACCGGCCAGGACGGCGTACGGGTCCACGCCCATTGCGGGGGTCTCGGCCTCGTGGAAGTGGGTGGTGATGTCGTCAGTCATGGTGCTCTCCCTGCGCGATCAAGGCTTCGCGGAGCTTGGCCAGGCCCCGTGAGGCGCTGCTCTTGACGGTGCCGACACCGATGCTCAGGGTCGCCGCGACTTCCTGCTCCGAGGCGTCGCAGTAGTACCGCAGGACCACGACCTGCCTCTCGCGCGGGGCCAGCTCGGCAAGCGCCCGCACGAGGTAGCCGGTGTCCTCAAAGGTCGATGCCGGCCCGGCCCGTTCGGGCATCTGGTCGATGAGGACCTCGCGAGAGCGCCGGCGACGGGTGTCGATGTGCTGGTTGAACAAGATCTTTCGGGCGTAAGCGGTGGCCGCGCCGCGGTCGATCCGGCGCCACCGCAAGTACACCTTCTCCAACGCCGCCTGGACCAGGTCCTCGGCCTGTACCGGATCGCCGCACACGAACCACGCCGTCCGCAGCAGCCGAGGCGAGGCGTCTTGCACGAACGCCACGAACTCCAGGTCAGACGCTGACGTCATAGCCTCTCCATCCGTGGGTAGCCGTGCTCCTACACCCTTCACGCACCAGCCCCGCGAAAGGTTGCGACCCCCGCCAGGATCCCAACGTCCGGCTCACCTGCCGGCAACCACTCACCCCCAACCAGGCCGCCCCCGCCCCGGCTGACCGAGCCAACAACCACTCGCAGTCCGGCCTTCCTCACGTCAGCGCGGTCGGCGGCATAGGAAGACGTCATCGAGCCCACCGACGACCGGACGACTGCCTCTCGTAGTGTGCGAGTCAAGGATGAAGACATCGTCACCATGGAAGAATCCAGCATGCGCCCTGTTCTGTGTCTGGTCGGCCACCACCACTGGGAGCACCACATCAACCCGGGGACAAGCGGCCCCGAGGGCGGGTACGACCTGTGCTCGCGGTGCGGCCGGGAGAAGAAGTCCTACAAGGAGAGGGGCAACCCCGCCTTCGGAGGATCCCTGCCCGGCGGACCCCCGCTCTGACAGGTACGTCGCCGTCCGCGCCCTGTGGGTCGGCAAAGCCCATGCCGTCCGCTATTCGGCAAATACGGACGGATTTGGCCAATCCCGGTGGGCTCCACAAGGGGACCGGTCCTGCCGCGAAGGCCGCCCTAGCTATCGTCCGGCAGCTTGACAGGGTGCGCGGGACAGCGCCCGGTCAAAAAGGTTCTGGTCGAAGATGACTGGGTCTCTCTCCCCCGGTCTCTTGCAGGGGCGAGCGGATCGTCAACGCACTTCGCTCGGGGGTCTTGGCCAAAGTCGGTTCAGGTGGTGGCAGGAAGGCCTCCATGTGGCTGCTGCCTCCTTGCTTGCTGTGCGCTTGGGGCCCAGGAATCGGCCTTGTGGGGCTGCTTAGGGCGCAGTCGACTCCCGGTCGGTGGGTCTTGGTGCCGTCCGTGAACGATTCAGCATTCGCCGCCGCCACTCCACGAAGGGGGACGCCGGCGACGAACCTGAGCTGCTCCTCGACCTGCAGTGCCGACGACGGGCCGGAGCAACGACGCCACTGTCACGGACACGACCGTCATCCACTCGACCAGGTCCGCTACGTCGCCTTTCAAGCCCTCCTGGAGACTCGGGTCACTGCCCGCCCGCATCAAGCACTACATCAGGGCTGAGGGGCGAATCCCTTCTCTCGGCGTTGCCCGCGTCAGCGGTTGCGCTCCTTGATGGTGTGTGGTGGAGCCAGGTCTGAGCCCGAGGTTCTCTGTGGGCAGTGCTGGGGGGGTGGCGGCGGCCACCGCGTCTGCGGCGTTGTCCGGGCGGGCGGTGGGGCAGCTGCAGGCAGTGATCGCCACGAACAAGGGCCTTCACTAAGCCGATCGAAGCCCGATCGAGCCGGTGACCCAACCAAATTGCCGGTGGCCTGCGTTCAATAGTTCATGGACGCGATGCAGGGACCGGTCGTGGAGCGGACCGACGACGAGGACTTCGTCGCGTTCGTCACCGCCCGCTGGGCGT
>CAWDBL010000020.1:0-276964 GCA_963800505.1 uncultured Actinomycetota bacterium
GAATGACAAGTTGATTTGGCCCCACTGTGATGGTCTGTTTTGGCCCCACCCTCGGGGTTGAGGTCATGGTGCGGGACGGCTGGGCCTGGTGCCGCCCGGGGTGTTCAGGTGGTGGCGGCTCCCTTCTTCGCGGCTCGGGTCGAGCGCAGCCGGTAGGAGCTGGTTCCGGTGGTGATGATGTGGGCGTTGAAGGTGAGGCGGTCGACGACGGCGGCTGCGAGGCGGGGGTCGGTGAAGGTGTTGCCCCATTCGCTGAAGGGTGCGTTGGAGGCGCAGGCGATGGAGGCTCTTTCTTCGCGTGCGGTGATGATCTGGAAGAGCAGCTCGGCGCCTTTTGGGTCGAGGCTGACGTAGCCGACTTCGTCCAGGACGAGCAGGTCAAGGCTGGCGTAGCGGGCTACGAGCCGGGTGAGGCGTTTGTCGTCGGCGGCTTCGGCGAGCTCGTTGACCAGGGCGGCGGTGGTGATGTACCGCACGCGGCGGCCTTGTTCGGCGGCGGCGGTGCCGAGCGCGATGAGCAGGTGGGTTTTGCCGGTGCCGGAGTCGCCGAGCAGGACCAGGGGTTGACCGGCGTCGATCCAGGCGCCGGTGGCCAGGTGCGCGAGGGTGGCTGGGGGCAGGTCGGGCACGCAGGTCGCGTCGAAGTCCTCGAGGCGCTTGGAGCGGGGGAACTTGGCTTCGCTGACTCGCCGGATCCGCCGGCGGGCGTCGCGGTCGTCGCACTCGGCGGTGAGGACCTCGGCGAGGAACGCGTTGTGGGACAGTCGTTCTCGGGCTGCAGCGTCGGCGATGCGGGTGTGTTCGTCGCGGATCGTGGGCAGGCCGAGGATCTTGGTGGCGGCGGTGATCGCGGCCTCGGCGGCGGGTTCGCTCAAGGCGGTGACGGCGGCGCGCGGGCGGGTCACGGTGGCGGTTCGGGTGCTCATGCGAGTTCTCCTGTCAGGAGCTGGTCGTACCCGGCCAGCGACGGGGCCGGGCGGGTTCCGGCGGCAATAGCGCTGGCGGGTAGCGGTATCGAGGTGGTGGGGGTGCGAGGGTTCAGGTGGGTGCGTGCGGTCACCGCGAGGACGTCCGCGTCGTAGCGGGCGGTGCTGACCGCTTCGGCCATCGCGGCCTGGACGGCGGCGGCGGGCAGGGTGCGGTGCAGCAGCAGCGCCCCGATCAGGGCGCGGGTGCCCTCACGGTCGCCCAGCGATGAGCGGGCGGCGTCCCAGAACTTCTGGTGTTCGGGGGTGAAGGACCCGCTTCGGCGGGCGGTGACCAGTGCGGTCGCGCCGGCCAGCGCGCCGGGTTTGCGGTTCAAGACCTCCAGGTAGTGGTCGAGCTGGAGGTCCTCGGTGCCCTTGTGCAGGGAGCGGGTATGCGAGGCGATCACGGTGGCCCCGTCCAGGACCCGGACGGTGTCCGCTCCCAGGCGGACGCCGACCCGGCGACCGGCGTAGGACGCGGGCACCGAGTAGTACGACTGCCGCACACAGATCCGGGCCTTCATGTCGACCCGGCACGACAGTACGCTCGAGGCGTCAAACACGTTGTCCGGCAACGGGTTCAGTAGGACTGCCTCACGGGCGAAGTCGGCCCCGACGGTGCTGGCTCGGGACCCGATCCGGCGGGAGTCGTCCCGGGCGTCCGCGGCGGCCATCGTCGCATTCAGCGCGGCCAGGGACGGCAGGTGCGGCACCGGGGTCAGATGCCTGCGGCGGAACCGGCCGATCTCACCCTCGACGCCGCCCTTCTCGTGTGCGCCAGCGATCCCGGGCAGGCAGTAGAACGAGTCGAAGCCGTAGTGCGACCGCAGCGCGATGAACTTCGGGTTCTCGAACCGCTCCCGGCCCAGCAGGCACTTGAGCACCGCGGGCTTGAGGTTGTCGTAGCGGATCATCCCGGTCGGCACCCCACCCAGCGCTTCGAACGCCTTGACGTGCCCGGCCAGGAACGACTCCTGCGCCTGGTTGGCGTACGCGATGTGCACCGCGCGGCCAGAGTGCGACAACCGCAGCACGAACATCCACAGCCGCAGCACCACCCCCGCGATCGACACCTCGAACTGCCCGAAGTCGACCTCTGCCTCGGCCGCCGGCGGGTGCGTCTGAGGGATCATCACCTCCTTGCGGGCCAACCCGACCTCGACCTTCAGGCGAGCCACGTGCGGGCGGATCGTGGACTCCGCGACCTGCGCGTCGTGCTCCTCGAGCAGGCGCTGCCACACCCGGCGGGCGGTATGCCGCTGCTTACGCGGCGCGTCCAGATCCGCGATGAGCCACGACCGCACCACCGGCTCGTACGGCCCGAACGCGACCGCCTCACGCTCCGCGGCCTTACGCGGTGGCGGGACCGCGTCCACCAGAGCCGCCCGCACCGTGCGGCGGTGCACCCGGTACTTGACCGCGAGCTGCCGGATCGACAACCCCTCCCGACGATCCCGTCGGATACCTTCAAACTGCTCCACTCTCGATCTCTCCTTCATCCTCCACGCCTCCAGCTCGTCTTTGGTCGGACAAGCCAGAACGTAGAGGTAAGCGGGGTCGAGGGTGGGGCCAAATCAAGCCATCAAACTGGCCCTTACCGGGGCCAAATCAGGCTGTCACACCCACCTACACGCGAATCAGCCGAGAACTGGCTCACCCGGACCCACAGGAACCTGAGGAGTCCCCCAATTCCCGGGTAGACCGCGATCGGTCGCCGGGCGCGCAGTCGACAGGCGGCGGTGTGCCGCTACGGAGTCGCGTGGTCCCAGGGGTTGACGTACTTCACGCCCAAGGGCTCGAAGTGCTTGGTGTTGCGGGTGGCGACGGTCATCTCGGCGGATTGGGCGATGGCAGCGATGAGGGCGTCATCCAGCGGTGCTTGGTCAGGGACGGGGTAGCTCGCCAGGACCCGGGCGGCCGCGAGGTCGAAGGGCAGGACGCGGTCGGCGAACGCGGGCAGGACGCGCTCCTCGAGCCATCGGCGCAGGACCGCGCCTTGGGCAGGGTCGGTGCGCTCCTTGCCGACCACGCCGCGCTCGACCTCCGCGATGGTCAGGGCGGAGACGTACTGGTCGGCCACCGAGATGCCCGCCGCCCAGGCCTCGACCTGCGGGTGACGTCCTCGGACGCGCAACGCGGACACCACGTTGGTGTCCAGCAGGTACCTCACAGTGACGCGGTCCGGGAGGTCAGGCCGAGGCGGTCGGGCTCGAAGTCGATCTCCGCGCCGTCGTCAGCGGCCAGAAGATCGACCATCGTCGCCGGCTCACGGCCGACCGCGTCGGCGAGGATCTCCCGAGCCTCGGCTTCCACCGATCGGTGGTGCGCCTCGGCGCGGGCCCGCAGGGCAGCCTTGGTTCCCGTGGGCAGGTTGCGGATCAGGATCTGCTCCACTTCGCACCCCTCTCGGTCGATATCAGCGTCAGGATATCAGCCCTAGAGCGCGAACGGGAAGTAGCCCAAAGTGGGCGGAATGACGCACACCCTCTCCGAACCGCGCGACACCCCTGCCGTGCTGGTGGAAGTGGTGCAGGTGCATGAGGGTGTAGCCGCACTGGACGTGCGCGGCTGCGCGGAGATCACGCCAGCTGTGGTTCCGAAGTATGGCTCGAGGCCGACCACGTACGCAGTGCGCGCGGCAGCGTCTTTCTTGCACGCCACGCAAGGACCCGTTCGCAGTGCCGCCCGGGCGCCCTCGAAAGTCTCGAGGGGCGAGGCCGGTCGATGCCTGTGAAGTAAGGCCAGCCAGATCCTTGTGGCACGTATGTGGCACGCGGGGCAATCTGCCCCATAGAGATCTGTGAATATTTGCAGGCCAGAAGGCACAAGCGACGCATCTAGGCCGATACCTCCTAAAGAAAGTGTCGCAGGTTCGAATCCTGCCGGGGGCACGCACGAAACCTGCTCTGAGCAGCGCTTTTCCCCTTTCTGAACCAGAGAGTCATGCGGCACGCGTGGACACAGATTGGCACTTGTCTGGCCGGATCTGGCACGCCGAAATGGCACCTACCCGTGCCGCGGAGGTGGAGATGGCGGGTCGATGCGGCTTCGGCAACACTCGAAAACTGCCCCCAGGGCGCTGGCAGGCGCGGTACAGCGGACCCGACGCCCTCGTCTACGCAGGTCCGACCACGTTCCACACCAAAGGCGACGCCCAAGCCTGGCTCGCGGACGAGCGACACCTCATCTCGCTCGAGCAGTGGTCACCGAGATCGTCGATCCGTCAGTAGTCACGCGCCGTTGCCCGGCGCCGGCCCCAGTTCGGTAAAGGTCACCGGTGTGAGCAGCTGACGGGTGACGAGGCCGACGATCGATGCGCGGGAGCTCAGGTACTCCGCATACGCGTCCGCCTGACCCTGCAGGGACCACTGGACTGTGGCACTGACCCAGGCGGCGTCGCGGGCAGCCTCGATGCTCCAGCCGCCGACGACATTCAGCACCGGCGAGGCGGCACGGTCTACGTCGAGGGCAACCCCGGCGAGGTAGGACTCACGCACCTCCTGAACTGCGGCGGTGAGAATCTCGTTAACCGCAAGGAAGTCGGCACGCACCCCTGGTGAGTCCAGCGTCCGTCCGAGCTGTCGGCAGGTGCGCACCAGCGCCAAGCCGAGATCAAAGTTGATGTGGGCGTTCATACCCGCCAGGGCGTACTGCAGGCTCGCGGTCCCCGGCTGCCGTCGCAGGGCGAACAGCGGCTGCCAGGCACTGCTGCGGCTCTGGTCGGTCGCGCGGCAGGCGTCGAGGTAGACGCCGGCGAAGACGCAGTCGAGGCGTTCCATGAAGGCCGTGTCCTGGAAGGAGCGTGCTGCCGCCGCCGCTCCGACGAGCTCGGTGACGCGCAGATACATGCGGTGGAAGTCCGCGACGCCGTCATTGGCGGGCATCGCGGCACCCAGTAGACGCATCTCCTCGATGACCTGCGCGATGGAGACGGGCTGATCCCTTGGCGGGTCGACCCGACTCAAGGCGCGGTGTCCGCTCAGGGCGGCGGTCGCGCGGGTGACCGCAACCGAGGCGTGAGCCACGCCCCGACGTCCGGCAGTGGCGACGTCCCTGAGGAAACCCATCGCGACACCCCACAGTGTTCTCGGACCGATGCGGCCAACCCTAGGGCGTGTACACGCCCTAGGCATCGGCCGGTCGAGCTGACGCTGCACGGAAACTCCGCGCACGGCTCCAGAACGCTGTGGACCTACGCGGAGTCCCTGCATAGCCGCGGTCAAGAAGGGTCGATTACGGTGGAGTCGGCCTGGGGCGCGGTGCCGGGATTGCTCCCGGTCCGTTTCCCCGAGCCGCTCACCGAACCCGGCGTGCGGCTCTCACCGCACCGGGCTCTCCATGGTTCCTGCCGTGGGCCGTTCAACATATGCCCAGCGGTGAAGTGTGGCCTGCCTCTCCGATACCCCGGTGACCGGGGCGCCACCATTCGGTGGCGCATCCTTTCGGCATGACAGCATCCAACTCCCTCTTCCTGTTGGTCGAGGACTTCGCGGAACCACTGCCGCCCTTCGCCATGTGACCGGCTCTCCCGGCCTCGGACTACTACGGCGGCTCCGCCCCATCCCAAGCCGGTCGGCAGACGGTGGACCCAGCCCCACGACCACGCTGGAGACGCGGGCAAGGGGCAGGCCTGGGACGGTTCCCGTGTTCACTTGTTGATCGCTCGGCGAAGGAGGCACCCGACTCGACCCCTGCGACATCGCCGTGGCTACCCCGCAGCACGTCACCACGGCCTCCCCGCAGTCACGCCGACATGTTGGGGAGTTCCCCGCCTCCGTAATGAGGGAGACGGGTGCGCGTCGCGTCCGGCCCAGATCCGCCAGGTTCGAGCCGGTGCGTCTTGAAGAGGCGTAAACGTCGGTTTCTCGCGTATGCCTTTCCGCCATGCTCGCCACACCCGCGCCGTCTGGCAGTACCGACACGTCATGGCTTTGTCAGGGCCGCTTGCCACCCAATCCCGGCACCTCCCGAGACGGGCTGCCCTCAGCTTCGCAGTCCTGCTGCGACAGAACCACAGTGCAGGTCTCTCACCTCCACTCGATCAACAAGCGCCTCACGGCGCACCGGCGATGAGACGCAGGCGTTCGGAGCGTCTTCGGAGGCGGCTGTGCCGCTGCGGTCAGCCGCTGCGGTCAGCGTCGCCTTGGCTGCATCGAGCCGGTTCGGCGAGGACGGAAACAGAGCAGACAGGCGCGCCCCGGGGAGGCCGCGAGGGCCTCGACCCGGGACGCTGGGCCCACGCACCCGGGGGGGGTGGGGACATGGGCCCTGTCCCGAGTGTGGCATCGCCTCGGGCCTTGGCGAGGTCGGTTGTGCCGTTGTGTGGGGCGTCACCGTGCGGGCGCGGCGCATACCTCCAGGCTCGCCGATGGGCCGCCCAACGGGCCTGGAGCTGGACACTGACCAGGGGGTCGAGCCCCTGGCGTTCGCACCAGGCGAACCACTCGTGCAGTCGGAAGGCGTACAGGTGGTGAGTCCGGGCGGAGTAGCGGGCCAGGATGGAGACCGCCGCCATCGGGGCCCGGCACCCGAACAAACCGACACTGGACCCTGGCCAGTTCCTTCCGGTAACCCCCGCAGTCGCTCCAGGGGTGGGCGACTGGCGGCTACTGGAGCACTTACGCAGGACCGGTGTCGGCCAGACTCGGTCCAGGTGATCGGCGGGAAGCTCCCCATGCGGCTGCCCACCCGGGTTCGGGTGTGGCTCACCAGGCGTGGCTCTTCCGGTGGCCGGCCACCGGCGTTCGACCCCCAGAAGTACAAGGACCGTCACGCCGTGGAGTGCGGCTTCAACCACCTCAAACACCACCGAGGGTTCGCTACCCGCTACGACAAGCTCGCCGTCCGATACGCCGCCAGCGTGCACATCGCCAGCATCGACCACTGGCTCAAACGACTTTCGTAACAGGGCCTAACGCGGCTCCGCCCCAGCCCGCGGACGCGGTGTGTCTGGTGCGCTGCGGTTCTGGAGTCGTAGGCTCCGCTGGTTGGGTCTGTCGAGGTCCCCGCGCTGAGGTGCTCGTCGTGATCCGGCTGGTGGCGGTGGTTGACCCCGTAACCGGGGCCGGCCCGACGATCGGAGGTTGCCATGACACTCGCGCGGACGGTGGCCGAGGTCCTTACCGAGCACGTAGTGTTCGAGGTCGAGTCGATCGACCGGATGTACCTGAACGTGTATGTGCCGCAGCTGCAAAGGGCCGGCCAGGTCGCCGGGTTCCTGAGGCGCGATCACGGCTTCCCGATCGCCTCCACCGCTCTGGTCGCACCGATGTCGCGGGCTTTCGTCGACGGGCTGTACCGGTACGCCGCGACCTGTGACGTGCCGATCGTGCGCTTCGCGAAGGGGCAGCGCAAGGATGATGTGATGCAGGCCCACTTGCGCGGGTTCACCGGCACCGACGAGGTCGTCTTCATCGGGGTGGCGCAGGAGAAGGCCCACGTGTTCCGTACCGAGCGGCGGCACAACCCGGTCACCGGCGCGCCCTACCCGTGGATCGTGTCCACGACCGCGGTGGTCAACCACTACTACGTGTACGCCGTGGACGACGACTTCGGCCCGTTCTTCCTGAAGTTCTGCTCCTACTTCCCGTACACCGCCCGGCTCTGCATCAACGGGAACGAGTACGCCAAACGGCAGGCGACCAAGGCCGGGATCGGCTTCACCGCCCTGGACAACGGGTTCGCGGCGTTGGACGACCTCGACGACGTCACGACGCTGCAGCGGATCTGTGACGATCTGAGCGCGGAGCGCATCGACGCGCTCCTGCGCAAGTGGCTGGCCCGCCTGCCGCACCCCTACAGCGCCGCGGACCGGGCGGCCGGGTACCGGTACGACATCTCGGTCTTGCAGGCCGAGTTCTCCCTGACCCAGATGCTCGACACCCCGGTCAGCGGCCGCGTGTTCTTCGAGCAAGTCATCCACGACAACCTCGACCTGGGCCGCCCGGACCGGGTCCAGCTGATCTTCGCCCGGCAGATCCAGCGCGGCAGGAAGCGCCCGACCCCGGGCCGGTTCCGCACCCGGGTGATCACTCAGCACGTGACCCCGAGCCTGTACGTGGACTACAAGCACACCACGATCAAGCAGTACCACAAGGAAGGACGAGCCCTTCGGACCGAGACCACGATCAACGACACCTACGACTTCAACGTCGGTAGGCGGCTGACCAACCTGCCCGCCCTGCGGCAGATCGGCTTCTCAGCCAACCGACGCCTCCTCGGCGTCCAACGACTCAGCCACAGCCCTGCCGACGGCGCAGCGACTCTCGCTGCGGTCACCAGCCCCGTCTTCACCACCACAGGTGGTCGCGTCCCCGGGATCCGGTTCACCGACCCTCGCGCCCAGGCGCTGCTGTCCACCCTGTGCATCTTCCGGCTCCTGCCCAACGGATTCACCAACCGAGACCTGCGGGACCTGCTCGCGCCCCTGCTCGGGCAGCCACCAGGCACCCTCACCCCAGGCCAAGCCACCTACGACCTGCGCCGACTGCGTCATCACGGCTTCATCGAACGCATCCCGGGCAGCCACCGCTACCGCGTCACCGACACCGGCCACTCACCGGCCCTGTTCCTCACCCGCGCGCACGACCGGATCCTGCGTGACGGGCTCGCCCAGATCGCCCACACACCAACCGAATTCACCACCAAACTCCGCGCCGTCGATCGCGCCTACACCGACGCCGTCAACGCACTGCTCACCACAGGAGGCCTCGCTGCATAACCCGACCAGAACTTGACCCATCCGTCACAACAATGACTGCCCAAGCCGTCTAGGCGACGGGGGCCGCCGCCCACGTCGCGCGACCATTCGCGCCCGGCGTCCACGCCTGAGGTAGTTCCGCTCAGGGCGGGCATTGATTTCGACGCTTTGCAACGTTGTCGCACTCCTCTCGGACGTTGGTATTCGCCCACGCGCCGGCGCGTGCTCAAGCGCCATGGTCTGCGCGACGCCTGTGTCGTCGATAGCGCAGCTTGTGCTACGAAATCTTGCATTGAGCCTTTGCTAGAACTACTGGGCCCTGTACGTTCCGTTCGGTGCCTTCGGGTGGTGCACCTTCCGCGACCGAACGTCCCGATTCCAGTTGACTGTGGTGAGCCGCGCCACCGTCCAGTATAGAACCAGGATGGTTCCCGTCAGCCTAACGGTGCCAATTACTGTTACAGCAGGAATGTCCCCTCGATGCTCATGGCAGATAGAACCACAGGCACCGATATGACCGCACTGAGAGTCGACGGTCGGGAACGCAGAAATCTAAAGACGCTATCAACCAAGGCCGCATAGAATCTGGCCATAGCGAAGGCGAGGCCGAGGCCAAGCCCCAAGATGGCGTCACCGAATGCGGTGAGAGTCTCGGAAGTGCGCATATCCACCGAGTTTCCGTATACCAGCACCGCAACGCGTTGGCCGTAATCAATGACTGGTTTATTGGGATACAGGACCCGCCGGAACAATCGCAACCGCCTGTTGCTCGATCCCAGCGGCACTTCTCGCAGTTTCGTCTTCACGATGACTCCAAGCTAGCCCCAGAGGAAACGAGGAGTCGAACCGTGACAGCGCCGACTCTATTGTTAGATTGCTCGCCCCGTCCCAGTCCCGGTTGCATTACCTACTTCAGCGCGGACCGCTGCGCCCGCGAAGAATAGGCCAGCCATCAGGACGCCCACGGCAAGTATCGTCAGGACCGTCGATAGTCCAAAACGAGGACGCCAGCTTAACGCGGTCGCGCACTTCGCTGCTTGAGATCAAAATTGCGATTACGTAAAAGGGGGCGGCTCCTCGGAATGCGCGCCTAAGGGTCAGCAGAACGGCTTGGGCGCCTACTAGTCCCAGCGCAAGGAGCCGACCGGGGCTCGAAACTGGTGATTTACGACTATACGCTGCAATCAGAGCACCAGCAGCGAATGCAGGTCCAACCCCAGACAAGAGGCCCGGCCCCATCCAGCACCTTGCCCTGTCACTTGGCCGGTTAGACCGTATGTTCCCTGCCGAATGAGTACAACAGTGGCAACCAGGCCAGCGGAAGAGAGAAGCAGCGCGGGGCAAATCGTATCCTCGCGTTGCTCCGGACATCAGGTGGACTCTCGCGCCGGAGATAATTCCGCCAACGCAGGTCGCGATCACCCAGATTGCCCCCAGTGTAAAAATACTGCTGGCGTCGTCACTGCGAAACCGGGTACTAAACACGGGTGCTATTGCGAGGCAGAAGATGAGATAGGTAACCATTACGGAGATGAGAGGCGAGAAATGCAGGCGGCCAACCAACACCGCGACGATCGCTGCCGCACCTCCCATCCACGGAAGCGACGTCTCCAAGGCAATGTAAGCTGCGAAGGTCGAGACCGCGCACACATATAGCGCGAAGAACCGACTGCCCATCAGTTTCACTGCCACCGCATCCACTGAGTCGCCCGCGGCTCATCCGCAGGAACGACGAGCCCGGACGGTGGGCGTCAAAACCGGCCAGTACCCCGCGCATTAACATGTGGGTTCGCCGCAAACTCCCCCGCTTTAGCACGTCGATGACCGCGGTCCGCAGTATGAGGGCGACCGACACCGCGGAAAGCGCCAGGAAGCGGGGACGGGACCGCCACCGGCGCGCGAACCAGAGCCGATTGCGCATCCCGTAATAATATGACCCGAGGGTTGGCACAGTTGCGCCACCGCGATGCCACGCCTCAGCTTCGCTCGCCACCACCACGCGCCAGCCCGCCTTGCGAGCTCGGAAGCAGAGATCGGCATCCTCCCAATACAGGAAGTACGATAGGTCGAACGGCGCCACGACGTAGCATTCCCCCTTGACCAGCATCATTGCGCCAGTCACCCACTCCGGCATCTGCAGGGTAAGAGGATATGGGCGGCCGCATTTTCCCTCGGGAAAGTATCGTGCTCACGGATCCGATACCACCCTGAAATCCCCCGTCGTTCACTGTCACTGGTGCAACAATGCCGACGGAGTCATTCGCTAGCGTTGCCAAGCAGGTGGCAACGCATTCCTCTGAAAATCGAAGATCGTTGTTCAATAAAAGGAAGTCGGAGTCGAAGCCAATACTTCTGGCGGCATGGTCAAAGCCACCGGCAAAACCCAAGTTCCGCGGGGGGACTATCCAGTCAACGGCCGGGTCAAGGCCATCGGGGCGGAAAGTCAGGTCATTGGCGACAACTGCTACTTCGTCAATCAAGGCGAACTTGGCAAGGCTTGCACTGAGTTCAATCGTCATCGTCGGATCGCCCCAGTGCACGACTATCGCGTGAAGGGGGTTGACTCTGGCACTCGACTGATCGGCCATCAATTTGCTACTCCATCCAGCGTGTTGTGCCTCATGACCGCACGATAGAGAAGGATGGCAGAAAGGGTATACGCGACGACTGACACCGCCGATACGAGGGTGAAATTGTTCGAGCTCGTCGCGAGGGCAAGGAGGCCGACGGTGAGGCCCCCGGCAAGCAACTGGATGTGCACAGCTTCGCGCGCCGCGCCGACGCTAAGAGCCGCATGAACCAACAGATAGTCAGCGGCTAGTGGAATTGACGCCAAAAGCAGAACCTGCGTCGGGGCTGACGCGGGCAGGAAGTCCTCGCCGTACAACAGGCGAATCAAGGGCGAGGTCGCCACTATGAGCACCAGCGCAAGGACGCTCGTGATGACGAGTGCTGACACCACGCCGCGCCGAATTAGAGAACGGCGCGCGGAGGCGTCATCCATCCCCCGGAGTCGGCTGAACGTGACCATTCCCACTGACTGACCGAACAGCGCGCACGCACCGGCGGCCGCCGTGCTCACGGCGTAGAAGCCCACGCTCCTGCTGTCCATTCGGCCAGCCACAATGACACGATCCAGTTGATAGATCACTTGCGATCCGACGACAAGTGGGAATGCTTGGCGAGCGCCAAGCACTAATCCGCTAGGAGGCTTCCATCGACCTGATCTTCCATAACCGGCCCGACGAAACATCTGAGCCGCAAGCACAGACGAGGAAGCGGCCACTGCCGTCCCCAGCAAGAGCAGCCAGTCCTTTGGTAAGTGGTTGTTCCGCAACGACAACGCGACCACCATGGCGGCCGCGAGAAGTTGTGGAGCCAGCCGAACAAGTTGGAACCCTCCGGTCATCCTTTGCTGCCGCTGAGCCAACCCTGCGTTATTCGAACTGAGGACACCTCCAAAGACCAAGAGGGTTCCTCCCGCTACGGATGCCCAGCTCGCCACAGCAACGTGCCCCCCGTAGCGAATGATCGCAAACAAGCCGAAGCCGACGAGGGCCGCAGCAGCCGCCTGAAGTACGAGTGGTTTTGGGAGGTCCTCGTCTGGCCCCCTGTAGGTTACGACCGCTTGGGTGACGCCTGCCGTGAGCAGCACCGCCGCCATTCCCGCCCAGGTCTGGACCGCGACCACCTCGCCACGAAGCGAGGGTCCGAGGGCTCGCGCAGTCAGGACACCTGTCCCAATACCGAGAACTAGACCGGCAATGTTGCCTCCGCCGACGGCGAAGTGGACGAGCATGCCCCTGCCTCGCCCGAACGCGGCGGGCGGGGAGGATTCGCTCTTAGTTAATCGTGCCACAAGATGTCCGCCGGGAACTTGCTCGCGAGCGCCAGACGGTAAGCGTCGAGAAACGGGCGGATGGCTACGTCGGTGTCAAACATCTCGACAGCACGCCCCCGTGCGGCGGACCGCATTTCCGTTCCGGTCCTCAGCATATGAAGCGTGGCTGCCGCAAATTCGGCCGCCTCGAATGGAGAGTGGCTCACTAGCGCCCCCACCTCCTCCATCACAGAGACGCGAGTGCCAGCGGTCTCGGTGGCAACGGCTGGCACGCCGCACGCGATTGCCTCTACGGCAGACAAGCCGAGCCCCTCCTCGTACGAGGTCATCCAGAATACGGAGGCACCCTGCAGGAGAGGTGCCAAATCTGCCTCTGCAACGTCACTTCGGACATCAACGTGGCGTGCCAAACCTAATTGGGTCAAGAGGCGATATGCGGCAGGAGCCAGGCCCCCTTTGCCAGCCAGCACAAGTGGTGGTGCTTCCGGCAGGATTCTCCGTAGCTCTGAGTATGCAAACAGCATGCGCTCGTATCCCTTGCGGGACTCCGAAAGTCTTCCAACGGACAGGATATAGCGCCCCAATGTATTGCCTTGAGCGGGCACGAAGTGGTCCGTGTCGACCCCCAGGTGGAGCAAGAATGGCTTCGATACCACGGTGTTGAGTTCATCGCGAGCTTCGCCATTCTCGATGAACACTTTGGCTGCGACGCCCAAAGCACGGCGTTCGGTCCATACCGCTGGCGGAGAGTTGAGTCGCGAGCAGGCTTTTCGGAATCCGGTGAGCTCCCGGGTGGCGCTTGGTCTCTCCCACGCGATGAAGGTGGCCATCTGCAGGGAGATGGGACGGGTAGAACGTGCGGCGGCAAAGCCGATGGCGGGAGACCCACCGACGACCTGCACGAGGTCACACTCGTCCAGGGCCACGGTGAGCTCGCGGCGCGGCAGGTAGCGCATGAACTCGAAATCGGCGCCCCGGGCCCCTACGCGGTAGATGTTTTCTGAGCTGTCCCAGCGGATCAGCGGCCCTGAGGTTCGCAACGGATGAATCATGGACCAGGCCCCGACATCCGCACTGCTCTGGGCCAACTGGTACACACGCACGTCGAGCCCACGTGATGACAGTGTCGAAGCCAACCATCGAGACACCGTGCCAACGCCACCAGCTTCCGTAAAGCCCTGAGTCACGAGGCCAAGGACTGGTCGCGCTGGTTTCTTGACTTCGCCCGGCCCGTCCATGCGCCTCAACCTAACCGAGTCCTCTCGCTGATCGGGCATACCGAGCGTCACTGCCCTGTGGCGCTGGGCGCCATGCGAGGGGGGTTTCCCCCCGCGACCATCCCAACCAGCTCTACCCACTCGTTTGCGACAGCGGTCCATTCGTACCGAGAAGTGACCTGCGGAGGGGGAGCGGATACGGCAGTCGAGATCTCTCTGAGGAAGTCTGGGGCCGTTGGGTTCGTGGACGAAACACCCTCATCCTGGTCAAGCATCTCGTCCATTGGGGTGCCGACGACAACGCTGGCCCCAGCGCTCCTCGCCTCGAACGCGGGTAGGCCAAACGACTCCAGTTCCGAGGTCACAGCCACGACCTTGGCCATACCGAACAGCGAGGCCAGCGCATCGGGGGCAAGGTGGTCGTGCGTCTCCCAGACGGTCCTGTGAGCGGTTGGCAAACCAACAACAACGACCCGCAGGTTTGGATCGGCATCCACCAGAGCCCTCGTGCCACCTCTTCGGCCAGATCTGGTCGCTTGTAGGGGTGCGGTCCAGTCATCAGGACTACGAGGTGAGACTTCGCAGGTGCGGCCGCGAGCCGGAACCGTGGGTGGACGCCCTGGCGCGCCACTATCGCCGGTCGTCGCGTGCTGTCGTACCACGCCCTTGCAGCGAAGTCCGAGACAGCCACAGTCGTCGTGGCAAGAGGCGCAGTCATCCGGGTGACGACGAACATGAGCATCGCCCTTCGCCCACCCTCGCCGACCGTTGGGCGGGGTCAGGTAGTAGACGTTCTGGACGACACTCACGAGGGGCACATGGCCTATTGGCAGTCCCCACTCATGTGGCAGAACGACAAGATCAGCTTCGCACCTCTTGGCCCAGCGCCAGGCGAAGACAAAATCGCGGATAATGCGGCAAAAGCCCACCAAGGGGCGTACGCGCAGGGAGGGGAAGCTCGGACACGGACTCCGGCAGAGCCCCGGGAAGGGAGTCGGGGAGAACCAGCATAAGCTTCGTCGCCGGCTGTAGTGAGTTTGTGAGCCCGGCCGCAAAGCTGACTCCTCCCCCGCTGGTGCGAGCAAGGGAGGTGAGGATCAGGAGGACGCTCGGGCGGGCTACCGTGTCACCCCGAGATGCCTCAGTACGTACCATCGGAGAACCCCACTAGTTCACGGGTGCATGAAGCTGAGCCGGATAAATGTAGAGGGCCTACCCATTGGACAACTCCAAATCGAGCAATCGACCGGCTTGAGTAAAGACTCAACACTCTACGAGGCCCTTCGGGGGCTGCCCGGCTTCGAACTTGCGGCGTCGGCGAGATGCTGCATCTCCGGGATCGTGAGCAGCAGCTGTTCGGTCTCCTCGACGGTCAGCAGCTTGGTGGTGGTGGAGTCGTAGTCCCGTGCGTCAGCGCCGCCGTGCTCGCCCCGTTCGACGTACACCTCGTAGTCGAGAGCGCGTGCGTCCAGCGGCACCCGGAAGTACTCCCCTTGATCTGTCGCCTGGATGACCTCCTCGCGAGTGAGGAGGGTTTCGAACATCTTCTCGCCGTGACGCATCCCGATGGTTCGCACCTCGGGCTCGCCGTGGCCGAGCACGCGGGAGACGGCCCGGGCGAGGGTCGACACGGTGCTGGCGGGCGCCTTCTTGACGAACAGGTCACCCGGGGCAGCGTGGAGGAAGGCGTGCTCGACGAGTTCGACGGAGTCCTGGAGCGACATCAGGATAGCGCGTCATCGACGGCTCGGTGACGGTGAGTGGTCGTCCCTGTTCGAGCTGCCGGATGAACAGGGGAATCACCGAGCCGCGCGAGTACATGACGTTGCCATAGCGGGTCACCGCGACCGTCGTCGCCGAATCCGGATGGCTACGCGCAAAGGCCTGCGCGGTCTTCTCCATGAGTGCCTTGGACATCCCCATCGCATTCACCGGGTAGACCGCCTTGTCCGTGCTGAGGCAGACCACGGCACGGACGCCGTTGCGGTGCGAGGCGTCGATGACGTTCTTGCTGCCCATCACGTTGGTCTTGACGGCCTGATCGGGGAAGAACTCGCACGACGGCACCTGCTTCAGGGCTGCGGCGTGGAAGACGAAGTCGGCGCCTGTGACAGCGTCGGCCACGCTGTCGTAGTCGCGAACGTCACCGACGAAGAACTTCACTCGAGGGTCGCCGAGGCGCTGGCGCATCTCGTCCTGCTTGGCCTCGTCGCGGCTGAGAACGTTGATGCGCGCCCACGTCGCGCGAAAGGAGACGCCGAGCCATCGTGGATCCGAACGATCCAGTGCCTCCGGTGATGGTGATGTGGGCTCCGGAGAACGGTGAGGCAGGGCCGGTGGTGTTAGTCATCGTGGGGCTTCCTGGATGCAGGGCTGGTGTTGGTTCTGGTCGCGTGTCCGAGGGCCAGCCAGTCGGCCTCGGTGGTCAGTGGTTGCCATCCTTGCTCGGTGAGCCAGCTCGGAGCCTGAGATTGCCCGAACCAAGTCATCTCGACGCGACGCGCGTAGGGCTGCAGTCGGGGAAGGACTCGGGCGAGGGCGCCTGCGGCCGCCAGGATTCCGTGCGCCATCCGCCTGGGGATGAGCCGCGGGCATCGACCTTCGCCGAGCAGTCGGAGAAGGTCGGCCGTCGTGTGCCCCTCCCACGGATGGTGCACGGTGCCAGGGGGCGGCGTGGCCGACGTGGCGAGCAGAACGAGGGCATCGGCGACGTTGTCGATGTGGGTCTGGGGCGTGGGCGCCGTCCCAGGGCGCGCCACCGTGCTCGCGGGCGAACGGGCAATCTGCGACAGCTGCCTGGTGACTCGGCGGGTCGGCCCGTGAACACTCGGCGGCCGATAGACGGTCGTTAGAGCTGGTCCCTGGCTTCGAGCGGTGCCCTCACCGGCAGCCTTGCTCCGGGCGTAGGGAGAGAAAGGATCAAGGGAGTCAGTGCTGTCGAGCACGGGTCGCCGACCTTGGACCACGGCGCTGCTCACGTGGACGTACCGTGGCACGCCCGCCTGTCGAGCGGCCGCGCCGACCACTCCCGGAAGGACGGAGTTCGCCGCAACCAGGGACCCGTAGTCGCCTGACGAGGCATCGGGGTTTCCAGCGCAGTTGACGACTGCTTCAGCGCCTCGCAGCATTTCCGCGAGCTCCGTCGCTGCGCTCTGTGCCTCGGCGGAGTGCGGGTCGTCCGTGGTCAACCGAGGAGCACGAACCCGGATGACCCGGAAACCAGCCTGCTCGAGCGCGGAGGCGCAGGCCGAGCCCACGAAGCCAGACGCACCCACGACAGCCACAGCCCTGTTCATCGCGTCACCGGGAGGGTGGCACCGCGAGCAGCCTGTTCGAGAAGGGACACCAGGACGCCTGACGAGGCATGTTCGCTGTACTTCTCCAGGTAGTGGTCTCGGCCCGCCCGGCCGATGGCCTCGCGGCGGTTCGGCGGCATGTCGGCGAACCGAACCAGGGCGCCCGCAAGGGCTTCAGCATTGCCCGGTGACACAACCACGCCTCCGCCGGACGCCCGCACCGCGTCGGCGGCGTCGCCCACGAGCGCCCCCACGATGGGGCGCCCCGCCGCGAGAGTCGCCTGCAGCTTGCTCGGGAGCGTCGTACGGAAGATGGGCAGGTCCTGGAGGCTGACCAGGTGAGCGTCGCCCAGGGCAAGAATGTCGGTCATCTCGGAGAAGGGTCGAGGGCCGACGAACGTGACGGCATCAAGCCCTCGGCGGTGGACCTCGTCCCGGAGCCAGTTCTCCTGGACGCCTCCGCCGACGAGGGCAACCCCGATGTCGGTTCGGTGCCGCAGTCGTTCCACGGCGTCGAGGAGCGTGTCGAGCCCCTGGTAGGGGCCAAAGTTGCCGGCGTACATCACGGTGAAAGGCCGGCTCATGCCGAACTCTCGAGCGAGCCCCTCGTTCCTGGGCACCGGCTTGAAGACGGACTCGTCGGCCCAGTTCGCCGCGAGGTGCAGTTTGTCCTCGGGGACGCCGCGTGCAGAGATCAGGGGAGCCATGCCGGGAGAAGTCACGGCGATCGCCGAAGCGCGGCGGTAGATGGCGTCACACATGGCGTGGAGTGGCTTCTCGGCTCGCCCCCGGCGCCCGTCGTGGAGAAAGCCCGATGAGAGAACGGTCTGAGGCCAAAGGTCCTGGACGTGCACGACGAACGGCATTCTGCGCACAGCATGCAGTGCCACCGCAGGAATCCCCGCAGTGGCAGGGGTCGAGTGCACGAGCACTGCATCCGACGGCGGTGCCTTCAGGACTCCCATCACCGACGCACTAGCCGCCCAACTGAGGTAGTTCGCCGCTCGCCGGCTGGCGCGAGAGTCGTGGCTGGGCCATAGGGGTACCCGGTGGACCGGCACCCCGTCCATGACCTCTCGTTGGTAGGGGCGAACTCGGTAACCAGGAGCCAGGTCGCCGCTGGGGTAGTTCGGAAAGCCGGTCAGAACCTCGATGTCGACGCCGTGGCGCTTGAGCGACCTCGCGATGACTCCAGCCTGAGCAGCCGATCCACCTTCGGGGTCGTACCACTGGCTCACCATGAGGACTCGCAGATTCATACGGTCACCCGCGAACGGAACAGGCGCGGGGACATGAGATAGGCGGCGGAAGCTGACGTTGCGACGAGAAGGCCGACGACCCAGCCCGCGAGGAATGACAAGGTCACAACCGCCGAGAGCGCGGTCACGAGCAGAGAGACGACCCAGTGCGGCAGGCCGGATTCGTGGGCCAGCCGTTGGTACACGTGACCCCGATGAGCGACGAACAGGCGCTCGCCCCGAGCCGCCCGCCCGGCGAGCGCAGTCGCGGTGTCGACGGCAAACAGGAGGTAGGGCCCACACACGAACCCGAGAAGGGGCCACGCCGCTGAGGCGTCACCCCAGGGCAGGAGCGCCGTGATCGCGACGAGCACGCCCGCCCCAGCGAGCCCACCGATCAGGTAGCTGCCGACGTCACCGAGGAAGAGTCGTGCCTTCGGGACGTTCCACGGCAGGAACCCCAGGCCGCATCCGAGCGACAGCGCCCCGAGAACCGTCAGGACGTCATTGCCGGCGTAGGCCGAGGCTGCGAGGGCACCAGCACCCCACACGACGGCGTGCCCGGCGCAGATGCCGTTGATGCCGTCCATGAAGTTGACCATGTTCACCGCGGCCGGGAAGACGACTGCACCGAGGACTGCACCGGCCCAACCCCCAATGGCGGCGCCCACAGCCAGCCCCGACGGCCGCCTGGGCGAGGAGGCGGGGCTGAGCGGCCAGCCCGTGCAGGTCATCCATCAGGCCCACGAGGGCCAGGGCTGAACAGCCGACCACGGCTGCCCAGGTCGCGGTGGACCAGCTCCGGCCCGGCGAGCAGCATTGCCAGCCAGGCCGCGGCGGCGACCCCGGCAAGCAGCGCCAGGCCGCCTCCGCGCGGCGTCGGGACCGCGTGCGACGAGCGGCTGTTCGGCATGTCGAGCCGGCCTGCCCGGCGGAGAAGGTGCAGCACCGGATAGCAGGCGACGCCGGTGACGACGGCTGAGATCACGAGGGTCTGCATCAGGAACTCCGAGAGACGTCATGAGGCGATGCTCGAGAGCGCGACGCCCCCGCGGCGGTGCATCCACTCACGGATCTCGACGTCCTCGAGCCCCTCGTGGAGCTCGACGTGCCGCGGCTCGAGGGCCGGCACGTACACCTGGGAGATGAGCGGGTGCGCCGAGCGCTCGATCTCCTCGCCGGGGGTGAAGAGCTCTTCGGTGAGCTTCTCGCCGGGGTTGAGGCCGGTGTAGACGATCTCGACGTCGGTGCGGCCGGACAGGTCGATGAGGGTGCGGGCCACCTCGACGATCTTCACCGGCGAGCCCATGTCGAGCACCATCACCTCGCCGCCGCCGCCCATGGCGCCGGCCTGGAGCACGAGCTGGCAGGCCTCGGGGATGAGCATGAAGAAGCGCTCGACGTCGGGGTGGGTGACGGTGACCGGGCCGCCGCGGCTGATCTGCTCCAGGAACGCCGGAACGACCGAGCCGCGCGACCCCAGCACGTTGCCGAAGCGCACGCTGACGTAGCGACCGCAGCCCTCGGCCGTTGAAGCTGGCGGTGAGCCGCTCGGCGACCCGCTTGGACCAGCCCAGCACGCAGGTCGGCCGGGCCGCCTTGTCGGTGGAGATGTTGACGAAGGTCTCGACGCCCACCGAGCGGGCAGCCTCGAGCACGTTCCGCGTGCCGAGCACGTTGGTCTTGAACGCCTCGGACGGGTGGTGCTCGAGCATGGTGAGGTGCTTGAGCGCGGCGGCGTGGAAGACGATCTGCGGCCGGCTGCGCTCGAAGGCCGCCTCGAGCGCCTCGACGTCGCGGATGTCGCACAGCAGGATGTCGTCGCTGTCGAGCGTCGACCGCCCCTCGATCGACAGCTGGGTGGCGTGCAGCCCGCTCTCGTCGCGGTCGAGCATGAGCAGCCGCGAGGGCCCGAACTTGGCGATCTGGCGGCAGAGCTCCGAGCCGATCGAGCCGCCGGCGCCGGTGACGAGCACCCGCTTGCCCCCGATGTGGTCGGCGATCGCGGCCATGTCGAGGTCCACCGGCTGGCGGCCGAGCAGGTCGGCGACGTCGAGGTTGCGCAGGTCGGATGCCGTCGGCCGCCCGCCCAGCAGCTCGCGCACCGGCGGGAGCACCAGCACGTCGAGGCCGCTCTCGCGAGCCAGCGCCGACAGCTCGCGCACGGTCTCTGAGGTGGCACTGGGCACCGCGATCACCAAGGTGGTGGCGGCGTACTTCGCTGCGATGCACGCGATGTCGTCACGGGTGCCGCGCACCCGGACTCCGGAGAAGTGCAGCCGGGCCTTGCCGCGGTCGTCATCCAGCAGGGCGACGGGAACGATGCCGCTGGCCGGGTCGCGCACCAGGCTCTGCATGAGGATGCGAGCGCCCGAGCCGGCGCCGAAGATGATGGCCCGCTTGGTGCTGTCACCGCGCACGGCCTGGTGCGTGCGCCGGGAGCGGATGAGGAACCGGGCCGCGAACATGCCCATGACGGCGAGGGCGAGGGCGATGAGCGGCACGGTGCGCGGCAGCTCGACCAGACTCGAGCAGCAGGGTGAGCACGGCGAGCGTGAAGCCCGCGACCGAGGCGGCACGGGCCACCTCGGCGGTCTCCTCGAAGGAGCCCAGCTCATGGCCCACCGCGTACGGGCCGAACAACCACCCGACGCTCACGTGCACGACGATGACGCACACCGGCGCCCGCGGCCAGGGGTGCGGCGTAGAGCTCGGTGATCTCGTAGTCCAGGCGCAGCCACAGGGCGACCGCAAGGCTTGCCGCCCACACACCGGCATCGAGGGCGGTCCAGAGCAGCCGGGTGCGCAGGCCGCGGGCAGGTCTGTGGCCCAGCGGCATCCACGGTGCATACGTCACGGCAGGGATCCTCGGGTTTGCAGCCCACGGGTAACAACGGTTACAACGTAGGCGTTGGCGAACGTCAGCGGTCGGTGGAAGCGGCAGATGTGATCGATGTCCCACACGCCGGTTTGTCGTCGCTCCCCTGCCGGCGGTGGTACCGGTGACAAACGTACAGGAGAGGACGCAGTGCGCAAGCCAGGATCCATGCTCGTGGTGTGCACGGGGAACGTCTGCCGCTCGCCCTACCTCGAGCGACGGCTGCGGCACGAGCTGCGCGACACCGGCATCGTGGTGACCAGTGCCGGCACCAGTGCCCTGGTGGGTCGTGACATGGACCCTGGTACGCGGGCGCAACTGCGAGCAGAGGGGAATCGACGCGGACGGCTTCGCCGCACGGCAGCTGACGGCAGCAGCTGTTGGACGACGTCGACCTCGTCGTGGCGGCCGCCCGCGAGCACCGAGCGGTGGCGGCCCGCCTGCACCCTGCGGCCTTGGCGCGCACCGTGACATTGCGCGATCTCGCCGACCTTCTCAGCGAACTGCCAGCAGCGGAGCTGGCGGCCGGTTCCGGTGAGGCGACCTGGGTGCGCCAGGTGGCCGCCGCGGCTTCGCGGCGGCGAGGGTCGGTGCCCGCCCGCCAGGACGGGGTCGACCTCGTCGACCCGATCGGCGGCCCGCCAGCCTGTTCGAGCAGATGGCGCACCAGGCCGACGATGCGCTGGCCCCGGTGGTGCGGGCACTGCGCGAGGCCGCGCGGGCCGAGATCGGCTGAGCCGGGCTCGCGGCCGGGGCCTCAGAGCTGTTCGGCGCGCTTGCGCTCCGCCCTGGTCGCCTCGTCCTTGGGCAGCTCGGGGGTGTAGCTGCTGTAGCCGTAGGCGCCGTAGCCGTAGCCGCCGTAGCCGGCGGAGTTGACCGGCACCCGGTTGAGCACCAGCCCGAGCACGCGGGAGGCGACCGACTCCAGGCTCTCCAGCGCGTGCACCAGCTGGTCGCGCTGCACGACCCCGGAGCCGGCGACGACGATGACCCCGTCGACCAGGCTGGAGAGCACCACGGCATCGGTGACCGGGAGGATGGGCGGGCTGTCGATGACGACGTAGTCGAAGCGGGACCCGAGGTTGGCCAGCAGGCTGCGCATCGCCGTCGAGCCGAGCAGCTCGGAGGGGTTCGGCGGGATCGGCCCCGCGCCGAGCACCCACATGTTGGTGCCGCCATAGGGCTGGATGACGTCGAAGACCTCGGCCCGGCCGATGAGCGCGTCGGTCAGCCCGACGGCACCCTCGAGGCCGAGGTAGTCGAGCACCTTGGGGCGGCGCAGGTCGGCCTCGACGAGGCAGACCTTGGAGCCGCCCTGGGCCATGGTCAGGGCGAGGTTGGCCGCCATGGTGGACTTCCCCTCGCCCGCGAGGGAGGAGGTGACGACCATGGTGCGGGGGTGCTCGGCGGCGTCGACGAACTGCAGGTTGGTGCGCAGCGACCGGAAGGCCTCCGCCCGTCGTGAGCGGGGGTCGACCTCGACGATCAGCGGGCGCTTGACGGCATCCGGGTCGCGCATGATCGCGCCCAGGATCGGCACGTCGGTGACGGCCTTGATGTCGTCCTGGGTCTTGACGGTCTTGTCGAGCGTCTCGCGCACCAGCGCGAGCCCGAGGCCGAGCAGGACGCCGAGCACGCCACCGAGGGCGATGTTGCGCAACGGCTTGGGGCTGACCGGGGACGTCGGCGTGGTGGGTGGCTGCACGACCGTGACCTTGACCGGGCTCACCTTGGTGCCCGACGGCTTCTCGAGCTCGTCGACGGCGGCCGGGAACTCGGTGGCGATCGCGGCGGGCGATGGCTTGTGCCTGCGCGGGGTCGTCGTCGCGCACCGCGACCTCGATGATCACGGTGTCGGGAGGGGTGGTCGCCGTGACCTGGCTGGAGATGTCTCCCGAGAGGCCGACCTGCTCGGCGACGGGGGCGAGGATGCGGGGCGTGGTGAGCAGCTGGGCGTAGGACTTGACCCGCTGCTGGGTGAAGGTGCTGCCCTGGAGCAGGGCCCCGCTGTCGTCGGCGCCGCTGGTCGACACGAAGAACTGGGTGCTCGACTCGTAGATCTTGGTCTGGCTCAGGGTGAGGGCAGCGGCCAGCCCGACGCAGACGAGGACCACCGACAGGATCACCCGCCAGCGCTTCCGAACCACCATCAGGTAGTCCTGCAGCTCCACAGCTCTCCTCGGGGTCGACGTGGCGGGACTGACGTGGACGAAAACCCCCTGCGGCCCGGCCTTGCACATGGTAGCCCGGCGCAGCCCCGAGGGCGCGCCCACGGCTTGTTGCTTGGTCGTGGCGCGTGTCTCATGGATGCTGACCCCATGGACCTCCGCCGCGCCTGGCCCACCATCGGCCTGGTCATGCTGCTGGTCATCGACGTCGTACTGGTGACGTGGGCGCTGTGGCCCCCGCCGCCGGTGTCCATCCCGCCCACGCCGGCGCCGACCCCGACCACCACGGCATCCGCCAGCCCGAGCCCCGCCGCGGACGCGGTGGACAGCCCCCGCCCGCTGACTCGGCTGGTCGTGGCCGCCGGCAAGAACGCGGTGTGGGCCGTGGACGTCGGCACGTGCGCCGAGCCGGGTGCCGTGCACGTCAGCGCCAACCGGGGGAAGTCGTGGACGACCCACCCGGCCCCGGGGTCGGTGACCCGGGTGCGACCCGACGGCGCGTCGACGGCCTTCGCCGTCGGCGGCGACCCTCGCTGCGACTACACGATGTGGACCACCTCCGACGGTGGGGCGGCGTGGAACGGGCCGCGCTCGGCGGCGGCGACCTGGGGGCGTTCACCGCGCGACGCCCGGGTGGTGCAGCGCCCCGGCTCCGACCCGGTTCGCCCCTGCCCCGGCCGGTCGCCGGTGCTCGACCTCGTCACCGTCGACTCCGCGAACGCCGCCGCGCTGTGCGGCGACGGCACCCTGCGGGAGACCACTGATGGCGGCGGCAGCTGGAGCACCGCCCTGACCCGCGAGGGCGGCGCGGCGCTCGCCCTGAGCTCGAGCGGAACCGGCGTCGTGGCCTGGCTCGACGCGGGCTGCGCGGGAGTGGTGGTCGGGGTGCTCACCGACGGCGAGCTCGGGAAGGGACGCTGCGTCGACGGGTCGAGCCTGCTGCGGGTGAGGTGGCGGTGGCCGTCGCTCCCAGCGGGGTGTGGCTCGCCGCCGGGGATGCCGTGCTGCGCGCCGACGCCCCCGACGCCGAGTTCACGCGCGTCTCCGACTGGCCGAACGGCTGACGGCCGGCGCGCCTGCCGTGCCGCCGAGCCGCCGAGCCCCCGAACCCTCGAGCCGCCGAACCTTCCAGCCGCCGAGCCGGCGGCCGCGGCGCCGCTGACCCCGCCCTGCCTCTCGCCGCCCTCGCTTGCCACGATGGGCCGGTGCTCCTGGTCTCCGCCAACGTGAACGGCATCCGCGCTGCTGCCCGCCGCGGTGGCGTGGCGTGGCTCGGGGCCGCGGCCCGGACGTCGTGACGCTGCAGGAGGTGCGCGCCGACGACGACCAGCTCGCCGAGGCGCTCGCCGGCTCGGCGTTCGAGGGGTGGCACGTGGCGCACGCCAGCGGCACCGCGAAGGGGCGAGCGGGCGTGGCGGTGCTGTCGCGGTGGCCGATCGCCGAGGTGCGCACCGACGTGGGGGAGGAGTTCGCCGGGTCGGGCCGCTGGGTCGAGGCCGACGTGCTGGTCGAGGGCGCGCACGGCCCCGCTGTGGTCACCGTCGCCTCGGCCTACGTGCACACCGGCCACGCGGGCACTCCGCGGCAGGACGAGAAGATGCGCTTCCTCGCGGCGGTGGGGGCGCGGCTCGAGGCGTGGGCCGCCGACGGCCGGTATGCCGTGCTGACCGGCGACCTCAACATCGCCCACCGCGTCGAGGACCTCAAGAACTGGAAGGGCAACCGCGGCAAGGCCGGCTTCCTGCCCGAGGAGCAGGCGCAGCTCGACGGCTGGATCGGCACCCACGGCTTCGTCGACGTGCACCGGCGCCTGCACGGCCCGGGGCCGGGCCCCTACACCTGGTGGTCGTGGCGGGGCCAGGCGTTCGACAACGACTCCGGCTGGCGGATCGACTACCAGCTCGCCTCGGCGCCGCTCGCCGCCCGCGCGACGCGGGCCGAGGTCGGGCGGGCCGCCTCCTACGCCGAGCGCTGGAGCGACCACGCCCCGGTCTCGGTCACCTACGACCTCTGAGCCGGAGCTCGAGCGCGCCCTTCCTCGAACGTGGGTGAAAACCAGCGGCTGGGCGACGATCTTCACCCACGTTCGAGGCGCGGGTCAGGCGTCGCGGCGGGCTGCGGCGCCGGCCGTGACGGCGAAGGACACCGGCTCGTGCCAGCCGCGCTCGGCGAAGGCCTCGGCGATCTCGCGGGTGGTGGCCTCCACGGCATCCGCCGGCACCAGGGCGATGCTCGACCCGCCGAAGCCGCCACCCGTCATCCGGGCGCCGAGGGCACCGGCCGACCGGGCCGCCTCGACCGACACGTCGAGCTCGTCGCAGCTCACCTCGTAGTCGTCGCGCAGCGAGGTGTGCGACTCGTCGAACAGCCGCCCCACCTCGACGAGGTCACCGGCCCGCAAGGCCTCGACGGCGGCCCGCACCCGGGCGATCTCGGTGACCACGTGGCGCGCACGGCGCCGCAGCACGTCGTCGGACAGGCGCGACAACGCGTCATCCAGATCGCTCGGGTCGACGTCGCGCAGCGAGTCGACCCCGAGCTCGGCCGCGGCCTGCTCGCACGACGACCGGCGCTGGCCGTACTGCCCGTCGTTGAGGCTGTGCTCGGCCTTGGTGTCGGTGACCAGCAGCACGTGCCCGGATGCCGTGCCTCACCGGTCGCGGTGCCCTCGCCGCCCGTCCCGGAATCGACCAATTGGTCACGGGAGGGACGCCCGCCCGCGCCCGTGAGGTCGAACGGCACCTGCTCGGTCTCCCCGCTGCGGCAGTCGAGCAGCAGCGCGTGGTCGGCCCGGCACAACAGCGCCGCCGACTGGTCCATGCCACCGGTCGGCGCACCGGCGATGTCGTTCTCGGCGCGCACGCACGCCGCCGCCAGCCGCGCCCGGCCGGCATCGTCAGCCAGCAGCCCCAGCCCGAACAGGTCGCTCGCGGCGGCACCGACCGAGCACTCGAGGGCGGCCGAGCTCGACAGCCCGGCCCCGAACGGCACGTTGCTGTCGATGGTGACGTCGAGCCCGTGCACCTCGTGCCCGGCCTCGCGCAGCGCCCACAGCACCCCGGCCACGTAGTCGGCCCACCCGCCGGGCACCTCCGGCCCCACGTCAGCCAGCGACACCTCCACCAGCTCGTCGGTCTGCACCGACCACACGCGAAGGAGGTCGTCGTCGCGCGGTGAGCACGCGGCATCCGTGCGGTGGGGGAGCGCGATGGGCAGCACCAGGCCGTCGTTGTAGTCGGTGTGCTCGCCGATCAGGTTGACCCGGCCCGGCGCCGACCACACCCCCTGCGGGTCACTGCCGAACACCTCGCGGTGGGTGTCCGAGACACGACGGGAGCTTTGATCGACGGTGACCATGCGGCGAAGTCTAGGTGCGCCACCCCTGACACAATGTGCGCATGCCCACCCCTGTTCCGCCCGCTTCCGCACGCCCGCGCATCCTCTCCGGGATGCAGCCGACGAGCGACTCGCTCCACCTCGGCAACTTCCTCGGCGCCCTCGTGAACTGGGTGGGCCTGCAGCGCGACTTCGACGCCTACTACTTCGTCGCCGACCTGCACGCCCTCACCGTGCCGACCGAGCCGGAGGTGCTGCGGCGCCGCACCCGGGTCACCGCGGCGCAGTTCATCGCCGGCGGGGTCGACCCCGAGACCTCCGCGGTCTTCCTGCAGAGCCACGTCGGGCCGCACCCCGAGCTGGCCTGGGTGCTCGCCTGCCAGACGGCCGTCGGCGAGATGAACCGGATGACGCAGTACAAGGACAAGGTGGCCAAGGGGCAGAACGCCAACGTCGGGCTGTTCACCTACCCGGTGCTGATGGCGGCCGACATCCTGATGTACGACGCGGCGTTCGTGCCGGTGGGCGAGGACCAGCGCCAGCACCTCGAGATCACCCGCGACCTCGCCGAGCGGCTCAACACCCGCTTCGGGCCGGTGCTCACGGTGCCCGAGCCGTACATCCTCAAGGAGTCGGCCAAGATCATGGACCTGCAGGACCCCACCTCGAAGATGAGCGGGTCGACGTCGACGGAGAAGGGCCTGGTGCTGCTCAGCGACGAGCCGGGGCGCATCGCCAAGAAGATCCGCTCGGCCGTCACCGACACCGAGGCCGAGGTGCGCTACGACCCGCAGGCGAAGCCGGGGGTCTCGAACCTGCTCGTCATCCACTCGGTGCTGTCGGGCACGCCGGTGGCCGCCGTTGAGGCGGAGTTCGCGGGGCGCGGCTACGGCGACCTCAAGAAGGCCGTCGCCGAGGTGGTGGTGGATGCCGTGACGCCGTTCCGCGAGCGGATGGCCGAGCTGCTCGCCGACCCGGCCGAGCTCGACCGCATCCTGGCCCGCGGGGCCGAGCGCGCCGCGGCCATCGCCGAGGGGACGATGACTCGGGTGCGCGACGCCGTCGGGCTGCTCCCGGCGGCGGAGTAGGGTCCGTGCCCATGCCGCATCACGGCGTCGCCGTCACCATCCCCGAGCCCTGGTCGACCACCCTCCAGCAGGCCCGGGAGGACTTCGGCGATCCCATGGCGGGGGCCATCCCGCCGCACGTGACCCTGCTGCCCCCCACGGCGATCCCGCCCGACCTCATGGACGGCTTCCTCGAGCACCTGCACTCGATCACGGCCGTGGCCGAGCCGTTCGACATGGTGCTCTCGGGCACGGGCACCTTCCGGCCCGTGTCGCCGGTGGTGTTCGTCCAGGTCTCGCGCGGCATCCCGAGCTGTGAGGCGCTGGAGCGGGCGGTGCGCACGGGGCCGGTGAGCCGCAGGCTCGAGTTCCCCTACCACCCGCACGTCACGGTGGCCCACCACCTCGACGAGCCGGCGCTCGACCTCGCGTTCGACTCGCTGGCCGACTTCCGCTGCGCCTTCCACGTCGCGTCGGTCGAGCTCTACCACCACGACAACGACGGCGTCTGGCGCGTCGTCCACAGCTTCCCCTTGGGCGGGTGACCGTGAGCAGCATCCCCGGCTTCTGGGCCGTCGTCCCGGCCGGGGGTGCCGGCACCCGGTTGTGGCCGCTCAGCCGGGCGCGCCATCCCAAGTTCCTCCTCGACCTCACCGGCAGCGGCCGCTCGCTGCTGCAGGCCACCGTCGACCGGCTCGCGCCGCTGACGGCCGACCGGGTCGTGGTCGTGACCGGCGCGGCGCACGCCGAGGCGGTGCGGGGGCAGCTGCCTGAGCTGAGCGCCGACCAGGTGCTCGCCGAGCCGTCGCCGCGCGACTCGATGGCCGCCATCGGCCTGGCCGCCGCCGTGGTCGAGCGCCGTGACCCGGATGCCGTGATCGGCTCGTTCGCGGCCGACCACGTCATCCCCGACCAGGCCGCCTTCGAGCTGGTCATCCGCGAGGCGGCGTTGGTGGCGCGCGAGGGGCACCTGGTGACGATCGGGGTCGACCCCACGTGGCCGGCGACGGGTTTCGGCTACATCCGCACCGGTGCTGCGCTGCCGGGGGCTGCGACCGCGCTGCGGGCTGTCGAGTTCGTCGAGAAGCCGGATGCCGTGCGCGCCGCTTCGTACGTCTCGTCGGGTGAGTTCCGTTGGAACGCAGGGATGTTCGTGGCGCGTGCTTCGACGTTGCTTGATCTGTTGGCGCAGTGGCACCCTGACTTGGCGGCGGGGCTGCGGGCCATCGCCGCGGATCCGTCGTTGCTCGAGACGTCGTGGGCCGGCCTGACCAAGATCGCCATCGACCACGCCGTGGCCGAGCCTGCGGCGGATGCCGGTCGCGTCGTCGTCGTGCCCGCCCCCTTCTCGTGGGACGACGTCGGCGACTTCGCGAGCCTCGCGACGCTGCTCCCGGCATCCGGTGAAGGGGTTGGCGGCGCCGAGGGGGACGGCATCCGCGCTGGCGAGGGGGACGGCATCCACAGTGGTGCGGGTGACGGCATCCGCGAACTGCGCGTGCTCGGCGACCCGGGCGACGTGATGGTCATCGACGGCGGGGGAGTGGTGGTGCCCGGTGCCGGTCGGCGCATCGCGATCGTCGGGCTCGACGACGTCGTGGTGGTCGACACCCCCGACGCCCTGCTCGTGACCACGCGGGCGCGGGCCCAGGACGTCAAGCTGGTCGTCGACGCCCTCAAGGCCGAAGGTCGCACCGACCTCACCTGACGCTGCCCGCTCACGGGGGCGGGGGACGGGTGGCGGGCGGTCGACTCAGCTGCGTGGTGCCCTCGGAGGCTCGTACGGGCGGCGGAACCAAGCGGCGATGGCGATCGACAGCTGCTTCTCGTAATCGGCCAGGTCGTCGCCGGTGTCCTTCGGTGCGCCAGGCTGGTGCTTCCTCATCAGCGTGGCGGCGATCTCCTCGGCGAGCGTCCCCTGCCGGTCGGCAGAGAGCGCGACGAGCGAGTCGCGGCGGGCGAGCCCGCTGCTGGTCAGCTCGTCGAGGATCTCGATCGCCCAGCGTTCCAGAGGGACGATGGTGGCGTCGAGCGGCGTGGTCACCTCCTCGAGAAAGTCGCCCAGGCCCTCCGCCAGCTCGGTCCACCCCGCCAGGAGCCCTGGCAGGTTCGGAGGAGGCCCGTCCGTGAAGGCCTGCAGCAGCTGAGCCAGGGGGTTCGCCTCGGTGGACCCGTCGATGGAGCTCAGCCCTTGGCGGAGCCGGGCCAGCTCGACGAGCTGCTCGCAGACGTTGGGGTCGGCGGTGACGGACGGCGACAACGCCACCGGGTCAGCGGTCCGGAGGAGCGACACGTCGCCGTACCCGCTGCTCCTGAGCCGGGTGGCGAAGGGCTTCACCGTCGAGAGGGTGAAGAAGTCGGTGCGTGGGGCGCTGAGGAAGGCGCCGCGGTAGGCCCGCCGCTGGCGGAAGCCCTCAAGCTGCGGGTCATCGGTGATCCACCCCTTGTTGCGCGCGTCCTTGCAGGCCAGCTGGAGCCACCCCAGGGCCGTCGCGTCGTCGGCCGCCTTGTCGGTCGTCACTGCCGTCGCGCTCTGATCATCGGGTGTCTTTGCGGTCTTCGGTGGCGGCCACGTGACGTCGTGGCGCGAGGCGAAGGCGCAGCCGAGGTTGTACATGCCGAGGGGGCTCCGCGGAGCCGGCTTGTCGGTGGTCAACCGAGCGAGGAACCGGACGCCTTCGACGTCGTCTGCGAACTGTGCCTTGAACTCCGCGAGCGGATCGGGTGGGGCGGGAGTCGGGTCGACCTTCACCAGTGTGCGAACCTCGGTAAGCGCGTCCTGTGCCTCCTCGGTCAGCGAAGCCAGCTCCTGCTCGCAGGTACCGGACTCCGTCTCGTGGCCATCGTGGTCATGGGCATACACCGCGTTGACCAGGATGAGCGCGCGGGTGTACCTCGCCCGCAACGTCAGGGCAGCGGTGTCGAAGTCATTCCTGCGGTCGTCGAGGTCTGCGCAGAAGTCGTTCAGGAACGTGGCGTATCGACACAGGGTCTGGCAGTCCTTCGCGTCGCGGTCGATGACGTGGCGGAAAGCCAGCCGGGCAGCGCGGTTGCCGGAGTCCTCGTCGAGGGCGCTGGCCAGGAGTGCGCGCTTGTGGTCGAGCCCCGCGGGGTCCGACGCAGGAGGCTGCATCGTCGACCCGACGTACTGGTAGCCCAGGCTCTTCCAGGTGGTGGCGCCCGCCAGGCCACGGGCAATGATGGGGTGCTCCTTTGCCATCGTGGCCAACACGAACGCCGCGGCCATCTGCAGGGTGCGGTCCGGTGTGGCGGTCTTGTCGGTCGTGGTCGAGGCTTTCGCGCCCGACGCGGACCCGGCGTCGTCGGCATCGGCGCCCGCGTCGGCTTCGGGGGTCAGCCCGAGCCGCGTCGGGTCGATGATGGCCGAGCCGAGGGTCCTGCCGTTCCGGACCACGGTGACCACCCGGGCGGTGGCGTCGCCCTCGATCGTCGCGGTCCAGGGCGTGACCCCGGAGATGCTGCGGATGATGTCCTTCAGCACCTTGAGCACCGGGTTCTCCGGAAGTGACCCGAGCGCGCCGTCCAGCGCCGTCACGTCCGCACCCCGGGGCACTTCGAGGCCTCGCGGCTTCTCCGCGCCGAGCTCGTAGAGGACGGCGACCACGGTGCCGACCTCGGCAGCGGCGGTCGGCCCCTTGACGTCCAGGCGGATGCGTGTCGCCAGCCACCACGCGAGCAGCCACACTCCCTGGATCGCGAGCACGGCGGCCAGGCCCAGCACCGCCAACGGCTCCGGAGGATCGGAGATCTGGTTGCCCGGAGCCAGCCGGATCACGAGGCCGGCTACCACCAGGAGGGTGGCAGCGACGCTGAGCCAGGTGATCGCGCGACGCGTTTGTGCGGCCCAGGGCCGCGCCTGGCGTACCTCGCGCTGCTTGATGCGCCATGCGGTCCAGCCGCCGCACCCGGCCGCCAGCACGGTCGTCACCAGCGTCACCCAGGTCAGGGCTTCGGACAGGGGGTGCGAGCCAGCGTCGGCAGCAACGAGAGAGGCCAGCAGACTGGCCGCTCCGACCGAGAGCAACCCTCCGCCCAGGATGGACGAGCGGATGACGTCCTTCGGGCGGTATTCGCCCTGCGGCAGGTCATCGGCTGCCGGCCACCGACGCACGGCCAGCACCACCAGGCGGGCCAGCACCACGAGCCCGAACAGGACGCCCAGGAACGGCAGGAGCAGACCGCCCACCGGGGTGAGCTGGTGGTCGAAGAAGCTGGTCCACTGCTCCTGCAGCTTCTCGAACCAGGACTTCTTGGCCTCCGCCTCGGCGGCCAACCCCGCCTTCGCCCTCTCTACCTCCACAGAAGCCTGGGTTCGCAGCTGGTCGGCCTCACTGTTGTCGCGGTCCGCCCGAAGGGCCTCAACCGCTTTGGCTTCGGAAGACTCCCACTTCTTGTCCTTGGCGAACGCTTCTGCCGCCGTCGCGTCGAGCGCCGACTGGGTGATCGCCGTGGTCGCATCCGACGCGGCATCCGGGCACGTCGGTGCCCCAGGCGTGGCCAACAGCGCCAACGCCTGGCGCGGCAGGCCCCGGCTGACCAGCAAGGCGGCCGTGGCACAGGCAGGGGCATCGGCCGCACGGGCCTCAGGGATGCCGGCTGCCGCCGGCGCGAGGAACGCCACGACGCAGGCGACGCTCACCCCCAGCAGTCGCGGGACAATGGTGGTGCGTGACGTCGTGACCATCGTGACCCCTCATGACGATGTCATCCGCGTGCGCGGACCCTGCCATCCGGCGCGACGCGGCCCCCACTTCGCCCGGTAGCGGCGCGCGCTCGCACCAGCATTGCGCACCACCGCCGGATCTGTCCGGCCGATCGGGATACCTGCCTGCCCCGACCTAGTGCGGATCGCCTCCTTTCCGGCGGTGGGGATTCGCAAGAAGTCGGGGACGACGCCGGTCAGGGGGTTCCGGAGGGGTGGGGGATTCGCAAGAAGTCGGGGACGACGCCGGTCAGGGGGCTCCCGAGGGGTGGGGGATTCGCAAGAAGTCGGGACGATGCGGGTCAGGTGACGTCGCGGTGGTGGTAGGCCGGGTAGCCGGCGCCTACGAGTAGCAGGGCCACCTTGGTGAGCACCGCGGCCGAGACGACCGGGAGCTGGCCGCCTGGCAGCGGCGAGAGGTGGCTGAACGGCGAGAGTTCACCAGCCACGAGGGCAGCTTGGTGAGGGGAGGATGTTCGTGGCGCGGGCTTCGACGGTGCTCGACCTGCTGGCGCAGTGGCACCCTGACTCGGCGGCGGGGCTGCGGGCCATCGCCGCGGATCCGTCGTTGCTCGAGACCTCGTGGGCCGGGCTCACGAAGATCGCCATCGACCACGCCGTGGCCGAGCCTGCGCCGGATGCCGGTCGCGTCGTCGTCGTGCCCGCCCCCTTCTCGTGGGACGACGTGGGTGACTTCGCGAGCCTCGCGACGCTGCTCCCGGCATCCGGTGAAGGGGTGCACCGACCTCACCTGACCCGGCCCTTCCCGACTTCTTGCGGATTTCCCACCTGGAGGGGGGCTGACGGGCCCCCGGGTGGGAAAAAAGCGCAATGTGTCGAGGGCTCTGCGGGTCTGGTCGGTCTAGCGATCGGTCTACGCGGTCATTGTTGGATGGCTTGCGCTTCGAACGTATGTTCGGTTATCATGAACCATGGTCACCAACGGTTCGAGCCTCGCGGAGCGGCGCGTGGTGGTGCGGGCTGCCCGGGAGGCGCTCGCCGACCTGGCGGGTGTGGTGCATCAGGCCGGCGATGACGAGCTGAGTGAGCTGATGGGTGAGCTCGACGCGGTGGTGGCGCAGGGTGGGGCGGCGCGGGCCGTGGTCGCCACCGAGGCAGTGCGGCGGGGGGTGGTGTCGCAGGCGGGGGTGAACGCGCACGCGTGGGTTCGGGATCACGCGCCCTCGCTGCGGCAGGGCGGCGCCGGCCCGGTGGCCAGGCTCGCCGTTGAGGTCGCGAACGCAGGTCGGGCGGGTGGGTCGCTGGCGCCGGATGCCGCGGCGGAGCCCGACCCAGGGTCGCCCTTGGGGATGGTGTGGGCTGGGGTGCAGGACGGCACCGTCTCGCCGTCGCTGGCGTTGACCGCGTTGGGTGAGGTCGCCCGGTTGGAGCCGCGTCTGGTGCCGGAGGCGATGCCCACCGTGACGACGGCCTTGTTGAAGCTCGGGGTGGCGTGGGGGCCGAACCAGATGCGCAAGCTGCGCCCGCGGATGCTGGCCGAGTACGGGTTGGACGGCGAGCTCGACGACCTGCAGGCCCGGCTGGCGTCGGTGGCGCGGTTGTCGCAGCCGTTGGTGGAGTCCGGTGACGTCACTGAGTACCAGCTGGTGATGACCCCGGAACAAGCCGCCGTCCTCGAAGCGGTGATCGGGCCGATGGCCAAGCCGGCCCCGAACGAGGAGACGGGGGCGCGCGACCTTCGCCCGGCCGGGCAGCGCCGGGTGGAGGCGCTTACCGAGGTGTGCCGCGCCATGAGCGGGCGGGCCCTGGACGACGCGGGTGCTGAGGGCCCGGGGCTGGGCGGGGCGGTGCTGCACGTCAGCGTGGCCTTGAGTGACCTGCAGGAAATGACCGGGGCCGGTGAGGTCCTCGGATCGACCGCGACGGGGGTGCTGCTCTCGCCGGAGGTGCTGCGCCGGGTGGCGTGTGACGCGGCGCTGGTGCCGTACGTGCTCGGCACCGCCGGGGAAGAGCTGGACCAGGGGCGGCTGGTGCGGTTGTTCACCCGGGCGCAGCGGCGCCGGTTGATGCGCCGTGACCGCACCTGCACCTTTCCCGGGTGCTGCAAACCTGCCGCCTGGACGCGCGCGCATCACGTGCTGCACTGGGCGGATGGCGGCCTCTCCGAGATCGAGAACGGGGCTCTGGTCTGCGAGGAGCACCACACCTTCATCCACATCCACCGGTTGTGGGCGCACGTCCGGAACCGACCCGATGAGTGGGGCCGGTACGTGGTCTGGGACCTGAGCCCGGGCTCGTATGACCGTCATCTGGAATGGCTGGCGCGGCAACGCGCCGAACACGACCCGCCACCCCTGACCAAGGATCGTCTGCTGGAGCTGGTCGCCGCAGTCACCGCAGACGCTGAGGCCGACCGGCGCCTGGCCATCCACGACCTCACCCTTGCCGCCGAACACACCGAAGACGCCGCACGACGCGCTCATCAGGCCCACCCCGACGGCATCGACGCAGCCTGGCACGCCGCCATGGACACAGCTACCGCTGGCCACGCCGCCTGAGGCACGGGGTTGGGCGTGGACGGTTGCGGTCGCGACACCCCCGGGCCCTGCCGCCTGAGGCGCGGGGTTGGGCGTGGACGGTTGCGGTCGCGACACCCCCGGGCCACCACCGCTTCCGCCCCAGGTGCAGGGCCCTTGGGGCCGTGGGGTGCTCCGGGAGGTGGGCCGGGGTCAGACGGCGTCGCGGTGGTGGTAGGCCCAGTAGCCGGCGCCGACCAGCAGCAGGGCCACGAGGGTGAGGATGCCGGCCGAGACGACCTCGAACTGGCCGCCGGGCAGCGGCGAGAGGTGCGTGAACGGCGAGACGTTGATCAGCCACGAGGGCAGCTTCGTGAGCGGGCCGATCTCGGTGAGCATGAACGTCACCAGCAGCACGCCCCAGGCGAACGGGGCGAACCGGGGGAGGGCGCCCACCAGGAACGCGGCGACTCCGGTCATCACCCAGATGGCGGGCAGGGCGGCCATCGTCGCCCCCACCGAGGCGCCGATCTCGGGTGCGGCCGGGCTGGTGGTGGGCCCGACCAGCCCGACGACGACGCCGAGCAGCGCCATGAGCAGGGCGGTCAGCACCACCGGCAGCACGATGTGGGCGCCGAACCAGCGCAGCCGGCTCGTCGGGGTGGACAGCACCACCTCGCCCAGGCCCGACCTCTCGGACCCGACCAACCGCAGCACCAGCGCGATGCCGGCCGCGGCGACGGCCACCGCCACGAAGTGGATCTCGGTGGCGAGGTAGACGTCCTCGATGGCGCCGGTGGTGCCGCCGAGCTTCTCGAGCAGGTCACGGATGGCGGGGTCGTCGACCATGTCGGACACGGAGCCGAGCAGTGATCCGACGACCAGGCCACCGAGGACCATGCCGATCGTCCACCCGATGATGGTGCCGCGCGCGAGCCGGGTGACCAGCGTGAACGGCCCTTGCAGCATCCGCCCGGCCCCGGCCGGGCCGTTGCGGGCCGGGAGCAGCCCGGCGCCGAGGTCACGGCGGTCGAGCAGGACGACGGCCACGGCGACTCCCACGGCCAGGGTGAGCAGCCCCGGCAGCAGCAGCCAGGTGCGGTTGGCGCCGTAGGCCTCGACCCGGCCGGCCCAGCCCAGCGGCGAGAGCCAGCCCAAGCCGTGCACGAACGTGCCGGAGTCGGCGGAGTCGGCGAGGGCACGCAGCGCGAACATCGCGCCGAGGAAGCCGAACCCGAGCCCGGCGGCGCCACGGGTGGTGGAGGCGAGCTGCACCGCGACCGCCGAGACGCCCACCATGGCCAGCCCCGCCGTCAGCCAGGAGACGGCGAAGGCCACGCTGCCCAGCGGGTCCATGCCCAGCGCCGCCAGGCCGATCCCCGACAGCACGCTCGCGGCGACGACCGCGACGGTGCCGAGGGTGACGGCAGCCGCGAGGGCCGACCACCGGCCGACCACCCCGGCGCCGAGCAGCTCGAGGCGCCCCTCGTCCTCCTCGGTGCGGGTGTGCCGGCGCACGACGACGAACCCGAGCACAGCGGTCAGGAAGGCGCCCATCATCACGGTCTTGAACACGGCCAGCGCATCGGCGGTGTTGGACGCGACCGGCCCGTAGAGGGCGATGACCGACGGGTTGCTGAGCACGCCGGCCAGCCCCTCGGAGGCCGACTCGTCGGTGGGGTACAGCGCCAGCGTCGCCTGGGCCGACCCCACCGACAGCAGCACCAGGCCGAGCACGCTGCTCGGGATGAGGATGCGGTCGCGCCGCCAGGCCAGGCGCAGCAGGTGCGAGTAACCGGCGAGCCGGGTGCCGAGCGAGATGGTCGGGGCGATGGGTGGAGCGGGTGCGGTGGCCGTGGTCATACCGGCTGCTCCTGCGTCGGGCGGTGCGAGCCGGGTGCGCGGGGCGAGCCGGGAGCGGCAGGCGCGTCACCGGCATCCGGCGCGGCCTGGTAGCGGGCGAGGAAGAGCTCCTCGAGGGTGGGCGGCTGGCAGGTGAGACTCTCGACGCCCCGGCTGCCCAGGGTGGCGACGAGCTCGCCGAGGTGCTCGGCATCGACCGAGCAGCGCACGTCGGCGTTGTCGACCACCACGTCGTGCAGGCCGCGCCACGACTTGACCTCCTTGAGGGTCGGGGCCGTGGTCAGCACCGCGTGCACCCGGGTGCGGGTGAGGTGGCGCAGCTCGGCCAGGCTGCCGCTGTCGACGATGCGGCCGGCGCGCACGATGCTGACGCGGTCGCAGGCCCGTTCGACCTCGCTGAGGATGTGGCTCGAGAGCAGCACGGTGCGCCCCTCCTCCTTCAGCGCCGTCAGCTCGCTCTGGAAGACCTCCTCCATGAGCGGGTCGAGCCCGGCCGTCGGCTCGTCGAGCACGAGCAGCGGCACCCCGCTGGCCAGCGCCGCGACGAGCGCGACCTTCTGCCGGTTGCCCTTGGAGTAGGCCTTGCCCTTCTTGGTCTCGTCGAGCTCGAAGCGCTCGACGAGCCGCGTGCGGCGGTCCTCGTCGATGCCGCCGCGCAGCCGGCCGAGCAGGTCGATGACCTCGCCGCCGCTCAGGCTCGGCCAGAGCACGACGTCGCCGGGCACGTAGGCGAGCTGGCGGTGCAGCTCGGTGGCGTCGTGCCAGGGGTCGCGGCCCAGCACGGTCGCGAAGCCGCGGTCGGCGCGCAGCAGGCCGAGCAGGATGCGGATGGTGGTGGACTTGCCCGAGCCGTTGGGCCCGAGGAAGCCGTGCACCTCGCCCTCGCGCACGGTGAGGTCGAGACCGTCGAGCGCGACGGTGTGGCCGAACGACTTGTGCAGGCCGGAGACGGAGATCACATCAGGCATGTTGGTCACGCTACACCTGCTTCAGAAATCTGTGAATGGTGTAAATTCCGCGTATGCCGTCCTCCTCCGCCACGTCGCCGGGGCGTCGCCGCGCCCCGGATGCCGCGGCCGGCATCGGAGGCAACGTCAACGCCAACGCCAAGCGCCGGCGCCGCAGCCTCTGATGGTGGCGGCGGCCCCGGTGGCGGCGGCGTCGGCGATGCGGTCACCGACCTGGCCGACCCGCACCTCCACGAGGTCGTCGAGCACCTGGGCGGTGCCCTGGCCGATGCGGGGCTGGCGCGCCTGCCCGCGCGCGTGTTCGCCGCACTGATGGCCACGGAGGGGGGCCGGCTCACCTCCGCCGAGCTGTCCGCCCTGCTCGAGGTCAGCCCGGCGGGCGTCTCCGGCGCGGTGCGCTACCTCACCCAGGTGCGGATGATCCGGCGGGAGCGAGAGCGAGGCTCCCGTCGCGACGTCTACGTCGTGATGGACGACGCGTGGCACGACGTGCTCATGCAGACCGACCAGCTCTACCGGCCGATCCTCGCGGCCCTGGTCGAGGCGCGCGGCACCCTCGGGGACGACACCCGGGCGGGGGAGCGGATGCAGCTGTCGGTCGAGTTCATGGAGTTCGTCATCCGCGAGATGAGCGGCATGGCCCAGCGGTGGGACGCGTACAAGGCGTCCCGCGGCTGACGGCATCCCAGCCGCTGGAGTTGGGTGCTGAGGTGGCTGCCGGGGCGACCGGTTGGGCACCCAACCCGTCCGTGCCCGAGGTGGCGGGTGCTGAGGTGGCTGCCGGGGCGGCCGGCTGGGCACCCAACCCGGCGTGACGGCATCCAGCACCTCGCACGAAGTCGTGGCTGTGGGACGGCTGTGGGCGGCCCAGCGAACCGTCGCGGCCGGGTAGTGTTGGGGGCCTGATGAACGACGATGCCCTCCTCGCCGCACTCGGCGAGCGCATCTCCTCACTCGCAGCCGAGCTCATCGACATCCGGCGGGACTTCCATGCCCATCCCGAGCTGTCCCGCGAAGAGGTGCGCACGACCCAGACCGTGGCCCGCCGCCTCGATGCCGCGGGCGTCGGGGTGCGCCTGCTGCCCGGCACCGGCCTGCTCGCCGACATCGGCGCCCCCGACGCCGAGCACCGGGTCGCGCTGCGCGCCGACATGGACGCCCTGCCCGTGCGCGAACGCACCGGCCTCGACTACGCCTCAGGCACCGCGGGCGTCTGCCACGCCTGCGGCCACGACGTGCACGTCGTCGCCCTGCTCGGCGCGCTGCTGGCCCTCAAGGAGTGCGAGCCGGCGCTGATCCAGCGCGGGCTGGCCGTGCGCGGGATCTTCCAGGCCGCCGAGGAGGTCATCCCCGGCGGGGCGCACGACGCCATCACCGCGGGTGCGCTCGACGGCGTGGATGCCGTGTTCGCCGTGCACTGCGACCCCAGCCTCGACGTCGGCCAGGTCGGGCTGCGCGAGGGCCCGCTGACCGCGGCCTGCGACCACGTCACCGTCTCGCTGCACGGACGCGGCGGGCACACCTCGCGCCCGCAGCTCACGGAGGACCTCACCTACGCCCTCGCGAAGGTCGTCACCGACGTGCCGGCCGCGTTGTCCCGCCGCCTCGACCCCCGGGCCGGGGCGGCCCTGGTGTGGGGCACCATCAGCGCGGGCCGCGCGAGCAACGTCATCCCGTCGACCGGCGAGTGCCAGGGCACCCTGCGGATGCTCGACGCGCAGGCCTGGCTGAGCGTGGGTCCGTTGCTCGAGGAGATCGTGCACGCGGTGGTGCAGCCCTACGGGGTGCAGGCCAAGCTCGAGCGGGTCAGGGGAGTGCCGCCGGTGGTCAACACCGCTGCCGGCATCGAGGCCTTCCGGCTCGCCTCGCTCGCCGGCGCGATGCACCCGGTGCCCACCTCGCAGTCGCTCGGCGGCGAGGACTTCTCGTGGTACCTCGCGCACACCGACGGCGCGATGGCCCGGCTCGGCACCCGCAGCCACGGTGGCCCCACCTACGACCTGCACCAGGGCGACCTGATCGTCGACGAGGACGCCATCACCTTCGGGGCCCGGCTGCTCTCGTCGGTGGCGGTGCTGCGGCGCCGCCCGCCCGCCGAGCCCACGTCCAGCGAGCTGGAGGCGTTTTGACCGGCGACGACGTGGCGGACGGCATCACGGTGCGCGGTCCCGGTCCCGGTCCCGGTCAAGGCGTCGACTGGGACGCGCTGCGCGCCGAGGCCGTGCGGATGACGACGCTCGCCTACGCCCCCTACAGCCACTTCCGCGTGGGCGTGGCCGGGCTGGTCGACGACGGCCGAGTGGTGTCGGGCTGCAACGTCGAGAACGCCGCCTACGGGGTGACGCTGTGTGCCGAGTGCGGCATGGTCTCGCAGCTGCACGCCACCGGGGGCGGGCGACTCGTCGCGGTGTGGTGCGTCGACCAGAACGGCGACAGCCTGATGCCGTGTGGGCGGTGCCGACAGCTGTTGTGGGAGAACGGGACTGGCGACACCCTGCTGCAGACGCCCGAGGGTGTGCTGACGATGCGCGAGGTGCTGCCGCAGGCCTTCGGCCGCGACGTGCTCGACGCCGTCGCCCCCGTCGACTGACCCGTCACACCCAGCGGGCCTGACGGTGCCGAGCATGCCTCTGCCCCTGCCATGATGTCCCGATGAGCGAATCCTTCGACGCCGTCGACGTCATCATCGCCAAGCGCGACCGCCACGAGCTCACCGACGAGCAGATCCGCTGGGTCATCGACGCGTACACGCGCGGAGCCGTCGCCGAGGAGCAGATGAGCGCGCTCGCGATGGCGGTGCTGCTCAACGGGATGACGCGCCGCGAGATCGCGACCTGGACCGCCGCGATGATCGCCAGTGGTGAGCGGATGGACTTCTCCGGGCTGTCGCGGCCCACCGCCGACAAGCACTCGACCGGTGGCGTGGGCGACAAGATCACCCTCCCGCTCGCGCCGCTCGTGGCCGTCTTCGGTGTCGCCGTGCCGCAGCTGTCGGGGCGCGGTCTCGGCCACACCGGTGGCACCCTCGACAAGCTCGAGTCGGTGGCCGGCTGGCAGGCCTCACTCAGCAACGAGGCGATGATGGAGCAGCTCGAGGACGTCGGGGCGGTCATCTGCGCAGCGGGATCGGGGCTGGCGCCGGCCGACAAGAAGCTCTACGCGCTGCGCGACGTCACCGGCACCGTCGAGGCGATCCCGCTCATCGCCAGCTCGATCATGAGCAAGAAGATCGCCGAGGGCACCGGTGCGCTGGTGCTCGACGTGAAGGTCGGCAGCGGCGCGTTCATGAAGACGCGCGAGAACGCCACCGAGCTGGCCCGCACGATGGTCGACCTCGGCACGGATGCCGGGGTCAACACCGTCGCGCTGCTCACCGACATGTCGACGCCCCTGGGCCTGACCGCGGGCAACGCCCTCGAGGTGCGCGAGTCGGTGGAGGTGCTCGCCGGCGGTGGCCCGGCCGACGTCGTCGAGCTCACCGTGCGCCTCGCCGAGGAGATGCTGGATGCCGCCGGGCGCGGTGGCCAGGACGTCGCGGCCGCACTCGCCGACGGTCGCGCGATGGACGCCTGGCGCCGGATGATCGCCGCGCAGGGTGGCGACCCCGACGCACCGCTCCCGGTGGCCACCGAGCGGCACGAGGTGCGGGCCGGGACGTCGGGCGTGCTCACCGAGCTCGACGCCTATGCCGTGGGCGTGGCCGCCTGGCGGCTCGGCGCGGGTCGGGCCCGCAAGGAGGACCCGGTGCAGGCCGGCGCCGGCATCGAGATGCACGCCAAACCGGGTGACCCGGTGCACGAGGGCGACCTGTTGCTCACCCTGCACACCGACGAGCCGGACCGCTTCGACCGGGCCCAGGCAGCGCTGCAGGGCGCCATGACGATCGCCCCCGAGGGGACCACGGTCGGGCGCAAGCCCATCGTCATCGACCGGATCGCCTGACTCTCGACGCCGGAGCGGGCCGGCGCGCGTCGCTACTAGGGTGTTGGCCGTGCCCGAGCCCACCGCAGACCTGCCCCCCACGATCGTCGCCCGAGCCCCCAAGGCGCTGCTGCACGACCACCTCGACGGCGGCCTGAGACCCGCCACGGTCGTCGAGCTCGCCGAGGCGTCCGGCTACGCCGACCTGCCCACGACGGATGCCGAGGAGCTGGGTCGCTGGTTCCGCGACGCCGCCGACTCGGGCTCGCTGGTGCGCTACCTCGAGACGTTCTCGCACACGGTCGCCGTCATGCAGACCAAGGAGCAGCTGACCCGCGTCGCCCGCGAGTGCGCCCTCGACCTCGCCGCCGACGGCGTGGTCTACGCCGAGTCGCGCTTCGCGCCCGAGCTGCACATCGAGGGTGGGCTGTCACTGCCCGAGGTCGTCGAGGCGGTGCTGGCCGGGTTCCGCGAGGGTGAGGAGGAAGCGGCAGCCGCCGGCACGCCCATCCGGATGCGCACGCTGCTCACGGCGATGCGGCACGCGGCGCGCAGCCGGGAGATCGCCGAGCTGGCCGTGGCCTACCGCGAGCGTGAGGTCGGCGGGTTCGACATCGCCGGGGCCGAGGCCGGGTTCCCTCCCACGCGCCATCTCGACGCGTTCGAGTACCTGCGCCGCGAGAACGCCCACTTCACCATCCACGCCGGCGAGGCGTTCGGGCTGCCGAGCATCTGGGAGGCGATCCAGTGGTGCGGTGCCGACCGGCTCGGGCACGGCGTGCGCATCGTCGACGACATCACGACCGGTGACGACGGCATCCCCGTGCTCGGTGGCCTGTCGGCCTACGTGCGCGACTGCCGCATCCCGCTCGAGATGTGCCCCAGCTCGAACATCCAGACCGGCGCCGCGGACTCCATTGCGGAACACCCGATCACGATGCTCAAGAAGCTGCGCTTCCGGGTGACGGTCAACACCGACAACCGGCTGATGAGCGGCACGTCGATGAGCCGCGAGATGCAGCTGCTCGTCGACGAGGCCGGCTGGACCCTCGACGACCTGCGCTGGGCGACGATCAACGCGATGAAGTCGGCGTTCCTGCCCTTCGACGAGCGGCTCGAGATCATCGAGTCGGTCGTCAAGCCCGGCTACGCCGCCCTCCTCGCCGCCCACTGACCCGCCCGGTGACCGACTGATTGCGAATCTCCCACCCCTTGTGCGCGGCTGGACCGGGCGCGTGCGGTGGGAGATTCGCAATCAGTCGGGAATTCAGCGGGGGGTGGTGAAGGGGTCGGCGGGGATGACGCGGGCGCGCAGCTGCTCCTCGCGCCACAGCCGCTCGAGGTCGCGACGCCGGCGCTCGGCGATGACCGCGGCCAGCACGACCTCCGGGTGGTAGCGGCCCGGGGGCGGCGGGCTGACGTAGGGCAGCGTCGAGTGCAGCAGCTCCAGGCCCAGGGTGTTGCGCGACGCCGGGGTCAGCCCCGGCGCCCGGGCGAGGAACTGGCGCACCGCCACGGTCAGCCCCGAGGGCAGCGTCGCCACGTCGGCCGAGCGCGCCCACTCGGCGAGCGCGAGCGGCATCCCCGGTGGTGGGGTGAGGGTCAGCCGGGCGCGCTGGGTGACGACGACCGTGCCCGCCGCCATGTCGCCCAGCCGCTTCGCGCGCGGGTGGATCATCGCCGTCACGAGCGCGGGGATGCAGAAGAACAGGTAGATCTCGACGTAGCCGACCAGCGCGCGCACCAGGGCGTGCCGGGCCGTGGCCGGGCCGCCGTCGTCGCGCACGACGCGCAGGCCGAGGGCGAGCATGCCGACCGACCGGCCGCGGCTGACCGTCTCGATCGTGGCGGGCATCCCGATCAGGACCAGGCTGGTGAGCAGGATGGCGGCGATGCCCTGCACCGCCTCCGACGTCGACGCGGTCACCGCCCCGAACACGAACACCCCGATGAGCAGGACGACCAGCACGAGGAAGACGTCGATCGCGCCGCCGGCCATCCGGGCCGCGACGCTCGCGACCGGCACCTCGACCGCGACCCCCTCGCCGGTGACCAGGTCATCGGTGGCGTAGCTGCGGTAGCCCCCGGGGTCGCTCACCCGGGAATGCTAACCCGTGCGGACGCCCGCCCATCGGCGGTTAGGCTGCCCCGGTGGACCTCGACGCGTACCTCATGGCCCACCGGGCCCAGTGGCAGCGGCTCGAGGAGCTGACCTCCCGGCGGCGCCTCACCGGGGCCGAGGCCGACGAGCTGCTCGACCTCTACCAGCGGGTGTCGACCCACCTGTCGGTGGTGCGCTCGGCCAGCCCCGACCCCTCGGTGGTCACCTACCTCTCGTCCCTGCTCGCGCGCGCCCGCGGCACCTCGGCCGGCGCCCGGACGGCCACCTGGACCGACCTGCTCCGCTTCTTCACCCGCACCTTCCCGGCGGCGCTCTACCGCACCCGCTGGTGGTGGGGGACCACCGCCCTGGCCAGCGTGGCGCTGGCCGCCCTCGTCGCCTGGTGGGCGGTCGGCCACCCCGAGGTGTGGACCAGCCGGATGACGCCGGCCGAGATCCAGGCCTACGTCGGCACCGACTTCGAGAACTACTACTCCGAGTTCCCGCACGGCGAGTTCGGCACCCTGGTGTGGGTCAACAACGCCCGGGTGGCGGCGCTGTGCATCGCCCTGGGGGTGCTCGGGCTGCCGGTGCTGTTCCTCATCGGCAGCAACGTGGTCAACGTGGGGGTCGTCGCCGCGCTGATGCTCAGCTATGACCGGGGCGCGCTGTTCTTCGGCCTGATCCTGCCGCACGGGCTGCTCGAGCTGACCGCGGTGTTCGTGGCCGGCGGGGTCGGGCTGCGGCTGTTCTGGTCGTGGGTCGAGCCGGGGGCGATGAGCCGGGTGGAGTCCTTCGCCAAGGAGGGTCGCACCGCCATCGCGGTCGCCCTCGGGCTGATCGCCGTGCTGTTCGTCAGCGGCTCGATCGAGGGCTTCGTCACCCCCTCGGGGCTGCCGACGTGGGCCCGGATCGGCATCGGCATCACCGTCGAGGCGCTGTTCCTCGCCTACGTCTTCGTGGTCGGGCGCGCGGCGGTGCGCGACGGCGCCACGGGTGACGTCATGGCCCGGGATGCCGGGGACGTCGCCCCCGCGACCGCCGCCTGACCGGCATCCCGGCTCGTGAGCCGTGGCCGTACGGCGGCTCCCGGCTCGTTGTCAGGTGGGCAGGTACCGCGCTGCGTGTCACGATGGGCTGATCGGACGAAGGAGCACGCCATGGCCAGCACCCGCATCCCCCGATCGACCGTTCCGCGCGGCACCGTCACCGGCGCTGAGGGGTACGCAGTCGGCGACAACGGCGAGTACTTCGCCGTCGGCCGTCGGTGCCGCCACCTGCGGGCCGACCTCGCGGAGGGCAGCATCGACGCCGACGGCTGCCTGGTCTGCCCCTGGCATCAGGCGAAGTACGACGTGAAGACGGGGCGGATGACGCGGGGACCGCAGGGCGTGTTCGCCAAGATCCCGGGCCTGGATGCCGCGTTCGTCGCGCTCACCAAGGCCTGGCCGCTGCACCGCGGCACGGTCACCGTCGACGGCGACGAGCTCGAGATCGTCTGACCCGGCACGGCATGGGTGTGCCCACGCAACCCGAGGGTCACGTGGGCACACCACCGCAGCGCCGGCCGGTCAGCGGCGGGGCGTGCCTCCCGGAACCGGCGGCACGACCGGGGGCAGCTTCTTCGCGCCCTGCGCGCCGCGTGCCAGCGGGCCCCCGACCGGGTCGGTGAACGGCTGGGAGTCACCGACGCAGGTCTTACCGGCGGCCGGCACCCGCTTCGTGAGCAGGTAGCGGTCGACCGCGGTGGTGACGCAGGCCGACGTGCCGTATGCCGTGTGCCCCCAGCTGTTGCTGCTCAGCAGCCGGCTGTTGGGCAGCAGCTTCGCGGCCTTGACCGCACCCTGGTAGTTGGTGGCGGGGTCCCAGTAGTTGCCCACGACGAGAACCGGGTTGGCCGTCGCCCGGGTGAACGGGCCACGGTAGGAGTCCTCGTCACGCACGGTCCAGGTCGAGCTCGCGCACGGTGCCGAGGCCCAGGTCCACAGCCGGCCGAAGCCCGGTGCCGTGCTGTCGTTGCGCGCGGCGAACGTCGCCCAGTCGCTGGCGCGGCTCGGGTTGCGTCCGTCGGTGCACAGCACCGACTGGAACGCCTCCGGCCCGTTGAAGTAGGGGAACGCCCAGCCCACCGAGCGGGCCAGCCGCTGCTTGGTCGCGGCGGTGGCGCGGGTCTTCGCCGCCTGGCCCTTCACCTTGGCGAGCAGACCCTGGCGGGCGGCCACCTGGCGCTCGGCCAGCGGGGTGCCCGGGTCGGCCGGGGGCTCGAGCAGGCTCAGCACCATGCTGAGGTCGCTGTCGACCCACATCCAGCCGTCGGGCGAGTAGAGGTCGCTCAGCAGGAACGAGACCAGCACCGGGTAGGTGATCTCGAAGAACACCTCGCCGGTCTGCTCGTCGACGAGCTGCACCGGGGCGGCCTTGATGTCGGCCACGATCTCGGCGTACTTCTTCACCGGGTCGCCGGCCGCGGCCAGCATGCACCGGTCGGGCCCGGCCGTGCGGCAGCGCACCAGGATCTCGTTCAGCGCCTTCGTGGCGCCCTCACCCGAGCGCAGCCGCTGGGTCTGGGGCACGGATGCCGTGGCGGCGGTGCCGGCCCACGCGACGGGGTCGAGCACCCCGTCGATGGCGACGGCTCGCACCCGGTCGGGGAAGAGGTTGGCGTAGACGTTGCCCAGGTAGGTGCCGTACGAGAACCCGAGGTAGGTGAGCTGCTTGTCACCGGTCATCCGGCGCAGCACGTCCATGTCACGCGCCACCTCGGCGGTCGACATCGAGGCCGACAGCGGCCGACCGGTGGTCGAGCAGGCTCGCCCGAAGTTCTCCGACGCGCGCACGTAGGCGCGCACCTCGGGGCGCTCGAACGGGAAGGGGAGGTCGAAGATCGGCTGGATGGCGTCGTACTGCTGGCCGAGGTTGGTCCAGCACTTGACGTTGTCGCTGTAGTTGGTGCCGCGCGGGTCGAAGCCCATGATGTCGAAGCGGTCGAGCAGGTCTGCGCCGAGGAAGCCCGGGGCTGCCGCCGCGATCTCGACCCCGGAGCCGCCCGGGCCGCCGGGGTTGAGGAACAGGGTCCCGATCCGTCGGGCGGGGTCACGGGCCGGGATGCGCAGCACCGCGACATCGGTCGTCGGCCCGCTCGGCTTGTCGTAGTCGAGCGGCAGCGGCACGGTGGCGCACTCGGCGTTCGGTGCGAACGGCTCGCACGTGAACCAGTCCGGCCGGGGTGTCTTCACCCGGTCGACCCGGCGCGCCTCGGCGGCGCTGGTGCGTTGCGCGACAGGCGCTTTCGCCGGCGCGACCACCGCAGTGGCTCCGGACGCTGCCGGAGCCGGGGCGGCCGTGGCCGCTCCCATCGTGAGTGTCGAGGCCGCGACGGCACCGACGACCGTCAGCACCACCCCGAACCCAGGACGACGTCTCTGCATGTCTCTTCCTCCCCGATTCCGGAACGTCCGGCACCCCCACGGTGGCGATCCGACCGGATCGAGGTTCACTCTGTCGGCGCCCGGTCAGGGGCACAACCGGAAGCGGGGTGTGGTGCGTTGCGAGAATTCGCAATGCACCACTGCGGCTCAGAGCAGGCCCTGCCGCTTGAGCATCAGGTAGTGGTCGGCCAGGCGCACCGGCAGGTCGTCGGGTGCGGCGTCGATGACGTCGACACCGAGCTGCTCGAGCGCGGATGCCGTGCGCCTGCGCAGCGCGACCGTGCGTTCCGCGGCGGCCGCGTCGTAGACCTCTCCGGTGGTGGTTCGGGTGGCCCGCATCGTCGCCAGAGCCGGGTCGCTGACCGAGGCGACGACGACCCGGTGGTGGGCGGCCAGCGCCGGCAGCACCGGCAGCAGCCCCTCCTCGATCGCGGACGACTCCAGCGAGGTGAGCAGCACGACCAGGGCCCGGTGGGTGCCGAGCCGCACCACCTCGGTGGCCAGGGCCGACCAGTCGGCCTCGACCAGCCGCGGCTCGACCGGTGCGAGGTTCGAGATCGTGTCGTGCAGCAGCCGGGCCCGGTCGGTCCCCGAGATCCGCGCGTGCACCACCCGGTCACCGGCGATCACCTGCACCCGGTCACGGGCGTGGCCGGCGAGTGCGGTGAGGAGCAGCGCGGCGTCCATCGCGGCATCCAACCGCGGCGCGTCGCCGATCCGGCCGGCGCTGGTGCGGGAGGTGTCGAGCACGATGACCACCCGGCGGTGCTGCTCGGGCTGCCAGGTGCGCACGACCAGGTGCTGGCGCCGGGCGGTGGCGCGCCAGTCGATCGAGCGCACGTCGTCTCCCTCGACGTACTCGCGCAGGCTGTCGAACTCGGTGCCCTGGCCGCGGATGCGCACTGCGGCACGCCCGTCGAGCTGGCGCAGCACCGCGAGCCGGCTCGGCAGGTGCTTGCGGGAGGGGAACGGGTGCAGTGCGCGGATCGACCCGGGCACGGGGAGCGACCGCTGCCGGGCGGCCAGGCCGAGCGGCCCGAGCACCCGCACGGTGACCCGGTCGGCCACCCGGTCGCCGCGCCGGGTGGGCACCAGGTGGGTGGTCAGGCGCACCCGCTCGTGCGGCGGCACGGCGAGCTCGTGCACGGCATCCACGGCGCCCGCCGACGGGGGCCACGCGTCACGCAGCACGCCGCGGACCCCGCGCCCAGAGGTGTTGGTGACCCAGAGGCTGCTCGTCGTGGTCTCGCCGAGCCGCACCTGGGTGGGGTCGCCGCGCACGATGCTCAGCACCCGCGGGCGGCTGGCGAGCAGCACGTCGAGGGCCACCAGCACGATGACGAGCAGCAGCCACCAGCGCACGGTCGACAGGTGCGGCCAGATGGCGACCGGTGCCAGCCCGAGCAGGGCCAGCACGACGGCGCGCCAGGTGATCGCCATCAGCGGGGGACGGGCACCGAGCCGAGCGCGCTCTCGAGCACCGCGCCCACGCCGACGCCCTCGAGCTCGGCCTCGGGGCGCAGCGAGAGCCGGTGCGCGAGCGTGGCGTGCGCCAGCGCCTTGACGTCGTCGGGCGTGACGAAGGTGCGGCCGGCGAGCCAGGCCCAGGCCCGGCTGGTCGCCATCAGGGCGGTGGCGCCACGCGGCGAGACGCCCAGGGCGAGCGAGGGAGACACCCGGGTGGCCCGGGCGATGTCGACGATGTAGGTCGCGATCTCGTCGGAGACCGCCACCTCGCGCACCGCCGCGACGCCGGCGTCGAGGTCGGCGACGGTCGCGGCGGGCCGGATGCCGGCCGCGGCCAGGTCGCGCGGGTCGAACCCGCTCGCGTGCCGGCGCAGCACCTGCACCTCGTCGCCACGCTGCGGCAGCGGCAGCACCACCTTGAGCAGGAACCGGTCGAGCTGCGCCTCGGGCAGCGGGTAGGTGCCCTCGTACTCGACGGGGTTCTGGGTGGCCGCGACCATGAACGGCGAGGGCAGCGGGTGCGGCTGGCCGTCGACGCTGACCTGTCGCTCCTCCATGGCCTCGAGCAGGGCCGACTGGGTCTTCGGGGGCGTGCGGTTGATCTCGTCGGCGAGCATCAGGTTGGTGAAGACCGGGCCGGGGCGGAAGGTGAAGTCGCTCGCCCGGGCGTCGTAGACCAGCGAGCCGGTGAGGTCGCCGGGCATCAGGTCGGGGGTGAACTGCACCCGCTTGGTGTCGACGTCGAGGGCCGCGGCCAGGGCGCGCACGAGCAGCGTCTTGGCGACGCCGGGCACGCCCTCGAGCAGGATGTGGCCGCGGCAGAGCAGGGCGACGAGCAGGCCGGCCACGGCGGCGTCCTGGCCGACGACGGCCTTGGCCACCTCGGCGCGCACGGCCAGCAGGGCCGAGCGGGCGCGCAGGGCGTCGGCCGACGGCTCGGATGCCGTGAACGGGGCGCCCGCGGTCGGCGCACCTTGGGCGGGTGGTGGCGTCACGGCATCCGGCTGTGGCGGAACGGGGTTCGGGGCCGGCGGACCGGTGGGGTGCTCGGTCATGGGTGTCGGACTCTCTCCTCGAGGTCGGTGAGCTGCTGGGCCAGGTGGATCAGGGCGGTGTCGTCGGGCGGGGGCGGCCCGAACAGGATGTCAGCCACCTGCGCGGGCTGGAGACCGGTGGCTCGCGACGTCGCGTGCACCACGGCATCCGGCCCGGCGCCGCGGCCGACGGCCAGGCGTTGGGCGAGGCGTTCGGCGGCCCCGGCGCGCAGCACGGCGGCCGCGCGGGACCGGTCACCGGCCCGGCGGTAGAGGCGCCCGCGGCTCTCGGTGGTCTCGATCGCGCGCACCACGACGGGCAGCGGCTCGCGCACGAGACGGCCGAGGCGGCGGCCCCGGGCCAGCGCGAGGAGCACCACGGCGGCCAGGAGAAGGGCGATGGCGGGCGTGGTCCACGCCGGCCAGACCGACGGGTCGCCTTCGGCCTCGACGTCACCGGGCCCGGGGGCGAGGACGTCGGTGTCACCGGGCTGGTACCAGACCAGCCGGGGGGTCGCGCCGAGGGCCCGCACGGCGGTGCCGGCGTGGCTGTCGTCGGTGATCACCGTGTTCGCCCAGGCCGGGCCGAGGCCGGTGATGACCGTGTCGGGGTGGGCCGAGGTGCTGTCGAGCTCGATCAGGGCCGAGCCGTAGGCGGCATCGGGGTCGGGCTGGTCAGGTGGTCCGTCCGGCGACGGCACCACGAAGCACCGGCGGGCGCCGGCGTCAGCGCCGGTCGCGAGGTAGCGGGCGTCCCACACCGAGACCACGTCGGCCGGCCGGGCCACCTCGGAGTCGTCGCAGCCGGCCACGAGGTCGATGCCGCCGCCGCCGAAGGCCTGCACCGGCAGCCCCAGCTGCCGCAGCTGCTCGCTGGTGGCCCCCGCCACCACGAGCCGACCGGCCGGCCGGGCTGCGTCGGCCAGCCGTGCGGCCGCACCCGGGCCGAGCTCGGCGGTGTTGCCGACGAACACCGTGGTGTCGGCATCCGGATCGGCGTCCTCGAGCGCGCCGATCGAGCGCACGACCTCGACGTCGACGCCCTGCTGACGCAGCACCTCGGCGAGCGCTCGGGCTCCCTCCGGACCGGTGCCCTCGGGGTCGAGCGCCGTGGTGGGGCGTTGCGTGGACAGGCCGAGCAGACCCAGCAGCACGAGGCCGAGGACGACCAGGCCGACGAAGGTCGCGGTGCGCCGCACGCGCTTTCGGTCCCAGCCGGGCTTGCCCGCGGGTGGCGCCTGGGCGGTGGTGGTGGCGGTGGTGCTCATCGGGTGCCCGCGGTGCTGGCCGGGTCGGGGAGCACCGGGCGGGTCCGGGCCAGCGCGGCGTCGAGCGCGATGACGTCGCGGGCGGACTCGGGGCGGGCGGCGCGGCGGCCGTAGCGCACGGCGTCGAATGCGTCGGCCGCAGTGGCGAGGGCAGCGGCGGATGCCGGGAACACCGGCCCCAGCTCGACCGCCACCTCGTGCGGGGTGCGACCCGGGAGGTCGGCGAGCAGGGTGCGCTCGATCGCCGACCGGGCGATCGCGCGGTAGGCCTCGAGCAGTGCCGTGTCGGCGTCGCCGGCCTCGAACGCCCGGGTGGCGGCGGCCCGGTGCTCGGCTGCGGTGCGCACCGGCCCGTCGAGCACCCCCGCCCGGCTCGAGCCCGTCATCCGGCGCTCTGCACGCAGCGAGAAGACCAGCACGAGCACGACCACGGCCACGATGACGGCGACCGCGATCCAGACCGTCCAGGCGGGGAACCCACCGCCGGTGCCCGAGAACAGGTTGAGCAGCCACTCCCAGAGGCGCTCGAGCACGCCCTTCTGCTCCTTGTAGATGCCCTTGCGCAGCTCGTCCTCGAGCCACTGCCGTGCCTGCGGCGACGTGGGGTCCAGGGGTGGGTCGAGTCGCACCGGGTCAGCGGGCCCCGGCGGCGCTGGGCCACGGGGCCGGTCCGCCCTGCTGGGACGCGTGGATCAGCTGGACGTCGAGCCCCTCGCGTCGGATGCGCTGGTCGATGGCCATGAGCGCGTCGACCCCGGCGGAGAACGGGGTGGTGATGGCGCCGCTGATCAGGGTGGCGACGCCGCCGAAGATCGCCTGCCACACGAAGACGGCGCCCTCGTCCCCGACGGCGAAGACCACGGCGAACCCGACGAGCGTCAGGGGGAAGGTGATCGCGAACGCGGCGAAGCCGACGATCAGGCTGGTGAGGAGCCGGATGCCGAGGATGCGCCAGAACGGCATCCCGGAGGTGAGCCGCCAGGACCGGGCGAACGCCGAGAACACCCCGCGCTCCTCGAGCACGATGACGGCCGTGACGAAGGCGAGGCGCGTCCAGAGGAAGAGGTAGAGCGGGACCGACCCGATGGCCGCCAGCACCAGCAGCACGATGGGCGCCGCCTGAGCATCGCCTGCCGCGACGAGCCACGCGATCGGCGGCCCGAACAGCACGACGATGAGGAGGAGGGCGCCGAGCACGGTGAGCACGACGGCACCAGCGATGGCCGGGAGCCGCCGCTTGGTGCCGTCCCAGGTCTCGCCGATGCCGACCTTGCGACCGAGGACAGCCTGGCCGATGACGTACGCGAGGAAGCCGGTGAGCGCGATCGTGGCGAAGAACGAGCCGAGGGTGGGGAGGTTCGAGCCGATGGTGCCGTAGACGCCCGACAGGTCACCGTTGAGCGTCGCGTCCTCCAGGCTTGCGATCCAGGCGCCCAGGGCGGTGGCCGGCACCAGGCAGATCAGCGAGGTGAGCAGGGCCAGGCCCATGGTCGCAGCGACGTTGCCGCGGATCGCCTTGGTCACCGCACCCCAGAGGTCACCGAGGGTGAGCGGCCGCAGCGGGATGATGCCGGGGCGGAACTCCAGCCCCCCCACGCGCGGCCCGCCCGGGGGAGGGGGACCGAAGCCCGCGGGCGGGAGTGCGTAACCGGGAGGGGGCGCGCCGGAACCGGGGGGAGGCGCGGCATACCCGGGCGGTGGCGCGGCGTAACCCGGGGGCGGCGCCTGATAACCCGGCGGCGGTGCGGCATACCCGGGCGGTGGGGCGGCGTAGCCCGGCGGCGGTGCGGCGTACCCGGGCGGTGGGGCGGCGTAGCCCGGCGGCGGTGCGCCAACCGGGCCGGGCGGGGCCGGCGGCGGGACCTGCTCCGGAGGCGGCGTCGACCCTGGGGCGACCCATGGCCCCTCACTCATTGCGCAACCCTCGATCGACCACGGCACGACCCTAACTGACGGGATCGGCCGCCGTGACGAGGTCGCGTTCGACGTCCTTGGCGCGGGCCGGCTGGGCACCGAGCGCGGTCTGCCGGCGCACGATCTCGGGCTCGGCGCGCATCAGGGCGAGCCCGCGGCGCACGAGGGTGACCGGCGGCTTGCGGCGCTCCTTGAGGTCGCGGGCCAGGCGGCGCACGAAGGTGACCCCGGGGCGGTGGTGCACGCACCAGGCGCTGTGCAGCACGCCGCACTCCTTCAGCCGGTCGACCACCTCCGCGGCGAAGATGCCCTCGGCGATGACCAGGTCGCCCGGGGCGGCCGCCACCTCGTGGTGCCCCACTGCCCGGCTGGTCGAGATGTCGTAGACCGGGGTGTCGGTGCGGCCGGTGTCGACGAGCTCGCACAGCGAGGCGACCGCGCGGTCGGCATCCCAGCTGTCGGGGTGGTCCCAGTCGATGATGCCCAGGCCCTCGCTGCGGGGCATCGAGGGGTCGTCCTCGTCGCGGTAGAAGTCGTCGAGGCGGAAGATCGGCCAGCCGTGGGTGGCGTGCAGCCGCGACGCGAGGCGCGACTTGCCCGACCCGCTCGGTCCGGCGAGCACCACGACACGCTGTCGCGTGCCGGCATCGGGAAGGCGCTGTCGCGTGCCGGCATCCGGGAAGGCGCTGTCGCGTGCCGGCATCCGGGAGGCGCTGTCGCGTGCCGGCATCCGGGAGGCGCTGTCGCGTGCCGGCATCCGGGAGGGGCAGCGACGGGCTGGGTGCGGTGGGAGAGGCGTCCTCGAGCTCGTCGTGCGCCGCGTCATCCACCACGGGCCACGAGTCTACGGCCCGCGGTAACCACCCCCCGACCGCCCCTGACCCCGGCCCTCCCTGATCCCAGCCCCCTCGATCCCGCCCGCCGCTCCCACCCCAGCCGGTGCGCACAGACCCCGACATATTGCGGATCTTCTCCCCGGCACCCACCCCACTTCGTGCGATTTACACACGGTTCCCGCATGCCCCACCCGGTGAGAACCGTGTGCAAATCGCACGAAGTCGTGGTACGGGCCACGGGGTCCTGCTGCCGGGGTGGGAGATCCGCAAGGAGTCGCGGAACGGGGGGTGCCGCCCGGGGGCGGGGAAGCTGCCGGGGTGGGAGATCCGCAAGGAGTCGCGGTTCTGGGGTCAGCGGCCCTTGGGGTGCCAGACCGTCTTGGTCTCGAGGAACGCCGTGAGCCGGGACAGGTCGGGCGTCGCCGAGAAGTCGGCCTCGACCGCCTCGACGCCGGTGCCGCCGGGGCGCAGCACCCGCTTGAGGTTCTCGGCCGACGCCTCCTCGAGCGCACCCCAGTCGACGCCGTCGGCGTCCGCGGCGCCGGTGAGGTCGATGGCGTTGACGTCGCGGTGGCTGGCGAGCCAGGGCGCCATCTCGGCGGTGCGGCCGGTGACGATGTTGACCACGCCGCCGGGCACGTCCGAGGTGGCGAGGCACTCAGCCAGGGTGATCGCGGGTAGCGGGCGGTTCTCGCTGGTGAGCACCACCGCGGTGTTGCCCGAGACGATGACCGGCGCGATGACCGAGACCAGGCCGAGCAGGCTCGACCGCTGCGGCGCGAGCACCGCCACGACGCCGGTGGCCTCCGGCGCGGAGATGTCGAAGTAGGGGCCGGCGACCGGGTTGAGCCCGCCGAGCACCTGGGTGAACTTGTCGGACCACCCGGCGTACCAGACCCAGCGGTCGATCGCCTCGGACACCACCGCCTCGGCCCGCGCGGGGGTCAGGCCCTCACTGTCGCGGACGTCCTGCACGAGCTGTCCGCGCCGCGACTCCATGACCTCGGCCACCCGGTAGAGCACCTGCCCCCGGTTGTATGCCGTGGCCCCCGCCCAGCCCGGCTGCGCCTTGCGCGCCGCGACGACGGCATCCCGGGCGTCCTTGCGCGAGCCCAACGCGGCGTTGGCCAGGAATCGCGGTGAGCGAGAAGCCGATCCGCGACGGGCAGCGGCGGCCGAGGGCACGGCATACACCTCGTAGGAGCGGCCGCTCTCGCTGCGGGGGAACTTCCCACCGATGTAGAGCTTGTACGTCTTGCGGACGTCGACGCGCGCGCTCACTTGTCTGCTCCCGTCGTGACGTAGGCCTCGAGCCCGTGGCGGCCGCCCTCGCGACCGTAGCCCGACTCCTTGTAGCCGCCGAACGGCGAGGTCGGGTCGAACTTGTTGAACGTGTTGGCCCACACGACGCCTGCTCGCAGCTGGTCGGCCATCCACAGGATGCGGCTGCCCTTCTCGGTCCAGACACCGGCGGACAGGCCGTAGGGGGTGTTGTTCGCCTTGGCGACGGCCTCGTGCGGGGTGCGGAACGTCAGCACCGAGACGACCGGCCCGAAGATCTCCTCCTGGGCGATGCGGTGCGTCTGGCTCACCCCGCTGAAAACCGTTGGGCGGAACCAGAACCCGTTGGTGGGCAGCTCGCAGCCGGAGTCCCAGCGCTGCGCGCCCTCGGCCTCACCGACCGCCACCATCTCCTCGATGCGGTCGAGCTGCTTGCGCGAGTTGATGGCGCCGACGTCGGTGTTCTTGTCCATCGGGTCGCCGACGCGCAGGGTGGCGAGGCGCCGCTTGAGCCGGGCGTCGAGCTCTTCGGCGATGCTCTCCTGCACCAGGATCCGGCTGCCGGCGCAGCAGACGTGGCCCTGGTTGAAGAAGATGCCGTTGACGATGCCCTCGACGGCCTGGTCGATGGGGGCGTCGTCGAAGATGATGTTCGCCGCCTTGCCGCCCAGCTCGAGGGTGGCCTTCTTGCGGGTGCCGGCGATCGAGCGGGCGATCATCTTGCCGACCGCGGTCGAGCCGGTGAACGCCAGCTTGTCGATGCCGGGGTGGTCGACGATGGCCTGCCCGGTGGCACCCGCGCCGGTGACGATGTTGACGACGCCCGGGGGCAGCTCGGCCTGCTCGCACACCGAGGCGAAGAGCAGCGCGGTGAGCGGGGTGGTCTCGGCCGGCTTGAGCACCACCGTGTTGCCACACGCCAGCGCCGGCGCGATCTTCCACGCGAGCATCAGCAGCGGGAAGTTCCACGGCACGATCTGGCCGACCACACCGAGCGGGCGCGGGTTGGGGCCGAGCGAGGCGTGGTCGAGCTTGTCGGCCCAGCCGGCGTGGTAGAAGAAGTGCGCCGCCGCCAGCGGGAGGTCGACGTCGCGCGCCTCCTTGATCGGCTTGCCGTTGTCGAGCGTCTCGAGCACGGCGAACTCGCGGGCCCGCTCCTGCAGGATGCGTGCGATGCGGAACAGGTACTTGCCGCGGTCGGCGCCGCTCATCCGCGACCACACGCGGGTGTAGGCCGTGCGCGCGGCGCGCACCGCGGCATCCACGTCGTCGGCGCTCGCCTCGGACACCTCGGCGAGCACCTCCTCGGTGGCCGGGTTGACCGTCTTGAACGGGGCGCCGCCGGTGGCCTCGACGAACTTCCCGCCGATGTAGAGGCCGTAGCTGCTCGCGATGTCGACGACGGCCCGGCTCTCGGGTGCCGGGGCGTACTCGAAGGGGGACATGGTTCTCGTTCCTCGATCCGTGGTGCTCGGTCGCGGTCGGTCGGGCGTCAGGTCAGTAGAGGCTGGGGGAGTCGTCGGCCACGTAGTCGCCGCCGGAGTAGGCGCCGGTGCGCATCCGCTGGCGCTGCAGGATGAGGTCGTTGAGCAGGCTCGAGGCGCCGAAGCGGAACCAGTGGTTGTCGAGCCAGTCCTCGCCCGCGACCTCGTTGACCGTCACCAGGAACTTGATCGCGTCCTTGCTGGTGCGGATGCCGCCCGCGGGCTTCACGCCGACCTGCTCGCCGGTGGTCTCGCGCCAGTCGCGCACGGCCTCGAGCATCACCAGGGTCACCGGGAGCGTCGCGGCCGGGGAGATCTTGCCGGTGGAGGTCTTGATGAAGTCGCCGCCGCCGAGCATCGACAGCCACGAGGCGCGACGCACGTTGTCGTAGGTGACCAGCTCGCCGGTCTCCATGATCACCTTGAGCCGCGCGCCGCCGCAGGCGGCCTTCACGTCGGCGATCTGCGAGAACACCGTGAGGTAGTCACCGGCGAGGAAGGCGCCGCGGTCGATGACCATGTCGATCTCGTCGGCGCCGGCGTTCACGGCATCCGCGACGTCGGCGAGCTTGACGGGAAGGCTCGCGCGGCCGCTCGGGAAGGCGGTGGCGACGGCCGCGATCTTGACCGCGCTGCTGCCCAGGGCCTGCCGGGCGGTGGTGACCATGTCGCCGTAGACGCAGACGGCGGCGGGTCGGGGGGTCGTCATGTCCGTGGGGTCGGGCACCAGCGCCTTGGCCGCCAGGCCGCGCACCTTGCCGGGGGTGTCGGCGCCCTCGAGGGTGGTGAGGTCGATCATCGAGATGGCGGTGTCGATGGCCCACGCCTTGCTCGTGGTCTTGATCGAGCGGGTGCCCAGCGCCGCGGCCCGGGCCTCGCAGCCGACCTGGTCGACACCGGGCAGGCCGTGCAGCCAGCTGGTGAGGGCCCGGTTCGTCAGGCGGGACACGCCGAGCAGCTCTCGGGCGCGCTCGCTGGGGTCGACGACGGTGGCGGTGCTCACCGGTCGAGCATACGGGCGCGCGTGGGCGCTGGACACCGCCCGAGGTGGCGCACCTGCGCGACCGCGGGGGGCCGTGCTGTCACCTCGCGACGAGTCAGGCGCCGGTTTCGTCCCGACCTGCGGGAGCTGCGGTGGATGCCGGTGGCCTCACCCCCAGTCGTCGGGCGGGGTGAACTGGCTGGCCGTGAGCACGGCGCCCTGCGGGTCGCGGATCACGGCCTGGCGCGTCCAGTCGTCATCGCTGGTGCTGACCACGGTGCCACCGAGCGACTCGGCGCGCGTGGCCGCGGCGTCGCGGTCGGCCACGGTGACCACGACGAACCAGCCGGGTGCCTCGTCGCCGGCGGGCAGCAGCGAGCCGATGACGTCGGCGAACCCCTCGGGCGCGGCCGCCTGGCGGGTGCGGATGCCGGGGTCGACCGTGGCCTCGAGGTGGTCACCGTAGCCGGGGACGCTGATCGCGGTGGCCCACCCCTGGTCGGCGAACCGCCAGCCGAACAGCTCGCCGTAGAAGCGCTGGGCGGCCCCCGGGTCGGCCGCCCGCAGGTTGCTGAAGTTCCAGGCGCCGGGGGTGTTGACGAGCTGGGCGCCCTTGCGTCTGCGGGCCTGCCAGAGCCCGATGTCGCTGCCCTGCGGGTCGCGCAGCGCCGCACCTCGACCACCTGGCCCGGCATCCGCCGGAGGAGAGACCTCGGTCGCGCCCAGCGCGACGCCCCGCGCGACCGCCGCGTCGGCGTCATCCACCGCGACGTAGGTGTTCCAGATGGCCGCGCCGGCATCCGGCGCCTCGGCGAGTGCCGCGACGTCGTGGCCGTCGAGGGTCGCGATGATGTAGCGGGCCGGCGCCTCGGGCGGGGTGGCGAGGGTGAACTCCCAGCCGAGCAGGCCGCCGTAGAACTCCTGGGCGGCGTCGACGTCGGGCTGCTCGGTGTCGATCCAGCAGGTCACTCCGTGCGGGTAGGTGCGTTCCATCCGTCCACGCTAGGACGGCCCACCGACACCGCGTGAGTCCCGGCCGGGGTGGAACGCCGGTGCTCGTTCGGTCACAGGTGCCCGCCGAGCCGTGGGGCCGGTGGAAGGCTCGACGCGTGGGCTGGTGGAGCGACCGCGAAGCCCGACGGCTGCGCGCCATGTACGTCGGCGGCCGCGCCAACTCCGCAGCCCGGCGCTGGTCGCGCGCCTGGTCGTGGGTGATCGCCCGCGGCATCGGCCCACGCCGCTGGGCGACGCTGGAGGTGCGCGGTCGGCGGTCCGGGACCCTGCGCTCGTTCCCGCTGGGCCTGGCCGACGTCGACGGGCGCTGGTATGCCGTGTCGATGCTCGGCGAGTGCGCCTGGACCCGCAACGTGCGCGCCGCCGGGGGCGAGGTCGTGCTGCGCGGGCGAGGCTGGGGTCGGGTGCACCTCGTCGAGGTGCCGGTCGGCGAACGGGCCCCGGTCATCGCGCGCTACGTCGAGAAGGTGCCCGGCGGGCGGCCGCACGTCGCGGTGCCGGTGGGCGCGCCGCTGGTGGTGTTCGCGGCGGTGGCCGACCGGCATCCGGTCTTCCGCATCGACCCGCCGAACTACCCGCCGACAAACCGTCCCCAGATCGACCATTAGGTCATTCCCGGGACGCCCGGCTTCGACTTGGGGGCGACCTCCGACGTGGCGTCGGCTACCGCCTGGTAGGTGCAACGATCAGCACACATACCAGGTGGTAGCCGAGGTCGAGTCGGTCACAGGTCCCGACGTGGCGTGGGCTACCGCGCCGTAAGTGCTTCGATCACTGCACCTACCAAGCGGTAGGTCGGATCAGGTCTCGGTTCATCTGGTCGTACGCCATGGCATCGGGTAGACGCCGGTGTCGATTCCGGGACGCGTCAGGGGGCGGTGGCGGCCTCGAGGTCGGTGCGGATGCCGGCCAGCCGGGTCGCCGCGCGCTCGCGGGCGCCGCGCAGGTCGCCACCCTCAGCCGTGACGGGCTCCACGACCTCGAGGTAGACCTTGAGCTTGGGCTCGGTGCCGGAGGGCCGAACGATGACGCGCGAGTCGTCGGCGAGGAAGTAGCGCAGCCCCTCGGTGGGGGGCAGCCCGCCGTCGCCCCGAGCGAGGTCGTCGGCCCGCGCGACGTCGACCCCTGCCACCGAGGTCAGCGGCGTCGAGCGCAGCCGGGCCATGATCTCGCCGATCAGCGACAGGTCCTCGACCCGCACCGCGAACGAGTCGGTGGCGTAGACCCCGTGCTCTCGGGCGAGGTCGTCGAGCCGGTCGACGAGCGAGCGGCCCTGCGTCTTCAGCGTCGCGACCAGCTCGGCGACCATCAGCGCGGCTGAGACGCCGTCCTTGTCGCGCACCCGCTCGGGGTCGACGCAGTAGCCGAGCGCCTCCTCGTAGCCGTAGCGGAGCCCGGGCACCCGACCGATCCACTTGAACCCGGTCAGCGTCTCCTCGTGCCGCACCCCGGCGGCGCGGCACATCGCGGCGAGCAGGCGCGACGACACGATCGAGTTGGCGAACACGCAGTCGGCCGAGTCGGCCACCACCCCGCCGGCAGCGCCGCGGGACAGCACGTGCGAGCCCAGCAGCGCGCCCACCTCGTCGCCGCGCAGCATCCGCCACCCACCCGGCCCGGGCACCGCGACGGCGCACCGGTCGGCATCCGGGTCGTTGGCGATGACGACGTCGGGGTCGGTCTGCTCGGCGAGCTCCAGCGCGGCATCCATCGCCCCCGGCTCCTCGGGGTTCGGGAAGGACACGGTCGGGAACATCGGGTCGGGCTCGGCCTGCGACGCCACCGGGATCGGCGCCGCGAAGCCGGCCGCGACAAAGGCCTGGCGCACCGTCTCCGACCCGACCCCGTGCAGGGCGGTGTGCACGACGGTGACCTCGCGCGGGCTGTCGGGCAGCACGACGGTGCGCACGTCGTCGAGGTAGGCCTCGAGCACCGAGTCGTCGAGGGTGTGCCAGCCGTCGTCGGCCATCTGAACAGACGCCACCGACGGCACGGCGGCGATCTCGGCGGCGATCATGGCGTCGACCGGCGGCACGATCTGCGAGCCGTCGCCGACGTAGACCTTGTAGCCGTTGTCCTCGGGCGGGTTGTGCGAGGCGGTGACCATGACACCGGCATCCGCACCGAGGTGGCGGATCGCGTAGGCCAGCACCGGCGTCGGCAGCGGGTGCGGCAGCACCGACGCCTCGCCCCCCATCCCCACGACGACCGCGCAGGTGTCGTGCGCGAACACGTCGGAGTTGGTGCGGGCGTCGTAGCCGACCACCACGAACGGATCGGGGTCGAGCGTCTTCAGGTATGCCGTGAGCCCGGCCGCGGCGCGGATCACCACCGCGCGGTTCATCCGGTTCGGGCCGCCCCCCAGCCGCCCGCGCAGCCCCGCGGTGCCGAACTCGAGCAGGCCGGACATCGCGTCGGCGAGCTCGGTGGCCGCCTCCTCGTCGCCGGCCTCCGCGCTGGCGGCGAGGCCCTCGAGCTCGGCGCTGGTCACGGCATCCGGGTCGTCGGCGGCCCAGGCGCGAGCGGCGGCGAGCAGGTCAGCGAGCGGTGCGGCGGCGGCATCCGGCATGGCGGGCCTCAGATCCGGCCGACGACGGCGGCGAGGAGGCGGCCGCACCGGTCGGCGGCGTCACGCCCGGCCTCGAGCACCTCTTCGTGGTTGAGCGGCGTCGTCGAGATGCCGGCGGCCGCGTTGGTGACCAGCGAGATGCCGAGCACCTCGAGCCCGCTCTGCCGGGCGGCGATCGCCTCGAGCGAGGTCGACATGCCGACCAGGTCGCCCCCGAGGATGCCGGCCATCCGCACCTCGGCCGGCGTCTCGTAGTGCGGCCCGCGGAACTGCACGTAGACGCCCTCGTCGAGGCTCGGGTCGATCTCCTTGGCGATCGCGCGAAGCCGGGGTGAGTAGACGTCGGTGAGGTCGACGAAGTTCGCGCCCTCGATGGGGGACGTCGCCGTGAGGTTGAGGTGGTCGGAGATCAGCACCGGGGTGCCGGGTGCCCACTGCGGGCGCAGGCCGCCGCAGCCGTTGGTGATGACGACGGTGCGGCACCCGGCGGCGGCAGCGGTGCGGATGCCGTGCACGACCGCGCGCACCCCGCGTCCCTCGTAGTAGTGGGTGCGGGTGCCGTAGACCAGGGCGCGGCGGCCGGTGTCGCCGATGGCCACCGAGCGCATGACGCCCGAGTGGCCCGCGACGGCCGCCTTCCCGAAGCCGGGGACGTCGGTGTTGTCGATCGTGGCGAGGGTCTCGCCGATGAGGTCGCCGGTCTGGCCCCAGCCCGAACCGAGCACCAGGGCCACGTCGTGCCGCTCGACCCCGGTGCGCTCGCGGATGACGGCGGCAGCCGCCTCGGCGACCGCGAACGGGTCGGTCGCGGGGTCGGACAGGTCGTGGGCGGCAACGGTGTCGGTCACGCAGCGCAGCGTAGCGAGACGGCCGGATGCCGGGCGACGCGTGGGTGCCCGACCTCGCCTCGCTGCTCCGCCCAACCACGTCGGCCCCTGACCTCTACCCCGCCGGCCGCTGGGAAGGGCAGGGGGCCTGATGTGCCTGCGCGACGTTGTGCGGATGTTTCCCCTGAGCCTCGCCCGAGCCCTGGTGGAAGATCCGCAAGAAGTGGGTATTTCGGAGAACTCGTCGAAACTTTGTCGAGGGAAGTGCATCCAACGGGGCGCCGGCCGCGGAAGAAGGGGTGTCAGACCAACCCATACTTTCGAAAGGACCCCCTGCCATGCGACGCATCCTCCCCGTGGCCGCCGTCATCGCCCTCGCCATCACCACCGCGGCCTGCGGCAGCGACGACACCGACACCGCCGCCAGCAGCGCGGCCCCGGCCACCACCTCCGCCGCTCCCTCGCCCTCGCCGAGCGAGTCGATGGCCAGCGCCGACATCGTCGACACCGCCGTCGCGGCCGGCGACTTCACGACGTTGGCCGCCGCCCTCACCGCCGCCGAGCTGGTCGAGACCCTCAAGGGCGAGGGCCCGTTCACCGTCTTCGCCCCCACTGACGACGCGTTCGCCAAGCTGCCCGCGGGCACCGTCGACACCCTGCTCGAGGACCCCAAGGGCGACCTGACCCAGATCCTGACCTACCACGTGGTGCCCGGGAAGGTGATGGCCGCTGACGTGGTCAAGCTCGACGGCCAGAAGGTCACCACCGTGCAGGGCGCCGAGCTGACCGTCGGGGTCGACGGTGACACGGTCACCCTCACCGACGCCGCCGGCAACACGGTGAACGTCACCGCGACCGACGTCGAGGCGAGCAACGGCGTCATCCACGTCATCGACGGGGTGCTGATGCCCCAGTGACCTGAGCGGCGGACCCCCCGCAGCCAGTAGACCGCCGGATGCCGGCCCCCTCCCCAGCGGGAGCGGGGCCGGCATCTGGCGCCTTGACGTCGGGCGGTTTACGCACGGTTCTCGCAGGCCTCACGCGGTGAGAACCGTGCGTAAGTCGCACGAAGTCGGGGACGGGAGGGTAACCCGGCTCGGCAGCGGCAGCGGCAGCGGCAGCGTCTCAGTCGAGGTGGGCCAGACGCGGCCAGAGCTGCGACCACGGGAGCACCGGGTCGCGGCACAGCGCCACCGGCGCGCCCTGCTCCTCGTTGTCGACGCCGACCCCGTTGTCGAGCCGGGCCAGCACCGAGCAGCCCGCGAAGAGGCCCTGGACGTCACGCAGCTGCCAGCCGACGAACACCACCGTCCGGGTGCCCTCGGCCGGCCCCGATCCCGTGCCGAGCTGGTTCTGCCCGCTGTACGGTGCGGTCAGCCCGAGGGCCGGCCCGAACCGCGCCACCGCCCCGGCCTCGCCGTAGTTCGAGGTGATGACGACCGCACCGGGGTCGTCGGCCTGCGCGGCCACTTCGGCCACCTGCTCGACGTAGCGCGGCCACCCCACCTGGTCAGCCACGAGGATGCTGAGGTCGGGCAGGGGGGTGCCGCCGAGCACCGTCACCGGCACCACCGGCAGGGCGACGACCGTCGACACCACGGCGTTGAGCGCGACCAGCCCGACCACCAGCACCCGACGCCAGGCCGTGTCGCCGACCCACCGCGAGAGCGGCACGCAGCCCACGGCATACAGCGTCGCGAGCATGACCAGGGGGTAGTGGGGCTGTGCGGCCGACACCACGGTGAAGACCAGCAGGAGAGCCGCGGGCGCGAGCAGCCAGCGGGCCAGCGGCTGGCTCCAGGCCTCCCGGATGCCGGCCAGCCAGACCACGACGAGCGGGGGGCCGATCGCGATGAGCAGGATCAGCGGCAGGTCGGACCGCACGTCCGAGGCGTTGTTCGCCGACAGCGCCGCACCCATGGCGAGCTGTGGCCAGCCGTTCAGCGACTGGTACGCGAGGTTCGGCGCGCCCACGACCACCGCCACGAGCCCTCCCAACCACGGCCAGCGGGTGCGCAGTGGCGCCCGCGGGCCGAGCACTGCCAGCCCCAGCACGACCCCGAGGAGCAGCAGCGGCACCAGCAGCCGGTTCCACATCGCCAGCCCGCCCAGCGCCCCGGCGGCGAGCCACCAGCGGGGATTCGTGCGCAGCGCCAGCAGCACCGTGAGCAGCACCGCCAGGGTGAACGGCAGGTCGATCGTCGACGTGAGCAGCACGTGCCCGAGGGCCAGCGGCAGGCCGGCGAACGCCCCGCCCCACGCCGCCAGCGCCACCGCCCGCCGGTCGCCACCCACCTCGCGGGTGATCAGGCCGAGCAGCACGACGGATGCCGCGCTCGCCACTGTCGCGGGGATGCGCAGTGCCCAGGCCTCGTCGGCCACGAGCGAGGTGAGGGTGCGCGCCAGCCAGGGGGTCAGCGGCGGCTGGTCGACGTAGCCCCAGGCGGGCGCGAGCATCCGGAAGTAGAGCTCGTCGCGGTGGAAGCCGTACCCGACGCTGCCGACGGTGAGCACGACGGCCTGCACGGCGGCCGCAACCAGGGCCGGCCGGATGCCGACCGCACCCTGAGTGCGGGAGGTCCCGTTTCCGGCGCCCGCCGCCCCGTCACCGCTCGCCCCCATCACGGCCTGCCCGCCCCCACCACGGCTCTCGGCGGGTCAGAGCGCGACGGCCAGGGCGGCGTCGCCGCGGGGGGACAGGCTGACCGGGTCGCCGGGCGCGAACCCGGTGACCTCGGTGTTGGGCACCTGCACGGTGACCAGCGTGCCGTCGGGGAGGCGCACGATGACCCGGCCGTGGCCGCCGAGGAAGCTGGCGCTGACCACGGATGCCGCGCCGTCGGCCGAGTGCGCGACGTGCACCCCCTCGGGGCGCACGAGGACGAGCGCCTCCGGCCCCGTCGCCGAGCCGGGCAGCAGCGGCACACTGCCCCCCAGGAGGAAGGCCTGGCCTCCCTCGACACGGGCCCGCACCCGGTTGGTGAGGCCCACGAAGTCGGCGACGAACGGGGTCTGCGGGGCGCTGTAGAGCTCGGCCGGCGGCGCCAGCTGCTCGAGCCGGCCCACCGACATCACCCCCACCCGGTCGGCCACGGCGAGGGCCTCCTCCTGGTCGTGGGTGACGAACAGGGTGGTGGTGCCGACCTCGAGCTGGATGCGGCGGATCTCGTCGCGCAGCTGGGTGCGCACCTTGGCGTCGAGCGCTGACAGCGGCTCGTCGAGCAGCAGCACCTGCGGCTCGATCGCCAGGGCTCGGGCCAGGGCGACCCGCTGCTGCTGGCCGCCGGAGAGCTGGTGGGCGTACTTGTCGGCGTGCTCGTCGAGCCCCACCAGGTCGAGCATCTCGGCGGTGCGGGCTCGCCGGGTCGCCTTGTCGCGCCCACGCAGCTCGAGGCCGAACTCGACGTTCTGCCGGGCGGTCATGTGCGGGAAGAGGCTGTAGGCCTGGAACACCATCCCCATGTCTCGCTTGTTCGCCGGTACCGACGTCAGGTCGCGGCCACCCACCTCGACGGTGCCCGAGTCGGGGTCCTCGAGCCCGGCCAGGCAGCGCAGGGCGGTGGTCTTGCCGCACCCCGAGGGGCCGAGCAGGGCGACGAACTCGCCGGGCTCGATGTGCAGGGTGAGCCCGTCGAGGGCCGCCACCCCGCCGTAGACGCGGTGCAGGTCGGTGAGGCGCACGGCGGTGCCGCGGCTGTTCTCGGTCATGCGGCGGCATCCTTGCGGTCGGCGCGGAAACGTCGGAGTCGGGCGAACGGTGAGCTGCGGGCGGTGCTGCTGCCGACGAAGGACATCGCGAACAGCACCCCGAAGGCGAAGGCCAGCGCGAGCAGGCCCACCGCGACCGAGATCTTCGCGTCGGACTTGCCCAGCTCGTACATCGCCACCTGGAGGTTCTTCTTGCTGAACAGGCTCGCGATGGTGAACTCGCCGAGCACCAGGGCCACCGAGAGGAACGAGGCCGAGAACACCGACGAGCGCAGGTTGGGCAGCACGATGCGGCGCATCACGGTGAACCACGAGGCCCCCAGCGAGCGCGCCGCCTCGGACAGGGTGCGCACGTCGATGGCACGCAGCCCGGCATCGAGCGACCGGTACGCGTACGGGAGCACGAGCACGACGTAGACGAAGGACAGCAGCAGCGTCGAGGACCCGAAGAAGTAGTAGACCCACGCGTAGACCGGCGCGAGGCCCACGACGAGCACGATCGCCGGCACGGTGAGCGGCAGCAGGCAGATGAACTCGACGGTGCGCGACAGGCCCGGCAGCCGCAGGCGCACCCAGGTCATGGTCGGCACGAGGATGGCGAGCATGACCAGCGGGGTGACGATCGCCAGGCCCACCGACGCCAGGAACCCCTCGCGCAGCGCCGGGTAGTCGGTCGTGATCCTCCCGACGTCGACGAGGGTGGTCCAGGTGTCGGCGGTGTGGCCGTTGCCCCCGGGACCCTGGGTGGTGAACTCGAGTGCGCCGAGCAGCGGCAGCAGGAAGAAGGTGACCGCGAGCGTGATCGCCCCCCACCGGAAGGCGGTCTGCCGGCGCAGGTAGGCGGCGCGCTGCCCGCTCATCGCTGCATCCAGCGGCTCGCGCGTCGGTCGAGGAACACGTAGGCCGTCATCACCAGGGCGACCACGACGATCATCGCCAGGGCCATCGCCTTGCCGACGTTCTCCTGGCCGAGGATGACCTCCGAGCTCAGCGTGCCGGCGATCTGCAGCGGCAGTAGTGGCGTGCCCTGCGAGATGAGCGCCTTCGCGGTGGCGTACGCCGAGAACGCGTTGGTGAACAGCAGCAGCATCGCGCCGACGAACGACGGCAGCAGGATGGGGCCCGCGACCCGGCGCCAGAACGTCCAGGTCGTCCCTCCGAGCGTCTCGGTCGCCTCGCGCCACTGGGGGCGCAGCCCCTCGACGGCCGGCAGGAACACGATGACCATGAGCGGGATCTGGAAGTAGAGGTAGACCAGCATCAGGCCCTTGTTCCAGCCGTAGAGCCAGAACCCGGTGCCGGTGTCGACACCGATGCCGTTGAGCCAGGCCGTGATCAACCCGGTCATGCCGAAGGACGCGACGAACGCGAATGCCAGTGCGACACCGCCGAACTGGGCCAGCACCCCGCACAGCGAGGTCACGAACCGCTTGGTGACGCTGCTCGCCTTCGCGGTGCTCACGGCATACGCGAGGATGCCGCCGATCACGGCGCCGAAGAACGCGGTCACCGCCGACAGCACCACCGAGTTGCGCAGCGCCCGGAGCACGGCGGGCGAGGTGAGCCCGTCGACGTTGGCCAGGGTGACGCCGTTGTCGGTGCCGAGGAACGCGCCGACCAGCACCACGAGCGTGGGGATCACCAGGAAGACGGTCGTGTACGCGAAGAAGGGGACGACGCCCAGGAGGGCACTCGACGGGCGATGCCTGCCGAGTGCCCTCCGTGCCGGGGCGTCAGCCAACGGCGTTGGCCCAGTTCGCCGCGAGGTAGGTCTTGCCGGACTCGGCATCGGCCTGGGTCGGGACGATCGGGGTGCCTTCGACGGGCGGCAGGGCGGCCGCGGCGCCTTCGTCGAGGGTGCCCGCAGCCTTCATGGCCTCGAAGCGGACCGGTCGGGCACCACCCACGAGCCAGAGGTTCTGCCCGATGTCGGAGTACAGGAACTCCTGCCACAGCCGCGCGGCCGCCGGGTGCGGGGCGTCGGCGTTGATCGCCTGGGCGTAGTACCCGGCGATGACGGCATCCTTGGGCACGAACACCTTCCAGGTCGGCAGCTTCTCGGTCTGCGCGGCGTTGAGGTAGTCCCAGTCGATGACCACCGGCGTCTGGCCGGACTCGATGGTGGCCGGTGTGGGGTCGACCGGCAGGAAGTTGCCGGCCTTGTTGAGCTGGCTGAAGAAGTCGACGCCCTTGGTGAGGTCACCGACGGTGCCGCCGTTGGCGACCGAGGCCATCTGCACGCCGGCGAAGGCCGCGCCCGCCTCGGTCGGGTTGCCGTTCAGCGCCACCTTGCCCTTGTACGCAGGCTTGAGCAGGTCAGCCATGCTGGTGGGAGCCGGGACCTTGGCCGAGTCGTAGCCGACGCTCATGTAGCCGCCGTAGTCGTTGACCCACTTGCCGTCGGCGTCCTTCAGGTCGGCCGCGATGTCCTCCCAGGTCTTCACCTTGTAGGGAGCGAACATGGCGGTGTTGGCCAGGGCCACTGCCGCACCGAGGTCGAACACGTCCGGGGCGCCGGACTGGCCCTTGAGCCGCTGGGCGGTCGAGATCTCGTCGGCGCTGCTCGCGTCGGGCTGGTCGCTCGTCACCTTGATGTCGGGGTACTGCGCCTGGAAGGCCTTGAGGATCTCTCCGTAGTTGGCCCAGTCCGGTGGCAGGGCGATGACGTTGAGCGCGCCCTCCTTGTTGGCCGCCGCGACGAGGGCGTCCATCCCGCCGAACCCCTCTGCGGAGGTGGAGGTCCTGGCGTCGGCGGCGCCCGACGAGCCGGATGCCGCCGGCGTCGCAGGGTCGTCACTGGGCGGTGAACAGGCCACCACGGTCGCAGCGGCGAAGCCGACCATGGCGAGGGCGCCTGAGCGCCGGGTGAAGGAGTTGGTCATGCTGACCTCCCGGTCATAGGCGGTGCCGAGAGCCTCGTGATTGAAGCCCCCATCGCACTCTAGGCACGCGCGGGCGCGGAGGGCTCACCCGCGGCGGGTGTCCCTCCGTACGCCGCCCGAACGCGACCACGCCGCTCAGTGGTTGGATGGTCGTCGTGAGCACCCGGTCGAGCAGAGTCGTCATCCTCGGTGGGGGGCCAGGTGGCTACGAGGCCGCCCTGGTGGCCGCGCACCTCGGCGCCGAGGTCACCGTGGTCGAGCGCGACGGGCTCGGCGGCGCCGCCGTGCTCACCGACTGCGTGCCGAGCAAGACGCTGATCTCCACCGCCGACTACATGAGCGAGTTCGAGACCGCGCACGAGCTGGGCGTGCACCTCGAGGACGCCGAGGGCGACGAGGTCGCGGATGCCGTGGCCGACCTGCGCGAGGTCAACACCCGGGTGCTCGACCTGGCCGCCGCCCAGAGCGACGACATCGCCACCCGGCTCGCCGAGGTCGGCGTGCGGGTGCTCGCCGGGCGCGCGGTGCTCACCTCGGCCACCACGCTGCGCGCTGAGACCGCCGACGGGGTGCTGGAGCTCGAGGCCGACGTCGTGCTCGTCTCCACCGGCGCTCGCCCCCGCGTCATGGACACCGCCCGCCCCGACGGCGAGCGCATCCTCACCTGGCAGCAGATCTACGACCTCGACACCCTGCCCGAGCGGCTCGTCGTCGTCGGCTCCGGTGTCACCGGGGCCGAGCTCGCCCAGGCCTACCTCGGCCTGGGCTCCGAGGTCGTGCTCGTCTCCTCGCGCGACCGGGTGCTGCCCGGCGAGGACCCTGACGCCGCCCAGGTGATCGAGGACGTCTTCACCAGGCGCGGCATGGAGGTGCTCGGCCGCTCGCGGATGGCGGCCGTCGAGCGCACGGCCGACGGTGTCGTCGTGCGGCTCGAGGACGGCCGCGAGGTGCTCGGCTCGCACGCGCTGCTCGCGGTGGGGTCCGTGCCCCAGACCACCGGCATCGGGCTCGAGGACGTCGGCGTCGAGCTCACGGCATCCGGGCACGTGGCCGTCGACCGCGTGTCGCGCACCTCGGTGCGCGGCGTCTACGCCGCCGGCGACTGCACCGGTGTGCTGCCGCTCGCCTCGGTCGCGGCGATGCAGGGCCGCATCGCGATGTCGCACGCGCTCGGGGATGCCGTCGCGCCGCTGAACCTGCGCGTGGTGTCGGCCAACATCTTCACCGACCCCGAGATCGCCACCGTCGGGGTGACCCAGAAGGACGTCGACGACGAGGTCGTCGACGCCGAGGTGCTGATGCTGCCGCTGTCGCGCAACCCCCGCGCCAAGATGCTCGGCATCGAGGACGGCTTCGTGAAACTGTTCGCGCAGAAGGGTTCTGGCGCCGTCGTGGGTGGGGTGGTGGTAGCGCCTCGGGCCTCCGAGCTGATCTTCCCGGTCACCCTGGCGGTGCAGCACCGGCTCAACGTCGACCAGGTGGCCTCGACCTTCACGGTCTACCCGTCGCTGTCCGGCTCGATCGCCGAGGCGGCGCGTCGCCTGCACGCAACGGACTGACCACACCGGCCGATTCCGGGCCCTGCTGGGTGAGGATGTAACCCCGTTCCACCGACCTGCACTGGAGCACACCCCATGAAGATGATCCGGATGGCCGTCCTGGTGGCCGCCGCCACGGTGGCCGCGAACAAGGCCAAGGAGTTCGCCCGCGACAACCCCGACCAGGCGTCGCGCACGCTCGACCAGGTCGAGTCCTTCGTGAGCGGCAAGGCCGGCCCGAAGCATGCGGACAAGGTGGGCAAGGGCGGGGCAGTGCTGCGCTCGAGCCTGGGCCTGCCCGCTTCCTCGTCGGGTGCAAGGGCGGAGCCGCCGACGCCCTCGGCGCCGGGTGCTCCGACCGGGTTCGACCCCTCGATCTGACCGGGCGCCGGCGTACCGGCGTGCCGCAGCCCCCGGTACGGGGCCCGGCGTGTTCGGGCGGGGCAGGATGGGTGGCCTGAGCACCCTGCCTCGAGGAGCCGACCGTGAAGAAGGTTCGAGCCGCCGCCCTCATCGCCGTGGTCACCACGGTGGTGAGCTCGGCTCGCGACTACGCCCGCGACAACCCGGACCAGGCGGGGGAGACCCTCGACTCGGTCGAGCGGTTCGTGCGTGGGAAGCTGGCTCCACAGCACGAGGCGTACCTCGACAAGGTGAGCGCCGGGCTGCGGCAGGGCCTCGGGCTGCCGAGCCGCGACGCCAGAACACCTCGCGACACCGATGCGCCCCGCGACACCACCACCCCCCGCGACAGCGGTGCGCCGCTGACCGACCCCGACCCGGAGACCTCGGAGCCGCGCGCCCCGCACGGGTTCCGCGACCCGGTGGCCCCGAACCCCTCGCCGGGCACCAGTGACGACCCCCAGCCCCGCCGGTGGGATGACGACCCGGCGCCGCTGACGCCGGGGGAGCGACCCCGCCGCTGACCGGTCGGGGCGTCGTCGCGCAGATGCCGAGAGCAGGCGCGGACAGCCCGTGCCTGACTCGGACCGAGCGGTTCTCGCGTCCTGCGGTTGTGTCGGTCGTCCGGAACGGGCTCGCGGAAGCCGCGTCGTGCGGTTCTACGAGTGCGTCGGGGTCGCAGAGGGACGTCGACGACGAGGGCGTCGACGCCGAGGTGCCGATGCTGCAGCTCCTGCTCAACGTCGACCAGGTGGCGTCGAGGTCTACGGTCCACCCGTCGCTGTCGGGGTCGATCGCCGAGGCGGCCCGCCGCCTGCACGCCACCGACTGACGCGCACGGCACGGCCCCGCTCCGCCCCGTGTCCGGGTCGGTGTGACGCAGGTCCCTTGCCGCCTCTCCTCGGCGGGTCTAGCGTCAGCACCGCCGGCATGTCGGCCCGGTATGGGCAGTGGCGAGAGTCAGGAGCTCCGCATGAGTGAGAAGGCCCCGAAACGGATTCACGAGCGTGGCGGCGTCGACGCAGACGTCGAGGGTGCCGAGTACTTCGAGAAGCGACAGCTCGAAGGGGGTGTGGCCGGCTGGTTGCTGCTCGCCGGACTGGGGGTCGCCTACGTCATCTCCGGTGACTTCGCCGGCTGGAACTTCGGTCTGGGCGAGGGCGGCTGGGGCGGGCTCTTCGTGGCCACGGCGATCATGGCGATCATGTACCTGTTCATGGTGCTGGGGCTGGCCGAGCTGTCCTCGACGATCTCCACCACCGGCGGCGGCTACGCGTTCGCCCGTCGTGCGATGGGCCCGTGGGGTGGCTTCCTCACCGGTACCGCGATCCTCATCGAGTACGCCATCGCACCCGCCGCGATCGCGAACTTCATCGGCGCCTACGTCGAGTCCCTGACCGGGTTCAACGTCGGCTGGGTCGTGTTCCTGGTCTTCTACGCGGTCTTCGTCGGACTGCACCTGTGGGGCGTCGGCGAGGCGCTCAAGGTCATGTTCGTCATCACGGCCATCGCGGTCGTGGCCCTGGTGGTCTTCGTGGGTGCTGCCATCCCGAAGTTCGACATCGACAACCTGACCGACATCCCGGTGACCGACGCGGTCGGAGCCAGCGCCTTCCTCCCGTTCGGGCTGGTGGGCATCTGGGCCGCGCTGCCGTACGCGATCTGGTTCTTCCTCGCCGTCGAGGGCGTGCCGCTGGCCGCCGAGGAGTCGAAGAACCCGGCCAAGGACATGCCCAGGGGCATCATCGGCGCGATGCTGACGCTGATCGTCTTCGCCTTCGCGATCCTGGTGGTCGCCCCGGGCGCAGCAGGCGCGAACTACCTCATGGAGTCCGGGAACCCGCTCGTCGAGGCCCTCGAGGCGCCTGCGGCGTGGGCCGGCCAGACGCCGGTCAGCCAGTTCATCAACGTGGTCGGTCTCCTGGGGCTGATCGCGAGCTTCTTCTCGATCATCTACGCCTACTCGCGCCAGACCTTCGCCCTGTCCAGGGCCGGGTACCTGCCCAGGGTCTTGTCCCTGACCGGCCGGCGCAAGACGCCCTACGTCGCCCTCATCGTCCCCGGCATCATCGGGTTCGTCATGGCCGTGTTCAACCAGGGCGACCTGCTCATCCTGGTCGCGGTGTTCGGGGCCACGATCTCCTACATCATGATGACGCTCTCGCACATCATCCTGCGATACCGGGAGCCCGAGCTGGCGCGTCCCTACCGGACCCCTGGTGGTGTCGTCACCACCGGGATCGCCTGCGTGCTCGCCGTCGTCGCGCTGATCGCCGGCTTCCTCGTCGACCCGCGGGTGGTCACCATCACGGCCGTCGTCTACGTGGTCGCGATCGCCTACTTCGGCCTCTACAGCCGCCACCACATCGTGGCCTCGGCTCCGGAGGAGGAGTTCGCGCTCATCGAGTCGTCCGAGTCCGAGCTGCACTGACATGCGAATCGCGCGAGTCGTCGGGTCGGCCGTCTCCACGGTGAAGGACAAGACCCTGGTCGGGCACAAGCTGCTCCTGGTCCGGGAGACCGACGAGGGCGGCACCGTCACGGGCCCGGTCTTCGTCGCGGTCGACGTCGTGGGTGCCGGCTCGGGCGAGCTCGTGCTCGTCGCCGAGGGCAGCGCCGCTCGACACAGCGCGACGACGACCGGGCAACCCGTCGACGCCGTCATCATGGGCATCCTCGACTCGCTCGAGGTGGACGGAACCGTCACCTTCAGGAAGAGCTGACGGCTGCCATGCCCGGGGTGCAGCGGGAGGTGCTCAGTGTCGGGATCGACGTGGGGACCACCACCACCCAGGTGGTCTTCTCCCGTCTGGTCCTGCACGACGTCGCCCGACCCGGCCAGGTGCCGCGGATCCAGGTCGACGAGAAGTCCGTGGTCCACCAGGGCGAGGCGCACCCCACCCCGCTCAGCGCCCCGGACGTCGTCGACGCCGACGCGCTGGCACTGCTGGTGCGTGGGGAGTACGAGACGGCCGGTGTCTCGCCCGACAGCATCGAGACCGGAGCGGTCATCATCACCGGCGAGACGGCCCGCACGAGGAACGCCGACGCGATCCTGCGCGCCCTCTCCGCGAACGCCGGTGACTTCGTGGTCACGGTGGCCGGGCCCAACGCGGAGGCGCAGATCGCCGGCCGTGGCTCGGGGGTCGCCCGCTGGTCCGCCGACCACTACGAGCAGGTGACCAGCGTCGACATCGGCGGCGGCACGTCCAACGCCGCCCTCTTCAAGGTCGGGCGCCACCTGTGCTCGTCGGGTCTGGCCGTCGGCGGGCGCCAGGTGGAGATCGACGAGACCGGGATGGTGCTACGGGTGGCGCCGCCCGGGCGGACCATCGTCGACGACCTCGGCCTGGCGCTGAAGGAGGGCAGCACCGCCACGCTGGAGGAGCTGCGCGCCTTCTGCGACGTGATGGCCGACCTGGTCGTCGACCTCGCCACCGGCCAGGAGGTCCGGGTCGGTCACGGACTCCAGCTCACCGCGCCGCTCACCGGGACCGATGCCTCCTCCTCGGTGTTCCTCACCGGCGGGATCGGCGCCTGCTACTACGCCCACCTGCCGGTCTCGACGATCGCCGAGGTGGCCCGCTACGGCGACGTGGGCCCGTTGCTGGCCGACTCGCTGCACCGCAACGACCGGCTCCAGGGGCTGACGGTGCGCCAGCCCCCCGAGACGCTGCGCGCCACGGTGCTGGGGGCCGCGGGTCAGACCGTCACACTGAGCGGCTCGACCATCTGGGCCGACCGTGAGCTCCTCCCGCTGCGCAACCTGCCGGTCCTCCGGCCCGCCCTCCCGGGTCGCGGCGGCGGGCTGCCCTTCGCCGGTGCCGTGCGGGAGGCGATGGCCCGCTGGGACCTCGACGAAGACTCCGAGGCGGCGATCGTCGTGGATCTCCCCACGGAGATGGGCTACCCGGCCCTCCAGGCGGTTGCCGCGGAGATCGTGGCCTTCCACGATGCCGGGCACCGTGAGCGCCCACTGGTCCTGGTCCTCCAGCAGGACTACGCCCAGGTGCTGGGTCAGACGATCCAGGGCATCCGACCTGGCGTGCCGCTCCTGGTCATCGACCAGGTCGGCCTGGGTGAGGGCGACTTCATCGACATCGGGCTCCCTGTCCTGGACGGCCGTGCCGTGCCGCTGTCCATCAAGACGCTGGTCTTCTATGACTGACCACGCTGTCCCCCGAAGGAGCGAATCCCCATGCAGCTAGCCGCGACGCTCTTCGGCACCCGCTACCAGTTCCGTGACATCAAGGACCTGCTGGCGAAGGCCAACGAGGAGAAGTCCGGCGACCAGCTGGCCGGCGTCGGCGCCGAGAGCGCAGCGCAGCGGATGGCTGCCAGGTTCGTGCTCGCCGAGGTCACGCTGGAGACCCTGCGCGCCAACCCGGCGGTCCCCTACGAGGAGGACGAGGTCACCCGGGTCATCGACGACGCCGTCAACGAGGCCGTCTATGCGCAGATCAAGGGGATGCAGGTCGGTGAGCTGCGCGAGTGGCTGCTGGCCGACACGACGACGGAGGAGATGATCAAGCGGCTGAGCAACGGCCTCACGGCGGAGATGGTCGCGGCCGTCACCAAGCTGATGTCCAACCTGGACCTCATGCTGGCGGCGAGCAAGATCAAGGTCGTCAAGCACGCCAACAACACCATCGGGCTGCGGGGAACCCTCGGGTCGCGCTGCCAGCCCAACAACCAGACGGACTCGGTCGAGGGAATCCGGGCCGCGGTCTACGAGGGACTCAGCTTCGGGTCGGGCGACAGCGTGATCGGCATCAACCCCTCCGACGACTCGCTGGGCAGCGTCGCGCGGCTGCTCGAGATGACGCACGAGATCATCACCCGCTGGGAGATCCCCACCCAGAACTGCCTGTTGGCCCACGTCTCCACGCAGATGGAGGCGATGCGCAAGGGTGCGCCGGTCGGCCTGGTCTTCCAGAGCCTGGCCGGCTCCCAGAAGGGCAACGACTCCTTCGGCATCGACGTCGCGATGCTCGACGAGGCCAACGCCCTGGCCAAGCGGTACTCGGTCGTCACCGGGCCCAACCACATGTACTTCGAGACCGGCCAGGGCTCCGAGCTGTCCGCGGACGCCCACCACGGCGCCGACCAGGTCGTCATGGAGGCCCGGTGCTACGGCCTCGCCAAGCGCTACGACCCCTTCCAGCTCAACACCGTGGTCGGGTTCATCGGCCCGGAGTACCTCTACGACTCCACGCAGATCACCCGGGCCGGGCTCGAGGACCACTTCATGGGCAAGCTCACCGGCATCTCGATGGGCGCAGACGTCTGCTACACCAACCACGCGCGCTCGACCCAGAACGAGCTGGAGAACCTCGCGGTGCTCCTCGGGGCGGCGGGCGTCAACTACATCATGGGCATCCCGATGGGCGACGACTCCATGTTGAGCTACCAGAGCTCCAGCTTCCACGACGCCCCGAGCCTGCGCCAGCTGCTGGGGCTGCGGCCGCTGCCGGAGTTCGAGGTCTGGATGGAGGACCTCGGCCTGCTGCGCGACGGCCGACTGACCGAGAAGGCGGGCGACGCCTCCTTCTTCCTGAGCAGGTAGGGAGGAACCGATGAGCGCGATGTCGACCGAGGAGCTCCGCAGCGTCGTTGCGGAGGTCCTCGCCGAGCTGGCCGCCGGGCCCGATGCGCCCGCCCCCACGGCTCCCGCCCCCACGCCCTCTGCCCCCACGACTCCCGCCCCAGAAGCCGCTCCACGCACCGGGCCGGAGGTGGCGAGGACGAGCCCCGGCGGCGCCGACGTGAGCATCGAGGTGCCCGATCCGACCGTCGCCGCGGAGCGTCACCGGATCGGCGTGCGCGACGCCGCGAACCCCAGCGGCCTGGAGAACCTGGCCGCCTCGACGTCGGCTCGCCTCGCCGTGGGCCGGGCCGGCCCGCGCCCGCCCACCCGCAGCGTGCTGCTCTTCGGCGCCGACCACGCCGTCACGCAGGACGCGATCTTCGGCGACGTCCCCTCGGCACTGCTCGACCAGTTCGGCCTGTTCACCGTGCAGACGAAGGTCTCCACCCAGGACGAGTACCTGCTGCGTCCCGACCTCGGCCGCGAGCTCGACGAGGACTCCACACGAGTGGTGGCCGAGACGTGCGTGAAGCAGCCGCAGGTGCAGGTCGTGGTGGGTGACGGGCTGTCCGCCGCGGCAGTGACCAACAACCTCCCGCAGATCTACCCGGTGCTCGAGCAGGGCCTGCGCGCCGCCGGGCTGACGCTGGGGACACCGTTCTTCGTGCGGTACTGCCGGGTCGGCGTGATCAACGACATCAACGACATCGTCCGAGCCGACGTGGTCCTGCTGCTCATCGGCGAGCGGCCCGGTCTCGGCGTCGCCGACGCCATGAGCGTCTACTCCGGCTGGCAGCCCACCGCCGGCAAGACCGACGCCCACCGCGACGTCATCTGCATGATCACCGAGAACGGCGGCACCAACCCCCTGGAGGCGGGCGCCTTCGTGGTCGAGCACGTCAAGAACGTCATGAAGCACCAGGCCAGCGGCGTCGAGCTCCGCCTCCTGGAGAGCGGGAGCCGGTGATGGCAGTCCTCGACCCGATCAAGCCCACGATCCTCGCGGCGAGGCTGATCCCCAACGTGGACAAAGCACTCGCGGCCAAGCTGGGGCTGAGCGAGGACCAGCGCAGTCTGGCGCTCGTGACCTGCGACATCGACGACAGCCTCTACGTCTCGCTCGACGAGGCGACCAAGATGGCCGACGTCGATGTCGTCTACGCCCACAGCTTCTACGCCGGCTCGGCCCATGCGTCCGGCCCGCTCTCGGGTGAGGTCATCGGCATCCTGGCCGCGTCCTCACCTGCCGAGGCCCGCGCCGGCCTGGCGGCCTGCGTCGACTACGCCGAGCAGCAGGCGTGGTTCCACGCCGCGGACGACGCCGGCGACCTGGCCTTCTTCGCCCACCCGATCTCCCGCACCGGCAGCTATCTCAGCCGGGAGGCGGACATCCCGGTGGGTACGCCCATGGCCTACCTGATCGCCCCGCCGCTGGAGGCCACGTACGCCCTCGACCTCGCCCTGAAGGCGGCCGACGTGGAGATCAAGGTCTGGTTCCCCCCGCCGTCCGAGACCAACTTCTCGGGCGGGTTCCTCGTCGGCTCCCAGAGCGCCGTGGTGGCCGCGTGCGCCGCGTTCCGCGACGGCGTCCTCGAGGTCGCCTCGACGCCGCGGGAGGTGTGATGTCGTACGACGACCTCGACAGCGACCTGCGGTCGGTGCAGGAGGCCCGCCGCCTCGCGCTCGCCGCCCGCTCCGCCCAGCGCGAGTTCCTCCACGCCTCCCAGGCGGAGGTGGACCGGATCTGCGCGGCGATGGCCGACGCGGTCTACCGTGACGCGGCCCGCCTCGGGCAGCTGGCGAGCGACGAGACCGGCTACGGGGTCCCCGCCCACAAGCGCATCAAGGTCGAGTTCGCCTCCCGCACGGTGTGGGAGTCCATCCGCGACACCCCGACGGTCGGCGTGCTGCGTCGTGACGAGGCCAGGGGGATCGTGGAGATCGGCTGGCCGGTGGGCGTGGTCGTGGGGCTGTGCCCCTCGACCAACCCGAACTCGACCGCCGTCTACAAGGTGCTGATCTCGGTCAAGGCCCGCAACGCCTGCATCATCGCCCCGCACCCGTCGGCCAAGGCCTGCACCTACGAGGCCGTGCGGGTGATGATCGAGGCCGGCGAACGGGCCGGCATGCCCCGAGGCCTGGTCGGCTGCATGCAGGAGGTCAGCCTTCCCGGCTCGCAGGAGCTCATGCGCCACCACGCCACCTCGATGATCCTGGCCACCGGGGGGACCCCGATGGTGCGTGCCGCGCACAGCACGGGCAAACCTGCCCTCGGGGTGGGGCCGGGCAACGTGCCGGTCTACGTCGACCGCAGCGCCGACGTGCCGGCGGCGGCGGCAGCGATCGTCAACAGCAAGTCCTTCGACAGCTCCACGATCTGCGCGACCGAGCAGTCGGTGGTGGCCGACGCGCCGGTGGCACCCGAGCTGCGCGCCGAGATGGAGCGCCTCGGGGCCCACTTCGTCACCGCGGACCAGAAGGCGGCACTCGAGCGCACCCTCTTCAACCCCGGCGGCGGGATGAACCCCGCGGCGGTGGGCCGCACCCCGCAGGCGCTGGCAGCGCTGGCGGGCATCGACGTCCCCGCGCACGCGCGCATCCTGGTGGCCGAGCTGAGCAGTGTCGGGCGTGACGAGCCACTCAGCGCCGAGAAGCTCACCACCGTGCTCGGCTGGTACGTCGAGGACGGGTGGCGTGCGGGCTGCGAGCGCTCCATCGAGCTGCTCCGCTTCGGTGGGGACGGGCACTCGCTGGTGATCCACGCGACCGACGACGACGTCATCATGGCCTTCGGCCTGGAGAAGCCGGCGTTCCGGATCCTGGTCAACACCTGGGGCACGTTGGGGGCGATCGGTGCCACCACGGGCGTGATGCCCGCGATGACACTGGCCCCGGGCGGCATCGGAGGCGCCGTGGTGAGCGACAACATCACCGTCACCCACCTGCTCAACGTCAAACGGCTCGCGTACGCCCTGCACGACCCGCCGGCGGCGGCGTACGAGCACGCGCCTGACGTCCGCGGGGCTCCCCGGCACGACGGCGCGCGAGGCGGCGGGCCGACGCCGACGCCGGGCGGGCCCGGCCCGGCCCGGCCCGGCCCGGCGTCGCCGGGTGAGGACCAGGTGGACCGCATCGTCCGTCAGGTGCTCCGCGAGCTGGGAGGTGGCCCATGAGGGGCAACCGCGGCATCCGCGGGCCGGCACCGCCGGTCAGGGCCCAGCCGCCACCCGTGACCGGACCGCAGCAATCGCACAGCCACTTCGCACCACCCCGGCAGCACCACAGTGAGAGGACACTCCAGTGACAAACCCCCAGATGATCGCCCTCGGCATGATCGAGACCCGTGGACTGGTCGGCGCGATCGAGGCCGCCGACGCCATGGTGAAGGCGGCGAACGTGACCCTGATCGGCAAGGAGCAGATCGGTGGTGGCTACGTGACCGTGATGGTGCGTGGCGACGTCGGTGCCGTCAAGGCCGCCACGGATGCCGGTGCCGCCGCCGCCCAGCGCGTCGGCGACCTCGTCAGCGTCCACGTCATCCCCCGCCCGCACAGCGACGTCGAGTTCATCCTGCCCTCGCAGAACCCGGGAGTGTCGACCTCGGCCAAGTGAGTCGCGATCACGACGAGGGGTAGGGCGCTGCCGTGAGCCGACGGGTGCACACCGCCGACGACGTGCTCGGTCTCGCCGCCACGGGCGGCACCGAGCTCGTCGTCGAGCCCGGGGACCTGCTCACCCCGCTGGCCCGCGACGTCGCCGGCGAGCGTGGGGTGCGGATCACCACACGGCTGCCCGCGCAGGACGGCGATGACCGAGTGCCGGCTGGTCCTGGGCGCGCGCAGGCCGGTGGGCCGGCGCCGCTGCGGCACGTCCCCGGCGTCAACGTGATGCCGCTCGACCCCTTCCCGGTCGACCTGCACCGGCCGGAGATGGACGTGCGCCTCCTCGACGTCGTGACCGCGCAGCACGGGCTGCCCATCGCGGCCGGGGTGCTCAGCCTGCGAGCCGGTTCCTTCCCGTGGACCCTGGACTACGACGAGGTGGAGTACGTCATCGAAGGGGAGCTGCACATCACGACGGCGCGGCAGAAGGTCATCGGCCGCCCCGGCGACGTCATCGCCGTGCCCAAGGGGTCGTCCATCACGTTCGGGACGCCGTCGTGGGCGAAGTTCCTCTACGTCACCTACCCGGCCGACTGGAGCTCGTGATGCACCAGCCGACCCTGCCGGAGACGATGGCCGCGTTCGATGCGGCGCTGGTGAGCACCCCCCTCGCCGAGCCGCCCCTCATGGTCAGGGCCGGGGTGGACCTCGGCACCGCCTACGTCGTGCTGGTGGCACTCGACGAGGACGACCGGCCGCTCGCGGTCGCCTACGAGGAGGCGGACGTGGTCCGTGACGGCGTCGTCACCGACTACGTGGGGGCGGTCGACGTCCTGCGCCGCCTGAAGCACCGGGTCGAGGACCGTCTCGGGGTGGCCGTCCCGGGAGCGCACGGCGCGTTCCCACCGGGCGTCGCCACCGGGTCCGTGCGGGCGGTGCACCACGTCGTCGAGGCAGCGGGGATGGAGTGCACCGGGCTGGTGGACGAGCCGAGTGCTGCCAACGCCGTGCTCCGGCTGCGCGACGGTGTCGTGGTCGACATCGGTGGGGGGACGACCGGGGTCGCCGTCGTCCGGGACGGCGTGGTGGTGCACACCGCCGACGAGCCCACGGGCGGCACGCACCTGACCCTGGTGATCGCCGGGGCCCTCGGGGTCCCCGTCGAGGAGGCCGAGCGGCTGAAGAGGGACCCGGGCGAGCAGGCGAGGCTCTTCCCGCTCATCCGCCCGGTGATGGAGAAGGTGGCCTCGATCGTGTCGGCCCACACCCGCGGCTGGCCGGTGCCCAGGGTCTACCTCGTGGGCGGGACCGCCGCGTTCCCCGGCTTCGCCGACGTGGTGTCGCAGGCGTCGGGCCTGGACACCGTGGTGCCGGTGGCACCGCTGTTCGTCACCCCGCTCGGCATCGCGCGCAGTGCCCCCGCCCTCGAGGTGGGCTACCGATCGGCCTACGGATGAGTCCCGGTCGAGGCGCCCACCCAGTCCTGACGACCCCCACGAAGGAGAAGTGCCATGGCCGATGAGTTCGAGCTCCGCGCCTACTGCTACCTCGACCGGATGCAGCCGCAGTACGCCTCCTTCGTCGGAACGGTGACCCAGGGTGACCTGCCGATCGAGGGCATGGCGGCGCTCTACGTCGAGATGGCCCCCGGCAACCACGTCTTCAGGGTCGTCGACGTCGCGGTCAAGGCCACCATGGCCCGCCCGGGCGCTCAGATCGTCGAGCGCCAGTTCGGCATGTTCGAGCTGCACGAGGACTCCCAGGCCGAGGTGCTGCAGGCCGGCGAGGCCGTCCTGCGCGAGCTCGACCTCGACGTGAGTGCCCGGATGAAACCCCAGATCGCCTCGATGCAGGTCATCACCAACGTCAGCCCGTACCAGTCCCAGCTGCTCAACCGGTTCACCCGCGGCATGATGCTGGTCGCGGGCCAGACCATGCTGGTGCTCGAGTGCACGCCGGCCGCCTACATCAACCTCGCCGCGAACGAGGCCGAGAAGGCTGCCGCGGTCAACCTCATGCACGTCTCCTCGGTCGGCGTCTACGGGCGGCTGTGGATGGCGGGCACCGAGTCCGACATCCTCGCCGCGCGCAACGCGGCCGTCGCGGCGCTGGAGGCCCTCGATGGGCGCGAGTGAGCCCCGCGGCGGTGCGGGAGGCGCCGCGCGTCGCCGGTTCATCACCCGGCACCACGTGGAGGATGCCGTGCGGTCCGGGACGCCCATCGTGGTCGGCGCCCGTGACGTCGTCACCGACGAGGCTGCGCAGCGGGCCGAGGACCTCGGGGTGCGCATCGAGCGTGAGATGACCTCGGCTCCGGCTGCGGCGCGGGCTCCGACGACGGCATCCGCGGCGGCCGCCGCCCCACCGTCGACGCAGGACCTGCGCACGGCGGTGCACGCGGCCGTCGTCGCCGAGCTCGGTCGTGAGCCCGACGGGCTGGCCGTGGTGATCGACCGGGTCCTGCGGCGCCGTGGCCGCTGATCCGCGGCGGCCACGCCGTCCCGCACGGGTTCCGCGACCCGGTGGCCCCGAACCCCTCGCCGGGCACCAGTGACGACCCCCAGCCCCGCCGGTGGGATGACGACCCGGCGCCGCTGACGCCGGGGGAGCGACCGCACCACTGAGCACCTGACCCGGCCGATCGGTGCGTCAGCGGGGAACTCCGGCCACCCCGTCGAGGGTTAGCGTGACAGACCGTCACCCACGGACCCCGACGAAAGGACCGCCCGATGCCCAAGCTCAGCTCGAAGGCCCTCATCGCCCTGGCTGGTACAGCCGCGGTCAAGGCCCGCGACTACGCGAACACAAACCCGCACAAGGTCGAGCAGGCGCTCGCCAAGGTGCAGGGCGGCGTCAGCCGCCGCACGAACGGCAAGTACGACACCCACCTCGCCAAGGGGTCGACGGCGGTGCGCAAGGGACTGCGGATGCCGGACGGCCCGCGATGACCGAGCAGCCCACCCCGGGGGCGCCCTCCCAGCCGCCCGACCACGTGCCCACCACGCCCGACCCCGCCGGCCCGATGCCGCCGGCACCGGTTCCCGACCCCGGGACTCCACCCGCCCCGAGCCCGCTGCCGTCGTCGCCCGACGACCCGCAGCCCGGGCGCGGGCCCGACGAGCCCGGTCCGATCATTCCGGGGGAGCCCACGCCCGCGCCCCCGCTCTGAGCTCACCTGCGGTACCGGCGCGGGCCGCCGCCCACCGAAGGGGCCCGTGCGATGCTCCCGCCCACCGCGTGGGACGATGAACCCATCGAAAGGCGGGTGCATCGCATGGACTGTGCGGCCCTACTGCAGGAAAACCGTTCGAGCATCCTCGACGAGAGCTACACCGTTCTCGAGCGCTCGCACGTCCACCACTACGAGGCCGCCGGTGAGGAGTTCACCCGGGCCCGGCTGGAAGGCCTGTTCGACCTCGTCGTCACCGCCATCGGGAACCGCGACCTGTCCGGCGTCAGCTCGTATGCCGTCAACGTCGCCGAGGAGCGCTTCGCCGCCGGCTTCGACATCAGCGAGGTGCAGGCGGCGTTCAACGCGCTCGAGGAGGCGATGTGGCGCCAGATCGTCGCGCAGGCCGCTCCCGAGGACCTCGCCCAGGACACCGGGATGCTCAACACCGTGCTGGGCTTCGGCAAGGACGTCCTCGCCCGCACCTACGTCTCGCTCGCCTCTCGGCGGCACGTGCGCTCGCTCGACCTGACGGCGCTGTTCGCCGGCACCCAGGCCCGGCCGCAGAACACCGAGAACATCGACTAGGACCGGCTCAGCGCTGCCGGGCTGACCCGTCCCTGCTCTCAGGCGTCCTTGCTCTCAGGCGTCCTTGCTCTCAGGCGTCCTTGATCTCGCAGAGCACGGCGCCGTTCGACACCGTCGCGCCGACCTCTGCGGCCAGCCCGGTCACCGTTCCGCCCCTGTGCGCGGTGATCGGCTGCTCCATCTTCATCGCCTCGAGCACGACGACGAGGTCGCCCTCGGCGACGGTCGCGCCCTCCTCGACGGCGATCTTGACGATGGTGCCCTGCATCGGGGCGGTCAGCGAGTCGCCGGATGCCGCGGCGCCCGCCTTGGCGCTGCCGGATCGCCGCGGCGCCTTCTTCTTGGCACCCCCGCCGCCGCCGCCTGAGCCCCCGCCCAGCGAGAGGCCACCGGGCAGCGAGACCTCGAGCCGCTTGCCGCCGACCTCGACGACCACGGTCTGGCGCTCCTCGGCCTCCGCGGCGTCGGCCGAGCCGCCGGAATACGCGGGGATGTCGTTGACGAACTCGGTCTCGATCCACCGGGTGTGGATGGTGAAGCTCTCGTCGGGGTCGGCCGGGGCGAAGGCCAGGTCGGCAACCACCTTGCGGTGGAACGGCGTGACGGTGGGCATGCCCTCGATGACGAGCTCGGCCAGCGCGCGGCGGGACCGCTCCAGCGCCTGCTGACGGGTGCGGCCGGTGACGACCAGCTTGGCGATCATCGAGTCGAACGCGCCGGCGACGGTGTCGCCTTCGAGCAGGCCGGAGTCCCAGCGCACGCCGGGCCCCTGGGGGACGTGCATGCTGGTGACGGTGCCGGGCGCGGGCAGGAAGCCGCGGCCGGCATCCTCGCCGTTGATGCGGAACTCGATGGAGTGCGCGTGCGGCTCGGGGTCGGGGTAGTCGAGGGACTCGCCGTCGGCGATGCGGAACTGCTCGCGCACCAGGTCGATGCCGGTGACCTCCTCCGAGACCGGGTGCTCGACCTGGAGGCGGGTGTTGACCTCGAGGAAGGAGATGTCGCCCTGCGGCCCGACGAGGAACTCGCAGGTGCCCGCGCCGACGTAGCCGGCGCGGCGCAGGATCTCCTTGGACGCGCGGAGCAGCTCGGTGTGCTGCTCGTCGGTGATGAAGGGGGCCGGGGCCTCCTCGACGAGCTTCTGGTTGCGGCGCTGCAGTGAGCAGTCGCGGGTGGAGACGACCACGACGTTGCCGTGCTGGTCGGCCAGGCACTGGGTCTCGACGTGGCGCGGGTGGTCGAGGAAGCGCTCGACGAAGCACTCGCCGCGGCCGAAGGCCGTGACCGCCTCGCGCACGGCGGACTCGAACAGCTCGGGGATCTCCTCGATGGTGCGGGCGACCTTCAGCCCGCGGCCGCCACCGCCGTAGGCCGCCTTGATGGCGACGGGCAGGCCGAACTCCTGCGCGAAGGCGACGACCTCGTCGGGGCCGTCGACCGGGTCGGCGGTGCCGGGCACGAGGGGTGCGTTGGCGGCCAGCGCGATGTGCCGCGCCTTGACCTTGTCGCCGAGGCTGTCGATCGCCTCGGGGCCCGGTCCGATCCAGACCAGGCCGGAGTCGAGGACCTTCTGGGCGAAGCCGGCGTTCTCGGCGAGGAAGCCGTAGCCGGGGTGCACCGCGTCGGCACCGGCCTCGTGCGCGACCGCGATCAGCTTGTCCTGCAGGAGGTACGAGTCGGCCGGTGTGGACCCGCCGAGCGCGTACGCCTCGTCGGCGACCTTGACGTGGAGCGCGTCGCGGTCGGGCTCGGCGTAGACCGCGACGGACCCGATGCCGTGGTCCGCACAGGCGCGGGCGATGCGTACCGCGATCTCACCACGGTTGGCGATGAGGACTTTGCGAATGGCCATGGCTCGGACTCTATCGGTAGCGCGCGGCCCCCACCCGGGCGGTCGGGCGCCGCGCGGGCACCGGTGTGGCGCGGGAGACGGGCGGTCGGGTCAGACGCCCAGCGTCGTCGCCAACCGGCCCAGCAGGTCGGCCAGGGCGGCCCGCTCGTCGGGGTCGAGACCGGCCAGCAGCCGGGCCTCGTTGACCACGTGATCGTCCATCGCGGCGTCGATCACCCGGTGCCCCTTGCGGGTGAGGACCACGCGGGTCGAGCGCAGGTCGGAGGCGCTCGGTCGCCGCTCGACGAGTCCCTGGGCGGCGAGCCGGTCGACCCGCTTGGTCACCGCGCCGGACGACACCATGGTGCGCTCGCCGAGCTGGCTGGGGGTGAGGGCGTAAGGACGGCCCTGGCGGCGCAGGGTGGCGAGCACGTCGAACTCGCCCTCGCCGAGCCCGTGCCGGCCGTAGACCGCCACCAGCTCCGGGGTCAGCGCCGCGGCGATGCGGTGGATGCGCCCGATGACGAGGATCGGAGAGGTGTCGAGCTCGGGGCGCTCGGCCCGCCACTGCTCGACGACGGTCGCGGCATGGTCCATGCCCTCGACTTTATCTTCCACGGAAGGTAAAGTCTCTTCCATGGAAGATAAAGCACCGGGCGTGGCCACCATCGCCCTGACCGCGGTCCCGCCGGTGGTGTGGGGCTCCACGTATGCCGTGACGCAGCTCTGGCTGCCACCGGACCGTCCGTTCTTCGCCGCCACCGCCCGGGTGCTGCCCGCGGGCCTGTTGCTGCTGCTCTGGGTGCGGCGCCTCCCGCGCGGTCGGTGGTGGGGCCGGTCGGTGCTGCTCGGCGGCCTGAACCACGGCCTGTTCTTCGGGCTGCTCTACCTCGCCGCCTTCCGCCTGCCGAGTGGGCTGGCCTCCACGCTCACCGCCCTGTCGCCGCTGGTGGTCATGGGCGCCGCGTTCCTCGTGATCGGCGAGCGGCAGGCACGGGTCACCCTCGTCGCGGCGCTCGTCGGGGTGGCGGGCGTCGTGACCCTGGTCTGGCAGAACGACCGGGCCGGCACGGTGGATGCCGTGGGCGTCGCCGCCGCGCTCGGCGCTGTCGCGTCGTCCGCCCTGGGCTTCGTGCTCGTCAAGCGCTGGTCGCCGCCGGACGACGTGCTCGTGACCACGTCGTGGCAGCTGGTCGCCGGTGGGCTCCTGCTGCTGCCGGTGGCCGCCGTGGTGGAAGGGGCACCGCCGGCCCTCGACGGCTCGGCCCTGGCTGCGCTGCTCTACCTCGGGCTGGTCGGCTCGGCCCTGGGCTACGTGCTGTGGTTCCGTGGGCTCACCCGGATGGATGCCGGTGCCGTCGCGGTCGTGGGGCTGGTCAACCCGGTGGTCGGCACGGCGCTGGGCGTGCTGCTGCTCGCCGAGCCGTTCGGCCCGGTGCACCTGGCGGCGGTGGCGGTCACCCTCGGCAGCGTGCTGGTGGCGCAGGCCCCCGTGCGCCGGCGGCTGTCCGGCATCCGCGCCGGGGCGCGGGTGGCGCGTACCCGGCATCCGGCACCGCCACCCGCCCGTGAGCAGACCTGCCCACAGCCGGCCGCAGGCCCTAGCGTTGGCCCATGCCCCACGTGACGACCACTGACCTCAGCACCCCCACCGGCCCGGTGCCGATCCCGACCGTCGGCTTCGGCGTGTGGCAGGTGCCCGACGACCAGGTCGACGCGGCCGTGCTCGCGGCACTGGATGCCGGCTACCGGCACGTCGACACCGCGCGGCTCTACGGCAACGAGGCCGGGGTGGGACGGGCGCTGGCCGCGACCGACGTGCCTCGCGAGGACGTCTTCGTGACGACCAAGGTCTGGAACAGCGACCACGGGCGCGACGCGACCCTCACGGCATTCGACGGCTCGATGCAGCGGCTCGGGCTCGACGTGCTCGACCTGTTCCTCATCCACTGGCCGGCGCCGGCCCGCGACCGCTACGTGGAGACCTGGCAGGCGCTGCGCGAGCTGCGCGACGACGGGCGGGTGCGCGCCATCGGGGTGTGCAACTTCCACGGCCCGCACCTGCAGCGGCTGTTCGACGAGACGGGGGAGTGGCCGAGCATCAACCAGGTCGAGCTGCACCCCTACCTGCAGCAGACGCCGCTGCGCGAGTTCCACGCCGAGCACGGCATCGTCACCGAGTCGTGGAGCCCGCTGGCCTCGGGCAAGAAGGTGCTCGACGACCCGGTCATCGGCGCGATCGCGCAGCGGCACGACGCGACCCCGGCGCAGGTCGTCATCGCCTGGCACCTCGCGCTCGGCCTGGTCGTGCTGCCCAAGTCCGTCACGCCCTCGCGGATCGTCGAGAACCTGGCGGCCGCCGACCTCACCCTCACCGCCGACGACCTCGGCGAGGTCGCCGGCCTCGACCGCGGCTTCCGCACCGGCCCGAACCCCGACGAGTTCAACGGCGCCTGACCGACCGTGCGGCGTCGGGTCGCGCTGGTGAGATCGTTCGGTGCATGGAGGGCTTCCAGCGCGACCGGCTGACCTGGCTGCTCTACGCGATGCTGGCCTGGTTCGCCTACCTGCAGGCCGTGCCCGGGCTGGTCGTCCCTCGCCTGCGGGACGAGCTGGGCTTCAGCTACTCGGTCGGGGGGCTGCACGTCGCGGCGTTCGCGGCGGGCAGCGCGGTGGCGGGCCTGCTGTCTCCGCGGCTGGAGCGCGCCGTCGGCCGCACCGTGCTGCTGTGGTCGGCGGCCGCCGTGATGGCCACCGGGGCCGGCCTGCTCACCCTGGCCGGCGCGGTGCCGGCCACGATCGGGTCGATCGCCCTGATGGGCGTCGGCGGCGGCATGGTGCTGGCCACGGTCCAGGCCGGTCTGTCCGAGCACCACGGCGAGCACCGCGGCGTGGCCCTGACCGAGGCCAACGTCGCCGCCGCCGCGTCCTACCTCCTGCTCGCAGGGGTGCTGCTCGCCGTCGGTGCGCTCGACCTCGGCTGGCGGGCGGCGCTGCTGCTGGCGCTGGTGGTGCCCGTGCTGGCCTGGCTGCCCAACCGGCGGACCCGGATCGATGCCACTGCCCCCTCGCCGGGTGCGGTGGTTCCCCGCGGACACCTGCCAGGTGTCTTCTGGGTCGCGGCCGCCATGCTGATGTGCGCGGTGGCGGCGGAGTGGTGCGTCACGGCGTGGGGAGCGACGTTCGTGCAGCAGGCCACCGCGTCGACGCCGGACGCTGCCGTCGCGGTGATGGCCGGCTACTTCGTGGGGGTGCTCGGCGGGCGGGTGCTGGGCAGCGTCCTGACCCACCGGTACGACCCGGCGGCGCTGCTCGGCGTGGCCCTGGGGGTGGCCCTGCTGGGGTTCGCACTGCTGTGGCCCTCGACCGGGCCGGTGCAGGCGGCCGCCGGCCTGACCCTGCTCGGCGTCGGCATCGGCAACCTGTTCCCGATGGGCGTGTCCGTGGCGGTGGGGCTGGCCCCCGGCCGGTCGGCCACGGCCAGTGGGCGGGTCGTGGTGGTGACTGCGGTCGCCATCCTCCTCGCACCGCTGACCGTCGGCGCCCTCGCCGACGCGACGTCGCTCAAGGCGGCGCTCGTGGTGTTACCCGTGCTGGTCTGCCTCGCCGCGGTCGCGCTCGCCGTGGTCCACCGAGCGCGCTCGGCGACCACCGTGGCGACCTCCGCGCCGTGACTGCTGGAGGGTCGACACGCGGCGCTGAGTAGGCGGGCTCATGGTGGCGGCATCCGCGGCGGAGGACCATGGGGGGCGTCACCTCCCGTGGGTGACCCCTCCCGAGACCGAGGAGCCCGCGATGACCGCGCCGCCTGCCACCACTCCCACGGCCCCCGGTCGCCGCGACCCGGCCGCCCACCCGGTGACGCCCGCCCAGCTGCACTGGCTCGAGGGCGAGCTCGTGCACTGGCAGGCCGAGGGGCTGGTCGCCGCGGAGACCGCCGACGTCATCCGGGCGCGCTACGTCGCGAGCCGGCGCTTCACGCTCGCGCGCATCGTGCTCACCCTCGGGGCCTGCTTCGTGGGGCTCGGGCTGGTCTGGCTGGTGGCCGCCAACCTCGACGTCATGTCACCGCTCACGCGCTTCCTGCTGATGGTGGCGATCTGGCTCACGTCGGTCGTCGCGGCCGAGCTGCTCGCGGCGCGCGCTGCCAAGGCCGGCGACACGGCATCCCCGGTGGTGGGGGCGGTGCGGCTGCTCGCGGCCGCGGCGTTCGGTGCGGTGGTCTTCCAGGCCGCGCAGAGCCTGCAGGTGCCGGCCTACGAGCCGGTGCTCGTCGGTGTGTGGGGGCTCGGCGCGCTGCTCTGGGCGTATGCCGTGCGCGGCGTCGCCCCGCTGGTGCTCGCGGTCGGGCTGCTCGCCCTCTGGTTCGGGTGGCAGGTGGCCGGTGCCGGTGGCGGTGTCTTCGTGGTCTCGACCGCCATCGCCACCGTGGCGCTGGCCGCGGTGGCCGTCGGGGTCGGGCACCTGCACACGAGCTGGCGCGACCTGGCCGCCCCGTGGCGCGAGATCGGGGCGCTGCTGGCGATGGTCGCCCTGTTCGTCGCGGCACTGCCCTACGCGTGGGGCGACCCCGAAGCCGACGTGATGCTGCTGGTCGGTCTCGGGATCGCGGTGCTGCTGGCCGCCGCCGCGTTCGTGCGCGGAGACCGCCTCGACCGGCTCGAGGTCGGCCTCGCGGTACTTGCCCTGGCGCTGACGGCCGGGCTGTCGCTGTGGCGGTTCGACGAGAACGTGCTCGACACCGCCGACCTGCCGGCCGGCGCCTGGCTGCGCGCTGTGCTCTCGGTCGTCGCCTATCTCGTCGTCGCGAGCGGGTATGCCGTGCTCGGCGGGATGCGCGACTCCGGCCGGCTCACCTGGCTCGCGACGGCCGCGCTGGTCGTCTTCGTGACGGTGCAGGCGTTCGCGGTGTTCGCCCCGATCGTCTCGGGCGCGGCGCTCTTCCTCATCGTCGGGGTCGTGCTGCTCGGCACCGGGGTGCTGGCTGACCGCGGCCGCCGACGGCTGGTCACCGAGGCGAAGGAGGCGTTGGCATGAGCACCACCAGCTCGCGAGCCGTGCGCGTCGGCGCCGTCGTCCTGGCCCAGCTGGCGTTGGTGGCGGTGGCCGTGTGGGCGCCGCTGTCCGCCCGGGTCACCGGCGAGCAGGTCACCCTGCGCGTGCAGCCGGTCGACCCCATCGACCCGTTCCGGGGCGCCTACGTCGAGCTGTCCTACCCCGACCTGCCGGATGCCGGTGGTCAGGGCGGCGAGACCCTCACGGTCGAGCAGCAGCAGGCGCTCGACGACGCGCGGGGCGCGGCCTACGTGCCGCTCACCCGAGCCGGTGCGGTGTGGGTCGGCGGCCGCGTGGTGAGGACCCCGCCCGCCGACGGCCTCTACCTCGCCTGCGACGACTCGGACTACCGGCTCCGCTGCGGCATCGAGAGCTGGTTCCTGCCGCAGGACGAGGCGGCGGGCCTGCAGGACGCCCTGCGCGGCGGCACCGCACGCGCGACCGTCAAGGTCGACGGCTCCGGGCGTGCGGCCCTGGTGGCGGTCACGGCTCCCTGAGCAGCGGCCGCGGCGGCCAGCCAGTGCCCAGCGGCGAGCCGGCATCGGTCACGGCCCGGCGGCTCGGGGCGCCAGCTCACCCGACCCGCGTTCGACCAGGCGGGTCGGCAGCACGGTGTCGACGACCTGGGCGCGCGGGTCGGCGAGGCGGCGCTCGAGGTGGTCGAACGCCGCGTGCGCGAGCGCGGTGGGTCGCTGGTCGACGACGGTGGTGGGGGGCGTCATCAGCTCGGCGAGGGGGAAGTCGCCGAAGACGACGACCGCGATGTCCTGGCGGTCGAGGTGCTTGAGGGCGCGCAGCACACCGATGCCGACGAGCGGGGTCGACGCGAAGACGGCGGTCGGGCCGCCGGCGGGTGCCAGCATCGACAGGGCCAGGGGGTAGGCGGCCTCGCTGCTCCAGCACCGGGTCTCGACCAGCTGGGGCTCGACCTCCAGGCCGGCGTCGGCGAGCGCGTCGGTGTAGCCCGACAGCCGGTCCTGCACCGTGGTGAACTCCTCGGTCTCGCCGAGGAAGCCGATGCGGGTGTGGCCGTGGGCGACGAGGTGGCGGACGGCATCCTGGGCGCCCTCGTGGTCGGTGACGCGCACGACGTCCTTGTCGTCGATGCCGCAGTGGCGGTCGATGACGACGAGCGGGATGCCGTCGGGCAGCATCGCCCGGGCAGCGTCGTCGTCGCCGAAGGGGGCGACGAGCAGGGCCGCCACGCCGCGCCGCACCAGCCGCTCGACCTGGGTGCGCGCGCGGCCCTCGTCCATGCCGGTGGAGGCGACGAGCACGTCCATGCCCATGTCCATCGCCCGCTGCTCCATCACGGCGACGACCTCGGCGAAGAACGGGTCGTTCAGCGAGTCGACGACCACGCCGATGGTGGGGAGCCGGCCGCCGCCGAGCCGTTGCGCGGCGGGGTTCGGGTGGTAGTCGAGCGCCGCGATGGCGGCCTGCACCGCAGCGACGGTTCCCGCCCGAACTCCGTTCTCGCCGTTGATGACCCGCGACACGGTCTTGATCGAGAAGCCCGACTCGCGCGCGACGTCGTAGATGGTGGGGTGCTTCACGGGCCCACCACCTCCTCGGGACGGCACTGTCGACGGAGCGCACACCTTGTGGTGGTGACGCGGCGCGATTACCGTAGGGCCCTATGACAGCGCTGTCAATGCCGCCCGTGCCCACCGCCGAGACCGTCGGCCTGCACCGCCGCCTGGCCCGGATCACCGACGAGGCCGGGCTGATCCGCACCATCGCGATCGACCACCCCGACAACTACCTCCTGCTCTTCGACGACGACCTCAGCAAGGTCTCGTTCGAGGAGGTCGTGGAGTCCAAGCTCGAGATGATCGCCGAGCTCTCCCGGCACGCCACGTCGGTGCTGGCCGACCCGGTCTACTGCTTCGGGCAGGGCATCGTGAGCCGGGCCCTGCCCGGCGACGTCGGCGTCATCTCGGGGCTCGAGGACCTCTACTACACGCCGGCCACGAGCCCGGTGGGCTTCGACACCGAGCTGCGGCTCAAGGAGGGCTGGGGGCCGGCCAAGCTGTCGGCGCTCGGGGCCGACGCCGCCAAGCTGGTGGTCTTCCACCGCGAGGACGACGACGCCGCACGGGTCGGGCACCAGCACGAGGTGGTGGCACGGGTGGCGGCCGAGTGCCACGCGGTGGGGTTGCCGCTCATCGTCGAGCCGCTGTGGTTCCCGGTGGCCGGTGAGTCGATGGACGACCCCGCCGTGCGGGAGCGCCGCCGGAGCAGCGTCATCGGCTCGGCGCGCAGCTTCCACGACGTCGGCGCCGACATCATGAAGGTCGAGTTCCCGGTGCTCGACCTCACCGACCTCGACGCCGCGCACCAGGCGTGCGCCGACCTCGATGCCGCCGTCGATGGCCCCTGGGTGCTGCTCAGCGCCGGGGTCACCTTCGAGGGGTTCCGCACGCAGGTCGACGTCGCGGCCGACCACGGCTGCAGCGGCTTCATGGCCGGCCGCGCCATCTGGGGCGACGCCGTGGGCCGGATGGATGCCGGGCGGCGGGCGGCCGGCGCCGCGCTCGCGGCGCGCCGTCTCGACGAGCTCGCCGAGGTGCTGCGCGGCCGCGGTGCTCCCGCCTGGACGCCGGTGCCGCTGGCCGAGGCCGCCTCGGTGGTCGGCCCCACGTGGTTCCGCTCCTACGGCGAGGATGCCGCCACCGGTTCCTGACGAAGGGGGGGCACAATGCCCCCATGAGCGAGGAGTCTTCGGCCGTCGAACGCGCCCAGCGAGTGCTGGAGGAGGGGATCTCCACCGACTTCGCGCAGGCGATGTCCTACGGCGCCTACCTCGACCTCGACACCCTGCTGTCGGCGCAGCACCCGCGCAGCCAGCCGGTGCAGCACGACGAGCTGCTCTTCATCGTGCAGCACCAGGTGGCCGAGCTGTGGCTGAAGCTGCTGCTGCACGAGCTGCACTCGGCGCGCGCGCTGGTCGCGGCCGACGAGCTGTCGCCGGCGCTGAAGCGGCTGGCCCGGGTGAAGCACGTGCAGAAGCAGCTCGTCGAGCAGTGGGACGTGCTGGCCACGCTCACCCCCAGCGAGTACGCGCTGATCCGGCCGTTCCTCGCGACCAGCTCGGGCTTCCAGAGCCACCAGTACCGCGCCGTCGAGTTCCTGCTCGGCAACAAGAACGCCGACATGGTGCGGGTGTTCGAGCACTCGCCGGCCGAGCACGACTCGTTGCTGCAGCTGCTCGGCGAGCCCACGCTCTACGACGAGTTCCTGCGCTACCTGGCCCGCCGCGGGTTTGCCGTGCCGGCTGCGGTGCTCGAGCGCGACGTGACCAAGCCCTACCGCCTCGACGACGACCTGGTGGAGGTGTTCGCGTCGGTCTACGCCGCCCCGGCCGAGCACTGGGGCGTCTACGAGACCTGCGAGGAGCTCGTCGACATCGAGGACCTGTTCCAGCAGTGGCGTTTCCGTCACCTGCAGGTGGTGTCGCGCACCATCGGTCACAAGCAGGGCACCGGTGGCTCCAGCGGCGTCGACTTCCTCCGCAGGGCCCTCGACCTCACCTTCTTCCCCGAGCTCTACGCGGTGCGCGTGCACGTCGAGTAGCAGCGCGGCATTCGAGGTGATCGGCTGCCGCGAGAGGGCAGATCATCACCTCGACCCGTCGCGTGAGCGCGGCATTCGAGGTGTTCTGCTGTTTCGAGCGGGGAGAACATCACCTCGAACCGGCGGCGGCACTCCCGGCATACTCGGCGCATGCCCCGCGTCATCCACACCGCCCAGGCGCTCGTCGACGCGGTGATGGAGGTGCCGACCCTGCCCACCCGCGGCGGCAACGTGATGGCCACCTCCTACCAGCGCTACGCCGGGGGCGCCGTCACGATCCTGCTGGCCGCAGCCCGCTCGGGCGCGTCGTGCGTGCACGCGGGTGCGGTCGGCACCGGGCCCAACGGCGACCTGGTCCGGGCCGCGCTGACCGCCGAGGGGGTGGTGGTGTCGTCACCTGCGGTGCCCGACGTCGACACCGGCGTGTGCGTGGTGCTCGTCGAGACCAGCGCCGAGCGCTCCTTCGTCACGACGCAAGGAGCCGAGCGCCGGATCACCGTCGAGTCGCTGGCGAGCAGCGCCCCGGTGCCCGGCGACCTGGTCTGCGTCAGCGGCTACTCGCTCGTGGGCCTCACCCGCGACCCGCTGGTCGAGTGGCTCGACACCCTCGACCCCGGCGTCGTCGTCGTGCTCGACCCGGGCGCCGTCTTCGGCGACCTCGATGCCGGCCTGCGCGAGCGGGTGCTGGCCCGCACGACGGTGTGGACGGGCAACGCCGACGAGGCCGCCGGGCTCACCGGGGTGCACGGGATGCACGAGGCCACCGAGGTGGTCGCCACCCTCCTGCCCCCGGATGCCGTGACGATCGTCCGCGACGGACCGCGCGGCTGCGCGGTGCGCGAGCACGGCCGGACCGAGTTCCTGCCCGGCCACCCGCAGCGCCCGGTCGACACCAACGGCGCCGGCGACACCCACACCGGGGTGCTGCTCGCCGAGCGGGCCGCGGGGGCCTCGTGGGTCCACGCCGCCGCGCGGGCGAACGCCGCAGGAGCGATCAAGGTGACCCGGCGGGGGCCGGACACCGCACCGACCAGCGCCGAGATCGACGACTTCCTCGCCGGACAGGCGCCCGACCAGCGGCGACCAACCGGCAGCTAGCGGCTTGTGCGGGTCTCGCGGTCGTTGGCCTTCTGCAGCGCCGCGACCAGCTCGTCCTTGGTCATCGTCGACCGCCCGGGCACGTCGAGCTTGCGGGCCAGCTCCATGAGGTGCTTCTTGCTGGCGTTCGCGTCGACACCGCCGGCGGTCTCCCCGCCGCGGCGGGCCGCCTTGCCCTTCTTCGCCGCCTGGCTGTCGGACGGTCCCTTCTCCTCCTTGGCCTCCCAGTGGTCACCCACCTTCTCGAACGAGTGCTTCACCGCGGCGAACGCCGTCCGGTGGGCGCGCTCGCCCTCGCCGTACTCCTCCACCGCGGAGTCGTGGGTCTCCACCCAGGTGCGCTGGGCCTTCTCGGGCGAGCGAGCAAGCGTCGAGGGCAGTTCTTCCTTGCCGGGCATGGCTCCTCCTTCGTCGCGGGTTACACCGATGCCGTACCCGGCCGCCCGAGGGCGTATGCGCCCGCGGCGGACGCGATGGGGGAGGGGGCGCGGTCAACGCCCACGTCAGTGCAGGCCGGCGTCGACGAGGTCGAGGAGACGGTCGATGGCGGCCTGTTGCTCGTCGGGCCCGAGCTCCGCGAGCGGGCCGTCGAGCAGGAGGACCGCAAGGCCGTGCACGGCGGCCCACGCCGACACGTCGGTGTAGGCGCGCCGCTCGGGTGCCAGCACACCGGTGGTGACGAGCTCGTCGACGCACGAGACGAGGAGCTCGTACGGCCCCAGGCTGCCGGCGTCGAGGGCGGTGGCGGGGGCCTTCGGGTCCGAGTGAGCGCCCGGGTGCATCGCCACGGCGAACAGGCCGGGCTCGGACAGGGCGAAGGCGATGTAGGCGCTGCCGGTGGCGCGGAACCGGGCGCGGGCCCGGCGTCGCGCGGACTCGCGCGAGTCGTCATCCGATGGTGACGAGGCGGCGACCGCCGTCGCCTCAGCCGTGGCCATCTGCCGCTCCATCTCCTCGCCCATCTCGCCCGCCGCGTACTCGGAGATGGCGATGAGCAGGGCGTCTCGGTGGGCGTAGTGACGGTAGGCGGCGGTGTTGCTCACCCCGGCGCGCCGCTGGACGTCACGCAACGACACGGCATCCGGACCGCCCTCGCGCGCCAGCGCGATGCCGTGCTCGAGCAGCGTCGCCTTCAGGTCTCGCCCGCGACGCGAGCCGACGTGCGGCATCAGGTACCTCCCCATTGGTGTAAACACCGTCAACTTACCTGTTGACACTGTCAACTTGCTCTGTGAGGCTACTCATGTTTACACCGCTAACACCCAGAAGGTGCCTCCCATGAACCTGTCCCTCCCGCGCCGTCAGGCGTCACCATCGGTGGTCCTCGGCGTCGTCCTGCTCGCCGTCCTCGCCATCACGGTCGAGACCACCGTCATCAACGTCGCCCTCCCCACGCTCAACACCGACCTCGATGCGTCGACCACCCAGCTGCAGTGGATCGTCGACGCCTACAACCTCGCGTTCGCCGCGCTCGTGCTGGCCGGAGGCGGCATCGGAGACCGGTTCGGCCGCCGCGGCACGCTGGTGGTGGGCCTGGTGCTCTTCGCGGCGACCAACGTGTGGGCCGCGCTGTCCACCGACGCCACCGGGCTGATCGTCTCCCGGGTCGCCATGGGCGCGGCGGCCGCGCTGGTCTACCCGACCACGCTCGCCATCATCACGGCCACCTTCCGCGACCGCCGGGCCCGGGCGGGCGCGATCGGTGTGTGGGGTGCCGTTGGCGGGCTGGGCGTCGCCATCGGCCCGGTGCTCGGCGGCTACCTGCTCGAGCACTTCGCGTGGGGCAGCATCTTCTGGGCCCTCATCCCCGCAGCCGTCCTGGCCGCCGGGCTGGCCTGGTTCCTGGTGCCCGACTCACGCGAGGCGAACCAGCCGGCCCTCGACCTGCCCGGGCTCGCCCTGTCCGTGCTGATGCTCGGCAGCCTCGTCTACACGATCATCGAGGCCCCGTCGCGCGGCTGGCTCTCGGCGGCGACCATCGGCGGGTTCACCCTCGCGGCCCTCGCCACGGCCGCGTTCGTCGCCGTCGAGCTGCGTCGCCCCGACCCCCTCATCGACGTCTCGCTCTTCGCGAACCTGCGCTTCAGCGCAGCCAGTGGCGCGGTGACGGTCGCGTTCTTCGCGCTCTTCGGGTTCATCTTCCTCATCACCTTGTTCTTCCAGCTGGTCCAGGAGCAGACCCCGCTGACCACGGGCGTGCGGGTGGTCCCCGTCGCCGTGTCCATCGCCGTCGGGTCGATCCTCGGAACGCGCCTCAGCGTCACCCGGCTGGGCACCAAGGCCGTCGTCACGGTGGGCCTGCTGATGCTGGCCGGCGCGTTCGCCTGGGTGGCCACCATCGGTGCCGACGTCGCCTACGGCCAGGTGGCCGCCCAGATGGTGCTGCTCGGCACCGGGCTCGGTCTCACCACCGCACCGGCCACCGAGTCGATCATGGGCGTCGTGCGACCGGAGCAGGCCGGTGCCGGCTCCGCCCTCAACGACGCCACCCGACAGGTGGGCGGCACCCTGGGCGTCGCCGTGCTGGGCAGCATCTACTCCACCCTGTACCTGCGCAGCCTGGACTCCTCTGCGGTGATGTCGGTCCTGCCGTCCGGGGCGCGCCAGCTGGCCGGCGAGGGTGTCGCCCAGGGGCTCGCGGTCGCGCAGGCCGCACCGGCCGCCGCCGCCCCCGCCGTGCGGACCGCTGTCGTCGACGCCTTCCTCGACGGGCTGCACGCCGGCTGCCTCACCGCAGCGGGCGTCTGCCTCCTCGGAGCCGTCGCCGTGGCCATCCTGCTACCCGCTCGGCCCCTTCCCGGCACCGCGGACGCGGACGCGGACGCGGCGCTCGAGCCGGCGCCGGCGCTGGCCTGACCTCGGTGCGGAGGCCCCCGGACTGCCTGGGCGCCTCCGCGTCGGTGGCGCCGGTCAGCCGCCGGTCAGCCGCCGGTCCGTCGGATGCCGACCCGCAGCCAGGTGCCCACCAGCCACAGGGATGCCGCCGACGCCCAGCGGGAGGACCGCGAGGCGTGGGTGCGTGCCCGTGCCCGTGCCCGTGCGGCCTCCGTGGTCGGCGCTGTCGCTGCGGATGCCGGTGCCGTCGCCCCCCGTCGCGACGACGACGCGGGTGGTGCCGGCGCTCGTGCGGTGCTCGGCGCCGGTCGTCGTTGTCATCTCAGGCCGCCACGAGGGTGTTGTGGGTGGAGGCGACGCGCCGCCCGGCCGGGTGTCCGGCATCCGGCACGAGCACGTGGTGACGCCCAGCGTCGCCGGGTGTTCACGTCGTGGCCGAAGTCGGTGTGGCGCAACGGTGTCGATGTCGACCGGGCACTGGCCATCTACGCCATGGTCGTCTCGCTCGAGAGCTACGACGTGGCGGTCGCAGAGCGCGGGTGGACACCTGCCCAGGTGGAGACCTGGTGGCACGAGGCGCTGACCGAGCTGATGCTCAGGCCAGCCGGTCGAGGTCGGAGCGGCAGCGCCGCTCGAACTCGCTGAGCTCGGACAGCGCGGCGTCGATGTCGCGCCGGCGCTGCTCGAGGTCGGTGCGGCGGTCGTCGATCTGGCCCAGCACGTACTCGAGCTGTGACCGTCGCCCGCGCGGCACGTCGTACAGGTCGATGATCGTGCGGATCTGCTCGAGCGGGAAGCCGAGCCGCTTGCCGCGCAGGATCAGGCCGAGCCGGGTGCGGTCGCGCCGGTGGTAGACGCGGGTGGTGCCCCGGCGCTCGGGTGAGATCAGGCCGAGCTCCTCGTAGTGCCGCACCGTGCGGTGGGTGACCCCGAACTCGTCGGCGACCTGCGCGATCGACCAGGTGCGGTCGCGCTCGACCGCGTCGGGAGCGGTGGGTGAGCGCACGGCATCCGTCACAGGGGTTGGCATACCGGCGAGTATTGCTTTACGTTGACGTCAACGTCAAGACACCGACGGCCCGCCACACCCCGCGACCCGGGGGTGGGACCACCTGCGCGAAGGAGCGCCGATGTACGAGCTGAGCAAGGACCACGAGGACTTCCGCAAGGTGGTCCGCGAGTTCGCGACGCAGGCCATCGAGCCGCACGTCGCCCAGTGGGACCGCGAGCACCACTTCCCGGTCGACCTCGTGCCGACGATGGGTGAGCTCGGCCTGTTCGGGCTGGTCGTGCCCGACGAGTTCGGCGGCTCGCTCGAGGCGTCCGACGGCGGCGCGTTCACCAGCCTGTGCATCGCGATCGAGGAGCTCGGGCGGGTCGACCAGTCGATCGGCATCACGCTGTCGGCCGGGGTCGGGCTGGGCATCAACCCGATCCTCACCTACGGCAGCCAGGCGCAGAAGGAGCGCTTCCTGCCCGACCTCGTCGCGGGCCGCACGCTCGCGGGCTTCGGCCTCACCGAGCCGGATGCCGGCAGCGACGCGGGCGCCACGCGCACCAAGGCGGTGCTCGACGACGGTCCGGCCCCTGGCTCTGCCAGGGAGTGGGTCGTCGACGGCGCCAAGGCGTTCATCACCAACTCGGGCACGCCGATCACCTCCGTCGTCACCGTCACCGCGCGCACCGGCACCAGTGACGACGGCCGCGCAGAGATCTCGGCGATCATGATCCCCTCCGGCACAGCGGGGTTCACGGTCGAGGCGCCCTACGACAAGCTCGGCTGGAACATCTCCGACACCCACGGCCTGTCCTTCAGCGGCTGCCGGGTGCCCGAGGACCACCTGCTCGGGCAGCGCGGTCACGGCTTCCGCCAGTTCCTCAAGACCCTCGACGACGGCCGCATCGCGATCAGTGCGCTGGCGCTGGGGCTGATCACCCGGATGCGCGAGGAGGCCACGGCCTACGCGAAGACCCGCACCGCCTTCGGCAGGCCGATCGGCGTCAACCAGGGCGTCGCCTTCCCGATCGCCGACCTCGCCGTCATGGAGGACACCGCCCGGCTGCTCACCTACCGGGCGGCCTGGCTCAAGGACGAGCAGGAGAGCGGCCGTCGGTCGGTGGCCGAGGTCAAGCAGGCCGCGGCCGTCGCCAAGCTCTACACCTCCGAGGCGGCGGTGTCGGCCACCCGGATCGCCACCCAGGTCTTCGGCGGCAACGGCTTCATGGAGGAGTACCCCGTGGCCCGGTTCTACCGCGACGCGAAGATCCTCGAGATCGGCGAGGGCACCTCCGAGGTGCAGCGCATGGTCATCGCCAAGGGCCTGGGGCTTCCCCACGCCTGACAGACTCGCCGCGAGTGCGGAACCGGTCGCCAGGACGACCACCTCCGCACTCACGGTCGGACACACTCGCCGCGAGTGCGGAGACGGTCGCCAGGACGACCACGTCCGCACTCAGGAGCAGGAAGGGACGCCGGTGAACCCGGATCTCGAGCAGCACGCCGCAGTGGATGACGCCGCGCCCACCCCCGCCGACGCTCCGCACCCCTCGGGGTGGGTTGCGGACGCGCGGGTCGCGGACGTGCGGGCGCGGCTGGAAGCGGCGCACACGGCATCCGAGCGGCCGACCGGCAAGGCGGCCGCCAAGCTCGCGAGCCAGAACAAGCTGTACGTGCGCGACCGCATCGCGCTCCTGGTCGACGAGGGCAGCTTCGTCGAGGACGGCCGCTACGCCAACTCGCGCGCTGCCGGGCTGCCGGCCGACGGTGTGGTCACCGGGCGCGGGACCGTCGACGGGCGGCCGGTCGTGGTCATCGCCAACGACCCCACCGTCAAGGCCGGCTCGTGGGGAGCCCGCACCGTCGAGAAGATCGTGCGAGCCACCGAAACCGCTCTGCGCGAAGAGCTTCCGGTCTTCTGGCTGGTCGACAGCGCCGGCGCCCGCATCACCGACCAGGTCGAGATGTTCCCCGGCCGTCGCGGCGCGGGGCGCATCTTCCACAACCAGGTGGCGCTGTCGGGCAAGGTGCCGCAGGTCTGCTGCCTGTTCGGGCCGTCGGCGGCGGGCGGCGCCTACATCCCCAGCTTCTGCGACATCATCATCATGGTCGAGGGCAACGCGTCCATGTACCTCGGCAGCCCGCGGATGGCCGAGATGGTCGTGGGGGAGAAGGTCTCGCTCGAGGAGATGGGCGGGGCGCGGATGCACTGCACCGTCTCGGGCGTGGGTGACCTGCTGGCGCACGACGACACCGAGGCGATCGAGCTGGCGCGGCTGTACTTCTCGTACCTCCCGGGCAGCTGGCGGCAGCCGCTGCCGACGTACCACCCCGAGGAGCCGGCCGAGCCGCTGACCCGGGCGTCGGTGCCCGAGCGCGAGAGCCAGCCGTTCGACGTGCACGACTTCATCGACGGGCTGGTCGACGACGGCAGCTTCTTCGAGGTCAAGCCGCTGTTCGCCGCCGAGCTGGTCGTCGGGTTCGCTCGGATGGGCGGCGAGACGGTCGGCATCGTCGCCAACAACTCCGCGGTCAAGGGCGGGGTGCTGTTCACCGACTCGGCCGACAAGGCGTCGCGGTTCATCTGGCTGTGCGACGCGTTCTCGGTGCCGCTGGTCTACCTCGCCGACGTGCCGGGCTTCATGATCGGCTCCGAGGTCGAGCGCGGCGGCATCATCCGGCACGGCGCGAAGATGGTGTCGGCGGTGGCGTCGGCGACGGTGCCGCAGTTCTGCGTCGTCGTGCGCAAGGCCTACGGCGCCGGGCTGTACGCGATGGGTGGGCCGGGCTTCGGGCCGGACGCCACGATTGCGCTCCCCACTGCCCGGATCGCCGTGATGGGACCCGAGGCGGCCGTGAACGCGGTGTACGCCAACAAGATTGCCGAGGTCGAAGCCGCCGAGGGGGTTGCGGCTCGCGATGCCTTCGTCGCCGCGCGGCGGGCGGAGTACGAGGCCGACGTCGACCTCGAGCGCCTGGCCGCCGACCTCGTCATCGACCAGGTCGTGGAGGCTGACGCCCTGCGCGGCGAGCTGCTGCACCGCTTGCGCTACGCCGCCCGGCGCGACCGGCACTTCGCCGACAAGCGCCGCGACGTCCCCCCGGTCTGACTGCTGGCCACTGCCAACTTCGCGAGGAGTGTGGCTTGGTCAAGCGCCGGCGATCTCGCGCAGCGCGGCCAGGTGGCCGGTGTAGGCCGTGCGGCCGTCACGGGTGAGCGACAGCCAGGTGCGCGGTCGCTTGCCGACGTAGCCCTTGCGCACCTTGACGTAACCGGCCTGCTCGAGGGTCGACACCTGCTTCGACAGCACCGAGTCGCTGACCTCGACCTCGTCGCGCACGAGGGCGAACTCGGCCTCGTCGACCGCCGCCAGGGTGGCGACGATGCTGAACCGCACCGGTGCGTGGATGACGTCGTCGAGCCGGTGCCGCGCGTGCGGCGACCTGGTGGCGCCGCCGGTGCTCACCGGCGCTCCCCGCGGTTGATCAGCACGGCCGCGGCGAGCATCGGAGCCGCGACGACCAGCCCGGCGAGCACCAGGAATGCCACGTTGTCGCTGGGGGTCGTCGTGCCGGCATCCTGCTGAGCGTCGCCCACGTTGAGGGCGATGACCGCGCCGAGGAACAGCACCACGGTGGCGCCCAGGCCCATCCAGCTCGTGCGCTTCGCGTGGCGCGGCCAGGTGCTGGCGCCACGGGTCTGCCACCCGAGGAGGCGGATCAGGAGCAGCACGTAGAAGACGATGATGAGCGTCTCCCACGACGTGCCCTCGGCCAGACGTGACACGGCCAGGTAGCCGCCGACGAGCAGTCCGAAGCCCGCGGTGGCCAGGGCGTGGACGCGTCGGTCGCCGGAGCGCCGGTCAGTGGCGGCGTCGGCCTGGGCGAGCTGCTCGCGGGCCTGCTGGGGCGTGATGTCGTGGTGCATGGTGGGTCCCTCCCGTTGGTGTCCCTGTCATGTCGATGACTCCACCCTAAGAAACTACTTTCCATTCTGTCAAGTAGTTTCCCGGGCACCTCGGTCAGGCGCGTAGGTCGTGCCAGGCCACGCCGAGCTCGCGCACCAGGTCGCGCAGCAGGGGGAGCGAGACCCCGATGACGTTGCTCGGGTCGCCCTCGATGCCCGAGACGTAGGGCCCGCCGAGGCCGTCGAGGGTGAACGCGCCGGCCACGCGCAGGGGCTCGCCGGTGGCGACGTAGGCAGCGATCTCGGTGTCGTCGAGGTCGGCGAAGTGCACGACGGTGGATGCCGTGCCACCCACCATCCCGCCCGTCCCACCGTCCGCGGCGTCACGCAGGTCGACCAGCCAGTGCCCGGTGTGCAGCACGCCGGAGCCGCCGCTCATCACCCGCCAGCGCGTCGCGGCCTCGACGGCATCCGCCGGCTTGCCGTGCACCGCGCCGTCGATCTCGAGCACCGAGTCGCACCCCAGCACGAGGATGCCGTGCGCCAGGTCGGCATCCGCCTCACCGAACGCGTCGTCGACCTCCAGGGCGGCCACGACGTCCTCGGCCTTGGCACGGGCCAGCAGCAGGGCGACCTCGGCCGCCTCCAGCGCCTGGCCGGCGGACGCCTCGGCCGCCGCGACGACGGCATCCTCGTCGACCGACGACACCCGCACCAGCGGCTCGACGCCGGCGGCTCGCAGGGTGCTGCGCCGGGCCGGGGACGCGGAGGCGAGCAGCAGCGCAAGGGGGGCGGACGGCATACGGCACAACCTAGTGCGGGTGACGCGGCACACGCCCGCTCGGTTCGAGAACGATCAACTACGCCCCGTAGTATTCGAGGTGGACGTCCGGCGGCGACCGCACCCGGGCACAAAGGAGACCACCCGTGTCCGGAGCCGAACGCGACCTCACCCCGCTCGCACCCATCGGAATGGGCCGGACCAGGTCGGGGCCGGTGCGCGAGCAGCGCCCGGTCTACGTCGACCTGCTGCCGCCCTGCAACTCCGGGTGCCCCGCGGGCGAGAACATCCAGTCCTGGCTCGCACTGGTCAAGGCCGGCGACTCCGAGGGCGCCTGGCGCGCGCTCACCGCCGACAACCCCTTTCCGGCGGTTCACGGCCGGGTCTGCTACCACCCGTGCGAGGCGGCCTGCAACCGGGTCGAGCTCGACGGCGCCGTCTCCATCCACGGTGTCGAGCGCTTCCTCGGCGACCTCGCCATCGAGCACGGCTGGTCCTTCGCCCCGCCGCCGCCCCCCAGCGGCCGCCGGGTGCTCGTCATCGGCTCCGGGCCGAGCGGGCTGTCCGCGGCCTACCACCTGACCCGGTTCGGGCACGCCGTCACGGTGCGCGACAGCGGGTCGGAGCCCGGCGGGATGATGCGCTACGGCATCCCCAGCTACCGGCTGCCGCGCGCCGTGCTCGACGCCGAGATCGACCGGCTGCGCCGGCTCGGCGTCACCTTCGAGCAGGACCACCGCGTCGTCGACCTGCGGGCCGAGATGCATGACGACCGCTTCGACGCCGCCTTCGTGGCCGTCGGCGCCCACCTGTCGACCCGGGTCGACATCCCCAACCAGGACGCCTCCCGGGTCGTCGACGCCGTCGAGTTCCTCCGCGACGCCTCGTCGGGCACCTCGGCGCCGCTGACCGGCACCGTGGCCGTCTACGGCGGCGGCAACACCGCGATGGATGCCGCGCGCGTCGCCCGCCGTCTCGGGGCGGACAACACCGTGATCGTCTACCGGCGCACCCGCGAGCAGATGCCGGCCCACGAGTCCGAGGCCCAGGACGCCGAGGCCGAGGGCATCCGGATCAACTGGCTGCGCACCATCAGCTCGATGGGCGACGACGACCTCACCGTCGAGATCCAGGAGCTCGACGAGCACGGGCGCCCGCACGGCACCGGCCGGTTCGAGACGCTCGAGGCCGACACCGTCATCCTCGCGCTCGGCCAGGCGAGCGACACCGGCTTCCTGCAGGGCATCCCCGGCATCGAGTTCGACCGCGACACCGTGCAGGTCGACAAGACCACCCTGATGACCGGTGCGCCCGGCATCTTCGCCGGTGGCGACGCGGTGCCCAGCCAGCGCACCGTCACCGTCGGCACCGGGCACGGCAAGCGCGCCGCCCGCTCGATCGACGCCTGGCTGCGCTCCGCCGCCCACGAGGACGCGGCCAAGCACCCGCTGGCCGACTTCGACAAGCTCAACCTCTGGTACTTCGGGATGCACGGTCGCAGCGAGCAGGTCGAGCTCGACCCGGCCACCCGCGTGCAGTCCTTCGACGAGGTGCTGCCCGGGCTCACCACCGACGAGGCGGCGTTCGAGGCGGGGCGCTGCCTGTCCTGCGGCAACTGCTTCGAGTGCGACGGCTGCCTGGGCTCGTGCCCGGAGGATGCCGTGGTGAAGCTCGGTGTCGGGCTGCGGTACCGGTTCGACCTGGACAAGTGCACGGGATGTGGCACGTGCTACCGGCAGTGCCCGGTGCACGCCATCGACATGATTGCGGAGGTCTGAGCCGTGCGCGTCACGATCGACGGGAACCAGGCGGCGGTCGACGTCGCCTACCGGCTCAACGAGCTGTGCGCCATCTACCCGATCACGCCGTCGTCGACGATGGCCGAGCTCGCCGACGAGTGGGCCAGCCACGGGCGGGAGAACGTGTGGGGGGCCGTGCCCACCGTGGTCGAGATGCAGAGCGAGGGCGGTGCTGCCGGCGCCATGCACGGGGCGCTGCAGGGTGGGGCGCTGAGTGCCACGTTCACGGCATCCCAGGGCCTGCTGCTGATGATCCCGAACATGTACAAGATCGCCGGCGAGCTGACCTCGACGGTGTTCCACGTCGCCGCGCGCTCGCTCGCTGCGCAGGGGCTGTCGATCTTCGGTGACCACTCCGACGTGATGGCGGTGCGGCAGACCGGTTTCGCGCTGCTGTCGTCGGCATCGGTGCAGGAGGCGCATGACCTGGCGCTGGTCTCGCAGGCCGCGACGCTGCGCACGCGGGTGCCGTTCGTGCACTTCTTCGACGGCTTCCGCACCTCGCACGAGCTCAACACCGTCGAGCTGATCGACGACGACGTGCTGCGCGCGGTGGTGCCCGAACACCTGGTGCGCGAGCACCGGTCGCGGGCCCTGAGCCCTGAGCGTCCGTTCGTGCGCGGCACTGCGCAGAACCCCGACGTCTACTTCCAGGCCCGCGAGACCGTCAACCCGTTCTACGCCGTCGTGCCCACCGTGGTGCAGGAGGTCATGGACGAGGTCGCCGCACACACCGGCCGGCACTACCGCGTGGCCGAGTACACCGGGCACCCCGAGGCCGAGCGGGTCGTCGTCGTGATGGGGTCCGGCGGAGAGACGGTGCGCGAGACCGTGACCCACCTCGTCGGTGGGGGAGAGCGGGTCGGCGTGCTGCAGCTGCGGCTGTACCGGCCGTTCCCGGCTGCCGAGCTGCTCGCCGCGCTGCCGTCGACCGTCACCCAGGTGGCCGTGCTCGACCGCACGAAGGAGCCCGGCTCCAACGGTGAGCCGCTCTACCTCGACGTCGTCGCCACGTTGGCCGAGGCCCACGAGCGTGGTGACCGGGCCTCCATCCCGCGCGTCATCGGCGGGCGTTATGGCCTGTCGTCCAAGGAGCTCACCCCGGCCATGGTGGCCGGCATCTTCACCGAGCTGGCGCGGCCAGAACCCAAGCGGCGCTTCACGATCGGCATCACCGACGACGTCGGCGGCACGAGCCTGAGCTACGACGACACCCTTGACATCGAGGAGCCCGACACCCTGCGTGCGGTGTTCTACGGATTGGGGTCCGACGGCACGGTCGGCGCCAACAAGAACACCATCAAGATCCTCGGCGCCGATCCCGACGTCTACGCGCAGGCCTACTTCGTCTACGACTCGAAGAAGTCCGGCGGGCTCACCGTGTCGCACCTGCGCTTCGGGCCGAACCCCATCCACGCCCCCTACCTGGTGAACCGGGCCGGGTTCGTCGGCTGCCACCACCTGGGGCTGCTCGAGACGGTCGACGTGCTGGCCTGCGCGGAGGACGGCGCCACCCTGCTGCTCAACGCCCCCCAGCCGGCCGACGAGGTGTGGGACGCCCTGCCCGGCCCGGTGCAGCAGCAGGTCGTCGACAAGCGCCTGCGGCTGTATGCCGTCGACGCCGCGGCCGTGGCTCGCGAGGCCGGCCTGCCCGGCCGCACCAACACCGTGCTGCAGACCTGCTTCTTCGCGATCTCCGGCGTGCTGCCGGCCGACGAGGCCGTGCTGCGGGTCAAGGAGGCCATCCGCAAGACCTACAGCCGGCGCGGCTCGGAGGTGGTGCGCCGCAACGAGACTGCCGTCGACGCCACCCTCGCCGCGCTGCACGAGGTTCCAGTTCCTCTGGCGCGCACCTCCGCTCGCGAGATGCCCGACGTCGTGCCCGCACACGCACCGGAGTTCGTCCGGACGGTGACGGCCGCGATGATGGCCGGCCGGGGCGACGACCTCCCGGTGAGCGCGATGCCGGTCGACGGCACCTTCCCGAGCGGCACCACCGCGTACGAGAAGCGGCGGATCTCCGACGTCGTCGCCGCCTGGGACCCCGACTCGTGCATCCAGTGCGGCACCTGCAGCTTCGTGTGCCCGCACAGCGTCATCCGGTCCAAGTTCTACGCCGGCGACGCGCTCGACGACGCCCCCGACGGCTTCCGGTCGGCACCGCTCAACGCCGCCGGGCTGCCCGGCTCGCGCTACACCCTGCAGGTCTACGTCGAGGACTGCACCGGCTGCGGCCTGTGCGTCGAGGCCTGCCCGGTCAGCCCGATCGGTGAGCCGACCCGCAAGGCGATCAACCTCGAGCCGCTGGAGCCGGTGCTCGAACCGGAGCGCTCGAACATCGGCTTCTTCGAGGAGCTGCCGGTGAACGACCGTTCGCGCGTCGACTTCGGCACGGTGCGCGGAACTCAGTTCCTGCAGCCGCTGTTCGAGTTCTCGGGCGCGTGCTCGGGATGCGGCGAGACGCCGTACCTCAAGGTGCTCACCCAGCTCTTCGGCGAGCGGCTGACGGTCGCCAACGCGACCGGCTGCTCGTCGATCTACGGCGGCAACCTGCCCACGACCCCCTGGACCAAGAACGCCGCCGGTCGCGGACCGGCCTGGTCGAACTCGCTGTTCGAGGACAACGCCGAGTTCGGCCTCGGGCTGCGGCTCGCCGCCGACCTGCACACCACCCTGGCCCGCACCCGCCTCGCCCAGCTGCGTGACGAGGTCGGCACCGAGCTCGCCGACGGCATCCTGGATGCCGGTCAGGTGCGCGAGTTCGAGCACACCGCCCAGCGTGAGCGGGTCGCCGAGCTGCTCGCGCGGCTCGACGGCCTCGAGGGCCCGGTGGTCGAGGACCTGCGCAGCGTGGCCGACCACCTGCTGCGGCGCACCGTGTGGATCGTCGGCGGCGACGGCTGGGCCTACGACATCGGCTCCGGCGGGCTCGACCACGTGCTCGCGAGCGGGCGCAACGTCAACGTGCTCGTGCTCGACACCGAGGTCTACTCCAACACCGGCGGCCAGTCGTCCAAGTCGACCCCGGTGGGGGCGGTGGCGAAGTTCGCTGCGGCCGGCAAGGCGTCGGCCAAGAAGGACCTCGCGCTGCAGGCGATCGCCTACGGCGACGTCTACGTGGCCCGGGTGGCGATGGGCGCCGACCCGCACCAGACGCTCACCGCGTTCCGCGAGGCCGAGGCGTTCGACGGGCCCTCGCTCGTCATCGCCTACAGCCACTGCATCGCGCACGGCATCGAGATGCAGAAGGGCCTCGACCAGCAGTACCGCGCGGTCGCCTCCGGGCACTGGCCGCTGGTGCGCTACGACCCGGCCGTGCGCTCGAGCGGTGGCAACCCGTTCCAGCTCGACTCGCCGCGCCCGCGCATCCCGCTCGAGGACTACATCTACAACGAGCTGCGCTACCGGATGCTGCGCAACGCCGACCCCGCGGAGGCCGAGCGGCTGCTCGGGCTGGCGCAGGAGGCCGTCGACCAGCGCTGGCGGACGTACGAGGAGATGGCCACGCGCGGAGCCGACCGGTTCGCCGCAGACCCGAGGAGGACCAAGTGACCGACCTGACGACCAGCTACCTCGGTCTGGCACTGCGCAACCCGCTCGTGGCGAGTGCCTCGCCGCTCTCGCAGGGGGTCGACCGGGTGCGAGCCCTGGCCGGGTCCGGGGTGGGCGCGGTGGTGCTCTACTCGCTCTTCGAGGAGCAGGTGCACCGTGAGCAGCTGCGCGACCTGATGATCACCGAGTCGCACGAGGACGCCTTCGGCGAGGCGCAGACCTGGTTCCCGTCGGTGCCCACCACCCAGCCGGTCGGGTCGGCGCGCTACCTGCACCTGCTCGAGCAGGCGTCGGCGGCGGTCGACGTGCCGGTGATCGGGAGCCTGAACGGCAGCAGCCCCGGGGGCTGGGCGAGCTTCGCGCGCTCGATGCAGGATGCCGGCGCCGCGGCCATCGAGCTCAACATCTACCTCGTGCCCGGGAACCCGCACACGAGCGGGCGCGACGTCGAGGACCGGCACGTCGAGATCCTGCGCCAGGTCAAGGATGCCGTGACCGTGCCGGTCGCCGTGAAGCTCAGCCCGCACTTCAGCTCGATGGGCGAGATGGCGATGCGGCTCGACGCCGCCGGCGCCGACGGGCTGGTGCTCTTCAACCGCTTCCTGCAGCCCGACGTCGACCCCGAGACGATGACGGTCACCACCGGGGTGGGCCTGTCGTCGCCGGCCGAGGCGCGGCTGCCGCGCACCTGGATCGCGATCCTGCGCGGCCACGTCACGGCATCCCTCGCCGCGACGACCGGTGTCGAGGAGGCGGCCGACGTGGCGGCCTACCTGCTCGCCGGTGCCGACGTGGTCATGACCGCCTCGGCCCTGCTGCGGCACGGGCTCGGCCACGCCGAGGTGCTGATCACCGGCCTCGAGGACTGGATGGTGCGGCACGGGTTCGGGCGGCTCGACGAGTTCCGCGGGCGGCTGGCCGTGCCGGTCGGCGTCGACCAGACGGCGTACGAGCGGGCCGGCTACGTGGCTGCGCTCGAGCAGGCCCGGCACACCTACGGCGACCTGGTCGTCGGCGGCGCCTGACCCGAGGCGAGGGGTGCGGCTTCCGCGTCCCGGAATCGACCAATAGGTCACAGGAGGGACGCCCCCGTCCCGGAATCGACCAATAGGTCACGCGGGGGACGCCCCGAGGTGCTCCTGCTGACATGCAGGCGACTCGGTGGCCCGTGACGCTGAGCGTGGCGGCTGCGCCGTGGCCGCCAACTGCATGTCATCGGGCGCACTCGTCCGGACTCGTCGACACGGCCGTGCTGTCGGTGGCGACTGCGAGACTCGAGGCCATGGTGACCGTGGCGGACGTGCGACAGGTGGCGCTGAGCCTGCCCCGCACGACGGAGCACCTGGTGCGCGACCGGGTGAAGTTCCGGGTGAAGCAGCTGGTCTACGTGGCGTTCTCCCGGGACGAGGAGCTCATGGGTTTCGCGTTTCCCAAGGAGGAGCGCCAGGCACTCGTCGAGAGCGAACCCGAGAAGTTCCTGCTGCCGCCACCCGGCGACCTGCGGTTCAACTGGGTCGAGGTGCGGACCAGGGCGCTCGACGTCGAGGAGATGATCGAGCTGGTCACCGACGCCTGGACGATGGTGGTCCCCACAGGTGTCGCTCGCGACCACCTCCACGGCTCCGGGGGATGACCGGGCAGCGTGCGCCCGAACCTTCGCCGGTCAGCCGAGCACCTCGTCGACGTAGCACCAGCGCCACGCCTCGCCCGGCTCGATGCTGCGCATCACCGGGTGGCCGGTCTCGGCGAAGTGCGCGTCGGCGTGCTTGCCGATGGAGGAGTCGCAGCAGCCGACGTTGCCGCACAGGGCGCACGCCCGCAGGTGCACCCAGGTGAGCCCCTCGGCCAGGCACGTCGGGCAGCCCTCCGCGGTCGTCGGCACCTTGGGGACCTCGGTGGCGGCGAGGTGCTCACACGCGCCGGCGATCCGGTCGGGCGGGAGCAGGGGTGACTCGCGCACCTCTCCCGAGCGGGTCGCGTTCCAGATCAGCGCGGACTCCTCGGCGTCGAGCTGGCCGAGCACGGAGGTGAGCACCTCGTGGTCGACCCCGCCGACGTCGCGGATGCGCAGCAGCTCGGCCCGCTCCTCGCGGATCATCTCGGTGCGCACCCGGGCACGGGCCTCGCTGGGTGTCTCGTCGTCGCCCTGGCCGAGGGTGCCGAGGCGCTCCCAGCTGCGGTTGACCCGGGCGGTCGCCTGGTCGCGGACAGCGGCCACCGTCGCGGCGTCGGCATCCGGGTCGGCCTCGATCAGCCGCAGCCCCGCGCCGGTCGTCGCGCCGAGCACGGTGGCCTCCTGCAGGGCGTCCTCGCGCGGGTCCGGGCCGCGCACGTCGAGCCGGCGCGCGAGCCAGGGCAGGGTCGAGCCCTGCAGCAGCAGCGTGCCGACGGTGACCACCAGTGCGATGACGACAAGCTCGGCCCGCAGCGGGGTCTCCTCGGGCAGGGTCAGGGCGGCCGCCAGGGTGACCACACCGCGCATCCCCGCCCACGAGCCGACGACTCCACCGCGCAGGCGGTCGGCTCGGTCCACGGTGGCGTCGGCGCGGCGGTTGGTCAGCAGGGTGTAGGGGATCATCCACAGGGGTCGCAGCACCAGACAGGTGAGCAGCACTATCAGGGCCACGAGCAGGGTGCGGCCGGTCGAGAGCGCGTCGTCGCTGGCCACGTCGTCGAGGAGGCCGGCGATCTGCAGCCCGATGAGGAGGAAGACCGCGTTCTCGAGCACGAAGGTGATGCTCGACCAGTTGATCCGCTCGCTCAGCCGCGACGGCGCCGTCTGCAGCACCGGAGCCTTGTGCGCGAGGAGCAGCCCGGCGGTCACCACCGCCAGCACCCCGGAGGCTCCGACCTGTTCGGCCGGCACGTAGGCCAGGTAGGGGGCGACGAACGACAGCGCGGTGTCGGCCGGTACCTCGGTGAGGTGCTTGCGCATCAGCCCGATGACGAAGAACGCCGCCACCCCGATCGCCACACCGCCGACCGACGCGACCAGTAGCTCGACGCTCACCGACGCCACGGTCACCTCGGGGGCCTCCTCGGCACCGCCGTCACCGTGCACGAGGGCGAGCCCCGCCGCCGCCAGCGCGGTGCGCAGCGTGACCAGCGCGGTGGCGTCGTTGAGCAGCGACTCACCCTCGAGGATGGTGGTGATCCGCCTCGGGAGCCCGATCCGCCGAGCCACGGCGGTGGCGGCCACGGCATCCGGCGGTGCGACGATGGCACCCAGGGCGAGGGCCAGCACGAACGGAACCGGCAGCAACAGCCAGGCCACCAGCCCCACCCCGGCTGCGGTGAACAGCACCAGCCCGACCGACAGGCTGAGGATGGCACCCCGGTTCTGCCGGACGTCGAGCAGCGAGGTCGACAGGGCGGCGGCGTAGAGCAGTGGCGGCAGCAGCCCGTAGAGCACCAGCTCGCTCGACAGCCGCACCTCGGGGATGCCGGGGACGAACGACAGCACCGCGCCGACCACCAGCAGGGCGATGGGTGTCGGGACGCCGGACGGTGTCACCCGGCTGACCAGGATGACGACGAGGACGATGGCGACGACGAGTGCGGCGAGCTCCACGCAGAGATTGTCGCTGCTAGTGCGGCGTGGCGGACAGTTCGCCCGTCAGGTAGTGCTCGAGAACCGGCCCGATCGCCCCGACGAGCTCCTCGCGGGAGGCGTCGACCAGGCGGGGGACGCCCACGACGTGCCGGGCGAAGGCGAGCCCGGCGATCTGCGCGGCGGTGAGCGCGGCCCGCAGCTCGGGCTGCTCCCCGCCCAGGTGGTGGGCGAGCGGGCCGAGGAGGCGCTCCATGAGCAGGTCGCGCACGCGCTCGGCAGCCTCCTCCTCGGAGGCCGCGGCCCGCAGCAGGCCGGTCATCGTCCGGCGCGCCTCGGGGGTGTCGAGCATCCCGACGGCGAACGCGGCGAGCCGGAAGCCGATCCCCTCCCGCCCCGGGGCGAGCAGGGCCGGCATGACCTGCTCGGGGTCGAAGGGCAGCTCGACCACGGCGATGAACAGGTCCTGCTTGCTGCCGAAGTAGTGGGTGACCAGCCGGGTGTCGACGCCGGCGTCGCGGGCGATGCCGCGCAGCGTGGTGCCCGGGTAGCCCAGGTCGGCGAAGGCCCGGGAAGCGGCGGCGAGGATCGCCTCGCGGGTGCCGCTGCCCGCGGGCCTGCGTCCCCTGGTGCCGGCCACCGGGCCTCCTCGTCGACGACATTCATTCCTCAGGTGAGGAAAGTATGCCGTGTGGCGCACCATTGGCCTTCCCCTCGACTGCACCCGTGCGAGAGCCGGACGTTTCGTGGTCGGCGGTGTAGCCCTCCGCACCCCAGGTGCCAAGAGCGGCATTGAGGTAGACGCCTCACGCTGAGGACCGCAAACGTCAGCCGGGCATCGAGTCGTTGAACGTCAGCCGGGTGATCCATCGGCTTGTCCCTCGGGCGCCGAGCTCGCCTCCGGTTCCGGCTGCGACTCGGTGGTCACCAACTGGTTCAGGTAGCGCAGCACCACACCGCACACCGCGGCGGCCGGCACCGCCAGGAAGGCCCCGATGACCCCGAACAGGGTCGACCCGAGCGTGATCGCCAGCAGCACGACAACCGCGTGCAGCTGCACGCCCTTCGACTGCAGCCATGGCTGTAGGACGTTCCCCTCGAGCTGTTGGACCCCGACGATGATCGCCAGCACGATGAGCGCACCGGTGGGGCCCACCGAGACCAGCGCCACCAGCACGGCGAGCGCGCCGGCCACGATGGCCCCCACGATCGGCACGAAGCCCCCGAAGAACGTCAGGATCGCCAGCGGGATCGCCAGGGGCACCCCGACGATCAGCAACCCGATACCGATCAACGTCGCATCGAGGAAGCTGACGATGGCCTGGGTTCGGATGAAGCCGCCCAGGGTTGACCACGACTGCCCGAGCACCTCCTTGAGGTGGGGACCGACACGCTCCCCGGTCAGGTCGGTCAGCCAGGGCAGGAACTTCCTGCCGTCCTTGAGGAACAGGAAGGTCAGGATCAAGGACACCACGAGGGTGACGAGTGCGGAACCGACCGCACTCACGCCGACGACGACCCCGGAGGCGATGCTGCTTGCGCTGCTGGTCACCCGGCCCTGCAGGCCCTGAACGGCGGACTCGAGCTGGTTCTCGGTCACGATGTTCCTCGACCGCAGCCAGTTCTGGACCTGCTCGAGCCCCGAAGAGGCACCAGCGGCGATGTCGTCCACCTGGCCGGCTATCGACGGCGCGATCGCGAGCGCCAGCCCGATCAGCGCCGCAAGACCACCGATGAGTGCAGTGGCTGCCGCCAGGGCTGGGGGAAAACCCAGCTTGCGCTCGAGGAGCAGGGTCGGCGGCTGCAGCACGGAGGTCACGACGAGCGCCAGCAGCACGGGAAGCAGGATCGACCAGGTCTGCTGGACAACCACCCCGAGGACCACGGCACCAGCGACGATGAGGATCCACCGAAGGCTCCACGACGCGGTCCACGCAAGACCGTCCCCGATCACCTGGTGACGGCTGCGCCGATGACGGGCACGCGACTCTTCCACGACGACCTTTCAACGATGAGACCGCATGGGCGTGCGGTTTCGAGTCCCGTCCCACCTCGGCACCCGGACGCCGACCGCGACACGCCCGACGAGCCGCGAGCCTGATCCCAGGTGGGTCGAAGAGAGACGAGACGCGGTGCCTGACAGGACGCTGGGGCGCCCCACCAGCGGACGGTGCTCGTGCCGCGACCTCAGACGGTGGTCCTGTTCTTCCCGGCAACCGTCTCAGCCACACCGATGAGAAGCACGGCTGCGATGACGGCGAGGACGAAGCCGATGACGTTGAGTTCGAAGATGTCACCAGTCCCGAAGAGCTGGGCGATCAGGCCACCGATGACAGACCCCACGAGGCCCAGCCCCAGGGTGGCGAGGATGCCGAGGTTCTGCTTTCCCGGCTTGATGAGCCGTGCGAGTGCTCCGATGATGAGACCTGCCACCAAGAAACCAATCATGCGACAGCCGTACCCATTCGCCGTCCAGGTATGTCACGTTGACCCCCGATCGCCGGCTCTGCGTGCGACGCAAGGTCGGTGAGCCGGCTGTGCGGAAAGGCTCTCGGCCAGACGGGCTCAGGCGAGGATGGCCTCGCGCATGACGTCGAGGCCGACCGACCCGAGGTCGAGCGAACGCCGGTGGAAGTCCTTGAGCGAGAACGCGTCTCCCTCGCGAGCGGCCACCTCGTCGCGCAGCTGCAGCCAGAGCCGCTCGCCGATCTTGTAGCTCGGGGCCTGGCCGGGCCAGCCGAGGTAGCGGCTCAGCTCGAAGCGCAGCATCTCCTCGCCCTGGTTGGCGTGGGCGTCGAGGAAGGTCCACGCCTTGTCGTAGGTCCACTCGCCCCCACCGATCTCGGCCGGCGCCTCGAAGCCGCAGTGCACGCCGATGTCGAGCACGACCCGGGCGGCGCGCAGCGACTGGCCGTCGAGCAGGCCGAGGTAGTTGCCCGGGTCGTCCATGTAGCCGAGCTCGGCCATCAGCCGCTCCGCGTACAGCGCCCAGCCCTCGCCGTGCCCACTGGTCCAGCACATCATCCTGCGCCACTTGTTGAGCAGCTCGCGGCGGTAGATGGTCTGCGCGACCTGGAGATGATGGCCGGGAACGCCCTCGTGGTAGACGGTCGTCAGCTCGCGCCAGGTCCCGAACTCGGTGACGCCCTTGGGTACCGACCACCACATCCGGCCCGGGCGGGTGAAGTCGTCGCTGGGCCCGGTGTAGTAGATGCCGCCGGTCTGGGTGGGGGCGATCCGGCACTCGATGGTGTGCACCGGCCCCGGGATGTCGAAGTGGGCGCCGGCCAGGTCGGCGATGACCTCGTCGGCGCGCTCCTGCATCCAGCCGCGCAGGGCGTCGGTGCCGTGCAGCTGGTAGCCCGGGTCGCGGTCCAGGTGCTCGATGGCCTCCTTGACCGTGGCGCCCGGCACGATGCGGTCTGCCGTGGCGCGCATGTCGGCCTCGATCCGGGCCAGCTCCTCCTGCCCCCACGCGTAGGTCTCCTCGAGGTCGACGGTGGCGCCGAGGAACTGGCGGGACGCGAGCCGGTAGCGCTCGCGGCCCGCGGCATCCGACTCGGGAGCGCGGTCGAGCAGGGACGTGCGCAGGTCGTCGCCGAGCCGCTGGTAGGCCGCGGCCGCCGCCTCGACCCCTCGCTGCAGGTCGGCCCGCACGGCGTCGTCGAGGGGGGCGCCGCCGGCGCTGGCCCGGGCGACGAAGGTGGCGAAGAAGCCGTCGGGGGTGGTGAGGTCGGCGCACTGCGCGATGCACTCGGTGACCTGTCGGCGCGGCGTCACGAGCCCGCGGTCGGCCGACTCGCGCAGCGTCGAGGTCCACTGCTCCAGGGCCGTGGGCACCTTGGTCAGGCGGGTGGCGATGGTGGCCCAGTCGTCCTGGGTGGCGGTCGGCATCAGGTCGAAGACGTCGCGGCAGCTCTGCAGCGGCGACGCGATGACGTTGAGCTCCATCCGGTCGTAGCCCGCCTCGTGCGCCTCGACGGTCAGGCCGAGCCGCTCGCGCATGGCCGCCACCGTGACCCGGTCGACCTCGTCGACCGGCTCCACGGTGTCGAGGCGGGCCAGGGTGTCGCGGGCGAGCTGCGCGTGGTGGGCGTAGCCGTCGGGCGAGAGGTCGTCGAGCTCGGTCTCGCCACCGAGAACCCCGAGGTAGGTGGCCTCGATCGGGCTGGCGGCCACGACGGCGTCGAAGTGGGCATCGGCGACGGCGTCGACGGCAGTGGGCTGGCGGGTGCTCTCGGTCATTCGACGGACGCTACCCGAGGGGCGTGGTGCCGACGCCACCAGTTTTTCCCGCGATGTCGGCGGGCCCCCGGATCGCGTTCGCGCGGGTGGCGCGCCGGGGCATACCCTCGGCGGCATGCAGCCCCGGGTGAGGTCGGTCAACGTCGGTGGTGCGCGGGGCGGCATCCTTCCCCGCGGGGGTGAGACGGCGATCGACAAGCGTCCCGTGGCGTCGGTCGAGGTGCGCGACCCGGGGCCGAAGCGGGGCGGCCTGGGCAGCGGTGTCGTCGGTGACGACGTGGTCAGCCGCAAGCACCACGGCGGCTCGGGGCAGGCGGTGTATGCCGTGGCCCGCGAGGAGCTCGACTGGTGGGGCACCACGCTGGGGCGCGACCTCGTGGACGGGATGTTCGGCGAGAACCTCACCACCGAGGGCCTCGACGTCGACGGCGCGGTGGTCGGGGAGCGCTGGCGGGTCGGGTCGGCGCTGCTCGAGGTGACCGGGCCGCGCATCCCGTGCGCGACGTTCCGGGCGTGGATGGGGGAGCGCGGCTGGGTGCGCCGGTTCACCGAGCGGGGCCGCACCGGCGCCTACCTCGCCGTGGTCGAGCCGGGGACGGTGAGCACGGGGGATGCCGTCGAGGTGCTCGGGCGGCCGGCCCACGGCATCACCGTGCCGGAGGTGTTCCGGGCCCTCACCGGGGATGACGAGCTGGCCGCCCGGGTGCTGCAGGCGGACATCCTCGGGGGCGAGGACCGCGCCTGGCTCGAGCGCCGGGTGGCCCGCCGCCGGTAGGCGCGGCCGCCTGCTACCACCGTCCTGCTCGCGGGCCGGTCCCACGCGGAGTTGCTACTGTGTCGCCGTCTCCGTTCCCCCGCTCGCGTCTGGCTCTCGCTGCTTCGTGATCGGCAGCCGCCAGCCCTGATACGAGGAAGCCGTGCACCCGAAGGTCAGCGTCGTCGTCGCTGTGTACAACCCCGGCGAGAACATCGAACCGCTGATCACGAGCCTCGAGGCGCAGTCACTCGCGGCGGACGAGCTCGAGGTGATCTTCGTCGACGACGGCTCCACGGACGGCACGGGCGAGCGGCTCCGCGACCTGGTGGAGAGCCACCCCACGTGGACCGTGAAGACCATCCCGAACTCCGGCTGGCCCGGGCGGCCTCGAAACCTGGGCATGGACCTGGCCAGCGGTGAGTACGTCTTCTTCGCGGACCACGACGACGACTTCCTGCCCGAGGCGCTCGGCCGGATGTACGCGATGGGGCGCGAGAACGGGTCCGACATCGTCTACCCGAAGCTGGTCCGGATGGGGCGTCCGACGCCGTACTGGTCACTGGCTCGCGGCTCCGTCGCAGTCGCCGACCCACTGGGTGACGTCCTCACCTCGCGGACGGTGCACAAGCTGTACCGCCGACAGTTCCTGACGCAGTGCGGTGCGCGCTTCCCCGAGGGACGAGTGCGCCTCGAGGACCACAGCTTCACCTCCCAGGTGCTTCCGCACGCGAAGGTGATCTCGGTGCTGGCCGACTATCCCTGCTACCGGTGGATCCACCGCAGCGACGGTTCGAACAGCTCCGAGGCGCCCTCGGACGCCGGGGTGTACTGGGGGTACTACGCCGAGGTCCTCAGGGTGGCAGAACGCGAAGCGGGCCCGGGCCCACTGCTCGACAGGCTGCGTGTGGTGGCCATGCTGCAGGCGTTCTCCAGGGTGGCGCCGAGCCGGTACCTCGCGCGCTCGGAGGAGGACCGCCAGCAGATCTTCGACGCACTTCACGCCTATGTCGTGGAGCAGTTCCCGGCCGCGCTCGACTCGGAGCTTCCCGTCCTGAAGCGGCTGCGCGTGCAGGCTCTGCGCGCCGGTGACCGGGACCAGTTCGAGGCCGTCCAGGGGCAGCGCGCTGCCATCGCCTTCAGCCCTCGCCTCGTCGAGGCCCGCTGGGACCAGGGACGGCTGCAGCTGTCCGTGGAGGTCACGTTGGAGGACGAGGCGGGCGACCCCTACGAGCTCGGCTGCTCGGGAGACCAGCTCGTGCTGCCTGTCGTCCCCGGTGGCACCGACCAGGCACCGGAAGCGAGCAGGGTCCTGCTTCCGGAGGATCGAGGCACCGTGGAGGTCACGGTGAGGCACCTGGGGAGCGGTGTCGAGTGGCCGGTGGCCACGTCGCAACGGCTCGAGACCCTGACCGTCGGGGGCGGCGCCGGGCTGCGGGTGCACGCCGACGCCTCCGTCGATCTCGCCCACGGCGTCTTCGGCACGCCGCTGGAGGACGGCATCTGGTCGCTGATCGTGCGCGCGCAGTTCCTCGGCGAGTCCCTCACCCAAGCGCTCCCGGCACCTGAGGGAGCTTCCATCCCGACCGGCCCCCACGCCGTCGGCGGGCGGGACGCCGCCGTCCGGCGCACGGCCAACTGGCGGCTGGTCGTGCGAGTGCCCGACGATGACGGCGCCGGCACGCTCGAGCCGCCGCGCCCCAGCGTGAGCCGGGCGCGGTGGGCCGACGAAGAGCTGACGCTCGACCTGACGGCCCCCGAGGGCGACGTCGGGCCCTGGCTCGCCGTGCGCACCCGCGGTCAGGAGCAAGGTCGCAGCGTGCCGATCCACGACGGCACGGCCACGGTCACCCTGGGTGGGACGGCACCCGGCGACCTCATCGACTTCTCCGTGCACGACGGAACGCCTGAGCACCCGATCCGCGAAGGACGGCTCAGGTTCGGTGAGGCGCAGGCCCATACGCACTGGCCTTACCGCATCTACCAGACGGACAAGGGCTCCTTCTCCGTCAAGCACCTGACCACCCCGAGGCCTGCACCGAAGAAGCCTGAGCCGCTGCTGCGCCGGAGCGTGTCCAGGCTGCGAGTGGCGCGTCGCTCGTTGACCGATCGGTCACGAGGACGATGACGGCACGAGCTGTGCCGGCGGGTGCCACGTGAGCGAGTGGCTCGCCGCGCTGCCCGCCCTGCTCGCAGCCGGCCTCCTGTGCGCCGTCCCCGGCTACCTCGCCGGCTGGCTGATCGGGTTGCGCGGAATCGCCGTGCTCGGGCTGGCCGGCCCGATCGGCGTCACCGTGCTGGCCGTGGGCGCGATCTGCTGCGAGCTGCTGGGGCTGTCGTGGGACCTGTTCGGGGTGGCCCTGGCCGTGGTGGCCGGCTGGGCCGTCGCCGCACTCGTCGGCCTGGCCCTGCGCCGGGCTCCTGCGACGTGGTCCGCCGTGCATCGCGACGACCGGCGGTTGGTGGGCTGGGGCTGGCTGGCCTCCGTGGTCGGCCTCGTCGCCGTCTCGGTGCCGGCGATGTGGGGCATGGGACGGCCGGAACGGCTGCCCCACCAACCGGACACGCTGTTCCACCTCAACACGATCCAGCTGATGCGGGACACCGGTGATGCGTCCAGCCTGCACGCCGCTGGGCTCAACTCGGCGGGCGGGGCCGGTTTCTACCCTGCGGCGTTCCACGACATCGCCGTCGCGGTCGCGACCATCACGGGCGCCGACGTCAGGGTGGCCGCGAACGCCACCGCCCTGGTGGCCGGCGCGGCGATCTGGACCACGGGCTGCATCCTCCTGGCGCGGCAGGTCTTCGGCCCCAGCAGGCTGCCGCTGCTCTTCGCCGCGCTGGTGTCCGGGTCGTTCAGCAGCTTCCCGTTCTGGCTGATGGGCTACGGCGTGCTGTGGCCCAACCTCCTGGGGTATGCACTGATCCCGGCCGGGCTGGCCTGCGTGCTGGCCGTCCTCGGGTTGGCGCAGGCAGACGTCGTCGGCCGCTCAACGGGGTTGGTGGCTGCCCTGGTCGTGCTGGTCGGCCTGGCCCTGTCGCACCCCAACGCGCTCGTCAGTGCGGTGCTGTTCACCTTCCTGATCGTGGCCTGGCCCCTGACCACCTGGCTGCGTCGTTCATGGCGCGAACGCCCGGTGGTCAGTGGCCTCGTCGCTCTCGCGTATCTCGCTGTGCCGGTGCTGTGGGTGCTCGGCCCGTTCGTGGTGTCGCGGGTGGCCGAGGTCGCCTCGCGGAACACGGTGGTCAACGAGACGACGCCGGCGCGCGCCTTCGGAGAAGCCGTGCTCCACTCACCCCGGGGCTGGCCCGAGCAGTGGACGGTCTCCGTCCTCGCGATCGCGGGCCTGGTGGTGCTGCTCCGCCAACGCCGGACGGCGTGGGTCGGGGCCGTCCTGGCCGTGGGTACCGGGCTCTACGTCGTGGCCATGGCCTTCCGCGGTCGGCTCGGTTCCGCCGTCACCGGCTACTGGTACAACAACTCGCCGCGGTTGATGGCCCTGCTGCCGATCGTCGGTGTGGTGCTCGTGACCGCTGCTCTGGTCGCGCTGACCCGTTGGCTGCAGGGCAGCGGTAGCGGCGGCACCGGCGGCGGCCGGCGCCGCTGGGCCGCGCCGCTCGCGGTGGTCGTCGTCTTCGCGGGCGTGACGTCGGGCAACTACGTGGCCGAGAACGCGGCGAGGGTGCGCACCTACTACCACCCGAGGACGTTGTCGGGGAACCTGCTGAGCGAGCGCGAGGCCAGGAGCCTCGAGGAGCTCGCCAGGTCGATACCGCGCAGTGCCGTCGTGGCCGATGACCCCTGGAACGGAACGTCCCTGATCTACGCGTTGAGCGGCCGCAGGGTCCTGTTCCCCACCGAGAAGACGCTCAACACCGCGGATCGCGTGCTGCTCGCGGACCGGCTGTACCTGGCCTCCACCGACCCCGCGGTCTGCGAGGCCGTCGAGCGACAGGGAGTGCAGTACGTGCTGACCGGCGGCTCGCCCTTCTACAAGGGCCGGCACGGCGACCGCACGTTCGACGGTGTCGCCAAGGTGCCCAACGCCGCGGGCTTCGAACGCGTGGCCAGCTCAGGGCCGTTCGACCTGTACCGCATCACCGCCTGCCAGTGAGTGCGTGGCCGCCCCCGCCGTCGGGCTAGCTGCGCAGTGAGGTGCGCCAGGCGCCGGGGCCGTGGCTGAGCGGCTGGCGCAGGGCCACCGAGTGCGCCGCCCAGGGCGAGCCCGACTCCTCGGATGCCGGTGCGTCGCCACCCGACGCGGCCGACAGCACCGCCACCAGGGCCGCGAGCTGCTCGGGGGTCGCGTCGCCGTGCACCACGATGGCCGGCGGGGTCGCGGTCACCGCAGCCTCGGCCGCTCCGGAGTCGGGAGTCGCGTCGGCCATCACGGTGTCGTCGGCCATCCCAGTCTCATCGGCCATCCCAGTCTCATCCGCCATCACCGTCTCATCCGCGATCACAATGGAATGTTGCCGTGCTTCTTGGGTGGCAGGCTGGCGCGCTTGGTGCGCAGCGCCCGCAGGGCCTTGGAGACGTTCATCCGGGTGTTCGACGGGGTGATGACGGTGTCGATGTAGCCGCGCTCGGCCGCGACGTAGGGGTTGGCCAGGGCGTCCTCGTACTGCTTGATGAAGGTCGCGCGGGCCTCCTCGACCGAGCCACCGTGCTCGGCGGTCTTGGCGAGCTCCTTGCGGTAGAGGATGTTGACCGCGCCCTGGGCGCCCATGACCGCGATCTGGGCGGTGGGCCACGCCAGGTTGATGTCGGCGCCGAGGTGCTTGGAGCCCATGACGTCGTAGGCGCCGCCGTAGGCCTTGCGGGTGATGACGGTGACCAGCGGCACGGTGGCCTCGGAGTAGGCGTAGATGAGCTTCGCGCCGCGGCGGATGATGCCGTCCCACTCCTGGTCGGTGCCCGGCAGGAAGCCCGGCACGTCGACGAGGGTCAGGATCGGCACGTTGAACGCGTCGCAGGTGCGCACGAACCGGGCGGCCTTCTCGGAGGCGTCGATGTCGAGCGTGCCGGCGAACTGCATCGGGTTGTTGGCCACGACGCCGACCGAGCGGCCCTCGACGCGCCCGAACCCGGTGATGATGTTCGGCGCGAAGAGCGGCGCGACCTCGAGGAACTCCTCGTCGTCGACGATCTTCTCGATGACGTGGTGCATGTCGTAGGGGACGTTGGGGCTGTCGGGGATGATCGTGTCGAGGAACCGGTCGTCGTCGGTGACCTCGAGGTCGTTCTCGTCGCCGTAGACCGGCGGGTCCTCCATGTTGTTCGAGGGCAGGTAGGACAGCAGCGCCTTGACGTACTCGACGGCGTCGTCCTCGTCGGTGCCCATGTAGTGCGCCACACCGGACTTGGTGTTGTGGGTGCGGGCACCTCCGAGCTCCTCGAAGCCGACGTCCTCACCGGTGACGGTCTTGATGACGTCGGGCCCGGTGATGAACATGTGCGAGGTCTTGTCGACCATCACGGTGAAGTCGGTGACCGCGGGGGAGTAGACGGCGCCGCCGGCACAGGGGCCCATGATCAGCGAGATCTGCGGGATGACGCCCGACGCGTGCACGTTGCGGCGGAAGATCTCGCCGTACAGGCCGAGCGAGACGACCCCCTCCTGGATGCGCGCGCCGCCCGAGTCGTTGAGCCCGACGACAGGGCAGCCGACCTTCATGGCGAAGTCCATGACCTTGCAGATCTTCTCGCCGAACACCTCACCCAGCGAGCCACCGAACACGGTGAAGTCCTGGGCGAACACCGCCACCGTGCGGCCGTCGACGGTGCCGTAGCCGGTGACCACGCCGTCGCCGTAGGGGCGGTTCTTGTCGCCGCCGAACGCCACGGAACGGTGCCGGGCGTACTTGTCCATCTCGACGAAGGTGCCCTCGTCGAGCAGCATCTGGAGGCGCTCGCGGGCGGTCTTCTTGCCGCGGGCGTGCTGCTTGTCGACCGCGCGCTCGGAGCCGGCGTTGGCGACCTCGCTCACCCGTCGCTTGAGGTCCGCGAGCTTGCCCGCCGTCGTGGAGGTGTCGATATCCGTCGATACGTCGGTGCCGCCGATGGACTGGGTGTCGCTCTTGGACATGGCCCGAGCCTAGCCTTGCCCCTGTGAGCGAGCTGCACCGATCCCGACCGCTCGGCGAGCGATCAGTCACACCCGGCGCACCGTGGGCCTCCGTGGAGGTCTTCGACCGTCTCGGCTCCACGAACGACGAGGTCCGCGAGCGCCCCGCACCGTGGCGCGTCGTGGTCGCCGAGCAGCAGGATGCCGGTCGCGGCCGGCTCGGTCGTGCGTGGACGACGACTCCCGGCACGTCCCTGGCGGTGTCCGTCCTGGTGCCGCCCCCGGCATCCGGCGCCTCCTGGGTGCCTCTGCTCGCCGGCCTGGCGGTGCACCGGGCGGTCGACGAGGTGGCGGGCGTCGCGACGGCGCTGAAGTGGCCCAACGACGTGCTCGTGCCCGGCGACGGCGACCGCAAGCTGGCCGGCCTGCTCTGCGAGTGGACCGAGGACGGGGTCGTGGTCGGGCTCGGGCTCAACGTCGACACCGCCCGCGGCGACCTGCCGCTCGACACCGCCACCTCGCTGCGCGCCGCGGGCGAACCGGGGGTCGACCGCGCGAGCCTGCTCACGGCATACCTGGTGCACCTGGCCCGGGCGCTGGGCGAGGACACCGGGCCCGGTGGCGCGGCCCAGCGCGCCTACGTGGCGGCCTGCACCACGGTGGGCCGGGAGGTCGAGGTGCACGAGCCGGGTGGGGTGGTGCGCCGCGGTGTCGCGACAGGCGTCGACGATGCGGGCAGACTGACCGTGCGCTCCACCGAGGGCGTGTGGGCCGTGTCCGCGGGTGACGTGGTCCACGTCCGGGCACCGTGACCCGACCGAGAGGAGACTGATGACCGCGGAGCAGGTCGGTCGGCCCGCCGGCGACCCCGTCGCCGCCGATGAGACCCCCGCGCTGCGCGACGCCTCCGGGCCCGACTTCGTGGCGCCGGACGACGTCGCCGAGCGGGTCGAGCGGGTGCTGCTCGGGCGGCCCGCCTCGATGGGGAGGCGCGAGGTGACCGAGGGTGCGGGCGTCGAGCCCCTCACCGCCCGGCGCTTCTGGCACGCGATGGGCTTCCAGAACGTCAGCGACGACGAGGCGATGTTCACCGAGGCCGACACCCAGGCGCTGCGCCGGGTGGCCCGGATCATCGACGACGGCCGGCTCAGCGAGGAGCTCGCCCTGGGCATGACCCGGGCGTTCGCCCGCACCGCCGACCGGCTCGCGGTCTGGCAGACCCAGCTCGTCGCCGAGTCGCTGGCCTCCCCGTTCTCCGAGGACCTCGAGGGCCGCGACAGCCGGTCGGTGCCCGAGCCGCAGGTGGCGGCCGAGGCCGCCGAGCTGCTCGCGGGCATCTCGACCGAGATCGAGCCGCTGCTCGTCTACGTCTGGCGCCGCCACCTCACCAACGCGATCGCACGCATGCTCGCGGATGCCGACCCGGCCGTGCACTCCGACCCCTCCGCCCCGATCCGCGTCGTGGGGTTCGCCGACCTGGTGTCGTTCACCTCCTTCGTGCGCCGGATGAGCGAGCGGCAGCTCGCGCGCCTCGTGCAGCGCTTCGAGCTGCTCGCCAGCGACGTCATCACCGAGCACGGCGGCCGCGTGATCAAGACCGTGGGCGACGAGGTGCTGTTCGTGCACATGGAGGCGGCTGCGGCATCCGCCATCGCCCTGGACCTGGTCGACGCGATGGCCGAGGACGAGCTGCTGCCGCCGGTGCGGGTCGGCCTCGCCCACGGGCGCGTCGTCTCGCGCCTCGGCGACGTCTTCGGGATGACGGTCAACAAGGCCAGTCGGATCACCGCGGTGACCCCGTCGGGGCACGTCTACGTCGACGACGACATGGCCCGGGTGCTCGGCGAGGTCTCGGGCTTCTCGGCCATCGAGCGACGCCGGCGGGTGCTGCGCGGCATCGGCGTGGTGACCCTGCACGAGCTGCAACGCGCACCCGGTGGGCGCCGCCCTCCGGGCGAGGGGAGGACAGCGTGACTACGATCGAACACATGACCAAGGTGCTGCTCGCGGAGGACGACCCCGCGATCTCCGACCCGCTGGCCCGCGCCCTGCGGCGCGAGGGCTACGACGTCGACGTGTGCACCGACGGCGTGTCGGCGCTGGAGGAGGCCCTGCGGTCCCCTGACCTGCTGGTCCTCGACCTGGGCCTGCCGAAGATGGACGGCCTCGAGGTCTGCCGCCGGCTGCGCCAGGAGGGCAGCACGGTGCCCGTGCTGGTGCTCACGGCCCGTGCCGACGAGGTCGACACCGTCGTCGGGCTCGATGCCGGCGCCGACGACTACGTCACCAAGCCGTTCCGGCTCGCCGAGCTGCTGGCCCGGGCACGCGCCCTGCTGCGGCGTGGCGTGGTGGAGCCGCCGGCGCCCGAGGCGCTGGTCAGGATCGACCCCGAGGGGCGCCGCGTCTTCCTGCACGGCCAGGAGGTGCAGCTCACCGGCAAGGAGTTCGAGCTGCTCAAGGTGCTCGTGGCCAACGAGGGCAAGGTCGTCTCCCGCGAGAAGCTGATGCGCGACGTGTGGGACAGCGCCTGGTACGGCTCGACCAAGACGCTCGACATGCACATCTCGGTGCTGCGCCGGAAGCTCGGCGACGACGCGGCGCACCCGAGCTACATCACCACCATCCGAGGGGTCGGCTTCCGTTTCGACGCCCCGGAGGACTGAGGGCGGGGTGCGGCGACTGCTGGTCGTCACGGTCGCCCAGGCCGTGGCGATCACGGCGGTGCTGGTCGGGGTCGCCGTCAGCGCCCTCCTGCTGTGGCCGGGGGACCCGTTGAAGTCGATCGCGCCGGAGTCCGACCAGAACTTCGAGGGCACCCCGCCGGTGCCGATCGTGTTCCTGGCGCTCGGCGCCGCCATCGTCGTCGCCGGCGGCATCGCGCTCGTCGTCGCCGGCCTGATGGCCGACCGCCGGGCGTCGCGCCTCGCGTACTTCCTCGCCACCCTCGGGGAGCGCGCCGAGCGGCTCGGCCCCGGCGACCCGCGCCCGGTGCCGCTGCGCTCCGGCATCGAGGAGGTCGACCGGCTCGACGCCGCCCTCGCCCGAGGCGCGCAGCAGGGCGCCAAGCGGCTGGCGAGCGAGCGCGACTTCGCCGCGGACGCCTCGCACCAGCTGCGCACCCCGCTGACCGCCCTGCTCATGCGGCTCGAGGAGATCGCCAGCACCGACGACCTCGTTGTCGTCGAGGAGGAGGCGACCATCGCCATCGCCCAGGTCGAGCGGCTCAGCCGGGTGGTCGACGACCTGATGAGCCGCACCCGCAGCGGCAACGAGACCAACCCGGCGGTGTCGCTCGACTCGGTGCTGGCCTCGCTGCAGCGTGAGTGGCAGCCGGCGTTCGCGGCGGCCCGGCGCAGCATCCACGTCAGTGGCGAGCGCGGCCTCGGCATCCGGGCGACGCCGACCGCGCTCGCCCAGATCCTCACCACCCTGCTCGAGAACTCCCTGATGTACGGCCGCGGCACCGTCGAGATCCGGGCCCGCCGGGCCGGTCCGTCGGTCGTCATCGAGGTCGCCGACGAGGGTGACGGCGTGCCGGCGGCCATCGCGCCGCACATCTTCGAGCGGTCGGTGTCGTCGTCGGGCAGCGGGCTGGGGCTCTCGCTGGCCCGCGACCTGGCCGAGGCCGCCGGTGGCCGCCTCGAGCTGGTGCGCGCCAAGCCGCCGCTGTTCGCGGTGTTCCTCTCCGCCAGCGCCCACTGACGCCGGAGACCGGGTCAGGCCCTGGCGTCGTCGACCTCGAGCTCGAGCAGGGCTGCCAGGGAACGGATCTCGCGCTCGACCGCGGCGCGGGCCGTCGCCGACAGCGGCTCGTCCTGGTGCAGCGCGTCGACCCGCAGCAGCCCGGCCTCGGGGTCGGCGGTGGCGTCGAGCTTGCCCACGAGCCGGTCGCCGTGCAGCACCGGCATCGCCCAGTAGCCCCACCGCCGCGCCGCCGCCGGCTTGTACATCTCGAGCTGGTAGTCGAACTCGAACAGGTCGGTCATCCGTGTGCGGTCGAACACCAGGCGGTCGAGCGGCGAGAGCAGCGCGGTGCGGCCCCGGAACGGGCGGTGCAGCGCCTCGAGCTGCGTCGGGTCGACCCGCCACTCGCCCCGCACGCCCTCGATGACCGCCGGCTCACCGGCATCCGCCACGTTGTTGGGCTCGCCCATGGTCGCCGTCGCGCGAGCGCGCGCGATGCCGAGCGAGACCAGCCGGCGCCGGTCGCGCTCGGCCGCCGCCTCGCGCCACGGCACGGCGGGGGAGTCGGGCAGCACCCGCTCGGCGAGGTCCCAGAGGCGCTCGCGACCCTCGCGGGAGGAGACCGACACCTCGCCGCGGCGCTCCATGCAGTGCAGCAGCATCAGCACGTTCTTGCCGCTGTTCCAGCCGCTGGAGCGCCAGGGCAGCACGCAGGTGTCGGGCAGCTCGCGGGCCGGGAGCGGCCCGTCGGCGCGCAGCAGCTGCAGGATGTCGGCGCGGCAGGCGGAGTTGGCGTCGACCCAGTCGGCGGTGTCCTCCTGCCACTCGCGCAGCGGGGGGCGGCCCGGCCAGTCGTGCATGTCGGCCCGGAACAGGGCCATGTCGTCGGCGGCGTGCACCATGCCGTCGTACTCGACGACGGCACGGTCGACGAGCAGGGCGTCGAGGTCGCCGCGGCGGTAGGCCCCGCCGACCCGGCTCCACAGCACCAGGTCGGCACTGGGGGCGACGGCCGCGGTGAGGTCGACCTGCACCACCCACAGCCGGCGCACGACGTCGAGCAGGTCGGTGGGGCGCTCGGCGTCGAGCAGCTGGGCCCGCACCGCGATGCGGCGGGCCTGCTGGCGGGTCAGCCGGTGCACCATGCACCGACGCTAGGGCACGGTGCCGACAGTGCCCCAGCCTTCAGAGCGGCTCGCCGGCGAAGACGAACTTGCGGTACGCCCAGAACCGGAAGAGCGTGCCGAGGCCGATGCCGATGATGGTCGCGACGTTGTCGGCGAGGATGCTGGTGAACCCGAGGGGGTAGTGCGAGATGTACAGCGTGAGGGCGGAGATGCCCAGCGCGATGGCGTTGACCCCGAAGAAGAGCACGACCTCGTGGTGGGCCGGTCGGCTGCGCCGGTGCCGGAAGGTCCACTGCCGGTTGCCGAACCACGCGAAGAGCGTGGCGACGGCGCCGGAGATGATCTTGGCCGTGGTGACCTTGTCGGAGAGCACGGTGTGCCAGAGCAGGTTCGCCAGGCCGATGTCGATGATGAAGGCGATCAGGCCGACGACCCCGAACTTGATCATCTCGCGGTAGATGACGTCCATCGCACCTCGGGCCGACTCGATGAGCCGGGAGATGCCGCCGGTGGGGGGCGGGACGGTCGTGGGCACCGAAGCAGCGTACCGAGCGCCGGTCGCTATCCTCACCGGGTGACCACCCCACGTCGCGCACCCGGCGGCTTCCCCGTCGTCGGCATCATCGGTGGCGGCCAGCTCGCCCGGATGTGCGCCGGGCCGGCGGCCGAGCTGGGGGTGACCCTGAGCGTGCTGGCCGAGGCGGACGACGCCAGCGCCGCCCTGGTCGTGCCGAGCTCGCCCGTCGGTGACCACACCCAGGCCGACGCCGTGCACGCCTTCGCCCAGCACTGCGACGTGGTGACCTTCGACCACGAGCACGTCCCCGCCCACGTGCTCGACCTGCTCGTCGCCGAGGGCGTCGAGCTGCACCCCCGGCCGCAGGCGCTGCGGTTCGCCCAGGACAAGCTCGCGATGCGCGAGCGGCTCACCGAGCTCGGCATCCCCTGTCCCCGCTGGTCGCGCGCCGACACCGCGGCCGACGTCACGGCGTTCGGGGATGCCGTGGGCTGGCCGGTCGTGGCCAAGACCCCGCGTGGTGGTTACAACGGCATGGGGGTCATGGTCGTGTCGGATGCCGGTGCGCTCGCCGAGTGGCTGGAGCGCGCGGCATCCGAGGGCACCGGGCTGCTGCTCGAGGAGCGGGTGCCGTTCCGTCGCGAGCTCGCGGTGCTGCTGGCCCGGTCGCCGTCGGGGCAGGCCGCGGCGTGGCCGGTCGTCGAGACGGTGCAGACCGACGGCATCTGCACCGAGGTGCTCGCGCCGGCACCCGCGCTGGATGCGGGGTTGGCCGCCGCTGCGGTGCACGCCGGGCTGACGGTGGCCGGGTCGCTCGACGTGACCGGGGTGCTGGCGGTCGAGCTGTTCGAGGTGGTGGGGGAGGGCGGGGCCGCGTCCTTCGTCGTCAACGAGCTCGCGATGCGCCCGCACAACTCCGGGCACTGGTCGATGGACGGCGCGGTCACCGGGCAGTTCGAGCAGCACCTGCGGGCGGTGCTCGACCTGCCACTGGGATCGCCCCGGCCGCACGGGCGGTGGACGGTGATGGCCAACGTGCTGGGCGGCGACTACGCCGAGCTGTACCCGGCATACCGGCACGTCATGGCGCGCGACCCGGAGGCGAAGGTGCACATGTACGGCAAGGGAGTGCGGCCCGGACGCAAGATCGGGCACGTCAACATCAGCGGTCACGACCTCGCCGGCCTGCGTGAGCGGGCCCGGCACGCGGCCGACTACATCCAGGGAGTGGTGACCGAGTGAGCACGCACGCGGACGGGGGCGCCCCGGTGGTCGGCGTCGTGATGGGGTCGGACTCCGACTGGCCGGTCATGGAGGGCGCGGTCGTCGCACTCGAGGAGCTGGGGGTGGCGTGCGAGGTCGACGTCGTCTCCGCGCACCGGATGCCGGAGGAGATGGTCGCGTACGGTCGCTCGGCCGAGGGGCGCGGGCTGCGGGTGATCATCGCCGGCGCCGGGGGCGCCGCCCACCTGCCGGGGATGCTCGCGTCGGTCACCTCGCTGCCGGTGATCGGGGTGCCTGTGCCGCTGAAGTACCTCGACGGGATGGACTCGCTGCTCTCGATCGTCCAGATGCCCTCGGGCGTTCCGGTGGCGACCGTTTCGGTGGGTGGGGCACTCAACGCCGGCCTGCTGGCCGCCCGGATCCTCGGCGCGGGGGAGGGTGCGGAGGCGGAGCGGCTGCGCGGTGCCCTGGCCCAGTTCCGCGAGAACCTGCGCGACCAGGCGCACGCCAAGGGCGCGGCGTTGCGCGAGCGCCGGGCGACCGAGCAGGGGTAGTCCCTCGGCCGGCCGACGCTCTGAGCGAGGTCCGTGTCCTGGGGGTCGGTCGACGTTGCCGCCTCGGAGGTCCGCTTCCTCGCCGCCGTCGTCGGCTGACGCGCGACATCGGGTGTGTGTGGCCGTCGGCGCCCGGTCGGGCGGCCTCTACTTACGTCAGTTGGCCGGATGGGGCTGCTCGAGGCGGACGTCCTGCTGACGTGTGCTCTGCGAAGGGCGAGCGTTGGCTGTGGATTGCTTGCGTGACGAACACATGTTCGATTATGATGGGGTATGGCCATCGAGGGGTTGGGACTTGCGGAGCGTCGCTCCGCGATGGTGGCTGCCGCTGATGCGTTGGTGGGGTTCGGTGGGGCGCTTCATGAGGCGTCGGATGGGCAGTTGGCGGCGGTGATGGGTGAGGCGGATGTGTTGGCGGCCCGGGCGGCGGCTGTGCGGGCGCAGGTGGCGGTGGAGGCGGTCCGGCGGGGTGTGGTCGCGGATGCGGGGTTGAACGCGCACGGGTGGGTGCGGGAGTGTGCGCCGTCGTTGCGGCAGGGTGGTGCGGGGCAGGTCGCGAAGCTGGCGGTGGAGGTGGCGAACGTGGCACGGGCGGCGGGGTCGCTGGCGCCGGATGCCGCGGCGGAGCCGGACCCGTGCTCGCCGTTGGGGATGGTGTGGGCTGGGGTGGCGGACGCGAGCGTGTCGCCGGGGTTGGCGTTGGCGGCGTTGGGTGAGGTGGGCCGGTTGGGGCCGCGCCTGGAGCCGGAGGCGGTGCCGACGGTGACGGCGGCGTTGCTGGGCTTGGGGACGGTGTGGGGTGCGGGTCAGATGCGGAAGCTGCGTCCGGCGATGATCGCCAGGTACGGCGCTCCGGGTGAGCTGGACCGGTTGCAGGAGCGGTTGGTGTCGGTGGCGCGGTTGTCGCAGCCGTGGGTGGCGTCGGGGGATGTCACGGAGTACCAGCTGGTGGTCACGCCGGAGCAGGCGGCGGTGCTGGAGGCGGCGATCGGGCCGCTCAGCGCGCCGGCTCCGAACGAGGAGACCGGGCAGCGGGACCTGCGCCCGGCAGGGCAGCGGCGGGTGGAGGCGCTGGCGGAGGTGTGCCGCCGCTCCAGCGCCCTTGATGCGGACGGTCAGGGCGGCGACGGGCCGGCGGGGTCGGCGGCGGCGCTGCACGTGACCATCGCGTTGTCGGACCTGCAGGAGATGACCGGCGCGGGCACCGTGGCCGGGGCCGGTGCCGGTGGGGTGACCGAGGCCGGGGGCGCGATGGTGACCGGGGCGGGGGAGGTGCTGGGGTCGACCGCGACCGGAACCTTGCTCTCGCCGGAGGTGCTGCGCCGGGTGGCGTGTGATGCGGCGTTGATCCCGCACGTGCTCGGCACGGCTGGGGAGGACCTGGACCTGGGGCGGGTGGTGCGGTTGTTCACTCGGGCGCAGCGGCGCCGGTTGTGGCGGCGGGACCGGTGCTGCACGTTCCCGGGGTGCTCCAAACCTGCTTCGTGGACCAAGGCGCACCACGTGTTGCATTGGGCCGATGGTGGCCTGTCGGAGGTGGACAATGCGGCGTTGTTGTGTCAGGACCACCACACGTTCGTGCACCGGCGACGGTTGTGGGCGCAGGTGCGTAAGACCCCCGATGAGCTGGGCCGGTACGTGGTCTGGGACCTGCACCCGGGCTCGTATGACCGGCAGCTGGAGTGGTTGGCGAGGCAACGCGCCGAGCACGACCCGCCACCACTGACCCGGCAGCGGCTGCTGCAGCTGGTCGCTGCGGTCACCCACAGCGACGAAGCCGACCGGCGCATCGCCCAATACGACCTGGACCAGCTCAGCCACGCCTGGCACGACCTGGACGACCACGACGCGCACGGCCACGGCGGTTGGCGAGACGACGACCCCACCTACCGCGCCTGGCACGAGACCTACCTGGCCACCGTCGGCGCCGGCCACCACACCGAGACCAGCGGCGCAGCTGCGTGAGGCGTGCCCCAGGTGCTGGTGAACGGAGGTGGTTCGCCATCGGCAAAACCCGGTTGACCGGTCGGCATGGTGGTGCGCCAAATGGTGCGGTGACCCTGCCCCGCTGTGTCGTGCTCGTCGAGGGGAACAGCGATGCGGTGGCGCTGCGCGCGCTGGCGCAGCGCCTCGGGCGTGACCTCGACGCCGAGGGGGTCGAGGTCGTGGCCATGGGCGGCATCACCAACACCCGGGCCTTCGCCACCCGGTACGGCCCGCACGGGCTGGGACTGCCAGTGGCCGGGCTCTACGACATCGGGGAGGAGGCTGTCCTGCGGCGCGGCCTGGTGGCGGCGGGACTCGCCGACGCGGCGCGGCGGTACGAGCATGAGTGGCACGGGCATGAGTGGCACGGGCATGAGCGGCACGGGCATGAACCTCACCAACTCGAGCGGCACCAGCATGAGTGGCACCAGCTCGAACGGCTGGGCTTCTATGCGTGCGACCGCGACCTCGAGGACGAGCTGCTCCGCGCCCTGGGGACCGACGCGGTCGAGGCCGTCATCGCCGAGGCCGGTGAGGCGCAGTCGCTGCGGCTGCTCGCGGGCATGCCCGCCCAGCGCGGCTGGACTCGGCTCGCGGTGCTGCGACGCTTCCTCGGCTCGCAGTCGGGGCGCAAGGCGCGTTACGCGGACCTGTTCGTCCGCGCCCTCGACCCAGGTCGGGTGCCCGAGCCGCTGGCCGCCCTGCTCGCCCATGTCGAGCGCGTCCCGCTGGCCGCCCTTGGCGGCGAGGCACCCGGCATCCCGCGGGGTTGACCGGCGCGCCGCTCTCTGAGCCGGAGCACCCGCGCACAGGCCTCTGGGACCACTCCCGCGAGGTGACCGCGCGCCGCTCTCTGAGCCGAAGCGCCCGCGCTCAGGCCTCTGGGACCACCCCGCGGCGGAGCAGGTCGTCGAGGACCCGTTCGCCGGCTGCGCCGTCGTCGTTGGGGCAGAAGCGTTCCCGGAACTCGTGAACCGCGTCGGCATACTTCTCGGCGCTACCGTCACCCAGCGCCGCGACCAGCTCGGCCGTCGTGCGCACCAGCGGCCCGGGCGCGGACCCCTCGAAGTCGAAGTAGAAGCCGCGCAGCGTGTCGCGATACTTCTCGAGGTCGGGGACGAAGAAGATCATCGGCCGCTCGAGCACCGCGTAGTCGAACATCACCGAGGAGTAGTCGGTGACCAGCACGTCAGCGGTGGCGAGCAGGTCCTCCATGGCGAACCCGGCCCCGGCGTCGTGCACCCCCCACGGCAGGCGGACCTTGCCCCGGATGATGGGGTGCAGGCGCACGACGATCTCGTACTCGTCGCCGACCGCCGCCGCGAGGCCGGCCATGTCGATCGGCAGGGTGAACGTGAAGCGCTTGCCGCTTCGCTGGTCGTCGCGGAAGGTCGGTGCGTAGAGCAGCACCTTCTTGGATGCCGCGAGCCCGAGTCGCTTGCGGATCCGCTCGGCGCGCTGCGTGGTCGACCCGTCGGCCAACGCGTCGTTGCGGGGGTAGCCGACATCGAGCACGTCGCCCGTGTAGCGGAAGGCGGACCGCATGCGTTCGGCCGCCCAGGAGCTGGGGGCGAGCAGCAACGACCACTCGCCGATCATCCGGTCGACCCGTTCGATGTAGCCGGAGTCACGGCCGACGACGGTGTCGAGGTCGTGCAGCATCCGCTTGAGAGGGGTGCCGTGCCACGTCTGCACGTAGAACGTGCCGTCGGGCCGCCGCATCCAGGACGGCATGTTCTGGTTGCTCACCCAGACGCTGGCCCGGCCCATCTCCCACAGGTACCGCCAGCCCAGCCGATCCAGCCGCACGCTTCCCGGGGGCACCGGTGCGTTCGTGGTGGCGACCCACCCGGTGCGAACCTGCAGGCCGCGGGCTCGGATCGCCTGGTGGATCGCTCCCGGGCTGTCGCCGTAGTCGGCGCCGAGGTTGCTCTCGAAGGCGACGAGACCGCTGCGCGGGAGCGTGCGAGCCATCGCGTAGAAGGCGGTGCGCGCTGGCGTACGCACCCGGTCGAGCAGCGCGACCACGGGGGGACGACGCTTGAGCCTGGCCCGCAGGCGGCGGCCGGTCTGGATCGTGTCGCGCAGCCGGGGCGAGTCGTGCCGGCGACGTGGTGCGTTGACCGCTGCGGTGACGATCCGCTCGCGAGCACCGGTGTCCCGGTGCGCAATGAGGGCTGATGCCTTGCGCCGCGCGTCCGGGCGGATCGTGAAGTCGCGCTCGGCGGCCGCGTTGAGGGCGCGCATCAGCTCGCCGCGGGTCGCCACGATCTCGCCGGGAAGCTCCTCGTCGAGGTCGAAGTGGGACGGCCGACGACCGAGGAACCGGGTGCGGTCGAACTGGTAGTAGAAGACCGGGCGGTCGAGGAAGGAGAAGTCGATCGCGGCACTGGTGTAGTCGGTGATGACCGCCATGGACCGCAGCAGCAGGTCCTGCACCGCGATCTCGCCGTGGCGGATCACCGTGACGTGGCTCAGGTCGAACAGGTCGGCGTACGGCTGCAGGTTCGTGTGCAGGTAGAGGTCCGCGACCAGGTCGTTCTCCGTGAGGAAGTCCCAGAACTTCGAGGAGTGCAGGAGTCCCTCCCACCGCGCGTGGAACTCGCTCGCCTTGACGTCGTCCCGGTTCTGCAGCCAGTCACGCCAGGTCGGCATCACCAGGATGCGACGCTCCGGCGGCGGGTTCTCGGTGAAGAGCCGGTCGTGACGGGACAGGCCTGTGACGAAGACGCGTTCGGAGGGCCACCCGAAGTCGTCCTCGATCATCCGGCGCTCGCGGTCCGAGCTGACCAGGAACGCGTCTGCGGTGAATCCCGGTGCGCCGTAACCGTAGTTGGCCACCATGTTCTTGGTTCCCATGACGCCGTGCTGGAGGAACACGCGAGTGGCCTTGACGTTGTGCACGAACTTCGGTCCGCGCACCGGCAGGAGGTACTCGCTGTGGTGCGAGCCGAGGATGCGTCGCGCCGCCAGGGCCGACTCGACGTGTCGTCGGCTACCGAACATCACGGTGTTGGGGTCGTCGGCGACCCGGGGCAGGTCGGGGGAGTCGCGGGTGATGACGTAGCGGGCGTCGATCTCGGGGTGCGCCTGCCGCAGGTACTCGAACAGGGCCACACCGGTGTCCTGGGCCGTCTCGGGCCGTTCCCCCACGAGCCAGACGGGGCGGTTGCGGGTCTTCCACCGCAGCAGCTTGCCGCTGCGCCAGGGGGTGCGCGCCGCACGGACGGCATCGGGGTCGAGCGGGCGGAACTCGAAGGCGAGCGACCCCGCCTTGAAGGTGCGGTAGGTGTGCAGCTCGCCCGCCCGCTGACCGTCGGAGAAGACCGAGGCCGGCATCATCAGCCGACCGCGCGGGGCGAGGCGTCGCACCCGCAGGTCGAGGGGATCGGGGTAGGACCAGACCTCGCCGGTGAAGTGTGCGTCGATGAACTCGGGTCGCTGGAACCGCCCGAGCAGCTCGCTCTGGTGCAGGAAGGCAGAGAAGCGCAGCCGGCGCTGGCCGACCATCGCCTCGGGCGGTTCGGCCTGCGCGACGGTGGTGGGCAGCACGATGCGCTCGCCGGACCTCCGGGGGACGAGCACGAGCGAGCCCCCGGTCAGCGCGTAGCTGTCGGACTCCACCTCACCGGAGAACTCCCAGGAGGTGCGGCCGCGGCGCACCCACAGGATGCTTCCGCGGGTGCGCGGCACCGGCGCCGAGGTGCCGAAGGCCAGGCTGATGCCGCCGCCCTTGCGCAGGTACACGGTGAGGGTGCCGTTCGCGGCGGGCAGCGGGCGGGAGGCGTCCATGACCGTCGACGCGGGGCCCAGGGTGACGTAGTCGTGGGTGCCCGCTCGCACCGTTCCGAGCTCGCGGTCGGACTCGATCGTGAAGCCCAGGTCGGCCAGGAGCGGGGGCACGGTGTCGTCGTCGACCTGCGCCAGGGCAGCGTCGGCGGCGTGTCCGGGCCACAGCTCGTCGAACGCGTCGAGCAGCGCGGCTCGGGGGATGACGAACTCCGCCTCACGACCGTCGAGGTCCACCGCCCACAGCACCTCGCCCGTGGCACGCCGCAGCCTGACGAAGGCACGGCGCAGGGTCAGGGGCGTGGCCACGCCGACCGTCACCGTCAGGCCGGTGTCGCCGTGACACAGCGAGAGCTGCCTCATGGGTTGCGACAGGGGGGTGGGTGCCAATGCTCGACCTCGGGTAGACGCGTGCGGAGTGGGCTCGAATCTACCCTCGCCGCAGCCCCCGAACTGACCTACGGGTGTCGGGGGAACACCGCCGGCGTCGTCACCGTGAGCCCGCGGCACGGCCCTGCTCGTGCGGCCCGGGCGTCAGCTCCGCCGGGTGCGGCCGAGCCCGCGAGGGCTCAGCGCTGCATGCCCTCGCGGGCCACCCTGGGCCACTCGATCCTCGGGCAGGTGTCCATGACGACACCGAGGCCGGCCGCCCGCGCCCGGCTCGCCGCGGCCTGGTCGACCACGCCGAGCTGCATCCAGATGGCGTCGATCTGCAGGCGGTCCTTGTTGCGGATGGCGTCGTCGACCACTGCCCCGACGAGACCACTGTTGACGAAGCAGTCGACGACCTTGATGTCCTGGTCGGGGATGTCGTCGAGCGACGCGTAGCCCGGGCCGCCGTGCACCGCCTCGGCCTTGGGGTGCACCGCGATGATGGGCGTGCCGAGCTCGACGTGCATCCACCGCGAGACGCGGTAGGCGGTGCGGTCGGTGTTGCCCGACAGGCCGACCACGACCCAGATCCCGGGGTCCATGAGGAGCTCGCGGATCAGTTGCGGGTCGTTCTGGTGGCGCAGGCCCATGGCTCCATACTGCCCGCCCCGGCCGACGGCAAACCGCGCGCCACGAGGTCAGTCGTTGCCGAACAGGTCGCGCGTGTAGACCTTGTCGGCGACGTCGCGCAGCTCGTCGACGAGCCGGTTGGCGACGATGACGTCGCTGCGCCGCTTGAGCTCGGCAAGGTCGCGCACGACCTCGGAGCCGTAGAACCGGTCGTCCTCGAGCTCGGGCTCGTAGACGATGACCTCGATGCCCTTGGCCTTGACCCGCTTCATGACGCCCTGCACGCTGCTCGACCTGAAGTTGTCGGACCCGGCCTTCATGATCAGCCGGTGGATGCCGACCACCTCGGGCCTGCGCGACACGATGTCGGCGGCCACGAAGTCCTTGCGCGTGGTGTTGGCCGTGACGATCGCGCTGATCAGGGTCTGCGGCACGTCGGCGTAGTTGGCCAGCAGCTGCTTGGTGTCCTTGGGCAGGCAGTAGCCGCCGTAGCCGAACGAGGGGTTGTTGTAGTGCGGCCCGATCCGCGGGTCGAGCCCGACGCCCTCGATGATCTGGCGGGTGTCGAGGCCGTGGGTGGCGGCGTAGGTGTCGAGCTCGTTGAAGAAGGCCACCCGCATCGCGAGGTAGGTGTTGGCGAACAGCTTGATCGCCTCGGCCTCGGTGCTGTCGGTCAGCAGCACGGGCACGTCGTCGTCGAGCGCCGCCTCGGACAGCAGCTGGGCGAAGCGCTGCCCCCTCGGCCCCACGTCACCGACGATGATCCGCGACGGGTGCAGGTTGTCGTGGAGCGCCCGGCCCTCGCGCAGGAACTCCGGTGAGAAGACGACGTGGTCGGTGCCCAGCCGCAGGCGCAGGCCGGCGGTGTAGCCCACCGGCACGGTCGACTTGATCACCGCGGTGGCGTCGGGGTTGATCGCGACGACGTCACCGACGACCTGGTCGACGGTGCTCGTGTCGAAGTAGTTGGTGCGCTCGTCGTAGTTCGTGGGGGTGGCGACGACGACGAACTCGGCACCGGCATACGCCTCGTCCTTGTCGGTCGTCACCCGCAGGCGCAGGCCGGGCGACGCGAGGCGGGCCTCGATGTCGGGGTCCGAGATCGGGCTGCGCCGGTTGCGCAGCATCTCGATGCGCCGCTCGTCGATGTCGAACGCCACGACGTCGTGGCGTTCGGCGAGCAGCACCGCCATGGACAGGCCGACGTACGAGGTGCCGACGACGCAGATGGTTCCAGTCACGTCGGCCCACGATACGGGGCCGGAAGTTGCGTCACGGACCGCGGCGGAGTTGGCTGGGCGCGCAGGCCCCCCGTCGCGTGCTGCCGCTGGTCGGCGCGACCCCCACCGTCCGACCCGCAGGGCCGGACGACATCGAGAGGACTTCCCGTGCAGTTCGGACTCTTCATCCCGCAGGGCTGGCGCCACGACCTCGTCGGCATCGACCCGGCGCAGCACTGGGGTGTCATGGCGGGCCTGGCCCGGCGGGTCGACGGCAACGCCGACTGGTCCTCCATCTGGGTCTACGACCACGTCCACCCCGTGCCCCGCCCCACGGAGGAGGCCACCCACGAGGCGTGGACGCTGATGGCGGCGTTCGCCGGGGTCACCGGGCGCATCCGGCTCGGCCAGATGTGCACCTGCATGGGCTACCGCAACCCCGCCTACCTCGCCAAGGTGGCCGCGACCGTCGACGTCGTCTCCGAGGGCCGGCTCGAGATGGGCATCGGCGCCGGCTGGTACGAGCACGAGTGGCGGGCCTACGGCTACGGCTTCCCGAGCGCCGGTGAGCGCCTGCAGGCGCTGCGCGAGGGCGTCGAGATCATGCGCGAGATGTGGACCACCGGGCGCTCGACCTACGCCGGCGAGCACTTCACCACCGACGGCGCGCTGTGCTTCCCGCGCCCGCTCCAGGGTGACTCGGCGCCGGGCAGCCCGCACAACGGCATCCCGATGTGGGTCGCCGGCGGCGGCGAGAAGAAGACCCTGCGGATCGCCGCGGAGTACGCGGACTACACCAACTTCTCCGGGATGCCGGACGAGTTCAGCGCCAAGAGCGAGATCCTGCGTGGGCACTGCGAGGCCATCGGGCGCAACTACGACGAGATCGTGCGCAGCGCCAACTACAACGTCGTCATCGGCCGCGACGAGGCCGAGGTGCAGGAGCGCCTGGGCTGGATCCGCAACCACTACACCAACGCCGGCCTGCCCGCCGACGTCGTCGACTCCACGGTCAAGTCCTTCGAGGACGGCCCCCTGGTCGGCACGCCCGAGCAGATCGTCGAGACCCTGGCCGACCTCCAGGCCCGCGGCATGCGCTACGCGATCACCTACTTCGTCGAGCAGGCCTACGACACCTCGGGCGTCGAGCTGTTCGAGCAGCAGGTCATCCCCGCGTTCATCGAGCAGGAACCGCACGGCAACCTGTGGCACTTCATGCACGGGCGGTGAGTGCCGCGGCCGGTTAGCGTGGGCGGCATGTGGCCCGCCCTCGTCGTCCCCTATGCCGCCGCCGCGGTGCTGCTCGCGGTCGCCGGGGTGCCCAAGGTGCGCGACCCCGGTGACCTGGTGCGTGCCGTGCGCTCAGTCGGGATGCCGTTCGGCCGCAACGCTGTTCGCGCATTCGCGGCCGCCGAGGTGATCGTGGCCGTCGCCGCGCTGGCGGTGCCGAACCGGCTCACCGCCGCGCTGCTGGCGCTGATGTATGCCGGGTTCACCGCCTTCGTCGTCACCGCCCTGCGGCGCGGCGGGGTGCTGTCGAGCTGCGGCTGCTTCGGCAAGGCCGACACCCCGCCCACCCGGGCGCACGCACTGGTGACCGGCGCGGCATCCGGCACGGCGCTGCTCGTCGCGGTCGACCCGCCGGGCGCGGGAGCATGGTCGGCTCTCGGTGACCCGGGCGCCCTCGCGGTCGCCGGGTTCGTCGCCCTGGTGGCCCTGGTCGGGTTCCTCGCCTGGCAGGTCATGGCGGTGCTGCCGTCGGTGCAGCCCGCCGCCATCCGCAGCCGAGCCAGGGGAAGGGCCTGACACCGTGCTCGCCGTCGTCATCGCCGAAGGAGTGGCCATCGCGCTGCTCGCCGTGCTCGTGCTCGGGCTGCTGCGCAGCCACGCCCTGATCCTGCGGGCCCTGCACGAGCTCGGCGCGGGCCTGGAGCTCGAGAAGGACGCCGCGGCCGCGAGCCAGGGCGCGCCGCCCGGCCCGGTGGCCGTGCAGATCGAGCCCGGCGTGGTGCCGGCGACCCGGTCGGGGTCGAGCCGAGCCCACGACGTCGTCGGGGACGACCTGCGGGGGCGGCCCGCGCAGGTCGAGCTCGCGAGTGCGGCACCCGGCGGCCGACCGACGCTGCTGGCCTTCCTCACCTCGGGTTGCAGCGTCTGCCAGACCTTCTGGGAGGAGCTCGGGCCCGACACCGACACCCCGGGGGACGCCCGGCTGGTGGTGGTCGCCAAGGGGAGCGGTGACGAGTCACCGGCCACCCTGACGCGGCTGGCCCGCCCCGGTGTGGAGGTGGTCGCGTCGAGCGCGGCCTGGGTCGACTACGACATCCCCGGGTCGCCCTACTTCGTGTTGGTCGAGCAGGGCGTGGTCACCGGCGAGGGGTCGGCCACCAGCTGGCCCAGCGTCCGCGACCTGCTCCAGCAGGCCGTCGACCAGAGCGCGCACGCCCGCGCCGCGGCCGGCCGCACGGGCCCCGGGGCGGAGCACGTCGCCGGTGCCGCCGCAGCGGGTGGGCGCGACGACCTGAGCCGGATCGACACCGAGCTGGCCGCGGCCGGCATCCACCCGGGCCACCACAGCCTCTACGAGCCGGCCGACCCCGTCGACGATGACGAGGCGGCGACCCGGTGACGGCCGCGGCCGTCGCGCTGGTCGTCGGGCTGCCGATGGCCGTGATGGCCGCGGTGCGGGCCACCTGGTCCCCTTGAGGCGAGTCGATGCTCACGAGCATCAGCCCGCTCGGTGAGCGGGCCCGCGCCTCCCGGTGGTGGCTGACCACCACTGCCTACGTCGTCTCCTCCCTGGTGGGGGGCCTCGCCCTCGGCCTGGTCGCCGCCCTGCTCGGGTCGCTGGTACCGGTGTCGTGGCGCTCGTCGCCGGCGGCCTACCTGCTCGTGGCGGCGGCCCTGGTCGTCGGCCTGCTGCTCGACTCGGGCGTGGCCGGCCGTCGGCTGCCGACCTGGCGGCGCCAGGTCGACCGCACCTGGCTCGACCGCTACCGCGGGTGGGTCGTCGGGGTGGGGTTCGGGTCCCAGCTCGGGTTCGGCCTGGTCACCATCGTCACCAGCGCCACCACCTATGCCGTCGCCCTGCTCTGCGTGCTCTCCGGGAGCCCGGCGGTGGGCCTGCTGGTCGGGGGCACGTTCGGGCTGGTGCGGGCGCTGCCGTCGGCGTTCGTGGGGCGAGTGGTCACCCGCGAGCAGCTGTGGCGGCTGCTCGCCCGGGTCGAGCACGCCGCGCCAACTGCCGACGCCGCGGCTAGGCTGGCGCTCGCCGCAGCAGCAGCGGCCCTGGCCATGATCGCCCTGAGGGGGCAGCGATGAGGCGGACCGGTTACGGGATCTCCGTCGAGGTGCCGGTGGGGTGGTCGGCGGCCGTCGTTCGTCGCCCCGCTCCGGCCGACCAGGCCTTCGGACTCGATCGGCGTGACGCGCTCGCGCCCGGGCGGGCCGCCCCCGACCCGCGCGACCTGCTGACCGAGCGCACCCTGCCGGTGGTGCACGTGTCGACCCGGCCGCTGCCCGCCGCGGTGGGCGACTTCGGGTCCGGGGCGGTCGAGCAGCTCGGCCCCGAGGACGTCTTCGTGGCGCTCGTCGAGTACGGCTCCGACCTCGCCAACACCGGCCTGTTCTTCCGGCAGGGCGTGCCGCGCCTGGCCCCGTCGCAGTTCGGAACCAACCGGCTGCCGCGCGAGATCGTGGGGCGCAGCGCCAGCCAGCACTTCTTCAGCGAGGGTGGGCGGGCGTTCTGCCTGTTCACGGTGCTGGGCAGCCACGCGCGCCGGATGGGCACCGTGCCCCGCGCCGCCGCGGTCGCCGCCTCGCTGCAGATCGTCCCCGCCGCGACGATGCGTGCCCAGGGGGTGAGCGTGTGACCGCCACCAGGAGCGACCCGGGCCAGGCCCTGGCCGAGGTCGTCGAGCGGCCCACCGGGCTGGTGCGCCTGATCGACCGGCTCTCCCGCCGCGGCGGCGTGTCACGGCGCGGGCTGCTCGTCGGCGCCGCGGTTGCCGGCTCGGCCCTGGCCACCGACCCCAAGGCCTACGCTCTGCGCCCGCAGACCGCCTACGCCACGATCTGCGGGCCGGGCAACACCGCGTCGAGCGGCTGGACCATCTTCTGCGCCACGGTCAACAAGGGGCTCAACGGCTGCCCGTCCGGCAGCTTCACGGCCGGCTGGTGGAAGGCGGCCGACTCGTCGTGGTGCGGCGGCGGCTACCGCTACATCGTCGACTGCAACGCCAAGTGCACCAAGTGCAGCTCCGGGTGCGCCGACCACATCTGTGACTCGAAGTGCTGGAACTGCTCCTGCACGCGCGGCTCGACGGCCACCTGCGACCAGAGGGTCAACTGCTGCAACGCTTTCCGATACGGGCAGTGCAACACCCAGGTGGCCTGCAGCGGTGGGGTCCACTGCCGGGTGGTGTCGTGCGTGGCGCCCTACACGTGGGACAACTGCTCCACGACCTCGTTCCGCAGCGACTCCACGGCCGAGCACAGCTCGCCCTACCTGCCGGCGTGGGGGCCGATGGAGAAGCTCTACACCTCGATGGGCGGGCAGCGGTCCTACCTCAAGGCGTCGACCAGCCCGATCCGCGACACCATCGACCGCACCGCCAAGTACGTCAACTACTCGGGCGGGCGGATCTGGTGGACCAGCGCCACCGGGGCCTCCGCGATGTCGTCGTTCATCCTCGAGCGCTACGCCGCGTTCGGGGGCCCGAAGGTGCTGGGCTACCCCAAGGGCGCCCTCGCCAAGGGGCTCACCGACGGTGGCTGGATCCAGCTGTTCCAGAAGGGCTGCATGGTCGACAGCGCGTCCACCACCACCCACGCCGTGCACAACTACGCCTGGTCGGCGTGGGTGGCCACGGGTCGCGAGTCCGGCCCGCTCGGCTACCCGACGGCCGAGCGCGTCAACGTGGCGCGTGGGTCCACCCAGTCCTTCCAGCGCGGTGGGCTGTGGGGGCTCACCAGCCGGCCGATGTTCGCGGTCTGGGGCACGGTGCTGCAGGCCTGGGTCGCAGCGGGAGGCGCCAACGGCAGCTACGGCTTCCCCAGGGCGCACGTCGTCACCAACGCCAACGGCACCCACACCGGCGTGTTCGAGGGCGGCACGATCACCGTCTAGCCCGGCGCCACCCCCGCGGAGCGCAGGGTGCGGGTCCCGTCCGCATGACGGACGGTCACGGCGCGCGCGTCGAGCCGCTCGAGCACCGGGATGGCGACCCGGCGACTGGTGCCCATCGCCCGCGCCGCGTCGCCGGCGGAGAACCGCGGCGGCAGCGTCACGAGCCGGGCAGCCGCCACCTGCAGCGTCGCACCGGGCAGCGTCAGGCCGCCGAGCCGCACCAGCCGCCCGGCCCGCTCCGCTGCGGCCACGTCGGCCGCGCGGACCGGTGCGACCAGCTCGACCGGGGCCGGCTCGAGCGGGTGGTCGTCGAGCCAGGCCAACAGGGCGAGCAACGGCCCGGATGCCGCGCGCTCGCCAGCGACGTCAGCCTCGACACCCGCTGCACCGTCGGGCCCCGTGCGCGGGGCCGGGTCGTCGACCGTCGCCGATCTGGCGGCGAGCGCGGTGGCGCGGCGCCCGGCATCCCCACGGCGGGTCAACGGCGGCGGGTGGGCGTCGAGCACGGTGGCGCCGGCCAGCACCTGGTGCGCTCCGGGGTCCCGCAGCACCACCCGGTCGCCGGCGACCAGCGGCAGCGCGGCCGAGGGGTCCTCGAGGGACAGCCGGGCGTGCTCGGCGCCCAGTGGCCGCACCCGCACCGCGGCCGAGGTGGTGCCGACGTGCAGGGTGGCATGCGACGGCATCCGGTCGCAGAGCCGGTGCAGCACGACGTCGACCACGGCGGTCGGTGGCGGCCAGCCGGGGGAGAGCAGCGCGCTGCCGCGCGGGACTGCGTCGGCGGCGACCGCGCGCAGGTTGACGGCCAGCCGGGTGGGGCCGGTCGCGGTCTCCACCCGCTCACCGTGCACCTGCAGGCCGCGCACCCGCACGGGGGAGCCGTCGAGCGCGAGGGTGTGGCCGCGGGCCACCGACCCGGTGGGCAGGGTGCCGGTGACGACCGTGCCGGCGCCGGTGACCGTGAACGAGCGGTCGACCCACAGGCGCACCGACGCGTCGGGGTCGCCCGCGGGCGCCCGGTCGGCCAGGGCGGCCAGCGCGGCACGCACGCCGGCCAGTCCGCTCCCCGTGCGCGCCGAGGCCGCGACCACCGCGACCGGGGTGATGCGGTGGGCCGCCAGCCGGGCGAGCGCGTCGGCGGTGGCCGGAGCGGGGTCGGCGAGGTCGGCGCGGGTGATGACGAGCGCGACGTCGGTGAGGCCCAGGGCGCGCACGGCTGCGACGTGCTCCTCGGTCTGGGCGCGCCAGCCCTCGTCGGCGGCGACGACCAGCAGCACCCCGGCGACCGGCCCCAGCCCGGCCAGCGTGGTGCCGACCAGCCGGTCGTGCCCCGGCACGTCGACGATGGCCACCCGGCGACCGTCGACGTCGGCCCACACGTGGCCGAGCTCGATGGTCATCCCGCGGCGGCGCTCCTCGGCCAGCCGGTCGGGGTCGGTGCCCGTGAGCGCCGAGACCAGGGCTGACTTGCCGTGGTCGACGTGCCCGGCCGTGGCGACGACCGCCACGTCAGCGCGCCGGTCTGGCCGGGCCGTCGCCGGCCGGTGCCGCGCCTCGCACGGCGGCGACCAGCACGGCATCCTGGCGGGGGTCGAGCGCGCGCAGGTCGAGCACGGTGCGGCCGCCCTGCACGCGCGCCAGCACGGCCGGGTCGCCCAGCCGCAGCGGCTCGGCCCACGCCTCCGGCAGGGTCACCGCCCAGCCGTCGAGCGACATGGCGGGCGCCGAGCCGCCGCCGACCCGACCGAGCGAGGGCACCACCTCGGCCCGGATGCCGGCCCGGCCCAGGTGCCCCGCGACCGCGTCGCACCGCTTCTTCAACGCCACCGCGCCGAGCTCGAGCGCGGCGACGGCCGGGGGCGTCGGCCCGCGCAGCGTCGCCTCGAGGGCCGCGAGGGTCGTCTTGCCGGCGCGCAGCGCCCGCGCCAGCGGGTGCCGGCGCAGCCGCTCGACCACATCGCGGCGGCCGAGCGCCAGCCCGGCCTGCGGGCCGCCGAGCAGCTTGTCGCCGCTGCACGTGACGACCGCGGCGCCGTCGCGCAGGGAGGTCGTGGCGTCGGGCTCGTCGGGCAGCAGGGGCCACGGGCGCAGCAGCCCGCTGCCGATGTCGTGCACGACGGGCGGACCCAGCCCGGCGAGCTCGGCGACCGGCACGCTGCTCGTGAAGCCCTCGACGGTGAAGTTGCTCGGGTGCACCTTGAGCACCGCGCCGGTGTGCGGCCCGACGGCGTCGGCGTAGTCGCGCAGGTGGGTGCGGTTGGTCGTGCCGACCTCGCGCAGCCGCGCGCCGCACGAGGTGATCAGGTCGGGCAGCCGGAAGCCGTCGCCGATCTCGACCATCTCGCCGCGGCTCACCACCACCTCGCCGCCGGCCGCCAACGCCGTGGTGGCGAGCACCAGCGCTGCGGCGCCGTTGTTGACCACCAGCGCGTCCTCGGCCTCCGGCACCAGCTCGAGGAGGGCGTCGACCGGCCCGGCACCGCGCCGGCCCCGGCGCCCGGTGCTGAGGTCGAGCTCGACGTCGACCGCCCCGGCGGCCGCCACCAGCGCCTCGACCGCGGCAGCGCTGAGCGGGGCGCGGCCGAGGTTGGTGTGCAGCACCACCCCGGTGGCGTTGAGGACGGGGGTCAGGGTGGTCGAGCGGGCGGGCAGGGCGGCCAGCACCGCGTCGACGACGTCGGCGGGGTCCAGACCGTCGGTGCGCACGCGGTCCTGCGCGGCACCCACGGCGCGGCGCACGGCATCCGCCCCGACCGACTCGGCCGCGGCCCGCACCCGGGGGTCGGCGAGCACGGTGTCGGTGCGGGGCACCGAGCGGCGCGGGTCGGGCAGGTCGGGCTCGGCCACCGCTCCTCCTCGGGTCTGGCGGAGGCGGACGGGAATCGAACCCGCCAAGCCGAGCTGCTCGGCTTCACCGGTGTTGAAGACCGGGAGGGCCACCAGGCGCCTGTACGCCTCCGGTGGTGAGGCTATCCGAGGTGCTGCGAGGGTGGTGGGTATGACGGTGCGGATGACGCAGTACGCCGCCGGGGGCGGGTGCGCCTGCAAGGTTCCGATCGGCGAGCTGGAGCGGCTGCTCGCGGGGGTCGACCTGCCGGGCGGCCCAGACCTGCTCGTGGGCGACGACGGCGACGACGCGGCGGTCGTGCGCCTCGACGCCGGCCGGGCGGCGATGAGCACCGCCGACTTCTTCACCCCGGTCGTCGACGACCCGTTCGACTGGGGGCGCATCGTCGCCGCGAACGCGATGTCCGACGTCTGGGCGATGGGCGGTGAGTGCGTGCTGGCGATCAACCTCGTGGGCTGGCCGCGCGCGGTGCTCGACCTCGACCTGCTCGCCGAGGTGCTCCGGGGCGGCGCGGCGGTGGCGCGAGAGGCCGGCTGCCCGGTGGCCGGTGGGCACACCATCGACGCCCCGGAACCGCTGTACGGCATGGCCGTGACCGGCATCGGCGACCCGAACCGGTTGCTGCGCAAGGATGCCGCGCGAGCCGGCCTGCCGCTGACCCTCACCAAACCGCTGGGCGTGGGCGTGCTCAACTCGCGGCACAAGGCCACCGGCGAGGTGTTCGCGCAGGCGGTGGCGACCATGGTCGCGCTCAACGGACCGGCCTCGCGGGCGGCGCTGGCGGCCGGTGCCGAGGCCGCCACCGACGTCACCGGCTTCGGCCTGCTCGGGCACCTGGCGACGATGCTGCGGTCCTCCGGGGTGGGTGCGCGCCTCGACGTGGCGGCGGTGCCGCTGCTCGAGGGGGCGAGGGATGCCGTGCGCGCCGGGTTCGTCAGCGGCGGCACCCGCCGCAACCTCGAGTGGGTGCAGCCGCTGCTCGACGTGGGGCCCGGGGTGTCGGACGACGACCTGCTGCTGCTCGCCGACGCGCAGACCAGTGGGGGGTTGCTCGTGGTGGGCGAGGTTCCGGGCGGTGTCGTGGTCGGTGAGACGGTGGCCGGCGCTCCCCGGGTCGAGGTCCGCTAGGGGGCGACCATGTAGGTCTGCCAGCCGGTTCCGACTCCGGTACACCTCGTTGGCGTCGAACCGGCCGTGTGCCGACCACGCGGTACAGGAGCAGCTCGCCGGCCCGGCTGACGCCGATGCACCACGGGGGAGCCGCCGATGATCTCCGGGCTCGAGAGCTGCGTGAACACGTTCCACACGGTGCCGACCTTGCGCCGCGGTGCGAAGCCGTCGCCGCTCGCCCCGTAGAACGGGGACAGCCAGAGCGTTCCGGTGGCGGCCTCACGCGATAGCAGGTCGGCGTCACCGTCCAGGTCGAAGTCGCCCGAGCCGATGATCTTGTTCATGCTGTTCCAGCCGGTGCCGAGGCGAGTGCGCGGCCCGGGGGTCCCACCGGGCTTCGCCGGAAACCTCCAGAGCTCGCCGTCCGTGCTGTGAGAGATGACGTCGGCGAAGCCGTCGCGGCCCCAGTCGCCCAGGGCGACGAGGAGGTACCCGCCCCAGCAGGTCGATCCCGACGGTGGTGGCCGTGGCGAGCGGCTGACCCCGGCTGCTGTGGAGCCGGGTCATCCGCTGGTCCCCCTCGAGTGGTGGTGAAGGTAGTGGTGGTGACGGAATCGGTGTCGAGCACGGCGGCGGCCGGAGCCGGTTTGGCGCCGGCGCCTGCCGAAATCGTGGAGGGGGGCGGGATCGCTGCGGACCCGCCCCCCTCCACCGGGCCTCAGCCCGTGATGGTGAAGCCGGTCCAGCCGCTGCCCGCCAGGTAGACGGCGCTGCTGCTCACCACACCGTTGCCGATGCTGTCGTAGTCGAGCAGCTGACCGCCGGTGGTGCGGGCGAACAGCGGGTTCAGGCCGGCGTAGAACTCCGGTGCGGCGAACCCGTTGCGGGTGTTCCAGCCCGAGCCGAGTGACTTGCTGGCTCCGAAGCCACCCTTGCCGTTGCCCGGGTACAGGTACAGGAAACCGGTGGAGCGGTTGCGGGCGAGCAGGTCGGTCGTGCCGTCGTAGTTCCAGTCGCCCGGGCCGATGATGGCGCTGAAGATGCTCCACCCCGAGCCGATCTTGACGCGGGTGGCGAGCCCACCGCGCCCGTTGCCCGGGTAGAGCCAGAGGCCTCCGCTGGAGTCGCGGGCGATGAGGTCGGCACGGGTGTCACCGTTGAAGTCGCCGGTCGACAGGATCGAGTACGACGACCAGCCGCTGCCGAGCTTGGTGCGGGCACCCAGCAGGAAGGACCCCCGGCCCGGGTAGAGCCACAGCACGCCGGCGGTGTCGACGGACACGATGTCGGCGCGCCGGTCGCTGTTGAGGTCACCGGCTGCGATGAACTGCTTCATCGTGTTCCAGCCGCTGCCGATCTGGCGCCGCGTGTCGAAGAACTTCCCGGCCGAGGCCGACAGCGGGTAGTCGTACAGGACCCCGGTGGTCGACCGGGCGAGGATGTCGCCGTGGGCGGCCCCGCCGAAGTTCGAGGTGCCCGCGGAGAACGGGGTACGCAGGTCGAAGCCCTTGAACCCGACCGCGATGCCGCTGCGGGGGACCCCGATGCCCGTGCCGGCGTTCAGCCCTGTGTCGGGGTCGACCTCCGACACCGACCAGACCTTGTCGTCCGGCACGTCGGGGGTCGTGGTGTCGGGCTCGAGCAGGTAGACGAGGACGTTGCCCGTGTCGGGGTTGGTCACCGGCCAGCGTGTGGTGCTGTCGGCCCAGGTCTGGATGCGGCGCAGGGTCGTCCCGTCGGCGGCGAGCACGTCCAGGGTGGCCGCGGTCGTGCTGAGCGTGGTGAACAGGACCGAGCCGTCGGCCTGCCCCATCGGGTCGAGGGCGCCCTCGGTGCCGGGCACCGTCGTGCGGGCTCCGGTGCTGGCGTTGACCCGGGTGAGCAGCCCCTTGGCGGTCGACAGGTCGGCCGCGATGATGGTGGTGCTCGTGAGGGCGCCGGGGGTGTCGACCCAGTCCGCGGTCGCGAGCCCGGCCGAGCCGGTCACGAAGGTCAGCGGGTGGGTCGTGGTGTTGACCGGGACCGTGTAGAGGCCGGTGGACACGTTGAGGTCGTTGAGGTCCAGCGCCTCCATCACGATGCGCTGGCCGTCGGGCGAGAACGACGGTTCGTCGAGCATCGTGCCGGCGGGTGCCGGCACCGACCACTGCAGCACGCCGTTGGAGGCTTGCCGCACGGTGACCGACCAGACGCCGGACACCTGCTCCACCGCGGCGACGAGGCGTCCGGTGGGGGAGAACGCCGGGCGGGCGGCCGCAGTGGTCCAGGCGGGGGCCGCGGGGCCGAAGGTGTCCTGCTCCCAGACCTTGTCGGTGCCGGCGAAGAACACGTCGGGGTGTCCCACGCCGTTGTCGCTGCTCATCGTCCAGAAGGTGTCGACGGTCTCCGGGGTGCGGCAGGAGGACGTCGTGCCGTTCACCACTGCGGACACGTGGTAGGCGACCGAACCGAGCGGGTTGTGCACCAGGTCGTCCGCACCCGTCGCGGACCCCGGCAGGGTGGCGATCGTGGCAGGCGCTGCGCCGAGGCGCTCGCGCTTGACGGTGATGCTCGTGGCGCCCGCGACGGGCTCCCAGGTGAGGTGGCCGTGGTTGAGCGTCTGGGTGAAGAGGATGCCCAGGGCGGCGCAGTCCAGCGCGGCCGCGGCGGACGGGGCTGCTGCCGACGGGGCGACCTCGCCACGTGGTGCCGGCTGCGCCTGCTTCGTGGTCGTGCGGGAGCCGGACTTCGCGGTGGCGTCCGTCCGGGAGGGACCAGCGGACCCGGTGAGGGTCTGCTTCGCGAAGCTGCTGAGCACGCCGGGCCGCGGGTCCGCGGTCGGGGCGCCGACCGCCGGTGCGGTGCCGGCCGCGCCGGCGACCAGTGCAGCCGCCACCGAGGTGACGAGGACGATGCGGCTGCGCGCGCGCGATGGGAGCAGGGTCATGGACGGGGTCTCCTGTGGAGAAGTGGTGGTGAGGGCCGAGCGAACTGTAGACGGCCGAGGACCCGTGGTGACCAGCTTTGCGAGAACTCGCAATTCGGCGACACCCGGGCAGCCGGAGGTGGCTACCCTGACCCGCATGGTCGACGACGGGGCGGTCGAGGTCAGTGCCCTGGCGATCAACGTCGCCGTGCCCGAGACACACCGGTGGACCGACACGCGCCGCGGTGGGGAGTTCGTGCTGAGCACCCTCAACGTGCGGATGCTGCCGGACGGGCACCTCGCGGTGAAGGCCTACGGCCGGCCGGTGGCCGGGGGGCGGGGCGCCTACGTGTCGTTCCCGGTTCCCGACGACCCCGAGCTGATCGCCCTGGTCGCGGCGGCCGCCGACCGCGCCGGCGAGATGTGGGCCGCCCACCGCGGGCTGCGCTGACGCGGGGGCTGCCCGTGCACGTCCCCCGACGTGGGGCGTCGGGGAGGTGTCTGCCGCGCCGATAGGATCGTCGGGAGATCGCCAACGAAAGGAATCCCGGTGATTGTCACCGTGGTGGGGCTCGGCAAGATCGGCCTGCCCCTCGCTGTCCAGTTCGCCGCGTCGGGGCACGAGGTGCGCGGCGCCGACGTCGACCCGGCGACCGTGCAGACCGTCAACGCGGGCATCGAGCCGTTCCCGGGGGAGGCCCACCTCGCCGAGAAGCTGGCGGAGGTCGTCGGCTCAGGGGCGCTGGTCGCGACCACCGACACGGCGGCGGCGGTGCGCGAGAGCGACGCGGTGGTGGTGGTCGTGCCGCTCTTCGTCGACGACGAGGCCCGCCCCGACTTCGGCTGGATGGACTCCGCCACCGACGACATCGCCCGCGGCCTCACCCCCGGCACCCTGGTCAGCTACGAGACCACGCTTCCCGTGGGCACCACCCGCACCCGCTGGAAGCCGCGGCTCGAGAGCGGGTCGGGTCTCGTCGAGGGCGTCGACTTCCACCTCGTCTTCTCGCCCGAGCGGGTGCTCACCGGCCGGGTCTTCGCCGACCTGCGCAAGTACCCCAAGCTGGTCGGCGGGCTGTCCGCCGAGGGCGCCGCCCGGGCCGTGGAGTTCTACGAGGCGGTCCTGCAGTTCGACGAGCGACCCGACCTCGAGCGTGGCAACGGGGTCTGGGACCTCGGCTCCGCGGAGGCGGCCGAGATGGCCAAGCTCGCCGAGACGACCTACCGCGACGTCAACATCGGCCTCGCGAACCAGTTCGGCGCCTTCGCGGCCCGGGCCGGCATCGACGTCTACCAGGTCATCGAGGCCAGCAACTCGCAGCCCTACAGCCACATCCACCGGCCCGGCATCGCGGTCGGGGGGCACTGCATCCCGGTCTACCCGCGGCTGTACCTCTGGAACGACCCCGACGCCACGGTCGTGCGCGCCGCGCGCGAGGCCAACGCCGCGATGCCGGCCTACACGGTCGGCCTCGCCGTGGGCGCCGCCGGTGGCGACCTCACCGGCAAGCGCGTCGCGGTGCTCGGTGCCGCCTACCGCGGCGGCGTCAAGGAGACGGCGTTCTCCGGCATCTTCGCCACCGTCGAGGCCCTGCGGGCCGCCGGGGCCGACGTCGCCGTGCACGACCCGATGTACTCGGCCGAGGAGCTCGCCCGGTTCGGCTGGGCGGCCCACACCCTGGGCGACCCGGCCGACGTCGTCGTCGTGCAGGCCGACCATGCCGAGTACCGCGCGCTGTCCGCCACCGACGTCCCGGGCGTGCAGGTCGTCGTCGACGGCCGCAACATCCTCGACCGCGACCGCTTCGCAGGCGTGCGCTTCCTGGTCGTCGGCCAGGCCGAGCGGGTGGCCTGACCATGGTGGTTCGCATCGTCGACTCGGCCGACGTCTCCGAGGGCGCCACGATCGGTGACGGCAGCTCCATCTGGCACCTCGCCCAGGTGCGCGAGGACGCCGTCCTCGGTCGCAACTGCATCGTGGGCCGCGGGGCCTACGTCGGCCCCGGCGTGCGGATGGGGGACAACTGCAAGCTGCAGAACTACGCGCTCGTCTACGAGCCGGCCGTGCTCGAGGACGGCGTCTTCGTCGGCCCGGCGGCCGTCTTCACCAACGACCACTACCCGCGTTCGGTCGATCCCGACGGCGTCCTGAAGCGTGGCGACGACTGGGAGATGGTCGCGGTGACCTGCCGTGAGGGTTCGTCCATCGGCGCCCGCGCCGTGTGCGTCGCCCCCGTCACCATCGGCCGGTGGGCGCTCGTCGCCGCCGGCTCCGTCGTCATCAAGGACGTCCCCGACTTCGCCCTCGTGGCCGGCGTGCCGGCCCGACGGATCCGCTGGGTCGGTCGTGCCGGGGTGCCCCTCGAGCCCGGCCCGGAGGCCGGCTCGTGGGTGTGCCCGCAGACCGGCCAGACCTACCTCGAGCACGGCGACACCCTCACGGAGGCACAGCAGTGACCGACTTCATCCCCCCGGCCAAGCCGATCATCGGAGATGAGGAGCGGGCTGCCGTCGACCGGGTGCTGCGCAGCGGCATGCTCGCCCAGGGCCCCGAGGTCAAGGCGTTCGAGGAGGAGTTCTCGCAGCACTTCGGCCTCGGCCGGGCCTGCGTGGCGGTCAACTCCGGCACCTCTGGCCAGCACCTGGGCCTGCTGTCCTGCGGGGTCGGTGCGGGCGACGAGGTCATCGTCCCGTCGTTCACCTTCGCGGCCACCGCGAACTCGGTGGCGCTCACCGGCGCGACTCCCGTGTTCGCCGACATCGACGCCGACGACTTCTGCCTCTCGCCGGAGGCGTTCGAGGCCTCGATCACCGAGCGCACCGTCGGCGTCATGCCGGTGCACCTCTACGGCCACCCGGCCAAGATGGACCAGATCACCGAGATCGCGCAGCGCCACGGCATCCAGGTCTTCGAGGATGCTGCCCAGGCGCACGGCGCGTCGCTGAACGGCACCCCGGTCGGTGCCTTCGGGTCCTTCGCGATGTTCTCGCTGTACCCCACCAAGAACATGACCTCGGGCGAGGGCGGCATGGTGTCGGTGGCCACCGACGAGGTCGAGCGGCTGATGCGGCTCTACCGCAACCAGGGCATGGAGCGGCAGTACCACAACGAGGTCGTGGGCTTCAACACGCGGATGACCGACATCCACGCGGCCATCGGGCGGGTGCAGCTGACCAAGGTCGGCGGGTGGACCGCGCAGCGCCAGCAGAACGCCGCCTTCCTGTCGGCCAACCTCATGGGCGTCACGACGCCCCCCGTCGCGGGCGGGGCGGTGCACGTCTACCACCAGTACACGGTGCGCGTGCCCGACGACCGCGACGGGTTCGCCGCCGCGCTGCGTGAGGAGTACCAGGTCGGCTCGGGCATGTTCTACCCCGTGCCCAACCACCGGCTGCTGCCGTTCCAGGTCGACGTCGACCTGCCCGAGACCGAGCTGGCCGCCGCGCAGTGCCTGTCGCTGCCCGTGCATCCCTCGCTCAGCCAGGACGACCTCGAGCGCATCGTCACCGCCGTCAACACGCTCGCCGGGGCGGGTGCCTGATGGCCAACCTGCGGGCGGGCCTGATCGGGCTCGGGATGATGGGCCGCCACCACGCGCGCGTGCTCGGCAGCCTGCCGGGTGTCGACCTCGTCGCGGTCGCTGACGCGGGCGGTGACGTGCACGGCGTCTCGGGCGGGCGGCCGGTCGAGGCCGACGTCGAGGCGCTCATCGCCCACGGCATCGACTACTGCATGGTCGCGGTCCCGACCTTCCTGCACGAACCGGTCGGGCTGGCCCTCGCGGAGGCCGGAGTGCACGCCCTGGTCGAGAAGCCGCTGGCCCAGGACGTGCCGTCGGCCACCCGGCTCGCCGAGTCGTTCGAGGCCAAGGGGCTGGTCGGCGCGGTCGGTCACATCGAGCGGTACAACCCCTCGCTGCAGCAGGCCCGCTCCCGGATCGAGGCCGGGGAGATCGGCGAGGTCTACCAGGTCGTCACCCGGCGGCAGGGCCCGTTCCCGGCCCGGATCGCGGACGTCGGCGTGGTCAAGGACCTGGGCACGCACGACATCGACCTCACCGCCTGGGTCACCCAGCAGCACTTCACCGCCGTCTCGGCCCGCACGACCCACCGGTCCGGGCGCGAGCACGAGGACATGGTCGCGATCGTCGGCCAGCTCTCGGGCGGCACCATCACCAACCACCTGGTCAACTGGCTGTCGCCGTTCAAGGAGCGGGTCACGATCATCACCGGGAGCCTGGGCGCACTCGTCGCCGACACGCTCACGGCCGACCTCACCTTCTACGCGAACGGCGAGATCGAGCAGGCCTGGGACGCCATCTCGAAGTTCCGCGGCGTCTCCGAGGGCGACGTCGTGCGCTACGCCATCCCCAAGCCGGAGCCGCTGCGGGTCGAGCACGAGCAGTTCCGGGATGCCGTGCTGGGCAAGGAGGCCGACATCGTCACGCTCGGCAAGATCGGCCTGCCCCTCGCTGTCCAGTTCGCCGCTCGGGCCACGAGGTGCGCGGCGCCGACATCGACCCGGCGACCGTGCAGACCGTCAACGCGGGCATCGAGCCGTTCCCGGGGGAGGCCCACCTCGCCGAGAACCTGGCGCAGGTCGTCGGCTCAGGGGCGCTGGTCGCGACCACCGACACGGCGGCGGCGGTGCGCGAGAGCGACGTGGTGGTCGTCGTCGTGCCGCTGTTCGTCGACGACGAGGCCCGCCCCGACTTCGGCTGGATGGACTCCGCCACCGACGACATCGCCCGCGGCCTCACCCCCGGCACCCTGGTCATCTACGAGACCACGCTTCCCGTGGGCACCACCCGCACCCGCTGGAAGCCGCTGCTCGAGAGCGGGTCGGGTCTCGTCGAGGGCGTCGACTTCCACCTCGTCTTCTCGCCCGAGCGGGTGCTCACCGGCCGGGTCTTCGCCGACCTGCGCAAGTACCCCAAGCTGGTCGGCGGGCTGTCCGCCGAGGGCGCCGCCCGGGCCGTGGAGTTCTACGAGGCGGTGCTGCAGTTCGACGAGCGACCCGACCTCGAGCGTGGCAACGGGGTCTGGGACCTCGGCTCCGCGGAGGCGGCCGAGATGGCCAAGCTCGCCGAGACGACCTACCGCGACGTCAACATCGGGCTCGCGAACCAGTTCGGCGCCTTCGCGGCCCGGGCCGGCATCGACGTCTACCAGGTCATCGAGGCCTGCAACTCCCAGCCCTACAGCCACATCCACCGGCCCGGCATCGCGGTCGGGGGGCACTGCATCCCGGTCTACCCGCGGCTGTACCTCTGGAACGACCCCGACGCCACGGTCGTGCGCGCCGCGCGCGAGGCCAACGCCGCGATGCCGGCCTACACGGTCGGCCTCGCCGTGGGCGCCGCCGGTGGCGACCTCACCGGCAAGCGCGTCGCGGTGCTCGGTGCCGCCTACCGCGGCGGCGTCAAGGAGACGGCGTTCTCCGGCATCTTCGCCACCGTCGAGGCCCTGCGGGCCGCCGGGGCCGACGTCGCCGTGCACGACCCGATGTACTCGGCCGAGGAGCTCGCCCGGTTCGGCTGGGCGGCCCACACCCTGGGCGACCCGGCCGACGTCGTCGTCGTGCAGGCCGACCATGCCGAGTACCGCGCGCTGTCCGCCACCGACGTCCCGGGCGTGCAGGTCGTCGTCGACGGCCGCAACATCCTCGACCGCGACCGCTTCGCAGGCGTGCGCTTCCTGGTCGTCGGCCAGGCCGAGCGGGTGGCCTGACCATGGTGGTTCGCATCGTCGACTCGGCCGACGTCTCCGAGGGCGCCACGATCGGTGACGGCAGCTCCATCTGGCACCTCGCCCAGGTGCGCGAGGACGCCGTCCTCGGTCGCAACTGCATCGTGGGCCGCGGGGCCTACGTCGGCCCCGGCGTGCGGATGGGGGACAACTGCAAGCTGCAGAACTACGCGCTCGTCTACGAGCCGGCCGTGCTCGAGGACGGCGTCTTCGTCGGCCCGGCGGCCGTCTTCACCAACGACCACTACCCGCGTTCGGTCGATCCCGACGGCGTCCTGAAGCGTGGCGACGACTGGGAGATGGTCGCGGTGACCTGCCGTGAGGGTTCGTCCATCGGCGCCCGCGCCGTGTGCGTCGCCCCCGTCACCATCGGCCGGTGGGCGCTCGTCGCCGCCGGCTCCGTCGTCATCAAGGACGTCCCCGACTTCGCCCTCGTGGCCGGCGTGCCGGCCCGACGGATCCGCTGGGTCGGTCGTGCCGGGGTGCCCCTCGAGCCCGGCCCGGAGGCCGGCTCGTGGGTGTGCCCGCAGACCGGCCAGACCTACCTCGAGCACGGCGACACCCTCACGGAGGCACAGCAGTGACCGACTTCATCCCCCCGGCCAAGCCGATCATCGGAGATGAGGAGCGGGCTGCCGTCGACCGGGTGCTGCGCAGCGGCATGCTCGCCCAGGGCCCCGAGGTCAAGGCGTTCGAGGAGGAGTTCTCGCAGCACTTCGGCCTCGGCCGGGCCTGCGTGGCGGTCAACTCCGGCACCTCTGGCCAGCACCTGGGCCTGCTGTCCTGCGGGGTCGGTGCGGGCGACGAGGTCATCGTCCCGTCGTTCACCTTCGCGGCCACCGCGAACTCGGTGGCGCTCACCGGCGCGACCCCCGTGTTCGCCGACATCGACGCCGACGACTTCTGCCTCTCGCCGGAGGCGTTCGAGGCCTCGATCACCGAGCGCACCGTCGGCGTCATGCCGGTGCACCTCTACGGCCACCCGGCCAAGATGGACCAGATCACCGAGATCGCGCAGCGCCACGGCATCCAGGTCTTCGAGGATGCTGCCCAGGCGCACGGCGCGTCGCTGAACGGCACCCCGGTCGGTGCCTTCGGGTCCTTCGCGATGTTCTCGCTGTACCCCACGAAGAACATGACCTCGGGCGAGGGCGGCATGGTGTCGGTGGCCACCGACGAGGTCGAGCGGCTGATGCGGCTCTACCGCAACCAGGGCATGGAGCGGCAGTACCACAACGAGGTCGTGGGCTTCAACACGCGGATGACCGACATCCACGCGTCCATCGGGCGGGTGCAGCTGACCAAGGTCGGCGGGTGGACCGCGCAGCGCCAGCAGAACGCCGCCTTCCTGTCGGCCAACCTCATGGGCGTCACGACGCCCCCCGTCGCGGGCGGGGCGGTGCACGTCTACCACCAGTACACGGTGCGCGTGCCCGACGACCGCGACGGGTTCGCCGCCGCGCTGCGTGAGGAGTACCAGGTCGGCTCGGGCATGTTCTACCCCGTGCCCAACCACCGGCTGCTGCCGTTCCAGGTCGACGTCGACCTGCCCGAGACCGAGCTGGCCGCCGCGCAGTGCCTGTCGCTGCCCGTGCATCCCTCGCTCAGCCAGGACGACCTCGAGCGCATCGTCACCGCCGTCAACACGCTCGCCGGGGCGGGTGCCTGATGGCCAACCTGCGGGCGGGCCTGATCGGGCTCGGGATGATGGGCCGCCACCACGCGCGCGTGCTCGGCAGCCTGCCGGGTGTCGACCTCGTCGCGGTCGCTGACGCGGGCGGTGACGTGCACGGCGTCTCGGGCGGGCGGCCGGTCGAGGCCGACGTCGAGGCGCTCATCGCCCACGGCATCGACTACTGCATGGTCGCGGTCCCGACCTTCCTGCACGAACCGGTCGGGCTGGCCCTCGCGGAGGCCGGAGTGCACGCCCTGGTCGAGAAGCCGCTGGCCCAGGACGTGCCGTCGGCCACCCGGCTCGCCGAGTCGTTCGAGGCCAAGGGGCTGGTCGGCGCGGTCGGTCACATCGAGCGGTACAACCCCTCGCTGCAGCAGGCCCGCTCCCGGATCGAGGCCGGGGAGATCGGCGAGGTCTACCAGGTCGTCACCCGGCGGCAGGGCCCGTTCCCGGCCCGGATCGCGGACGTCGGCGTGGTCAAGGACCTGGGCACGCACGACATCGACCTCACCGCCTGGGTCACCCAGCAGCACTTCACCGCCGTCTCGGCCCGCACGACCCACCGGTCCGGGCGCGAGCACGAGGACATGGTCGCGATCGTCGGCCAGCTCTCGGGCGGCACCATCACCAACCACCTGGTCAACTGGCTGTCGCCGTTCAAGGAGCGGGTCACGATCATCACCGGGAGCCTGGGCGCACTCGTCGCCGACACGCTCACGGCCGACCTCACCTTCTACGCGAACGGCGAGATCGAGCAGGCCTGGGACGCCATCTCGAAGTTCCGCGGCGTCTCCGAGGGCGATGTCGTGCGCTACGCCATCCCCAAGCCGGAGCCGCTGCGGGTCGAGCACGAGCAGTTCCGGGATGCCGTGCTGGGCAAGGAGGCCGACATCGTCACCATGACGCAGGGCCTGCGTACCGTCCGGGTCGCCGAGGCGTGCTCGAGTCGTCGGCGACGGGCCGAACGGTCGACCTGCTGCCGACGAGTCCGAGTGAGTCCGAGGTGTTGTGTGAGAAGAACCGACAGATGAGGGACAACAGATGAGGCGGTCAGTGCGGCGCGCTGCGGGAAGGGTCGCCGCCGTCCCGGCGCTCGCCCCCGCCGTGGGGTGGGTCGCGCGGCGAACCTTCGCGGGGAGTGCCGACTACTGGGAGCGACGGTATGCGCAGGGGGGTACCTCGGGCGCGGGATCGGTCGGCCCCGCGGCGCAGTGGAAGGCGGTGGTCGTGAACCAGTGGGTGCGTGAGCTCGGTGTCACCTCCGTCGTCGACTTCGGTTGCGGTGACGGGCAGCAGCTCGCCCTCGCCGAGTACCCGCGCTACTTGGGGCTCGACCCGTCGGGTACGGCCGTCAAGCTGTGCATCGAGCGCTTCCAGGATGACCGCACCAAGAGCTTCCTGCGCTTGCCCGCCGGGAGAGTTCGCCGACCCGGCCGGCTGGCTGCGGGGCGATCTGGCGCTGTCGATGGAGGTGCTCTTCCACCTCGTCGAGGAGGAGGTCTTCACCGGCTACCTCGAGGTGCTGTTCGACAGCGCCGAGTGCCATGTCGTCATCTGCAGCAACGACACCGACTCCGGGGCACGTGCCCCGCACGAGCGGTACCGCTCCTTCACTGCCTGGGTCGCGACCAACCGCCCGCAGTGGCAGCTGGTGCAGCGGGTGGACCCGCCGCCGGAGGTGGCCCTGATGTCGTCGATGTACCTGTACTCGGCCCGCACCGCGCAGACCGTCGACCTGCTCGACGGGTCCAGACCTCGTACACCCGAGCGCGGGTAGGCGACGCGTGGCCCGGTCGTGGCGCACCATGTTCAGTCCGCTGCCCCTGGACCGACCGGTGGACTCGTCGATGGCGTCGCGCGGGCTCCTGAGCACGGTGGGCCTCGGCGCGCAAGGGGCGCTGCGGTTCGTCACCAGCCTCCTGGTGGGCCGGTTCCTCGGTCCCGGCGTGCTGGGTGTCTTCCAGACCGCCGTCTCGACGGCGACCCTCCTCACCCTCCTGTGGCCGACCACGGCAGGGAGCGCCGCCTCGAAGTTCGTGGCACGTGCGCACGGCGCGGGCCGTCCCGCCGAGGCGGAGGCGGTGGCACGGCACCTGCGCCGACGCACCGTGCAGACCACCGCGCTGCTGGCCGTCATCGCGGTGCCGCTGTGGATGGCCGTGTCCGGCGACGCGGACCTGTGGGGTGGGTTGTGCGTCGCCGCGGTGGTGATCGGCTACTCGGGCTACAACTTCGCACGGGGGCTGCAGTTCGGGCTGGGCCACGTCGCGCGCGCCACCGCGTGGGACCTGGTCGTCACGGTCGGGGGGCTCGTGACCGTGCTGTTGGCCCTCCTTGCCGGCGTGCGGAACCAGACCCTGCTGCTGCCCATGGCGGTGGCCTATCTCGTGTACACCGTCGCCGGTTGGCCCCATGGGTCCGGAGAGGACCTCGAGCGGGGGCTTCGCCGGGAGATCGATGGGTTCGTGGCGCTGGGCGTGGCGGGGACCATCGCCAGCGCGGGCTTCCTGCAGCTCTCCATGGTCGTCGCCCAGCTGGCCGGAACCGCGGATGAGGCCGGTCAGTACGCCGCGGCGCTCACCCTCGCGACTCCGGCGTCCCTCCTGGCGGGGTCGTTCAGCCTGGTGCTCTTCCCCGCCATGGCGGCGGCCTGGGGCCGTGGCGACACGAGCGGGTTCCGTCGGCAGACCGACCAGGCCATGAGGCTGCTCGTCGTGCTGATGGTGGCCGTCTTCGGCTCGATCGCCCTCTGCAGCAGGCTGATCGTGTCGATCCTGTGGGGAGACGAGTACGTCCAGGCCGGCCAGCTGCTGCCCATCCTGCTGCTCGCGGTGCTGCCGACGACCATCGCCATGGCCTGCGTCAACGCGCTGTCGACCCGATCGCAGCGCGGCATGGCCATCGTGAGTGCCGCCAGCATCAGCGGACTCGCCGTCGGTGCCGTCGGCTGGCTCCTCCTGGGCCCCACCTACGGCGAGACCGGCGTGGCGGTCGGCTACCTGATGGGGACCCTGGTCATCGCCAGCATCCCCGTGACCGTGGTGTGGGTACGGGACCAGCAGCACTGGGGCTGGATGCTCTGCCGTCTCGGCCTCGGCGTCGGGGTTCTCGTGGGCCTCCTGGTCGTGCAGCGGTCCGTCTCCGCGCCACTGTGGCTCGACCTGGCCTGGGCGGCCGGGTTCGTCGCCGTCTGGGCCGCCGTGGCCTGGCGCGACGCTAGGCTGGTCGTGGGACTGCTCTCGCCCCTGGTGCGGCGCTGACCGTACCGGCCCTACCGCTCGCTCACGTCGGAGTACACCCGGTCGAACGCCTCGGCGACGCTCCGCGCCGAGAACCGCTCGCGGACCGGACCGGCCAGCTCCTCGGGGTCCACGTGCCCGAGGCGTTCCTGCACGCGCTCGACGGCGTCGGCGAACGCCTCGGGCGTTCGGGTGCCCACCAGCTCGCCCGAGCGCCGCCCGACGAAGTCCCCCTGTCCGCCAACGGCGCCGAGCACCACGGGCCGACCATGGAGGAGCGCCTCGGCGCCGGCCACGCAGAACGTCTCCAGGTGCGAAGTGAGCAAAAAGGCCGAGCACCAGGCGAAGTGGGCCTCGAGCTCGTTCGCGGGCACCTGGCCGAGCAGGGTTACTCGGTCGCCGAGGCCGAGGGCACCCACCAGCTCACGCACCTGCGGCTCGAGCTCTCCCGAGCCGGCGACCCGCATCCGCACGTCGTGCCCTCGGCGGCGCAGCTCGTCGACCGTGCGGACGGCGAGGAGGGGGTCCTTGACGGGGCGCAGACCGCCCACGGTGAGGATGTCGAGGGTGTCACGCCGGGGCCGCGGTGGCGGTGAGGCCGGCCCGTCGACGACGTTCGGCACCACGCACACCTCGCGCGCGAAGGGCTTCAGGGCCTCGGCCAGGTAGGTGCTCACTGCCGTCACGACGGTGGGGAGCCGCAGCAGGTGCCTCGCGGCGGATGCCGCCCGCCACAGCGGCCCGACGGACGCGGGTTGTGCTGCCCCGCTCCAGTGCTCGGTGTGGACCCACGGCGCGTCGCCACGCAACGCGGCGCCGTAGACCAGTGACGAGAATCCCATGGTGTGCACGATGTCGGGCGACCAGGCCCTGCCCAGCCGGCGGACTCGCCGCAGGGCCGACAGGACCGAGCCCGGGCGACCGAAGGAGGCCGGGACCATCGTGATGCTGCCACCCGCGAGCTTCACCGGCGTCGTGCCGGCTCTGGCGACGTGGATCACCTGCACCTCGTGGTGCCGGGCGATCGCCTCCGCGTGCCGGAGGCAGAACACCCCGGCCCCGGCGGACTCTCGGGACGGAAACCACGTGGTGACGATGAGCACGCGCACCGCCCGACCCTACCCGCCTGGAGACGGGGCTCGGCGCAGGGCCGGTCGGCCCCTGAGACGAGGAGCCGAGCGGCACCGCGCTCAGCGTCGGACGGCCGCCAGCACGGCATCCGCTGCCTTCGCGCTGACCGAGGACTGGCTGGCGTGCCGTGCCGTCCATGCGGCCAGCCGCGCTCGTCGCTCGCGGTGAGGGCGGATGCATGAGCGCATCGCGCATGGCATCGGCCACCTGGCGCTCGTCCCAGTCCACGGCCCAACCCAAGGTGTGTTTGACGACCACCTCGCGACCGGGACCTACGCCGGCGTAGATGACCGGCGTGCCACATGCCGTCGCGACGAACATCTTGGTGGGGAACGAGAAGTCGTACCCCCTGCTGGGGCGCACCGACGCGAGGCCGGCAATGGCGCTTCCCAGCGCCTCGGCAACGCGCTGCGCGGGCACCAGGCCTTCGAACTGCACCTGACCTGGCGCCACCTCATCGGCGAGGCACCGAAGTCGTTCACGCTCAGTGCCTTGCCCCAGCATCAGCAATCGAGACCCCGGAACTTCGTGCGCCACCCTGCCGAAGGCCCGAACGAAGACCTCGGCCCCATGGATCTCGGACATAGTGCCGGCGTAGACAAGGGTGGGGAGAACGGTGTCCGGCGCCGGGGAAGGGGAGAAGGTGTCCGTATCGACTCCGGTGCCCACCACGGTCACCTTGGACGGGAGCACCCCCAGAAGGCGGACCTCGTGGGCCACCCCTTCAGACACCGCCAGGACCTGCGCCGCACCCCGCATGACCCACGACTCGACCGCCCGCAGCACCCGCACGATGAGTGGATTGACGCCGATTCCAGCTGCCGCGACAGATGAGACGTCGGCTGCGTAGTACACGAACGGGGTTCGCCTGACCATGCAGACGAGACGCACCGCGAGACCAGTGGTCGGGGGTGGCTCGACCACAACGACGCTGGCGGAACGCACCAGCAGCCGTCCGAGTAGCGGGATATCGAAGCTCGCGAAGGGGAGGTAGCCGCGCACGTTGCCGCCCCGATCCCGCAACACCGGCCACCGGCGGACGATGACGTCGGCCTGCTCGGGCAAGACCTCGGCCACCGGAGGTGGCCTGGTCGTGAGCACCTCGACATGGGCACCCTGACCACGGAGAGAGCGAGCGAGGCAGCCGAGCCGAAACGCGGCCGCACCCGGTTCGGGGGGAAAGAGTCGCGACGCGATGACGACACTGGGGTTGTCAGCGGTCACGGTGCCCCCTCCTGTGGTCTTGGCAGACGGACGCTCCGGGGGCGGGCGGAGCACCAGCACTCTAGCCGCGGCAGAGAGGGAGCTCGCAGAGTGACATGCGTGCGCCCGCAGGCCGCCGAAGAGCGGCTGCGGCACCGGAGGGACGGCCGGTGTACCGACGAGTAACATGGGCCGCATGAGTGGCAACCCCGACTTCGACACCTACCGGCTCTCCGACGACCACGAGGCGATCCGTGAGGCGGTCCGGGCGGTGGCCGAGGACAAGATCGCGCCCTACGCGGCAGCCGTCGACGAGGACGCCCGCTACCCGCAGGAGGCGCACGACGCCCTCGTCGCGAGCGACTTCTTCGCGCCACACGTGCCCGAGGAGTACGGCGGGGTCGGGGCCGACGCGCTGGCGACCTGCATCGTCATCGAGGAGGTCGCCCGGGTCTGCGCGAGCAGCTCGCTCATCCCGGCGGTCAACAAGCTTGGCTCGATGCCGCTCATCCTGGGCGGCGACGGCGACCTCAAGAAGCGCTACCTCACGCCGCTCGCGGCCGGTGAGTCGACCTTCTCCTACGGCCTCTCCGAGCGCGAGGCCGGCTCCGACACGGCGGCGATGAAGTGTCGCGCGGTGCGCGACGGCGACGACTGGGTGCTGCACGGCCAGAAGGCGTGGATCACCAATGCCGGTGTCTCGCAGTTCTACACGGTGCTCGCGGTGACCGACCCCGACGGGCAGCGCGGCAACAACGTCACGGCGTTCGTCGTCGAGAAGAGCGACCCCGGCTTCACCTTCGGCGAGAAGGAGCGCAAGCTCGGCATCCAGGGCAGCCCGACGCGCGAGCTCATCTTCGACCGCACGCGCATCCCCGGTGACCGGGTCGTCGGCCAGGTCGGCGGGGGGCTGAAGCTGGCCCTCGCGACGCTCGACCACACCCGGGTCACCATCGGTGCCCAGGCGGTCGGCATCGCCCAGGGAGCGCTCGACCAGGCCCTCGCCTACGTCAAGGAGCGCCGGCAGTTCGGGAAGGCGGTCGCCGAGTTCCAGGGCATCCAGTTCATGCTCGCCGACATGGCGATGGAGCTCGAGGCCGCGCGCCAGCTCGTCTACGTCGCCGCGGCCAAGTCCGAGCGCGGTGACGCCGACCTGCCGTTCTTCGGCGCCGCGGCCAAGTGCTACGCCTCCGACGTGGCGATGCGGGTGACGACGGATGCCGTGCAGCTGCTCGGTGGGGCGGGCTACACGCGCGACTTCCCGCTCGAGCGGATGATGCGCGACGCCAAGATCACCCAGATCTACGAAGGCACCAACCAGGTGCAGCGCATCGTGATGGCACGGCAGCTCCTCAAGTGACGTTGGTGTAGGCCAATGCCTCGCCGGGCTGGCCCAGGGCGGTGTGTCCGCCCGCTCCTCGTCAGGCAGCGGTCGCGCACACCGGCACCCGCCAGAGCGAGACTCGCCCGGCGCGGCTCACCTCCGTGAACCCGGGACGGCCCTCGACCTCCAGGCCGGGATAGAGCGAGCGCCGTCGGTCCCCTGCCCAGAACGTCGAAGGGCCGACGAGGACGTAGCTGATCCGAAGCCTGGACAGGGCCCGGCAGACGGCAGGGGTGGTGGCGGCGGTGGCCAGCGAGGTGGCCAGCACCTCGCGATCGGCCCCCCAGCGGCCGGCGAGGTGGGGAAATGCCGCCTCCCGGCCGGCCAGGGCACCGGTGAGGGCGGCGCCGTCCCACGGGTTGCCGGCGACCCGTTCTCCCTCGGGCACGGTGGTGTCGAGGCGGGCGATGAACGCGCTCTCCTGCGCGGTGAGCATGGGCTCGGTGCGGTAGGCCCAGCCGATGACCCTCTGGGTGTCGGCGGTCTGCCAGCCCACGGCCAGCGCCAGGGCGACCACCACGGCCGCGATCCCCACGGAGCTGCGTCGCCCGGCATCCATCGCCCGGCTTGGGCCTGACCCGCGCAGGGTCGCGTCGACGGAGCGCCACTGCGCGGCCACCCAGCGGACGATGGCGTCCAGCCCCACCGCGGCCAGCGGCACCCCGGCCACGCCTGCCAAGGCGGCGAGGCGGTGCGGGTCGTCCCACCACGCCGCGCTCACCATCCTGGACAGCCGTCCGTCGCTGCCAGCGACGAGCACGAACAGCCCGGCTGCCGCCACGTGCACGGCGAGCAGCCACCGCAGCTGCGGGCGCAGCGCCGCGACAACGCATCCCGCGAGGGTGAGGCCGGCGACCATCGCCGCGATCGGCACGCGCTGTGGGGACAGAGCGAGCCATTCGCCCATCGCCTGGGCGATGGTCTGGCGGGCCGCCCACGACGTGGCGCGCTGCGCGTCGAACGCCGGCGACAGGGCCACCAGCCAACCGACCGCGAGGGTCGCGACGACCGCCACGCCTCGGTATCGGCGGCCCCGCGGCCACCACCCGACGAGGACGGCCGCGCAGCCCACGACGAGCAGTGCAACCACGGCGTTGGGGTGAGCGAGCCCCAGGCCGACCAGGGCCATGCCCAGCAACAGCCACCCGACCGTCCGGGGGACGGCACGTGCCGGTCCGAGCCCGCACAGGTCGGCGAAGAGCGCGAGGCAGGCGGGCAGCAGGGCGGTGGCCAGCGCGTTGGGCCACAGCGTGCCGTAGCCGGTCAGCAAGACCGGGGATGCCGTGACTCCGCCGGCAAGGGCGCCCGCCGCGGCCAGGGCGGACGGCACGGGGCCGACGGCGACCCGGGTGAGGGCGACGCAGCCCAGTGGCCACGCCACGGCGGCGGTGACGACGGCGACCGCGTTCGCCGCCAGTGGTGCGGGGGAGCCGGTCGTGGTCGCGACGAGGGCGGCGAGGTCGTGCCAGGCCCCCGGGTAGAAGGACCGCACGGCGTCGGGGTTGACGAGGGTGCCGAGGGTGAGGGACGAACCGTCGGCGGTGCGCACGACGTGGTCGATCGCCGAGAGGTGGAAGACGGCGTCGAAGGTCTGTGGCCAGGTGTCGGCCGACCCGATGCCGCGGGCCAGGCCGAGCCCGATGACCGCGGCACCGAAGCCCGCGCCGACGACGCCGGCTGCGAGGGGCCGCCACCCGTCCGGCCCGGGCGCGGGGTGCTGCGACGCATGCCGCCGCACCACCCATCGCACCCCCGCGACGGCGAGCGCCGCCGCGATGGTGAGGGCGGCCACCGGGACCGGGCCCCATCGCACTCCGCCCAGCTGGGCGACGACGGCGGAGACCGACACCAGCGCCACCGAGAGCACCGGCACGAGCGCCACCGCGACCACGGTCCGGACCCCCGCCGCGAGAATGACGACCGCACCGGGCACGAGGACCAGCAGCAGGGTGACCGCGAGGGCCGGCGCGGCGGAAGCCCAGGTCATCGGGTGGCCCTGAGGTGGTGCACCGCCCGGGCGACCGGTCCGTCGACCACGACCTGCCCGGCGTCGAGCACCACCCCCCGAGGGCAGAGCCGCTCCATCAGGTCGAGGTCGTGGCTGACCACGACCAGCGTGCGGCCCTGGGCCGACAGCTCCTCGATGCGCCGGAGGCACTTGTCGCGGAACGCCTCGTCACCGACGGCGAGGATCTCGTCGACGAGGAAGACGTCGGGGTCGGTGTGCACGGCGACGGCGAAGGCCAGGCGCAGGAACATGCCCGAGGAGTAGAAGCGCACCTGGGTGTCAAGGAACGGGCCGATGTCGGCGAACCCCACGATGTCGTCGAACCGTGCCTCGACCTGCTCCGGTCGCATGCCCAGGATCGACGCGTTGAGGTGCACGTTCTCACGGCCGGTGAGGTCGGGGTGGAACCCGGCTCCGACCTCGAGCAGCCCGGCCAGCCGCCCGGCCACCCTGACCCGGCCGGTGTCCGGTGTCATCACGCCGGCGATGAGCTTGAGCAGGGTCGACTTACCCGAGCCGTTGCGTCCGAGGAGTGCCACCGACTCGCCGCGGGTGATCTCGAGGTCGAGCGGTGCCAGCGCCACGAAGTCCTCGAAGCGGGCGCGGCCCTGGGTGGTCCAGACGAGCGACTCCTTGAGCGAGTGGGTGTGCCGCAGCCGGAAGTGCTTGGAGGCGTTCTCGATCGAGACCGCGGTGTTCTCGGAGACCACCGTGCTCAGAGCTCCTGGGCGAAGCGGCCCGACAGCCGCCGGAACACCCGCGAACCCACCAGGACGAGCACCCCCGCCGTGAGGAACGCCACGGCTGTGTGGGCGGCGAGGTCGGGCGGCACCTGCGCGAGGTTCTCCGGTGAGGACACCGCCCACGTCCCGCGGTGCACGAGCTCGACCGCCACGGTCACCGGGTTGAGCTGGTACAGGGTGAACCACACCGAGTCCGGCCCGAGCAGGTCGGCAACGAGCTGCCAGGGGTAGAGCACCGGGCTGGTCCACACCAACACCATGAGCACGAGGTCGACGACGTTCTCCACGTCGCGGTAGAGCACGTTCAGCGCCGACAGCAGCAGCCCCAGGCCGAGGGCCAGCACGCCGACCAGGGTGAGGCCGGCGACGAGCGCGAGGAGGCCGACGGCATCCGGCCACCACCCGGCCAGCGCGCAGCCCGCGAGCAGGACGACGAGCTGCGGCACGAGGTGCACCACCGCGACGCACCCGCTGGCCACCGGGAACAGCTCGCGCGGGAGGAAGATCTTGCGCACCAGCTCGCCGTTGGCGACGACCGAGCGAGTCGCGTTCGCCACGGCCTCCGAGAGGGTGGTGACCACCACGAGCCCACCGAAGAGGTAGACCGCGTAGTCGCTGATCGCGTTCTGGCGCAGGACGAGCCCGAGGGCGACGAAGTAGACGGCGAACTGCACGGCGGGCTTGACGTACGACCAGCCCAAGCCGAGCCACGAGGCGCGGTAGCGGACCCGCAGTTCCTTGCGCACCAGCATGGCGAGCAGGTGACGCCGGTCGAGCACCTCGCGCAGCCCGCCACCGGTGCCCTGCACGACGAGCCCGGCATCGGCGGCCGCGGTCACGCGTCGACCACCGTGTGGCCGGGTGGGGGGTCCAGGCCCAGCGTGCGTCGCCACGGGTCCTCCCCGACGAGGGCCGGCAGGGCGCCCCGGTAGGTGGACGAGAGCTCCGGCCAGCGCTGCAGCAGCTCACGGTGCACACGCACGGCATCCGCGAGGGCCCGGCCGGTGGCCGAGCGGTCTCGTCGGAGCCAGGCGAGCCCGGTGCCGTCAGCGGTGGCGACCAGTGCGGAGTCCAGCCGCGCGAGGGTCCACCACCCCGCATCCGGCGAGGCGACCTCCCGCTCCGGGGCGTCGGTGGCACCGGCCGGGAGCTGCCGCGCCTGGTGCAGCACCCCCAGGGCCGCTGCGCGCAGGGTCGAGAACCGGCTCGCCGGCCGGGCGGTGGACGGGTCCTGCCTGCGGGGGCGCAGGGGACGCACCGGGGCGAAGTCGGCCGGGTCCGGCCGCACCGTGGCGTCGGGGTACCCCGCGCGCAGGGTGCGCACCTGTTCGAGCCGGGTGCCGAGCGACTCGTGCAGCTCTGCCGGGCCGGCGAGCACGTCCTCGAGCGCCTTGAGCCGCAGTGCGGCGGCGGAGTACTGCATGGCCAGCACGTGCTTGACCGAGATGGCCAGGCTCTCGCGGACCAGCCGGCCACCGTGGTGGTAGCGCGAGTGCAGCAGCCCGGCGACCAGCCGGTTGCGGGCGTGGAAGTAGGCCTGCCAGTCGATGCTGTCGTCCTTGTCGGTCCACGGCACGTGCCAGACTGCCGCGCCGGGCAGCGACACCGTGGGATGGCCGGCGCGCGCGGCCCGCAGGCCGTACTCGGCGTCGTCCCACTTGATGAAGAACGGCATGGACAGGCCCACGTCGCGCAGCACCTCGACCGGGATGAGGCACATCCACCAGCCGGTGTAGTCGGCGGAGAACCGGCGGTGCATCCACGGGGTCGAGCGCAGGTTCCAGCGGGCCAGGTCGTGGTCGTGCACCGACGGAGCGGCGGGGGACCAGCGGAACTGCCAGGGCCGCACCACCTCGGCGAAGGCGTGCAGGACCGACCTCTCGTGCATCGAGAACATGTGTCCGCCGACGATCGTCGGCTGCCGCGTGTGACGTGCGAACGCGACGGCCCGGGCGATCCCCTCGGGCTCGGCCGCGACGTCGTCGTCGAGCAGCAGCACGTGGTCGGAGCGGCCGGCGTCGAGGGTCTCGAGCATCGCCCGCGAGAACCCGCCAGACCCGCCCAGGTTCGGCTGCCGGATGACGCGCAGCCGGCCGGCGAGCGCCTCCCGCGCGTCGAGGTAGCCGGGGTCGTCGGCGACGAGCTGCCGACCCTGGTCGACCACCAGGACCGTGTCGAGCACGTCGTCGAGCTCGCAGGCGCGACCGAGCTGGGTCAGGAGTGCCGCGCACGACGAGGGCCGGTCGAAGGTGGTGATCCCGACCGTGATGCGCGGGGCCGGCGGTCCGCCGCTGCCGGCGACGCACCACTCGGCGCTGTCGAGGACGAGGGGGTCGGTGCCGGCGACCAGGTCGAACCAGTACCAGCCGCCGTCGACGAAGGACGCCAGAGGAAGGTCGAGGTGGTGGGTGCTGACCCCGTCGAGCCGGCGGCTGGTGACCCGTGCGACCGCACCGCGCGCCGAGGACCGGTAGACGACAAGGGTGCCCGGGCCGGTGGTGAGCACCCGCAGGGTGACCTGCTGCACGGGGGTGAACCGCCGCCAGTAGGCCGCCGGGAACGCGTTGAAGTAGGTGGCGAAGGAGGTGCGGCCGCCCGCGGGGACGCGGTACGAGCGTCGGCTCAGCACCTGGTCGGGGTGCTGGTCCGAGGGCAGCGTCAGGGTGGGGGTGTCCTCGTCGGTCTGAGGCTCGGGTGTGTGCGCGCCGTCGACGTACAGCGGCAGGACGTCCGGGTCCTCGGCGACGGGCAGCACGACCCGGGCCACGACGTCGAGCACCCGCGCCACCGTCTCGACCGGCGGCGTGGGCCGGTGGTCGAGCGTGGTCATCGCGCCCCTGCCCGGGAGCCGCGCTGGTCCGTGGCCAGAACGGCGTCGAGCCCGTTGTCGACGAACCCGAGCGCCGCGGCGATGGCCATGTGCATGTCGAGGTACTGGTAGGTGCCGAGCCGGCCGCCGAAGGCGACGCCCAGGCCGGCCTCGAGTCGGACGAGCTCGCGGTAGGCGCCGAGCCGGGTGCGGTCGACCGGGGCGTTGACCGGGTAGTAGGGCTCGTCCCGCTGGCCGGCGAAGCGGCTGCGCTCGCGCACCACGACCGTGCGGTCGGCCGGGTAGTCGCGCTCGGGGTGGAAGTGGCGGAACTCCAGCACCCGGGTGTGGGGCTCGTCCTCGTCGGCCAGGTTCAGCACGGCCGTGCCCTGGTGGTCGCCGGTGTCGAGCACCTCCTGCTCGAAGTCCAGGGTGCGCCACTGGAGCCAGCCGTGCGCTCCGTCGAAGTAGCGGTCGACCGGGCCGGTGTACACGACGGGGACGCGCCCGACGACGTTCCCCCGCGAGTACGGGTCGGCGTCGTCGAGGAAGTCGGTCTGCAGGCGCACCTGGATGCGGGGGTGGTCGGCCATCCGGGTCAGCCAGGCGGCGTAGCCGTCGACGGGCAGCCCTTCCCAACGGTCGCTGAAGTAGCGGTTGTCGTAGGTGTAGCGCACCGGCAGCCGGGAGATGACCTCGGCGGGCAGCTCGGTGGGGTCGGTCTGCCACTGCTTGGCCGTGTAGCCGTGCACGAAGGCCTCGTACAGCGGCCGCCCGATGAGCGACACGGCCTTCTCCTCGAGGTTCGCCGGAGTGCCGGTCACCTCCGCGGCCTGCCGGGACACGAGGGCCCGCGCCTGGGCAGGGCTCATCGAAGACCGGAAGAACTGGTTGATCGTGCCGAGGTTGATCGGCATCGGGTACACCTCGCCCCGGTGCACCGTCCAGACCCGGTGGACGTAGTCGGTGAAGGCGGTGAACCGGTTGACGTAGTGCCACACCCGCTCGTTGCTGGTGTGGAACAGGTGGGCCCCGTAGCGGTGCACCTCGATCCCCGTGATCGGCTCCACCTCGCTCCAGGCGTTGCCGCCGATGTGGTCGCGGCGGTCGAGCAGCAGCACGTCGAGGCCTCGGGCGGCGGCGCGCTCGGCAACGGTGAGGCCGTAGAGCCCCGCTCCCACGACAACGAGGTCTGCCATCAGGAGACCTCGGGCTCCGGCGCGGTGGCTGCCGGCCGTACGCCAGGTTCGGGAGCCACCGCCCGCAGGGGTGTCGGGCCGCGCTGGGCGGAGGGGTGGCGGTGCCAGGCGGGGGTCACCGGCAGGTCGAGGCGTGCCCCGGCTGGCGAGGGGGCGACGGTGAACGTGCGGCGGTAGGCGCTGCGGCGCATCGCGGTTGGCACCAGCCGGTAGCCACCGCGCACGACCGAGTTGCGCAGGCCCTGGCCGGCCGTGGTGAATCCCTCCGAGCGGAGCCGTCGCTGCAGCCGCAGCTCCGAGCGCAGCTGTCGCACACCGCCCTTGCGCTCGTAGGCGCCGGCATCGACGCGGTAGCGGACGAGGGGGTCGGGCAGGTTGGCGACCCGCGCACCGTTGGCGATCATCCGGGTGAACACCCAGTAGTCCTCCATGTACCGCAGCTCGCGGTAGCCGCCGGCCGAGAGGACCGCAGTGCGCCGGTAGACGACCGTGGGGTGGTTGAACGGGTTGCGCCAGCGGGCGGTTCGCGCGATCTCGTCTTGGTCCGTTGGGGGAATCCGGAGGACCCCGGCGCTCTCGCGCCCGTCGCCCTCGAACTCCAGGATCGCCGCACCGACCAGGTCGGCGCCGTCCTCGATGACCGGCAGCTGGAGCAGGAACCGGTGCGGCAGGCTCACGTCATCGGCGTCCATTCGCGCGACGACGTCGTACGAGCACGCGGCCAGCCCACACTGCAGGGCCTGCGCCAGGCCCACGTTGTGCGACAGCCGAAGTCGACGTACCGGCACAGGCGAGTCGGACTCGAGACGTTCCAGCACCGACGCCAGCTGAGGGCCGACATGGCCGTCCTGGACCACGACGACCTCGGTGGGCTTGCGCAGCTGCTCGTGCACGCTGCTTCGGAAGGCGGTGTCGAGGTGGCGGGGGTCGTCGCCGCGGTAGACGGGCAGCAGGAGAGAGAACGGTGTGCTCACGTCGCCGACGCTAGGGAGCCCGAACGACCGGACGGTGAACGCGCCACGACCGGATCATGACGGCCTCGTGAGCCGCCGGCGGCGTCCGTGCCGACCCGACATCACAACGCCCCCGGAGGTTCACTCGAGGGATGCCGCCGCGCCCGCGCAGGCTCCTAACGTCGGCGACGTGAACTCCAGCCAGTCCCTCGTCGTGTGCGTCATCGTGACCCACCAGCGCCCCGAGAGCCTGCGCGACTGCCTGCGCGCGATCGCGGGCCAGTCGCGTCCCCTCGACCACGTCGTCGTCGTCGACAACAGCCCGGACGAGGCCGCCCGCCAGGCGTTGGAGGAGTGCGGTCTGCCCCACACCTACCTGCCCTCGCGCACCAACCTGGGCGGTGCCGGGGGCTTCGCGCTGGGCATCCTCACCGCCAGATCGCTGGGCGCGGACTGGGTGTGGCTGGCCGACGACGACGGCCGGCCCGGTGGTGAGCGCACCCTGGCCACACTCCTGCGCTGCGCGGAGGACAAGACGCTCGACGCCGTCGCACCGCTGGTGCTCGACCTCGACGACCTCGACCGGCTCGCCTTCCCCCTGCGACAGGGGATGGGGTGGGCGCGCAGCAGGTCGGACCTGGGGGCCGTCCGGTTCGTGTGGGGGGTCGCGCAGCTGTTCAACGGGACACTGCTGTCCTCCCGTGCGCTGGACACGGTCGGCGTGCCGGACCCGCGACTGTTCGTGCGCGGAGACGAGGTGGAGGTGCATCGCCGGATGGTGCGCTCGGGCCTGCGGTTCGGCACCTGCACGCTCGCGTCGTACCGGCACCCCTCGGGGACAAGAGACTATCGACCGATCCTCGGGGGGCGGGTGCCGGTCTACGTGCCGGTCGAGCGGGCCCGTGCTGCGATCGCGTACCGCAACCAGGGCTACCTGACCAGCCAGCCCGGGCTGCGCTGGCGGCGATGGCCCGACGAGGCCCGGTACGCCTGGTACTACCTGGCGCAGCAGCGCGACCTCGCCGGGTGGCGGGGCTGGCTCGAGCAGTCCTCGCGTGGGCGACGGGAGCAGTTCAGCGCCTGACCGCGGACGCGTGCCCGGCCTCCCCGGCCGTCGTCGAGCCGGGCCACGCCCCAGCGGCACGCAACCGCTCGCCGAACGCGGGTGCCAGCGTCGCGGCATACGAGCGGGTCAGGTGGTTGTCGTCGAGGTAGACCCACACGTTCCCGATGGCGGGCACGCACTGGCCACCCGGACAGATCAAGTCGGTCAGGTCGATCGAGGTGAACCCGCGGATGCCGGTGAGAGCATCGGTCGGGTTGGTCGCGGCGAGCTTGACCGCCGCGGGGCTGGAGCACGCCTGGTCGCCACGTTCGAGCACGCACGCGACGACACCGCTGGCGAACCTCGGGTTGTCGCGCAGGCCGACGACAGGGATGCCGTGTGCGGTCACGCTCCGGACGGCGGCCTCGTACCCCGTGACGACGCCCTCCGCTGGGGTGCTCCGATGGGCCGCGGTGGACACTGTGACGAGGAGGTCGACCGGGTGGCTGCCGAGGTAGTCCATCGCCTCGCGGTTGAAGGCGGCGCAGTCACCGCTCCTTGACGCGGGGTCCCCGAAGGAGCACGCCCCCTTGAGCAGGGCGACCAGCCGCCAGTGGTGCTGCTCGGCCAGGGGCTGGAGGGTGGCGAGCCACTGCTCGGCGTGCGAGTCACCGATGACGGCCACCGTGGCCGTGGGAGCCGCGCTCGGTTCGAACTGACCACAGGCCGTGGTGAGTTCGGCGTCGGCCCATTGGCCGGTGCACCGGGAGGGGAGTGAGGCGAACTCGGCACGCAGCGCGGTCGCAGCGGGCAGCCGGTCCTCCATCTGCACCGGCGCGGCCACGGCGTCACCGGTCAGCGACCGTGCACCGGGGTATCCCTGCACGACGGAACCCGCGGAGAGCACCGCGCCCCGCTGAGCACGGGCGTCGAGCCCGGCGACGGCCACCCCGGAGCCGGCGACCACCACGGCCGCTGTGCCCAGCACCAGTGCGGCCGAACGCCAGGGCGCCACCTGCACCCAGGGCAGCGCCCGCACGGGTCCCTCCACGGCGCGGGACAGCACCCACGCCAGGCCGAGCGACACAGTGACGACGACCGCGCCGTCGACGACTCCGGCGCGTGGCTTCCCCGAGGTGGCCAGCCACATGACGAGCACGGGCCAGTGCACCAGGTACAGGGCGTAGGAGATCCCTCCGACCGCCACCAGGGGTCGTGTGCCCAGCGCCCGGCCGACGCCCCACCTGCCGGTGCTGCTTCCGGCCAGGACGACCGCGGCGGCACTCGTCAAGGGCCACAGTGCGGCCCAGCCGGGGAAGGACCGGGTGACGTCGAGCACCATGCCGCACGTGAGCAGTCCCAACACCCCCACCCATCCGAGTGGCGTCGCGACGGTGGTGGGCAGGCGCACCCGGGTGACCGCCAGCGCCAGCAAGCCGCCGAGGGCGAACTCCCACAATCGCGCCCCACCGTCGAAGTACGCGAAGGCCTGCCGCGTTGCGGTGGCCTGCACGGAGTAGGCGAACGACACCAGCGCGACGGCGCCGAGCCCGCACCACAGGGCACCGCGCACCGACGGCCGACGGCCGACCCGACGGGCGAGCAGGGCCAGCAGCACCAGGAGCACCGGCCAGACGAGGAAGACCTGGCCCTGCAGCGAGAGAGACCACATGTGCTGCAACGGACTCGCGGAGCCCTTGTCGGCGGCGTAGTAGTCGACCGAGCGTTGGGCGAGCACCCAGTTCTCGACGTAGCCCATCGACCCGGCCGCGTCGACCAGGAGACCGCGCCAGCGGGTCTGGGGCAGCAGGAGCAGCCCGGCGGCCACCGTCGACGCGACGACGACGGCCGCGGTCGGCAGCAGTCGTTGGAACACCTTGAGCCACTGGCGGGGCAGGTCGATGCGTTCGCCCCGCTCCAGGCGCCGCACGATGCCGCCGGTGAGGAAGAACGCCGACAGGAACAAGAAGACGTCGACGCCCCCGGAGACCCGCCCGAGCCACACGTGGTAGGTCACCACGAGCAGGACGGCCAGAGCGCGCAGGCCCTCGATGTCCCGACGAAGGGCCGGGCGAGGGGACGAGGGCGACGGCACGTGGGGGAGCACACGGCATTCAGATGTCTCGAAGTTGGCCACGGTGTGACGTGTCCGTGACCGCTCGCCGACCATCCAACAACCGCGCACGACGGTCCGACCGGGACCACGCCGTGTCAGCGTCCGACCTCGCAGCGTCACTGATCACCGGGTCGAGCAAGCGCTGGTGACACAGCTGCAGCGCAGCCGAGGCGGCGGCGGAGGCAGGGTGGCCGGAGCGGACGGCGGCGCTGGTCGCGCACCACTCGGAAGCGCGGTTCATGGCCGGGCCACGGGGCCTGCTCGAAGACCTCGAACCCACCTCCTGCTCGCTGCGGCGCGCGTCGACCTGGCGCTCCTGAGCATCGGGGCCAACACTCATCTCGCGTTCCCGCACAGGGGTGTTGAGCGAGCAGACCCGGACGGCGTCAACTGGCTGGCGTCGCGGCATCCACGTCGCTCCGCCGCCGACCTCGAGGCAGCGCTGCACGCGTGCGCCGAACTCACCGACCCGGTCGTCGAGGGCGCGGACCGGCTGTTGCTGGCCACGCGGGGAGGCCCGGAGCGGGCTGAACGGGCCTGGGAACGGCGCCGGGTGAAGTGACGACCAACGACCGGTGAACTTCCGGCGAGAGACCTTGTGGTGCACACGGACTCTTGGGAGCCTCGCTGCAACGGGCGTGTGCTGCTCGTCCTGGGCCGAGGTGGCCCCCTGCTGCGTCCACAACTCAGCGCGGGGGCCACCTCTTCCTCCATGCCCTCACCACGACCTCTGGTGCGTCGGCGGGGACCGTCGGGTGGCAGTGGGCGCACCCTGCCGTTGCGCCGCGGTGGCGTGTGCCGGATGCTGGGGTGGTGGACGCGGAGCACGAGCGGCAGGCCTTGACCGAGGTCGAGGCCAGGCTGCGCCAGCGCTTCCCCGAGGTCGACGCCACCGTCGTCGAGGCGGCCGTCCGGCTCTCGCACGCTCAGCTGACGGGTCCGATCCGCGACTTCGTGCCCCTGCTCGTCGAGCAGGCTGCCCGCGACCGGCTCTCCTTCGCGGCTCGAGACGTTCCGCAGGTCTCCCCGGAGCGCACCGCGGCACCTGCCTGACCCGAACTGTTCACCGGCATTTCAGCCCAGTGGTCCAGCGGGCCCGGGCGCCCGTCACTACCGTCGATCATGTGCTCGAGGCCCGCCGCGTCAGTGTGTGGGGCGGCCGTTACGACCTGGTCGCGGACGGCGAACGGGTGGCCACCTGGGAGAAGGCGGGGTGGCAGCCGGGGGGCACCCTCGAGCTCGACGGGCGCCGCTACGTGCTCTGGGCCGACCCGATGAGCAGGACCTGCGCACTGGTCGCGTCCGGGGGTCTGCGCATCGCCTCCGCCGACAGCGTCGGTCGCAGTCAGTGGGCCATCCACGCCGGCGGCACGACCTACCGCTTCCGCCGCGTCGCCCCGTGGCGTCGGAAGGAGACCATGGTCGTCGACGGGCAGCGCGTGGGCTCGGTGCGCCGGCGCAGCGCCTGGCGTGGGGATGCCGTCGCTGACCTACCGGGGGTGCCGCTCGACGTGAAGGCCTTCGCGCTGGTCGTGCTCCTCCTGCAGTGGGATGCCGGCGCCACGGTCTGAGACCGGTCTTCGGGCTGTCGGCCACCGCGGCGCCCGCCCGAAGACCAGAGTTCGCCCGGAGTTCGCTCGTAGGCCCCCCGAGCCGGTGGTCGGTCTTCCTAGCGTCGGGGCGTCGCCTCGTGGCGACACAACCCAGCGAGAGGACCCCTTCGCATGTCTCGTTCCACCCTCCGCCTCACCGGTGTGCTGGCGGCCGGCGCCGCGGTCGTCGCCGTCGGCGGCACCGCCCTGGCCGCACCCGCCGGTCGCACCGGGCCCAGCAGCAGTGACGCCCCGTACCTGGTCCGTCACGTCCCCGGCGTGACGTTGACCAGCATCCTGACCAGTGGTGACTCCGTGCGCGGGTACCGGATGGCCGGAACCCCCGACGGCCTGGGCGCGTACGACAACGGCAACGGCACGTTCACCGTGCTGATGAACCACGAGTTCGGCGCCACCGTCAGCGTCCCCCGCTCACACGGCAACGCCTCCGGCGCGTTCGTGTCGCGCTGGGTGGTGGACTCCCGGACCCTGAAGGTGCTCTCGGGCCGCGACCAGATCACGAGCCTGGTCACCACCGGCCCGCTCGAGATCGACCGGCTCTGCTCGGCCGACCTGCCTGCGGTCAGCGCCTGGTACGACAAGAAGACCGGCCTGGGCTACCGCGGTCGGCTGTTCACCAACGGTGAGGAGTCGGCTCCGAACGGACGGGCGTTCGCGCACGTCGTCGACTCCGGGGTGAGCTACGAGCTGACCGCCCTGGGCAGGGCCGGCTGGGAGAACGTGGCCGCCAACCCCGCCACGGGTGCCCGGACCGTCGTCGTCGGCCAGAGCGACGGAGGCACCCAGAACGTCTACGTCTACGCCGGCACCAAGCAGGCCAGCGGCTCACCGGTCGAGCGGGCCGGCCTGACCAACGGGGTCACCAAGGCCATCGCGGTGGCCGGGTTCGCCACCGAGAGCGGAGCGGTCGACTTCCCCGACACCCCGCAGCCGTTCACCCTGTCCGACACCGGCACGGCGTTCGACCGTCCCGAGGACGGCGCCTGGGACCCCACCGACCGCGACGTCTACTACTTCGCCACCACCGCCAGCATGACCAAGCACAGCCGGTTGTGGAAGGTGGAGTTCAAGGACGCCCGCAAGCCCGAGCTGGGCGGCACCATCACCAAGGTCCTCGAGGGACCGGCCGACGACACCCCCGCTTCGGTCGGGCCGAAGATGATCGACAACCTCACCGTCAACAGCCGCGGCCAGGTCCTCCTGCAGGAGGACCCCGGCGGCAACGCCTACCTCGCCGGCATCTACCAGTTCGACCCCGACCGCGGGACCCTGCGTCGGATCGCCGACCACGACCCACAGCGGTTCGTGCCCGGCGGCGCGGCGTTCGAGACCATCGACGAGGAGTCCTCCGGCATCGTCCCCGTGCCGTTCCTCGGCGCCGGCAAGTACCTCGTGGCCGACCAGAACCACACCAAGGTCACCGACCCCGCCCAGGTGGAGAAGGGGCAGCTGCTGCTGCTCAAGGTCCCCTCGGGCCGGCCCCACCACGAGTCGCACCACTGACCTGTGCAGCACCGCCGGGCGGCAGGGGAACGATCCCCCCGCCGCCCGGCGGCCGCCGGCGCCGTCCTCTCCTTCACACCGCTCGCCCGGGCGGACTCCGGTCCGGGGCGGGGCAAGGAGGGGCACCACTCCTTCGCCATCATCGGGGACGTCCCGTACGGCGTCACCCGGACGGCCACTCCTGAGCAGCTCGCCGAGGAGCAGGCTCGGATGGCCAACGGCATCAAGGTCGTGCGCAACACCTTCGCCCAGGCGCGTCAGCGGCACGACCGGGCGGTCATGGTGCTGCTGCACGCTGACCTGTTCGACCCCACCTACACGCCCAACTTCGCCACCCACATCACCGATTTCCAGCCCCTCGTGCAGGCCCTCGTCGACGAGTCCTCCGCCTTCCACGGCCAGGTGTACCTGGTCAACGGCGACACGTCCTGACGAACGACACTGCGCGACGGGCGACCGACCCCAGCCCTCTGGGCACGGTCGCCCTTCGTGATCGTCGGATCGAAGCAGCGGGGACACGCTGCCCCCCAGGCCATGGACCGACCCGCGTGAACACTTGGTGAACCCCTGCGGCCCGGTGGGTGCCCACCCCGGCGCACAGTGTCAGGATCGGCTCATCCGGTGTCGACTCCGGGCCGCAGAGGACGGAAAGTGGGCACCGGATGACCGACCGCACCTTTCATCCGCTGCGTGGCCGAAAGGGCCGCGCCTCCCGGCCGGGCGGGTCGTCCGCCGGGGGCCACCCGAGGGCGAACCCGCCACCTGCTTCGGCGCCGGCGGAGCAGTCACCGACCGGCACGAGCATGGTCGACTGCGCCGTCTACGTCGACGGTGCCCGTCTGTCCTCACCGGCCAGCCTCGGCGAGATGTTCCAGGCGCTGCGCCTGCTCGAGCCCGCGATGGGGTGGATCGGCCTGTACCGCCCCACCAACGACGAGCTCGCCGCCATCGCCGACGAGTTCGACCTGCACGCACTGGCCGTCGAGGACGCCATCACGGCGCACCAGCGGCCCAAGCTCGAGCGCTACGGCGACACCCTGTTCGTCGTCCTGCGTGCTGCCCGCTACCTCGACGACGTCGAGGAGGTGGAGTTCGGGGAGGTCCACCTCTTCGTCGGACCCGACTTCGTGATCACCGTGCGCCACAGCGAGGCACCAGACCTCGGTGGCGTCCGGCGGCGCCTCGAGGGCAACCCTGACCTGCTGGCCCTGGGCCCCGAGGCGATCCTGTACGCGATCCTCGACCGGGTGGTCGACGGCTACCTGCCGGTGGTCGCTGGCCTGGAGAACGACATCGACGAGATCGAGGTCGAGGTGTTCCGCGGTGACCCGGAGGTGTCCCGGCGCACGTACGAGCTGACCAGGGAGGTCATCGAGTTCGAGCGGGCCACCAAGCCCTTGGCGGCGGTCATCCGGGCACTGAGCGCGGGGTTCGAGAAGTACGGGATCGACGAGGAGCTGCAGCGTTACCTGCGCGACGTCGAGGACCACATCACCGCGGTCATCGAACAGGTCGACGGCTTCCGCCACCTGCTGCGCGACATCCTCACCGTCAACGCGACCCTGGTGGCACAGGCGCAGAACGAGGAGATGAAGACCCTCACCGAGACCAGCAACGCGCAGAACGAGGAGGTCAAGAAGATCTCCGCATGGGCCGCCATCCTCTTCGCGCCGACCCTGATCGGGACCGTGTACGGGATGAACTTCGACACCATGCCCGAGCTCGGGTGGGCCCTCGGCTACCCGTTCGCGCTGGTGCTGATGGCCCTGGTCAGTGTCACTTTGTACACCGTCTTCAAGAGGCGCGACTGGATCTGATCTGCGCGGCGCCCGGTTCGAGACTGTCTCCCTGGGTAGCCCGCCCCAGCAGTTGTGGCTCCATGACCTTGCCCACCTTGCTCGAAACGCGCGGCGGCCTGCGGATGACCGCCGCTAGGGTGGCACAGCCCTCGGCACGCGGGCTTGCGGGAGACGGAAGGTCGCACAGTGTCCAGTCAGCACGCGCAAGCGCATCACGAGCCGGTGTACGCCTACGCGGTCGAGGCGTTGACGACGCGCTTCGACGGTGTTCTCTCCTCTGACCAGGTCCTGGCTGCGGTCGAGCAGGCGCGCGGGGAGATCGAGCCAGGTGCGACGGTGCACGACTTCCTGGAGCTCCTCGTCGAGCGCCGGGCGAGGGACCTCCTCACGGCGCTGGCGCGCACCACCGCACCCGAGCTCACGCTCGTTCCAGGGTTCAGCCAGCGCTGAGAGCGCCCCGCTCCTCGAGGGCATGAGCCATCGTTACCGAGGCCAGGCCGACGGTGCGGCAGCGTGCTGCTGCCACCGAGGCCCAGGAGGTGGGCGACCTCGTGCCCGTCGACGTCGGTCGTTCCCCCTGGGGCGGGGCAGCCCCCACGCCGAGAGTGAACGCAGCTGCGGGGGCTGCCCGGGTACCAGCGAGCGGGTTTGAGCCGTCTCAGGAGGTGCAGGTCCAGTCTCGCCCGGTACGGGCAGTGGACGCGAGCAATCATCGGGGAGTTCACGAGGAGTTCCCCGCGTCGTCATGCGTGACCCAGGCGGTTCCACAGCCGCCGGGATGCTTCACACGCCGACGGGCGCGACTCCCAGCTCGGCGAGGAGGGCCAGGACGCGGCCCTTGATGTCGTCGCGGATGGGGCGCACCGAGTCCACGCCCTTGCCGGCGGGGTCCTCGAGCACCCAGTCCTCGTAGCGCTTGCCCGGGAAGATGGGGCAGGTGTCGCCGCAGCCCATGGTGATGACGACGTCGGAGGCGCGCACGGCATCCGTGGTGAGGATCTTGGGCGTCTCGGCGGTGATGTCGATGCCGTCCTCGGCCATCGCGGCCACGGCCGAGGGGTTGACCTGGTCGGCGGGCTCGGAGCCGGCCGAGAGCACCTCGACGGCGCCGCCGGACAGGTGGCGGGTGTAGGCGGCGGCCATCTGCGAGCGGCCGGCGTTGTGGATGCACACGTACAGCACCGAGGGCTTGTCGTCGGTGGGGTCGGTCATGGCGGTTCTCCTGGGGTGGGGTGCGGCGTCGAGGTCAGGTCAGGATGTTGCGGAGCAGGGTGGTGACGCGGGCCTGGATGTCGTCGCGGATCTCGCGCACCACCTCGATCGGCTGCCCGGCCGGGTCAGCGACGTCCCAGTCCTCGTAGCGCTTGCCCGGGAAGATCGGGCAGGCGTCACCGCACCCCATGGTGATGATGACGTCCGCGGCGCGCAGGACGCTGTCGGACAACGGCTTCGGGTACGGCGTGCCCAACGCGATGCCACGCTCCTCGAGCACGGTGACCACGGTCGGGTTGACCTGGCCAGCGGGGGCCGATCCTGCGGAGCGGACGTGCACGCGACGCGCGGACAGGTGCTCAGCCAGGGCTGCCGCCATCTGGGAGCGGCCGGCGTTGTGGACGCACACGAACAGCAGCTCGGGGACGGTCTTGGCGATGCGGCCCTCGGCCTGGGCGGCGGACATCAGCTGCTCGCGGGCCTGTCGGGCGACCAGCACCGGGAGGTAGGTGCGGACGGTTGCCGTCGGCTCCAGGAGGTTCCTGGCCGCGTACACGGCGGCGGCGACGCTCTGGCGGGAGAACACCCCGTCGTAGGAGTAGGCGAGGTCGTCGATCAGCTCGTCGTAGGGCGACTGTCGGGTACTGGGCGTGGAAGACATCATCGGCTCCTACCGGTGGTGCTGGCCGGCGCGGCAGCCGCGTCGGAGTGGTGCGGGATGACGACGTCGTCGGCGTGGTCGACGACGTCGGGGTACAGCGCCAGGACCACGACGACCCCGACCAGGAGCCCGGCGAGCTGGGCGAGCACGAACGGCGGGGCGGAAGAGGGGGCGATGCCGGCGAAGGTGTCGGTGAACACCCGCCCGATCGTCACGGCGGGGTTGGCGAAGGACGTCGAGCTGGTGAACCAGTACGCGGCACCGATGTACGCGCCCACCGCGGGCGCGGCCAGCGCTCCGCGGTCGCTGCGGGCGAGTGTGAAGATCAGCGCCACCAGGAAGGTGGTGGCAACGACCTCGGCGAGCAGGTGCCCGGGGCTGACCCGGTCGGTGGTGGACACCGAGGTGCCGACCTCGAACATGGCGTTGGCGAGCACCGAGCCGGCGACAGCCCCGACCACCTGCGCGACGGTGTACGCACCGACCTCGCCCAGGGCCAGGCCCTGCCCGGTGCGCCGGCCCAGGAACCAGTCGGCCAAGGTGACCACCGGGTTGAAGTGGGCGCCGGAGACCGGCCCGAACATCAGGATGAGCACCGTCAGGCCGAGCACGGTGGCGGTGCTGTTCTCGAGCAGCTGCAGGCCGACGTCGCCGGCCGACAGCTGCTGCGCGGCGATGCCGGAGCCCACGACGACGGCCACGAGCAGAGCGGTGCCGAGCAGCTCGGCGAGCAGGCGGCGCGCCAGGGGCGGCTGGGTGAACGAGGACACGCGACCATCTTGACCGGACCGCACCAGTCAGTCAAACTTGAGTCAATGAACAGTGAGCAAACTCGGTCGGTGCTGCGACGCGCCAAGGTGCACGCTGCCCTGGGTGACGTGATCCGGCTGGGCATCGTCGACCTTCTGGCTGTCAGTGACGCCTCCCCGTCGGAGCTGTCGGCCGCGCTTGAGGTCCCCTCGAACCTGCTCGCTCACCACCTGTCCACGCTCGAGGACTGCGGGCTGGTCTCGAGACGCCGGTCCGAGGGTGATGGGCGCCGCACCTACCTCTCCCTGAACCGCCACGAGGCCTGGCTCGTGCCCGACCCGGGGTCGGGCACCCCCCTCGCTGAGGCGCGCCGGGTGGTGTTCGTCTGTACCGCCAACACCGCACGGTCACACCTGGCCGCGGCCCTCTGGCGGCAGGCCAGCCCGATCGAGGCCACCTCCGCCGGCACCCGTCCCGGCGACCGCATCAACCCTGGCGCCGTGGCGACGGCTCGCCGCCACGACCTCGAGCTGCCCGACGTGGCGCCGCGACCTCTGCCCGACACCCTGGACGACGGCGACCTGGTCATCACCGTCTGTGACCGTGCCCACGAGGAGCTCGGCCAGGCCGCCTGGGCTCACTGGTCCATCCCCGACCCGGTCCCGACGGGCAGCGCCGCCGCGTTCGACGGGGCACACCAGGCCCTCGCGGAGCGGGTCAGCGCGGTGGCACCACGAATGGCCCGCACGACGTGACCCAGCGTTAGCCGCCTGCAAGAAAGAACAGAGACGGCGTAGGCCCCAGATCTACGACGGCACCAGCCAGGTGCAGCATCGTGATGGCCCGGCGCTGCTGAAGGGCCGAGCCGGATGCACGAGGCCCACGGAACCCGGGTGTCCGGATCACGTGGACCAGGTGCCCGTCCTCGAACTTCCGCTGCAGGGGGTACGGAACTTCGTGGTCGAGTGATCTCGACGCTAGCGCCGCGCAGGGACGCCCGCACCCGCATCCGGCTTTGTGGTGCGGCGCAGCCCCGTCGCGTCTCAGCGCGCTCTCAGCGCACTGCGGGTGGTACCGAGGCCGTCGGCCCTGCGCACGACCGCGCCGGGGAACGCCGCCGCCAGCGTGCGCGCGTCCTCGGCGTGCTTCCCGGAGTACTCGACGAGGACGGGTCCGGTGGTGGTGGCGGCCGTGCCGGTCGAGACCCGCGCGAAGCCCTGCGCCTCGAGCGCCCGGGCGGCCTGCCGGGCGAGCCCGGAGACCCCGGTCGCGTTGCGCAGCACCACCCTGACGTCGGCGGGCGAGACGGTGAGCGGCGAGCCGGTGGGCGACGGGGTGGCCGTGGGTTTCTCGGTGGCGCCCACCGGGCGGTCCCGGCGCAGGGCCGACCAGATCTGCCCGGCCGACTTCCGCCACTGCACCCGGTTCGGGTCGGAGGAGTAGGGCTCGTCGGGCACCGTGACGAACTGGATCCGGTCCAGCCCGATGCCCTTGACGCTGCCGGCCAGGTCGCTCATGGTTCCGACGCCGAGGTCGGGGTCGGTCGTGAGCGACTTCGTGGCGGCGGTGAGGAACGCGTACAGCGTGGTGGGCCCCAGCAGGAGCTTCGACGACGTGGACTTCTGCATCACCGAGGACACGAAGGCCTGCTGGCGGCCGATCCGCTGCAGGTCCGACCCGTCGCCGATCGACTTGCGCACCCGCACGTACTGCAGCGCCTCGCGCCCGTCCAGGGTGTGCGTGCCGGGCGTCAGCCGCAGGTGGGTGTGCGCGTCGTCGATGGCCACCGGGGTGCACACCTACACGCCGCCGAGCGCGTCGACCATCTGCTTGAAGCCGCTGAAGTCGACGACGGCGTGGTGGTCGACGAACAGGCCGGTGTTGCCCTCGAGGGTGCGGATCAGGCAACCCGCGCCCCCGAGCGCGTAGTTCTGGTTCCACTGCCGCATGCTCCAGTGGTCGCGCGGTGCCGTGGGGGAGCAGTCCGGTGGCGCCTGAATCATCGAGTCGCGGGGGATCGACACCACCGTGGCGGTGGACCGGTCGGCCGACAGGTGCACGAGCAGGTTGGTGTCGGAGTGCGCCCCACCGCCGAGCGTGCCGTCGCGGTCGGCGTACCCGTCGTTGCCCGCCCCCTCGCGGCCGGGCGGGTGCTCCCCGCCCGCTCACCGGCCGCTGGGCACGCCGTCGGTGCCGGCGGGCGGCTCCTCGATCGGCTCGCCGTCGCGCAGCATCGTGAACAGCGCCTCGGCGCGTGTGTCGTCCCAGAGCACCGAGCTCCCGGCGCGGGTGCTCGCGTTGGTCGTCGACAGCGGGACGACCAGGCTCAGGGCCTGGTCGGACGACACCTTGCGCATCGTCGAGAGCACCCGGTAGGTGTCGACGAGCGAGGTGTCCTCGCCGACGATGACGCTCGACGCGGCGGTGTGGGTGAAACCCCACCAGCGCCACGGCAGGAGCACCGTGGCGGGCGTCGCGGCCTTCTTCATGATGGCGCCGAGGAACTGGCGCTGGCGCTCGGCCCGGCCGAGGTCGCCCTTGGGGTCGGAGTAACGAGCCCGCACGTAGCCCAGGGCGTTCTTGCCGTCGAGGGTCTGGCAACCCTTCTGCAGGTCGATGTGCGCCTTGGCGTCCTTGATGTCGCGCTTGACGCACACGTCGACCCCGCCGAGGCTGTCGACGACGCCGGCGAACCCGCCGAACCCGATCTCGACGTAGCCGTCGATCGGCAGGCCGGTCGCCTGCTCCAGGGTCTGGGCGAGCAGCTTCGGGCCGCCGATGGCGAAGGCGGCGTTGACCTTGTTCTTGCCGTGCCCGGGGATGGACAGGTAGCTGTCGCGGGGGACCGAGATGAGCACCGGCTTGCCCGACCCGCCCGGGGTGTGGACCAGGATGATCGAGTCGGTGCGCCGGCCGGCCGCGTTGCCCCCCACCCCGAGGGCCTTGCGCTCGGCGGCGCTGAGCCCGGCCCGGCTGTCGCTTCCGACCAGCAGGTAGGTGTGCCCGTCGGCGCCCGCCGGACGGTCGCCGGACGGGGTGGTGTCCTCGCGGGTGACCTGCGACCAGGCGTGCAGGGGGGTCACCACGATGAAGGCGGCCCAGGCGAGCAGGGCCACCAGCACCACCTTCAGCACCCGCCGCCCGCGACCGGGCCGTGGCTCGCGGGGCGGCCGCGCGGGGCTCGGCGATCGTGGCGGGGCCATGCCACCGGCGGCGACCGGCCGCCCGAGCTCGTCGTACCCGCGCGGGTCGCCGGGGGGCGGTGCGGCGGCCGGTGACCGGGGGGCGGATGCCGGCCGGGCGCCGGCCGGTGCCCCCGATGCCGGTCGCGCACCCGCCGGTGCGCGGTCGGCTCGGCGGCGTGTCGTGCGGCGGGTGTCGACGACGTAGACGTCGTCGGCGGGCGGCTCGGGCCGGCTCCCTTGCGGGATCGGCCGGGCGTGGTCGTCGGTCATGGGGGTGCGGGAGCTCTCTGCAGGGACGGGGGCCCCATCCAGTGTGCCAACGAAGTCTGGGATGTTCCGCCATGGCGATCAGCCGGTTCCTCGGCGCGCCTGAGTCACACACGCCCCACCGGCCCCGATACTCACAGGCCATGGGACCTCAGAGCGGCTCAGCGGTGCTCGAGCGCCGTGAGAGCGGGGCGCCGATCCGTGTCGACACCCGCGCCCCGGGCCAGGCGCGTCGCGGCCGCCGCCGGTCGCTCACGCTGCTGGCGCTCACCGCGGTCCTGCCCGGCTCCGCACAGCTCGCGGCCGGGAACCGCCGCCTCGGCCGGTTCGCCCTGCGGGTCTGGCTCGGGATGTGGGCCGCCGCGGCGCTGGTCGCCCTCCTCGCCCTGCTCAACCGCACCGCGGCCCTCACCGTGCTCACCCACCGCTGGACCCTGCTCGTCGTCCAGGTCGCGCTGCTCGGCTGGGCGGTGCTCTGGGCGGTGCTGTTCGTCGATGCCTGGCGGCTCGGCCAGCCCGCCCGGCTGTCCCGCCGCGACCGCCGCGGGGTGCTGGTGCTGCTGCTCGCCCTGCTGCTCGTGCTGCCCGGCGCCGCGGCCTACGCCGGCTCCAACGTCGGCGCCGCCCGCAGTGCGATGACCTCGGTGTTCGCCAGCGGTGCGGCGGCCGGAGCGGTCGACGGGCGCTACAACATCCTGCTGCTCGGTGGCGACAGCGGCGCCGGCCGCGTCGGGCTGCGGCCGGACAGCATCCAGCTGGCCAGCGTCGACGCCGAGAGCGGCCGTGCGGTGCTCTTCGGCTTCTCCCGCGAGACCGAGAACATCCGGTTCCGGCCGGGGTCGGTCATGGCCGGTCTGATGCCCGAGGGCTGGACCTGCGGCGACGAGTGCCTGCTCAACGCGCTCTACACGTGGGGCACCGACCACCGCAACGAGTTCCCCGCGGGAACCAAGGACCCCGGGCTGGTGGCCACCACGGAGGCCGTGGAGGCGCTCACCGGCCTGGACATCCAGTACTTCGTGCTCGTCGACCTCAAGGGCTTCCGCAGCCTGGTCGACGCGGTCGGCGGCCTCGACATCGCCGTGCAGCGGCGCACGCCGATCGGCTCGCAGCGCGAGATCAAGGGCTGGATCGAGGCCGGCAACCGCCACCTCGACGGCTACCACGCCCTCTGGTACGCCCGCAGCCGCGCCAACTCCACGAACTACGAGCGGATGGCGCGCCAGCGCTGCGTCGTCACCTCGATGGTCAACCAGCTCGACCCGCAGACGGTGGTGCTGCACTTCGCCGACATCGCCAAGGCCACCAAGGGGGTGTTCCGCACCGACATCCCGCAGGAGGCCCTGGCCAGCCTGGCCACCCTCGCGGTGAAGACCAAGCAGCAGAAGATCACGTCGGTGAACTTCGTGCCGCCGCTCATCCGCCCCTACGACTACGACCCGCAGGTCGTGCTCGACACGGTCGAGCGGACCATCGCAGCGTCCGAGCAGGCCGACGAGCAGCCCCCGGCGCCGAGTGCGGGGGCCGCGGCCACGGCGGGCCCGGCCACGAAGCAGGAGCCGACAAGGCAGGCGGTCATGGACCGCCCGGCCAGTGACCCGGACGCCAACACCAGCGACCTGGCCGGCATCTGCTCGGCCGGCTGACCCGCTGCGGCTCCGCGGTGGGCACCGGCGGATGTGGGGCGAGCCTGCCGGCTTTGCCATACTGACCCTTCGTGCAACGCACAACCACGGATGCCGGGCGCATCGCCGTGTGCTCCACCCCGCGTCGGCACCCGCGCCCCCACGGACGGATCGTGATGCTCAGCAAGTCCTACTCGCTCCTCAACTTCCTCAACCGGTCGCACTCACCCGCCTTCCGGTACGGCGTGGGTGGCGCGGCGTACGCGGGGACCTTCGCGGTCACCGGCCGACCGTCGATCGCCCGCCTCGTGCGCAGCCAGTTCGTCGAGGACGAGACCAAGTACGCCTTCCGGCTCGCCGGGTGGGTGCTGCGCCGTGGCTGGCCGGGCGTCGAGACCGTCACCGACGACTTCTTCGACTTCACCATCGGGGCGAGCCCCGCCGACCTCGAGGCGTTGGGGTCGTTCATCGCCGCCCGGCGCGACGGGCTGCCCGAGTACCTCTGGCGCGCCGACGACCTGTTCGTGCGCGCCGCCCGCATCCATGCCCAGCTCGACGCCGGGGCACGCGACATCGAGGCCCTGCGCGCCGACTTCCGCGAGCACGCCGACGCGCTGCTCCCGCTCATCAGCGCCGCCCAGGGCGAGCCGTCCGCCCCCGCGGCCCAGCGTGCCGGCGACTTCTCGGTCGACGACGCCCGCACCGCCCTGGCCGACCTCGCCGCCGCGCTGCCGGTGCAGGAGTGGCACTGGTACGTCATCTCCGGCACGTTCCTCGGCATCGTGCGCGAGGGCGGCTTCCTGGCCCACGACTACGACGTCGACGTGGGCGTGACCTTCGACCCCGAGCACCCCGAGGTGCTCGACCGCCTCGTCGAGGCCGTGCAGCGCTCCCCGCACTACGTGGTCAAGAAGCTCGACGACTACGAGGCCGTGGTCGCGACCGCACCGGGCCGGTACGCCGTCGAGCACGTCCCGGCACTGGTCAAGCTGATCCACGACAGCGGCATCAACGTCGACGTGTTCGTGCACCACCGTGAGGGCGACCGGCTGTGGCACGGGTCCTCCATCCACCGGTGGGAGAACAGCGCGTTCGAGCTGACCGACTACACGCTGGCGGGGGTGCCGGTTCTCGGGCCGGCCGACGCCGACCGCTACCTCACCGAGAACTACGGCGACTGGCGCACGCCGGTCACGGAGTTCAACTGCACGACCGGCACGCCCAACCTCGTGATCAGCCGCACCTTCCGCTCGGTGGCCCTGTTCCTGACCCGGCTGGCCCACTTCGCCCACGGCGACCCCGCCGAGTACGAGAAGCTTCGTGCGACGCTCATCGCCGACGGGATGCTGCGCGACGAGGCCGGCGTGCTGCGCCTGGAGCGCGACATCTGATGCGTCCTCACCGGGCGGCTCGGTGCGGTGCCGTATCCTCACGACGGCGCTCCGACGGGCGCCCGTCGTCCCCCGCCCGCGCCGAATCGAGGTCACCGCGTTGATCACCCGGATATCAGCGGTGGTCCGTCGTCGGTCGATCCTGTGGACGCTGGTCCAGCGCGACCTGCGGGTGCGCTACTCGCGCAGCCTGCTGGGCTACTTCTGGACCATCTTGGACCCACTGCTCATGGCGTCGGTCTACTTCCTCGTCTTCACCTTCATCTTCAAGGCCGGCGCCCGGGTCGCCGACCGGCCCTACTTCCTCTACCTGCTCTCCGGACTGCTCGCCTGGCAGTGGTTCACGGGCGGGGTCAACGACACCGCCAAGAGCCTGATCCAGGAGGCGCGGCTGGTCCGCTCGACCAACCTGCCGCGTGAGATCTGGGTGATCCGGTGCGTCGTGGCCAAGGGCGTCGAGTTCGTGCTGTCGCTGCCGGTCCTCATCGGTTTCGTCGTGTTCTACCTCGTGGTCGGCCGGGTCGACCTCGACTGGGAGCTGGTGTTCTTCCCGCTGGGGATGGTGCTGCAGTTCGCCCTGCTCGTCGGGCTGGGGCTGCTCCTTGCCCCGATCACGACGCTGGCCACCGACATGCAGCGCGTCGTGCGGATCGTGCTGCGGTTCCTCTTCTACCTCTCCCCGGTGCTCTACGGCACGCACGCCGTGCCAGAGAAGCTGCGGGCGGTGCTCGCGTTCAACCCGCTCAACGGCATCCTGTCGCTCTACCGTGGCGGCCTGTTCGCCCGCGGGGTGTCCTGGGTCGACGTGGGCATCAGCGTCGGGGTCACGCTCGTGCTGCTCGTCGTGGGCTTCTGGACGTTCGCGAGGCTCGAGCGCACCGTGCTGAAGGAGATCTGAGCCGATGAGCGTGGTGATCAGCACCCAGGACATCGGGATCGAGTTCTACATCGGTCGCCGCCGGAAGATGCAGGTGCGTGACCTGCTCTTCCACGGTTCCTCGACCACCACCACCGACACCTTCTGGGCACTGCGCAACGTCAGCTTCGACATCCACGAGGGCGAGGCCGTCGGCCTGGTCGGTGGCAACGGCAGTGGCAAGAGCACCCTGCTCAAGGTGATCGCCGGCGTGCTGCTGCCCGACGAGGGGACGGTCAAGGTCGACGGCGGCGTGGCCCCGCTCATCGAGCTGACCGGCGGTTTTCGCGGCGAGCTCACCTGCCGCGACAACCTGCAGATCCAGGCGGCGCTGCACGGGCTCTCCAAGGACCAGATCGAGGAGCGCTTCGAGAGCATGGTCGACTTCGCCGGCCCGCAGGTGCGCGAGGCCCTCGACCGGCCCTACCGCCACCTGTCGTCGGGGATGCAGGTGCGCCTGGGCTTCGCGGTGATCTCCTCGCTCGACGAGCCGATCTTCCTCGTCGACGAGGTGCTGGCCGTGGGGGACAAGGCCTTCCGCGAGAAGTGCTACACGCGCATGGAGGGGCTGCTGGCGCAGGGCCGCACCCTGTTCCTGGTGTCGCACTCGGAGAAGGACCTCAAGCGGTTCGGCACCCGCGGGCTCTACCTGCGCAAGGGCGAGCTGGCCATGGACGGGCCGATGGACGAGGTGCTCGAGCGCTACGACCGCGACCTGGCCTCGGGCGGCTGACCGCCGCCGGGGAGCGCCGTGGTCCGGAGCGCCGTGGTCCGGAGCGAAAGGGCTCGGCGTTTATCCTTGGTGACAGCCCCCTCGCCCCCATGGAAGACCTGATGATGCCGTATGCCGTTGAGCCTGTGACCGCCGACCTCGCCCCTGAGCGGGCCGCGGCGAGCACGACTCCGGACTCCCTCAGGGGGACCCCACCCACCCGACGCGACGCACTGTCGGCCCTCGCCATCGCGACCGTGGTCACCGTCATGGCGTGGGTGTGGCGCTCCCCGATGGTGCCCACGGACCCGTACCACTACGTCGCCCAGACGCTCGACTTCCCCAGCGACAACTGGGTCGCTCTCGGCCTGTCCCGCTACGGCATCTTCCTCGCCAACCTCCCCCCGGCCTACCTGTTCAGGAACGCCGAGGCCACCTACTACTTCTGGCCACTGCTCTCGACGGCCATCCTCGCCGCGATGGTCTACCTGATCGCCCGCCGCTTCTGGGGGGTCACCGCGGGGCTCGTCGCCGTGACGATCCTGTTCTGCAACACCCTGGTCCTGTACAACATGACCCGCTTCTACCCCGACGTCATGGCGATCGCACTCGTCTACGCGGCCGCCTTCGCCGCCCTCATGGCCCGCGACCGTGGCTTCACCGGCCGCTGGGCGGTGCTGTGGCTGCTCGCGACGGGCTTCTTCCTCGGCTGGAGCTTCGAGGTCCGCGAGACCGCGATGCTCAGCTGGCCCATCGTCATCCTCCTGCTGTGGAAGCGCGGGTCCCTGCTGCGGGCCTTCGGGGTCGTCGCCGTCACCGTCGGGTTCTGGCTCGCCCTCGATGTCGGGATCAGCTGGTTCGTCTACGGCGACCCGTTGCTGAAGCTGCACGTCCTCATCGGCGAGAACCCGGCAGGGGCCGGATACCCCCCGCCCGTCCGACCCGCACCGGTGCCGCCGGTCGAGCCGGTGCAGTACTCGCGGTGGCACTGGTTCCTCACCATCCCCCGCACCGCTCTGGAGACGCGACCCGACGGGGTGTGGATGGTCCTCAGCGGGATCGTCGCGGTGCTGGCGGTTGTCGTCCGGAACCGGCCGCTGCGGGTGTTCGCCGTCGGCTTCATCGCCGTCTACGGCCTGAACCTGCTGGCCGGAGGCGTCCTCCTCCCGCAGCGCCCCTTCGGTTCCCTCGACAACTCCCGGTACTGGATCCAGTACTTCCCGGCCATCGCCCTGGTCGTGGGCGGCCTGACCGCTTTGGCCATCCGGTGGCTCCTGTCCAAGCAGGGCAGCGCTGGTGCGGGGTGGCGGCGATCGGCGGTGACGCTGGTCGTGGCAGGCGCAGTCTGCGCCGTGCCGGTGTGGCAGGCGCAGCAGTTCCTCACGAACACCCAGGCGTTCGCCCCCAACGGCGGGGACGCCCTCGACGAGCTGCGCGACTTCGCGGCCGACTCGGGGTTCACGGCCGACACCCTGTGGACGGACAGCCGGACCCGACGGCTGCTGCCGACCGTCCAGAAGCCGGTCTTCGGCGGGGAGAAGGTCTGGACCGCGAAGGGACGCACGCTCACCGAGGACTCGGTCCCGCAGCCGGGTGACGCGGTGCTGTTCTACAGCGCGCACGACGGGGACGTGTGCGTCCACTGCAACGTGAGCATGAAGCGGTGGCTCACGGCGAACCCGCAGGTCCCGGACAACTGGGACCTCGTGTTCGCGACGCCGGACAAGAACATCGAGCTCTACCGGGTCCGGTGACCCGCGTCCGACCGCTCAGCTGGGGGGTTCCTCCGCTCGGCCACCCGGACGCTGCGCCTCACTGAGGGCGATCCGTCGGGCGAGGCGCGTGTAGTTGGTCTCGAGGTCACGAAAGCGCAGGTAGGTCGTCACGGTGAAGCTGAGGAACGCGACGACGAGGGCGTAGAGCACCAGGTCGGTGCCGCGACCGACGCCGACCTTCTGGGCGATCGTGGTCCACACGTCGGGGAAGAGGATCGACACGGCGGCGAAGGCCGCGAACACGACCAGCCCGATGCGGCGGATCGCCTGGGCCCGGGCGCCGCGCGAGCGGAACAGCCGCGCGACCACGAGCACGACGAGGGCGATGAGGACGACCTGGATGATGACCAAGGGGCTCACCGGAACATCAGCTCCACGAGGATGTTGACCGAGTTCCAGAGGGACTGGCCCTTGGACTTGGAGTAGTCGGTGTAGAGGATGTGCACGGGGCTCTCGCCGTAGCGCACCTTCATCTCGCCGATCTGCGCGACCAGCTCGGAGGCGTGCGCCATCCGGTTCTGGGTGATGTCGAGCCGCTCGACCACCTCGCGGCTCATGACCCGCAGGCCGTTGTGGGCGTCGGTCAGCTTGGTGCCGGTCGTGAGGTTGGTGTAGCCGACGGCGAGGCGCAGCACCACCTTCTTCATCGCGCTCGGTGTGGTGCGGTCGTCGAGGAACCGCGAGCCGAACACCACCTGGAGGTCCTCGGCACGGGCCTTGTCGAGCATGTCGACCACGTCGGACACCTGGTGCTGGCCGTCGGCGTCGAAGGTGACGACCCACTGCATCGAGGGCACCGAACGGGCGTACTCGAACCCGGTCTGCAGCGCCGCGCCCTGGCCCAGGTTCACCGGGTGCCGTACGACGACGGCACCGGCGGTGGCGGCGGCATCCGCCCCGTGGTCAGCGGATCCGTCGTCGACCACGAGGATGTTGGGAAAGGTGCGTCGGGCGTCTCGCACGACGTCGGCGATCACGGACCCTTCGTTGTACAGGGGGACCACGAGCCAGACGTCGTCGTTGGTGGAGGGGGCGCTGGTGCTCATCGCGACCAGCGTACGGGTGAGCGGGGCTGCGCCCTGAACGCCGCACGGGGGGATGTCACCACCCGGCCTCCGCCGCCGCGCGCGCCCAGTAGCGCAGCCCGTCGTACTTGACGCGCGCCACGGCCCCGCGGCGCCGGTGCCCGGTCGCGGCGTGCTCGGTGTGGCGGAGCGCGGCGCTCGGCACGTAGCGCACCTCCAGGCCCAGGCGCGAGCACTCGCGGGCGAACCACAGCTCCTCGCCGAAGAGGGCGAAGGGGTAGTCGCACGACCCGCCGGCGGCGAAGAACCGGGGCGTGAGCACGATGACCGAGCCGTGGCCCGCGAAGACCGCGGCGCCCGGCTCGACGCCGGTGAGCGTGCGCGAGCTGTGCCCCTCCTCGCGGAGCAGCAGCAGGTCGGCCACCCGGGGGAACCGGTGCACCGCGGAGAGGGCGAGCAGCCAGCGGGCAGACGGCGGCGCGAGGAGGTTCGGGTTCTGGTCGACGCCGCGGCTCCCGATGACGGCGGGCGCCAGCCACCCGGCATCCGGGAACGCCCGCACCTGCGCGAGCAGCTCGTCGACCAGCCCGGGGTCGGCGACCAGGTCGCAGTTGCACAGCACCACCGGCGCGGAGGTGTCGACGTGCGGGAGCGCTCGCTGCAGCGCCGGCAGGTAGCCGGGGTTGTCCTCGAACGCGAGCACCCGCACCCGGGGGTCGTGGGCGAAGGCCCGCTCGGCGGCGTCGGTGTCGCCGGGCTTGTTGGCGCACAGCACGATGCCCACCGCCTCGCGGGCGCCGAGCGAGCCGACCAGGCGGACGGCGTCGTCGACGCCGCCGTACGACACGATGACGAAGGTCATCAGCGGTGGCGTCACCGCACCTCCCCGGTCTGTCCGTCGACGGGGCCGACCGGCGCGTCGTGCTCACGGCGGAAGAGCACGGGGTACACCCGCCGCAGCAGGGTGGGCGGGATGAGGCGGAAGGCGCCGCGCGCGATCATGTTGCGCACCAGCAGCACGGTGCCGATCGTGCCCGTGGCGCGCAGCCGGCGCTGGATGTCCCACTCGTAGGGCAGCATCCGCCAGCCGCCGCGGCGCGCGATCATGGCGTCGCCGGCGTTGAACAGCACGAGCGGCTCGTCGAGGTTCTCGGCGCGCGCGCCGGCGGCCAGCAGGCGCGCGAACAGGTCGTAGTCCTGCATGTAGCGCAGGTCGGCGTAGCCCCCGGCGTCGAGGGCGAGCTGCCGCCGGAAGATCACCGTCGGGTTGTTGATCGGGTTGTTCAGCCGCATCCGGGCCGCGATCTGCTCATGGGTGCGCGGGTTGCGGCGCACCCCGATGATGCGGTCGGGGCTGCCCTCGAACTCGAGCATCGCCGACCCGACCAGGTCGAGGCCGTGCCGCACGACGGCATCCATCTCGCGCTCGAGGCGGTGGGGGAGCGAGACGTCGTCGGAGTCGTGCCGGGCCACGAACTCACCGGTCGCGAGCTCCAGGCCGTGGGCCGAGGCCAGCCCGCTGCCGACGTTGCGGGACAGCCGCTCGACGCGCAGCACGGGGTGGGCGGTGGCCGCCCGCACCAGGGCCGCATCGAGCGCCTCGGGCACGGGACCGTCGACGACGACGAGGAACTCCTCGGGCGGCCGGGTCTGGCCGGTGATGGAGGCGACGGAACGCTCCAGCTCTTCGACCGTGGTGCCGTGGTAGGCGGTCATCAACACGGTGAGCGTGGGCGTCACCCGTGCATCCTAGGCGCTCGCGCCGGTGGTGCTGCGCCCGCTCACGGTCGCCCAGAGGGCGGCGACGTCGCGGCGGTTGAGCAGCAGCCACGCCAGTGCGAAGACGGCTGCGGCGCCCAGCTGGGCCAGCGCACCGGCCGGCCCGTCGACCCGTCGGGCCAGCCCAGCGAGGCCGAGCACGACCGCCGTGCCGCCGACCAGCTTGGCGGCCAGGCCGAGCCAGCGGTGCCGCTCGACCCACCAGACGGTGGCGAGCAGGCCGAGCGAGGCCAGCCCCGAGCCGATGAGGTAGCCCACGGCCACCCCGACCGTGCCGTAGCGGGGGGCGAGGAACGGCCAGACGGCCAGGCTCACGACGAACCCCGCCAGGTTGACGTAGGCGACCGCGCGGGGACCGCGGACCCGCGTGGACTGCAGCGTCGTGGCCGCACCGAGTGCGATCGAGGTGAGCATCACGGCCACCAGCAGGATCGGCAGGATCGTCGCCGCCGCCGAGAACTCCGGGCCCCAGATGACGGCGATCGCCAGCGGGCTGACGATGACCAGGACGCCGAACAACCCGCCGAAGATCGCGGTGAGGCGTCGCGCGATGGCGTCGCTCTGGGCGTGCACCGCGGCGCGGTCGCCGCGGCCCGCGGCCGCCACGAGCGGCGGAACGAGCACCGTGCTGAGGGCGACGGAGAGCATGGATGCCGGTGTCGCGAGGGTGAGCGCGGCGCCGAAGTCGCCCGCCTGCGCAGGCCCGGCGTAGTGGTGGGCGGCGAGCTGGGAGAGCTGGAGCAGCCCGCCGCTGGCCAGACCGCTCACCGCACCGAACAGCACGAAGTGGTCGATCTGGCGGCGCAGGGCGGGGTCGACCCGGCCCGCCACCCGCGCCGGCCAGGAGACCACGGCGAACAGCGCGTAGCCCAGGGCCAGGGGGAGCAGGGCCAGTGCGGTGAGGTCGAGGGCGAGCACCACGGTGACGGCGACCAGCGCGGTGGCACCGGCGACGGTGTCCCAGACCGCGACGTACCGGAACTGCAGGGCCCCGTACTTGATGCCGCGCAGGGTGGTGTACATCGAGTACGCGAACGCCAGCAGGACGGTGCCGATGGTGTGCGCCGCGCTGAACCCGAGCACCAGGGACCCGATGAGGGCCACCACCGTGGGGATCACCAGGGCGAGCCGGGCGCTCTGGACCGCCAGGTGGCGGGCCACGACCCTCGCGGCTTCGTCCTTCCCGAGGGTGGCCTGCGCCGCCACGAACCGGGTGCCGGCCACGGAGGCCGGCGCGGCCCAGAGCTGGCTGGCGAACACCGACAGCGAGAGCGAGGTGGTGGTCTGGCCGAGCAGCACCCTCGAGCCGAGGTGGCCGATGAGCACGCCGTAGAGCAGCCGGGCCAGGCCCTGCACCGCCGTGGCGTAGGTGCTCAGGGCCGCCCGGGAGCGCAGGCTCGCGTCGGCGGGAGGGGCCGGGGCGACGGGGTCCGGGGCGACCGGAGTCGGGGCCGCCTGGAGGCCGGGATCCGGCCCGTCGAGGGCGGACGGCTCCTGCGGCATCGCAGCAGCATACCGAGCGTCGTGCATCACGTTTTCGTGGTACGGGAGATGCGCGTGTGCCCGAGGTGAAACTGTTGGTGACGCAACCGCAGCCACCTGCCGGGTTCCCCTGAACCGCTCCGCCGCGGCCGGCTCGACGGGTGGGTCACCGAACCTTTCTAGGTCGACCCATGAGAACAGTCCGCATCCTCGCCGTGTCCACCTTGCTCGCCACCAGCGCCGTCGTCGGCCCCGTCGTCTCGGTGGGGGCCGCACCGCACGCCGTGCGACCCTCGGTCGAGAGGGTGCCCATGCCCGCGGGGGCGCCCGTCGTGGTCGCCCCGGCTGCCGCCGCGAGCGCCGCCACCACCGGTGCCGCCACCACGAGCGGCACCGCGACCGTCGAGAGCCTGCTCACCCGCGCCACCGGCGATGCCGACGTCGTCGGGGTGGGCTTCCCGGATGCCGCCGCAGCCCGCGGTGTGAGCGTGACGGTCCGCAGCAGGACCTCAGGACGGTGGGGGCCGTGGACCGCGGTGCCCCTCAGCGACTCCGCTCCCGACCCGGGCAGTGCCGAGGCAGCCCGAGCCAGGGTCGCGACCGAACCGGTGGGGGTGACCGGGTCCGAGCAGGTGCAGGTGCGAGTGAGCGCGAGCACCGCCACGGCCCGCCTGACGGGTCTGGAGGCGACCTTCGTCGATGGTGGCGCCAGCGCCGCCGACGCGTCGCTGGCCGACGTCCCGGCAGCCAGCGCCTCGGCCGCCGTCGTGCAGCCGACCATCATCACCCGGGCCCAGTGGGGCGCCGACGAGAGACTGCGCACCTGCAGCAGCCCCGACTACGTGGCCAGCGTCAAGGGCGCGATCGTGCACCACACGGTGAACGCCAACACCTACACCGCCGCGGGTACCGCGGCCCTGCTCCGCAGCATCTACGCCTACCACGTCACCGGCAACGGCTGGTGCGACGTCGGGTACAACTTCTTCGTCGACCGCTTCGGACGCCTGTACGAGGGCCGCTTCGGAGGCATGTCCACGAACGTGGTCGGCGCCCAGGCGGGCGGCTTCAACTCGCAGACGTTCGGGGTCTCCTCGATCGGGAACCACGACCCCGGCACGGCCGGTGCCGTCGCGCCGTCCGCGGCCGTGCTGACGGCCATCGGCAAGCTGATCGGCTGGAAGGCCTGGCTCAACGGCTGGAGCCCCGACACCTCGGCCAGCTTCACCTCCGCGGGCAGCACGCGCTGGCCGGCCGGGAAGGTGATCACCGAACCCCGGGTGTCCGGGCACCGGGACTACGGCCTCACCGCGTGCCCCGGTGACCTGATGTACTCCAAGCTGGCCACGGTGCGCAGCACCGCCACCGCGACCTACAAGGGCGGCCTGCCCTCGACGACCGGCACCGCGGCGGTCGCCGTGGTCGAGACGTACAACCGCCCGGCGGGCACCTCGTTCGCCATCTCCGGGCGCGGCTACGGGCACGGACTCGGGATGAGCCAGTACGGCGCCTACGGCGCCGCCCTCAGCGGCCTCACCCGCGACCAGACCCTGGCGTTCTACTACCCCGGCACCACCCGCAGCACGGCCATCGGCAACCCGACGGTGCGCGTCAAGCTCACCGCGCTCGGCTCGTCGAGCACCCAGCTGGCCACGACCCCGCACCTCGTCGTCTCCGACGGCACGAAGACCGGCTCGCTCAACGTCAAGAACTCCGACGGCACGCTGCGCGCCCGGTGGCGCGTCGTCGCCGACGGCACGGGCCTGAGCCTGCAGTGGCTGCAGGCCGGGGTCTGGCGGAGCACGAGCAGCTGGAAGGCCGTCACCAAGCCGTTGTCGTTCAGCGACACGGTGCTCGGCAAGGTACGGGTCGTCATGCCCGACGGCACCCAGCGCGACTACCGCCGCACGATCCGCAGCGTCCGGTCGGGCTCCGGGGTGATGACCCTCAGCGTGCTGTCGATGAACTACTACCTGCAGGGCGTCGTGCCCTCCGAGATGTCGCCGTCATGGCCGGCCACCGCCCTGCAGGTGCAGGCCGTGGCGGCCCGCACGTTCGCGGCGTACGAGATGGCGCACCAGCCGACGGGCTCGGCCTTCGACGTGTGCGACTCGACGTCGTGCCAGGTCTACCGGGGCCTGGCCGGCTACACCGCGAGCGGCACCCTGGTGCCCCGCGAGTACAGCACCACGACCGCTGCGGTGACCGCCACGAGCGGGCTCGGCGTCTTCTACGGCGGGGCCCCGGCCCTCACCCAGTTCGGCTCCTCGAACGGTGGCCAGACGGTGGCGTCCTCGCTCGCCTACCAGGTGTCGAAGGCCGACCCCTATGACAACCTGCCGGCCGGCAGCACGAGCCAGTGGACCACCTCGCTGTCGATCAGCAAGATCGAGGGTGCGTACCCGACCACCGGCACGCTCAAGGCGCTGCGCATCGACAAGCGTGACGGCTTCAACGCCTGGGGTGGGCGCATCTCGAGCGTGACCGTCATCGGGTCGGCCGGCTCCAAGACCGTCACCGGCGCCTCCTTCCAGTCCGCGATGGGCCTGCGCACCACCTGGTGGACCGTCACCACCGCTCCGGCCACCTCGGCGGCGTCCTTCCCCAAGGACCTCGACGGCAACTCGCGTACGGACCTGATCGCGGTCGACCCGGGCGGCACGATGCGGCTGCTCTCCGGCAACGGCGCCGGCGGCTTCACCGCGAAGTCGATGGGTGCCGGCTGGGGCGCCCGCGGGCTGCTCGCCGACGTCGGCGCCTGGGACGCCGACAACCGCCACGACGTCGTCGAGCGCGAGGCGGGCACGCTCTACTACCACCCGGGCAACGGCGCCGGTGGGTTCTACCCGCGGGTGGCCATCAGCAGCGACTGGGACACCATCAACCTGGTCGCCGGAGCGGGCGACCTGGACGGCGACCGGCACACCGACTTCCTGGCCCGCACCACGTCGGGTCAGCTCAAGGTCTACCGCGGCGACGGTGCGGGCCGGGTGCTCAACACGATCCTCGTCACCTCGAGCAGGGGCTGGAACGCCTACCGCACCGTGCTCTCGCCCGGCGACCTCACCGGCGACGGCAAGCTCGACATCCTCGCGATCCGCGCCAGCGACGACGCGCTGCTGCTCTACCCCGGCACCGGCAAGGGCACGGTCGGGTCACCGACCACCCTGAGCGGGTCCTGGGCCGGCTACAGCAAGCTCATCGGCCCCGGTGACGTCAACGGTGACGGTATGGACGACGTCGTGGGCCGCCGCGCCTCCGACGGCGCGCTGGTGGTGTTCGCGGGCAACGACACGGGCTCCCTGCTGCTCGACAGCACCGTGGCGGGCACCGCCACCTGGGCGACCTGGACGACCTGGCCGCTCTGACCCGAGCGCGACCTGACGACGAGGGCGGATGCCGGGTCACGGCATCCGCCCTCGTCGTTCGTGCCGCTACGGGATGAGTTCCCTGAGAGCACATCCGTGCAATTGGAGACATTCGACTGCGGACCCCACGTCACCGATGGGACAACTGAAGTACCAGGGTGTCTTCGCATCGCGGAACTGCCCGTCGGGACCTCCGCGGCACGAGGTGCCCGGTGCGCCTTCTCCCCCTGCCGGAGGCGCCCCCTGCCCGAGGAGCACCGCCGTGACCACACCTCAGCCCGAGCTTCGCCATGCCCGCCGCCATGCCCGCCGGATCCCCGTGCGCGCCCTGGGCGCCCTGTCGGCCCTCATGATCGCGTTCTCGCTGCTCACGTCGCCGGCCCAGGCCGCGGCCATCCCCTACCCGAAGCCCTCGCGCACGCTGCCGGCCGCCCTCGACGTGGTCGCGCCGTACCAGAAGGGCACCCTCTGCCTCACCGTGGACCAGCCCGGTGCGGTGGCGTTCGCCAAGCTGCTCAACGCGACCTACGGGACGCACACCTACGGCATCCGGCGCCAGTGCGGCCAGTCCGAGCACAGTGAGGGTCGCGCGCTCGACTGGATGATCGACTCGACCAAGCCCGCCAACCTGGCGCTGGCCAACGCCCTGACCCGGTGGCTGGTGGCCCCTGACGCCCAGGGGCGCCCCGGAGCGATGGCCCGCCGCTTCGGCATCAACTACATCATCTTCAACCGCCAGGAGTGGGGTTCCTGGGCGCCCGAGCGCGGCTGGTTCCCGTACACCGGCAGCGTCCCGCACACCGACCACATCCACTTCACGTTCAACTGGGACGGCGCCCTCAAGCGCACCTCGTGGTGGACCGGCGTCGCGGTGACCACACCCCTCACCGGGCCCAGGAGCTCGGCCTCGGCGCCGTCGTATCCTCGCGACGTCACGGGCGACGGTCACGCCGACGTCGTGGCGGTCGACGCCTCCGGTGGTGCGCTGCGGGTGTACCCGACCACCGGGGCCGGGGGATGGAAGACGCCGATCCGTTCCGGGTCGGGCTGGGACTCCTACGCGAAGGTGCTCACGGCCGGCACGTGGGATGACGACGCGATCTCGGACCTGATGGTGCAGGACACCGCCGGCCTGCTCTTCATGCGCCACGGCAACGGCAACGGCACCTTCGCCGCCCCGGTGCGGATCGGCTCGGGCTGGACGGTCCACAACCTGGTGATCCCCGTCGGTGACTTCGACGGTGACAAGTTCACCGACGTCATCGCTCGACGGGCCGACGGTGCGTTGTTCCTGTACTCGGGCACCGGGCAGGGCGGGTTCGTGCCCCGTGCCGGGAAGCAGATCGGGCACGGCTGGGGCGGCTTCACCGCACTGTTCAGCCCGGGTGACTTCAACGGCGACGGTCGGCCGGACCTGCTGGCGCGCGCTGCCGACGGAACCGTGTTGATGTATCGCGGCAACGGCGCGGGCGGCTGGATCCTGCCGAGCACGACCGTGGCCACCGGGTGGGCGCAGTACACGGCGTTGACCTCGCCCGGCGACTTCAACGGTGACGGCAGGTCCGACGTGCTCGCCCGGTCCGCGGACGGTCGTCTCTGGCTGCTGCCGGGCGACGGACGCGGTGGCGTGGGCGCGGCCAAGCGGGTCGGCACCGGGTGGAACATGTTCTCGACCATCCTGCCCTGAGCCCGACCTGGCCAGGGTTGCGGGTCAGGCGAGGTCGACGGCGAGGGGGGCGCCGGTGGCCTCGCGCACCTGCTCCAGCGTGACGTCGGGCGCGAGCTCACGCAGCACCAGGCCCTCGTCGGTGACGTCGATGACGGCGAGGTCGGTGATGATCCGCTGCACGACGGCCTTGCCGGTCAGCGGGAGCGAGCACTCCTGCACGATCTTGTGCGAGCCGTCCTTGGCGACGTGCTCCATCAGCACGACGACCTTCTTGGCGCCGTGCACGAGGTCCATCGCCCCGCCCATCCCCTTGACCATCTTGCCGGGGATCATCCAGTTGGCGATGTCGCCACCGGCGGACACCTGCATGGCGCCGAGGATGGCGGCGTCGACCTTGCCGCCGCGGATCATGCCGAACGAGGTGGCCGAGTCGAAGTAGGAGGCGCCGCGGCGCACCGTGACGGTCTCCTTGCCGGCGTTGATCAGGTCGGGGTCGACGGCGTCGTCGGTGGGGTAGGCGCCCACACCGAGGATGCCGTTCTCGCTCTGCAGGACGATCTCGACGTCGTCGGGCACGTAGTTGGGCACCAGGGTCGGCAGGCCGATGCCGAGGTTGACGTAGGCGCCGTCCTCGAGCTCGGCGGCGGCCCGGGCGGCCATCTGCTCACGGGTCAGGGGCATGGCTCAGGACTCCTTGCTCGGGGTCACGGTGCGCTTCTCGATGCGCTTGTCGGCGGCCTGCTCGGGGGTCAGTGGCAGCACCCGCTGCACGTAGATGCCGGGTAGGTGCACGGTGTCGGGGTCGAGCTCACCGGGCTCGACGAGCTCCTCCACCTCGGCGACGGTGACCCGGCCCGCCATCGCGGCGAGCGGGTTGAAGTTGCGGCTGCTCTTGTTGAACACCAGGTTGCCGTGGCGGTCGCCCTTCCAGGCGCGCACCAGCCCGAAGTCGGCGACGATCGCGTGCTCGAGCACGTACTCGCGCTCGACGCCGTCGTGCTCGAAGACCCGCACCTCCTTCGGCGGCGAGGCGAGCGCGACGCTGCCGTCGGCGGCGTAGCGCCAGGGCAGGCCGCCGTCGGCGACCTGGCTGCCGACCCCCGTGGGGGTGAAGAACGCCGGGATGCCGGACCCGCCGGCCCGCAGCCGCTCGGCCAGCGTGCCCTGCGGCGTCAGCTCGACCTCGAGCTCGCCCTCGAGGTACTGACGGGCGAACTCCTTGTTCTCGCCGACGTACGAGGCGATGACCCGGCGGATCTGGCCCGAGGCCAGGAGCACGCCCAGGCCCCAGCCGTCGACGCCGCAGTTGTTGGAGACCACCTCGAGGTCGCGCACGCCGGTGTCGTGCAGCTCGGCGATGAGCACGGAGGGGATGCCGCACAGCCCGAACCCGCCGACGGCGAGGGTGGCCCCGTCGGTGATCCCGGCGACGGCGTCGGCAGGGGTGGAGACGACTTTGTCCATGCCGGGCACTCTAGTGAGGCGCGCGGCCCGCTCGCCGCCCGGGGGAGGCGGTTCGGGGCAGACGAAGGATCTGTGGCATTGCTCACTCCACGACGAAGATCGTGCGGGCGAGATGCGGTCGAGAATAGATACATCGGTGTAATTTTGCGCTTTCGATTGCGAGCCGCGTGGAACTAGTGGGACAACTGTCAGGCCAAGGTGTCTGTGTGACGGATGTTGTCCTCTGCGACGTACGTGACGTGAGGCATCTGGTGTGTCCTCGTTCCTCGCGAGGGCGCCCCCTGTGCCCGAGGAGCTCTCCGCCGTGTCCACGCCCCAGCTCGCGCCCCGCCCCGAGCGCCACCTGCCCCTTCGCACGCTCGGTGCGGTCTCGGCATCCATGATCGCGTTTCCACTGTTCTCCTCGCCGGCCCAGGCCGCGACCATCCCCTTCCCGAAGCCCTCGAGGCCCCTGCCGGCGGCGCTGGACGTCGCCGCGTTCTACCAGAAGGGCACGCGGTGCCTCACGGTGAACCAGCCCGGCGCGGTCGCGTTCGCCAAGCTGCTCAACGCGACGTACGGCACCCACACCTACGGCATCCTGCGCACGTGCGCCGCCGAGCACGGTGAGGGCCGGGCGCTGGACTGGATGATCGACTCACGCAAGCCCGCCAACATGGCGCTGGCCAACGCGCTGACCCGGTGGTTGGCGGCGCCGGACGCCCAGGGCCGTCCCGGTGCGATGGCGCGTCGCTTCGGCATCAACTACATCATCTTCAACCGCCAGCAGTGGAAGGCCTGGGCGCCCGAGCGCGGCTGGACCGTCTACACGGGCGTCTCCCCGCACACCGACCACATCCACTTCTCGTTCAACTGGGACGGCGCCTACAAGCGCACGTCGTGGTGGAGCGGCGTCGCGGTGACCACACCCCTCACCGGTCCGACCAGCACCCCGCCGCCGGTGCCCACACCGGCGCCCCGGACGGCCAGTGGCTACCCGCTGCTGGTCCAGGGCGCCAGCGGCGCCGACGTCACCCTGGCGCAGAAGGTGGTCGGCGCGAGCGCCGACGGCAGGTTCGGGCCGCTCACCGCTGCCGCGCTCGGCACCTGGCAGTCCGGGCACGGCGTTCCCGCGACCAGGAAGCTCGACAACCCCACCTGGGCGACCATGCTGTACCTCAAGCTGGTGCCGACCCGCACCAGCGCGCTCTCGTCCTACACCACGACGGTGCTGCGCCGCGGCTCGTCCGGCACGGCGGTCAAGGCGCTGCAGAAGGCCGTCGGCGGGCTCGTCGTCGACGGCTCCTTCGGCCCGGCCACCGAGGCCCGGGTCACGGCGTACCAGAAGTCGAAGGGGCTGCCGGCCACCGGGGTCGTCGACCGCACGGTGTGGTTCGCCCTGATGGGCGCCGTGATCGCACCGGCCCCGGCCACCCCCGCGGCCCACCCCCTCGCCAAGTACGCCGGGCTGACCCTGCGGCTGTGGTCGAAGGGCGAGGCCGTCAAGGCGCTGCAGAAGGCGCTGGGTGGTCTCGTCCTCGACGGGTCCTACGGCCGGCTCACCGAGGCGCGGGTCAAGGCCTACCAGAAGTCCAAGGGCCTGGCGGTCACCGGCGTGACCGACGCCAAGGTCTGGAAGGCGCTGATGGCCTAGGGGGACGCGGATGCCGCGCTGACCCCTTCCGCGGTCAGGCGCGCCGCCAGCACCGCCGGGTCGGGCTCGCCCCGGCTGAGCACCAGCGAGCCGTCGGCCCCCCACACCGTCAGCGCCAGGCGGAGCAGCCCGGCGGTGTCGGCCGTGCCGGTGTGCACCCGCTGCGACCCACCGCTCGAGCCGGTCGGGAGGTCCGCGTAGGTGAGCAGCACCCCTGCGGCCCGCAGGGCGGGCTCGCTGCCGTCCGGCTCGGCCCAGCCGTCGAACACGTCACCGTGCGTGGCGAGCTCGCGCGCCTCGTCGACCACGCCGGCCGGCACCGGGTCGGCCGCCGAGCGGGCCAGGGCGGCGAGGGTCACCAGCACCGCCTCGGGCGCGGCGGCGGCGACGTCGACGGCATCCGTCACCACGACGTCGGGCGCAGCGGTGGTGGCGGCCGACGACGCCGGTGCCGGCACCGGCATCCGCGCTCGTGCGCTGGGCGGGCACCTCGACGCAGGCGCCCACCGACCACGCCGCGAACGCCCAGTAGAGGGTGCGCCAGTGCGGGGGCAGGTCGAGCAGCACCACCGAGCCGGGGCCGACGTCGAGGTCGTCGCGCAGGAGGTTGGCGGCCTTGGCGACCCAGTTGGCGAGCACCCGCGCCGACAGCTCGATGCGCTCGCCGCGGGTGGGGGAGTCGGTGTCGTCGTAGACGGTGATGCGCGGCCGGCCCGGGTCGGCGGACACCAGTCGGCGGAGCAGGACGGCCGGGGACTCGGGTGGGGTGCTCACCGTGGCGACCCTAGTGCGGGGCGGGTCGGGGTGTGGTCTCGCGGCCACTAGGCTCGCTGCCATGAGCGCCCGCACGGTCATCACCTTCGGCACCTTCGACGTGTTCCACGTCGGTCACATCCGGGTGCTGCAGCGGGCCGCGGCACTGGGCGACAAGCTCGTCGTGGGGGTCTCGGCCGACGCGCTCAACATCGCGAAGAAGGGCCGGGCGCCGGTCTACAGCCAGGACGAGCGGATGGAGATCGTCGCGAGCCTGCGGGTGGTCGACGAGGTCTTCGTCGAGGAGTCCCTCGAGCTCAAGCGCGACTACATCCTCGAGCACGGGGCCGACGTGCTGGTGATGGGCGACGACTGGGCCGGCAAGTTCGACTGGGTGAGCGACGTGTGCGAGGTCGTCTACCTACCACGCACGCCCTCGGTGTCGACCACCGGCATCATCGAGCACATCGCCAGCATGGGGTCGTGAGGGCCCGCCTCCTCCCCGCGCTCGCCGTCGGCTCGGCCCTCTGGGTCGTCGCGGTGAGCGCCGCCGCTGCGGCTCTCTCCGCGCTCGGGTGGTGGTCGCCGTGGGTCGCCTGGCCCGTGGGTCTGGTTCTCGCCGTGGGGTGTTGGTTAAGCGTGCGCCTGCTGCCACCGGTGCGGATGCCGGTCGCGGCCGCGGTGGCGCTGGTCGCCGTGGTGGTCGGGTTCACGGGATGGGCGGGGGCCACGCACTCCGAGCAGGTGCTGCCCCGGCGTGATGCCGCGAGCAACCTGCAGGCCGCGGTCAGCCTGGCGACCACGCACGCGCGGGTGGTGGCGGTCGACCCCGAGACGGTCGGTGGCGCCGGGGTGCTCGACCTGCCTGGGGTGACCCTGGCGAGCCCGGCGTTCTTCGAGGTCGGTTCGAGCGCGTCCCCTGCCGTGCAGCCGCAGTTCGTCGTGGGGCCGGCGGTGGTCTACGCGTTCGGCTGGTGGGCCGGGGGTGCCGGGGTGGCCCTGCTGCTGCCGGCGTTGTCGATGGGGCTGGCGCTGCTGGCGCTCGGCCTGCTGGTCGCCCGGGTGGCGGGCCCGTGGGTGGGGGTCGCGACCGCGGCCGTCACCGGCATCCTCTTCCCGGTGGTCCACACCGCGCGGGCGACCTACTCCGAGCCGCTGGCGATGCTGACCCTGAGCGCCGGTCTGCTGGCGGTCACCCTGGCCGTCGCCGCGGGCCGGGATGCCGTGGGGGCCGGTGGCGGGGTCGAGCCGGCCACCGGGGCAGCCGGTTTCGTGGGCGACGCGTCGTCCCAGGGGATGCGTGGTCGGCCGGGCGCCATTGCGCTCGCTGGTGCTGCGCGACTCCTCGGCGCGGGCCGGGCTGCTGGCGGGGGTGCTCCTCGGTGGCACCGGGCTGGTGCGGGTCGACGCCCTGCGCGAGGTCGTGCTGCTGCTGCCGGTGCTGGCCCTGGGTGCGGCGTTCCGCGCCCGCTGGCCACGGCCGGTGCTCGTCGGCCTGGCCGGGTCGCTGCTGGTGGCGGCGGTGGCCGCGGTCGGCCTGTCGTGGCAGTACCTCGCCTCCATCGCCGGGAGCCTGGTGCCGCTGCTGGCGCTGGGCGTGCTCATCGGTGGCGGGTCGTGGGTGGCGCTCGTGCTGTGGCGGCGTGGCTGGCGGCTGCCAGGGGCCGTGGTGCGGTGGCTGCCCGACGTGGCGGCCGGCGCGGTCGTGGTGGCCGGGCTCTACCTCGCGAGCCGGCCGCTCTGGCAGACCGTGCGCCAGAGCCCGGACGACCCCGGGGCGCGCTACGTCGCCGGCATGCAGGCGCGGCAGGGGCTGCCGGTCGACGGCGGGCGCACCTACGCCGAGCAGAGCGTGGCCTGGCTGTCGTGGTACGTCGGGCCGGTGGCCCTCGTGATCTCCCTGGCGGTGCTGGCCGTCCTGATGCGGCGTGCCGTGCTGTCGGCGGGGGAGCACCGGGTCGACACCTGGCTGCCCGTGCTGTTCGTCGCAGCGGGGTCGACGCTGCTCACCCTCGCGCGCCCCGGCATCACGCCCGACCACCCGTGGGCCGACCGCCGGCTGCTCATCACGCTGCCCCTGGTCGTGGCCCTGGTGTCCACCGGCGTCGACTGGGCGCTGCGCCGGGCCGCCGCCTCGGGTCGCCGGTGGGTGGGAGTGGTGGTCGCTGTCGTCGTGGCGGCGCTGGTGGTCGTTCCGGCCGCGACCGCCACCTGGCCGCACCGGGGCGGTGGCGTCGAGCGCGGGTCGCTGGCTGCGGTCGACGAGGTGTGTGCGCGGCTCGACCCGACCACCGACGTCGTGCTGGCCGTCGACTCCCGCGCCGCCAACGAGTGGCCACAGGTGGTGCGGGGCATGTGCGGGGTGCCGGCCCTGTCGACGACGTCCGCCCTGCGGTCGGACCCGGAGCAGCTGGCGAGCACCGTGGCGACGATGTCACGCGAGATCGGTTCGCGTGGTGACCGGTTGGTGCTGCTGGGTGCCGACTCGGCTGAGGCGATCCGGCGGCTCGGGGTCGACCCGAACCTGGTGGTCAACACGACTGTGCAGGAGGACGAGCACGTGCTCGAGCAGAGGCCGTCGCACACCGACCCCCTGCCGCTGCGGGTCTGGATGGCCAACGCCCTCGCCCCCGCCCCCTGACCCCGTCCCCAGATCGACCAATAGGTCACACGGGGGACGGCATCCGGTGGGTCGGGTGTCCTCACATCGACCAATAGGTCACACGGGGGACGGCATCCGGTGGGTCGGGTGTCCTCACATCGACCAATAGGTCAGTTGGGGGACGCTGGGCTGGGTCGCGCTTTCGCCTGACCGCTGCGCGGTGGGATGCCGTGTGCGGCCGTTGACCATCCGCACCCACTCGCTGGCGCTCGCGGGCGCTCCCGCCAGACCCGTCCATCGGCTCGCCCACGGCATCCCACAGCTCCGCTCGTTCCGCCGTGGTCGGCTCGCCCACGGCATCCCACAGCTCCGCTCGTTCCGCCGTGGTCGGCTCGCCTCCGGCATCCCGCCGCTTCGCTCCTTCCGCTCTGGCCGGCTCGCCGTCGGCATCCCTCTGCTTCTGGCGCTGTTGCCGGCTCGGGTCGTTGCTCCGGATGTGTGTCGTTGCTCCGGATTCGTGCTGCTGCAGCGGCGCGCAACGGGAGTACGGACCCGAGCCGGGAGCAACGACCCGAGTCGGGAGGACGAACCCGAGCCGACGGCATCCGACTGCTGCGTCGGATTGCGGACCTCCCACGACCCGGCGTCGGCTACGGCGCCGTAGGTGAACCGATCACTCGAGGTACCAGGTGGTAGCCGACGTCGAGTTGAGGGCTTCTTTCGACCCGGCACCCGCTACGGCGCAGTAGGTGCTGCGATCAGTGCATCTACCAGGTGGTAGCCCGGGTCAGGTCGCGGGTGCATGTGGTCGGACTCCAGGCGCTGGCGGGACGGGTGTCCTCAGATCGACCAATAGGTCACAGGAGGGACGGCATCCGGTGGGCGGGGTGTTCCCGGAGCGGCCGATGGGTCGAGCGGGGTGGCGGGTCAGCGGGCGAAGGTGGGGGCGACGCGGCGCTGCACCACGGCATACGTGGGGCGGTCGACGGCGACCACGAGGCCCGGCCGCAGCGAGCGCGGGCCGTAGGGGGTGCCGTCGGGGTGGCCGACCGTGCCGCCGGCCTCGGTGACGAGCAGGCTGCCCGGCGCGTGGTCCCACGGGTTGGAGCGGCTGTAGACGATGTAGTCGGTGGCCCCCTCGACGAGCTTGGGGTAGTCGACGCCGCAGCACACCCAGGACAGCCGCATCGCCGGCAGGTCGCCGAGGCGCTGGTCGCGCATCGCCCACATCGACGTGACGCCCTGCGGGTCGCGGTCGTCGGGCACCGGGGTGGTGTGCACGCGGGTGCCGTCGCGCCAGGTGCCGGCGCCCAGCTCGGCCACCCAGCCCACCTCGTGCTCGGGCTGCCAGATCCAGCCGCGCACGGTCTCGCCGCCGACGGTCTCGGCCACCATGACGGCGTGGTCGGGGGAGCCGTGCACGAAGTTCTTGGTGCCGTCGACCGGGTCGACCGTGAAGGCGTGGTCGGCCGCGAGGTAGCGGTCCATCACCGAGTGGTCGGCGGCGAACGCCTCCTCGCCGAGCACCACGGCATCCGGGTAGGCGGCGACGAGCCGCGCGGTGATGAGCTCCTCGGCCTCGCGGTCGGCGACCGTGACGAGGTCGCCAGGGTTCTTCTCCATCACCTCGCCCGCTGCGAGCGAGCGGAAGCGAGGCGTGATGACCTCTGCGGCGACCTCACGCAGGAGGTCGAGGACGGCGTCTGTCGACAGGCCCGGCATGGGGCAACCGTGTCACAGCCGGAGGAAGGCGCCAAATGGGTCCCGCCCGGCATCCGTCGAAGGCCGCTGACCAGCCGGCTTGGGGGCCACGGCCGTGGGTACTGTCCGGGCATGCGGCTGCGACGGGTGAACCCCAGGATGAAGGGATGGACCCGCAGGCGGGCCGGCAAGGGCTTCGCCTACCTCGACGCCGACGGCCAACGCCTCCCCGCGCGAGGAGGTCGAGCGGGTCCGCTCCCTCGCCATCCCGCCGGCGTGGGAGAGCGTGTGGATCTGCCCGTACCCGAACGGCCACATCCAGGCGGTCGGCACCGACGCGGCCGGCCGCCGGCAGTACCTCTACCACCCGGTCTGGCGGCAGAAGCGCGACGAGATGAAGTTCGACCGCGTCAAGGAGGCCGGCACCCGGCTCGCCCAGGCGCGCGAGCGGCTGATCACCGACCTGCAGGACGAGGGGATGCCGTTGTCGCGGGCCGCCGCCACGGCCACCCGGCTGCTCGACCTCGGCTACTTCCGCATCGGCAGCGACGCCTACGCCGACGCCAACGGCTCCTTCGGCCTCACCACCCTCGAGCGCCGGCACGTGCGGCGCCGGGGTGAGGACCTGGTGTTCGGCTTCGTCGGCAAGTCCGGCGTCGAGCACTCCATCACCATCAGCGACCCGCAGGTCATCGCCTCGCTCAACCTGATGCGCAAGCGCCGCGGCGGCTCGACCCGGCTGCTCGCCTACCGGGGAGAGGCGAAGTGGGCCGACCTCGACGCCTCGGCGGTCAACGCCTACATCTCGCAGATGGTGCACGAGGACCTCACCGCCAAGGACTTCCGCACGTGGCACGCCACGGTGCTCGCGGCCGTCGCCCTCGCCGAGAGCCCCGAGAAGGCCGTCACCGCCGCGTCGCGCAAGCGGGCGGTCAAGGCCGCCGTCGAGGAGGTCTCCGCCTACCTCGGCAACACCCCCACCATCGCCAAGGCCTCGTACATCGACCCGCGGGTCATCGAGCAGTACGAGGACGGCGTCACCATCGCGGGCACCCTGCGCAAGGAGTACCCCGACCAGGAGAAGCGGCAGGCGGCGATCGAGAAGGCCGTCGCGCGCCTCATCGACAACGCCGACTGATGCCGGATGCCGGATGCCGGATGCCGGATGCCGGATGCCGGATTGTCGGATGCCGGGCGCGGGGGCGCCGTCGATCGAGGCGAGTCAGGCGCGCTGGTCCTCACGGGTGATCGCCCGCCACAACCAGCTCGACGCCGCCGGCTCGCCCGAGAGGCAGTAGGCGGCGGAGGAGTCGACCAGCAGCGTGGACTCCATGGCACGCCGGGCCGCCGCCTTGCCGGCCAGCAGCACCCGGTCGCCCCGCACGAGCCGGTGGTCGTCGGCCGGCGCGAGCGTGGAGCCGCCGTCACCCTCGACCATCAGGCACACCACCTCGAGCACCTGCTCGCGGTCGAGCGGGTCGCGCAGCAGGTCCCCGAGCAGCACCTCGTGGTGCTCCAAGCGGCGGGCCACCGCAGGCGCCTCCCGGCTGTCGACAGCCACCTCCCACAGCTCGGGCGACCCGTGGCCGCAGCGCTCGAGCAGCCGGCCCAGCACCTCCGAGCTCCACTCCTGACCGAGGTGCGCCCCCGACTCCAGGAACTGCCACAGCATCGGGGCGCCGATGTGGGCCAGGGCCTCCTGGGCCACGACCGCGGTGGGCACCAGCAGCAGGTCGATCTGCATGGCCTCGAACAGGGCGGTGTTCGAGGGCTGGTTCTGGCGGGCGACGACGTAGAGGTTCGGGTTGACCCGGCGGGCGGCGGCCACGAGCGAGAGGTTCGTGACGTCGTTGTCGGTGCCGGCGATGAAGCCCACGGCGCGCTCGACCCCGGCGCGCTCGAGCACGTCGCGGCTGGTGCCGTCACCCACGATGACCTCGTCGGCGCCCTCGGGGTCGTCCTGGAGCCCGGTGCCGGCGTCGATGATGACCACCTCGAGGTCCTTGCGGCGCAGGTCGCGGGTCATCTCGCGGCCGAAGCGGCCGTAGCCGTAGACGACCCAGGCACCGTCCTCGACGCTCTCGTGCGCCTCGGGAAGCTCGGCCCCGGGGGCCCGGGTCAGCCAGTTGGAGAGCTGCTCGGTGGCCGGGGCCCGCAGCGCGACGGTGAAGTGGTCGCCGAACCGGTCGAAGGGGTCGATGACCATGGGGTTGCCGAACTCGCGCATCCGCGCCGTGATGCCCGGCGACAGGCTGCGGGCGATGACGGGCAGGTCGGGTCGCAGCACCGCTGCGGCCATCACGGTGGCGAGGTTGGCCTCGTCGTCGTTGGTCAGCGCGAGCACGCCCGCACAGCTGGGGTGCGTCAGACCGGCCTGCGCGAGTGCCTGCGGGTCGCGCACGTCGGCCACCAGCGCCGGGACGTCGGCGCCGTACGCACCCAGGTCGAGGTCGTCGATCGCCTCCTCACGGCGGTCGATGACGACGAACCGCCGGCCGAGCTCGTCGAGCCAGGTGCCCAGCAGCGCACCGGCCTGCCCGTGCCCGGCCATCAGCCAGAACGGCTCGCGCAACCGGGTGACCGAGCGACGGAACCGTTGTGCGGCGACCGCCTGCTTGAACGGGCGGGACTGCAGCAGCGACAGCAGCGACCCGACGGCGTAGGCCCACCCCACCACCGTCAGGTAGATCGACAGGGTCACCCACATCCGCTGGGCGTCGTTGAACTCCTGCGGGATCTCGCCGTAGCCGATCGTGCTGGCGGTGTAGCTCATGAAGTAGAAGGCGTCGAAGAAGCCCATCCGCCAGGTGCCCGAGTCGGACGTGCCGGGGATCAGGGTGAGCCCGAGGATGCTGATCGAGAAGATCGTGATGAGCACGATGAACGGCACCCGCATGCGGCGCAGCACGAGGAAGACGGCCTCGGACGACGGGGGGCCGATCGCCGCGCGCACCTCGGCGGCGCTCGGCGCCTGCTCCATCCAGGACATCGCCGGTGCCTACCGGCGTCGGTAGGAGACGGTCTCGATGACGAGCAGCACGACCGAGACGAGGTTGGCCAGCAGCGCGCCACCGGAGAGCGAGACCACGCTGGCCATCGAGTCCGGCGTGAGGCCGGCCGAGCTGACGTTGTTGGCGTAGACGAGCACGACGGCGGCCGCGATGAGCTGGAGGTCGGCCACCAGGCTGGTCGCCAGGTGCACGGCGCCGATCTGGGTGCGGTCGCCGAACTTCAGCACCGTCGCGATGAGGTTGACGGCGACGGCGGCGAACAGCTCGTAGCGGTTGTGCACGCTGGGGTCGTTCAGGGGCCCGATGAAGAAGCCGAAGTTCAAGGTGGCCGCGAGCAGCACGAAGAACCCGAAGATCACCTTCTCGAGGTTCATGGTCCCCCTCTCCGTCGCCGGTTCGCACCCGCAGGTTCATGCTCGCACCGGAACCGAGGCGGTGCTGAGGTGAACCTTTCCGCATCGGGCGGGAAAGTTGGGGCACCGCGCCGCTGTGGCCTCGGTGCGGGGCGGCGGACGGCTCGCGCGCCGGTAGGCTCGCGGGCGATGACTGAGCACCAGCCCGACCACGACCACGACCACCTCCACGCCGCCCCCACCGAGAAGATCTCGGTCCGCGCCGGCGAGCAGGCCGGTCGCAGCGACGACCCGGCCGCCACCACCCGGCTGCAGAGCATCACCCCGGATGCCGTCGCGCCGGCTCCCGCTGCGGGCGCCCCCGGCGCTCCGGTCACCCCCGGCGCTCCGGTCACCCCCGGCGCTCCGGTCACCCCCAGCGCTCCGGTCGCCCCCAGCACCCGGTCCGGTCACCCGGCCTACCCGATCGAGGACGACGCGGCCGGTCCCGGCCCGGCCCCCTACGTCACCATCGTGCTGCCCTGCTACAACGAGGGCGCCCACGTGCTGCAGGAGCTCGACCGCATCACCGCCACGATGCAGGCCAGCGAGCTCACCTACGAGGTGCTCTGCATCGACGACGCGAGCACCGACGACACCCTCGAGGTGCTCCGCCGGGCCCAGGGCACCTACCCCCACCTGCGCATCCTGCCGTTCCGGCGCAACGGCGGCTCGGGCACGGCCCGCCGGATCGGCACCCAGCAGGCCCGCGGCGAGATCGTCGTGTGGACCGACGCCGACATGACCTACGAGAACGAGCGCATCCCCGAGCTGGTGCGCATCCTGCGCGACGACGCCACGTACGACCAGGTCGTCGGCGCCCGCACCACCGAGGAGGGCACCCACAAGTGGGCGCGCGTCCCGGCGAAGTGGTTCATCCGCAAGGTCGCCGAGTGGCTGACCAAGACGAGGATCCCCGACCTCAACTCCGGCCTGCGGGCGTTCCGCCGCGACGTGTCGCTGCCCTACCTGCGCCTGCTGCCGGCGGGGTTCTCGTGCGTCACGACCATCACCATCGCGTTCCTCAGCAACCAGCACGACATCAAGTACGTCGAGACCAGCTACGCCAAGCGGGCCGGGGTCAGCAAGTTCCACTTCGTCAACGACGCCTACCGCTACATCCTGCAGGTGCTGCGGATGGTCATGTACTTCGACCCGCTCAAGGTGCTCATGCCCCCGGCGCTGTGGATGATCGTGATCGGCCTGGTCAAGGCGGTCGTCGACATGTTCCGCCACCCGTTCTACTTCCCGGCCAGCACGGTGCTGCTCATCGTCAGCGGCATCATGATCGCCAGCCTGGCGCTGCTCTCCGACCTCGTGGTGAGGTCGAGAGACGGTGTCTGACAGCGCCTCGCTCAAGGTCGCGCTGGTCGGGCCCACCCATCCCTACAAGGGCGGTGTCGCCGCACACACCACGGCGCTGGCCCACGAGCTGACCGATGCCGGGCACGACGTCACCCTCGTGTCGTGGAGCCACCTCTACCCCTCGGCGCTCTACCCCGGTGAGCAGTCGGTGCCCGGCGGGTCGGCCGACGTCGAGCCCTTCCCACGCAGCCTGCGGGTGCTGTCGTGGGCGCGCCCCGACACCTGGGTGCGCGCCGGTCGCCGGCTGCGCGGCGTCGACGTCATCATCGTCGTGCACGTCATCCCGGCCGTCGTGCCGGCGCACCTCGCGCTGCTGCGTTCGGCCGGCGTCGGGCGCACCACCGCGAGCGGCTCGGGGCCGCGCACGGTGCTCATCGCGCACAACGTGCTGCCGCACGAGGGCCACCCCGGCGACCGGCAGCTGATGGAGGCCCTCCTGCGCCGGGTCGACGCGGTCGTCGTGCACTCCGACGAGCAGGCCCGGCTCGCGGCCGAGCTCGGCGCCCAGCACGTGCGCGAGCTCGCCCTCCCGCCCCATCTGCCCGGCGGCCCCGCGCTGCCGCGCCCCGACCACACCGGCCCGCCACGCGTGCTGGCCCTGGGCATCGTGCGCGACTACAAGGGCGTCGACCTGCTCGTCGACGCACTGCGCGACGTGCCCGACCTGCGCCTCACCGTCGCGGGCGAGCTGTGGGGGGATGCCGGGCGCAGGGTCCGCGACCTGGCCGCAGACCCGCGCGTCGCGGGTCGCGTCGAGGTGCACTCGGGTTACGTTCCGGCAGAACGCATCCCGGAGCTGATGGCGCGCCACGACGTCGTCGCGCTGACCTACCGCACCGCCACCGCCTCGCAGAACGCGCTGCTGGCGCTGAGCCACGGCGTGCCGGTGCTCGCCAGCGCGGTCGGCACCTTCCCCGAGCAGGTGCGCGACGGCATCGACGGCCTGCTCGTGCCGCCGTCCGACCGTGACGCCCTCGTCGCCGCCATGCGCCGCCTCGCCGAGCCGGGGGTGGTCGACCGGCTGCGCGCCGAGGTGCGCGCCCCTGACCTGTCCGGGCCCTGGGCCAACTACGTCGGCGGCATCGAGGCCCTGGCCGCCGCCCCGGCCCAGGTCGAGCCGGCCCGTCCCGTCGTGCCGCTCGGCCCGGTGGCGCGGGCCCGGGCGACCGTGGCCGGCATCCGGGCCCGACGGGGCCCCGTGGTCGACCTCGTCCCCTCAGACATCCCCGAGCGGGTGCGCGCCACCGACCTGCTCGCCGTCGACGACGACGCCCGCGACGCCGTGGGCATCGCCCGCGCGCTCGGCCTGCCCCGCCCGGGCGAGCCGGTCGCCGCCTGGTCGGCCCTGGGGGCCCTCGCCGCGATCGTGCGCATCCGCGACGACGGGCACCGCTCGTCGGTGATCGTCGACGAGAGCGGCAGCGGCAGCCCGATGGGGCGCTGGTCGCGCGCGGTCGGCTTCGCCCCGGTCGAGCTCGAGCTCACCGGCTCGCGGGCGGCCGTCGAGGTGCTCGACGTCGACACCGCCAGCCTCGACGTCATCACCCGGCTGCACCCCGGCGGCTGCACGGCCTCCGATGTCGACCACGCCCTCGGCCAGGCCTCCTGGGCGCTGCGCTCGGGTGGGCTGCTCGTGCTCACCGTTCCGATCGGCGACGACGACCCCGACTTCGCCGTGCGCCCGGCCGGCGTGCGCGGCATCCTGGCCCGGGCCGACGACCTGGGCCTGCGGCTCGTGGGTGACATCGACGGCGACGTGCTCGACAAGATGCGTGACGCCCGCACCGAGGCGGCCGGGGACGACGCACCGGCGTATGCCGTGCTGCGGCTCACCTTCCGGCGCCGGTGAGCGCGCGGAGAACCGGTGGACAGGTGAACCGGTGAACAGGGCCAAGGCGCTCAACGCCCTGCGGATCGGCCTGCTCGTGGTCATCGTGGCGGCCTGCGTCATCGCGCTGTGGGCGAACTGGCAGGAGGTCTCCGGGCAGCTGCGCAAGCTCAGCGTGCCGGTGGTGCTGGCCGCGTTCGCGCTGGTCACCTTCGCGCCGATCCTCACCCTGATGGGCTGGCGGGTGCTGCTCGAGGACCTCGGCACCCACCTGGCCCTCCCCCCGGCATCCAGCGTGTTCCTCGTCGGGCAGCTCGGCAAGTACCTGCCCGGCTCGGTCTGGACCGTGGTCGCACAGGCCGAGATGGGGGCCCGGCTGCTCGTGCCACGGCGGCGGATGGCCGTGGTCGGCATCCTGTCGATCGGGCTCGCGGTGCTCACCGGCTGCCTGCTCGGCATCCCGGCGGTGCAGCCCCTCGTCGCGTCGCGCGGCGACGCGTTCTCGTGGTGGTGGGTGGTGCTGGCCGTGGCCCTGGGCTGCGTGCTGCTCTGGCCCCGGCTGCTCAACGCGGTCATCGCCCGAGGGCTGAAGCTGATCCGTCGTGAGCCGCTGGAGCACGACCTGTCCGGGCGGGCCGTGGCGCTGACCTCGGCGTGGTTCGTGGCCGCGTGGGTCTCCACCGGGTTGGGCACCTTCGTGCTCGCCCGCAGCGTGGCGCCCGAGGCACCGCTCGGCCCGCTGCTCGTGACCTGCATCGGCGGCTTCGCGCTGGCGTCGGCCGCCGGGATGTTCAGCGTCCTCGTGCCCGCCGGCGTCGGGGTGCGCGACGGCGTGCTCGCCCTGCTGCTCGTCACCCTGATGCCGCTGCCGGCCGCCACCGCGGTGGTCGTCGTGGCGCGCTTCCTCGCGGTGCTCGCCGACCTGCTCCTCGCCGGGGGCGCATGGGCGTGGGGACGTCGGCACGACCTCCTAGGATCGACGGCGTGACCGACTCCGTAGGGCCCGGCGAGCGTGAGGAGCAGCTCGCCTACTCCGAGATCATGGCCAAGATGCTCGACGAGCAGGGCCGGCGCCAGAAGGCCGCGAAGATCGTGGCGGTCGTGCGGCACGCGCTCGGGGTGCAGACGCTCGACGGACTGCGCGCGGTCGACGTCGGCTGCTCGGCCGGGTTCATCGCCGACGAGCTGGCCCTGGCCGGGGCCACCACCAGCGGGGTCGACATCGACGAGCCGGGGCTCGAGAAGGCCAGGGCCCGCTTCGGCGAGCGGGTCGACTTCCGGCTGGCCCGCGGCGAGGACCTCCCGTTCGACGACGACTCGGTCGACGTCGCGGTGCTCAACCACATCTACGAGCACGTCGTCGACCCCGAGGCCGTCGTCGCCGACATCCACCGCGTGCTGCGTCCCGGTGGCCTGCTCTACCTCGGCATCGGGCACCGCTGGCAGGTGGTCGAGCCGCACCACCGGCTGCCGTTCCTGTCGTGGCTGCCCCGTGGTGCGGCCGACCGGTACCTGCGCCTGACCGGCAAGGGTGACCACTACTACGAGCGCTACTACACGCCGGCCGGGCTGCGGCGGTTGTTCGCGGCCTACGACGTCTGGGACTACACCCTGCCCGTGCTCACCGACCCGGTCGCCTTCGCCGCCGGTGACAACGTCCCGTCCTGGGCGGCGCGGGTCCCACCGGCGGCGTTCCGCGCGGCACTGCCGCTGGTGCCCACCTACGTGTGGGCGGCGTTCAAGGGGCCGTCCACCCCCGCGGGGCAGCCGCTGCGCGTCCCGCCGCGCCACCTGTCCTGATGGGCGCCGCCGCGCAAGAGCGGGTCGTGCGCACCTCCCGCCCGGTGCCGCTCGGTGCGGTGGTCGGCACCTTCCGGAGGGGCGGGGGCGACCCCACCAGCCGGCGCGACGACCACGGCTGGTGGTTCGCCTGGCGCACCCCCGACGGCCCGGTCACGCTGCGCCTGGCCGCGGCCCCGAGCGCGGGTGAGGTCGCGGCATCCGTGTGGGGGAGCGGTGCGGCCTGGGTCCTCGAGCGGGTGCCCGACCTGCTCGGCGAGCGCGACGACCCCGAAGGCTTCGTGACCCACCACCCGCTGGTGGCGCAGGAGTGGCGTCGGTTCCCCGGCTGGCGGGTGCCCCGCTCCGGGCTGGTCGTGCAGGCCCTGGTGCCCTCGATCATCGAGCAGAAGGTCACCGGCAAGGAGGCCTTCGCGGGCTACCGGCGCCTGGTCCGGCGCTTCGGCGAGCCGGCACCCGGGGCAGGGGAGGACCGCGGGCTCGTCGTGCCGCCCACCCCGCAGGGCTGGGCCGGCATCCCGTCGTGGGAGTGGCTGGCCGCCGGCGTCGACCCGGGCCGGTCGCGCACCGTGGTGCACGCGGTCGGGCGCGCCGGGCGCCTCGAGGAGTGCGCCGACCTGCCGGGCGAGCAGGCCCGGGCCCGGTTGACCGCCCTGCCGGGAGTGGGCCGGTGGACCTGGGCCGAAGTGGCCCAGCGCGCCCTGGGGCTACCCGACGAGGTGAGCTTCGGCGACTACCACGTCGCCAAGGACATCGGCTGGGCCCTGACCGGCACCCCCGTCGACGACGACGGCCTGGCCGAGCTGCTCGAGCCCTATGCCGGGCACCGCTACCGGGTGCAGCGGCTCCTCGAGCTCGGCGGGCACCACCGGCCCCGCCGCGGCCCGCGGATGTCGACGCCCACCCACCTGCCGGTGCGCGGCCGGTAGCCGGCGGCGGCTTTCGGCATCAGCCGTTCGGCCCTCGACACATCGACCGTTCGGCCATCCTTGATGGCACAATCAACTCCATGACGTTCGACACGCTCCGTCAGGGCCTGCGCTGGACCTTCTGGGTCCTCGTCTGGCTGATGACGGCGCTGCTCGGCGCGCTCCTGTTCCTGGGCACCGTCCCCGCGGTCCCGGTGGTCGCGCGCTGGGTCGCCTTCGCGGTGGTGCTCGGCATCATCGGCGAGGACGTCCGACGCAAGCTGGTCCCGGCGCCCGAGAAGTCCCGCCGCTGACGCCTCGGCGCCCACCACAGAACCTTCCGGCGACGGGGGGCCGTCCGTTCCCTGCCAACGGGCGGCCCCTCAGCCGAAGGACAGGGTGACCGCCGTGCCCGTGCGCCTCACCTGGCGCGTGTCCAGCCCCTCCGAGGCCGCGGCCACCTCCGCGCGCACGACCAGCCGCCCGAGGTCGTAGCCGTCCGGAGCCGCCAGCGTCACCTCGGCGGAGCCGTCCGCCTCGTCGACGCCGACGTCGGCCGAGCCGTCGGGCACGTCGAGCAGGGCGAGTGCCACCACGCGCCCCACCCGCAGGCCGAGCGGCTCGCCGGGCTGCACCGGCCGGATGCCGACCTGCTGCGACAGCGCGCTCCCGGGGGCCACGCCCAGGGAGGCTCGCAGCGCCTCGACGTGGCCGAGGGCGAACCAGTCGCCCGGCCCCACCCGCACCAGGGCGCGGGCGCCGGGGGCGTCTGCGGAGAACCACGCGGCATCGAGCCCGCGCACGAGCGCCGCGGGGATGCCGTCGGCCTTGCCCTTCACGAGGTCGGCTGCGGCGGCCACCTCGTCGGCCAGGGCCCGCATGGTCACGGCCAGCGGGCGGCCGTCGTGGTCGGTGGCGCCGCGCAGGTCCTCGAGCACGGCCAGGCCCGCGCTGCCCAGCGCCAGGTCGGTGAGACCGTCGCGCCAGGGACGCCCCGCGGTGTCGCTGAGCACCACGGCCAGCGGTGTGGCAGAAGGAAGCTCGAGCCGGTCGAGCAGCGCGGTGCGCAGCCGCGCTGCCTCGGCGTCCGGGTCGTCGGGCAGCAGGAGCACCCGGGCCGACGGGCCGGTGTTCGAGGCGTCGACTCCGGCTGCGGCCATCACCGGCCCGGCCAGCGACTCCACGACGCGCGTGACGCCCTCGGCACCACGGCGCTCGGCGACGACGCGCACGGTGCCGGCCGTGACGGCATCCTCGCGGGTGCCGTCCCACGTCAGCCCCAGCGCCTTGGAGACGACCTTGCTCGACACCACGAGGCAGTCACCGGCGCCCAGCGTGAGACCGGATGCCGTGAGCGCGTCGACCAGCAGGTCGGCGAGTCGGGCGCCGGGCAGCACCTCGCCCACACCGAGCACCGGCACGACCTGCACGCCGGCACCCGGGGAGGGTGACGGCGCGGGCGCCTCGGTCACGTGCGCACCGCGGTGGCCATCCGCAGCGCGTGCTCCGCGATGCGCGCGGTGGCCGACACGTCGCTCATCAGCAGCGGCCCGTCGAACACCTCGACCCGGGCGCGACGCAGGGTGGTGCCGGCGTCGGCCGGGTCGACCAGCCACCCGTCCAGGAAGTCCTCGTAGAGCCCGCCGACGGCCTGCGCCGTCGTGTCGACGCCGATGGCCTCGAGGCACGCGTCGGCATGGCCGCGCACCGGGCGACCGGAGATGAGCGGGGACACGCCGACCACCGGGGCCGTGGTGCCGCGCAACGCGTCTCGCACCCCGGGCACGCCGAGGATGATGCCGATCGAGACCACCGGGTTGCTCGGCGGCAGCAGCACGACGTCGGCCCGGCGGATGGCGTCGAGCACCCGTGGTGAGGCGGTGGCGCGGTCGAGCCCGGCGACGACGAAGCGCCGGGCCGGCACGGCTGCCTGGTGGCGGACCCACCACTCCTGGAAGTGGATCGCGCGCTCGCCGCCCTCGCCGTCGTCGACGACGACGTGCGTCTCGACCGGCACGTCGGTCATCGGCACCAGGTCGATGCGCTTCTCCGGCAAGCCCCACCGCGCCGCGAGCCGGGCGGTGACCTCGCTGAGGGGAACCCCCTGCCCGAGCCACTGTGACCGCACGATGTGGGTGCCGATGTCGAGGTCGCCGAGCGCGAACCACTGGGGGAGTGCGCCGTACGCGGCGAGCTCGCCCTGCACGCGGTGGCTCTCGTCGGCGCGACCCCAGCCCTGCCCCTCGTGCACGCCGTCGCCCAGGGTGTAGAGCAGCGTGTCGAGGTCGGGGCAGACCCGCAGGCCGAACAGCGTGATGTCGTCGCCGGTGTTCGCGATGACGGTGACCGTCGAGTCGGCGAGCCCGGGCGTGGTGTCGAGGTGGTGGCGCAGGCCGCGGACGAAGCGTGCTCCGCCGACGCCGCCCGCAAGGGCCGTGATGTGCATGTGCGAGAGTCTGTCAGTCGCGTTCGGGAGGCGGCGAGTCCGCCCGAAACGCCGGGGGAGCCGGGAAAAAGCACACCAATAACACCATCCGGCTTGACGTGAGGTGCATGACACGCGTGTAATTCCACCCATGTACTCCGAAATCCACTCGGGGGTGCAGGGTCGAAGGGTCGAGGAGGGAAGCATGCACGAGCTCTATGTGATCGACGGGATGCTCGACGAGGGTGAGCCCGAGGACGGTGCTCTCTCCTGGCAGGAGCGGTCGCTGTGCGCACAGACCGACCCCGAGGCGTTCTTCCCCGAGAAGGGCGGCTCCACCCGCGAGGCCAAGAAGGTCTGCGTCGGGTGCGAGGTCCGCTCCGAGTGCCTCGAGTACGCCCTCGCCAACGACGAACGGTTCGGCATCTGGGGTGGCCTGTCCGAGCGCGAGCGGCGCAAGCTGAAGAAGCGCGCGGTCTGACCCGGGGCCCCCGCCCCGGCCTGCCGCCCCACGGATGACTCTGGCTCCCGCCCGTCCCACGTCCACCCCGTCCGCCCCGGACGGGGTGGAGCCGAGCGTGGCCGCGGTCGTCATCACCCGCCGCGACGCCCGCGGCCTGGCGGCCCTGCTCGACGCCGTGCTCGGCCAGAGCCTGCCCCCGGATGCCGTGATCGTCCTCGACCGCAGCGGCGGCGCCGCGATGCCGGCGGCCGACAGCAGCGACGACGACCCGATCGACCACGCGGTCACGGGCGACCACGAGACACTCGACCTCAGCGCCACGGGCGACCCCGTGACCCTCGACCACGTGACCCTCGACCACGTCACACTCGACCACCGTGCGGTCACCGTCGCCGGCGTCGTCGACACCGCGCGCCGCAGCCACGCGGTGCCCGTCACGGTGCTGCCCGTCGACCCCCGCACCCCGGCCCGCACCGCAGCCCACCGCGCCTTGCTCGACCCAGACGTCGACGCGCCCCCGACCACCCTGGCCTGGCTGCTTCCGGTGGGCACCACCCCAGAGCCCGGCGCCCTGGTGGCCCTGGTCGACACCTGGCGGCGCTCGCCGTCGGCCGGAGTGGTCGGCCCGAAGCACCTCGACGCCGCCGACCCGCACCTGCTGCGGGCGCTGGCCATCCGCACCACCCGGGGCGGCCGGCTGCTGTCCCGTCCCCGGCCGGGCGAGCCCGACCAGGGCCAGTACGACCGTTCCACCGACGCACTCGGCGTGCCGTTCGCCGGCTCCCTCGTCGAGCGCGACCTGCTCGACACGCTGCGCGGCTGGGAGGCGTCGTTCGGCGACGTCGGCGCCGACCTCGACCTCGGGTGGCGCGCCCACAACGCCGGTCGCCGGGTGGTGGTCGTCCCCACGGCCCGGATGCGCACCGAGCCGGGAGTGGCCCCGGCCGGTGCCAGCTCGGCGGCTCGCCGCCGCTCGGGCCGGCGTGTGGCCCTGGCGCGATCGCCCTGGTGGGCCTCGCCCTTCCTCGCCGCCTGGATCGCCGTCACCTCCGTGGTCGCGGCTGTGGGGCTGCTGCTGCTCAAGCGACCGCGGGCGGCCGGGGCCGAGCTGTCCTCACTGTTCTCCCTCGACCCGTTCCGCGGCACCGCGGCCCGGTGGCGCACCCGGCACCGCCGCGAGGTCAGCCGCCGCGACCTGCGGGCCCTCTTCGAGCCGCGTCGGGCCGTGCTCACCGGGTGGGGCGACGCGGTGCACGACGCCTTGGTGTCGCCACGGCCACCGATCGGTCACGAGGCCCACGAGCTCAACCCGCGCTCGTGGATGCTCGCCGTGCTGCGCCACCCCGGGGTGCTCGCCACCGCCGGCGCCCTGCTCGTCTCCGCCGTCGCCGGCCGCTCCCTCGGGTTCGGCCTCGTCACCGGTGCCGGGTCGGGCCTGGCCGGCGGCGAGCTGATGGGCAACCGCGCCGACGCCACGGTGCTCTGGCACGCGTGGAGCGACGGGTGGACCGGCCCCGGCCTCGGCGGCCCCGACCCGGTCGGCCCCTGGGCGCCACTGCTCGCGCTGCCCACCTGGCTGGTCGACCACGTCCCGCTCCTGCCGTCCCCGCAGTCCGCTGCCGGCCTGGTGGTCGCCATCCTCGTCATTGTCGGGATGCCGCTCGCGGCCGTCAGTGCCTACCTCGCCCTGCGCCCCGTGGTCGCCACCCGCTGGGTGCGCGGGCTGGCGGCGTTCGGGTGGGCCACCACCGGGGTGGCCGCCACCTCCGTGGCCCAGGGCCGGCTCGGGGCCCTCGTCGCCCTGGTCCTGCTGCCGCCCATCGCCTGCGGCCTGTGGCTGCTGGCGGTGCGCCGCTCCACCGCCACCAGCGCGTTCGCCACGGCGCTCGCGGCCCTGGTGCTCGGCGGGTTCGCGCCCGTGCTGCTCGCCGTGGTCACCGTGCTGGCCCTGGTCCTGGCCGTGGTCCGCTCCGGGGTGCGTCGCCACGCCCTGGTCGTCGCGGTCGTGCCCGTCGCGGTGCTGGCCCCCTGGCTGAGGGGGCAGGCCGAGGCGTCCTGGCCGGTGCTCGTCGCCGGCGTCGGCCTGGCCCAGTGGGGCGGCCCGACGCCCGAGCCCTGGCAGCTGGCCCTGCTCAACCCGGGGGGCGCGGGGGCGCCCCTGGTGTGGACCGGCGCCCCGCTCGTCGCCGTCGCCGTGCTCGCCCTGCTCCGCGGTCGGGGCTGGGGCAGCGCCACGACGGTGCTGGCCCTGCTCGCGCCGGTGCTGCTGGCGCTCGCCCTCGTCGCACCCGGCATCCGGCTGGGCACGGTGCCCGCCGGAGTCGTCGGCGCGGGGGAGCCGATCACGCTGTGGTCGGGCACCCTGCTCCTGCCGCTCGCCCTGGTGGTGGTGCTGGCGCTCGCCCGAGGTCTCGACGGCGTGCCGTTGCGGCGGCCTGCCTCGGCCCCCCGGCTGCCTGCCGTGGGCCGGCGCGCCGGTGCAGCGATCGGCGCGGCAGCGGTCGCCGTCTCCGCCGGCGGCGTCGCCTGGGCGACGCTGGGCACCGAGCTCGCCCCCTGGCAGGACCCGAGGCCGGCCGTCTCGGTCGAACAGGCCGAGGGCGCCTTCGCCACCCGCACGCTGTTCGTCGTCCCCGGCACCCGCGGTGCCGGCTACCGGTTCGTCGGGCGCGAGGCCTCCGACGTGGCGCGGCCGCTGCCGAGCGTCGACCGGGCCGACGGCTCCCTGGCCGACCGGGTCAGCGGGGCGCTGGGCGATGCCTCCACCGGGCCGTCGCTGTTCGCCGACACCGCCACCGACCTGCTCGCCGTGCGCTCGGGGCTGGTGCCCGAGGTGGTCCGACGGCTCGACGCCACCGACGGCCTGCAGCCCATCGCCCCCCGTGACGGCTGGGACATGTGGCGGGTCAGCCCGACCGGCACCGGCGTCGACCTCGTCGCCCCACCCCGGCTGCGGCTCGAGACCCCCGCCGGCACCCGGCTGGTCAGCACCACCGGCCAGAGCGCAGCCACCCGCACCACCGTCGACGTGCCGCCCGACAGCCGGCTCGTCGTGGCCGAGCCGCTCGGCTGGGCGCAGTACGCCGTGGTGTCCGTCGACGGCGTGACCGTGCAGCCCGTCGCCGGCACGCCAACGCCCACCTACGTGCTCCCGGTCGGCACCGGCCGGCTCACCGTCGACATCACCGACCCCGACCGCTGGTGGCACGTCGGCCAGGTGCTGGCCGTGCTGGCGCTGGCCTTCCTCGCCGTGCCCTTCGGCCGCCGCGAGTCACGGGTCGGACACGCATGAGCCGGCTTGGCGGCGGCACGGCCGGGCTGCGGCGCGCCGCGCGGCGGGTCAACCTCGGCGGCATCGCGCGGGTCGCCCTGGTGGCGGGAACTGGGGTGGCCCTGGTGTACGTCGCCACCGACCGGCCCGTCGAGATCGACCTGGTCGCGGCCACGGGACAGCAGCAGGTGCCGCTGGTCGGCACCTCGCTCGCGACCCGGGTCGAGCTGGCCTGTCCGGGGCCCGAGCTGGCCGGCATCCCCGGCGCGCCGGACGTTCCGGTCGCCTCGTCCATCACGGCCGCTGCCGGCCCGGCCGAGCTGCTGCCGGTGCCGGCGCGTGGCGCGGGGCGACTGGTCGCCACCACCGGTGCCACCACGCTGCTCTCCCTCACCGAGCGTCCCGCCAGCGTCTCCGCCGTGCTCGCTGCCCGCAAGGCCGGGTCGGCCGGTGACGTCGAGCCGACCCTGCTGACCGGAGAGGGGTCGATGGCGCCCGCCGTGGCGGGCAGCCAGGAGTGGCGCACCGACACCGCAGGGCTGCGCGGGCTGGTCACCACTCCCTGCGCCGCCGGGGGCTCCGACCTCTGGCTGCTCGCCGGCGGCGCCGGCCCGGGCCGCCAGGAACGCCTCATCCTCACCAACCCGGGCGCCAACCCGGTCACCACCGACGTGGCGGTGCACGGCACCGCCGGCCCGCTCGGGGACCCCGTCGTCGAGACCGTGCCGTCGGGCGGTCGGGTCAGCGTGCTGCTCGACGCCCGCTACGGCAAGGAGGAGCACCCCGTCGTCCACGTGCGCTCCGACGGCGGCGGTGTGCAGGCCACGCTCACCGACACCTGGGTCGACGGGAGCACGCCGCTCGGTGCCGACACGACCGTCGCGGCGGCGCCCCCGTCGGGCGTACAGGTGGTGCCCGGCGTCGTCGTCGACCCCACCGGCACCACCTCGGTGCGCGTGGCCGTCCCGGGCGACGCGGATGCCGTCGTGCGGGTCAGCGTGCTCAACCGCGCCGGCCTGGTGCCGTGGACCGGCGACAGCGTGCTCAGCGTCACCGCCGGGGCGGTCGGTGAGCTGCCGCTCAAGGGGCTGCCCGCCGGCACCTACGCGCTCGTGCTGCGGGCCGACGTCCCGGTCGTGGCGTCGGCGTTCACCCGGGTCGGCACCGGCGCGGCACCGGGCGAGATCGCCTGGTCCCCGGCGGCCCCGGGCGTCGAGTCGGTGGGCGGTGCGGCCTTCGCGGCGGTCCCCGGCATCGAGCGCACCCTCCAGGTGGTCAGCACCGGGGGCAACAGCACCGCCGAGGTGGTCACGGTCATCGACGGCACCCCCCGCACCCGGCGGCTCGACCTGCTCGCCGACCGGGTGGCGAGCGTCTCCCTCGACGACGCGGCATCCGTGTGGGTGCGCCGCATCACCGGCAGCGGCGAGCTGCGCGCCACGGTGGTCTCGTCGAGCGGCGCGGGAGCGGCGCGGATGGTCTCGTCGATGCCCCTGGGCGAGAGCGCGGTGACCTCGGAGGTCAGCCGGGCCTTCCCGCTGCCCTGAGCGGCCGCTGGCCGTCACGCGCCGCGGTGCTGCGCGTCAGGCGTCGGGGTCCAGGCCCGGGTCGAGCTCCTGCGGGGGCACGCCGAGCAGCGCGGCCACCTGCTCGGTGACGACCTCGCGCACGATGTCGGCGAGGTCGAGCTCGTCCTGGGCCCGCGCCTCCACCGGGCGGCGGTAGACGACGACCCGGGGCGGGCGGGTTGTCGTGCCCCGCAGCAGCCGGCCCAGGGCGGCGGTCTGCTCCTCCCAGGGCGTGGGGTCCTGCGCGGGCACGTCCTCGACCGCGAACTCGAGGCCGGCGTAGCGGGTGCCGAGGTGCGGGCGCATCCGGTCGGCGGCATCGAGCACGAGGGTGTCGAACCGGGCCCGTCGGGTCTGCATCGCCGGCACCGGCGGCCACGCCAAGGGGCCACGAACCCCCCGGCCGTGGCGCTCACGGCGGCGCGCACCTGTCACGAGCCGCATGCTACGGCGTGCCTCCCCGGGCCGTCGGCAGCGCCACCTAGAGTTCCTGGAGTGAACCTGTCCCGTCGGTGCTCGAAGACGGCGTGCCGTGGCCCCGCGGTCGCCACGCTGACCTACGTCTACTCCGACCGGGCTGCCGTGCTGGGGCCGCTGGCCACCTACGCCGAGCCGCACACCTACGACCTCTGCGCCGAGCACGCCAACCGGATGACGGCGCCCCGGGGCTGGGAGGTCGTCCGGCTCGCCACCGACTACCCCGAGCCCCAGCCGAGCACCGACGACCTGCTCGCCCTTGCCGATGCGGTGCGCGAGGCCGGCCGGCCGCGCAGGCCCGCACCGGAGCCCGTCGAGGCCCGGCCGCCGGTCGTGCCCGGCGAGGTGCGCCGCGGTCACCTGCGGGTGCTGCGAGGCAGCGCCGAGGGCTGACCTGCCCTCGGCCTTCAGCACCGGCCGGGTCGGCCCGCGCAGGGGTGACCCGGCCCACCCGTCGAGCGCCCCGGTCGGAGGCGTGCGGCCCGGGGCCCCCCGTAGGCTGTGCTGACGTGAGCACCCGACCCTCCCTGTCCGACGTCGTCAAGGCCTATGACGTGAGGGGCATCGTCCCCGACCAGCTCGACGCCCGCGTGACGCGAGCCCTGGGTGCCGCCTTCGCCGAGGTGGTGGTGCGGCCCGACGGCGCGACCGCCTGCGTCATCGCCCACGACATGCGCGACTCCAGCCCCGAGCTGTCCGCGGCGTTCGCCGACGGCGTGCGCAGCCGCGGCGTCGACGTCGTCGCCACCGGGCTCGCGAGCACCGACGGCCTCTACTACGCCAGCGGGGCACTCGACCTGCCCGGTGCCATGTTCACTGCCAGCCACAACCCGGCCGCGTACAACGGCATCAAGCTGTGCCGCGCCGGAGCCCGCCCGGTCGGCCAGGACACGGGGCTGGCCGACGTGCGCGTCCTCGCCGAGCGCATCCTCGGCGGTGACTTCGACGACTTCGGCGACTCCGACGACGCCGGCGTCAACGACCCCGGAACCGCGCCCGGATCTCTCCAGGAGCGTGACCTGCTCGCCGACTACGCCGCGTTCCTGCGCGGCCTGGTCGACCTGAGCGGCATCCGCCCGCTGCGGGTGGTCGTCGACGCCGGCAACGGCATGGGTGGCTTCACCGTGCCCGCCGTGCTCGAGACCGGGGCGGGGCTGCCCGCGCTGCCGCTCACCGTCATCCCGCTCTACTTCGAGCTCGACGGCAACTTCCCCAACCACGAGGCCAACCCCCTCGACCCCAAGAACCTCGTCGACCTGCAGGCAGCCGTGCGCGAGCACGGGGCCGACATCGGGCTGGCCTTCGACGGCGACGCCGACCGCTGCTTCGTCATCGACGAGCAGGGCGACCCGGTGAGCCCCAGCGCGATCACCGCGCTGATCGCCCGCCGCGAGGTCGCGCGCGCCGTGGCCGCGGGCGCGGATGCCGCCGACGTCGCGGTCGTCTACAACGTGATCTGCTCCGCCCAGGTGCCCGAGGTCATCGCCGCGACCGGTGCCCGGGGTGTGCGCACCCGCGTGGGCCACTCGTTCATCAAGGGCGAGATGGCCCGCCACGACGCGGTGTTCGGGGGAGAGCACAGCGCCCACTACTACTTCCGCGACTTCTGGTTCGCCGACACCGGCATGCTCGCGGCGATGCACACCCTCGCGGCGCTCGGCGAGCAGGACGCCCCGCTCAGCGAGGTGATGGCCGACCTGGCCCGCTACGCCGCGTCGGGCGAGATCAACTCCACGGTCAGCGACGCCCCGGCCGCCACCGAGCTGGTGCGGGCCTGGGCCCAGCCGCAGGGCGTCGACACCGACGAGCTCGACGGCCTCACCCTGGTGCACGCCGGGGGCGAGGGCGACCCGATGTGGTGGCTCAACCTGCGCGCGTCCAACACCGAGCCGCTGCTGCGGCTCAACGTCGAGGCCGCCGACCCCGACACCATGGCGCGGGTGCGCGACGAGGTGCTCGACATCGTTCGCGCCTGACTTCGCAGGTCAGGGTCAGGCTCTGGCCGGGCCGGTCGTGTGCGCCCCCGGGTCGAGCGAGGTGGCCTTGGCCCGGCGCAGGGCGGCGCTCTCGAGCCGCAGCGCCTCGCTGGCCGCGGCGTTCTCACCCCGCGCGTCGAGCACCGCGGCGAGCACCTGGTAGCTGAACGCCACCGACAGCGGCCGGTCGATGGCGGTCAGCTCCTCGATGCAGACCCGCACCTCGCGCTCGGCCTCGTCGAGCCGCCCCAGCGCCAGCAGCGCCCGGCTGCGGGTGCGCCTGGCCCGGGCAGTGAGGAACGCGTCGCGCGACGCCAGGGCCCGCTCATGGGCCGTGGTGGCCTCCTCCAGCGCCTCGGCGGCACGCCCGGAGGCGAGGCTCACCTCCGCGCGGGCGTCCAGGGCGTAGGAGTACAGGTGCACGTCGCCGATCTGCCCGAGCAGGTGCAGGGCCTCGTCGATGAGCAGGCTCGCGGGCCCGAGCTCGCCCTGCCGCCGTTGGGCCCGCGACAGCTCCAGCGTCGCCAGGGCGTTGGCGCCGGTCACCGGCGCGTCGGCGAGCAGCTCACGCGCCCGGGTGAACTCCCGTGCCGCGTCGGCCAGCTCGTCGTAGTCGTTGTGCAGGGTCCCCCGGGCGATCGCGGCCCACGCGGCCAGGACGACGTCCGACGCGTGCGCCAGCGACTCCTCCGCGGTGGCGACCGCGGCCTCCGCCTCGGCGCGCAGCCCCAGCGAGGTGGTCGCCTGGGCGACCACCAGGGCCGCAGCGGCCGCGGCGCGGTGCTCACCGAGCAGCATCAGGTGGCGGCGCGCCTGGTCGGCCAGCTCGTGCGCCAGCCGTGAGGCCGAGCGCTGGTCCTGCAGCAGCCACGCCCGGCACAACATCAGGTACGCCGCACCGAGCCTGCTGTCGTCGTCGGCGCCGGTGAGGGCGCCGGTCACCACCTCGTCGGCACGCAGCCACCGCTCGAGGTCGGACCAGGCGTCGTGCCCGAGGGCGCAGTCCGCGACCAGCCGCCACGCCAGGTCCGGCCGCACCGGCGCCAGGCGTGACGCGCTCGCGAGGAGCAACGGGGTGTCGGTGCGCAGCACCCGGGCAGCGCGGGCACGTCGCCGTGGGGGCCCGGCATCCGCGCTCACGCCGGCCGGTCGCGGGGGCACGGGGATGAAGCGGTTCGCCAGGGCGGTCAGGGCCGACCCGTCGCGGGCGAGCCCCCAGGTGGCCACCGCGACCAGCTCCGTGGTGCCTCGCTCGGCTCCGGACCCCCTCCCGTCCGTCGAGCGGCCGGCCCGGCCGCGCACGAAGGCCCGCACCAGGTCGTGGAGCCGGAACTGCGCCTCGTGGTCCTCGCGCACCACCGCGTCGACCAGGCTCGCCTCGAGCAGCACGTCGAGCGCGGCCTCCCCGGCCCGGCGGTCCCCGAGCACCGCACCGGCCACCCACCCGCTGAACGTGTCGACCGGTAGGTGCGCCACCGCCTCGACCACCTGCCCGGCCGGCTCCGGTAGCCCGTCGAGCACCCGGTCGATCCCCGCTCGCAGCACGCGCAGGTCGTCGGGCACCTCACCGGCGAACCCGAGCTCGTCGAGCCGGTCGGCGAGCTCCTCGAGCGAGAGGTCGGGGCGCTGCACGGCGCGGCCGCCGACGATCAGCACGGCGAGCGGCATCCCCGCGGCCAGCCGGGCCACCTCGCGGGCGCCCTCCGGCTCGGCGGCGACCCGCGCGGCGCCGACGATGCGGGTCAGCAGGCTCGTCGTGTCGTCCGGCTCCAGGGAGCGCAGCGGCACCCGGTGGGTGGCCCCCAGCGCCGGGAGCGACGAGCGTGAGGTCGTGATCGCCATCGACCCGGCGGTGACCGGGAGCAGGTCGACGACGTCCTCGGCCTCGCCACCGTCGGTCCCGAGGTTGTCGACGACCACGAGCACCCGCCGCCCGTCGAGCAACGAGCGGAACAGTCCGACGCGCGACTCACGTTCTGCCGGAACGGATTCCGGGTGCACTCCGAGCAGCCTCAAGAAGGCTGCCAGGGCCGCGGACACCCCGGCGTCCCTGGGGTCGTTGGCCGCGTCGTGGTAGAGCGCGCCGTCGGGGAAGCTCGCCCGCAGCGCGTGCCCCGCCTCGAGCGTCAGGGCCGACTTGCCGACACCCGCCAGCCCGGTCACCGCCACGACCACCGCGCGGTCGACGCACTCGCCGGCCGCCGCCTCCACTTCCGCGAGCTCGGCGTCGCGGCCGACCAGGGCGGTCGGCCGGCGCGGCAGGGTGCGCGGCACCGGCAGCCCGGATGCCGGTGAGCCACCGCCTGCAGTCGGCCCGCCGCCCGCACCGGCCGGCTCCGGCGCGGTCCCCGGCCGGGCCTGCTCCGCCGACAAAGCCGGGCCGGCACCGGTGAGGACGAGTTGCTGGGCCCGGCGCAGCGGCTCGGAGGGCTGCACCCCGAGCTCCTCGTCGAGGCGCTCGCGGGTGGTGCGGTAGATCGCCAGTGCCCGCGACTGCTGGCCGGCGGCGGCCAGTGCGAGCATCAGCTGCGCGACGAAGCCCTCGTGGAACGGGTGCTGGGTGGTGAGGGCGTCGAGCTCGGCCACCAGGCCCTCCGTGCGCCCGGCCCGCAGCGCCGCCTCGTGCCGCTCCTCGAGCACCGACAGGCGGGCCTGGGACAGCCGGCTGCGCTCGACGTCGACCGCGGTGGTGTCGGGCGCACCCTGCAGCGGGGTGTCGGGGAAGAGGGCCAGGGCGTGGTCGTAGTGCGCCAGGGCGACGGCCGGGTCGGTGGCGCGGGCCGCCCGCGCCAGGCCCACCCCGGCATCCCACTCGCGCACGTCGACCACCACCGTGTCGCCGAGCCGGTAGTCGCGGCCGTCGGTGACGAGCACCGGCCCACCGTCGCGGGCCTTGCGCCGGATGCCGCTCACCAGCGACTGCACCCGGTTGCGCGCCGACGCCGGCGGGTCGCCGGCCCACAGCCACTCGCCGAGGGAGTCGACCCCCACCCGGTCGCGCAGGGCGGTGAGCGACAGCAGGCCGCTCTCGAGCTCGGTGAGCCGCACGGGGTGCCCCACGACCTCGAGCCGGATCCGGCCGAGCACGACCAGGCGTGGAGGCACGCTCCCCCCGATCCGTGACGACATCTCTCGGACCCTAGGTCGTGGCCCCGGCACCGGCAACAGGGGCGCCTGCCGAGCACACCATCCGTCCGCCAGCCGGGCACCCGGCACTCCCATGAGCGGCTCCCCGGGCGTGTGGGAGGATCGACGACGACCTTGACCCGCCTCCAGGAAGGCACCCGCATGAGCGAGCAGGCCGTCCCCGCCTCGCCGATCGAGCCGTGGCTGCGCGAGATCCTGCGCTGCCCCGCGTGCCGCAGCGAGCTGCTCGACGTGACCGGCGACAGCGGGCCCGAGCTGGTGTGCACCTCCGCCGCCTGCGGCCTCGCCTACCGCATCGACGACGGTGTGCCGGTCCTCCTCGTCGACGAGGCGCGCCGACCCGCCTGAGCGGGGGCGCGGGGAGGGCACCACCGGATGCCGTGGGTCGACGAGAGCCGCCTGGACGACCCGGACGCCCTGCGCGCCCTCGACACCCGTGACTCGCTGCGCTCGCTGGCCTCGGCCGGTGCTCAGGTGCGCCGGGCGCTGGTCTCGGCCGACGAGGCCGGCATCTCCCGGGCCGCCGGGGGAGAGCGCCCGCGCTCGGTCCTGGTTGCGGCGCTCGGGGGCTCCGCACTCGTCTGTGACGTGCTCGACCTGCTCGCCGAGCCGGGCTCACCGGTTCCGGTGACCACCCGGGGCGGCCCGCCGCTGCCCGGCTGGGTCGGCCCGCTCGACCTGGTCATCGCCGTCTCCCAGTCGGGCCGTGCCACCGGCCCGCTCGCCCTGGCCGCGGAGGCCGCCCGCCGGGGCGCCTCCCTGCTCACCGTCGGTGCCGCCGGGTCGCCGCTGGCCGACGTCAGCGCCCGGGCGCGCGGCGTGCACGTCGAGGTGGCCCTGCCCACGCCGTCGTCACGCACCGCGCTCTGGTCGCTGCTCACCCCGGTGCTGCTGGCGGCCGACGCGATGGGGCTGGTGCAGTGTCCCGCCGGCGTGCTCGAGCAGGTGGCCGACGTGCTCGACGAGGTCGCCGAGGAGTGCCGCCCCAGCTCGGAGGCGTTCGTCAACCCCGCCAAGATCCTCGCCCTGGGCCTGGGCGAGACGGTGCCGATCGTGCTGGGTGACGGCCCCCTCACCGGGGTGGCCGCCACCCGCGCCGCCTCGATGCTCGCGCGCACCGCCCGGGTGCCCGCCACCTACGGCGCCCTGCCTGATGCCGCGTCGCAGGTCGTCGCCTGCCTCGACGGCCCGTTCGGCTCCGGCCTGACGTCCACGGCGCCGGGTGGCGACATCTTCGCCGACCCCTTCCTCGACGCCCCGCCCGCCCCACGGCTCGGCCTGCTCACGCTGCGCGACCCCGACCTGGACCCGCAGCAGGTCGCGCTCACCGATGCCGTCGTCGAGTCGGCGCGCGAGTCGGGTGTCACCGTGTGGGAGCAGGTGGCGCACTCCGGTGAGCCGATCGAGCGGCTCGCGTCGCTGGTGGCGCTCACCGACTACGCGGCCACCTACCTGGCGCTCGGCCTGGGGCTCGACCCGTCGGTGTCGCGGCACGTCACCGAGCTGCGCGACCGCACGTCCTAGGTGACGGGCGAGGCGAGGGCCAGCTGCTGCGCCCCCGGGAGGGTGAGCAGGTCCGCGCCGGTGAGCAGCAGCTTGCTGCGCCGCAGCCCGCTGCCGATCACCACCTCACCGGCGTCGACCACCGCGTCGTCGACCAGCACCGGCCACCCGGCCGGCAGCCCGACGGGCGTGATGCCACCGAACTCCATGCCGGTGAGCCCCACGGCGTCGTCCATCGGTGCGAACGAGATCTTGCGGACGCCGAGGTGCCGCCGCACGATGCCGTTGACGTCGGCCCGGTGCGTGGCCAGCACCATGACGGCGGCATAGGTCGTCACGTCGCCGCGGCGGCCGGCCACCACCACGCAGTTCGCGCTCGCCCCCAGGTCCACCTCGTATGCCGTGCAGAACGCGGCCGTGTCGGCGTGGGTCGGGTCGATGGGTGCGACCAGCGCACCCGGCACCGAGGCCACCGCCGCCGCAACCGGGGCGGCGAGCAGCTCCGGGCGCGCAGCGGCAGGTGACCAGTCGAGGGTTCCGCGAGCAGACGGCATACGGCGACGCTAGCGGAGCGACCGGCATCCGACCGTCGCGTGGTCACGTGCCCCTGCTCCCCGCCGTCACGCCCCTAGGATCGCGACCATGTCAGCCGAAGGTGGGAACCCGGGCGGTCATCGCGGCACTCCTCGCGAACCTCGGGATCGCGGTCACGAAGTTCGTCGCGTTCTTCCTCACCGGGTTCTCGTCGATGCTCGCCGAGGCGATCCACTCGGTCGCCGACTCCGGCAACCAGATCCTCCTGCTCATCGGTGGCGAAGCGCTCACGACGTGGGGCGACCCCACAGCATCCGTTCGGCTTCGGCCGCGAGCGCTACGTCTACTCGTTCGTCGTCTCGATCGTGCTGTTCTCGCTCGGTGGGCTCTTCGCGCTCTACGAGGCCTGGCACAAGTTCGAGGAGACCCGCGGCGAGACGGCCTTCGACCCGTTCGAGTCGCGCTGGTGGTGGGTGCCGGTGGTCGTGATCGTCGTCGCGATCGGGATGGAGGGGACGAGCTTCCGCACGGCCGTGCGCGAGTCGAACAAGTCGCGCGGGAAGCGCTCGTGGCTGCGGTTCGTGCGCAGCTCCAAGTCGCCCGAGCTGCCGGTCATCCTCCTCGAGGACTTCGGCGCGCTCATCGGGCTGACCTTCGCGCTGCTGGGCGTCGGGCTGATGCTGATCACCGGCAACCCGATCTTCGACGTCCTCGGCTCGGCCGCCATCGGCCTGCTGCTCGTCGTCATCGCCGCCTTCCTCGCCGTCGAGATGAAGTCGCTGCTCGTGGGGGAGAGCGCCACGCTCGAGCCCACCAGCAGGCGATCCTCGAGGCGCTGACCGCGCCGGACGCCGTGCAGCGGGTGATCCACTCCAAGACGATGCACCTCGGCCCCGAGGAGCTGCTCGTGGCGGCCAAGCTGGCCGTGGCGGCGACCGAACGGGCCGACGAGGTGGCCGCCGCCATCGACGAGGCCGAGCGTCGGGCCAGGGACGCCGTGCCCGAGCTGACCCTGGTGATGTACCTCGAGCCGGACGTCGACCATGGCGACGCCTACGAGCGGGCGCCGCGGCCGGAGGCGCCGGCATCCGCGGGCGGCCACTGAGCGAACCCGGTGGCGGCCGGACCGGGCCGCCGCACCCCCTGCGAGTGCGACGGCCCGGTGGCCTGGATGGCGAGCGCCCGGTCCGGTACCTCGACCGCCGCCTGCGCAGCAGCGTCCCCTCCGACGCCGTCGTCGACGGCAGCCCCGGCAGGTCGCCTCTCGACGACCGCGGGAACTCACCGAGGCGGCACGGCCCCAGCCGCTCGCCTCACGCCGACTTCTCCAGCGTCGGGCGCCGGGCCCCGTCCGGGCACCCGTCGCACGAGGTCATGCCACCACACCGAAACGTTCGACGGGGGGTTCGTGACCTGCGGATTCACGGGGTGGGCGGCCCGCTGCGGTAGAGTGGGCAGCCGCCGGCGCGGGTGATAACCCTCCACGAACGTGCGGCCCTGAAGGGCGACGCCGGGTCAACCAGATCGTCAGAACTCCCAAGGAGCTTCCGCATGCCCGTTGACCACAAGGTCCGTGACCTCGCACTTGCCGAGTCCGGTCGCCACCAGATCCGTCTTGCCGAGCACGAGATGCCGGGGCTGATGTCCCTGCGCGCCGAGTTCGGTGAGTCCCAGCCCCTCAAGGGCGCCCGCATCGCCGGTTCGCTGCACATGACCGTGCAGACCGCGGTGCTCATCGAGACGCTCACCGCGCTCGGTGCCGAGGTCCGCTGGGCCTCCTGCAACATCTACTCCACCCAGGACGAGGCCGCCGCGGCGATCGTCGTGGGCCCGCACGGCACCCCCGAGGACCCCCAGGGTGTGCCGGTCTTCGCCTGGAAGGGCGAGACCCTCGAGGAGTACTGGGACTGCACCGAGCAGATCCTCACCTGGCCGGGCGGCGAGCTGGCCAACATGATCCTCGACGACGGCGGCGACGCCACGATGCTCGTGCACAAGGGCAAGGAGTGGGAGGCCGCCGGTCAGGTGCCCCCCACGACCGAGGAGGACACCGAGGAGTTCGGTGTCTTCAAGGCGCTCGTGCGCCGCACCCTCGCGCAGGACCCGCAGAAGTGGACCAAGGTCGCCGCCGAGATCAAGGGCGTCACCGAGGAGACCACCACCGGCGTGCACCGCCTCTACCAGCTGGCCGAGGCCGGCGAGCTGCTCTTCCCGGCGATCAACGTCAACGACTCGGTCACCAAGAGCAAGTTCGACAACAAGTACGGCTGCCGCCACTCGCTCATCGACGGCCTCAACCGCGCCACCGACGTGCTCATCGGCGGCAAGGTCGCCGTCGTCGCCGGCTACGGCGACGTGGGCAAGGGCTGCGCCGAGTCGCTGCGCGGCCAGGGCGCTCGCGTCATCGTCACCGAGATCGACCCGATCTGCGCGCTGCAGGCCGCCATGGACGGCTACCAGGTCGCCAAGCTCGAGTCGGTCGTCGACCAGGCCGACATCATCATCACCTCGACCGGTTGCTACAACGTGGTCACCGCCGAGCAGATGCAGAAGATGAAGAACAAGGCGATCCTCGCCAACATCGGCCACTTCGACAACGAGATCGACATGGCCGGCCTGGCCAAGGTGCCCGGCATCAGCAAGCAGGAGATCAAGCCGCAGGTGCACGAGTGGACCTTCGACGACGGCGACTCGATCATCGTGCTGTCCGAGGGCCGCCTGATGAACCTGGGCAACGCCACCGGCCACCCCTCGTTCGTCATGTCCAACTCGTTCTCGAACCAGACGATCGCCCAGATCGAGCTGTTCAACAAGACCGACGAGTACGTCGACGAGGACGGCAAGCCGACCGTGCAGACGCTGCCCAAGCACCTCGACGAGAAGGTCGCCGAGCTGCACCTCGACGCGCTCGGGGTCGAGCTCACCGAGCTCACCAAGGAGCAGGCCGAGTACCTCGGCGTCGACGTCGCCGGGCCGTACAAGCCCGAGCACTACCGCTACTGAGGTAGCCGAGGCGGCGCGCTGTCGCCCGCTGCACGACGAGAGCCGGTATGCCGTGGCGAGCCCACGGCATCCCGGCTCTCGTGTTCTGTCTGCGTCAGCCCGACGGGACCCGTTCGCGGGGTTTCACTCCGTGGACGTGTCCGGCTCGGCGGCTCGAGCGAGCTGGAGGAGGACGGAGCGCACCTCCGCCACCTCGGCGTCCTCGACCCGGCGGTCGAGGTGCCCCAGTTCCCGCACGGTGACGCAGGGTTGGGCGTCGGAGCAGTTCTGGGTCAGGGCTATGCCCCGCAGGGCCTCCAGCTCGGACGCCAGCCGCAGGGTCTGACGGTAGGCGTTGTGCACCGCCTGCTGCTCGAGGGGCAGGGCCGAGAGGTCGCGCACCAGCTCCTTGGTCACGTCCGCCATGACCCGGGCCACGTCTCGCGATGCTCTGCAGGTGCTCGCCGATGCCGCCAGCTCCGCAGGAGCGGTCATGGCGATCTCGTGGGCCATCGCCAGGGCCGGAGTGCTCTGCACCACCGGGGCGGCCGTCGCCTGTCGCGGCCGGCGCAACCGCGCCTTCCAGCTGCGTGGCTCCGGGTCGGCCTCGATCTGGGTGGTCGCTCCCCAGCTGTCCGACCCGACCAGCGCCGCGTGGGCACGCCCTGCGGCGGAGATGAACTGTCTCTGGACGTCGGCGTCACCGAACTCGAGGTAGCGCGCCGCGGCCCGTCTGCGGTCGGCCGTGATGGCCTCGGCCGGCTGCCCGGCAACGAGTCAGCCACCGGCTCGGTGTGGTCCGACATGTCGTCCTTTCCGTGGTCTCGGGGCGCATTCATCGAATCGAGCCGAAGTCTCCGGCCAGGTAGTGGTCTGGCGGTTGGGCCCTTCCATAGAACCATCCCTGTCCGTACTTCCACCCCTGAGACTGAAGGATCGCTGCCTGCTGGGCGGTCTCGACGCCCTCCGCCACGGTGACGAGGGCGAGGCCGGTCGACAGGCCAGCGAGGCCCTGGGCTATCTGGCGCGCGCGACCGTTGTCCGCCATCAGGTCATCGGTGAAGGAACGGTCCAGCTTCAGGCCGTCGATGGGCAGGTCACGCAGGTGGCTGACCGACGAGAACCCTGTGCCGAAGTCGTCCACCCACCACGAGGCGCCGAGGGCGGCGATCTCGGCCATCGTCTCGCGCACACCGGCGGTGATGTCGAAGACGGTCGTCTCCGTGACCTCGAGATGGAGGCGCAGGGGGTCGGCCTGGCTGCGGTGGAGCTCGTCACGCACCCGGTCGACGAGGTCCGGACTCGCGAGCGAGGCGGCGGACATGTTCACGGCAATGTGCTGGTCGCCCGGCAGGTGGGCTCAGCAGGTCAAGGGCCTGTGCCAAGATCGCCTGATCGAGCTCCACGATGAGCGCGCTGCGTCCAGCGGCCTCGATGAAGTCCTCCGCGGCCACGATGCTGCCGTCGCGATGCTGCCATCGAGCCAGCGCCTCGTACCCAACGACGTGCCCGTCGCTGAATCGGACGATCGGCATCAACCAGGGGCGGATCCGCCCGTCCGCCAACGCCTTCGGCAGCGCCGACCGCACCGCCAGTCTCTTTCTCGTCTCCGTCTGGATGTCACCGTCGAGGAACTGCCACCGGTCCGGTCCCCTACGGGCGGCCTGGCGCATCGCCGCCGTCGCGTCCCGGAGGAGCTCCTCGGCGTCGTGCGACCCGGCAAGGGCGATGCCGACACATCCCGTCACGTCGACGTGGCCTCCGGGGACCACCACAGGTCCCCTGACGGCTCGAAGCAGTTCCACCGCGGCAGCGGCGGCGTCCTCGGCGCTCAGGATGTCACTCGTGAGCACCATGAACTCGTCACCCGCGATGCGGGCCACCCGATCCGCTGCTCCCGCCGCCGCCATCAGTCGTTGCCCCACTTCCACGAGGACCGCGTCCCCCGCGGCGTAGGTGTATCCCTCGTTGATGGCCGTCATCCCGTCGATTCCGACGCACAGCAGGCCCCAGTCGAGGCCGCTCCGGGTGTCGATGGCGTCCTGCACCCGGGCGAGCGCCACGGACCTCTTCGCCAACCCGGTCAGCGCGTCGAAGTCCACCGCGTGCCGGTAGTCGTCCCTGACGGCGACCTCTGCGGTGATGTCCCGGATCCCGATCACCCCGCCGACGAGCTGCCCTGCGTCATCAACGAGTGTCCGTGGGGTCGCTTCCACCCAGAGGGTCTCCTTCGACATGCTCAGCATGCGCAGTCGGCACGACGAGTCCTGACCCGCTCGGGCCTCAGCGGCCGTCTCCAGCAGGAGGGGTAGGTCGTCGGGATGGAACAGGATGCCTCCGAACTGGCCCTCCAGCTGCGCCGGCGTGTACCCCAGCATCCTCGTCACCGAGGGAGACACCCAGTCGACGACCGCGTGCATGTCCAAGGACAGCACCAGGTCCATCGAGTTGTTGGCGAGGAGCTGCAGTCGGCGCTCGGACAGCTCGAGTCGCTGTTCGGTGCGGCGTCGGTCGGAGACGTTGCGGGCGATGACGAGGATCTCGTCCCCGAACGGATAGGCGCTCAGCTCCAAGGACCCGTGGGCTTCCTCCTTGCCGAACTCCACCGGCCCGATGACGCTGGGTCGGCCGGTCGTGAACGGCGCGAGGTAGGCCTCGAGGAGGTGGTCGTCACGGACCCGAGGAAACAGCTCGGACAGGCGCTGCCCGAGCACCTGGTGTGCGGCCATGCCGAGCAGGTGCTCCGCTGCGGAGTTCAGCGCCGTGTGCACGAGGTCGCACGGCATCCCCTCCTCGTTCCGGACGGGCGCGTAGGCGAGCAACGGCTCAGGCACCGCATCCAGCACCCGGCGCAGGCGCGCCTCGGACTCGGCCACCTGCTCACTTGCCCGGCGTCGACCGGTCACGTCCCGCCAGGACTCCGCGATGCACCCGTTGCTGACGGCGGCCCGCACTTCGTAGTAGCGAACGGAGTCCTCTGGCGTTCCCGGTGGATAGGCGTAGTCGTCAAGAGCCACGGTCTGGCCGGTCTCCACGATCTCCAGGTACATCGGCAACAGGCTCGTGTCCATCGTGGACGGGCGCAGCGCGAGCAGACGTGAGCCGAGCAGCCCGTCACTCGGCATCCGGTGGAACTCGCAGGCCGCCCTGTTCGCCATCAGGTAACGGAAGTCGACGACGCGACCGCTGCTGTCGCGAACGGGCTCGAGCACGATGTGTGGGTCAGGGTCCAGGTCATAGAGCGCAGCCCAACCGTCGAACCCGGCCCCCGGCCCATGCATGGTGGCTGACGGCAGGTCAGTGGTCGGAACCTCAGGATCCACGGCGCTCCCGTCTGCCCCTGCATCGTGAAGGTCTCCAACAAGAGTGGCACGCCCTCGCGACAAATGTGTCCGCATGGGGTATAAGCCGTCCGAACCGTGATCCTTCGCTCCATCCGGGTCGAGCGGAGGGCGTACCTGGAGGCTCGCATCGTCCGATGAACCTGGGCAACGCCACCGGCCACCCCTCGTTCGTCATGTCCAACTCGTTCTCGAACCAGACGATCGTCCAGATCGAGCTGTTCAAATCGAGCTGTTCAACAAGACCGACGACTACGTCTCAACAAGACCGACGAGTACGTCGACGACGACGGCAAGCCGACCGTGCAGACGCTGCCCAACCACCTCGACGAGAAGGTCGCCGAGCTGCACCTCGACGCGCTCGGGGTCGAGCTCACCGAGCTGACCAAGGAGCAGGCCGAGTACCTCGGCGTCGACGTCGCCGGGCCGTACGAGCCGGAGCACTACCGCTACTGATATGCAGCGATGTCCTCACGAGGACTCGTCGAGGCGCCGCCGAGCTGGTTTCTCGGCGGCGTCTTTCCTGCCTCTGTCCGACCTGGCCGATTTGTCGAAGTGCCGAGCCGCAGGGGCGGTAACGTTCGCGCGATGTGCCCCGCAGTCGGAAGGACGATCGTCCGATGCTCGATCGCCTGAGACCGGGTCGACTGCTCGACGCCGTCCCGGCGGTCGTCGCCACGCTCCTCATGGTCGTTGCAATCGCCTCGACCGTTCGCGGGCTCGACTTCGTCGACGAGAGCTACTTCCTGTCCCTGATCGCCGACCCCGGTGCCAACCGGGACAACGGAGAGCTCTTCCTCTTCGGCTTCCTCGTCCATCCTGTGTATGCCGCACTCGGTCACGACGTGGCGCTTCTGCGGATCGCCAACCTCCTTGTGATGGGTGGGGTCGCGGCTTGGATGGCACACGTCGTCCTGTCGGAAGTGCGTAGCCTTCGGCCCTCCACGCGCAGGGCATCTCCGGGTCACCTGGTTGCGGTCTCGGTCGTCGTCGCATCGGTGGTGAGCGCATATGCCGGCGGTGTCCGTGTGCCGAATTACCGCACGGTGGACCTCGTCGGCCTGATGCTGCTGACCCTGGCCTTCGTGTGGACAACGCAAGGCCATCAGTTCCGGGCAGGGCTGCTGATGGGCTCAGCGTGGTGGCTCAGCGTCGTGGGCCGCCCGCCCACCGCTGTGGTCCTCGTGGTCATCATCCCGGTGCTGTTGATGGTGATGCGAGCGCTGACGTTGCGGCTGGTTGCCGCGGCGCTTGTCGGCGCCACTGCGGCTGCGACGTTGACCCTTGTCGTCGCACGGATGAGTCCCTGCGAGACAGTCGCCTACTTGGTGCGGGGATACAGACAGAACCAGCTCATTGGCGGGCACACCTCGATTCGAGGGCTGGTGGGGCTGGTGAACCCTGAGTGGGGTGGCTTCGTCGTCTTCGGACTGCCGGTCTTGCTCATGGCGGTCGTGGTGACTCTCGTACTTCACCGCCGCGACCGGCTCCCACCTGTCGCCGTCCGGGCCGCCGCCCTAGCATTCGGGATACTCGCCCTGGGGGTTGTGCTTGCCGCACCAATGCTGGTTGCGCAAGGTCGGCCGAGCGCGGTCCTGCCCATGGCTCTGGTCATCCCTGTCTGGACCGTCGGGCTGCTACTGATGGAAGACCGGACCGAGCGAGGCTCTCCGCGGCGCGAACCACCGATGCTGTTTGTGGTGATGCCGCTCCTTGCCGCTCCCTACGTCGCAAGCGTGGGCACTAACTCGCCCTTCACCCACACGATGGCTCTGGCATCCACGTTCTGGGTGCTCGCCGCGATGGTGGTCACCACGTGCTCGCAGACAGAGACGCCGGTCGCGAGGGGTGTGGGACTGGTGACCGCGGGCCTGTGCCTCGCGGTGCCTGCAGCGGTGCTTGCGGTGCTTGCGGGCGAGGTGGAGCTGGAGCCGGGGGCGCCACCGGCGCGAGAGGCCACCATCGCAGGAGGGACCCTGCTGATGACCCCGCCTGATGCTGATGTCCTCGATTTGTTGAGAGGTGTCGCGGCAAAGGAGGGACTGACGTCGCGTACACCGGTCGTCGATCTGACCGGGGTCGGGGCCGGCTATCGATTCCAGCTTGGCCCTCACCCCTTCGGCCGGGCCTTCCTGTTCGGAATCTTCCCGGGTGCGACGGAGGGTGCGCGCTACTCCTTCTCCTGGGAGAGCTGTGAGGAACGCAGTCGGACGTGGGTCATCTATGCCGACAACAACCCTTGGGACGTCAGCCCTGCCTTTACTCAGGGCGTCCTATCCCTGGAGACGGACTACAAGAGGGTAGCGACGTTCTCACCGACTCAGGGCCCCGAGGAATGGCGTGGTCTTCGGATGCACGTGCTCAAACCGACGCCCGCTGTCGCTCGAAAGCTGGGGTGCTGACGACCAAGGCACCGGGCGCGCGTTCTGAGGCTGTCTTGGTCGAGCCGCCCGGCGAGTGATGTTTCCTGAACGTGCTCGAGGCCACGGTGGTGACGGTTGGGGAAGTGCCGGTGCCGCGACAGAAGTGTTGGTACGTTCCACACGTGATGAGTGCTCCCGCAGCACGGGCTCGTGGGACTGGGAGAGCCGCATCCGTTTCGCTGGGTGCGGCGGCCGTGTTGGTGCTCGCCCTGCAGGCGGCGCTCTCCGGACGCGGCCTCGACATGCTCGACGAAGCGTTCAGCCTCACGCTCATCGCTCACCCGCAGGCGGCCATGACGGGCGGTGACGTCTTCACGTACGGCATGGTGCTGCACCCGCTCTACGAGTTTCTCGGTCAGGACGTGGCGCTCTTCCGGCTCGTCGGACTGGTGTTGGTCGTCTCGGCATCGATGTGGATGGCACACGAGTCTCTGCGGCTGCTCGCTGGCGAGGGCGTCGTCCTGCACCCCTTTGCGGTGACGGCGGTCGTGCTGAGCGTAGCCGCGGGCACGACGACCGCATACGCCTTCGGTGCTCGCACTATTGGCTACCGGACCGTCTGCCTGCTTGGGATGATGACCGCGGTGGCAGGGATCGCTCGCCTGCTGCGCGGTGCCAGCATGCCGGGATCCATGGTCGTCGGCGGCTCGTTGGGAGTCGTGTTCATGGGGCGCCCGACGGGGGCGGTGGCCCTCCTCTGCCTGGTGGCCCTCACCTTGGTGGCGTGTCGACAGTGGTCGATCAGGGTCTTGGGCGGTGTGGCTCTCGGTGCTGCCCTCTTCACGGCCGCCTTCTGGTTCATCACCGGCGTGGACCCGGGGTCTGCCGCCGCCTTCGTCATTCGCGGGTATCGGCAGGTCAGCCTCTACGACTCGTACCGGTCGCTTCCTGACATGCTTGGACTGGGTCAGTTCGGAATCGCCTCGACGCCAACGGGACTGATCGTCTTCGGTGCCATCCTCCTGCTCCCGGTGGGTATCGCGCTGCTTCTCGTCCGTGCGCAGCGTGTTCCGCTCTGGGTGGGGATGACGGTGGCCCTGTTGGTGGGAACGGCAGTCGCCAGTTACGTAGGGGTCGCCGGCCTGGCACCGCGGGGGTTCGGCGCCCAGGTGCAGACGGTCCTGTTCGTGCTGCCTGCGCTTGCATTGACAATGTGGGTCCTGAGGGGAACGTGGCAATCGCTTGGGCTGCTGCGGGCGGCGTCCCGGCCGGTTTCCGTCCTAGTGGCTCTCCTGCTGGCGCTGCCCTACCTCGCGGCCGTCGGGACGAACACCCGGTTCGGGTACGTGATGGCACAAGCCTCAGTCTTCTGGGTTCTCGCCCTCGCGGTCGTGGCGGCGCGCACTGGACCCGAATGGCTCGACACGAACCAGTCCGTCCTCGCGACATCGGCATTCAGCCTGGCAGCTGTCTCAGTAGTCGTGGCAGTGGGTGTCGCCGACACGGGCCTCGACGGAGCAGACGCGATCCAGACCGAGCGTTCGCGCGTGGAGGGCGGAAGCCTGCTGCTCAAACACGCCGATGCTTTCGCCCTGGACCGGCTCAGGGCTGTGCGGCAGGAGTACGACCTGACGCAGGGGACACCGTCGATCGACCTCACCGGCGTCGAGCCCGGTTACCAGCTCGCGCTGGGTACGCGACCGCTGGGGCGGGGCGCCTACTACGGCTTCTTCCGGGGCGCCGTGCGAGCAGCCACCCTCGGCCTCGGCCTGGAGTCGTGCGAAGACCGGGCCGCCGCTTGGCTCCTGTACGCACCCGGCAACCCGGCCGACATCAGCCGCGCCCACGTCGGCGATGTCCTCGACCTCACGACCGACTACGAGGTGGTCACAACCGTCACACCTGGGCAGGGTGGTCAGGAAGCCCGGGCAATGACCGTGGAGGTCCTCAGGCCCACACCTCGTGTGCGAGCCAAGTTGGGATGCGTCGGGCGATGAGTCCCTGCAGATGTCGTCAGTGTGAGAAGCAATGGTTGGCCGGGCCGGAGGCACAGGCCGATCAGCCGAACGGCCCGTCCCCTGTCAGGCCCGTTCGTCACCGGCGACGGTGCGCACGCCCATACCGTGGAGCTACGAGCACGAAGGAGAAGCCATGACCGATGCGCTGGCGTCGGCTACCGACAAGAACGAGTCGGCAACCGTCGCCACCCGTCTTGTCCGGCGCTGGCGGGCGTTGCCGACGGTGTTCCGTTTCGGACTGGCGGGCGGCACCACCCAGATGGTGTACCTGACGGTCTTCGGTGCCGCCCTCGCGACGCACCTGCCTTACATGGTGGGTTTGGTCGTGGCCCAAGCGGTCACCATCTGTTACGCGTTCCCCGTCTACAGGCGCGTTGTCTTTGCGGCCCGCGGTCCGCTGACGAGGCAGTTCCTCACCTTCATGGGTGTGTGGTGGCTGGGGGTGGCCATGAGCGTCGTCGGGGTCCCGGTCATGGTCGAATCGGTCGGGATGGCACCTTTCGTGGCCCAGCTGCTCGTCCTCATCGCCGTTTTCACCTTCAGCTTCCTGGGTCATCTGCGCCTCACCTTCAGGCCCCGACCAAGGCGTTCCGCGGACGGCTGGCGATCAGGGGAGCAGGGACTGAGCCGGAGAGTCATCGACTACCAGCACGTTGGCGACCCACCACCACTGCAGCACGAGCTCTGTAACGAGGACACCGCTGAGCAGCGAGAACCGCACGAAACTGCTCGTCCTGCAGTCAGTCATCGGCCCGAACGTTCCCAACGGAACCAGCGTCAGTAGGGCGTGCCGGATGATCCCGGCTCCGGGAGGGGTAGCGAGCAGGACGAACAGCATGTAGATGGCGGCCCACGCGCCCAGATGGTCTTCATGACCTTGCTCACTCCGGCGACGCCAGCGCAGACATCCAATGACGGCGACGATCGACACGATGAGCACTGCCTCGACGCGGAGGCCCTGGTCCCACAGCCCACCGAACCATCCCCCGCCGGCGTGCCCGTTGCTCGTCCACGCCGACAGCGTGTCGAGGTAGGCCGTGGGTGAGCGGGCGATCAGGCCGGCGACGGCCGGCCAGGCGAAGGCCAGCAGGGTCAAGGCGCTGACGGCGAGGAGTCTGGCCGGTCGACACCGCGTCTCCCGGGTCAGCAGCGCGGCGCCTTCGTTCCTTGGCGCACCAGGGCGCGCGAAGATTCTGGTGGGTGTCGCGTTCTGCTGTGGTCACGAGGGATCGACCGGGGTGAGACTGGTGGTGTTCGTCGTGGTCGACCCCGGATGCTCCTTGGTGCCGGTGAGCCTGTAGGTCAGCAAAGTGGTGGAGGGCTCCACGGGAACCGTGGATTGTTGCCTTTGAGCACGAGTGTCAGACTTTCATTCCTTCCCTGCCCTCCCCGCGACGGATACCAGTGCTGGTCCCTGGTGTGAGGAGGAAGTCATGGAAGTTGTGCACGTGCGCTGTGCTGGGCTCGACATCTCCAAGCAGGACGCCAAGGTCTGTGTCCGGATCGCCGGGGCGGGCCGCCGCAAGACGACCGAGACGGTGACGACCTGGTCGGCGATGACCTACCAGGTCCTGGCGTTGCGCGAGCATCTGGTCGCCGAGCAGGTCACCTGCGTGGTGATGGAAGCCACCAGTGATTACTGGAAGCCGTTTTACTACCTGCTCGAGGACCTGCCCGGAGTCGAGGTGATGCTGGTCAACGCCCGGCACGAGAAGAACCTCCCGGGCCGCAAGACCGATGTGGCCGATGCCACGTGGCTGGCCCAGCTCGGCGCGCACGGTCTGGTTCGGACATCGTTCGTGCCACCGGAGCCGATCCGGGTGTTGCGAGACCTGACCCGGGCCCGGACCGCGATCATCCGCGAACGCGGCCGCGAGGTCCAGCGCCTGGAGAAGCTGCTCGAGGACGCCGGGATCAAGCTGTCCGCGGTGGCCTCAAACATCACCGGCGTCTCAGGCAGGCTGATGCTGGCGGCGCTGATCGAGGGCGAAGGCGACCCCAGCGTGTTGGCGGACCTGGCCAAACGTCGGCTGCGTTCGAAGATCCCGGCCCTGACCGAAGCATTGACCGGCCGGTTCAACGAGCACCACGCGTTCTTGGCCCAGGTCCACCTCGACCTCATCGACCAGCACACAGCGGCGATCCAGGAGATCACCGCCCGGATCGAGGTGGTGATCGAACCCTTTCAGGACTTCCGGGACCTGATCACCACCATCCCCTCTCCGACAGACTTCTGTGAGACGCAGGAACTGGTCGGTATCTAGGCTGGGTGCGGGGACAGGAGAGCTGGATTTATCGAGTACATCGATTCATCGCGGGCCGGGTCTGTGGTCAACGACGACGAGGTTGTCGTCGAGCCGGCTGTGCTGGTGGGGCCGCGTGAGGGCCGTGCGAAGCGGCGGACGTTCACGGCCGAGATCAAACGGCGGGTGGTGGCTGAGTACGACGCGGCACCGCAGGGTTGCAAGGGTGCGGTGCTGCGCCGCGAACGGCTGTATGACTCCCATGTGCAGGAGTGGCGGGCCGCGATCGGGGCCGGCACTCTGGGCGGTGGCGCCCGGCGGGGTCGCCCGCCGGGCACGGGCCGTAGCCCGGAGCAGGTGCGGATCGTGCAGTTGGAGCGGGAGAACGCGCGACTGCAGGGCGAGCTCGACGCGAAGGACGAGGTCATCGCACGCCGTGAGGATGCCTTGGAGGTCCTGGGAAAAGGTGTCGCGTTCTTGGAAGCTCTGTCCTCGAAGAACGCGCGATGACCAAGACCGCGTACGCGGCGTGGCAGACCGAGTCCGTGCAGGACCTCACGCCGCTGGTCGGGGTGGTGCAGGCCTGTCGTTTGGTCGGTCGTTCCCGGGCCACCCATCACCGTCACGCCCACCCCAAGGCGCGGGTGCATGGGCCACGGCGTCGGCCGGTGCATCCGGGCGAGCTGTGCGCCGTCGAGCGCGAGGAGATCCGCGCTGTGCTGAACAGGGACGCCTATGCGAACTCGTCGGTGACCCAGGTATGGGCGCGTGAGCTCGACGAGGGCCGCTACTGGTGCTCGGCGCGCACGATGTACCGCATCTTGGCCGCAGCCGGCATGGGTGGGGAGCGCCGCCGCCAGTCCACCCACCCGCCACGAACGATCCGAGAGCTGGTCGCGACCTGCGCCAACGCCGTGTGGTCGTGGGATATCACGAAGATGCGGGGTCCGGGCAAGGGCAGCTGGTTCCACGCCTACGTGGTCATCGACATCTTCTCCCGTTACGTGCTGGGCTGGCGCATCGAACAGGTGGAGGACGGTGACCTGGCCGCGGACCTGGTGATCGACATCGTCGCCGAGCAGGGCACCGCACCGGGCTACCTGCACGCCGATGGTGGTGCCGCGATGACCTCGAAACCGTTGGCATCGCTGCTTGTCGACCTCGACGTCCGCCGGTCGCACAAACGGCCACGCACCAGCAATGACAACCCTTACAGCGAGTCGCAGTTCAAGACCATGAAGTACATGGCCGACTATCCCGACCGGTTCGCCAGCATCGGTCAAGCACGAGCTTGGATGGCGGCGTTCACGAGCTGGTACAACCACGAGCACCGCCATTCCGGTATCGCACTGCACACCCCCGCGTCGGTGCACTACGGCACGGCCGCCGACATCCGTGCCGCCTCACCCCGCACGGCGATCGCCATCTCGATCGCGGCGCCCGCCAGCGAGGCGTCGGGGTGGCGGGAGGTCGCCGCGCCGAGGAGCCGGCGGGAGTACAGGTCGATCACGGTCGCGAGGTACAACTTGCTCGAGGAGGTCGGGATCTCGGTGACGTCGCCGACCCACTTGGTGTTGGCCCGCGAGGCGGTGAAGTCCCGCTTGACCAGGTCGGGGAACTTCGCCGCCGCCTTGTCCTGCTTGGTCAAGCCGTTGCGGCGCTCGACGATTCGCGCGACCAGACCTTGTCGTCGCATCGAGTCCGCGACGCTCTTCTCGCTCACCGACCAGCCTGCCTCACGCAGATCCACCACCAGTCGCGGCGACCCGTGCAAGCCTTGAGCGGTCTTGAACGCGGCCGTGACCGCAGTGTCGAGCTTGGCCCGGCGCTTCTCGGTCTTGGTCGGTGCCCGGTCACGCCACTTGTAGAACCACGACACGCTGATCCCCAGGACCAGACAGGTGAACGCGACGGGCACCCGGTACAAGGTCCTCTGGTCGGCTACGAAGCGCGCCACGCTCACTTCGTCGCCTCCTTCACCCACAGGACCACGGAGCGCTTGAGCACATCACGCTCCATCCGCAGCTCGGCGTTCTCGGCCCGAAGGCGTTTCAGCTCCTCGACGTCGCCGGAAGACAGGCCAGTGGTGCCCTCACGGGCCTGCCGGTCCAGGTTCACCCAGTTGCCCAAGGTGCCCTCGTTCACGCCCAGATCGCGAGCGACCTGGGCGATCGGCTTCCCGGACTCGAGCACGATCCGCACCGCACCCGCCCGGAACTCCTTGTCGAACTTCCGTCTCTTCTCTGCCATGGCATCTCCTTATAGCCGATGCCTCCACGGTCCGGGGGGAACCTCAACTGCATGACCGATCGCACCAGCATCGGGAACAGCGGCGGAATCGCCAAGGATGTCCGGGTCGGTGCGCCACCAGGAATCGCACCCGAGTACCCGTTTAGGGCGATCGTCATGAACCACTGGCCATCCCAGTTGGAGAGCACCTCCCAGTAGGACGGGCTCGGGGGACGAGTGCCCTCCACGTGCCACCCGAGGTCCGACGTGAGGGCTGGCTGGTTGGGAGCCTGTGAGACCACAAGGCGGCCGAGACGAGACCCGCTGTCGCGAAGATGGCGATCGGGGTCAGTGCCCAACCCAGCCACCGCTCCGAGCGGCTGGTCGAGGAAGGGAGCGCTGGGGCCTCGGTCGACGCCACGCGGGATCCTCCATCAGGTCTGCTGACAGCCGGCTGACCCACGTGAGGACGGGCCGAACGGACATCCCCTGATCCTCTGAACGGCTACATCGGCCTGCCGCGTCTTCCACCCGAGAGCCGACCCATCGTACGGTGGCGATGCGGGAAGCAGCCTGTGTCTGCAGCACGGAGAGGTCGTGGTTTGCGTGCTGGCCATCGCAACGTCGTCAGTCTCGCCCAAAGCCTGGCCGCCGTTCTGGACTGCTGCGGTGACTTCATGAACGGAACCGACTCCGCGATCCTCCCCGAGGGCCTCAGCGTCGTGGTTCCCTGCTACCGATCTCGGGACACCCTGCCTGAGCTGGTCGCGCGCCTGATGGTGACACTGCCTGATACCACCCCCGCGCACGAAGTCATTCTCGTCATCGACGGGTCGCCGGACGACACGGCCACGATTGCCCGCGAACTGGCGATCAAGTATTCGGCCGACCGGGTGCGAGTGGTGGAGCTGAGACGGAACTACGGTCAGCACAACGCTCTGCTGGCCGGGGTCTCGCGTGCTCGGTTCGGTGTGACCGTGACGATGGACGACGACCTCCAGCACCGACCCGAGGAGATACCCAAGCTGATTGCCCCCTTGGGCGATGCCGCTGTTGACCTGACGTACGGCGTGCCGATGCGTGAGGAGCACGGCGTCCTTCGGTCCTTTGCTTCGCGGGCGATCAAGTCCGCGCTCGCATTGGCGGGGGTGCCGAACGCGCGTGACGTGAGTGCCTTCCGCGCTTTTCGCACCGACCTCCGGGACGGTTTCGGCCATGTCACCGACCCGTTCGTGTCCCTCGACGTAGTCCTCTCGTGGGTGACGACGTCCGTGCGCCGCGTGAAGGTAGAGATGGATCAGCGCGAGTCAGGCCGCTCCAACTACTCGGTGACCCGGTTGATGCTCCATGCCGCGAACATGGCCACCGGATACAGCGTCCTGCCACTACGGCTCGTCACAGTACTCGGCTTGGTCGTCTCGGCGTTCGGGCTCCTCGCGCTCGTGACCGTTCTGGTCATGTACTGGACGGGCCGCGTGCAGGTAGCGGGCTTCACGACGACGGTTGCCATGCTGGGCCTGGTGGCCGGCACGGTCATGCTGTCCCTCGGCATCATCGGTGAGTACCTCGGGCGCCTCCACATTCGCTCTATGCAGCGACCGGCTTACGTGGTCCGGCCTTCCGATTTCGGCCAGCGCTTGGCCACGGCTGCCTTCCTGCACGAGGGGACCCATCAGGGGACGATCGACGCCTGTGCGCCTCCTGCTGATTCGAGCCCCAGAAGGAGGCCCGAGCCGTGAAACGAGTGCCGACAGCGGCACGCACGCTCACCCCCATCCGGTTCAGCGCGCCGTTCCGGACAGGTCGGGAGCTGGAGCTCCTCACTGAGGTTCTCGAGTCACCGATCTGGCACGGAGACGGCGCATTCACGCGACGCGCCACCGAATGGGTGTGTTCCTTCACCGGGGCAGGGAGCGCGTTGCTCACCACCTCCGGGACACATGCCCTCGAGCTCGCGGCCATCCTGTTGGATCTGCGCGACGGCGACGAGGTCATCTGCCCCAGCTTCACGTTCACCTCGACCGCCACCGCCATCGCGCTCCGCGGAGCCACGCCGGTCTTTGTCGATATCCGTCCCGACACGCTCAACCTCGACATCGGGGCCGTCAGCGCCGCCATCACGGACCGGACACGAGCCGTCTTCGTGGTGCACTACGGCGGAGTGGCCGCCGACATCGAAGAACTGGTCGCCCTGACCGCACCACTGGGCATCGCGGTGGTCGAGGACAACGCTCATGGCATGGACGCGTACTGGTGCGGTCGCCACCTAGGAACCTTCGGCACGTTCGGCGCGCAGAGCTTTCACGACACGAAGAACATCACGTCCGGCGAAGGGGGGGCGCTGCTCATCAACGACCCGAGCTTCGTCGAGCGCGCCGAGATCATCCGCGAGAAGGGCACGGATCGCGCCAGGTTCCTACGGGGCGACGTGAACAAGTACACCTGGCAGGACATCGGTTCGTCCTACCTGCCCAGTGAGCTGAACGCCGCGCTGCTGGTGGCTCAGGTCGACGCGTTCGCCGCCATGCAGCGACGTCGGCGCGAGATCTGGTCGTGCTATGCCAAGGACCTCGCTGACTGGTGCGCTCGTCACGGCATCGAGAGCATGCACGTGCCAGCCAAGAACCGCCACCCGGCCCACATCTTCTACCTCATCATGCCCGGGGCGCATGACCAGGCCGGCTTGATCAAGTTCCTCGGCGAGCGTGAGATATCTGCGGTGTTCCACTACCAACCTCTCGACAGCTCGCCGGCCGGCCGTCGTCTCGGACGAACTCCTACGCCGTGCCGCGTCACAGCTGATCGTGCTGCCCGAATCGTCCGGCTGCCCCTGCACCCTGGCTTGTCACCGGAGGATGTCGAGCGCGTGGTCTCGACCGTGTGCGATTTCCGTCCCGGGCGATGAGCTGGGACGACCTACGGGGCGTGGGGGTGGCTGCGGCTGCGAGCCCGTACGACACAGCCCGGTTCGGGATCCGGACGGCTCGCGTGGTCGTGCGTGACGGTGAGCGCGACGTCACGGGAGCTGCCACTGAGATCGCATCGCATCTGTCCCGGCTCGATCCTGAGGTTGCCATTGTCAGGTGGCCGGCACCGATGGTCGGGCTCGGACAGGCACTGGCAGCCAATGGCTGGAGGGTCCACCCTGCGGACACGCTTCTCTACTGGTCCACGCCCGTCCGCGAAGGGCTGGCGCGTGCAGGAGAGCTGACCTCAGTGGCTGACGAGCCGGGCCTTGCGATCAAGCTTCCCGGGCTGGTGAGAGATGTCTTCGCGAACTACCCGAACCACTACCTCGCGAGCTCTCAGTTCAAAGCCCGCGACGTGCTTGATGGCTACGTCGAGTGGGCCACCAGGGCGGCAGAGGAGTCACCGGCTCTTTGCTTCCTGCTTGTCAGCGGAGGTGATGTGGTGTCGTTTGCAGCAACGAGGCTCTTAATGGACGGGAGCCTCGAGGTCGAGCTCGCGGGTACGGTTGCTCACCAACGGAACTCAGGACACTACCGAGCGTTGATGTACGGGTTGCTGGGCGAGGCAGCTGCTGTAGGCGCTCCGCACCTTCTCATCTCGACGCAAGCGGGAAACACCGCTGTCCAGTCCGCTTGGGCCTCACAGGGCTTGCGTCCGCTCTCGGCGTTCACGACCGTGCACCTCTGGCCGACCCCCGCCCTCGGTCGTTGAGCACCCTGGTGCCGGTGACTCGGACGTTTCTCCAGGTGCTTTGTTGCGGCCCGACCCCGCGGTGACCCTCACGGCCGCCTGCGGCGTCACGGAACCACGGTGCCCGTCTCCACCTGTTCCTGCATCGACGCCACCCGGGCGTCGGCGGTCGTCGTCGCCCTGAGGTCGCTGACCCGGGCCGACACCACGGTCGGGGGATTCGGTGCGTCTGACCGGGTCCCCACTGATCTTCATCTGCAGTCTGGTGGTGCCTTCGGGTGCGGTCAGCAGAAAGGTCACCGGCGTGCTGGTGCCGGCTCGCAGGTCCTTCCGAGCCACCTCCTTGCCCTGCTCGTCGACGAGGGTCAGGACCCGGTCGACGTCCCCCTCGGGGGCGACCGCCATCGTCACCGTCACCGGCACCGCGTCGTGCCCGAGGTTGGCCAGCCGGAGCGTGACGTCCGGGCCGATCCACTGCCCGATCGCGTCCTGCGGCCCGTCGCGCTCGATCCCATAGGCGTCGAGGGCCACGATGACGGGCTCGAGCAGCTGGCTGCGGGCGGCTTGGTCGGCCGTGCCGGCCGGCAGCTTGTAGGCGGTGAAGACGCCATCGGCGCTCTTCGCCACCGGGGCGCCGAGCGCGGTTTGGAGGGCGGCACGTGGGTCGGTCGAGGGGGTGTAGCCCTGCGCGTCCACCTCGACCGCACAGAACCCCGTGGCGGCGAGCTGCTCGGCGAGCCGTGCCAGCGTCCGTGACGTCGACCCCGAGCTGCCAGTCGGCCGAGGCGGTGCCGCGCATCGCACCCGAGCTGAACCTGAGGTCGTCCGAGGCGAGGTAGGGGAGCAGCTGGTCGTAGCCGTTCATCTGCGGGGTACCCGCCGACTCGGGGAACTGGACCACCGGCAGCTGGAAGACCGGGCAGCCGGGCCGAGTCGCTGCCTGCAGGTCCCTCGTGTAGGCGGTCAGGTCGGCGAACTGGCGGGCGACGGCCGCGTGGTCGGGAGCCCGGCCGGGGTTGGTCTGGTCGAGCACGCCGACAACGGTGATCGCGATCGCGACGAGCGCCACCGTCATCCGTCCTCGCCGCGCCTCGACGCGGGTCAGCCACCACCCGACTGCCAGCAGGCCGAACAGCAGGATGTACAGGGAGATACGAGACCAGGTGCGAACCTGCGGCGTGAAGAACAGCGCGACGAACGATGCCGCACCACCGACGGTGTAGAAGGCGGCGGCCACCAGTGACAGCGCGGACCACCGGCGCAGGTCGGCATCGGGCGGCGTGTCGGTGACGAGCGAGCGCAGCGCGACCACCAGCGAGGCCGAGCCAGCCGGCCAGGGCCACGACCCCCAGCGCCGAGGTCTCGACGGTCGCGTGCGTCACCGCGTTGTAGGCGAAGGTCAGGTGGGCGAGCGGGTCGAGCCGATGGCCCGGCCCAGGGAAGCGCGAGGTCCATGAACTTGCCTGCGAAGATCTCGGACTCGGCGAACGACCTCGCGGTCGGCAGCTGACCCGTCACGACCTCACCCCGGGCGCCCAGCCGGGCCGTCAGCAGGGGCACGAGGAGCACCGCGCCGAGGTAGGCGATCGACAGCAGGCCCGGCGCCCAACCCCGCGCGGTCCCCGCCCGCCACCGGGCCGCGACCGTGGCCACGAGCAGGAGGACGAGGGTGAAGGCGACGTAGTAGACCCCGCTCAGCCCGACGGCGGTGAGGGCGCCCAGCGTGAGCCAGGTCCGGACCCCGAGCCACCTGCCCAGCCGCCCCGAACCGGGACGCGCTGAGCTGAGCGGACGCCCGCGCATGACCTCGAGGACGACCCACATCCCCAGCGGCACGGTCCAGTAGGCGGCCAGCCACAGGTGGCCGAAGCGCTCCTGGTGGCCGGGGACGTTGGCGAACAGGACGCCCGCGACGAAGCCTGCCCATGGGCTCAGTCCCTGGCTGCGCGCCAGGGCATACATCGACATCGCGGCGAGCGGGAAGCAGAGCACGAAGTAGACGACCCCGGGGGTGAACGGGCTTGCGGCGAAGAGTCCGAGCACCTTGACGAGCAGCACGTGGACGACGTTGAGCTCGGGGAACATCGCGCCGTTCTGGGAGAAGGGGTAGCCCAGGTCGGGGTTGTTCCAGTACCACCCCTGGTCGGCGATGTCCCGCAGCTGCATCCCGACGAAGGTGCTGTCGCCGGACATCATCAACGGCGTGCCGACCGTCCAGTCCCAGAGCCGCAGCGACCAGATGGCCACGCCCAGAGACACCAGCGCCGCGCCGAGGGCAGCGAGGACGTCGGCACGCCGGAACCCCCTGCCGCTCCCGTCGCCCTCGTCGTCGTCCGAGCTGGGCGTCACCCTCGCATTATGGTCGAGCCCTGCACGTCGCCGAGCGGGCCTTGGGAAAATGCGGCGCGATGCGGCTCATGGAGTGGCTGCCCCGCCTTCCTGCTCAGAGGTCTTCGTGGCCGGGCGGTCTGCAGCCCGTGCCCCGGTTCACCGCCCGCTCTTGGGAGATGACAGGTCGTACAGCGACAGCTCGCCGTTGGTCTCGACCCGTTCATACCGCTGGTCGAGCAGAGCGGATGCCGCGCCGCCGGTGCGCACGACGGCGTGCCGGCATCCGGTCGCCTGTCGGAGCAGCTCGTCCGAGCCGGCAACGCCGTCGGTGAAGCTCAGGGCGAGCTGAAGCTGGGCCGGGCTGTAGAGCTCGGTGCGACCGTCCACGCTCGGGACCAGGCCGGGATGGCGCCACAACAGCCACGAGCCCGTCTCGTACTCGACGCATACAACAGAACCCGTTGCGACAGAACCCAGTTGGCGAAATGCTGTCGCGGGGTAACCGGCCAGAGGGGATGGCAGCGACCAGATCACCACACCGGCGGCCGCGACGCCCACCATCGCGGCCACGCCTGACCACGCCAGCTCCCGGCCGGACCACGCCTCGCGGGCGCGTGGCAGCAGCCGCTGCAGCGGGGCGGCCGCGACGACGACCAGGATGATGCCGGCGATGCCGACGGTTCGTCGTGCGGACAGCCCCAGGACCACAGCAAGCAGAGTCAGCAGGAGGTGCGACGTCGGGGGCATCTGTCGCCCGACGAACCACCCGAGTGCAACGAGCACAAGGAGAACCACCAGCGCGATGAACGGCAGGCTCGACCACGGGGGCGGTTGCCACTCCTGGATGTACGCGGCGACGTTGCGCACCTGCAGCGGCGCCAGGAGCAGCTGCGGACCCACCGGCGTCAGGAGCCCGACCACGAAGCAGGAGAAGACGATGGCAGCGGCAGGCCACAGCCTGCGCACCGAACGCCGGTCGACGGCCCACCCCACCAAGACCGCTGCGCCGATCACCGGTGAGAGCAGCCAGAGCCCGTGGCAACAGGCCCACAGCCAGGTGACTGGCACCACCCACCACAGCCGCCGCTGCTGCGGCTCGGCGTGGGAGGTCAGCCACAGCCCCAACACCCCCGCCGTGCCCGCGAAGGACAGCACCTGTGGGCGCAGCGAGATGCTGCCGCTCATGGTCAGGAAGGCCAGGGCCAGCAGCACCGAAGACAGGAGAACGCCCGAGAACTGGCGAAGGACGAGGTAGAGGACCCAGATCGCCGCAGCCGCCATCACCGGAAGCGCCAGGGCCAGGGCACCCAGCCCGACCTGGTCCTGCAGCGTGGCGAAGACGGCCTCGGGAAGCCACTGGTGCCGAATCCACGGGCCGCCGGTGAAGGGGGAGAGCGGGTCCGGCCCGACGAAGGTCCAGTCGGTCAGCGTCTGGCGTCCCGCGGCGACGTGCCAGAAGGTGTCGGCGTCTCGCACCGGAGCGGCGGTTCGGGCGACGAGGAAGACCAGTGTGAGGACTGCCAGGACGCGCGACAGGGTCGCGGTGCCCGGCTTCACGTCGACGCCGCAGGACGAGCCGAACGGCGCGAAAGCCACCCTGGCCATCCACCCAAGGCGGTCCTTGCGTTGCCTCCGGTGGCTCCTCCCGCTGGCTTTCACGTCCGAGACTCGGCTCACGCGTGCATTATGGTCCCGCCTCCGTTCGCCCGAGCCGGCTTGGCGAAAGCGATGCGAGGCAGTGAGGAAGGCATGGCCGGCGACACGTCGGTTCCCGCTCCCCGAGCTGTCGGTGGCACTCTGGACCGCGCTGCTCGCCGGTCTGCTCGTCCTCGGCTCGGACCTGCTCTGGGCCGTGGCGATGGGCGACGTCATCCGCGACACCGGCACGGTTCCGCACGGCATCCCCTTCGCGTCCGCGCCGCAGGCGAACTGGCACAACCCGGTTGCGCTGGCCCAGGTGCTGCTCTCCGTGGTGCACTCAGCGGGCCCGTCCGCGCTGGCCGCCCTGCACCTCGTCGTGGTCGCCGCGACCCTGTCGGTCGTCGTCGCCGAGTCGCGCCGGCTCGGTGGCGGGGACGTGCGCACCACGGCCGTCGTGGCGCTGGTCGTCGTCGGGTGCGCCGCGGCCTTCGGGGTCGTGCGCTTCCCGGACCTGTCGCTGTTGCCGTTCGTCCTCACCGGAGCGCTGCTGCGCCGCCAGGATGCCGAGCCCTCTCACGCCATCTGGTGGCTGGTGCCGCTCTTCGCGCTCTGGGGCAACCTGCATGGTGGAGTGCTCGTCGGGGTCGCCGTGCTCGCGGTCTTCCTCGTCGCCTCCCGGGGCGCAGGCACGCCGGCGCGGCGGGCCTTCGTGGGCGCAGCCGCGGTGCTGTCCCTGCTCGCCACCTCGGCCGGTCTCGGCACCCCGGCCTACTACTTGGGGGTGCTCACCAACGAGGCCGCGGCGCGGAGGAGCGACCTGTGGGCCGCTCCGGACCTCGGCAACCCCCTGGACCTCGCCATGCTCGCCGCGGCCGCGGTGCTGCTGGGGATGTGCGTGCGACGCGGGTTGCCGCCGTGGGAGTGGCTGGCCACCGCTGGGCTCGTCGTCGCGACGCTCATGACGGCTCGAAACGGCGTCTGGCTCATCCTCTTCGTCGCCCCCGCGGCTGCCGGCCTGCGAAGAGCCGACGCCGGCACCCCCGCCGTCGCCGCGCCGCCGGTGCCGCGGCAGCGCTGGTGGTGGCCGGTCGTCGGGGCGGCCGTAGCCATGTCGCTCCTCGCCTGCTTCTGGCAGTTGGATCGCAGGCCCGAGCAGGTCGGACCGCCGGGGGCTTCCGCGGTGGCGACGGTGCGGGCGGTCGCCGACGGTCGGCCGGTGCTGGCGGACGAGCCGCTGGCCGAGACCCTGGCCCAGGCCGGCCTGACGGTGTGGGCCGCGAACCCGATCGATGCGTTCCCTCGCGGCATCCAGGGCCAGTTCCTCGACTTTCTGGCTGACGGGCGGGTCCCGCCGGCGGCCTCGGACGTCGACGTCGCCGTGGTGCGCGACGATTCGCTACCCGCTCTGCTGGCGGAAGGGGGTTGGCTCGAGACCGCTCGTACCGGAGGCTACGTCGTCGTGACCCGTCAAGGGTGAGTCACGGGAGCCCTCCAGTGGCGCGCTCCCACACCACGTGGGAGCCCTCGCGCGCGACCTGGCGCCACCCGGCATCCGCGCGCACCGCCCGGTCCAGTGCCGACCCGTCCTCGAGCACGAGCGCCGTGACGTCGTGCTCCGCCGCGTACGCCTGCCAGCCGGGCTCGGCCCGGTAGAAGGACTCGTAGGCATGGCCCACCGCATCCGAGTAGACCTCGGCCCGCAGGTCGCGCAGGGGCCGCACTCCAGGGTGGTCCCAGAGCACCCAGCCGGACGCGGCCGGCTCCACGGCGACGACGGCCCCAGCGGGCAGCTGCGCCACTGCAGCGTCGACCGAGCGCGGCAGCGGTCCCCCGGAGGGGGCGCCGAGGACCACCCCCGGCACAGCCAGCAACAACGCACCCGTGACCACGAGCGGCCACGGCGACAGGCGCTCGCGTGGGGTTCCGTCCGGCGCCTCTCGAGCGAAGGCGCCCGCCAGCGCCGGCACCACCAGCACCGCCCCGAACGCGATGGTGCGCACGGCCGTGGTGGACAGGGCGACCCCGGCGGCCGCGAGCAGCAGCTCGGGCAGGCTGGCGCGCAGGTGGCGCACCGAGCGCACCAGGACGGTAAGGCCCATCAGCAGCACGAGGAGCACGAGCGGGTTGGTCAGGCCCGGCGCGGCCCACTCGTTGACCCGGCCCCGGGCGGCGTCTGCCACAGCGAACGGCTCGAGCAGCAAGGCCGGTCCCAGTGGGGTCAGCCCGGCGACGGCCAGCGATGCCGCGACCACCGCGAGCAGGCGGGCCCAGGGCCGCTTCCGCCGGGGCTGCTCGAGGAGCATCGCCAGCACGAAGAGACCCCCGGTGGCGACCCCGAGCAACCACGAGCCGTGCAGCATCGCCCAGACCCAGGTCAGGGGGATGACGGCCCACGGCACCGTGGCGTCGCGACGGGCGCGGGACCACAGCCACGTCACCGCGGCGAGCAGCACCAAGCCCACGAGCTGGGGTCGCTCACCCCACTGGGCGGCGGTGGCGACGAGCGCGGGCAGTGCGATCGCCGCTGCCCGGACCGGCGTGGTGTAGACGGCCCCCGTGAGCTGCAGGAAAGCCAGCAGAGCCACGAGGGCCAGCGCCCGCAGCACATGGATGCCGGCGACACCGCTGACCTGGTGCACCACGCTCATGACAATCTCGGCGAGCCACTGGGTCGGGGAGTAGGGCCGGTCGGCGAGGACCACGAGGGGGTCGGGGAGGCGCTGGAAGCGCTCGCCGGCGCGCAGCTGCTCACCGAGCCGCAGGTGCAACCACAGGTCGGGGTCGACACCATCGCGCAGTCGGAGCATCGCCGCGGCAAGGACCCCGCCGGCCAGGGTCAGCAGCCAGAGAGTGGCCGAAGGAAAGGGGTCCCGACGTGGGCCCGGCTTCTTGAGGGGTGCCGACTGGTTCATACGTCCCTCCCGGCCGGCGATCTCTGGCCCGAAGCATCGCACGCACGAGTGCAACCACCTCGCCGATGAGATCAGCCGAACGGTGGATGCCGTGCCACCGATCGGTGTGCAGGAAGGGCCCCATTGGGTGATCGCCCCGGGGGCTCCCGAGTGGCAGCGTGACTAGTGCCCCGAAATACGGACACACCAGATGCGAAAGGCACCACCATCATGACCAAGGCACTCATCAAGCTCCAGCAGCTTCGCTCGGAGAAGGGCGCAACCGCCGTCGAGTACGGCCTCATGGTTGCCCTCATCGCGATCGTCATCATCGTCGCCGTGGCACTCCTCGGCACCAACCTCAGCGGCCTCTTCAACAAGGTCGCCGTCAGCGTCTGATCCACCTCTCTCCCTCGTTCTCCACAGGAGTTCGGCATGTACAAAGCAATCGCACGAATTCAGCGGCTTCGGTCCGAACAAGGCGCAACGGCAGTTGAGTACGGCTTGATGGTGGCGCTCATCGCGATCGTCATCATCGTGGCAGTGGCCCTTCTCGGGACCAACCTGAGCACCCTGTTCAACAAGGTTGCTACCAGCGTCTAGTCCGGCAGGCCTCACGAGGAGGGCGTCTGTTGCGGTCGGGTGACTCCCACCGCCGCCGGCGCCCATTCTCATCGCCGTGGGTCGTGTGTCTGCAGACAAGGAAGTGCTCAATGGCAACAGGTCTCATGCGCAGGGTCAAGCCGGCAGTCGAAGAGGGCGCGACCGCGGTGGAGTACGCACTCATGGTCGGGCTGATCGCGCTGGTGATCATCGCGGCGGTCACCCTATTGGGGACCAACCTCTCGGCGTTCTTCAGCACCGCCGCCAGCAGCGTGTGACAGTGACCGGTACCGGGGTGACCCCGCGATGAGGCGCCCAGGTACCCAGAAAGGAACGTGGAGCATGAGCCGCCGACTCGCTGGCGAGCCGCGCCGCGAGCGCGCCGCAGCAGCGGTCGAGCTGGCCTTGGTGCTCCCCCTCCTGTTGCTCATCATGGGCGGCATCGTCGACTTCGGCCGCTTCTTCTACACCCAGAACATGGTCGTGAACGCGGCCCGGGAGGGCGCGCGCAGCCGGGCCCTCGGCTACAGCACGACGGATGCCGACACCCGGATCAGCCAGTCGCTCATCGGCTAGCAGGGGTCCCTGGCAGTACTCGACCAGCTACTGGCTGGTCCAAGGCGCGGCACGAACGTCGTGACAGCCAACGCGGAACTGCCCGACCAGCTCCCGCGACCCGCTCGACCGGCAGCGGGTCACGGTGACCGTGCGCGAGATTCACGTACATCGTGCTCGGGCCGGCGTCCCGTCTCTTCGGTGGGGCACTCACCCCCCCGATCCCCGTAGGTACCGCGGAAGTGAGGTGCGGAGGATGAAACCCGTCCATTCGACTCTCGAGCGAGGTGCCGTCGCCACCGTCGTCGCTGTCCTGCTTGCAGGGGGCGTGCTCATGGGGTTCCTCGCGCTCTCCCTCGACGTGGGTCAGATCCTCGTCGAGAAGCGGCAGCTGCAGAACTCCGCTGACGCCGCCGCGATCTCGCTGGCCAGGTCGTGCTGGCTGGGCAACTGCGTGGCCGGGGCCGACTCGCTGGCGAGCCTCGTCGACAACAACGCCAACGACCAGGCGTCCGGCATCGAGTCGCAGTGCGCCCACAACATGCCGGGCAGCACCCTCGTCGACTGCGACACCATCCCCAGCACGGGTGCCTGGGCCGACTGCGCCCCCCTGCCGCCCGCTCTGGCGGCCATGGGCGGCCTGCCGTACGTCGAGGTCCGCACCCGCACCCAGAGCAAGAACGGCTCGGGCCGCGACAACTCCCTGCGCAACTGGGTCGCCGGTCTCACCGGCAACTCCACGACGAGCTCTGCCGGTGCCTGCGCCCGCGCCGTGGTCGGCAACCCCGCCGACGGCACCAGCGAGCTCCCGCTCACCTTCTCTGCCTGTGACTGGCAGCACGCCACCGGTGGCACCACCGGCGGGGGCGGCGGGGCCTACTACGCCTCTCCGGTGTACAACGGCGCCAACGCCTACGGCTACGGCGGCGCCGGACAGCCGGCCTGGCCTGCCAAGGCGCTGGACCCGCCAGCCCAGGCGCTGGGCCAGGAAGTCATCCTGCTCAACCAGAACCCGCCTGGCGGCGCCACCCCGCCGAACGGCTGTCCCAACTGGAGCGGCCACGCCCTGCCCGGCGGTTTCGGCACCCTCGAGACGGGGTCCGACCCGTGCACCTTCAAGGACTACCCGTTCCACTGGATGAAGACCGACACCGGCAACAACATCTCGTGCAACATGAGCAACTTGGTCGGCAAGGTGATCAACATCCCCGTCTTCGACTGCACCAACGACGGCCTGCCCAACCAGGAGCCACCCGTCAACGGGTGCGACACCGGCAACGGCAGCAAGGCCACCTTCCACCGGGCCGGGTACGCCCAGTTCTACCTCTCCGGGTTCTACCTGAACGCCCCGGGCGACAACAAGGTCCAGAGCATCAACCCCAACAACGGGAAGCTCCCGTGCAAGGGCGGGGACCGCTGCATCTCCGGCTGGTTCCTCAGCGGTGCGCTCTCGGCGACGGCGATCTCCGGTCCGCCCAGCACGGGCAATTTCGGCAGCTGGATCGTGGTCGGCGCCGGATGACATCCCAACGACACTCACCCAAAACTCACTGAACCTCAGAAGGACGACACCATGGGTCGACGCATCCTCGCCATCGCGGCAGCGACGGTCATCGCGCTGATCGGGGCCGTCCTCGTCCTGTTCTACGCACGCGGCGCGGACAGCCGGGCGGTCGCCGCTGCCGGCCCGACGACGGTCTACGTCTCCAACGCGACCGTCCCGGCGGGCACCTCGCTCAAGGAGGCCGTCCGCCTCCAAGAGGTCACCGAGACCAAGGTCGCCGCACGGTCGCTCCCCGCCGGTGCCCTTCAGAGCGTCGACGACACCAACAGCGCCCTGGTGGCCCTGTCCGACATCCCTCCCGGTCAGTACGTGCTGTCCGCGGCGTTCGGGGAGACCCCCGTCGGCCAGAAGGCGCTGCAGGTGGCGTCGGGCAAGCTCGCCGTCTCGTTGAGCCTCAGCGACCCTGCGCGCGTGGGTGACTACGTGCGGCCCGGCTCCTTCATCACCCTCTTCATGTCCTACAACCTCAAGGACACGGGCGTGACCGACCAGGCGAAGGCCTTCAACGACGCACAGGTTAAGGGGACCTCCGTGCTGCTGGACAACGTGAAGGTGATCGCCATGGGCGCCAACTCCCTGACGCCACAGCAGCCCCAGACGACAGCGAATGCTGACAACCCCGACGAGGCCGCAGCAACGAACGCCACCCCGCAGTTCCTCGTGACGGTGGAGGTCACGCCCCAGGACGCGACCAAGCTGATCCACGGGATCAACAACTACACGCTCTACGCGGGACTGCGAGGGGCGGAGCTGAAGGTCGACCCGCGCCTCACCACGACCGACCTGACGATCCTTCCCGGACTGGTCAAGTAGGTGAACATCCTCTGGGATGCCGACCCGACCGCTCGGGAGCGATACCAGTTCGCGCTGGGTGCCGACATCCACACCATGGACTCAGCGGCGCAGGTCGCGCGCGCGCTCCACGAGGACACCGGCATCCGGCAGGTGATCATCGGCCCCGAGGTGTCCCTGGAGCAGGCCTGCGACCTGGCGGAGTCCGCTCGGCTCGACCGTCCGGAGATGGGGGTCATCCTGCTCCGGCACCGGGTCGACGTGACTGCACTGTCCCAGGCCCTACGCAGCGGCGTGCGCGAAGTCGTCGTCGCCGACGACCATTCGGCTTTGGTGGACGCCCTGCGCCGCAGCACCGAGCTCACCGACCGGTTGGTCGGGCATGCCAACGGCGGCCCGGTGCGGCAGGGGAAGGTCGTGACGGTGTTCTCGGCCAAGGGCGGAGTCGGCAAGACCACGCTCTCCACGAACCTCGGTACCTACTTTGCCAGCACGGGCACCAAGACACTGCTCCTCGACCTCGACCTCTCCTTCGGGGACGTCGCGATCAGCCTCCATCTGGTGCCGGGCAAGTCGGTCTACGACGCGGTGGCGATGAGTGGCAACTTGGACGAGCAGGGGATGACGTCGCTGGTCACCAAGCACCATGACAGCGGCCTCGACGTCATCTGTGCGCCGAACGACCCGGGCGACGCGGACCGCATCCCGGTGGGGACGATCACCGAGCTGATCAAGGTGGCGCGACAGCACTACGACTTCGTCTTCGTCGACACGCCGCCGTCGTTCACCGAGCAGGTCCTCGCGGCCTGCGACCTGTCCGACGCACTGGTGCTGATCGCCACGCTCGACATCCCGGCGGTGAAGAACCTACGGGTGGCCATGGACACGCTCGACATCCTTGGCAGCCCCAAGGACGCTCGCGTCATCGTGCTCAACCGCGCCGATGCCAAGGTCGGCTTGCGACCCGACGACGTCGTCACCGCCATCAAAGCGCCGATCGCCGTCAACATCCCCAACTCGTTGTCCGTCCCGGCGTCCATCAACCGGGGCGTGCCGATCGTGCTCGATGAGCCCAAGGGTGCGGTGGCCATCGCGCTGCGCGAGCTCGCCGAGGTCCATGTCCGCCAGCGCTTCGCAGTCCCGGTCGTCGCCGACACCGGGCCCCGACACCGCAGAAGCCTGTTCAGGGGGCGCAGATGAGCCTCGCCGACCGCCTCGACAGTGCGCGGCGCAGCGCACTTCCAACCGAGCCCACCACTCCGGGTGACCAGCACCGCGGCGGTCGCCGGCGCGGCACCGACCCGTTCGCCGGCGTCAAGGGGCGGGTGCACCAAGCGCTCATCGAGGGCCTCGGCCCCCGCCTCTACGACCCGCACCTGCCCGAGGCCGAGCTGGCCGCCCAGGTGCGCCAGACGCTGCAGGAGACGATCGACGCCGAGCAGACGCCGCTCTCGCACGCCGACCGCACCCGAATTGCGCAGGAGGTCTCCGACGAGATCCTCGGTCACGGCCCGCTGGAGCCGCTCCTGCGTGACCCGGAGGTCTCCGAGATCATGGTCAACGGGCCCAACTACGTCTACGTCGAGCGGTCCGGGAAGCTCTACCCGGTCGATGCCCAGTTCAGCGACGAGGCCCACCTGCGGCGGGTCATCGACAAGATCGTCGGCCGCGTGGGCCGGCGCATCGACGAGGCATCGCCGCTCGTCGACGCCCGCCTGCCCGACGGCTCACGCGTCAACGCCGTCATCGGGCCGGTGGCCCTCGACGGCGCGATGCTCACCATCCGCAAGTTCTCCCAGGACCCCTTCACGGATGCCGACCTGATCGCCTTCGGCACTTTCTCGCCCATGGTGCGCGACTTCCTCAAGGCCTGCGTTCTCGGGCGCCGGAACATCGTCATCTCCGGTGGCACCGGTTCGGGCAAGACCACCACGCTCAACGTCATCTCGTCGTACATCCCTGATGACGAGCGGATCGTGACCATCGAGGACGCGGCAGAGCTCCAACTGCACCAGGAGCACGTGCTGCGCCTGGAGTCGCGCCCGGCGAACATCGAGGGTCGCGGCCAGATTGCGATCCGCGACCTGGTCAAGAACTCGTTGCGTATGCGCCCCGACCGCATAGTGGTAGGTGAGGTCCGCGACGGCGCCGCCCTCGACATGCTCCAGGCGATGAACACGGGGCACGACGGCTCGATCACCACGGTGCACGCGAACACTCCTCGCGACTCGCTATCGCGCCTCGAGACCATGGTGCTGATGGGTGGTGTCGACCTACCGGTTCGCGCCATCCGCGAGCAGGTGGCCGGTGCCCTCGACCTCATCATCCAGCAGGCCCGCCTCAAGGACGGCTCGCGTCGGATCACCGCGATCACCGAGGTGGTCGGCATGGAGGGTGACGTCGTCACGTTGCAGGACCTGTTCAAGTTCGACTTCGGCGCCGGACGCGATGAGAACGGCCGGTTCCGGGGGCAGCTCATCGCCACGGGACTGCGACCCAAGTTCGCGCAGGATCTGGCCGACTTCGGCATCGACCTGCCCGCCACGCTGTTCCTCGGCGGTCCCCGATGAGGGCCGCATCACCACGATCGGTCCACCTCGGCCGGCTCGCGACAGCAGTGCTGATGGTGGGAACCGGCATCGGTGTGCTGTCGCCGCTGGCTGCAGCCTCGGACAGCGTGCCGGCGACGCTCAGCGACATCCGCAGCTCGACCGGGGCGGTCAACACCACGCTCGTGCTGCGAGGGGGCCAGACACTGGCGGTGGACCCGGCGTCGATCAAGGCGAGCATCGGAGGCCGCCCGGCGGTCGTGACGGTGGCGCAGGCTGCCCAGCAACCGCGCTCCACCATGCTGGTGATCGACACCAGCGGCTCGATGGGTGCCTCTGGGATGGGCACCGTGCGTGCCGCGGTGCGTGACTTCCTCGCCGCCGTGCCGAAGGACGTCAAGGTGGGGGTGGTGTCGTTCGCGTCGACCTCTGGTGTCGACGTCGCGCCGACGACCGACCGCGCCAAAGTGCAGCGCGAGGTGGCCAGCTACGTCGCCAGGGGCGAGACGTCGCTCTACGCCGGTGTGCAGGATGCCGTGAAGGCGCTCGGCGCCGCGGGTGAGCGCAGCATCGTGCTGCTCAGCGACGGCGGGGACACGGTGGCCGAGATCAAAGGTGGCCCGGCGGCGGCGGTGACGCAGCGCAAGGCCGCACTCTCCGCCCTGTCCGAGGGCAAGGTCCGTGCCGAGGTGGTGGCGTTCAAGAGCCCGGAGAGCAACAACGCCGTGCTGAGCCAGTTCGCCAAGGTGGGCGGTGGGTCTGTGGCCAACGCCGACGACCGCGCCGCGGTGTCGCGTGGGTTCACGGCCGCGGCGCGCGCCCTCGATTCCCAGGCCGTTCTGGAGATCAAGCGCCCGGCCGGCGTGACGGGGACCAGGGACGTCGTGGTCACGGGCACGGCCGATGGGGCGCCGTTCGAGGCACGCTCGGCGGTCGACCTCGCGGACTCCGCCCCGGTCACCGACTCGGGTGAGGCCTCGGCCGGGCCGGTGCTTCCGGCGGTCGAGGACACCAGCACGTTCACGGCGCTGTCGCCGGTAGTGCTGTATCCCTCCATCGCCGTCCTCGTCGTCGGCCTCTTCCTCCTCGCAACTGCCTTCATGGGCAGCGCGTTCAAGTCGGAGAAGAAGGAGCGACTGGCGTCGATCGAGGCCTACGGCTTCGGTCGGGTAGCGGCCCCGGCGCGGGCGAAGGACAGCCCGACAGCCATCTCGGCACAGTTGGTCACGATGGGTGACAAGGTGATGTCTGGCCGGGAGTCCACAACGCACACCATGGAGCTGATGGACCGTGCCGACCTGCCGTGGCGTGCCGGTGAGTGGTTCGTTCTCCGAATCCTCGCGGTGGTCATCGCCGCGATCGGGGGCTTCGTCCTGCTCGGCTCGCACCACGTTGTCGGAGTGATCTTCGGACTGATCGTCGGCCTCATCCTGCCTCCGGTGCTCTTGCGGTACCTTGCGCGGCGGCGTGCCCGGAAGTTCGAAGCCGCGCTGCCGGACGTCCTGATGCTGGTGGCCACCTCGCTCGCCTCCGGGTTCAGCCTGCTGCAGGCCCTGGACTCGGTGGCCAAGGACGCACCGGAGCCCGCCGCCAAGGAGTTCTCCCGGGCGCTGGCCGAGGCGCGGATCGGCTCCGACGTCAGCGACGCGCTCGACCACATGGGCGCCCGCATGGACAGCCAGAACATGCGCTGGACCACCATGGCGATCCGCATCCAGCGCGAGGTGGGTGGCAACCTCGCCGAGACCCTGCGCACCACGGCCGCCACGCTGCGGGAGCGCGAGATGCTCAAGCGCCAGGTGAAGACGCTGTCGGCCGAGGGCAAGCTGTCCGCCTACATCCTCATCGCCCTGCCCATCGGGGTGCTGCTCTTCAGCACCATGACGAACTACGCGTACGTCAGCCTGCTCTGGACGACCGCCATGGGAATCGCGATGTCCGTCGCCGGGCTCCTCGCCATGGCCTTCGGCGTCTGGTGGATGTCCAAAGTCGTGAAGATCGAGGTGTGACGTGGCCCTCCTTCTGGTCGGAACCGCCCTGTTCGTCCTCGCGGTCATCGTGGTGGCGCTGGCTTCCCTCATCGGCTCCACCCACTCGACCGGCGTGGCTCGCTCGCTCGAGCTGCTGAACCAGACCGCCACGACCCGAGAGGTGGCCAAGAACGAGCTGGGCCTCCAGGACCGCGTCCTGGGCCCGATGCTCGACCGGCTGCGCGCCCTCGCCGTGCGGGTCTCGCCCTCGGGCACCGGGGGCAGGATGAGCAGGAACCTCGACCGGGCCGGCAACCCGGAGAGCTGGACGGTCGAGCGCATCATGGGTGCCAAGGGCCTGGGCCTGGTCGCCGGTGTGGTGCTGGCACTGCTCTTCATGGGGCTCAGCGTCAAGGGCATCATGGTCGCCGTCGCCGCTGGTGCCGCCGGCTTCTACCTCCCGGACCTCCTGCTCTACAACGCTGGGGCGAAGCGCCAGCAGGAGATGCAGAAGGGGCTCGCCGACGCGCTGGACATGCTCACCGTCTGCGTTGAGGCCGGTCAGGGCTTCGACGCCGCGATCCTTCAGGTGGCCCGCACCGTGACTGGTCCGATCGGCGGCGAGTTTGCGCGGGTGTTGTCCGAGATCCAGATCGGCAAGTCGCGCGCGGACGCCTTTGCATCGCTCGGGCGAACGCACCACCGCGCCCGAGCTGAAGACGTTCGTCAGCACGCTGGTGCAGGCCGACCGGCTCGGGCTGCCCGTGGGCTCGGTGCTGCGCGAGCAGACCAAGGAGATGCGCGTCATCCGCCGTCAGCGGGCCGAGGAGAAGGCCCAGAAGGTGACGGTGAAGATCCTCTTCCCGCTGCTGCTGTGCATCTTCCCGGCGCTGTTCATCGTCATCATCGGCCCGGGTGCCATCACGATGGTCCAGGCCTTCTCCAAGGGCGGCCTCTGAGGTCCCACCTTTCGACGGCGGTGCACTTTACGGCCGTCGGCGGCGAGTCAGCGCTCGATGTCGCTGACCAGCCCTAGCCGGACCGCCGCGATCACCGCGCTGGCCCGGTTGTGCGCGCCAAGCTTCTCGTAGATCTTGCCGATGTGGGTCTTGACGGTCGACGGGCTCATGAACAGCTGGCGCCCTACCTGCGCCACCGAGGACCCCTCGACAAGCAGCCGGAGCACCTCGGCCTCGCGGACGGTGAGGTTCGTCTGGGGCGAGTCGGCGTGCCGGCGCATCGCCTCGGCGAGGCCACTGGCGGAGAACTCACCCGGCATCTCGGCAGCGCGCCGCACGGCCGAGATGACCTGCTCCGACGGGGCGCTCTTGCGCACCAGGGCGGAGGCGCCGGCATCCAGCGCCTCGAGCAGGGTGGTGTCGTCGTTGAGCATCGTCAGCACGACCAGGCCGATGTCCTTGGACCGCTCGCGGGCGGTGCGCACGAGCGACAGACCGCTGCCGTCGGGCATCGTCACGTCGACGACCGCCACGAGGTGCCCGGCGGGCGGCGTGGTCAGCAGGCGGTCGACGAGTGCCAGGCCCTCGGTGAGAGAACCCGCCTGCCCGACCACGGTGATCTCGTCCTGCGCCTCGAGCATGCCCGCCACGGCCTCGCGGACGACGGCGTGGTCGTCGACGAGGGCGACACTGATGTCCACGACCCCTCCTGATCTCACGTGATCGAGCGAATTGCCCCCACGGAAGCGGGCTCCTGCACGCTCAGGTTAACGGTGGTGCGTCCGTTCGGCTCGGTGCCCACGTGCAGTGTCGCGTCGAGCCCAGCGAGGGCCGGGTCCTTGAAGGAGCGCCGCGCCGCACGGGGATCACCGTCATGGGACACCTCGAGGTACGCCGGACCGGCCACCGACGTGGTCAAGGTCACCCAGGCGTTGCGCGCGCCGCACGCCTGCGCGTCGGCCAGGACGTCCATGACGAGCCGGTGGATCAGGATCTCGACCCGGGGGTCGAGGCGCCGCTGGCCCTCGCTCACCGTCACCGTCGTGCGCACCCCCGTGACGCTGCCGAAGCTCTGCACGGCCGCCCCGAGCACCGCGCCCAGACCGGTGCCGGGGCGCTCGGCGACCCGCAGGTCGGTGATGTGCATCCGCAGGTCGACCATCGCGTTGCTCAGCTGCTCGCGCAGGGCGTCGAGCCCGTCGCGCATGGGGCTGCCGGTCGGCCCAGCCTTCGAGCGCAGCGCGTCGACCTGGTAGCCGAGCGCGGCCAGCTCCTGGGCGATGCCGTCGTGGATGTCGCGCGCGATGCGGTTGCGCTCCTCGATGCTCGCGAACTGCCGCAGGCTGCCGAAGAGCAGACCCGCCTGGAGGGCCGGGGCGATGCGGCGGGTGACGTCGCGGGCGATCCGTCGCTCGTTGTCGGTGAACGGCCGGCCGACGGGCCGCTCGGCGATGACGACGGTCGTCGAGCCGTTGCCCAGGGCGAAGGGCACGACGAGGGCGTTGCGGCGGCCGAGCTCGTCGACGAAGGTCACCTCCGTCGGCACCCAGCTGGCGGGGTTGGTGCGCAGGAGCTCGGCGAGGTGCTCGGCGATGTGCCACGGCGCCCGGGTCGAGCCGCGCAGCGCGACCGGGACGAGGTGCTCGGCGTCGTGGGTCACCAGCACGGCGCTGCGGGTCGACGGCACCTCCGCCGACAGCAGGTCCAGCGCCAGCGTCGCACTGGCCGGGGCGTCCAGGCCGGTGGACATCTGCCCGGACAGGTCCTGCAGGCGCTGGATCAGCTCGATCGCCTCGCGGGCTGCAGGGTCGTCGTCGGGACCGTCCGGCTCGGCGGCGGTGAGCCGCTGGTTCCAGGCGCCGAGGAGGCCCAGGGTGAGGGCCGCGCCCATCCAGGCGGCCGCCGCCAGCTCGCTCGATGGCTGCACACCGAACAGCCAGACCGACACCAGGAAGGATGACAGGGCCACGACGCAGGTGAGCAGGAAGCCGAACCGGCCGTACCTCGAGCCGGCGTGGTAGGCGGGGACGAGGATGAGCAGGGCCGCGCCGTCGCCGGCGACCGCGAAGGCGACACCCGCGGTGGCCGCCGAGACCGACAGCAGGGTGAGGACCACCCGGTTGACCGCACCCTGACGTCCCGCGGGCGGGCCCTCGAGCGCGGTGACCACCAGGTCGAGGACCACGACGAGCAGCAGCCACGGCAGCACCTCGATGAACGTGTGCAGCTGGATGGCGGCCGAGCCGCTCAGAACCACGAAGGCGAGCCGGATCTTGCCGGACGCATCCAGCACGGGAATCCGGGAGATACGGGTCACCCCTTGAGCGTAGTTCTCCCCGCCGTCGCCCACCTTGCGTACAGGGTCCTCCCAGCGTGCTGTGCGAGGATGAAGGCCTTGTGTGTGGCACTGCCAGAAGGAAGGAACGGGCCGACGTGAAAGGTCGCGTACTGGTCGTCGATGACGACCTGGCGCTGGCGGAGATGCTCGGCATCGTCCTGCGCAACGAGGGGCTCGAGGTCGACCACGTCGCCGACGGCCCGTCCGCCATCGGTGCCTTCCGCGACTACCGCCCGGACCTCGTGCTGCTCGACGTGATGCTGCCCGGCATCGACGGCCTCGAGGTCTGCCGTCAGATCCGCGCCGAGTCCGGTGTCCCCATCGTCATGCTCACCGCGAAGACCGACACCGTCGACGTCGTCGTGGGCCTGGAGTCGGGCGCCGACGACTACGTCGTGAAGCCGTTCAAGCCGCAGGAGCTCATCGCCCGGGTGCGCGCCCGGCTGCGGCGCGACAACGAGCCCGAGCCCGAGCGGCTCACCATCGGCGACCTCGCCATCGACGTCGCCGGCCACTCGGTCACCCGCGACGGCGCCGCGCTCAGCCTCACCCCGCTGGAGTTCGACCTCCTCGTGGCGCTGGCGCGCAAGCCGTGGCAGGTCTTCACCCGCGAGGTGCTCCTCGAGCAGGTGTGGGGCTACCGCCACGCCGGTGACACCAGGCTGGTCAACGTCCACGTGCAGCGGCTGCGGTCCAAGATCGAGCACGACCCGGAGCACCCCGAGATCGTGGTGACCGTGCGCGGCGTCGGTTACAAGGCAGGCCGGGCCTGAGCGTGACCGGCTCCGCCGATCTCGGTGTGCGGACCGCGTTGGCATCGGGTCGGGTCCGAGGCCGGCGCAGCCTCGCCGACGCCTCCCGCTCGCTGCGCGATGCCGTGGCACAGCTCGGACGGGCCTGGCGCCAGTCCCTGCAGCTGCGAGTCGTCACCACGACGATGCTGCTCGGACTGTTCGTCGTGTCGATCCTGGGAGGCGTGCTGCACCAGCAGATCGCCAACGGTCTCGAGACCGACCGGGTGACCGCCGCCACGAACGAGTCGCTCAGCCTGACCACGCAGGCCCAGAACAGCTGGGAGAGCTCGACGTCCACCTCCGTCGACGAGCTGGACCAGGCGGCGGACGACATCATGACCCGCATCCTGGCCGAGCCCGGACCGGAGCCCAGCCGCTACGTCATCATGAACCGCTCGGCGGGCAACGACAGTGACGTGGTGCTCGCCAAGCTCACCAGTGGTGTGCTCGACCTCGACTCGGTGAGCCCGGAGCTCCAGGCGGCCGTCGCGGCATCCCCGGGACAGCAGCGGTTCCAGATGACCGAGGTCGAGCTCGGCGGCAAGAGCCTGCCCGCAGTGGTCGTCGGCAGCGTCGTCGAGGTGCCCACCGCCGGCGCCTACGACCTCTACTTCGTCTACCCGATGGAGCAGGAGGTGGCGACGATGGGGCTGATCGGCAACTCCTTCGTCGTGGCCGGCATCATCCTCACGCTGCTGGTCGGCGCGGTCGCCTGGGTGGTCACCCGCCAGGTCGTGGCTCCGGTGCGCCGCGCCGGCGAGGTCGCCCAGCGGCTGTCGGCGGGCAAGCTCAACGAGCGGATGGCGACCCGCGGCGAGGACGACCTCGCCCTGCTCGCCACCTCGTTCAACGGCATGGCCGACAGCCTCCAGTCGCAGATCCGCCAGCTCGAGGGGCTCTCGGCCGTGCAGCAGCGCTTCGTCTCCGACGTCTCGCACGAGCTGCGCACCCCACTCACCACGATCCGGATGGCGGTCGACGTCATCCACGAGTCGCGCGAGGACTTCGAGCCCACGGTGGGTCGGTCGGCCGAGCTGCTGGCCGGTGAGCTCGACCGGTTCGAGGACCTCCTCGCCGACCTGCTCGAGATCAGCCGCTTCGACGCCGGCGCCGCGGCGCTCGACGTCGAGCCGGTCGACCTGAGGGGCACGATCGCCAGGGTCGTCGAGGCGACCCGCCCGCTGGCCGAGCGCCGCGGCAGCGTCGTCACGGTGCACACCCCGGCCGAGCCGGCCGAGGCGGAGGTCGACGAGCGGCGGGTCGAGCGCATCCTGCGCAACCTGATCGTCAATGCCATCGAGCACGGCGACGGGCGCCCGGTCGACCTGCAGGTCGCGGTCGGGCAGGACGCGGTCGCGGTGGTCGTCGAGGACCACGGCGTCGGCCTGCGACCGGGGGAGGCCGCCAACGTGTTCACCCGGTTCTGGCGCGCCGACCCGGCCCGCGCCCGCACCACCGGGGGCACCGGCCTGGGGCTGTCGATCTCGCTCGAGGACGCCCGGCTGCACAACGGCTGGCTCCAGGCGTGGGGCGAGCGGGGCGTCGGCTCGAGGTTCCGGCTCACCCTGCCGCAGCGCGCCGGCGACACCCTGCACGGGTCGCCGCTGCCGCTCAGCCCGACGGAGGACCCGTGACCGGCCGGCGGGCACGAGCGGCCCTCGGGCTGGTCGTGGCCCTCCTCCTCGCCGGCTGTGGTGGCCTCTCCCGCAGTGGGCCGGTGCAGTCCGGTCTCGACGTCGGCAGCGGCAAGCCCCCCGTCCTCGGGGTCAACCCGCCCGGCCCGTCGTCGGGAGCGACGCAGGACAGCATCGTGCGGGGGTTCGTGCGGGCGGGCGCCGCGAGCGACGCCGCCTACGACAACGCCCGCGCCTTCCTCACCACCCAGATGAGCGAGCGGTGGAAACCCGACCGCACCCTGGTGCTGCTCGCCGACGACGTCGCGCCGAAGGCGACGCTGCTCGACCCGGCGACCGTCCGCATCACGGCGCGGGCTGCCGGCACGGTCAACCCCCAGGGGCGCTACACCGCCGCCCGTCCCGGCACCGAGGTGACCGCCACCTTCGGCCTGTCCACGGTGGGCGGCGAGTGGCGGATCAGCGAGCTGCCCGAGGAGTTCGGGCGCTGGATCTCCAGCTCGCAGGTCTCCCGGCTCGTGCAGCCCTACGACGTGCACTACGTCTCCACCAGCCAGCGCTCCCTGGTGCCCGACACCCTGTGGTTCCCGGTCGACAAGCTCGCGACGCGGCTGGCCCGGGCCCAGGTCCTGCCGGTTCCGGCCCACCTCGAGGACACCGCGGTCACGGCCGTGCCGGCAGGCACCCGCCTGCTCGGGGATGCCGTGTCGATCGACGCCGGGGTGGCCACCGTCAACCTCCTCTCGGAGGAGAAGCTCAGCGCCGGGGAGAACACCCGGCAGAACCTGTGGGCCCAGTTCGTCAGCACGTTGACCCAGGACACCGGCGTGAGCCGGGTCGAGCTGTCGGTCAACGGCGTGCCGGTCAACATCGGCGGCCTCGAGGGCCCGGCCGGCACGCTCGCCGAGGTGGGCTTCACCACCCCCGCCGCGCCGGCTCCGGTCCGGCCGGTGGTGCGGCGCGGTGACGACGTCGTGGTCTTCGACCCGAGCACGCTCGGTGACCAGGAGCCGCGCCAGCCGGCGGTCTCGGGCACCTACCCGCAGGTGCCGCACACCTACCGGCGGCTGGCCCTGGCTGCCGACGGCGGAGAGCTCGCCGCGGTGGACCCGGGCGGCAACGGCATCTCGCGCTGGCGGGGCACCAACCGCTACGAGGTGCCGCTCGACGCCACGGCCGTCGGGAACCCCTCCTACGACCGGCGCGGCTACCTGTGGATGGGCGGGGTCGGCACCAAGGGTGCCAAGGCACCCCGGCTCTGGGTGGTCGACGTGGCAGCGAACCCGGCCGATCCCCGGGCGGCGGCGGCCAGACCCGTGCAGGCCCCGTGGCTCGACGGGCGGCGAGTGGTCGAGGCGCGCGTTGCCCTCGACGGCGACCGGGTGGCCGTGCTCTCGACCAAGCTCGACGGCTCCGACACCCGCATCAACATCGCCGGGGTGGTGCGCACCGGTGGTGGCCTCCCACAGCGGCTCGCGGCACCGCTGCGCGTCGGCACCTCCCTGACCCGGGCCACCAGCCTCGCCTGGCTCGACGACCGCACCCTGGCCGCACTGGGCGTGCTCGACGGGAAGGCGGTACGCCCGGTCGTCGTCTCGGTGGGTGGCGAGGTGCGCGGCCTGACCCCCGTTCCTAATGCCGTCAGCATCGCCTCCACCGGCGGGGAGCGTGACCTGTGGGTCGTCTCCTCGGACGGCCGGCTGCACAGCCGAGCCGGCTCGCAGTGGGTCGACAGCGGCCCGGCAACCGACCTCGCCACCGCCGCGGGCTGAGCGCGGCTCGTCCACAGGCGGCCGGGGCGGCGGCCGTCATCCACAGCCCAGGTTCGGCACCGGCATCCCGGCGGCTGGCCGGGCATCGTGGCGGGCATGGTGATGACGTGGTGGAGCGCCTGGGCGGTGGTGCGGCAGGCCCTGGCGGCGGCGCTCGAGCTGGTGCTGCCCTCGAGCTGCGCGGCGTGCCACACGGTCGCGGCGGGCCCGCTGTGCGACGGCTGCCGGGCGGGTGTGCGTTCGGCGTCACGGGACGTCGGGCCGGCGGGTCCCCGGCCACCGCCGCGGGGGATGCCGCTGTGCTGGGCCGGTGCCCGCTTCGAGGGCGCGCTGCGGCTGGCGGTCACCGCCTACAAGGACGAGGGGCGGCGCGACCTGCGCGACGACCTCGCCCGGTTGCTGGGGACGGCCCTGTCCGCGGCTACCGCCGACCCCGCCCTGCGGCGGCG
>CAWDBL010000021.1:0-130730 GCA_963800505.1 uncultured Actinomycetota bacterium
ACGACGAGGATTTCGTCGCGTTCGTCACGGCGCGCTGGGCGCCGCTCTACCGGTTGGCTTGGTTGCTGACCGGAGGTCACGAGAGTGCCGAGGATCTGCTTCAGCTGGCGCTGGAGAAGAGCTACTTGAGATGGGGGCGCATCCGGAGGATGGAGGCTCCCGAGGCGTATGTAGGCGAGACCTGGCGAACACGGCGATCTCGCAGTCGCGTCGCTCCTTCCTGCACCACGAGGTGAACCAGCCCGAGCCCCCGAGTACGTGAGCGCCTCCTTCGAGGATGGCAGCGACTCCCGTTCCCTGCTGTGGCCGCTGGTCTGCGCGCTGCCGCCACGACAACGCGCCGTGGTCGTCCTGCGGTTCTATGAGGACCTCACCGAGGCTCAGGTCGCAGAGGAGCTGGGGTGCTGATCGGCACGGTGAAGTCGCAAGGACACGACGCGATGCAGTCCTTGCGCCGCGGGGTCGACGCCTGGGCAGCCGGGGAGGTGACGGCATGAACCTCGACGAGGAGCTGCGCACGACACTCGCGTCGGAGGCGGAGCGCCGCGAGCCGCCGTACGTGGACGCCCACGGCCTCCTGGCTCGTGGGCAGGTCAGGCGGCGGCGACGCACCACGCTGCAGGCCGGCGCGGCGGCGGCGGTGCTCGCCGTGATCGGCATGGGCGCGTTCGGGTTCACCCGGGCCGACCGGACATCGATACTGCCTGCGAGGCCGTCCACCCCCACCACCACCGCCCCGGCACCCATCGTCCAGACCCTCGGGGAGTGGGACTGTCTGGAGGGCCGGTGCCTCGAAGCAGGCACCTATCGGGTAGGGCTGGGTATCGGCGACGACGGCAAGTCCCTCAGCGGCGAGCTGCATGTGCCATGGAGCGACTGGGCGTCCAACGGTTTCCTGCATCGCGTCTGGAAGGAGTCCGGCGCTGGCTCGGTGGTGCTCAACGTGTACGAGCCCAAAGCCCTAGCCGGCACTCAGCCGTGCGACGCCGAGAAGACCGTCGACCTCGGACCCGGCGCCACGGCGAACGACGTGGCCGGTCGCCTCAGCGACCTCCCGCAGTTCACCGTCGTCGAGGGACCGAGGGTGGTGCCGGCCTTCGGTCGAGAGACGATCCACCTCCGAATCCAGGCGGACCGCCTTCGGTGCGAGCCCCCGGTGCGCGGGGGCCAGTACCAACTCGCAGCCATTCACGGCGGTGACGGCTTGGGGAGGTACGCCGACTTCATCCCGAAGGTCCCCCAGGGCGACTCCACTATCACCCCCGGACGCCGGGTCGTCATCGACCTCTGGGTCGTCGATCTGGACGGGCAGAACATCGTGGTGGAGGCGCGCCAAGAGGGGAGCCCCACGGCCACGACGGTGAAGCAGCTCGACGAGGTCCGCCAGTCGGTCCGGTTCGTCTCCGAGTAGTCACTCTCCGGTGGTTGACATCTCGACCACCAAACCCGAAGGAGGTCGGCCAGTCAGTCCAGTCCGTCCCCCAGTCGTCACCCTCCGACGTTTCACACTTACACAACCAATTCTCAGGAGGTTCGTCATGAACCGCACACCAAGCACCATCCGGCGGCTCGCGGTTGTCGCGACGCTAACCCTGGGCACGAGGACGGCACTCGTCGCGGCGCCGGTACCGGCGTCCGCCGCGGCCCCAGTCGACCTGGTTGCGACGCTGCCCGGTGGGGCCACCGGGACCGCCCTCGGGCCCGGCGGGGACCTGTACGTCACCTCCCCGCAGAACGGCACGGTCTACCGCATCGATCGCCGCACCCGGGAGGTGACAACGTTCCACGAGGCGTTGCCCGCTCAGGTGCTGCCTCTGGGTGGGGTCATGGACATCGCGTTCCAGGGCTCCACCGCCTACGCGCTCGGATGGTCGGACCCGATGTCGGCGGTGACGCCGTTGTCGGGCTCTACCGGCTGGACGGGCCGACGTCCAGCACGCTGGTGGCCGACCTCGGGCAGTGGTCGACCCAGCACCCACCCTCGACCGAGTACGCCGTACCCAGCGGGGTGCAGTACGCGCTAGAGCCGTTCCGTGGTGACTTCCTGGTCACCGACGGCCACCACAACCGGGTGCTGCGCGTCGGCACTGACGGGTCTGTCGAGGAGTTCCTGACGCTCGGCAACGTCGTTCCGACAGGGATGGACCGGCGCGGCAGCACGATCCTGCTGGCCGAGGCCGGGCCGGTGCCTCACGACCCCGGAACCGGTCGTGTCGTCGCGGTCGACGCCTCGCCTGCCAGGTCAGCCCAGGTGACCGACGTCGTGGCGTCCGGTGGCCGCCTTCTCGTGGACGTGGAGCGCGGTCGAGGGTCGTCGATCTACGCCCTGGCCCAGGGCGTCTTCGCCCCTGGAGGGGAACCCGGCGCTCCCGCACTGCCCGACACCGGCTCGCTGCTGCGAGTCAACTCCGACGGCTCTTTCACGACCATCGCAACCGGCCTCGACCGGCCCACGTCGCTGGAGGTCTCAGGGCTGACGGCGTGGGTCGTCGGACTCGACGGCGACGTCGTCACAGTTGACCTGCCCCGATCCTGATCCCGCGCGGCGGTCCGCGCCTCCGGACGTAGCGGCGCGGACCGCCACCAGGCTCGGAAGTCGACGCTCCCGAACTTCATCCACTCATGGGCGGAGTTGACCGCGTCCGTGAACAACGCAGACTCCGCAATGTCCGCTCGGCGGCATGACAGGACGTCTGCGGCCTGGTTCTTCGGAGCGTGGGCGTGGTGGCTCGTTGCTCATGCACACTTGCCATTGAGGTCGGCCGGGCGCGCCGTGCAAGCTGGAGCTAGGGAGCAACGTGGCAGACGCGTGGACACTGGGACTGGGCTTCTCGCTGGTCGCCGCGGTAGCACTGGCAGTCGCTGGTGTTTTGATTGGCACCCGCCGTCGGCGAGCCTCCGGTGAAGCCATTGCGCGCGGCGTCGTGCTTGGCGACCCGCAAGGTGTGCTGCTGCTCACCGCGGTCTTCTGGCTCATGCTAGCTGGAGCTTGCTGGCAGACGGCACGCCAAGAGGACACAACAACGATGGGTTGGCTGATCCTCGGCTTCTTCGCGGCGCTGGTGGTGCTAGGTCACGTGCTGGTGGTGGCCAACTGGCGCAACACCGTCGTCTTCAGTGACGAGGGGATCTTCATCCGGTTCATTAACGACACCACCGTGCCATGGGAGGACTACCTAGGGCACTACATCGCCTCGAACGGGATCGTCGAGATCGTCGTGCATGACCCAGACTCCTACCGTGACGCCTGGCCCGCGTGGCGTCGAGCACTTGGTCGGTTCGACCCCACAACCGCCGTCACCGTTTCGCCGAACACACTGACGTTGAGCACCCCTGAGTTCCTACAACTCCTGAACGAACACGCTGCTGCCGCCGCCCAGAGCCGCAGCGGGGACGGCTCTGAGGCCGACACGCAAGCCCCTTGACCCACCTCACCGAAACCAGGTGTGCCGCGGTCCCACCTGAGTTGGCACTATTCCGCGGCATCCCCGGTTGGATTCATCGCAAGGACATTCGCCGGACTGGTGGTGCCGCGCATCTGCCTCAGGGCCGGCGAGACCTCCGGCGCTGCACGTGTTCTTGGAACGGGGACACGTCATCACGGGCATGCGGGGGCATCGCCCATCGTGGCCAGTAGAAGTACGGCAGGATCGCACCGGCCCAGAGGCAGGCCACGGACACCTCCAGAATCCAGAACGTGCCGTCGTAGCTGTGACTGACCAGGTTCGTCCATAGCCCCATCAAGAACATCAGTAGGAATCCGACGTACGCCAGCCATCCGAGCGCCAGGAAGCCCTGCGCGTAGGCCAGCGAGAAGTCGGGCCTGATGGCAGCCAGTCGCTGCGCATGCTTGAGGTAGGCGTCACGATCTCGCCGCAGCACTCACGTCTTGCCGAGCGCGAAGAGGAGCAACAGAGACATGACGAGCAAGACCGCGGTTAGGACGTTGGGATGCTGCTTGAGGAACTCGTCCTCGGGCTGAAGCATCACGAAGGCAGTGTCTCAGGCCCGACGGGCACCAAGAGTGCGTCCGCTGGCCCGCAGTCGGCCTCGTTCGGCCCGGCACACACTTGCCACGCCGACGTCCGGCTGGCGACGCGAGGTGGGGAGCCGGCTACGGCACGGTAGCGGTCGTGATCGCAGCGCATACCCCGCGATAGATGGGGCCCTAACCGCCGCTCAGCCGGTTCGCGCTCATCGGCAGTTGAGGACGGATCACCCACATATCCCGGATGACCGTCGGCATGTCCAGTCGCCGTGGGACGCCACGAGTCTCGTCGAGGACACTGTCCACCACACGACGACGCAGGTCAGAGCCCGTGAAGTTGTACTCGCCCCCAGATAAGCTGCATCTCGACAAGTGCATCTCGACAGCTGCATCTCGACAACTAGAAACCGCCGTCGCGGGCCATGTTGTTGAACCGTGAGTAGTGCCCCTGAAAGGCCAGGATGATGTCCTTGGTGGGCCCGTTGCGGTGCTTGGCCACGATGATGTCGGCCTCACCGTCGCGCTCGGGGTCGGAGCGGTCGCGGTGCAGCAGGATCACGACGTCCGCATCCTGCTCGATCGACCCGCTCTCGCGAAGGTCGGACATCTGCGGCCTCTTGTCGGTGCGCTGCTCCGGCCCACGGTTGAGCTGGCTGATCGCGATGACCGGCACCTCGAGCTCCTTGGCGAGCAGCTTCAGCGCCCGGGAGAACTCGGCGACCTCCTGCTGGCGCGACTCGACCTTCTTGCCCGAGGTCATCAGCTGCAGGTAGTCGATGACAACCAGCCGCAGGTTGTGCTGCTGCTTGAGCCGGCGGCACTTGGCGCGGATCTCCATCAGCGACATGTTCGGGCTGTCGTCGATGAACAGCGGGGCATTCGAGATCTTGCCCATGATCCGCGCCAGCTTGGTCCACTGCTCCTGGTTCTTCAGGCCCTTGCGCAGGTCCTGGAGCTGGATGGTGGCCTCGGCCGACAGGATGCGCATGGTGATCTCGGTGCGGCTCATCTCGAGCGAGAACACCGCGGCCGCCATGTTGTGCTTGATCGCCGCGGCCCGGGCGATGTCGATTCCCAGCGTGGATTTTCCCACGGCCGGTCGAGCTGCCACGACGATCATCTGCCCCGGGTGCAGCCCGTTGGTGAGCTGGTCGAGCTCGATGAAACCGGTCGGCACGCCGATCAGGTCATCCGTGCGGCCGGATGCGGCCTCGATCTCCTCCATCGTCTCGTTGAGCAGGTCGCCGAGCACGTTGTAGTCCTCGCCGCCGCGCTTCTCGGCCACGGAGTAGACCTCGGCCTGCGCGCGGTTGACGATGTCGTCGATGTCGCCCTCGCCCTGGGCGTAGCCCATCTGCACGATGCGGGTGCCCGCCTCGACCAGGCGGCGCAGCACGGCCCGCTCGTGCACGATCTCGGCGTAGTAGCCGGCGTTCGCGGCGGTGGGCACCGACTGGATCAGCTGGTGCAGGTAGGCCTGCCCCCCGACCCGGGTCAGGTCGCCGCGCTTGCCCAGCTCGTCGGCGACCGTGATCGCGTCTGCGGGCTCGCCGCGGCCGAACAGGTCGAGCACGGCGTCGAAGATCAGCTCGTGCGCCGGCCGGTAGAAGTCGTGCGCCTTGACCGCCTCGAGGCAGTCGGCGATGGCGTCCTTGTTGAGAAGCATCGAGCCGAGCACCGACTGCTCGGCGTGGAGGTCCTGCGGTGGCACCCGGTCGTCGGCTCGCCCGTCGCTGGGACCGCCGAACGCCGCGTTCAGCTCCGCGATGGACACCCGCTCACCCCTCACATCCGGCGTGCACCGGGCTCGACTGACCACTGGTTGCGGTCGGACGGGCCGGCCTCACCAGAAGCAGACCAGAGGACACCGACATCCCACCGCGAGTCACCGTAGGTGCACCGGCCGTGACCCTCCAAGCCCAGTCGGCGACATCGCTCATTTCGGTGTGCACAACCTGGGGACAACGTGTGCAAAACGCCCGGATGCCGTGTGCACAGCCGGTGGAGAAGCCTGTGGACGACGCGTTCGCCGGACCTACGGCAGCGCGCTGACCTGCACGAACGCCATCCACTCCATGTGCACCCGAGAAAGTCTCGGGCGTGTCACGATCCACATGTCGCAGGACTGCCGGGACGCCGTCACACCTCGTTACCCGCGGGTACGAGCGGTCGCACCGACCACCGGAGCCGGCCAGGACCGGGTTCGACCACCGGCGTGTCGCAGCGGGTCGTGTGCCGGGTCGTGCGCCTCAGCCGGCCCGGCCGTAGCGCTCCGCGGAGCGCGCCCGGGCCTTGGCCGCCTCGACCTCGCGGTCCTTCGGCGGGGCGGTCGTGACCAGCGCTTCGAGCAGGTGGGCGGTCACGTGCGCGACCTCCTCGACGGCCCGGTCGAAGGCCTCCTGGTTCGCGGCCGACGGCTTGGTCGTGCCACTCACCTTGCGCACGTACTGCAGGGCGGCGGCGCGCACCTCGTCGGTCGTGGCCGGGGGCGCGAAGTTGTTCAGGGGTCGGATGTTGCGGCACATGGTCCAACGGTAGGCCGCGTCCCCCGCGCACGCCCCGAGAAATACGACCGCTCGTCACCCACGCCCGGATGCGGGCCCGGGCGCTCAGCCGCGGGTCCGTGCGGGCGCGCGCACCCGGCATCCGGATGCCGTGTCACGCAGGTCAGTCGAACCTCACCTGACGGAAATGGCCGGGGGGACGATGATGGCTTCCATGAGGATCGTCACCGTCGATGAGCTGGGCCGCCTGTTCGCCTCCCTCCCGGGCAAGCCCAGGGTCGTCGTCTCCGGGAACATGGCCGTGCCGTGGCCGGCCGTGCGCGCGCTCGACGAGAACAAGGACACCTACACGATCCACGCGCTCAACGCGCCGCCCGGCATCCCCGACCGCGAGGGCGTGACCGCAGAGACCTGCTTCGTCGGGGCCGGCATGCGGCGGCACTCCGACCTGTCCTACGTGCCCAGCCGCCTGTCGCTGGTGCCCGTGCTGCTGCGGCGGCGCATCCCGCCGGACATCGTCATCATCCACTGCGCCCCGCCCCGCGACGGCCAGCTGTCCCTCGGCATCGAGGTCAACGTGCTGCCCGCCGCGATCGAGGGATGCCGCCAGCGCTCCGGTCGCATCGTGGCCGTCATCAACGACCAGATGCCGTACACCTACGGCGACGCGCAGGTGGCGGTCGAGGCGGTCGACGTCGCGATCGAGGTCTCCGAGCCGCTGCCGGCGCACGACCCGCGGGTGCCGGACACCGACAGCGCCGCCATCGGTGAACGGGTCGCCAGCCGGGTGAGCGACGGCGCCACCCTGCAGATGGGCATCGGCGGGGTGCCCGACGCGACCCTCAACGCGCTCACCGGCCGCCGCGGCCTGCGGGTGTGGACCGAGATGTTCTCCGACGGGGTGCTCGAGCTCGACCGGGTGGGGGCGCTCGACCCGCACCACCCGCTCACGGCGTCGTTCCTCTTCGGATCGCGCGAGCTCTACGACTGGCTCGACGGCAACCACCGGGTGCGGATGATGCGCACCGAGCACACCAACGACCCCGGTCTGATCGCCCAGCAGCGGATGATGACCTCGGTCAACACCGCGCTCGAGGTCGACCTGTTCGGCCAGGCCAACGCCTCGCGGATCAACGCGCGCATCTACTCCGGCTTCGGCGGCCAGACCGACTTCATCGTCGGCGCGCTGCACTCCCCCGGTGGCCAGTCGTTCATCGCACTGCGCTCCTGGCACCCCAAGGCCAACGTCTCGACCGTCGTGCCGCTCCTCGACGAGCCGGTGACCAGCTTCCAGCAGACGGCGATCGTCACCGAGCACGGCATCGCCGAGCTGTGGGGCTACGACCAGCAGGCCCAGTGCCGGCACATCATCCGTGATGCCGCCCACCCGCAGGTGCGCGAGGAGCTGTGGGAAGAGGCTGCCGAGCTCGGGCTCGCCTGAGGCCCTGTCCCGTTCTCCCCCGGGCGCGTTGGGTGCTGAGATGGCTGCCATGACAACCGCCTCGGCACCCGGCTCCGCGTTGGTGGTGGCCGTGCGCGCCGCGCTGGCCGGTGCCGGGGACCCGGAGCGGGCCGCCGGGCAGCAGCGCTACATGAAGTCGGCGATGCCGTACCGCGGGCTGACCTCGCCGCAGCTGCGGGCCCTGCTCCGGCCGCTGCTCGCCGACCCGGCCCTCGCGCCGACCTCACGGGAGGCGTGGGAGGCCGACGTGCGGGCGCTCTGGGACGCCGCGGCATACCGGGAGGAGCGCTACGCCGCCATCGCCCTGACCGGCCACCGTCGTGCGCGCGGCTGGCAGGACCCGTCGACGCTGGGCCTGTACCGGCACCTCGTGGTGACCGGTGCGTGGTGGGACTACGTCGACGTGCTGGCCGCCGACCGGGTGGGGCCGATCCTGTTGCGGCACAGGCCGATCGTCACACCATTACTGCGAGCGGATGCCGTGGACGCGCACCTCTGGGTGCGGCGCACCGCCATCCTCGCGCAGCTCAAGCACCGCGACGGGACCGACCTCGAGCTGCTGTCCGACGTCATCGATGCCAACCTCGAGGGGTCGACGTTCGGGCGGGAGTTCTTCATCCGCAAGGCGATCGGGTGGGCGCTGCGCCAGCACGCCCGCGTCGACCCGCAGTGGGTGCGCGCCTTCGTCGAGGCCAGGAGCGACCGGCTGAGCGGCCTGTCGCGGCGCGAGGCCCTCAAGCACCTCTGACTCCGCGGCGAGGGGTGCCGAGCGCGCGGCCCGGCGCGCACCTGACACCCCCAGCCACCGCCGGCTCCACCGCCAGGGATGCCGAGCGCGCGGCCCAGCGCGCACCTGGCACCCCCAGCCACCGCAGGGGCACCACGTGGAACAGTGCCACCCGTGAGTGATGACGCACCGCGGCCGCAGCTGGGCGACCCCGCGCCCAGCCAGCACCGCGAGGTGCTCCGGCTGGCCGTACCCGCCTTCCTCGCGCTGGTGGCCGAGCCGCTGTTCCTGCTGGCCGACGCCGCCATCGTCGGTCGCCTGGGCGTGGCCGAGCTCGCCGGCCTGGGGGTCGCGAGCGCCGTGCTGCTCACCTCGGCGAACATCTTCGTCTTCCTCGCCTACGGCACCACGGCCGTCGTGGCCCGCCAGCTGGGCGCCGGCTCGCGCGCCGGCGCCATCGCGGCCGGCATCGACGGCACCTGGCTGGCGATCGCCCTGGGCGGGGCGACGGCTGCGCTCCTCGCCCTCTTCGCGGCCCCCGTCGCCCACGTCTTCGGCGCCTCCGAGGCGGCCATCGACCAGGCGGTGACCTACCTGCGGATCTCGGCACTCGGCATCCCGGCCATGCTCGTCGTCCTCGCCACCACCGGCGTGCTGCGCGGCCTGCAGGACACCCGCACCCCGCTCATCGCCGCCGTGGGCGGGTTCAGCCTCAACATCGTGCTGAACGTGTGGTTCGTGCACGGCCTGCGCTGGGGCATCGCTGGCTCCGCGTGGGGCACGGTGATCGCGCAGACCCTGATGGCGGCCGCCCTCGTCGTGGTGCTCGTGCGGTATGCCGCCCGCACGGCGGTGCCGCTGCGCGCCCACCCCGGGCGGGTGCTCGCCGCCGCCCGTGGGGGCGTCCCACTGCTGGTGCGCACCCTCGCCCTGCGGGCGGTGCTGCTGGTGACGACCTGGGTCGCCGCCGGCCTGGGGGACGTACCCCTGGCCGCCTACCAGGTGACCGCCACCATCTGGACCTTCCTCGCCTTCGCCCTGGACGCCCTGGCCATCGCGGCCCAGGCGATCACCGGCAAGGCCCTCGGGGCGGGCGAGGTCGACCGCACCCGCGACGCCACCTCCCTCGTGGTGCGCTGGGGGGTGCTCGTCGGCGTGGTGCTCGGCATTCTGCTGCTCCTGCTGGCACCGGTGCTCGGCCCCCTCTTCACCCCCGACGAGGCGGTGCAGGCCGCCATCACCGGCGGTCTCGTCGTGGTGGCCCTGGGCCAGCCGCTGTCGGGCTTCGTCTTCGTCGTCGACGGCGTGCTGATCGGTGCCGGCGACGGCCCGTGGCTGGCCCGCGCCATGGTCGGAACGCTGCTGGCCTACCTGCCCGTCATCCTCGGGGTGCACCTCGCCGGCGACCGGCTGCTCGAGGGCGGCACCACCCGCGGCGACGTGAACGCGGTCGTGTGGCTGTGGATCGCCTTCACCGCCTTCATGTCGGTGCGCGGCACGCTGATGTGGCTGCGGGTGCGCACCGACCGGTGGATGGTCACCGGCGCCTGACCCCGGGGCGACGGGCTGCCGCACCGAGCTAGGGGACGTCGAGGACCTCGACAGCGGCCTCCCGGCGCGGGTCGCCCGCCGCCTGCAGCAGGCCGTCCTCGCGGCGGTACGCCGCGCCCACGCCGCCGAAGAACATCTGCTGGATGCCGTGGTCGCGCCCCGGCAGACCGGCCTCGCGCACCGCGTCGGCGATCGCGGCATCCGTCTCGTGCTCGACGACGGGGAGACCGTCGTCGTCGAAGCGCACGTGCAGGCGCGGCGCCTGGATGGCGTGGCTGAGGTCGGCGCCGTGCAGGCAGCCCTGGCCGAGCACCAGCATCAGGGCAGTCGTGATGCGGTCGGCGCCAGGGGATCCGACGGCGAGCACCCGCCCGTCGCGGGTGCGGCCGGTGGTGGGTGCCATGTTCGACGCCAACCGCGTGCCCGGGGCCAGACGGTGCAGCCCCAGCTTGTTCAGCTCGGGCTCGCCCAGCGCGTTGTTGAGCAGCATCCCGGTGCCGGGCACGGTGATTCCCGCGCCGTAGCCGCTCGAGACGGTGACCGCGCAGGCGGTGCCGTCGCGGTCGACGACCGAGATGTTGGCGGTGCTCGAGCTGGTCGGCAGGCCGGCGAGCCCGTGGCGGTCGACCGACAGCAGCAGCTCGTGGCCGGCGGTGTCGAGGTCGGGCGCGTGGTCGTGCACGGTGTGCCGGTAGCGCAGCACCATCCGCTGGATGTCGATGATGTCGGGCCAGTGCCAGTTGCCGCGGCGCTGCAGCTCGCCGAGCATCACGGCGAGCATCGGGCCACCCACCGACGGCGGCGGGTTGACCGCGAGGTCCCACTCACCGACGGTGCGGCGCACCGGCGGCCGCACCAGCGGTGTGTACTCGGCGAGGTCGAGATGCGTCACCAGGCCCCCGTGCTCGGCCATGTCGTCGACCATCGCCCGGCCGATCTCGCCGGTGGTGAGCACCGAGGCGCCGTCGTGGGCGACCAGCTCGAGCACGTCGGCCAGCGCCGGGTTGGTCATGACGTCGCCAGGCTCGAGCGCCGACCCGTCGGCTCGGGTGACCACCCGTAAGGCGTCAGGGTCGCGACCGAAGAGGGAGCGGGCGGTGAAGGTGAGGTAACGGGCCGCCGCACCCCCGATCGGGTAGCCCTCGCGACAGGCCCGGGTCGCCGGTGCCACGACGTCGGCCCACGACAGCGCCCCCAGCTCCTCGACCGCCAGCTCGCACGCCGTGACCGCCCCGGGGGTCGCCACGGAGCCGTGCCCGGCGAACAGCCGCACACCGCCGCCGTAGTCGGTGAGCACCTCCTCGACGCCGCCACCGAAGCGGTCGGCGGCCAACCCGCGGCCCGGCATCTCGACGTTGCCGTCGATGACCACCGGCTCTCCCGCCGCCGGCCAGACCGACACGAACGCCCCGCCGGCCAGTGAGACGATGCCCGGCTCGGTGCTCATCGCGGCGAGCGCCGCGGCCACCGCGACGTCGACCGCGTTGCCCCCGGCCAGGGCGACCTCGCGCCCGGCCGCGAGCGACACCGGCCCGGTCGCCGCGATCGCCACGCGTCCACCCATGGGGGTGATCCTGCCATCGGGGTGTGCGGCCCGCTGCCGGGCCTGCCGCCAAGCCGCACCCGACCGGTAGCGTGCCGTCGCATGACCCGCCCGCCCCTCGGCATCATCGCCGGCACCGGCTTCTACGACCTCGGGGCCCTGCAGGACACCAGCACGCAGACCGTCGGCACCGCGTTCGGCGACGCCCGGGTCACCCGGGGCACCTGGCACGGGGTGCCGATCGTCTTCCTGACCCGGCACGGCGCCGGGCACTCGGTGCCCCCGCACCTGGTCAACTACCGCGCCAACATCCGGGCGCTGGCCGACCTCGGCGTGCGAGACGTGGTGGCCGTCAACGTCACCGGCTCGATCGACCCCGACCTGCGGCCCGGCGACCTGCTCTGCCTCGACGACTTCCTCGACCTCACCCGGCAGCGGGCACTGAGCTTCTTCGACGGATCGGGTCCCGAGGGCGTCGTGCACACCGACGTGCTCGAGCCCTACCACCCGGCCATCCGGCGCGAGATCCTCGAGGCGGCATCCTCGGCCGGCCACGCGATGCGCGACGGCGGGGTCTACGCCTGCTTCGAGGGCCCGCGCTTCGAGACCCGCGCGGAGATCCGGCTGGCCGCGCTCGCCGGCGCCGACGTCGCCGGCATGACCGGTGTCCCCGAGGTGACTCTCGCCGCCGAGGCCGGGTTACGGTATGCCGCCATCTCCCTGGTCGTGAACCCCGCCACCGGCGTGGGAGACAGCACCGAACCCATCACCATGGCCGACATCGACCAGGTCCTGAAGGACAGCGCCACCACCGTGCTGGAGGTCCTCGACGAGCTGGTCCACACCCGAGCCACCCTCCCCGACGACGACGCCAACGACCCGACCACCCCCCACGACGACGAGAACGACGACGAGCCCCAGGTATGACGAAGGTCCGCATCGAGAACGCGCAGTACCTCGTCACGGTCGACGAGAACGACACGATCCTCACCAACGCAACAGTCGAGATCGACAACGGCGTGATCACCAAGATCACGACGGCGGATGCCGACCCGACAGCGGGCGGTGAGCCGACGACGGGGGCGACGGGCGCACCGCAGCAGCAGGCGACCGACGAAGAGAAGCCGGAGGCGGAGCGGAAATCGTCGAGGAGGCCGCTGGCTGGGACTGGCGGCGGGTCCCACGCTCTGCGTGGGCGCGCGGGAGTCCGCGCAGCGGGCGAGCGTGCGGATGGTCTGCGGCCGACTGACGATTCCCGCGCAGCCGCAGGCGACCCACGAGGCGACCAGGGCCGCGATGACGATGACGAGACAGTCATCGACGCCACCGGCAAGCTCCTGATGCCGGGACTGGTCAACCTGCACACCCACCTCCCGATGACCCTCCTGAGAGGCCTCGCGGAGAACCTCGACCTCGACGGCTTCCTCCAGCACCTCTGGGCCGCAGAAGCAGCGGCCATGGACGAGGAGACGGTCGAGCTCGGCGCCACCCTCGGGGCGCTGGAGAGCCTGCTGGCCGGCTGCACCACCCAGCTCGACATGTACTTCCACCACGAGGCCACCCACCGCGGCGCCGTCGCAGCGGGAAGCCGGCACGTCATCGGCCCGGTGTTCTTCGACGGCCCCGGCCCCGACGGCCTCGAGTGGCAACAGCGCCTCGACGACCTCCGGGCCTGGCCGGCGGTGCTCGACGAGATCGGCGGGCCCGACGTCCCGGTCTCCGCGATGCCGCACGCCACCTACACCTGCTCCCCCGACAACCTCGCCGAGGTGGTCAGGACCCTGCGGGAGGTGCTCGCCGCCACCGGCCGCCCCGGCCTGCTCACCACCCACGTCTCCGAGACCGCGGCCGAGAACGCCGGCATCCGCGAGCGCTACGACGCCACCCCCACCGAGCTGCTCGCCCGCACCGGCTGGCTCGAGCCCGACCTGCCGATGGTGCTCGCCCACGGCGTGCACCTCTCGGCGGCCGACCGGACGCTGGTCGCGGCAGCCGGCGCCGCGGTCGGGCACTGCCCCGGCTCGAACCTCAAGCTCGCCAGCGGTGCGCTGCACTGGGAAGAGGTGCGCGACAGCGGCATCCGGCTCGGCGTCGGCACCGACGGCTGCTCCAGCTCCAACGACCTCGACATGTGGCAGGCCATGCGGCAGGTGGCGTTGGTGGCCCGGCTCACGAGCGGGCGCCCCGACATCGCGAGCGCTACCGAGGTGCTGCGGGCGGCGACCATCGACGGGGCCCGGGCCCTGGGCCTCGGCGACGCGGTCGGCTCGGTGGAGGTCGGCAAGCGGGCCGACCTGGTGCTGCTCGACCTGTCCGCACCACACCTCACCCCGGTGCACGACGTGGCGGCCCTGCTGGTCTTCGCGGCCGGCCGCGGCGACGTCACCGACGTGCTCGTCGACGGCCGCGCGGTCGTGCACGACCGCCGCAGCACCCTGCTCGACACCGACGACCTGCTTTCGCGCGCCCGGGAGCGCGGCGACGTCGCGCGGGCCGCGGCGACGGCGCGATGAGCAACGAGACCGCCGAGCAGGTGATCGCCCGCCTGAAGATGTCGCCCATCCCCGAGGAGGGCGCCTGGTTCGTGGCCGGGCCGCGGACGCAGGAGCTGAACGCGATCACCGTGCTGCTCACCGACCGCCCCGATGGCTTCTCGGCCATGCACCGCCTCACCGTCGACGAGGGCTGGCAGTGGCTGGCAGGCGCCCCCGCGGCCCTGCTGCGGCTGCGCCCCGGAGGCTCGGGCGTGCTCAACTACGTCGGCGAGACCACCAGCCAGTTCCTCGTGCGCCGCGGCACCTGGATGGGCGCCTCCACCCTCGGCGAGTGGACCCTCCTGTCGTGCTGGTGCGCACCCGCCTTCCGCCCCGAGCACTTCGAGCTCGGCGACCGCACCCTCCTGAGCGCCGGCTACCCCTCCTACTCCGCCGAGATCGCGGCCCTCACCCGCGACGAGCCGGTCGGGCGGATGCGGTGACCCGGTGACCGCGCTCGTCACCGGGGCCAGCGGCGGGCTCGGCCGGGTCATCGCCCAGGTGCTCGCCGAGCACGGCCACGACGTCGGCGTGCACTACCGGGGCGATGCGGCCGGCGCCGCGGCCGCGGTCGCGGACGTCACGGCATCCGGATGCCGTGCCGTGGCGCTGCACGCCGACCTCGCCGTCGACGACGCAACGGCGCTGGATGCCGCGTGCGACCGGCTGCTCGACGAGTGCACCGAGGCGGTGGGCGCGCCCGACGTCGTCGTGCTCAACGCGTTCCCGCAGGACCTCCTCGAGTGGGACGCCCTCGACACCGCTGCCTGGGACGCGTTCCACCGGGCCGGCCTGCGCCCGACCACCGCCCTGCTGCACCGCGCCGCCGCCCGGCTCGGTGACGGGCGGCGTCATCGTCGTCGTCGGCTCGATCGAGGGGCTGCGGCCCGCTCCCAGCCACACGCCGTATGCCGTCGCCAAGGCGGCGCTGCACCACCTCACCGCCGCTGCGGCCGCCCAGCTGGGGGCGCGCGGCATCCGGGTGGTGGCGGTCGCCCCCGGGCTCGTCGACCGTGACGGGCTCGCCGACGCGTGGCCCGAGGGGGTCGAGCGCTACCGCCGCGCGTCGGCGCTGGGCCGGCCGGTGACGGCCCGAGAGGTCGCCGCGACGGTGGCGTTCCTCGCCTCACCAGCCGCTTCCGGCATCACCGGCACCACCATCCCCATCGACGCCGGGTGGTCGTCGATGCCGGGTTGGTGAGATCCGCCAGTTCCGGCTCGTGCATTCCGTCAGCACCCCCCTCTAGCGAGGTAACGACCCGGCAACGACACTCAGGGGGCCGTTCGTGCGGCGCAGCGCAGGCCATACGATCTGCATGTCTGACCCGATCTCCAAGGAGAAACTTCATGAAGTCCACGCGTTACCTGGTCGTAGTGCCTGCGGCGCTCGCCCTCGCCCTTGCGGGCTGTGGCGGCAGCACCGGCAGCTCCGACACCCCCGCCGCCACCGGCTCTACTGCGGCAGGTGCGCCCGCGGATGACTCGAACTGCGCCTCCGCCGACGTCTACTGCATCGGCCTGGTGACCGACACCGGCAAGGTCGACGACAAGTCGTTCAACCAGTCCGCTCACGAGGGTGCCCTCGCGGCCGCCGAGCAGACCAAGGGCTTCTACAAGTACATCGAGACCCAGGACGCCAAGGACTACGCGGCGAACATGGCGCAGTTCACCAACAAGAAGTACGACACGATCGTCACGGTCGGCTTCCTCATGACCGACGCCACCACCGCGGCGGCCAAGGCCAACCCCACGACGCGCTTCATCGGCGTCGACCAGGGCTACGACGCCAAGGCCGTCACCGAGAAGAACATCACCGGTCTGGTCTTCCCCGAGGACCAGGCGGGCTACGGCGCCGGCTACCTCGCGGGCCTGATGACCAAGACCAACAAGCTCGGCCAGGTGCTCGGTCTCGAGATCCCGCCGGTGCAGAAGTACGCCAAGGGCTTCGAGGCCGGCGCCAAGGCCGCCAACCCCAAGGTCACCGTCGCCACCGTCTACCACCCCGCCGCCGACAACGCGTTCAACGACCCGGTATGGGGTGCCGGCGAGGCCAAGAAGCAGCTCGCCCAGGGCGCCGACATCGTCTTCGGCGCGGGTGGCGGCACCGGCAACGGCGCCCTGCAGGAGGTCGCCAAGACCTCCGGCGCGGGCACCGACAAGTTCTGCATCGGTGTCGACCTCGACCAGTGGGACACCGTGCCCGCCGCCCAGCCGTGCCTCGTCACCTCGGCGATGAAGCTCATCAGCGAGGGTGTCACCGAGACGGCCGTCAAGGCCAAGGACGGCGACTTCACCGAGCTGCAGACCCTGGGCAAGGCCGGCCTCGCGCCGTTCCACGACTTCGAGTCGGTCGTCCCGGCCGAGGTCAAGGCCAAGGTCGACGAGGTCGTCAAGCAGATGGAGGCCGGCACGCTGCAGACCGGCGTCACCCTCTGACCGAGGTGACTCCGGGTCGCGCGCACGCGTGACCTCCGCCTGCTGAAAAACAGCCTGCTGAACACTGGGGGCGGGCACCCACCGGGTGCCCGCCCCCAGTGCGTCCGAACGGGTCGGTACCTTCGTGGCACCCCGGTCGGCGACGCCGCAGCCCCCAGCAGCCCCCCAGCCGCACCACGTGACGTTCGAGCCTCGCGCACCCTTTGCCCCGGGGGCGCGACACGCAACACTGTGGGCACCAACCGACATTGGAGTCACATGTCCGAGACACCCACGGTGGCCGAGCAGGCCGCCGCCCCGCCGCCACCCGACGGGTCCGAGTCGGACGGTCGTCGACCCGACCGGCAACCGCTGGCGTTCCTGCTCACCCACCAGAGCGGTGTCGTGATCGTCGTGGCGCTGGTCATCGCCCTGGCCGTCGGCGCGCTGCTGATCCGGTTGCAGGGCGTGGCACCGCTCTATGCGTACGAGACGCTGATCAAGCAGGCGCTGTTCGTGCCCGGCGGCCTCACCCGCACCCTGCAGAAGACCGCGCCACTGGTGCTCACCGGCCTGGCCGTCGTGCTACCGCTGCGGGTGGGCCTGTTCAACATCGGTGGCCAGGGCCAGCTGATCTTCGGCGCGATGTTCGGGGCGTGGCTCGCGTACGCAGCGGGCGGCTACGGCATCCTCGGTGCGGTGCTGGGCATGGTGGCGGGAATCGCCGCCGGCGCGTTCATCGGCTTCATCGCGGGTGTGCTCAAGGCGACCCGCGGGGTGCACGAGGTCATCACCACGATCATGCTCAACTACATCGCCGCCGGCGTCACCTGGTGGCTCGTGACCGGGCCGCTGCAGGCCGAGAGCTCCAAGACCAGCGGCATCCCGCAGACCGAGCTGATCCCCGAGTCGGCCCAGGTCGGGGCGTTCGCGAAGATCCCGATCGGGTTCGTCATCGCTGTGCTGCTCGCCGTCGCCTGCTGGTGGATGCTGTCGCGCAGCACCCTGGGCTTCCGCTTCAACACCGTCGGCGCCAACAAGCACGCGGCCCGCTACGCCGGTATCGACATCAAGCGGATCGTCACGCTGTCGATGATCTTCGGCGGTGGGCTCGCCGGCCTGGCCGGGGCCCTCGAGGCCCTGGGCACGCTGCACCGGTTCGAGCCGGCCATCGGCGGCACGCTCGGCTTCGACGGCATCACCATCGCCCTGCTCGCCCGGGCCAACCCGCTGGCGACCATCCCCGCGGCGTTCCTCGTCGGCGTCCTGCGCACCGGCGCCGCCGGCCTGCAGTTCGAGACCGGCATCGCCCCCGAGGTCGTCGACGTGCTGCTCGCGATGATCCTGCTCTTCGTCTCGATCCCGGTGCTCGGCAAGTGGATCTTCCGCAGCCGCGCCGACAAGGTCAGCGCCGCGTCGACGAGCTGGGGGAACTGACGTGACGACCGAGTGGATCGCCAAGAACCGGACGACCCTGATCGTCACGGTGGTCGTGCTCGTCGCGGCCTACGTCTTCTACTACGCCAAGAACGACATCGCCCCGAGCATGTACACCTCGGCCTGGGGCTACGCCATCCCACTCGTGCTGGCCGCCCTCGTCGGCGTCATCGGTGAGCGTTCGGGCGTGGTAAACATCGGCATCGAGGGCCAGATGCTGGTCGCGGCGTTCGCGGGTTTCTTCGCCGCCGCCTACAGCGGGTCGCTGATCGTGGGCGTGCTCGCCGGCGTCGGCAGCGGCCTGATCCTCGGCGGGTTCCTCGCCTGGACCACCGTGAAGTGGCGGATGGACCAGATCATCGCCGGTGTCGTGCTCAACATCATCGCCACCGGCATCACGTCGTTCTACTACAAGCCGGGCAAGCTGCTGCCGGGGCTGATGCCGAGCTTCGACATCCCGCTGCTGTCGCAGATCCCGCTGTTCGGGCGGGTGTTCTTCACCGGCACCGGCGTCTTCGCGGTGCTCGCCATCCTCGCGGCGCTGGTCGTGCACTTCGGCCTGTTCCACACCCGGTGGGGCCTGCGCACCCGCTCGGTCGGCGAGTACCCGTCGGCGGCCGACACCGCCGGCATCAACGTCGAGCGGCTGCGGCTGATCAACGTCACCCTCGCGGGCTCGCTCGCCGGGTGTGCCGGCATCTACCTGTCGATGGACGCCTCGAGCTCGTTCGAGCGCAACATGGTCGCCGGCCGCGGCTTCCTCGCGCTGGCGATCATGATCATGGGCGCCTGGCGGCCGCTGCGGGCGTTCGTCATGGCGATCTTCTTCGGCTTCATCAACGCCGTCGCCTCGCAGCTGCAGCAGAGCGGCAACATCGACGTCCCCCCGCAGCTCACCGGAACGCTGCCGTTCGTCGTGACGATCATCGTCCTGGCGGTCGCGGCCGGCCGGGTGAGGGCGCCCGGCGCCGTCGGACAGCCGTACATCAAGGGAGACGAGTGATGGCACAGGAGCCCGAGTACGACCCGACGCCGGTTCCCGGCGACACCCTGCCCGCGCACCTCCAGGCCATCGCCACGACCGATGCCGCGCGCGAGCTGCCGCCGGAGCAGTCCGGTTTCGGTGAGGGAGTCGTCGGCGAGGTGCTGCTCGACATCGAGGGCCTGTCGAAGAGCTTCGGCAGCGTCATGGCCAACCGCGACATCACCATGCACGTGCGGCGCGGCGAGATCGTCGCCCTGCTCGGTGAGAACGGCGCCGGCAAGTCGACCCTGGTCAACCAGATCTTCGGCCTCATCGCCCCCGACACGGGCACGGTGAGCGTGCGGGGGGACACGACCCCGATCAAGGACCCGCGCGACGCCATCCGGCGAGGCATCGGCATGGTGCACCAGCACTTCCAGCTGGTGCCGGTGATGACCGTGGCCGAGAACCTGGTGCTCGGGCACGAGCCGACCAAGGCCGGCCAGGTGCTCGACATCGCCAGCGCCCGCGAGCTGGTGCGCACCCTGTCGGCCAAGCACGGCCTGCCCGTCGACCCCGACACCGAGGTCGAGGACCTGCCGGTCGGCACCCAGCAGCGGGTCGAGATCCTCAAGGCGCTCTCGCGCCGGGTCGACCTGCTGATCCTCGACGAGCCGACCGCGGTGCTGACGCCGCAGGAGACCGACGAGCTGCTCGGCGTCATGAAGGAGCTCGCGGCCTCGGGCACCTCGATCGTCTTCATCACGCACAAGCTGCGCGAGGTGCTGGCCGTCTCCGACCGCGTCTACGTGCTGCGCCAGGGCGCGGTCGTCGGCGAGGTCGAGACGGCCACCACCGACGCGCGCAAGCTGGCCACGATGATGGTCGGTCGCGAGGTCGTGCTGTCCATCGACAAGGCCGACGCCACTCCGGCCGAGACGGTGCTCACCATCACCGACCTGCACGTCAAGGACGACCGCGACCTCGGTGCGGTCAACGGCTTCTCGCTCGAGGTGCGCGCCGGTGAGATCGTCGGCGTCGCCGGGGTGGAGGGCAACGGCCAGCGCGAGCTGGTCGAGGCCCTCGCCGGGATGCGCAAGGTGGTGTCGGGGCAGATGACGCTCGGCGACCTCGACCTCACCAAGGCCAACCCGCACCAGACCCACCACGCGGGCGTCGGCCACATCCCCGAGGACCGCGAGAAGCACGGGCTCGTCGCGGCCTACTCGATCGCCGACAACCTGGTGCTCAACGAGTTCGACCAGGCGCCCTACGCCAAGGGTGGGGTGCGCAACTTCGACGCCATCGTCGAGCACGCCGAGGGGGTGCGCGATGAGTTCGACATCCGCTCGTCGAGCGTGCACCAGAGCTCGGGGTCGCTGTCGGGTGGCAACAAGCAGAAGGTCGTCGTCGCCCGCGAGATGTCGTTCAAGCCGCGCCTGCTGATGGCCGCCCAGCCCACCCGTGGTGTCGACGTCGGCTCGATCGAGTTCATCCACCGCCGCATCGTCGACGCGCGCGACGCCGGTGCCGCGGTGCTGCTCGTGTCGGCCGAGCTCGACGAGATCCTGTCGCTGTCGGACCGGATCGCGGTCGTGCACGGCGGCAAGGTCGTGGCCGAGATGCCGGGCCGCGGCGCCGACCGCACCGAGATCGGCCGGCTGATGGCCGGCGACCACTGACCGGCAGGCACTGCCCGGCAACCACTGACCGGCAACCACTGCCCGGCGACCACTGACCGGCAACCACGCACCGGATGCCGCGAGCGGCACCACCGCTGTACCGAGATCGACCAATAGGTCACTCCAGGGACGACAGCCCGTCCCCCGAGTGACCTATTGGTCGATGTGGGGACGCCAGTCACGATCAGCTGCCATGGCGTCTGGCCAAGTGGACCGGGACCTGACCCGGCCTACCGCCTGGCAAGTGGAGTGATCGGCGCCTCCACCGCGCCGTAGGCCAAGCCAGGTCGGAGGAGGGCCACCTGCCATCGTCGGCAACCGGATGCCGTCGGCTCGGTTTCGCTCCTGCCTCGGGCTCGCTCTCGGCGCGGGTCGTTGCTCCCGGCGCGGGTCGTTGCTCCCGGCTCGGGTCCGTACTCCCGGCTCGGGTGCGCTGCTGCAGCAGCACACATCTGGACTAACGACACACATTGGGAGCAACGACCCGAGCCGGCCAGAGCCGCAGCCGGCCACAGCTGGAGGAGCGGAGCGGTGGGATGCCGTGGGCGCGCCGATGGACGGGTCTGGCGGCGGGTCCCACGCTCTGCGTGGGCGCGCCGAGTGCGCGCAGCGCGCGAGGTGCGGATGGTCAACGGCCGCCCACGGCATCCCACCGCGCAGCGGGCAGGCGAAGCGCGACCAAGCCGGGCGTCCCCGAAGTGACCTATTGGTCGATCCGGGGACACCCGGCCCGCCGGATGCCGACCCTGCTGTGACCTATTGGTCGATGTGGGGACACGCCCGAGCAAGGGCAGGCTTGGTTACGGTTTCGTAAGTTACGTTTGCGTAGGTTACGCTGGCGTACGTGAGCGCATCCACCGTGACCCGACCGACCCCGCCCGCCGTGCACCCGCCGGCCGCGCCGTCGCGCCCGCGCGTCGGAGCCCACGCCCCCGGTCCGCTCGGGGGCGTGTTCCGTGGTGCCCGCAAGGTCGCCGAGGCCCTGGCCACCCCCCTCGTGCCGAGCGACTACCTCGACCTGATCGACCCGCTGCGCTCCGGCGCCGACCTGCGCGGCCGCGTCGTCGAGGTGCGCCCCGAGACCGCGGATGCCGTGACGGTCGTCATCCGCCCCGGCCGCGGCTGGCTCGGGCACGTGCCCGGGCAGTACATCCGCATCGGCATCGACATCGACGGCGTGCGCCACTGGCGCGCCTACAGTCTCACCCACCGCGCCGACGGCACGGCCGCGGCCGGCATCCCGGCGGGGTGCATCGCGATCACCACCAAGGCGATCCCCGACGGCAAGGTCTCCACCCACCTCGTGCGAGCGACCGCCCCCGGCACCCTGGTCATGCTCGACCAGGCCACCGGCGACTTCACCCTGCCCAGCCCGGCACCCGCCAAGGTGCTCTTCCTCACCGCCGGCAGCGGCATCACCCCGGTGATGGGCATGCTGCGCAACTCCCTCGACGAGCTGCCCGACGTCGCCCACCTGCACTGCGCCCCCACGGCATCCGACGTCATCTTCGCGAGCGAGCTGCGGTCGTATGCCGGCAGCGGTCGCCTCGCGCTCAGCCTCAACCTCGACGACGAGCACGGCGTGCTCGACCTGGCGCGGCTCGACGCCCTGGTGCCCGACTGGCGCGAGCGCGAGACCTGGACGTGCGGCCCCACCGGCCTGCTCGACGCCGCCGAGGCGCACTGGGCGCGGGCCGGCATCGCCGACCAGCTGCACACCGAACGCTTCCGGCCCACCGTGGTCGAGCCCGGGGAGGGTGGCGAGATCACCTTCCTCAACAGCAGCATCACCGTCGACGCCGACGGTGGCACCCCGATCCTCGACGCCGGCGAAGAGGCCGGCGTCCTCATGCCGAGCGGATGCCGGATGGGCATCTGCTTCGGCTGCGTCGTCACCATGCGACAGGGTGCCGTGCGCGACCTGCGCACCGGTGACGTCACCGTCGTCGAGCCCGGCGACGAGCTGCCCGTGCAGACCTGCATCAACGCCGTTGCCGGCTCCTGCGACATCGAGCTCTGAACCACCCCGCCCCGCCCGCCCGCGAGAGACCCGGAAGGACCTCCACATGACCCTCGCCCCCGAGCGCAGCACGATCTCCCCCACCTCCCCGCACCGCGTCGCCGCCGACCACGCGTCGACCAAGCCGCACGGCATCAACCCGCGCCTGTCCGTCACCAGCGCGACCCCGCGCCCCCAGCGCCCGGCGTTGAAGAAGTCGGGCCGCCCCAACCCCGCCGCCCACCTCAGCAACGAGCAGATCGAGGGCATCGGCCACGAGCTCGACGCCCTGCGCAAGGAGGTCATGGACAGCCGCGGCGCCCGTGACGCCGCCTACATCCGCAAGGTCATCAAGGTCCAGCGCTACCTCGAGATGGCCAGCCGGGCGACCCTGCTGTTCTCGGGCGTCAAGGTCAAGGGCATCCGCCCGGCCTGGTGGCTCGGCACGGCCGGCCTGTCGGTGGCCAAGATCCTCGAGAACATGGAGATCGGCCACAACGTCATGCACGGCCAGTGGGACTGGATGCGTGACCCGAAGATCCACTCGACCGCGTGGGAGTGGGACAACGCCTCCCCGTCGAGCCAGTGGAAGCACAGCCACAACGAGATCCACCACACCTTCACGAACGTGCTCGGCCGCGACAACGACCTCGGCTACGGCATCCTGCGGGTCGACGAGGACCAGCGGTGGAGCCTGTTCTTCCTGTTCCAGCCGATCTGGCACGTGGGCAACGCCCTGCTCTTCGAGTACTCCATCGCGGCCTACGACCTCGAGCTCGGCGGCTACCTCGCCAAGAAGAACCGGATGAGCGAGGAGGAGAAGGCGACGTTCCGCGCGAACGCGAAGGAGGTCGGCGCGAAGATCAAGCGCCAGGCCACCAAGGACTACCTCGTGCACCCGGCCCTGTCGCTGGCCACCGGCTCGGCCCGCACCACGCTCACGGCCAACATCGTCGCCAACCTGGTGCGCAACATGTGGACCAACACGGTCATCATCTGCGGCCACTTCCCGCCCGGCATCGAGACCTTCGAGAAGACCTCGATCGACGGCGAGACCCGTGGCGAGTGGTACGTGCGCCAGATGCTCGGCTCGGGCAACATCAGCGGCTCGCCGGCCATGCACGTGATGACCGGCAACCTCAGCCACCAGATCGAGCACCACCTCTTCCCCGACATGCCGAGCAACCGCTACCGCGAGATCGCCCCGCGCATCCGCGACCTCATGGAGCGGCACGACCTGCCCTACGTCTCCGGCTCGCTGGGCAAGCAGGCGGCCTCGGTGTACTGGAAGGTCGTGCAGCTGTCGCTGCCCAACAAGGTCGAGGGTCGTCGCCGCCGCGACGTCGTGCGCCTCGCCGCGAAGAAGGCCTGGCGCAAGAAGTCGCTCGACCGCTTCTGAGGGTTGGCTGAACGGCCGATCCCGAACCGCACCCGGAACCCCTGCCCCGTCGCTACCCTTGACGGCGCAGGGGTTCTCGTCGTCAAGAGGTCCTGATGGGCACGACCCCGCACCGCGGGCCGGGCGTTGCTCGCCACTGCCGGCCCGCGCCGGCCATCGTCGCCCCGGCTCAGGCCCGCACCACCCCTTTCCGGATGCCGGTGAGCCCCACCCGCGCGGTCCTCGACCAGCCGGCGACCGCCGTGACCCCGCTGGGGGCAGCCACGACGGCCGCCGGCGCCGGACACCCGGCACCCGTCACCGCACGAGGGCGCCGCTCTCGCCGTACCGCGACCGGGCACCCTCGCCCCTGAAGGAAGGTTTCCCCATGTCCACCTCGTCCGCGCGCACCAGCCTCACCCGCGCCGCCATCGGCCTGGCCGTCGCCGCGCCGCTCGCCCTGGCCACCGCCCCACCGGCGAGTGCGGCCACGAATGCCGAGATGGCTCGGCAGGTCATCACCCTGGTCAACCGCGAGCGGGCGAAGGTCAAGTGCTCCCCGCTGCGCATCGGCACGGCGCTGGGCAAGGCCGCGCAGCTGCACAGCGCCGACATGGCGAAGTACAGCTACTTCAGCCACACCTCGCGGGACGGCCGCTCGCCGTGGCAGCGGATCCGCGCCCAGAGGTACGCCTACGGGTCGGCCGAGAACATCGCCGCCGGCCAGCGCACCGCCGCGGCCGTCGTCACCGCGTGGATGAAGAGCACCGGGCACCGCAAGAACATCCTCAACTGCTCCAACAAGGCGATCGGGGTCGGCGTAGCGCGTGGCGGCTACTACGGCATCTACTGGACGCAGGACTTCGGCACCCGCTGAGCGCTCCCGCTGCACGCTCCGCCGCGCGTGAGAGCATGCAGCGGGCCGCCCGCTCGGGCGACGCTCGACCGACCGCGCTGCGGCGCCGACCAGGTGAGGCGCGCTCATGGAGGTGCTCGGCGGCAGTCTCGGCGCCGCCGCCCTGATGGCGGTGGCAGCGCTGATCATCGGCTACTCCAAGACGGCGCTGGGCGGCCTGGCCGTCATCGCCGTCGCCATCTTCGCCACCGTGCTGCCCGCCAAGCAGTCGACCGCGGCGATCCTCGCCATCCTCATCGTCGGCGACGTCGTCGCCTGCTGGCACTACCGCCACGACGCCGACTGGTCGCTCATCAAGCGACTGCTGCCGGCCGTCGTGCCGGGGCTCGTGGTCGGGGCGCTGTTCCTGCGGGCCGTCGACGACTCCACCCTGCGCCGGTCGATCGGTGCCGTCCTGCTGGCGCTCGTGCTGCTCCAGCTGTGGGTCAAGTGGCGCGGCGACTCCGACGCGCCGTCGACGGTGCACGAGCGCCGGGCCGCGTCGTGGACCGCCGGCACCGGCGTCGGGTTCGCCACGATGACCGCCAACGCGGCGGGCGCGGTGATGACGCTCTACCTGTCGGCGTCCGGCATCGACAAGCGCCGCTTCGTCGGCACCAACGCGTGGTTCTTCCTCATCGTCAACCTCGTGAAGGTGCCGTTCTCGATCGCGCTCGGCCTGATGCACCCGGTGGATGCCGTGCGCGCCCTCGTGCTCGCGCCCCTCGTGCTGTTCGGCGGGCTGCTCGGCTACGCCACCGTGCAGCGGATCAGCCAGCGCCGCTTCGACCTCGCCGTGCTGGCCGCCTCGGCCTTCGCCGCCGCAGCGCTGCTCCTGGTCTGAGCACCCCCCTCCCGACTGGTTGCGGACCTCCCACCTCCCTGGGGAGAAGATCCGCACCGGGCCGGCGGGCTCGCGCGCCGGTGCGTCAGGTGTTCTGGGGGAAGCCGAGCTCGATGCCGCCGTGGCTGGGGTCGAGCCACCGGGAGGTGACCACCTTGCCGCGGGTGAAGAAGTGCACGCCCTCCATGCCGTGCGCGTGGCTGTCGCCGAAGAGCGAGTTCTTCCACCCGCCGAACGAGTAGTAGGCCATCGGCACGGGGATCGGCACGTTGATGCCGACCATGCCGACCTCCACCTCGTTCTGGAAGCGCCGGGCCGCCCCGCCGTCGTTGGTGAAGATGGCGGTGCCGTTGCCGTAGGGGTTGTCGTTGATCAGCTTCAGCCCCTCGTCGTAGGACTGCACCCGCACGACCGAGAGCACCGGGCCGAAGATCTCGTCGGTGTAGATCGACATGTCCTCGGTGACGTGGTCGAACAGGGTCGGCCGCAGGAAGTAGCCCTCCCCGTCGGCGTCGACGTCGCCCTCTCGGCCGTCGACCACGAGCGTGGCACCCGCCTCGGTGCCGGCGTCGAGGTAGGACGTCACCTTGTCGCGGTGCTGAGCGGTCACGAGCGGGCCCATGTCGCAGCCGCGGGTGCCGTCGCCGGTGACCAGCTTGCCCATCCGGTCGGTGATCTTGCTGACCAGCTCGTCGGCGACCGGCTCGACCGCGAGCAGGGCCGAGATGGCCATGCACCGCTCGCCGGCCGAACCGAAACCGGCGTTGATCGCGGCGTCGGCGGCGAGGTCGAGGTCGGCGTCGGGCAGCACGAGCATGTGGTTCTTGGCCCCGCCGAGCGCCTGGACCCGCTTGCCGTGGGCGGTGCCGGTCTCGTAGACATACTTCGCGATGGGGGTCGACCCGACGAAGGACACCGCCTTGACGTCGGGGTGGGTGAGCAGCGCGTCGACCGCCTCCTTGTCACCGTGCACGACGTTGAGCACGCCGTCGGGCAGGCCGGCCTCCTTCCACAGCGCCGCCACCGCGTTGACGGCCGACGGGTCCTTCTCGCTGGGCTTGATGACGACGGCGTTGCCGCAGGCGATCGCCACGGGCACGAACCACAGCGGCACCATGGCCGGGAAGTTGAACGGGCTGATCACCGCGACGACGCCCAGGCTCTGCCGGATCGAGTAGACGTCGACCTTGGTCGACACGTTCTCGGAGAAGCCACCCTTGAGCAGGTGGGGGATGCCGCAGGCGAACTCGGCGACCTCCAGCCCGCGGGTGACCTCGCCCACGGCGTCGGACACGACCTTGCCGTGCTCGGCGGTGATCAGGGCGCCGATCTCGTCCTTGCGCTCGTTGAGCAGCTCGCGGAACCGGAAGAGCACCTGGGTGCGCTGGGTGAGCGACGCCCGCTGCCACGACGACTCCCAGGCGGCCTTCGCCGAGGTGACCACCTCGTCGACGAGCTCGGCCGACGCGAGGTCGAGCTCGCCGGTCTGCTCACCGGTGGCCGGGTTGAAGACCGGGCTGGTGCGGGCGGACGTGCCTGCCCAGGGCGTGCCGCCGAGGAGGTGCGTGATGCGGGTGGGAGTCGTGCTCACGGGTATCGGTCCTTGTCGTGCGAAGTGGTGGATTCAGTGTGTCAGAGCACCTGGTGGTTGTGGAATGCGTGGCCGGATGCCGGTTCTGACCGTTCGATCAGTGGTTGCTGTCGTAGAAATCGGGTCGGTCGGGAAGTGGGACGGTGACCGGCCGCCCGGAGCCCAGCGAGGCCATGCCGGCGGTGCTCACGGCCGTCGCGGCGTAGCCGTCCCACGCCGAGGGCCCGACGTGGGTGCCGGCCCGCACGGCATCGGCCCAGGCCTGCACCTCGGCGTCGTAGGCGCGGGCGAAGCGGACGCGGTAGTCGTCGGCCACGGTGCCTCCCCAGGTGCCGCCGCCCTCGGTGACCCGGGTGGCCAGCACGCCCGTGGACGCCAGCCCGGCCGTGAGCGAACCGCGCTCGGCGACGGCCTCGAAGCGCACCTCGTAGCCGACCTGGCTGTTGACGAACACCTCGTTGGTCACCAGGCCGCCGCCGGACATCCGGAAGATGGCCACCTGCGGGTCGACCACCCCGACGCCGGCGTGCGAGGTCGGGGCGGGCGACAGCACCGTCACCTCGACCACCTCTTCACCGAAGAGGAACCGGGAGGCGTCGACCTCGTGCACCAGGCTGTCGCGCACGATCATCTCGGACCGGAAGTCGGCGTTGGGCACCGAGCGGTTGCGGTGGGTGTTGTGCAGCAGGAGGAGCCGGCCGTGCGCGCCTGCGGCCAGGGCGTTGCGGACCGCGACGTACTCGGGGTCGAAGCGCCGCATGAAGCCGACGGTGACCAGGCGCCGGCCCAGGGCCGCCTCCGCATGCACCAGGCGCAGGGCCGACTGGTCGTCCATCGTCAGCGGCTTCTCGCACAGCACCGGTGTGGCGTGCTCGAGGCAGGCCAGCACCTGCTCCTCGTGCACGAACCCCGGTGAGGCGATGACGACCGCGTCGACCTCCGATGAGGCGATGAGCGCCAGCGGGTCGCGGTGCACAGTCGCGCCCAGGCGTTCGGCCAGGGCGGCGGCGCGCTCGGCGTCCACGTCGGCGACCCCCGCCAGCACCGTGCCGGCAGTGCGGCGCGCGAGCCGCTCGGCGTGATCGCTGCCCATCAGGCCCACCCCGATGACGCCGACCCGCAGCGCAGCGGTGCTCATGCGCCCTCTTCCGTGACGGGCATCGGTGCGAGGTAACCGCGTTGGTGCTTCTTCGCCTCCGCGTACGCGGCCGAGGCCGACTGGGTGCTGTCGAGCGCCGAGACCTGCGCCACCGGCACGTCCCACCACGAGTCGCTGCTGGGCGAGTGCACCCGCGGGTCGGTCTCGACGTGGATGACGACCGGCCCGCCGTCGCGCGGCGCCGCCTTGGCCGCGGCGATAGCGGCCTCGAGCCCGGCTCGGTCGTGCACCTCGATGACGTGGGCGCCGAGGCTGCGCGCGTTCGCCGCCAGGTCGACCGGCAGGTGCCCGCCGTCGAGGCGCCCGTCGCTGCCACGGAACTCGTAGCTGGTGCCGAAGCGCTGCGAGCCCAGGCCCTCCGACAGCGAGCCGATCGAGTGGAAGCCGTGGTTCTGCACGAGCACGACGACGATCTTCACCCGTTCCTGCACCGCGACGACAAGCTCGGTCGGCATCATCAGGTAGCCACCGTCGCCGACCATCGCGAACACGTCGCGGCTGTCATCGGCGAGCGCCACCCCCAGGGCACCGGGGATCTCGTAGCCCATGCAGGAGTAGCCGTACTCCACGTGGTAGCCCTTGCGGTCGCGCACCCGCCAGAGCTTGTGCAGGTCACCGGGCATCGAGCCGGCCGCGCACACGACGACGTCGCGGGGGTCGCTGAGCTCGTTGACGGCGCCGATGACGGCGGCCTGGGTCAGCAGCCCCGGGGCCAGCCGGTCGGTGACCTCGCTCGGCGGGTCGTAGGCCATCGCCACCTGCGCGTCCCACTCGCGCCAGAGGGAGGTGACGCGGGCCGCGTACCCGGGCTCGACGGCATACCCGTCGATCGCGTCGGTGAGCGCCGTGAGGCCCTCGCGGGCGTCGGCGACCAGCGCGAGCCCGCTGTGCTTCCCTGCGTCGAAACCCGCGACGTTGAGGCTGATGAAGCGGACTCCGCTGTCGCGGAACGCGGTTCGGGATGCCGTCGTGAAGTCGGTCCAGCGGGTGCCGACCCCGATGACGAGGTCGGCCTCAGCGGCCAGGATGTTGGCGGCCGTCGTGCCCGTGGAACCTACGGCCCCGACGAGCTGCGGGTGCCCCTGCAGCAGCGAGCCCTTGCCCGCCTGCGTCTCGGCGACGGGGATGCCGGTCGCCGTCGCGAACGCGGCGAGCGCCTCCTCCGCGCCGGAGTAGTGCACCCCACCACCGGCGACCAGGAGCGGGCGGCGGGCGCTGCGCACGGCATCCGCGGCGTCGGCCACCCGCGCCACCTCGACCGGTGGGCGGGCGACGTGCCACACCCGGTCGGCGAACAGCTCGACCGGCCAGTCGAAGGCCTCGGCCTGCACGTCCTGCGGCAGCGAGATGGTCGCCGCGCCGGTCTCGACCGGTTCGGCGAGCACGCGCATCGCGCCGAGCAGGGCAGCCGGCAGCTGCTCGGGGCGGTCGACCTGGTCGTAGAAGCGCGACAGCGGGCGGAAGGCGTCGTTGACCGAGACGTCGGCGGCGTGCGGCAGCTCGAGCTCCTGGAGCACCGGCGCGCCGACCCGGGTGGCGAAGGTGCCCGAGGGCAGCAGCAGCACCGGGATGCGGTTGATGGTGGCGAGCGCGGCTCCGGTGAGCATGTTGGTCGAGCCGGGCCCGACGGATGCCGTCACGGCCCAGGTCGAGAGCCGGTCGCGGGCCTTGGCGTAGCCGACGGCGGTGTGCACCATCGCCTGCTCGTTGCGCCCGAGCACGTAGGGCAGGCCCGGCTGCTCGCCGGCGTCGGTGGCTCGCAGCTCCTCCTCGAGCAGCGCCTGGCCGATGCCGGCGACGTTGCCGTGGCCGAAGATGCCCAAGCACCCCACCACCAGGCGTTGGCGCTCGCCGTCGCGCTCGCTCCACTGGTGCGCGAGGAAGCGCACCACCGCCTGCGCGACGGTGAGCCGCACGGTCTGCATCGTCGAACCGCTGGTCATCGGGTGCCTCCCACGGGCAGTCGGGGGTCGACGTGCTCGTCGGCCCAGGTGTCGCGGACCCACGCGTGGGCCGGGTCGTCGCAGATCCGCCAGGCGCGCTCGGGCCCGGGGCCGGCCATGACGTTGAGGTAGTAGAGGTCGGCGTCGGGGCTGGCGATCGCCGGGCCGTGCCAGCCGTGGGGCACGAGCACGACGTCCATGGTGCGCACCTCCGCCACGACGTCCAGGGGCCGCTCGTCGGTGCCGTAGACGCGCAGGTACCCGACCGGGTTCGTGCCGCGCGGGTCGGTGGAGCGGGTCTCGACGTAGTAGATCTCCTCGAGTGCGGTCTCCTCGCCGGGGCGCTCCTCGTCGTGCTTGTGCGGGGGCCACGAGCTCCAGTTGCCGGCGGGCGTGACCACCTCGCAGACCAGGATGGAGTCGGCGTCGAGCACGTCGGGCAGCCCCAGGTTGCGCACCTCGCGGCTGGCCCGCCCGGCGCCGCGCAGCTCGACCGGCACCTCGGATGCTGTGACGTGCCGGAACGGCTTCGGCTCGGTGGCCTTGGTGGCCGGGGCGCCGCACAGGGCGACGCGGCCGGCATCCGGCCCGACGAGGCTGACCCGAAGCCGCGCCCCCCGACCCGCGTAGACGACGTCGGTCGGGCCGTCGAAGACGGACGTGCGACCGGCGAGGGTCACGGCGTGGGTCGTGCCGTCGGACTCGGTCACCTCGACGCGGAAGGAGCCGACGAGGGGGACGACGAGCGTCTCCTCGTCCGCGCTGTCGTGGTCGACGTACCCACCCGGAGCGATCGAGGCGACGCGCAGCATGGTGTGCTGCCAGCCGGGCACCGGGGCGGTCGCCGTGGGGGTCACCGCGACCTGGAAGTCACCCTCGCCGGCCGAGCCGTTCGGGCGGACGTACCGTCCGTTGTCCAGTCCGATCCCAGCTGAGGTGCTCATGCTCCGCCACCGTGCACGAGGTCGGCGGCGATGTCGACCGCAGCGGCGACGTCGGCGTCGGGCGGGTAGAGCAGGGCACGCCCGACGACCAGACCGCGCACGGCGGGAAGCTCGAGCGCTCGACCCCACGCGGCATACGTCTCGTGCGGCTCACCCTCGGGGTCGCCACCGAGCAGCAGCGTGGGCAGGGTCGTGGCGTCCATGACCCGGGCGAGGTCGTCGACGACCGGCAGCTTCAGCCAGGTGTGGGCGCTCGAGGCACCCAGACCCGAGGCGACGGAGACGGCCCGGGTCATCGAGTCGGGGTCGAGCAGGTTGCGCACGCTGCCGGCCTCGGCCACCGACCAGAACGGCTCGACCATCGCCATCCGGCCCAGGGCGGCCAGCTCGGTCACGGCGGCGGCGCAGGCCTCGAGGGTCTCGACGCTGCGGGGGTCACCCAGCGCGATGCGGGTGAGCATCTTGCCGCCGTCGAGCCCACGCTCCTGCACCTCCTGCGCGGTGTAGCCGGTGAACCGGTCGTCGAGCTCCCAGGCAGACCCCTGCAGCCCGCCACGGTTCATCGACCCGATGACGACCTTCCCCTCGAGAGCACCGAGCAGGAGCAGGTCGTCGAGCACGTCCGGGGTGCCGAGCACCCCGTCGACCCCGGGGCGCTCGAGCGCGGTGACCAGGCGGCCCAGGAGGTCCGAGCGGCTGGCCATCGCCATCGGGTCGCCGCCGACCCCCAGGGCCCCACGCGCCGGGTGGTCGGCCGCGACGAGCAGCAGCCGGCCGTCGGCGGGGAGCAGCGGGCGCAGGGTGCGCTCGTCCCACAGGCGCGCGATGCGCTCGGGCTCCCGGGCGCGGATCTCGGTGAGGGCTGCCGTGTCGACGCGGCGTGCGGTCACGTTGGTCACCTCCCTGCTCCGGCGAGCGCGGCCTCGACCTCGTCGGTCGAGGGCATCGCGGTCGAGCACTCGAGCCGCCCGGCCACGATGGCGCCGGCGACGTTCGCGAATCGGATGGTGCGCTCGAGCCCCCATCCGGCGAGCAGCCCGTGCGCGAGGGCGCCCCCGAAGGAGTCGCCCGCACCCAGGCCGTTGACCACCTCGACGGGGAACGGCTCGACCTCGACCCGCTCCTCGCGGGTGGCAGCCAGCACCCCGCGCGGGCCCTGCTTGACGACGGCGAGCTCGAGGCCGCGGTCGAGCAGGGCGTCGGCGGCGCGGTGCGGGTCGGTCTCGCCCACCGCGACCTCGCACTCCTCGCGGTTGCCCACCGCGACGGTGACGCACTCCAGGGCGCGGCTCACCTGCGTCGAGGCCTCGCTCGGGTCGGCCCAGAACATCGGGCGGTAGTCGAGGTCGAGCACGGTGTGCCGGGCCCGGCCGCGGGCCGCCCACGCCGCGTGGTGCGTGGAGCGCGAGGGCTCCTGCGACAGACCGGTGACCGTCGCCCAGAACACCCCGGCGTGCCGGATGGCGTCGAGCGGCAGGTCGCGCTCCTCGAGCAGCAGGTCGGGCGCGACGGGGTAGCGGTAGAACCACAGCGGGAAGTCGTCGGGGGGAAACACCTCGCAGAAGGTGACCGGCGTCGGCGGTCCCGGTGCGTCGAGCACCGAGATGGATGCCGGGTCCACGCCCAGGCGCTCGGCCTCCAGCCGCACGTAGCGCCCGAAGGCGTCGTCGCCCACCTTGGTCACCAGGCGCACGCTGTGGCCGTGACGCGCGGCGGCGACGGCGACATTGGTGGCACTGCCGCCGAGGAACTTCGCGAAGGTGCTGACCTCCTCCAGGCCGACCCCGTGCTGCAGGGGGTAGATGTCGACGCCGGTGCGGCCCATGGCGACGACCTCGGGGGTCGGGGCCCCGGCGGTCCCCACCGCGCTCACGGGGTGACCGCCAGCGAGTCGGCGACGGCCAGGATGTGCGCCACCGAGGCGCGCACGTCGGACCGCGGGTCGACCCCGGTGTCGGCGGGCGACCCGGTGAGGATGGTGTCCTGCTCCAGCACGTACCAGCCGTCGTAGCCGCTGCCCTCGAGCGCCCGGACGATCGCGGCGACGTCGACGTCCCCGGCGCCCAGGGGCACGTACATCCCTTGCGCGACTCCCTCGGTGTAGGTGAGGTCGCCACCGCGCACGCGATCGGCGAGCGTGAGGCGCACGTCCTTGAGGTGCACGTGGCCGATCCGCTCGGGGTGCTCGACGGCCACCCGCACGGGGTCGCCCCCGCCGATGAGCAGGTGGCCGGTGTCGAGGCAGAGCCCGATGTGGCTGCCGGCCAGCACGCGGTCGGTCTCCTCGCCCGTCTCGACCATGGTGCCGACGTGCGGGTGCAGGGTCGCGAGCAGGCCGTGCTCCGCCGCGGCATCCGAGATCCGGTCGAGGTTGCCCAGCAGCGTCGCCCACTGGGCGTCGTCGAGCACCGGGCGCTCGTCGTAGCCCTGCGTGCCGGTGGCGGCGGCGATGACGACCGTCGACGCCTGCGCCGCGTTGAGCGCCTCCATGGCCCGCACGACCTCGGGCAGGGGGTCGGATGCGGGGTCGTGCAGCACGACGGGCACGAACTGGCCGACCGCGCGCAGCCCGGCGGCAGCGAGCGTGCGCGCCTTCGCCTCGGGGGCGTCCGGGAGGAACCCGTCCGGGCCGAACTCGGTGGCCGCCAGGCCGACCTCGCGCATCTGCTCCAGCACCAGGTCGGGGCCGAGCTGGTGGCCCCAGCCCGGCACCTCGCACACGCCCCAGGAGATCGGGGCACCGGCGACCCGGTCGCGCAGTGGGGTCGGCGTGGTCGTCTGGGTCATCAGCTGTCCTTCGTCAGTGGGCGGTGGTCGGGTGGTCGATTCACGGGCTCGATGTCATCGGTCGGTGCTCAGGCCGTCGGGATCTCGGACAGCCCGACGGGCCGCCCCTCGTGCAGCGAGACCGTGCAGGCCTCGGCGACCCGGAAGGCCTCCAGGGCGTCGCGCACCGTGCACGGGCTGGGCTCCTCGCCGCGGGCCACGGCAAGGAAGTGGGTGAGCTCGGCACGGTAGGCCGGGCCGAAGCGGTCCATGAACGAGTCGTGCACCGGCCCACGTGGGAAGTCGACCCCGTCCTCGGCGGACCGCAGGGCGAGGGAGTCGTCGAGCCCGACGGCGACTGACCCCAGCGAGCCGAGCACCTCGAGCCGCACATCGTGGCCCTGCCCGTGGTAGCGCGTGGTCGACAGCAGCGCCATCGTGCCGTCGTCGAGGGTGAGCAGCGCGGCACCGGAGTCGACGTCGCCGGCATCCCGGAAGAAGCTCTCGCCCTTGGTGCCGCCGGCGGCGTAGACCCGCTGCACCTCGTGGCCGGTCACGAACCGCACCACGTCGCAGTCGTGCACCGAGCAGTCGCGGAAGATCCCCCCGGAGGTGGGCAGGTAGCCCGGGTCCGGCGGGCGCCGGTCGCTGGTGTTGGCCCGCAGGGTGTGCACGAAGCCGAGCTCCCCCGACGCCACGGCATCCCGGGCGCGCCGATAGCCGGTGTCGAAGCGGCGCTGGAAGCCGATGTGCACCGGCACCCCGGACGCCTCGACGACCCGCACCACGTCGATCGTCTCGGCCAGGGTGGCCGCAACGGGCTTCTCGCAGAACGTGGGCAGCCCGGCAGCGACCGCGGCCCGCAGGAGCGGCGCGTGCCCGGGGGTCGAGGTGGCAATGACGAGGGCATCGACGCCCGAGCCGACGAGGTCGTCGACGGCGACGGCGCGGGCAGCCGGCAGGGAGGCCGCGACGGCGTGCGCCACCTCGGGACGGCTGTCGCCGACCACGACCTCGTCGACTCCGCCGAGCGAGGCCAGGGTGTGGGCGTGGAACGCACCGATGCGTCCCGCGCCGGCAAGACCGATGCGCATGTGACCTCCTTTGTCAGGACATACTGACATGAGACGGCGCGCGCTGTACAGTCCGGTCCATGGAGACCCGGCTCGTCGACGTGCGCATCGACCGCGCGTCGCCGGTGCCGTTGTGGCACCAGCTCGCACAGCAGCTCACCGCGGCCGTCGACGACGGGCGGCTGCAGCCGGGCGACCCCTTCGAGAACGAGCTCGCGCTGGCGGCTCGGCTCAACATCTCCCGGCCCACGGTGCGGCGGGCGATGCAGGAGATGGTCGACCAGGGGTTGCTCGTGCGGCGGCGCGGCATCGGCACCACGGTGGCCAACCGCAAGGTGCACCGGCGGGCCGCCCTGTCCTCGCTCCACGACGACCTCCTACGAGCCGGTCAGGCCCCTGCGACCACCGTCCTCGACCTGTGCACGACCCGTGACCCGCGAGCCGCGGCGGCGCTCGACCTGCCGGCCGAGACCGAGCTGCTCGCGATCGTGCGGCTCCGCTCGGCAGACGGAGCCCCGCTGGCGGTGCTGCACAACTGGCTGCCGCCCGCCTACGCCGACATCACCGCCGACGAGCTGACCGGCGACGGCCTCTACGCGGCGTTGCGCGCCCGCGGGGTCAGCCCGGTCGTCGCCCGGCAGAGCGTGGGGGCCCGGATGCCGACCCGCGCCGAGCGCCGCCAGCTCGCCATCGTCGGGCAGCAGCCGGTGCTGACCATGACCCGCACCGCGTTCGGCGGCACCGGCAACGCCATCGAGTTCGGCGATCACTGCTACCGGGCCGAGGACTACTCCCTCGACCTCCTGCTCGACGAACGCTGAGCGAGTCCGGCTCTGCGCGGCGTTCCCGGGTGGTGGTTCAGTCGTCGAGGTCGTCGATGACGTGCCGCAGGTAGCGCCGCGGCTCCGCGAGGAAGCTGCGGTGGTGGGTGACCACCTCGAGGTCGTCCCACGTGGTGCGCCGGATGCCGTGCTCGCCCAGCTCGAGCACCAGGGCCCCGGGGATGGCGGCCAGCACCGGTGAGTGGGTGGCGAGCACCACCTGGGTGCGCGGTCGCCGGGCCATCTCGGCGAGCTCGGCGACCAGGTGCAGCTGGGCCGAGAACGACAGACCGGCCTCGGGTTCGTCCATGACGAACAGCCCCTCGCCCCGGAACCGACGGGTGCCCAGCAGCGACACGAACGACTCGCCGTGCGACATGGTGTGGAAGGTGGGGTCGTTCCCCGGCCCCGGGTTGGTGTCGAGCCAGGTGAACAGGCCGTGCATCGTCTCGGCCCGCACGAAGTAGCCCCACCGTGGCGCCCCCGGGTCGCGCACGACGGTGAGCCACTCGTGCAGCGGCGACTCGCTGGCGTGGGTGCTGGTGGTTGGCGCCCGTGGAGCCGCCCTCGGCGTTCATGCCCGCTGCCATGGCGAGTGCCTCGACGAGCGTCGACTTGCCCGAGCCGTTCTCGCCGACGAGCACGGTGCAGCGCGCCAGCTCGAGCCCGTGGTCGAGCACCTGCGCGACGGCCGCGATCGTGAGCGGCCAGACATCGGATGCCGGCAGCTCGGCGCCGCGGGCCACCTGGAGGCGGCGCGCGGGCAGCCCCTCGGTCCACGAGTGTGCCGTGCTGCCCATGGAGGCGACGCTAGTGGTCGGCCCGGACAGGCACGGCCCTTCCCCCTGTCGGTGCCCTTGCCTACCCTCAGGAGAGGAGATGGATGCCGGGGGGGCGCGCTCAACGGGAACGGCCAGCACGGCATCCGGAACGGGGTGGAGCATGGCAGAGCGGACGGACCCACGGGCGGCGGCGGTCCCTTACCTCGCCGTCAAGGGCGCGCGGGAGGCGGTCGACTGGTACGGCACGGTGTTCGGCGCCGTGGTCGAGGGCGAGCCCTTCGAGAACGACGACGGCACGATCGGGCACGTCGCCCTGCGGGTGGCCGACGGCGTGTTCTACCTCGCCGACGAGGCGCCGGAGTACGACGCGGTGGCGCCGACCGGCCCGGGGGCCGCGGTGAGCCTGGTGCTCCCGGTGCCTGACGTCGACGCCACGTTCGCCATCGCGGTGCGCGAGGGTGCCACCGCAGACCACCGGGGGGTGCACGAGAGCAACGGCGAGCGCGCCGCCTGGTTCATCGACCCGTTCGGGCACCGGTGGGGCATCCGAAGTCCCCTCCCACCCCCGACTTCGTAGGTCAGGAGCGGAGCAACACGCCGGGTTGTAGCCCGCGGGCGCGGCCGCTGACCTACGAAGTCGGGGAAGATCCGGTGACCGTAGGCTTGACCCTCGTGACGGACACCCCCGCCCCCGCCCCCGCGCCCATTGGCACCGACCCGAGCGCACTTCCCGAGGCCGACCTCCCCGAGCAGCTGCGCATCCGCCGCGACAAGCGCGACCGCCTGCTCGAGGCCGGCATCCCGCCCTATCCCGTCGCGGTCCCGCGCACGCACTCGCTGGCCGACGTGCGCGAGCAGTGGGGGCACCTCGAGCAGGGCGAGGAGACGCAGGACGTCGTGGGCGTCGCGGGGCGCGTCGTCTTCATCCGCAACACGGGCAAGCTCGCGTTCGCCACGCTGCAGGAGGGCATCGGCACCCGCCTGCAGGTCATGCTCAGCCTCGCCGAGGTGGGCGAGGAGTCGCTCGCGGCGTGGAAGTCCGACGTCGACCTCGGCGACCACGTGTACGTGGAGGGCCGCGTCATCTCCTCCCGCCGCGGTGAGCTGTCGGTGATGGCGAGCCGCTGGGGGATGGCGAGCAAGGCGCTGCGACCGCTGCCGGTGCTGCACAGGGAACTCTCCGAGGAGAGCCGGGTGCGCCAGCGCTACGCCGACCTCGTCGTGCGCCAGGAGGCCCGCGACATGGTGCGCACCAAGGCGACCGCGCTGCGCGCCGTCCGGTCGGTGCTCGAGGCCCAGGGCTACCTCGAGGTCGAGACCCCGGTGCTGCAGCTCGTGCACGGCGGCGCCGCGGCCCGGCCGTTCCGCACCCACCTCAACGCCTTCGACCAGGACATGGTGCTGCGGATCGCCCTCGAGCTGAACCTCAAGAAGGCCGTCGTGGGCGGGGTCGACCGGGTCTACGAGATGGGCCGGATCTTCCGTAACGAGGGCATCGACGCCACGCACTCGGCTGAGTTCACGATGCTCGAGGCGTACGAGGCCTGGGGCGACCAGACCTCCATCGGCGCCCTGATGCGCGACCTCTACCTCGGGGTCGCCGACGCCCTCGGCTCGCGGCTCGTCGAGACCCCCTCCGGCACCGTCGACCTCGGCGGCGAGTGGCGCTGGTTGCCCGTCTACGACGCGGTGAGCGAGGCCGTCGGCGAGACAGTCACCCTCGAGACGTCGAAGGAGACACTGCTCGGCTACGCCGCCGCCCGCGGGGTCGAGGTCGACCCGGCGCTGGAGAAGGACAAGGTGTTCCTCGAGCTGCTCGGCGAGCTCGTCGAGCCGGCCATCCTCCAGCCCACCTTCTTGTGCGACTACCCCGCCCTCGCCCAGCCGCTGGCCCGCCCGCACCGTGAGAAGGAGGGGCTCATCGAGGCCTGGGACCTCATCATCGCCGGCGTCGAGCGCGGCACCGGCTTCTCCGAGCTGGTCGACCCCGTCGTGCAGCGCGAGGTGCTCACCGCCCAGTCGCTGCGGGCGGCCGGCGGCGACCCCGAGGCGATGCAGCTCGACGAGGACTTCCTGCGCGCGCTCGAGTACGGCGCCCCGCCGATGGGCGGCCTCGGGTTGGGCATCGACCGGCTGGTCATGCTGTTCACCAGCGCAAACATCCGCGAGACCATTCTTTTTCCGCACCTGAAGCCGCAGGCCTGACCCATGGATGCCGTGCGCCACCACCGTGCCGTGATTCTCCTGCCGCACCCGACACCGGAGGCCTGAGCCAATGGACGCCGTATGGCCCTACCTCGCAGCCATTCTGCCGACGATTCTGGTCGCGACCCTTTTCTACTTCCTCGTCAAGAGCATGCTCGAGGGCGACCGGCGCGAACGCCTCGCCCAGCGCCGGTTCGAGGCGGAGCAGGATCGGGCCCAAGCCGCTTCTGCCGGAAACGCCGCCGCCGGCGAGACTACGGAATCCGAAGGTGACACACCGCCTTCCGGCACCCCGGGGACGGCTCCGCAATCCTGAGCGAATTGTGCGGCCGGGCAAACCCCTTTAACACTGCTTTACCATCCGGAGGAATTCGCTGCTAATGTCTTTCCCGGCATCATGAAGCTGCCACGGAATCCACCCAAAGCCCCCGAAGGGAAAACCATGGCAAAGAAGGTCCAGGTGCTCCTGGTCGACGACATCGACAAGAGCTCCCCCGCCGACGAGACCGTCTCGTTCTCGCTCGACGGCGTCAGCTACGAGATCGACCTGACGTCGGACAACGCCGGCAAGCTGCGCGACGACCTCGCTGTGTGGATCGGCCATGCCGAGCGCACCGGCGGCCGCCGCTCGACCGCCCGCTCGGCATCCAAGGGCTCCGGTCGCAAGACCGACCTCAGCGCGGTGCGCGCGTGGGCTCGCGAGAACGGCCACCAGGTCAGCGAGCGCGGTCGCATCTCCTCCGAGGTCCAGGCCGCCTACGACAAGGCACACGGCTGAGCGACCAGCCCCTCACCGATGCGGCGCCCCCCGACGTGGTGGGCGCCGCTTCGCTGATGTCCCGGCGGCACGCGTGGCTCGCGTTCAGCGCCGGCGGGATGCCGTTGAATCACTCGCTCGGCTCCGTCGGTGCGCCGGGCGACGACGAGGTTCGGCGGTGGCAGCAACGCCTCACCGCCCTGCAGGGCCGGTGGTACGACGTCGACGCCCCACCTCAGGTCGCCGCGGTCTTCGTGCTCCAGTGGCTGCTCCAGGTGGGCGCCCACACCGCGGCGCACGCAGCCGCGGCCGGGCCCTGGCGCGCCGAGCTGCGCGGGCTCACCTTCGACCTCGGCCCGAGCCTGGTCCCGTCGCGAGTGCGGCTCACCGCCCTCGTGCCGGATGCCGGCCCGCTCGCCGAGCGCCTGGCGCGCGCCGAGCGCGACTACCGCGCGGTCGCCGAACCCGTGGCGACTGCATACCCGTCGGTCGTGCGCCTCGGACCGCATGCCCGCAGCGCACTGGTCGACGACATGTGGTCGGCGGCTGCGCGCGAGGCGGAGGCGGCGGCCGGGCTGATCCGGCCGGGCGTGCCGCCGCGCGAGTCGTGCTGCCTGATCTACGCGCTCCCGGGGTGCGTCGAGTGCGCCGGCTGTCCGCGCCTGCGGTCGATGAGCTGACGGTCGAGAGCAGGCCACTTTCGCTCAGGGCAGGTCGGCGATGAGGTCACCGTCGCGCTCGACCCGCTCGAGAACCTCGTCGAACATCAACTGGCGCAACGCTTCTGGCTCCTCCGCCCCCTCCTCGACCTCGTCCCAGGTGCGGGGGGCGGCGACGCAGGGCAGCTCGCGACCCCGCAGCGAGTAGGGGCTGATGGTCGTCTTGGCGGCGACGTTCTGGCTCCAGTCGAGGAAGACCTTGCCTGGCCGCAGTGACTTGGTCATCTTCCACAGCACCAGGGCCGGGTACTTCTTGGTCATCTCCTGCGCCAGCTGCATCGCGAGATCGCGCACCTGGTCGCTGGTGAGGTCACCGCCGAGCGCTGCGTAAAGCTGCATCCCCTTGCTGCCCGAGGTCACCGGGTACATCTCAAGGCCGAGCGCTGCCAGCCGATCGCGCACCAGGAGAGCGACTTTCGCGCACTCGTGGAGCCCGGCCGGCTTGCCGGGGTCGAGGTCGATGACCAGCCGGTCGGGGTTGCGCCGCTCGCCGTCGTCGTCGACGGTCCACTGCGGCACATGGATCTCGAGGCTGTTGAGGTTGACCAGGTAGGTGAGGTCGGCGAGGTCGGTGATCAGCGGGTAGGTGACGTCATCGATGGGTGCGCGTGGCAGCCAGCTCGGGGCACCGGAGGGCAGGTTCTTCTCGAAGAACATCTGGTCCTCGACGCCGTGCGGCCAGCGCACCCGGGTGACGGGGCGGTCGGCGACGTGGGGCAGCATCAGCGGCGCGACCTGGGCGTAGTAGGCGAGCACCTCTCCCTTGGTCGTCTCGGTCGAGGGGTACATCACCTTGTCGAGGCTGGTGAGCCGCAGCTTGCGCCCCGCTACCTCCACCCGGGTCACCTCGGGCACGTACTCAGGCATCGTCGACCTCCTCCAGGTCGGCTGGTGTCAGGTCGCTGCGCACGCCGAGGTAGGCGGGCTGGCGCAGGCGGTGCTGCCCGGTGAGCTCGAGGGTGCGCACCTCGACGACCAGCGTGGGCTCGACCCAGGTGGTGCCGTTCGCGTCGATCGCGGGCACCTCGTCGACGAAGGGGGAGGTCGGGCGGGTGAGGGGGCGAAGGCGCAGGGCCAGCGCCTCGCCCGCGGTACCGGCCAGGCCCGACCCCACGCGGCCGGCATACCGCCACCCCCCGGCCCCGTCGGGCAGGCCGACGAGCACGGCGCCGAGCCGCCCGTTCGACCCGACCTCCGGACGCCAACCGCCCACCACGACCGACAGGCTGCTGCGGTGCGCGGTCTTGCGCCAGTCCGGCGAACGTCGCCCCACGGCATACGGGGCGGTGCGTCGTTTGCTGACGATGCCCTCCAGGCCCTGCTCCTTGGTGGCCGCGAGCAGCTGCGGTCCGTCGTCGTAGACCTCGGGCACCTGCCAGTTCCGGCCGGTGAGGTCGAGCCGGTCGAGCAACGCCCTTCTCGCAGACCATGGTTGTGCGGTGAGGTCGGATCCGAAGAGCCGTAGCAGGTCGAACACCATCAGCGTCACCGGCCGGGTGGCGGCCAGTCGCTGGGCGCGGCGCCGGTCGCTGACGTGCATCCGCTCGGTGAGCGCGTGGAAGCTCGGGCGGCCGCCGTCGAGGGCGACCACCTCACCGTCAAGGAGCATGTCGTCGTAGTCGCGGCCCAGCTCCTCGAGCTCGGGGTAGGCCGCGGTCACGTCCCGCTCGTTGCGCGACCACACCGTCACCACGCCGTCGCGCACGTCGACGAGCACCCGCATCCCGTCCCACTTGACCTCGTGCACCCAGGCGCCACCGGTCGGCACGCGGTCGGCGACGGTGGCCAGCATGGGGCGCATGGGCACATCCTGCCGCTCGATGTGCGTTCGGGCGCCTCGGTCGGCGGATGCCGTGCGCGCCCGGTCATCCTCGGCTCAAGTCGCGCTTCACTCCCGACGTCGGCTGCCCTGTCCCTCACCCGGCCCTCGGTCGCCCTATCACGCCGCGTGAATGACCGAGGGTTCTCGTGAGCGGTGCTGTCGAGGCGCGCTCCGCTCGACGTCGGCAGACCCTGTCCCTCACCCTGTCCTGGGGGTCGCCTTGTCAGGCGGGGGATGCCGCGACACGCCAAGTCATCGGTACGCACCAGTCCCGCTTCACCCGACATCCACAGACCCTGTCCCTCACCCGGTCCTGCGTCGCCTTCTCACGCCGCCTGTATGACCGAGGGTCCCCGTGAGCGGTCCTGTCGACTCTCGCTTCACCCGGCATCCACTGCGGTGTCCGTCACCTCGATCAGTGGTCGGCTTCTCACGCGGCCTGGATGACCGAGCGTCCCTGAGTCGGTCCGGTCGAGTGGCGCTTCACCCGGCATCCGCGGCCGTGTCCCTCCCCTCAGTTCGTGGGCCCCTGCGCACCCAGCGTGAGCAGCCGAGCTCCTCCCCTTTTGGGACGCCCCGAGCTGAGCGTCATCACGGCGTACGACGAGGCCCCGACGAAGGAGTCCTGCAGGACCCGTCCACCCCCAAAGAGTTTCTGCTGCAGGCGAACACAAGCATTCGAACACTTGTGCGAGATGGCGTTCGTCGGTAGAATCGTGTCACGGGGAAGGGGGAGTCATGGCCACGTCGAAGCGGCACGTCGAGCGGTCGGCAGTCGCCGCTGCCACGCCTGCCGCCGCGCCGACGACGGACCTCGCTGAGGCTGTGACGTTGGGTGCGCGCCGGGTCGCCGCCGCCATCACCGACCCCGGCGACCGAAGCCGTGACCAGTGGCTGGGCGTCGTGGGTGAGTGCCAGTTGCTGATCAACACCGTCGCCGCGGTGCAGGACAGGGCCATCGCTGAGGCCGCCCGCCGCGAGAGCGTGTGGTGCGAGGACGGCACCCTCGGCGAGAGCGTGCACGTCCCCGGCCGGGTGACCCTGGATGCCGCCGACGTCGTCGCACCGCTGATCGGGGCGACGCACCAGCAGGCCCAGCGCCGGGTCGAGCAGGCGGTGCGCCTGGCCGCGCACCGGGTGCCGGTGCCGGCCGAGCAACCCGACCTGCCCCAGCCCAGCGGGCTCGGTGGGCTGCACCAGGCGATGGCGGCCGGGCAGCTCGACGGGTACCGCGCCGGGGTGGTCGCGTTCGAGCTCGAGGTCGCACCCGCCGACGTCGCCGACGCGGTCGTGGCCGCACTGTCCGGGCACCTGGGCGAGGACTCCTCCTCGCTGCGCAAACGCACCCGGGTGCTGCTCTCACGCATCTCGCCCGACCTGGTCCGCGAACGCGCCCAAAGGGCGCGCGCCAACACCGGGCTGCGCCGGTGGGTCGCCGAGCCCGGCGTCGACGAGTGGCACGGCACCTTCCCCAGCGAGGACGCCGCCACCGCCTGGGCCGCGATCGACCGCCTCGCCCACGACCTGGTCGCCGCCGGCACCTGCACCAACATCGAACAGGCCCGCGGCAAGGCACTGACCGACCTGGTCACCGGCAACGCCACCATCGACGTCCAGATCGTCCTCACCGTCCCAGCCGACACCCTGCCGACGTCCGCAGTTCCTCAAGCCTCCGTTGCGGCCATCGAGCTCGACGCCGCAGCTTCGGCCGCCCTGTCGCCGGACGACAAGGCCTCGGCTGCAGCCACCACCAACACGCGCGCCGTCACCGCGAACGAGCGCAGCTCCGCACACCTGGTCGGCGGTACGGCCATCGCCCCATACACGCCGGTCGATGGCACAGCGGCGCCGTCCGCTCCAGCCGACTGCACCGACGACCCGGCTGGGGTGCACAGAGCATCCCGGCCGCCCCTTGCAACAGTCGATGACGATGCGGCCGCTGTTCCGCCCGCCCAACCACCGGCAGCAACCGAGCCTGAACTGGACCTGACCCATACGCCGACGACCGGGTCGGACGACGACCTGGTCGAGGTGCAGGGGAGCCGACCGTCCGAGCCGTTACTCGTGCGCCGCGGCTGGCTGCGCGACCACCTGGGAAAGCAGCCACCGCAATCCCGGGGATCAACGAGGAAGAAGGGGGAGCCACCGCCGTTCGTTCCCTGCGACCCCCTCACCGGGGCACGACTCGACCCCCGTGACGACCTCGCCACCAACGCCTACCGGCCAAGCGCCCAGCTCACCGCCCTGGTCAAGGCCCGCGACGGCCGATGCCGCTTCCCCGGCTGCTGCGTCGCCGCCCGGTTCTGCGACCTCGACCACGTGCGGCCCTGGCCCACCGGACCCACCACCGCCACCAACCTGCTCACCCTCTGCCGACGCCACCACCGCATCAAGCAACGCCCCGGCTGGCGACTACACCTGGCACCCGACGGCACCGCCACCTGGACCGACCCCACCGGTCGAGACCGCACCACCGCCCCGCTCGACGCCCTGCGCACCTTCGTGCTCCGGGCCGACTCGGCCGTCAACGAGCTGGGCTCCGGCACTCGGTCGCCCAGCACCGACCTGACCCCAGCGGCCCCAAGCGTCGGCTCCGGGGTCGCGGAACAGGCCGAGCACCCGGCGACCGCTGCCACGTCAAGCATCCCGGTTCCCCGGGCGCTCATCCCACCTGGCACGGCGGGGCAGCCCGCCTGGAGTGCGCTCGAGACCATCCTCCAGGTCCGGCTCGAGCACGCTGAGGCGGAACTCCTCTCCCGAGCCCGGGCTCACCCGGCACACCGGCGCTGCACCTCGGCGGCCGACCTGCGGGCCGGAATCGCGCGGCGACGAGTGCACACCTCCCTCCCCGACGAACCACCGTTCTGACCCGAGATCAGGCCCAGTCGCCCATCCCGGGCCCATCCGTTGCCGAGCCGAGCCGGGCCACCCGCGCGAGTCCAGCCGACACCAGCCAGCACCAGCCAGCACCGTGGCACCCGCGGCGAGCGGCCTCGCAGGTTCGGGACCTGTCCGCGCGCCGCTCACCGTCCTAGGCTGGGACCTTGCGTCGAGCGCGAGGAGGCGCACGGCATACGAAAGGTGGAGCACCATGCGGGCGATCTGGAAGGGCGCGGTCTCCTTCGGACTGGTCAACGTGCCGGTGCGGCTGTACTCGGCCACCGAGAACCATGACGTGCAGTTCCGCCAGGTGCACCGTGAGGACGGCGGGCGGATCAAGTACAAGCGCACCTGCTCCATCGACGGCGAGGAGGTGTCGTACGACGACATCGCCAAGGGCTACGAGACCGAGGACGGCGACATGGTCGTGCTCACCGACGACGACTTCTCCGACCTGCCCAACCGCAGCTCCAAGGAGATCGGGGTCACCAAGTTCGTCCCGGCCGACCAGATCGACCCGATGTGGCTCGACAAGAGCTACTACCTCGAGCCCGACAAGGCCGCAACCAAGCCGTACATCCTGCTGCGCGACGCGCTCGTGAAGGAGAAGCGGATGGCGATCTGCACGGTCTCCATCCGCACCCGGATGACGATGGCCGTGCTGCGCGTGCGTGACGGCGTGATCGTCATGCAGACCATGCTCTGGCCCGACGAGATCCGCGCTGCCGACTTCGCCACGGTGACCGAGGACGACAAGGCCACCAAGCAGGAGATGGACATGGCCAAGATGCTCATCGACCAGCTGGCCGGCGACTACGACCCCGACGAGTACGAGGACGACTACGCCATCGCGGTCAAGGAGCTCGTGCGCGCCAAGGTCGAGGGTGGGGAGGTGCGCGTCAGCGCGGCGGAGCCCGAGGAGAGCGGCGAGGTGGTCGACCTGCTCGCGGCACTGGCCCGGTCGGTCGAGAAGGCAAAGGCCTCCCGCGGCGAGGCCCCCACAGCGGCCAAGAGCGGCGCGTCGGACACCAAGAGCCCGACCAAGAAGACGGCTGCGAAGAAGTCGACCGCCACGAAGGCCCCGGCGAAGAAGTCCGCAGCCAAGAAGAGCGAGAAGACCGACAAGGCCGAGAAGAAGGCGAGCTGAACGACCGGATGCCGACTGACCCCGTCCCCGCCCGGGGGACGCCTCCGCACGAGGTGCACGCCATCGGCGCTCCCGCACGCCGGGCGCTCAGCAACGAGGGCTTCACGACGTGGGATGCCGTCGACGCGGCCGCCGACGCCGACCTCCTGGCGCTGCACGGCTTCGGCCCGAGGGCCCTGCGCCTCCTCCGCCAAGCCTCGGCCGAAAGAGAGTAGACAACCGGGCCGAGCGCACGCACGCGGGCGAGCACCCGGCATCCGACGACCAAGCTGAATGGCTTGGGCACTGTGGGTCACTGCGCTTGCCCGAGGCTCAGAGCGGCCCGGCGGAGGTGGCTCGGCCAGTGGGCCTCCCGGCACCTTGAAGGGTCAGCGACCCAGCGAGCGACGGAGGTTGCGGACGCTGAACGTTGACGGGCACGCAATCCTCCGGGACCAACCACCTCTCGGAGAAGCTGATTCGCTCATCTCTCCACACTGCAACGGTGTCCTGCATGCTGCAAGATCGGGTTGTGCTACTCGCCTACATTGACGAGTCGGGGGCTCTGGCCAGAACAACGGCTCCAACACCTACACGCTCGGCTGTGTCCTCGTTCGGGACGTCGCATGGCCGGACACGTTTGACAACATGCTCAGGTTTCGCAGGTTCCTCCGCGATAGGTTCGGCATCCTTCTGAGGGAAGAGATCAAGGCCAACTACCTTCTGCGCGGTTCCGGCGACCTCAAGAGGTACGGCTTCGGTGACAACATCCGCCACGACATCTACCGAATGCACCTGCGGCTCGCACCCAATCTGGGTCTCCAAGTCTTCGCGGTCGTAATCGACAAGACCAAGATCAGAGTCTGGCGCAACCCTCGTGACATCGCTTGGGGCTTTCTCCTGCAACGACTAGAGCGTATGAGCACCAAGTCAGGCGAACCGATCATGGTGATCCACGATGAAGGCGACAGCCTCGCGATCCGCGGCCTGGCGCGGAAAGCACGTAGGGCAAATACGCCCGGCAGCGCGTTTGGTGTCGGATACCTTCAACTACCCGCCCGACTCATCATCGACGACCCGGTTCCTCGCAATAGCAGCCAGTCCTACTTCATCCAGTTGGCTGACCTGAGCGCCTACGCCGCGTTTCGCACTGTCATCCCACCCAATCCCAGTCGGCCGACGATCTGCCCTCCGAGCATGTGGACAGAGTTGGGTGCGGCGCGGTTCGCGGATGCAAACCAACTTGCCACCGGAGTGCTCGCGCGGACGGCGCAGCCAGGGGTCGTCGTATGGCCAACGTAGAACCCCCCGCACCGAAGTGCGGGGGGTGAGCGCGGGCCTAAACCACCGTCGAGGGTGGGTCAGTCCGCTACATAGCATCTTGCACCACCGTACCCACAGCGCAAGTATCCGCGCCGAGTGAAGCACCTCACCTTTCGATCGGGAGCACTCCACTCGGCTGTGGGTCTGACAACCGAGCCGGCGCGGGCGCATCGGTGAGCACCCGGCATCCGCCGCCTACGCTGCCCTCATGCCCGAAGGCCACACGCTGTTCGCCCTCGCCCGCGACCTCCACGAGGCCTTCGCCGGCACCACCCCCGAGGTCACCAGCCCGCAGGGCAAGTTCGGAGACGGCGCCGCCGAGCTGAGCGGCTGCCGGCTGCTGCGAGCCACCTCGCGCGGAAAGCACCTGCTCGTCGAGTTCGCCGACGACCGCTGGCTGCACGTGCACCTGGGCCTGATCGGCAGCTTCACCGTCGACCAGCACGAGTGGACCGCTGAGGTGCCCGCCGTCGGGGCGGTGCGGCTGCGGCTGCGCACCGACCAGCACGTCGCCGACCTGCGCGGCCCGAATCTGTGCCAGGTCGCGACACCTGAGCAGGTCGACGCGGTGCTCGCCCGCCTCGGCCCCGACCCGCTGCGCCCGGATGCCGACCCCGACGTCGCCTGGGCGCGCATCGCCAAGAGCTCGCGCACCGTCGCCGAGCTCCTGATGGACCAGTCCGTGCTCGCCGGCGTCGGCAACGTCTACCGCTCCGAGGTGCTCTTCCGGCACCGCCTGTCGCCGTTCACCGAGGGCCGCAACCTCAGGCGCGCCTCCTGGCGCCTCATCTGGGACGACCTGGAGCGCCTCATGCCCCTGGGCGTCGCCACCGGGCGCATCGTCACCGTCGAGGAGCAGGTGCTCGAGGTCGAGGCGGCGCTCGGCCGCGGCGAGGTGCCTCGCCTGACCGAGCGCTCCTCCTACGTCTACAAGCGTGGCGGGATGCCGTGTGTCGTCTGCGGCTCCAAGGTGCGCACCCGCCTGGTCGCCGGCCGCAACCTGTTCTGGTGCGGCCGCTGCCAGCGCCGCCGCTGACCTGACCTCCGCCCCCGCAGGCCTCACCTCCTTCGGGTGTCGCCGCGCCAGAGGGGCGCGGACAGGCTGGGCCCATGACCACCGCCGCGGTCGTCGTCTTCCTCATGCTGGTCCTCGCGTTCGCGACGACCGCCCGGGTGCTGCGCCGCGTCGACGTCTCCGCCCCGATGGCGTTCGTGGCCGCCGGGGCCCTGCTCAGCCTGGCCCTGCCCGACCTCGGAGCGCCGGTCCGCGAGGCCCTCACCGTCATCACCGAGCTGACCCTGGCCCTCATCCTCTTCCACGACGCCGCCCAGGTGCGCCCCCGCCAGATCACCCACGACCGCGGGCTGATGGCGCGCCTGCTGCTGGTCGGCCTCCCGCTCACCATCGCGGCCGGGTGGCTGCTCGGCCACGTCCTGTTTCCCGGGATGCCGCCGCTGATGCTGCTGCTGCTCGCGGCCGCGGTCGCCCCCACGGATGCCGGGCTCGGCGCCGCCACCGTGCTCAACCCGGTCGTGCCGGTGCGGGTGAGGCGGATGCTCAACGTCGAGAGCGGGCTCAACGACGGGCTGAGCACCCCGTTCGTGCTGTTCGCCATCGCCGCCCTGGCGGGTGAGGAGGGGCTGGCGCCCGTCGAGAGCATCACCGCCGCGATCGTCGACCTGGTCGTGGGCACCCTCGTCGGCATCGGGGTGGGCGCCGCGGCCGGGTGGCTCCTCGGCTGGTCGCGGCGGCACGGGTTCAGCTCGCGCAGCACCCGGGCGCTCGCCGTGCTGGTGCTGCCCCTCATCGCCTACTTCGGCGCCGAGCTGGCCGGCGGCAACGCGTTCGTGTCGGCGTTCGTGGCCGGCACCGCCTTCGCCGGCGCCGCCGGCTGGGTCGAGGAGGAGGAGTCCTCGCTCGCCCTCACCGAGGCGCTGGCCGACCCGCTGGGGTTCGCGGTGTGGTGCCTGTTCGGCGTCATCGCCGTGCCGCTGCTGCTCGACCACGCGGGGTGGGCCGAGCTGGCCTTCGCGGTGCTCGCGCTCACCCTGCTGCGGATGGCCCCGGTGGCGTTCGCCCTGCTCGGCACGGGGATGCGCCCGCCCACGGTCGCCTTCGTCGGCTGGTTCGGGCCGCGAGGGCTGGCCACGGTGGTCTTCACCCTGCTGGCGGCGCAGGACCTCGACCTCGACGACGACCTGATCCGGGTGATCGCCACCACCTGCCTCACGGTGCTGCTCAGCGTGCTCGCGCACGGCCTGAGCGCCGGACCCCTGGCCACCCGCTACGGCGCCTGGGCGCAGCGCACCCGCCCCACGCAGGAACTGGTCGGCGCCACGGAGCCGCGCAGCCGGGTGCCGCTGCGCCGGCACGACCGGCGGCCGGATGCCGTGCCACCGGCCGCGGACCAACCCTCGACAGGGGGTGAGCGCCGCTAAGCCGAGAGCGAACGCGGAACACCTCGGCACGACCACCGCGTTGAATGGCACGTAACCGCGCCGCCCACGGGTGACCGCTTCGCGACATGGAGCGGCTCCAGCACAGGCGGCGCGACTAGCATCGAGGGGACTCGACGTCAGGAGAAGCACCATGTTCGAACGGTTCACAGACCGCGCCCGCCGCGTCGTCGTGCTCGCCCAGGAGGAGGCACGAGGCCTCAACCACAACTACATCGGCACCGAGCACATCCTGCTCGGGCTGATCCACGAGGGCGAAGGCGTCGCGAGCAAGGCCCTCGAGAGCCTCGGCATCAGCCTCGAGGCCGTCCGCGAGCAGGTGCAGGAGATCATCGGCCAGGGCCAGCAGGCCCCCACCGGTCACATCCCGTTCACGCCGCGGGCCAAGAAGGTCCTCGAGCTCAGCCTCCGTGAGGCGCTGCAGCTCGGCCACAACTACATCGGCACCGAGCACATCCTGCTCGGGCTGATCCGCGAGGGCGAGGGCGTCGCCGCCCAGGTCCTCGTCAAGCTCGGCGCCGACCTCTCGCGCGTGCGCCAGCAGGTCATCCAGCTCATCTCGGGCTACCAGGGTGGCAAGGAGGGCTCCTCCGGGGGCTCCGGCGCCACCCAGGGCGGCCCCGCCGAGGGCGCCCCCGCCGGCTCGCTCGTGCTCGACCAGTTCGGGCGCAACCTCACCTCCGCGGCCCGCGAGGGCAAGCTCGACCCCGTCATCGGGCGCGAGAAGGAGATCGAGCGCGTCATGCAGGTGCTCTCGCGCCGCACCAAGAACAACCCGGTGCTCATCGGCGAGCCCGGCGTCGGCAAGACCGCCGTCGTCGAGGGCCTGGCCCAGGACATCGTGCGCGGTGAGGTGCCCGAGACCCTCAAGGACAAGCAGCTCTACACCCTCGACCTCGGCGCCCTCGTCGCCGGCAGCCGCTACCGCGGTGACTTCGAGGAGCGGCTGAAGAAGGTGCTCAAGGAGATCCGCACCCGCGGCGACATCGTCCTGTTCATCGACGAGATCCACACCCTCGTCGGCGCCGGCGCGGCCGAGGGCGCGATCGACGCGGCCTCCATCCTCAAGCCCATGCTGGCCCGCGGCGAGCTGCAGGTCATCGGCGCGACCACCCTCGACGAGTACCGCAAGTACATCGAGAAGGATGCCGCGCTCGAGCGCCGGTTCCAGCCGATCCAGGTGGCCGAGCCGACGCTGGCCCACACCATCGAGATCCTCAAGGGCCTGCGCGACCGCTACGAGGCGCACCACCGCGTCTCCATCACCGACGCCGCGCTCGTGGCGGCGGCCAACATGGCCGACCGCTACGTCAACGACCGCTTCCTGCCCGACAAGGCGATCGACCTCATCGACGAGGCGGGCGCGCGACTGCGCATCCGCCGGATGACCGCACCGCCGGACCTGCGCGAGTTCGACGAGCGCATCGCCACCGTCGTGCGCGAGAAGGAGTCGGCCATCGACGGCCAGGACTTCGAGAAGGCCGCGCGGCTGCGCGACGACGAGAAGAACCTGCGCAGCGACAAGGCCAAGCGCGAGGCCGAGTGGAAGTCCGGTGACATGGACGTCATCGCCGAGGTCGACGAGGAGCTGATCGCCGAGGTGCTCGCCGCCTCGACCGGCATCCCCGTGTTCAAGCTGACCGAGGAGGAGTCCAGCCGCCTGCTCCACATGGAGGACGAGCTGCACAAGCGGGTCGTCGGCATGAACGACGCCATCAAGGCGCTCTCCCAGGCCATCCGGCGCACCCGCGCCGGCCTGAAGGACCCGCGTCGCCCCGGCGGCTCGTTCATCTTCGCCGGTCCCACCGGTGTGGGTAAGACCGAGCTGGCCAAGACCCTCGCGGAGTTCCTCTTCGGCGACGAGGACAGCCTGATCCAGCTCGACATGTCCGAGTACAGCGAGAAGCACACCGTCTCGCGGCTGTTCGGCTCGCCTCCCGGCTACGTCGGCTACGAGGAGGGCGGCCAGCTCACCGAGAAGGTGCGTCGCAAGCCGTTCAGCGTCGTGCTCTTCGACGAGGTCGAGAAGGCCCACCCGGAGATCTTCAACTCGCTGCTGCAGGTGCTCGAGGACGGCCGGCTCACCGACTCGCAGGGTCGGATGGTCGACTTCAAGAACACCGTCATCATCATGACGACCAACCTCGGCACCCGCGACATCTCCAAGGGCTCGCTCGGCTTCTCGGCCGGCCCGGAGACCCGCTCCGACTACGACCGGATGAAGGCCAAGGTCATCGACGAGCTCAAGCAGCACTTCCGCCCCGAGTTCCTGAACCGCGTCGACGACACCATCGTCTTCCCGCAGCTCAGCCAGGCCGAGATCGTCCAGATCGTCGACCTCGAGATCGCCAAGCTCGACAAGCGGCTCAAGGACAAGGACATGGGCATGGAGCTCACGGACGCGGCCAAGAACCTGCTGGCGACCAAGGGCTACGACCCCGTGCTCGGTGCGCGACCGCTGCGTCGCACCATCCAGCGCGAGATCGAGGACGTGCTCTCGGAGAAGATCCTGTTCGGCGAGCTGCGAGCCGGCGAGATCGTCGCCGTGGATGCCGTCGGCGAGGGCAAGGACGCGACGTTCACCTTCGAGGGCACGCCGCACGCCGGGCCGATCGACGTGCCCGTGGTGGCCGTGCAGGACTGACCCGCACCGCTGCCAGGCACTGACTCGAGGGGCCCCGACCGGTTGGTCGGGGCCCTTCGGCGCATCGTTCGTCGGCGCGTCCCTTTCCAAACCTTGAACCGGCCTTTACCCAACCGGGGGACGTCCTGACGCACACTGGAAGCCGCAGGAGCCTTCCGGGACTCTTGCCAGCGGCCCGCCACCACCCCTGCGGTGGCGGGCCGCGTCCATGCCCGCGGGCGGGCGACCACCCGGCGTCGGCGCGGGGCGACCCGGCATCCGGCATCCGGCGCGGGACGTGCGTCCCCTGCCGACCCCGCCCCGCCGCGCGGCCCGGCCGTCGATACGCTCCTGTGGTGCCACCCGACCCCGCGACCACGCCCCCGCGCTCCGACGCGGTGGTGGTCCGCGCGGCGCGCACGGCGGACGTCCGGGCGATCCGGGCATTGGTGGCGCCCCTGGCCGAGCGCCGGGTGCTGCTCAACAAGGAGGCGGTCGCCTACTACGAGTCGGTCACCGACTTCGTGGTCGCCGAGGCGCACGGACAGGTCGTGGGGTGCGGCGCGCTGCACGTGCTCTGGGAGGACCTCGGCGAGGTGCGCACCCTGGCGGTCGACGCCTCGGTGCACGGCACGGGGGTGGGGACCGCCGTGCTCGAGCAGCTCGTCGAGCGGGCTCGGCTGCTCGGGCTGAGCCGGCTGTTCTGCCTCACCTTCGAGACCGCGTTCTTCACCCGGCACGGGTTCGCCCCGATCGAGGGCCAGGCCGTCGACCCGGAGGTCTACGCCGAGCTGCTGCGCAGCTACGACGAGGGAGTCGCCGAGTTCCTCGACCTCGAGCGGGTCAAGCCCAACACCCTGGGCAACACCCGGATGCTGCGCGTGCTCTAGCCCGCGGCCGCGGGCTCAGCCGCGGTCGTCGGAGGCCGGCACGGTCTCGACGGCGGTCGGCACCGGTTCGCCGGATGCCGGCACCGCCGTCCCAGCGGTCGTGACCGGTTCGTCGCGGGCCACCTCGGCGAGCGACTCGTGCTGCTCGGTGCGTCGGCGAGCCCGGGCTGCCCGGCGCCGTCGCCACCAGAACGCGGCCCCGGCGAGCAGCAGCAGGAGCAGCACAGGCAGCGCGAGCCCGACCACCAGCGCGCGGTCCGACCGGCTGCTCACCTGGCCCGCCGCCGAGGTGGCCTGGGCGTACTCGCCCCGGTCGAGCAGCGCGGTCGCCTCCTCGGCCTGGCCCTGCACCCCCAGCACGGCCGCCCCGACCGCACTGAGCGGGTCGCGGCCCTGGGCGGCGGCGCGCTGGGCCGCCCCCACCGCCGTGATCGCGGCGGCCGCCTCCGGCAGCGTCGTTGCCAGGGCGGCGTACTGCTCGTCGCTCGCCGCGCGCTCGTAGGAGGCGCGCACGGCATCCGGCACCTCGATGCCGGCCCGCTCCGCCGCCGCCTGCACGGCGCTCGCGTCGGCCCCGAGCCCGGCCACCTGGGTGCGTACCTGCGCCGCGCGGGCGAAGTCCCAGTCGGTCATCGCGTCGCGCAGGCCCTCCGGTGGGAGCCAGGCGCCGTCGGCGGCATCGACCGTGGCGTAGGCCGTGCGGGCCGTCGCGCGCGGTGCCAGCGTGGCCCGTTCCTTCGGGGTGAGGGCCCAGCGCTGCACCACCTGCGCGGCATCCTTGACGCCCGCCCGGGTCTGGAGCAGGTCCAGCCAGCGCCTCCAGTCGGTGCGGCCGCCATTGGCGTCCTTGGTGCCGGCCGGGTCGTACGCGCGCTCCCCGCGGATGGCCGCGCTCAGCAGCGCCGACAGCCGGGGGTCGTCGAGCCGGCGGACCAGCGCGGTGGTCGCCGTGTAGGCCGCCGGGTAGGCGTAGTCGTCGACGCTCTCGGCCCGCTCGCTCGCCGACCCACCCCAGCTGTTGAGGGCGATGGCCCCCTTGGACCCGGGCGTGACCTTCGGGTGCTTCGCGGGGGTGCCTCCGGTGGCCTTGACGGCCCGCTCAGCGAGCACCTGGGCCAGCCCCTCCGAGATCCACCGCTGCTCGAAGCGGTCCTCGGACACCCAGGCGTGCGAGAGCTCGTGCAGCACCAGGTCGGCGTCGAGCTGCTCGCCGATGACGATCTCGTCGTCGGTGGCGTCGAACCACCCGTCGTAGCCGCGCAGCGTGGGCGAGGCGTCCTCCCGGATGCGCTCCAGCCCGCCCGGCCACGGGGCTCCGACGAGCTTCTCCAGGGCCGGGATGCCCTTGGTCACCTGGCCGGCCACGAACGTGCCCCACCTCGGGTCGTCCTGGAAGCCGTCGAGCTTGACCGAGACACCGTTGACCTCGACGGTGCGCTCGTCGGTGCGCTTCGGGTCGCGCAGCGACACGACGGCCCAGGACCCACCCTCGCCGGAGCTGGTGGTCATGGTCTGGGTGGTGGTGGCGCCCTGCTGCGTCGCGGCGAAGTCGTCGCTGGTCGCGTCGAAGGTCATCGACGTCGGTGCCACGACCTCGACCGTGTTGCGACCGGCATCCCCGACGCCGTAGACGGCGAAGCTCGCGTAGCCCGGCCCGACCCGGGTGCTGTCCTTGGCCCGCGGCTTCTCGCCCGGCACCTGGAAGGTCAGCGTGATGGTGCGGCTGCGCCCGTAGAGCAGGTTGGGGAACGAGATGCGGGCCAGCCGGGTCGAGGGGTCGTCGCTGGCCTTGAGCGAGACCGACAGCGTCGACCCGCCACTGCGCGCGCGCAGCTTCGTCGCGCCGGCGGGCACCGGCACCGTGAACCCGTCGTAGTAGTAGAAGTACCCACCCCGGCTGGGCGTGGTGTTGCGCAGGTCGACGGTCACCGTGCCGGTGACCGTGGTCGCCTTGGCGTCGAGCACGTAGCGGCTGCGGCCCCCCACCGACAGCCCGTCGTCGGCCAGCGCCGGCTGCCCGACCAGCACCACACCCACCGCGAGCGCGACCGCCCAGGTGGCCCGTCGCCGCGTGCGTCCTGCCCCCACTGCTGGTCCTCCGTGCTCACCGCCGCCACTGCTCACGGCTCTGGCGAGCACTGTATGCCGGGTGGCTGGGTCGCGTCAGCCGGTCCGGGAGGCGCAGGGCTGCGAGAACTCGCAACCGACGGGCTCGCGGCTCAGGCCAGCCGGTCGAGCATCCCCTGCATCTGGGCGACCTGCTTGCCCTGGGTCGCGTAGATCTCGGCCGCCGTCTCCTCGACGAGCGGGTCGGCGGTGTTCGGGGCCTGCTGGTCGACCATCGCCAGGGCGCCCTGGTGGTGCCGGATCATCAGCGACAGGAAGAGCCGGTCGGCCTCGACCCCGGTCGCGGCGGCGAGGGCGGTGAGGTCGTCCGCGCTGGCCATCCCCGGCATGGCGTGCGAGCCGTGGTCGGTGAGGTTGGGGTTGGTGGCCTCCGGGGGCACGTCCTGCCCCCGGCCGCGCAGCCACGCCGACATCGCGGCGATCTCGGGCTCCTGCTCGTCGCCGATCCGCGAAGCGAGCGACTTCACCTGCTGGTCGGTGAGCTCGGGCAGCACCGAGCGCACCATGACCAGCGCCTGCGCGTGGTGCACGATCATCTCCTGGTAGAACCGGGCGTCCGTTGCGGAGGCGGTGGCCTGGGTGGTCGGCACCGCCGCGGAGCCGGTGAGGGTCGCGTTGGGCTCTCCGGGCCGGCCGGGCTGAAGCACGGGGACGTCGGGGCTGCTGGCCGTCACGGCCGGCAACGCGGCGTCATCACCCGTGCAGCCACCGAGGCCGACGGCGAGGATGCCGCAGGCCGCGAGGGCGGTGACGCGAGCCGCCAGGGCCGCGCGCGCGGTGCCCGGGGGGCGCGACGCGAGTGGCCGGAGACGTCGAGAGGCAGCCATCGCGTCACTGTAACCCGTTGATCCGCACCCGTTTCCCGACGGTGCAGATGCTGGCGGGACCTTTGCCAACATCGCCGAACCTGTGCGAACTCTTTGCATCCGCTATTCCTTTTCGCGCCCACCGCCGGTGCACAGTGACGGAACCCACACCCTTTGCCAGGACCCGTGGCGTCGACCGGCGACCGGGTCTCGGCCAACCACAACGAGGTGGACATGAGACGGTACGCACGCTTTGCGGCAGTGACCGCAGGCGCCCTGCTGGCCCTGGTCGGAGGGGTCTCCGGGGCCTCCGCCCGCGACGGAGTAGGGCTCAGTGGCACCCAGCTGAAGCCCGACCAGGTCGGGCGCAGCGCCAACATCAAGCACGTCAGCAACACACCGCACCTGGGCCCGTTCGCGGGTCAGTTCGGCACCGACATCGCCTTCAAGGGCAACCTGGCCTTCGTCGGCAACTACCAGGGCTTCATCGTCTACGACGTCAGGAACCCGCAGCAGCCCAGGACCCTGGCCCAGGTCAACTGCCCGGGCTCGCAGAACGACATCACCGTCTCCGGGCGGCTGCTCTACCTGTCCACCGACTCCTCGCGCAGCGACTCGTCGTGCTCCTCGACGAGCCTGAGCGCCACGAACAAGGACGCGTGGGAGGGCATCAAGGTCTTCGACATCTCCGACCCCCGCAACCCGCGCTACGTCAAGGCGGTCGAGACCGCCTGTGGCTCGCACACCAACACCCTGGTGCCCGGCCGCGGCGTCGACTACATCTACGTCTCGAGCTACTCCCCGTCGGCCGCGTTCCCCGACTGCCAGCCGCCGCACGACGCCATCTCGATCGTGAAGATCCCGAAGTCGGCTCCCGAGCTGGCGGCCGTGGTCGCCACGCCGAACCTGTTCCCCGACGGCGGCAACCCCGGCGGCAACGGCTCCTCGACCACGACCGGGTGCCACGACATCACCGCCTTCCCGGTGCTCAAGATCGCCGCCGGCGCCTGCATGGGTGACGGGGTCATCATGGACATCTCGAACCCGGAGGCGCCCAAGGTGGTCGAGCGGGTCACCGACACCACGAACTTCGCGTTCTGGCACTCGGCGACCTTCAACAGCAACGGCACCAAGGTCGTGTTCACCGACGAGCTCGGTGGTGGCGGCGCCGCGACCTGCAACGCGCAGACCGGCCCGACCCGCGGGGCGAACGCGATCTACGACCTCGGTTCCGACCGCCAGCTGACCTTCCGGTCGTACTTCAAGATCCCGCGCCACCAGGGCAGCACCGAGAACTGCGTCGCCCACAACGGCTCGCTCGTGCCGGTCAAGGGTCGTGACGTGATGGTGCAGTCCTGGTACCAGGGCGGCGTCTCGCTGTGGGAGTTCACCGACTCCGGCGCCCCCCGCGAGCTCGGCTGGTTCGAGCGCGGACCGCTCGAGCCGGCGAACGTCGGCGGCTCGTGGTCGGCGTACTACTACAACGGCTACGTCTACAGCTCCGACATCCAGAAGGGCTTCGACGTGCTGCAGCTGAAGGAGCAGAGCCTGAAGAAGGCGGCCAAGGTGCGGCTCGACTCGCTCAACCCGCAGTCGCAGCCGGTCTACCCGCTGCGCTGACGCAAGGACCCACCCTCGGCACCCTGCAGCCGCGCGTGGAGGACCGGCCCGCTCCCGTCGTCCGGGGGCGGGCCGGTCCGTGTGCTCAGGGGAGGGACCGCACGCGCTCGGGTCCCTGTCCGCGGGTCACGGTGCTCGGGTCGTCAGGGGCGGTTCACGGTCACCGGGTCACCGGGGCGCACCCGTCCCGGCACGACGACGCGGGCGTTGAGGCCGCGCAACCGCATCGGCCGGCCGATCGGGCCGTTGACGAACCGCATCGCCTCGGCCCCGAAGCGCTCGACGAACTTGGCGCACCCGGTGTGCGGCGCCTCGGTCACCTCGATGACGGCGCCGCGCACCGACGGCTCGCCGATGGTGAGCCGAGTGCCGGCGGGCAGGTTGTCGTGCGAGAGGTCCAGGTCGAGGTAGAGCTGGTCTCCGGCCAGCGGGCGGCGCGCCGGGTCGACCGCGAGGAACGCGACCATCCGCGCGCTCATCACGTTGAGCTGCATGTCGGGGTGCGGGCCGCCGTCCGGCGTGCGGCTGCTGCCGCGCTCGGACCAGGTGTCACCGACCAGGCCGAGCACGAGGTCGAGCTCGCCCTCGTCGAGCACCTCGCGCTCTCCGATGGCCGGTCGGCGCACGAGCAGCTTCAGCGTGCCGACGTCGCGCGGGGCGTGGAGCAGCTGGGGCACGAAGGCCGCCAGCTCCTCGGGGGTGCGGTGCACCGGCACCGCCGGCGGTGGCGTCGCCGACCCCGGCGTCGGCACCGGCATCCGATCGGCGTGCTGCCCGGCCTTGGCGGTGGTGGTCATGTCTCCAGTGTGAAGCGGCTGCGAACCCTGGCGCACGGCCTTCCAACCCGCGAACGCGTCACACTTTCCCTACGAGCAGCCGCCGTATTCGGATGCCGACGGCGTGTTGCCTGGTTGCTCCGAGGGAAAGTCGGGGAGGAGCGGTCAGGTGGGAAGACGGAAGCGGCCTCGCCCGGCAGGCTCGAGCAGGCCGTCCTCGATGAGCGAGGCGAGGCAGCGCTCGACCTGCGCCGGGTCGGGCCCGGCCGCCTCGAGCGAGGCCCGGGCCAGCGGTCCCGGGCTCTCGCGCAGCAGCTGGAGCACCGACCCCCGCACCTGGCGGTCGGTGCCGTGCCACGCCTGGCCGCGGCGGGGCGCGCCCTCGTGGGCGGGGCGGCCGGCGGCCACCCAGGCGCACAGGTCGAGCACCGGGCAGCGCTCGCAGCTCGGCGAGCGGGCCTGGCAGACCAGGGCCCCGAGCTCCATGACGGCGACGTTCCAGGTGGCCGAGGTGGCCGGGTCGTCGGGCACGAGGGATGCCGCGAGCGCCGACTCGGCCGTGGTCAGCGCCGGTGCGGCGTGCTCGCGGCCCTCGACCACGCGCACCAGCACCCGCCGCACGTTGGTGTCGACGACGACGCTGCGCCGCCCGAAGGCGAACGCCGCCACGGCGGCCGCGGTGTAGGCGCCCACGCCCGGCAGCGCCCGCAGCGCGTCCTCGGCATCCGGCACCGTGCCCCCGTGCCGCTCGACGACGGCGATCGCGGCCTCACGCAGCCGCAGGGCCCGCCGCGGGTAGCCCAGCCGGCCCCACGCCCGCACCACCTCGCCGGGCGACTCCGCCGCGAGGTCGGCCGGGGTGGGCCAGCGCGCCATCCACTGGCGCCAGACCGGCTCGACGCGGGCCACCGGGGTCTGGTGCGACATGACCTCGGAGACCAGCACCCCCCACGGGGTGCACGACGGGTCGCGCCACGGCAGCGGGCGGGCGTTGACGGCATACCAGTCGAGAACGCGCTCGCGCAGCAGCGCCGGGCTGGGGGCCGCGGGCAGGCGGCGCCGGTCGGACACGGGAGTGCGGGTCAGACGTAGCGCTCGAGGATGCTCGACTCGGCCAGGCGCGACAGGCCCTCGCGCACGAGCCGGGCCCGGCCCTCACCGACGCCGTCGACGTCCATCAGGTCGTCGATGTTGGCGGCGAGCAGCTTCTGCAGGCTGGTGAAGTGCTCCACCAGGCGGTCGACGATGGCGCCGGGCAGGCGCGGCACCTTGCTCAGCAGACGGTGGCCGAGCGGGCTGACCGACGAGTCGAGCGAGTCGCCGACGATCGTGAAGCCGATGGCCCGGGCGCCCGCGGCGGGGTCGAGCAGCTCGGTGGAGTCGATGGCCTCGAGGTTGGCGATGGCCTCCTCGAGCGAGAAGGCGGCCTTGGCCTCGGGCAGGTAGTCGCGGATGACCAGGCCGAGGTCGTCGGACAGGCCGCCGGTGAGCTCCTCGAGCTGGAGGCTGAGCAGGCGGCCGTCGGTGCCGAGCTGCACGACGTACTCGGCGATCTCGTCCTTGATGCGGCGCACCATCTCGAGGCGCTGCAGCACGTTGGCGACGTCGCGCACGGTGACGAGGTCCTCGATCTCGAGCGCGGACAGGGTGCCGGTGACCTCGTCGAGGCGCGACTTGTAGCGCTCGAGGGTCTGCAGGGCCTGGTTGGCGCGCGACAGGATGGCGCTGGAGTCCTCGAGCACCACCCGGCGACCGGCGATGTAGAGGGCGATGATGCGCATCGACTGGCTCACCGAGATCACCGGGAAGCCGGTCTGCTTGGCCACCCGCTCGGCGGTGCGGTGCCGGGTGCCCGACTCGCTGGTCTCGATGCGGGGGTCGGGCACCAGCTGGGTTGCGGCGCGCAGGATGCGGGTGACCTCGCGGTCGCAGACGATGCCGCCGTCCATCTTCGCCAGCTCGCGCAGGCGGGTGGCGGAGAACTCGATGTCCAGCGGGAAGCCCCCGGTGGACACCGTCTCGACGACCTTGTCGTTGCCGAGCACGATGAGCGCACCGGTGCGGCCCCGCAGGATCCGCTCGAGGCCGTCGCGCAGCTCGGTGCCCGGAGCGACCGCGGCGAGCGTGGCGCGCACGAGCTCGTCGTCGCTCTGCAGGGTGGGCACATCGTCTCCGTCGGTATGGGTCCCCGGGCCGGGGAGTCCACGGCCAGTGAGGGCATCCTATCGGGGCGCCGCCACACGGCGCTGCGCGCTCCAGGCTGCGAGTTCTCGCAACTCCAGCCGGCTCAGCCGGCCTGGAGCAGGCCTCGGGTGACGGCCTGCGCCACCGTGTCGGCCTCGAGCACCCGGATGCCGGCCGGCACCGGACCGCCGCCGAGCACCCCCGGCGGCACGACCGCCCGGGTGAAGCCGAGGCGGTGCGCCTCGGCGAGGCGGCGGTGGGCGCCGGTGACCGGCCGGATCTCGCCGGCCAGGCCGACCTCGCCGAAGGCGATGGTGCCGGCCGGCAGCGGCCGCTCGGTGATGGCCCCGGCCAGGGCCAGGCTGATGGCCAGGTCGGCGGCCGGCTCGGTGAGGCGCACTCCTCCGACGGTGGACAGGTAGGCGTCGCTGCCGCCGATCGGGGCGTTGGCCCGCTTGTCGAGCACGGCCAGGATCATGTTGACCCGGGCCGAGTCGAGCCCGGAGGTGGCCCGGCGGGGCGTGGCGAGGGTGGACTTGGTGACCAGGGCCTGCACCTCGGTGACCAGCGGGCGGCGCCCCTCGAGGGTGACCGTGACGCAGGTGCCGGCGACCTCGGTGGTGCGCCCGGACAGGAAGAGCCCGCTGGGGTCGGTGAGCCCCACGATGCCGATGTCGGACAGGTCGAAGCAGCCGACCTCGTCGGTGGGGCCGTACCGGTTCTTGACCGCCCGCACCAGCCGAAGCCGGGAGTGCCGGTCGCCCTCGAACTGCACGACGACGTCGACGAGGTGCTCGAGCACCCGGGGCCCGGCGATCGAGCCGTCCTTGGTGACGTGCCCGACGAGCAGCACGGCGATGCCACGCGCCTTGGCCACCTGGATCAGGGACGCCGCGACCTCGCGGACCTGGCTGACGTTGCCGGCCGAGCCCTCGACCTCGGCGCTGCTGATGGTCTGCACCGAGTCGACGACGACGAGCTCGGGCTCGAGGGCGTCGATCTGGCCGAGCACGGTCGCGAGGTCGGTCTCGCTGGCGAGGTAGAGGGTGCGGGCCATCGCCTCGATGCGCTCGGCGCGGGTGCGCACCTGCGCCGCGGACTCCTCGCCGCTGACGTAGAGCACCCGCCGCTCACCGTGCTCGCCGGACCGGGCCGCTCGGGCGGCGACGTCGAGCAACAGCGTGGACTTGCCGATGCCGGGCTCGCCCGCCACGAGCACCACCGCGCCGGGCACGATGCCGCCGCCGAGCACCCGGTCGAACTCGGGCACGCCGGTGGGGCGCGCCACCGCGCGGCGGACGTCGACCTCGCCGATCGGGATGGCGGGGCGCTCGACCGCCGTGGCGGCGGTGGTGCGCACGGTGGCCGCCCCCACCTCGGCCACGCTGCCCCAGGCCTGGCACTCGCCGCAGCGCCCGACCCACTTCACGGCCTGCCACCCGCACTCGCTGCAGCGGAAGGTGGCGCTCGTGCGGGTGCTGCGTCGCGCGGTGGAGGATGCCATGGCGCCCAAGGTATGCCGCCGCACTGACACGACGTCCGAGGCGCGACCGGCCGCTGAGCGGCATCCCCGAGCTGGGTGCTGGAACGGTCGCTGGGGCAGCCACCTCAGCACCCAACCCTGGATGCTGTTGGAGTTGGGTGCTGGAATGGTCGCTGGGGCAGCCACCTCAGCACCCAACCCTGGGATGGCGGGATACCGGACACGACGAGGCCCCCGGACCGTGGACGGTCCGGGGGCCTCGTGCGGCGACGGCTGGTGTCAGCCGGCGACGACCTCGAGCTCGACGGTCGCCTGCACCTCGGGGTGGAGGCGCACCAGAGCGGAGTGCGTGCCGGTGGTCTTGATCGGGGTCGGGACCTCGATCTTGCGCTTGTCGAGCGACGGGCCGCCGGCGGCCTTGACGGCGTCGGCGATGTCAGCGGTGGAGACGGCGCCGAAGAGGCGGCCGCTCTTGCCGGCGTGCGCCGCGACCGTGACGGCCTTGGACTCGAGGTTGCCCTTGATGGACTTCGCCTCTTCGAGCGACTTCACCTCGCGGACCTCGCGGCCCTTGGCGATGGCGTCGACCTGCTTCTGGCCGCCCTTGGTCCACGCCGTCGCGAGACCGCGGCGGAAGAGGAAGTTGCGGGCGTAGCCGTCCTTGACGTCGACGACGTCACCGGCAGTGCCGAGGCCGGTGACCTCGTGGGTGAGGATGACCTTCATGTGTTACGTCCTTCTGTAGACGCCGCGTCGGGCCTGCCAACCCAGCAGGGACGAGTGCGGGTCCCACGCTCCGCGTGGGCGAACTTCGTGGGGTGAGTCAGCGGGACGAGCTCGAGTACGGCAGCAAGGCCATCTCGCGCGCGTTCTTGACGGCATTGGCGATGAGGCGCTGCTCCTGCACGGTCACACCGGTGACCCGACGCGCGCGGATCTTGCCGCGGTCGGAGATGAACTTGCGCAGCAGGGCGGCGTCCTTGTAGTCGATGTTCTCGACCTTCGCCGCCTTGAGCGGGTTGGCCTTCTTCTTGGGCTTGCGAATGGCGGGCTTGGCCATCGTGGTGCTCTCCTTCTGCCGGAGCTGTCCCGGCGGATGAGCCCTGGTCTCCCAGGGATGGTGTCGTTCAGTGGTGGGGGTGGTCCGCTCCCGTGCTGGTCGCGGCCCCCGGGGTTCGGTTCGGTCAGAAGGGGGGCTCGTCGTAGCTGGGGGCCTGGCCCCAGCCACCCTGCTGGCCACCCTGCGGTGCGGAGGGCTGCTGCGGGGCGGCCTGCTGGCCACCCCAACCGCCCTGGCCACCCTGCTGGGGTGCCGGGGCGGACCCACCGGTGGCCCACGGGTCGGCAGCCTGCTGGCCGCCTCCCTGCTGGCCACCGAAGCCACCACCGGAGCTGCCGCGCTCGGCCTTGGTGACCTTCGCGGACGCGTAGCGCAGCGACGGGCCGACCTCGTCGACGTCGAGCTCGATGACGGTGCGCTTCTCGCCCTCCTTGGTGTCGTACGAGCGCGACTTCAGCCGCCCCGTCGCGATCACCCGCGTGCCACGGTGGAGCGACTCGGCGATGTTCTCGGCCGCGTCGCGCCAGATCGAGCAGCGCATGAAGAGGGTCTCCCCGTCCTTCCACTCGTTGGACTGCCGGTCGAACGTGCGCGGCGTGGAGGCCACGGTGAAGTTCGCGACGGCCGCCCCCGAGGGGGTGAACCGGAGCTCGGGGTCGGCGGTCAGGTTGCCGACGATGGTGATGGTGGTTTCGCCTGCCATGGGTACAGGTGGCTCCTTCTGGTCCCGTTCCGAGGTGTGCGGTGTGGACGTCGGTCAGGCGCCGGGGCGCATGAGCTTGGTCCGCATGACCGACTCGTTGAGGCCGAGCTGGCGGTCCAGCTCCTTGGCCGTGGCCGGCTCGGAGGTGAAGTTGACGACGGCGTAGATGCCCTCGGACTTCTTCTTGATCTCGTAGGCCAGACGACGGCGGCCCCAGATGTCGACGTTGTCGACGGACCCACCATCGGTGGTCACGACCTTGAGGAACCGCTCCAGCGACGGCTGAACCGTCCGGTCGTCGAGCTCCGGGTCGAGGATGACCATGAGTTCGTACTGACGCATGCGTTAACCCGCCTCCTTTGGTCTGTGGCGGTCACGGTCTCTCCGTGACAGGAGGGTATGCATTGCTGCCGACATCGCCCGTGGAGTTTTCCACAGGGCGCGCTGAGGGCAACTTCCACAGGGTACCGGCCGGGACGGCATCCCCCCAACTCGCGCGCTCCCACGCCTGGCGGGCGAGCCAGCCCACCGCGGCCAGCCGCAGGAGCAGCGCGGTGGCGTACCAGCCGGGGGGCAGCCCGTGCGCCGGGTCGACGAGGTAGTCGAGGTAGCCGAACATCGCGACGGCGTGCACGGCCTCGGCGCCGGCCCAGAGCAGGTGGTCGCGCCAGCCGATGCCGACCAGGGCGACGAACGGCACGAGCCACAGGGCGGCCCACGGCTGGAAGGACGCCGCCGTCGACAGCGCCGCGCACAGTCCCACCAGCGCGACGGCCGCCACCACCGGACGCGGGCGGCGGCGCGCCAGCAGCACGCTCAGGGCCACGGCGAGCAGGATGCCGAGCGCGGCGATGAGCGCCACCTGGCCCGCGCCGACCGGGAACCCGGCCATGGTGAACAGGTACCAGGGCGAACCCGGCCCGGCGCCACCGCGGGCCCAGGCTCGCCAGGGGGCGGTGAGAACACCGGCATCCAGCAGAGCGACCGGAACCGCGACGGCCGCGACGGTGACGGCCGTGGTGACCACCAGCCGGCGGACGGAGCCGCGCCCGCCACGGCTCGGCAGCAGCAGCATCGCCAGCAGCACCACGGCCGACAGCGGCCCGGCGAGCAGGGCGAGCCCGCCCAGCACCCCGGCCAGCCGCTCGCGGTCGCGGCTCCACGCCCACAGGGCGACGACGGCCAGGGCGAGGGGCAGCAGGTCGGTGGAGCGGAACACGGTCAGCGCCAGCACCGGGGACAGGGCGAGCGCGACCGGATCGGCATCCGGGTGACGCCGCACGGTGCCCACCGCGACGACCAGCCCGGCGAGCACCGCCGCGCTCAGCAGCACCCACAGGGCGAGGAACCACTGCTGGTGCCCGGTGGCGACGCCGGGTGCGATGCGTGAGAGCGTGGAGGCGACCGTGCCGGAGAGCACCGGCTGGGCCGGGCGCAACCCGCTCCCGAGCCAGGACGCGAGCCCACCGCTCGGGTCGACGGCGCCCACCGCCTGCACCACCGGGGCGGAGCACTGCCGCCACACCGGGGTGTCGCCGCGCCAGCCGAAGGCCAGGCAGCCGGCCTGGCGCAGCGCCGCGACCGAGAGCGGCAGCGCCAGCAGCAGCACCACCGGGGCGAGCCGGGCGAGCGGCCCGCGCTCGACCACCCGCAGGCGGCGGCCGGCCGGGCCACCGACCGGGGTGGTCAGGGCCGGCGGCAGCACGGGGTCACGCACGTCGTCCACGGCTGGCACCCTAGCCGCGGGTCGCCGGTCAGCCGCCCGGCGGTGGCACCACCGGTGTGGCCGTCGGCGGCCGCGGCGGGCCGTTGGTGCGGGTGCGCGACGGCCGCGGCGACGGGGGGCCCTGCGTCGGGGTCTGCGTCGGATGTCGGCGTCGGCGTCGGCGGGGCACTCGTGGTCGTCGGCGGCGGCGGCGCGCTGGTCTTGGTCGGCGGCGCCTTGGTCGTCGTCTGCTGCGGCACCCGGGTCGTCGTGGGCGGCGGGGGCGGCGGCGGGTCGGCGTTCTTGTTGACGCCGGCCGGCTTCGGGAACTTGACCACCTTGGTTCCGTCGAGGGCGGCCTTCATGTACGCGGTCCAGATGCGGGCCGGGTAGGTGCCACCGGTGATGTTGCCGGCGTTGGGCAGGTTCTCCATGGGCAGCTCCTTGCCGCCCTTGCCGCTGCGGTAGAGACCGACCGCCGTCTCGAGCTGGGGGACGTAGCCGTTGAACCAGGCCGAGCGGAAGCTCTCGGAGGTGCCGGTCTTGCCGGCGGCCGGGCGCCCGAGGTTGTTGCCGACGTAGCGGGCCGTGCCACCCTCGACCGGGTAGGTCATGGCGTCGATCACGTCGCTCATGAGGTCCTTGTCGAAGACCTGCTGCTTGACGACCTTGGCCTTGATGGTCGGCACGCTCTTGTCCTGGAAACGGATCTCCTTGACGATGTAGGGCTCGGTGCGCAGGCCCTCGGCGGCGATGGTCGCGTAGGCGGTGGCCATGTCGAGCACGGTGACGTAGTCGGTGCCCAGCACGTTGGCCATGTTCGGCTCGAGCGGGCTGCGCACGCCGGCATCCTTGGCCGCCTTGCTCGACTTCTTCGGACCGGCGTCGATGTTGAGCGCCGCATAGACGGTGTTGACCGAGCTGCCGGTCGCCTTGCGCAGGTCGATGTTGCCGAACGACTCGTTGCCGAAGTTCTTCACCCGGCCGCGTCGGCCGCTGGCGGTGGAGGCACCCGGGTCGGCGAACTCCTCGAAGTACTGCGGGCTGGCACCGCTCATCCGCGAGTTGAGGCTGAAGTCACCGGACTGCAGCGCCGCGATCAGCGTGAAGATCTTGAACGTCGAGCCGGCCTGCATCTTGTCCTGGGTGGCGGCGTTCTGCTGGCGCTTCATGTAGTCCTCGCCGCCGTAGAGCGCGACGATGGCGCCGTTGCCCGGCTGGACCGAGGCCATGCCCACGTGCACGGACGGGGTGTCCTTCGGGCGCTCCTCCTTGACCGCGCGCACCATGTCGGCCTGCTTGGCCTTGTCGACGGTCGAGACGATGCGGTAGCCACCGCGGTCGAGGTCGGCCTGCTCGATCTTGTACTTGTTGACGACCTCGTTCTTGACCATCTGGGTGAGGTAGCCGGTCGGACCGCTCTGGGTGCGCGGCTTGTACTTCTGGAACTTGGGGAAGGTGGCGTCGGCGCGCTCCTCCGGCGTCAGCCAGCCCTTCTGCACCATCGCGTCGAGGATGAAGCCGGAGCGCTCCTTGGCGTTGGCCTCCTGCTTGTCGCCCAGGGCCGGGTCGTAGAGCGAGGGCCCGCGGATGACGGACGCCAGGAAGGCGCTCTCGGCGGGGGTCAGCTTCGAGACGTCCTTGTTGAAGTACGCCTTCGACGCGGTCTGGATGCCGTAGGCGCCGCGACCGTAGTAGATGGTGTTGAGGTAGTTCTCGAGGATCTGGTCCTTGGTCTGCTGCTGGTCGATCTTGACCGCGAGCAGGATCTCGCGGGCCTTGCGCGACAGCGTGCGGTCGGCCGTGAGGAAGTAGTTCTTGACGTACTGCTGGGTGATCGTCGACCCACCCTGGGTGGCCTGCCCGCCCTTGACCGCCACCCAGACCGCCCGCGCGATGCCGGTGGGCGAGATGCCGTTGTTCGAGTAGAAGTTCTGGTCCTCCGCCGCGAGCATCGCCTTCTGCATGTGGTCGGGCACCTTGGCGAGCGGCACCGACTCGCGGTTGCCCTCGGCGTCGGACAGCCGGGCCATCTCGGTCTTGCCGTCGGAGTAGTAGACGATCGAGGCCTGCGCCGTCGCCAGCTCGTTCGGCGTCGGGACGTCGGTGCGGGCGTAGGCGATGCCGACCGCGGCGACCCCGATCAGGAAGAGCGCGAGCACCGCCCACAGGGCGCGCAGCAGCCACTTCGTACCGCGCGAACGGCCGGGGGATGCCGTGGCGCGGCCGTCGCCGGACCCGTTCGAGCCGTCGGATCCGCCGGAGCGGACCGAGGGTGACTGGGTCGCCTGGGCCTGTCGGGCCTCGGCGCGGGTGCGGGGGTTGCGTGAGCTCATGCTGCTTTCCGTGGACAGGGGTCAGTGGGTGGGTTCGGGGCGTGGAGACGGCGCTGGATCACACGAACCAACGGCCAGTATGGCGCGATTTCTTGGAGAAACCTGAATCCCGTGCTCCGGGCGCACGTCCCGAAGGACGTTCTCGATGTATCGCACCGATATATCTGTGTTAGCGTCGCCACCGAACAAACGCGTCGTATGTTCGGTCCGTTCCCACCCAGGAGGTTGCCGTGGTCACCACCCGTCGCGCCCGCCTGCTCGAGTTCGCCGTGCTCGGCCTGCTCCACGAGGGTCCGACCCACGGCTACGAGCTGCGCCGCCGGCTCAACACCGCGCTCGGCCCCTTCCGTGCGCTGTCCTACGGCACCCTCTACCCGGCGCTGAAGGGCCTGCTCGACCGCGGCCTGATCGCGCAGACCACCGACCCGGCCGGCCCGAGCGGCAAGCGGCCCCGGGTGGTCTACGAGCTCACCGCCGCCGGCAAGGAGCACTTCGCCGACCTCGTCGCCCGCACCGACGCCTCGTCCTGGGACGACGACGGCTTCGACGTGCGGTTCGCCTTCTTCGCCCGCACCGAGCAGGACGTGCGCCTGCGCATCCTCGAGGGCCGCCGCTCCCGGGTGCAGGAGGACCTCGAGCGGGTCCGCGAGGCCGCCACCCGCAACCGCGAGCGGATCGACGCCTACACCTCGGCCCTCCAGCGCCACGGCGAGGAGACCACCGAGCGCGAGGTGCGCTGGCTCAGCGAGCTCATCGACGCCGAGCGGCGTCACCCCACCGACCCCGGCCCCCAGCCGTAGGTGCCGGTGGCGCCGCCCGGCGCATCCGGCATCCCCCGTCACACCCCGTCCAGTCCACCCACCACCGACCTCCTCAGGAGAAGCACATGGGTTCCATTCGCGTCGCCGTCGTCGGCGTCGGCAACTGTGCGTCGTCCCTCGTCCAGGGCGTGCACTACTACCGGGACGCCGACCCGTCCCAGACCGTCCCCGGCCTGATGCACGTCATGTTCGGCGACTACCACGTCCGCGACGTCGAGTTCGTCGCCGCGTTCGACGTCGACGACAAGAAGGTCGGCAAGGACCTCGCCGAGGCGATCAACGCCTCCGAGAACAACACGATCACCATCGCCGACGTGCCGACCACGGGCATCACCGTGCAGCGCGGCCACACCCTCGACGGCCTGGGCAAGTACTACCGTCAGACCATCGACGAGTCCGGCGCCGAGCCGGTCGACGTCGTCGCCGCCCTGCGGGCCGCGAAGGTCGACGTGCTCGTGTCCTACCTGCCGGTGGGCTCGGAGAACGCCGACAAGTTCTACGCCCAGTGCGCCATCGACGCCGGCGTCGCCTTCGTCAACGCCCTGCCGGTGTTCATCGCGTCCGACCCCGAGTGGGCCGCGAAGTTCGAGGCGGCCGGCGTGCCGGTCATCGGTGACGACATCAAGAGCCAGGTCGGCGCCACCATCACGCACCGCGTCATGGCCAAGCTGTTCGAGGACCGCGGCGTGCAGCTCGACCGCACCTACCAGCTCAACGTCGGCGGCAACATGGACTTCAAGAACATGCTCGAGCGCGAGCGCCTGGAGTCCAAGAAGATCTCCAAGACCCAGTCGGTCACCTCGAACCTCACCGGCTCGCTCGCCGGCAAGACCGACGACCGCAACGTGCACATCGGCCCCTCGGACTACGTCGCCTGGCTCGACGACCGCAAGTGGGCCTACGTGCGCCTCGAGGGTCGCGCCTTCGGCGACGTGCCGCTCAACCTCGAGTACAAGCTCGAGGTCTGGGACTCCCCCAACTCGGCCGGCATCATCATCGACGCGATCCGTGCGGCGAAGATCGCCAAGGACCGCGGCATCGGTGGCGCCCTGCTCTCGGCGTCCTCCTACCTGATGAAGTCCCCGCCGGAGCAGCGCCCCGACGACCTCGGTCGCGCCAAGCTCGAGGCCTTCATCCGCGGGGAGGAGGAGCGCTGACCGCGCTCTGACCCCTCACGCGAAGCGGGCGGCATCCGGGCCTTCGGGTCCTGGATGCCGCCCGCTTCGCCGTTGCGTGTGGGTCGCCGGCCCTTTCGGCGGGCTCGGATGATCAGGGTGCGCGGCGGACCTGTTTGCCATCGAGGGGGGACCACCGCGATGAAGACCTGTGCGACCGCGCTTGCCGCGGCCGTGGCGTTGTCGTGTGCAGCGCTGACCTGTGCTGCGGTGCCGGCCCGGGCGGCCACGAGCCCGCCGTTGCCCACCGTCCCGGGAGTGCCCATGCTCGGGCAGGCGTGGACGGGCAACGTGAGCGACTCGCGGCTGGCCGTGCTGACCGTGCACGGAGTGCGCCGCCTGCCCGAGGCCACCGTGTTGTACTACTCGATCGGCCTGCGCGCGGGACCAGACCGGGGAGGACGCGTACTTCGGCGCCTACGGCAACGGCAACAACGACGTCCTGAACCAGAACGGGCCGAGCGGGATGCAGTGCTCCGCGGCGGCGATCAACCTCGCCTCGGGGGTGGCGTACAGCGCACTGCGCACCGACAACGGCGGTCGCTGCCTGTCGACGAACCTCGTCGACCTGCAGGCCGACAAGGACGCCCTGGGCCGTGCACCGGTGGGCTGGGTGCTGCTCGCGCCCGTCCCGGAGAGCGTCAGCCGGGTCGATGTCTTCATGGGCAGCTGGATCGTGCAGGACGTCCAGAAGAAGGTGACCCAGTCCAACCGGAAGGGCAGCGCCGAGCTCGACCTGGACGCCTCGGTGCTGTTCGCCACCGACAAGGCCACCCTGACCAAGGCCGCCGACGCCGTCATCACCGCGGCGGGCTGCGGCGGTGGCCACAGCCTTGGCACCGAAGATCCCCAAGGGAATCCGGGTCACCGCTGTCGGCAAGGGCGAGACCGAACCCATCGCCGACAACGGCAGCGCGCAGGGCCGAGCCCTGAACCGCCGCGTGACGATCACCCTGCCCCAGTGAGGCCCACCATGACCCGATGTCGACCCGCTGCCATCGCCGGCGCCGCCCTGGCCGCCACGCTGCTGGGCGGGTGCAGCTTCGAGCCCGGGACCCCGGATCCCACCACCTCGCGGAGTGCCTCCGGCGCCGCGGGCGCCAGCCCGTCCGTCAGCGCCTCATCGACCCCGCAGGACCAGTCAGCCGCCGTCGTCGGCGCCGCCGCCCCGCTCACGGCGATCGCGACGACCCGGGCGCGGCCGGACTCCAGCTTCGCCGGTGCGACCTTCACCTTCTACCGGCTGACCCGGACCGGCGCCTCGACCCTGCTGGTGTGGCGGGTCGCCGGCGGAACCGGCTACAGCAGCCCCCGTGACGCCAACGTCCGCGCCTGGGAGAACTACCCGGTCATGGTCGCCGGCGGCAAGAAGTACGCCATCGTCACGTTCGTCAAGCAGGATGACGGCTGGTCGGCCCTGTCAAACCCGATCCTGAGTGTCGACTCCGGGCAGGAGGCACCACCGCAGTCGGCCCTCTACCCACCGCTGCCGGCAGGGACGACCGAGGTGACCCTCACCGGCCCCTGGTTCGCCGACGTCACGGTCCCGGTCACGGACCTCGCGGCCACCGGCTGAGGCCATGCCCGCTGGGCTCAGTCGGGCACCTCGTAGCTGAGCACGACCTCGCCGGCCAGGCTCACCACGGTTCCGGGTTCGATCTCGAGCGGCTCGTGCGGCCGCAGCCGCACCGGCTGCTGCCCGGGCCGGGTCACGGTGGTGCCGTTGGTCGAGCCGAGGTCGCGCACGAGCACCTGCCAGCCCTCGAGCACGAGCTCGGCGTGGTTGCGCGAGATGTCGCGGTCGGGCCCACCCACCCGCAGCACGTGGGGGCGCGCGCCGGCCGGCTGGTCGGCATCGACACCCGGCGCCCGGCCGAGGAGCACCCCGCGGTCGAGCAACACGCTGCCGCCGGTGGACAGCCGCAGCACCCCGAGCGGCGGGCGCGGCGTGGGGACCGGCTGTTGCGCTTCCACCTCGCGGTCGCAGGTGCGGCACCGGCGCGCCTGCGGTGGCGACGGGTGCCCGGCCGGGCAGAGCACCGCCGGCACCAGCGGTCGGATAGAACCAGACACTGGCTCGGTGGGCGGGAACTCGGTGGTGGGCCCGGGCACCTCGAGCGTGCCGCTGGCCACCCGGTGCGTGGGCTCGTCGGACGTCGCGGGCGACTCAGTGTCGGATGCCGGCACGGCGTCGGATGCCGCCGCCGCCACCTCCGGCGCCGATGACGCGTCGGATGCCGGCGCCACCTCGGGTCCGGCGACCGGCAGCAGCTCGGTCGGTGCCGACACCGCCACCGGTGGGGCGGGCTCCACGATGTCCCGGCGCAGCCGGGCAGGGCGCTGCCAGCCCCGCGACCGCTCGGGAGCCGGCTCGGGCGCCTCGAGCGACACCTCACCGACCTCCTCCTGCGCGAGGTCGAGGTCGACGTCCAGCCACGGCATCCGGCCCTGTGCCCCCAGCCGGGTGCCGTCGGGCAGCACCACCACGGCGGCACCGCGCAGCACCACCCGCAGGCCGGTCTCGATGCGGGCGCAGGCCACGAAGTCGGGGGCCGCCGCCAGCCCGTGCGAGGTGAGCGCCTCGAGCAGCACCGACAGCCCCTTGCCAGCGGCCGCCTCGAGCGGCTCCGCGTCGCCCTCGGCCGCGGCGACGACGGCGTGGACCCCCGGCCCGCCCACCACGAGCCAGCCCGGGTGCGCCACGGTGCGAACAGTGGTCACGGGCGCTCCTCGGACTCGTCGGCGGCTGGCAACGAGGGCAGCACCGCCGGTCGACCGACGGTGCGCAACCCCCGGGTCAGCGTACGGGCGCACCCCCGTCGACCGGGTCGACGGACACCACGACCACCGAGACGTTGTCGCGCCCCCCGGCCCGCACCGCCGCGGCGACCAGCTCGTCGGCGGCGGCCTGCGGGTCGGCGTGCTCGAGCACGATGCGCGCGATCTCGGCGTCGTCGAGCTCGTTGGACAGCCCGTCGCTGCACACGACGAAGCGCTCGCCGGCCTCGGGCGGCAGCTCCCACACGTCGGGCTCCGGGGCCGGGCCCGACCCGAGCGAGCGGGTGATGACGTTGCGCATCGGGTGCCGCGCGGCCTCCTCCTCGTCGATCAGCCCGGCATCCATCAGCTCACGCACCTCGGAGTGGTCGCGGGTGACCTGGCTGAGCCGGTCGCCGGCCACCCGGTAGACCCGCGAGTCACCGATGTTGAACACCACCCAGTGCTCGCGGTCCTCGTCGCCGAGCATCGTCAGCCCGGTGGCCGTCGTGCCCATCCCGTGCTGCTCCGGGTCGCGCTCCTGCGAGCGCAGGATGCCGTCGTTCGCCTCGCGCAGTGCCGCCACCACGTCGTCGGCGCGCGCCGGCGGGTGGTCGACCAGGTGGGCGAGCGCCTCGACGGCGATCCGGCTGGCCACCTCGCCCGCCGCGTGGCCGCCCATCCCGTCGGCGACGGCGAACACCAGCCCCTCGTCGAGCAGCGCGTCCTCGTTGTGGTCGCGCACCCGGCCGACCGAGGTCGCCGACCCCGAGCGCACCCGCAGCCCCGACCCCGGCAGCACCCGCTCCGTGCCGCTCATCGTGCGCCGCCGACCACGAGGGTCTCGAGCACCGACTGCAGCACGTCGTAGTCGGAGTCCAGGCTCGTGCCCCGCACCCGGCCGGTGGCCACGACCAGGCGGCTCAGGTCGTCGTGCGCAGCCGGGTCGACGCCCGCCGCGAGGCGCACCTCGACCACGGGGCCGCCGTCCTCGTCCCACGAGACGTGCCGCGCCACCCACTCGCGACCGCCGATCTCGACGACGAACGGCGCCTCCACCTCGGCGCCGGCTTGCTCGGGCAGCTCGTCGATCGCGTCGACCAGGTCGGTGGCGGCGTACCCGGCCGGACCGGTGTGCTGGCGCACGGCGACCTCCACCGGGTCGCCCGCGGCGCCGGTGCCGCGGGCCCGCAGCAGGTCGGACCCGGGAGGCAGGGCGTCCCAGCCGTCGGGCACCTCGAGGGTGACCGGTGGTGGCGCCGGCGCCGCCGGTCCGGGGAACGCGAGGACTGGCATGGACGAGCTCCCTCGGGGCGACGGACGCGGACGGTCGAGCCTATCCGGATGCCGGCCCGCGCCGGCCGCGACCGGCCGCCGGACAGCGTGGGTCGGGCCCGCGCGCTCAGCCCTGCGACTCCGGCTGCTGCGCCCACCACGACAGCAGCCGCTCGCGCGCGACGTCCGGGCCGACCGGCCCCTCGTCCATCCGCACCGAGAGCAGGTACGTGTAGGCGCGCCCCAGCACCGGCCCGGGGCGGATGCCCAGGGCGGCGGCGATCTCGTTGCCGTCGAGCTCGGGCCGCACGGCCTTGAGCTCCTCCTGCTCCAGCAGCGCCTCGATGCGCGCCTCCAGGTCGTCGTACGTGGCGGCCAGCCGCCGCGCCTTGCGCACGTTGCGGGTCGTGCAGTCGGCGCGGGTGAGGCGGTGCAGCCGCGGGAGGAGCGGGCCGGCATCCGTGATGTAGCGGCGCACCGCGGAGTCGGTCCACTGCCCCTCGCCGTAGCCGTGGAAGCGCAGGTGCAGCTCGACCAGGCGCGCGACGGCCCTGGTCGTCTCCTTGTCGAAGCGCAGGGCCTTCATCCGGCGGGCCACCAGCTTGGCACCGACCACCTCGTGGTGGTGGAACGACACCCCGCCGCCGCCCTCGAAGCGCCGGGTGGCGGGCTTGCCCACGTCGTGCAGCAGCGCGGCCAGCCGCAGCACCAGGTCGGGGCCGGGCACCGACTCCGGCGGCCCGTCGGCGGGGCCCTCGAGGTCGATCGCCTGCTCGAGCACCGTCATCGAGTGCTCGTAGACGTCCTTGTGCCGGTGGTGCTCGTCGACCTCGAGCTGCAGGGCGGGCAGCTCGGGCAGCACGTGGCCGGCCAGGCCGCTGGCGCACAGCAGCTCCAGCCCGGCTCGGGGGTGCGGTGCCAGCAGCAGCTTGACCAGCTCGTCGCGCACCCGCTCGGCCGACACGATGCCGATGGTGGCCGACATCTCGCGCATCGCGGCGTAGACCTCGGGGGCCGGCACGAAGCCGAGCTGGGCCACGAACCGGGCCGCGCGCATCATCCGCAGCGGGTCGTCGCCGAACGACACCTCCGGCGGCGAGGGGGTGCGCAGCAGGCCGGCGTCGAGGTCGACCAGCCCGCCGTGCGGGTCGACGAAGGTGAGGTCGGGCAGCCGCAGGGCCATCGCGTTGACCGTGAAGTCGCGCCGCACGAGGTCGTCGTCGAGGGAGTCGCCGAACGCCACGACCGGCTTGCGCGTCTGCCCGTCGTAGGCATCGGCCCGGTAGGTGGTGACCTCGACGGTGGTGCCGCCCTTGCGGGCGCCGATCGTGCCGAAGTCGCGCCCCATGTCCCAGGTGGCGGTGCCCCAGGCCTTGAGGATCGCCTCGGTGGCGTCGGGGCGCGCCGAGGTGGTGAAGTCGAGGTCGGTGGAGGGGCGGCCGAGCAGGGCGTCGCGCACCGGGCCGCCGACCAGGGCCAGGTCGTGGCCCGCGCCCGCGAACCGCTCCCCGAGGTCGGTCAGCAGCGGCAGGTCGGGCGCCAGGTGGGCGACCGCCCGGCGCAGCAGGGCGGCCGACGGCTGACGGGTGGACACGAGCACCAAGGGTATGCCGACCGCGAACCTTCCGCGGTCGCCCCCCGGGGTGCGTGGTCACCGGCCGCCACCCGCCCCACTGGTTACAGTGACCAGATGAGCCACGTCGCCGCCGACTCGCCCGGGGTCAGTCCCCGGCGGCTGCCCGCGGTCGAGGAGCGCAGCGCCGGCGGGGTCGTGGTCGACGTCCACGACGGGGAGGCCCGGATCGCCGTCATCGCCCGGCGCAACCGCGCGGGGCGCGTCGAGTGGTGCCTGCCCAAGGGGCACATCGAGGGCGAGGAGACCCTGCCCGAGACCGCGGCGCGGGAGGTGGCCGAGGAGACCGGCATCGAGGGGCGGGTGCTCATCGAGCTGGGCACCATCGACTACTGGTTCGCCGCCGGCGAGCGGCGCATCCACAAGTACGTGCACCACTACCTGCTCGAGGCCGTCGGGGGCCACCTCACCATCGAGAACGACCCCGACCACGAGGCGATCGACGTCGCGTGGCTACCCTTGCGCGACGCCCACCGCCACCTGACCTTCCCCAACGAGCGGCGCATCGCGCGGGTCGCCTGGCAGCGGCTCGCCGGCGACACCTGAGCCCTCTCCCGTCCCGGAAGACCCCACCCCGATGAGCACCGAGCCCCCCGCCCCCACGCCCGGCGAGCGCTCCGGCGACGGCCGGGCCGCAGACGGCCGGGCCGCAGACGGCCGGATGACAGACGGCCGGGGCGACGACGACGCCGTCGACGAGGTCCAGGTCGACCCGGGCGGGGCGACGCTCGCGGCCGAGACGGGGCAGAACCCCACCGCCGCACGGCAGAGCCTGGGTCGGGCCGGCGCGGTGATGGCCTCGGGCACGCTGGTCAGCCGGATGCTCGGGCTGGTGCGGGCGGCCCTGCTCACCGGTGTCATCGGCACCACCGGTTACGCCGCCGACGGCTTCACCGCTGCCAACTCGCTGCCCAACACGTTCTACCTGCTCATCGCCGGGGGCGCGGTCAACGCCATCTTCGTGCCGCAGATCGTGCGCGCGAAGCTGCGGCCCGACGGCGACGAGTTCGTCAACCGGATCATCACCATCTCACTGGCCATCCTCGCGGCGGCGACCGTCGTCATGGTGCTGCTCGCACCGGTGGCCGTGCGGCTCTATTACGACGTCGACAACGAGGCGGCGCTCGGCCTCGCGACCGTGTTCGCCGTCATCTGCCTGCCGCAGATCTTCTTCTACGGCCTCTACACGATCCTGGGCCAGGTGCTCAACGCCCACGGGCGCTTCGCGGGCTACATGTGGGCGCCGGCCCTGGCCAACATCGTCGCCATCGGCGGGCTGGTCTGGTTCCAGCGGGCCGGGTTCCCGACCTCCGCGGCGCCGGCCGACTGGACGCCCGAGATGATCGCGATCCTGGCCGGGTCGGCAACCTTGTCGATCGTGGTGCAGGCCCTGTCCCTGATCTTCCCGCTGCGGCGCATCGGCTTCCGCTACCGCCCGGTCTGGGGCATCCGCGGGCACGGCCTGGGCGAGGTCAGCACGGTCGCGAAGTGGACCTTCGGCTCCATCGTCGTCAGCTCGCTGGGCTACGTCGTCACCTCACGGGTGCTCACTCGGGCCACCAAGCTGGGCGTGAACGCCGGCGACCCGGTGGCCGGTCTCGCGGCCTTCAACCCGGCGCTGCTCATCACCATGCTGCTGCACGGCCTGATCACGGTGTCGCTCATCACCGCCCTCTACACCCGGCTCTCGGAGGCGGCCGCCCGGGGCGACTCCGCCGAGGTGATGCGCTACCACCACCAGGGAATGCGCCTGCCCTCGGTGATCCTGGTCCCCGGTGTCATCTTCGTCGGGGTCATGGCCCCCTACGTCGCCGCCACGCTGTTCTTCAAGAACTCCCTCGCGGAGACCCGGGCCATCGCCGTGGTGCTGAGCGGCCTGATCTGGCTGGTCATCCCGATGGCGTGGACCTACCTCAACGACCGGGTCTTCTACGCCCACCAGATGACCTGGATGACGTTCCGCCTCCAGTGCGTCTCCACCAGCCTGTCCACCGTCGGCGCCCTCGTCGCGGCCACGCTCGTGCCGAGCCTCACTGCCTTCACGCTGAGCATCGGGCAGGCCCTGGCCTACGTCGTCACGGCCTGCGTCGGGTTCTGGGTGCTGCGCCGCCGACACGGCCACCTCGGCCTGCGCGGCACCGCCGTGATGTACCTCAAGCTCGCGGTACCGGCCCTGCTCACCGCGCTGGCCCTGTACTGGGCCATCCGCACCTTCCTGCCCGACCTCGGTGAGACCCGCGGCGTGCGCGGGTTCGTCCTCGGCTGCGTCGTGCTGGGCGTGGCCGGCCTGGTCGAGCTCGGGGTCACCTGGGGCGTGGCGCACGCGCTCGGGGTCCGCGAGATCGGCGCCGCGCTCGAACCCGTCACACGCAGGCTCCGACGGCGCTGACCTGCCAGTGCCTACTATGGGCGCAGGCCCGTCGGTGACGGGTGGCGGGCGTCTCGGGCGCCTCGTGATCGACCTGGGAGAGGAGCAGCGGTGAGGGGTGTGGGTCCCGGCACCGTCCTCGGTGGCCGTTACACCGTTCGCCGGCGGCTCGAGCAGCTGTACGGCACCGAGCGCTGGTCGGCCGACGACATCACCCTCGGGCGCACGGTCTCCCTGCTCTGCATCCCCGCCGACGACCACCGCACCCCGGCCCTGCTCGATGCCGCCCGGCGGGCCGCCTCGGTCACGCACGGGGCGTTCGTGCGCATCCTCGACGTCGGCACCGACGAGGGCGTCTCCTTCGTCATCGAGGAGGACCTCGGCGAGGCCCGTACGCTCGCCGAGCTGGTCGGCGACGGTGGGGTGCCCGGCGACGAGGTGCGCCGCATCACCGGTGAGGTGGCGGCTGCCCTGGAGTCGGCCGGGCACAGGGGCATGCACCACCTCGACCTCAAGCCCGACGACGTGCTGCGCACCCCCGACGGTGACGTGCGGCTGCGCGGCCTCGAGACCGCCGCCGTGCGCGCCGGCGAGGACGGCACCGAGGCCGAGGATGCCGCCAGGCGCGACGCCGTGGGCATCGTGGCCCTCACCTACGCCGGCCTCACCGGCCTGTGGCCGCTCGGCGCGGGTGGCTGCGGCCTCGACCCGGCACCCCGGGTGCCCGGCGGCGTCGCCGCACCCTCCGAGATCGCCGCCGGCGTGCCGCGCGACCTCGACGCCATCTGCCGCCTCACGCTCAACGACGACCAGGGCCCCACCAGCCCCGGCGACTACGCCCGCCAGGTGGCGCCGTGGCCCTCCCGCCAGGTCCTCGGGCAGCCCGTCACCCGCACCAGCCCGGATGCCGGGAGGCCCGCCTCCCGCTCCGGCTCGGTCGCTCCACGTGCCTCCGACACCCTGGAGCAGCCGGTCGTCGTGGTCTCGCCGGCCGACGCGGCTCGGCCCGCCGAGCCAGGCCGCCGCCCGCTCAAGGGCGCGGCGACCGCAGCCGTCGTCGCGGGCGGTGCGGCCGCCGCAGCGGCGGCTGCCACGGCATCCGGCCGCACGGCATCCGGCACTGCAGGACCCGGAGCCCGGCCGGACGCTGCCGGAGCCTCCTCCGCGCCCAGCGATGACGAGGCCGACGCGACGACCCGGGTCAGCCCCGTGGCCGACCAGTCCCCGGCGTGGCTGAGCGCGGCGCCGGTGGCCTCCCCCGCCGCCGACCCCGAGGCCGACGCTCCGACCCGCAGCATGGAGCCCGCCCGCCCCTCGCCCGACGCTTCCGACGCTTCCGACGGCGCGCACGGGTCGACCCGATCAGCCGGTGCCGCGGCCGCCGGTGCGGGCGCCGCCGTGGCCGGCGCGTTCGGCTCGGTCGGCGGGCGGGTCGGCCACCTGGCCCGGCGCGCCGTCGACAAGGTGTCCGAGCTGAGCCCCGACACCGCACCGCGCGGCGACTCCGGCGACCTCGAGGCGCCGGCCCCCCTGGTGCCCGCCGAGCCGCTCACCAAGGACGAGTCGAAGCTGGCCCTGGGCATCGTCGTGGCCTTCGTGGTGCTCGCCCTGGTCATCGGGGTCTGGGGCGTCTCACGCATCGGGTCGGGGAGCTCCGCCGGCCTGGGCGACATCGCGGCCCCGGCCACCCGCACGACCACGGTGGCTCCCTCCTCGGCGGCCCCGTCCGGGAGTCCGTCCGCCTCCCCCACCGGCACGGGCACCGGCGCACCGCCCGAGCCACTCGCCATCCTCAAGGTCGAGGCCTACGACCCCGAGGGCGACGGCGCCGAGAACAACAAGTCCACCCCCAAGATCTACGACGGCGACAACAGCACCGGCTGGTTCTCCGAGAACTACCGCTCCGACACCTTCGGCGGCCTCAAGAAGGGGCTGGGCGTCATCGTCGACCTGGGCCCGAACAAGAAGCCGCAGACCGTCGAGCTCAACATCCCGAAACCCAGCGACGTCGAGGTCTACGTCGGGCCCGACAACCGCCTCGAGGGCGCCACCAAGATCGGCGAGAAGGCGGATGCCGACGGCACGGTGAAGTTCGACGTCCCCGCCGACGTGAGCGGCCAGTACATCGTCGTGTGGTTCACCAAGCTCAACGCCGATGACAACGGCAAGCGCCGTGCCTGGCTCGACGAGGTCGTCGTCACCGGCTGACGCCGGACACCACGATGCTCGACGACCTCACCGCCTTCACCGACCAGGAGCTGCTCCGGCGCCACGTCGATGGCGACGGCGGTGCCGCCTTCGGCGAGCTGTTCCGTCGCCACCGCGACCGGATGTACGCGGTGGCGCTGCGCACCACCTCCAACCGCGAGCTCGCCGCGGATGCCGTCCAGGACGCCTTCATCTCCGCGTTCCGCCGCGCCGACGCCTTCCGGGGCGAGGCTGCCGTGACCACGTGGCTGCACCGCATCGTCGTCAACGCCTGCCTGGACCGGCTGCGCCGCGAGAAGACGACGGCCGTGCGCCGAGCGGGCGACCTCGGTGAGCTCGACCTGCCCGACCTGCACGACCGGCACGCGTCGGTCGAGACCCGGCTCGACGTGCGTGAGGCGCTCGCCCGGCTGCCCGAGGGGCAACGGCTGGCGCTGGTGCTGGTCGACATGCACGGGCTGCCGGTCGCCGAGGCGGCCCAGGTGCTCGGCGTCGCCGAGGGCACCGTGAAGTCGCGGTGCTTCCGCGGTCGCGAGGCGCTGGCCGAGATGCTCCGCGAGCGCGGCGACGAGCCGCCGGGGCACGATGCCGGCCCGGCAGCCGTTGCCGGACCGTCGGAACCGCGGGGGGCGCCATGACGTCCCACCCTTGGCCCGGCCCCTGTGACCGGCACCATCCCACCCCATCCGCACCGCCCGAGGGCACGTCCCGGAGGACCTCGTGAGCCAGCAGCACGACGACACCGCACCCGTCGAGCACGACCCGACGGGCATGCGCGCTCTCCTGGCGAGCCTGCCGGAGCCCGGCCCCATGCCCGACGACCTGGTGGCCCGGATCAGCGCGGCCCTGGCGGTCGAGGCGCAGCGCGGCGACGGCATCGACCGGCTGTGGACCCTGCACGGCGCCGACGACGCGTCCCAGCCGGTCGGCGGGCGTGACGACTCGGGCACGGATGCCGGGGCGCAGGTCGTGCCGCTGCGTCGCCGGCTCGGGCTGCGCCACCTGGCGGTCGCGGCGGCCGTGGTGGGGGTGCTCGGCCTGGGCGGCTTCCTCGTGAAGTCGCTGCCCGGTGACGTGATGGCCGCGTTCGGCACGACCACCGGGTCCAGCGACTCCGCCGCGGCCGCCGAGGACTCCGGGGCCGCCATCGACGGCAAGCTGGCCCTGGTCGCTCCCCCGGCCGGGTCCGGCGACGTGGTCGTCGTGATGTCCGGGGCCGACCACGCCGCCGACCGGCTCGACGTCACTGCCCGCCAGCTCGACGACGGCACGCTCGACCCGATCGCCAACCTCACGGCCGAGTCGCCCGCGCTCGGCCCGATCGCGACGCCGATCGGGGCCCGCGCCTGCGCCACCGCGCTCGGCATCCCCGCCGATGCCGGCATCCTCGTCGACGTCTCCGAGGTCGACGGCGCCTCCGCTGCGGTCCTGGTGGTGCACTCCGTCGCGGGACGCTCCGCCTGGGCGGTCGACCGCTCCTGCACCACCGGCAACACCGGCCTCATCCGTGGCCCGGTGCCACTCCGCTGAGCCCATCTGTCGCTCCCGACCCGGTCCCGACCGGCGGGGCGCGTCTCGCCGGGGAATCCCACGGCCGTAGGATCGGTTTCCCAGAGGCACTGCATCTAGCGGTTGCTCCCAGCGATCACCACAAGGGGATGTGTCCTGTGACCAGCAAGGTCCGAAACGTCATCATCATCGGCTCCGGCCCGGCCGGGTGGACGGCTGCCGTCTACGCGGCGCGCGCCAACCTCGAGCCGTTGATCTTCGAGGGCGCGGTCACCGCCGGTGGGGCACTGATGAACACCACCGAGGTCGAGAACTTCCCGGGCTTCCGCGACGGCATCATGGGCCCGGACCTCATGGAGAACATGCGCGCCCAGGCCGAGCGCTTCGGGGCCGAGATCATCACCGACGACGTGCAGTCGGTGCGCCTCGAGGACGAGATCAAGGTGGTCACCGACGCCGAGGGCGTCGAGCACCGAGCCCGGGCCGTCATCCTGGCCATGGGCTCGGCCTACCGCGAGCTCGGCCTGCCCGACGAGAAGCGGCTGTCCGGTCACGGTGTGTCGTGGTGTGCCACCTGCGACGGGTTCTTCTTCCGCGAGCAGGACATCGCCGTGGTCGGCGGGGGCGACTCCGCGGTCGAGGAGGCCACCTTCCTCACCAAGTTCGCCCGCACCGTCACGATCGTGCACCGCCGCGACGAGCTGCGGGCGTCGGCGATCATGGCCGAGCGCGCCCACGCCAACCCGAAGATCCGCTTCGCCTGGAACAGCGCGGTCGACGCCATCCACGGCGAGGACAAGCTGTCCGGCGTCACGCTGCGCGACACGGTCACCGGCGAGACCCGCGAGCTGCCCGTCACGGGCCTGTTCGTGGCCATCGGCCACGACCCGCGCAACGAGCTGGTCAAGGGCGTCGTCGAGCTCGATGCCGAGGGCTACGTGCTCGTCGAGGGGCGCAGCACCCGCACCAACGTGCCCGGCGTCTTCGCCAGTGGCGACCTCGTCGACCACACCTACCGCCAGGCGATCACCGCGGCCGGCTCCGGCTGCGCCGCGGCGCTCGACGCCGAACGGTTCCTCGCCCACTGACCACCCCCGGTCCTGTCGGAGCAGTGCGGCAGGATCGACCCCGAGACCCCCGCCCCGACCGCACCACCCCTTTCGAAAGGACCCCCACCATGGGAGCCGTCAGCAAGACCACCGACGCCAGCTTCGAGGCCGACGTCCTCAAGAGCGACAAGCCCGTGCTGGTCGACTTCTGGGCCGAGTGGTGCGGCCCGTGCCGCGCCGTCGCCCCGATCCTCGACGAGATCGCCCGCGACCACGACGAGGTCACCATCGTCAAGCTCAACACCGACGAGAACCCGGCGATCACCGGCAAGCTCGGCATCACCAGCATCCCGACGATGCACGTCTACCAGAACGGCGAGATCGTCAAGACGATCATCGGCGCGCTGCCCAAGCCCAAGCTGCTCCGCGAGCTCGAGCCCTTCCTCGGCTGAGCTCCGCCACCGCGCAGGAGGCGCGGAACCCGTTGTGCTGCAACGGGTTCCGCGCCTCTTGCCATGCTGATTGGGTTCGGTGAACATACCGTCGCGGAATCGACCAATAGGTCACACCGAGGACAGCAGCCCGTCCCGAAATCGACCAATAGGTCACACCGAGGACAGCAGCCCGTCCCCAAGTCAACTCCCCATGTGCTGTGCGGCCGGCCGGCCTTCCGGCTCGTGGCTCGTCAGCCGTCTGGCTCGTCGCCGGGTCAGTCCTCGGCGCGCTCGCGCAGGTGCATGGCGTCCAGGATCCGGTTGAGGTCCTCGACGGAGGCGAACTCGACCGTGAGCCGGCCCTTGCGCTGCCCGAGCGCGATCCGTACCCGGGTCTCGAGGCGGTCGGACAGGTCGGCGGCGAGGTCGTCGAGCTGCGGCCGGCGAGTGCCGGGCCGCGGGGCACGCCGGGCGGCCGGCGCCTCGTCGCCGCCCAGGGTGACGAGCTCCTCGACGGTACGCACCGACAGGCCCTCGGCCACGATCCGCTGGGCCATCCGCTCCATCGCCGCGGCGTCGGGCAGGCCGAGCAGGGCGCGGGCGTGGCCTGCGCTGAGCACCCCGGCGGCCACCCGCCGCTGCACGAGCGGCGGCAGCTTGAGCAGGCGCAGCGTGTTCGAGATCTGCGGGCGCGAGCGGTGGATGCGGCGGGCGAGCTCCTCCTGGGTGCAGCCGAAGTCGTCGAGCAGCTGCTGGTAGGCGGCGGCCTCCTCGAGCGCGTTGAGCTGGCTGCGGTGGAGGTTCTCCAGCAGCGCGTCGCGCAGGAGGTCGTCCTCCTCGGTCGCCTTGATGATGGCGGGGACGACGTCCTTGCCGGCGGCCCGCGACGCACGCCAGCGCCGCTCGCCCATGATCAGCTCGTAGCGCACCTCGCCGTCCTGCGTGCCCGGCGGCACCCGGCGCACGACGACCGGCTGCAGCACGCCGATCTCCTGGATCGAGTGCACGAGCTCCTCGAGCTCGTCCTCGTCGAAGACGGTGCGTGGCTGGCGCGGGTTCGGCCGGATCTGGTCGAGCGGGATCTCGGCGAACTCCGCCCCGGGCACCGGCTGGAGACCGCTGTCCGAGTCGGTGACACCGGCATCCGCAGCAGGGCTCTGACCTGCGTCTTCACCAAAATCCGGCACCTCGGTGGGCGCTGGCGCGTCTGCCGTGGCCGGCCGGTCCTGGTCGCGGAAGAACACGTCGACCGGTCGGTCGGCCGTCGCCGTCCCGCTCGGGATGAGGGCGCCCAGGCCACGGCCCAGGGCACGACGCTTCTCGCTCATGCGGACTCCTTCGAGGTCGGCGACGTGGCGGCGCCCCGCTCGGCGAGCTCGACGGCCGCCTCGAGGTAGGACAGCGCACCGCTGCTGTTGGGGTCGTAGGTCATCACGGTCTGGCCGTGGCTCGGAGCCTCCGAGATGCGCACCGAGCGCGGCACGCTGGCCCGCAGGGTCTGGTCGGGGAAGTGCTCACGCACCTCGTCGGCGACCTGGGCGGACAGCCGGGTGCGGCCGTCGTACATGGTCAGCAGGATCGTCGACACGTGCAGCGTGGGGTTGAGGTGGCTGCGGATGAGCTCGATGTTCTTCAGTAGTTGCGAGAGCCCCTCGAGTGCGTAGTACTCGCACTGGATGGGGATGAACACCTCGGTGGCGGCCACGAAGGCGTTCACGGTGAGCAGCCCCAGGCTGGGCGGGCAGTCGATGAGCACGTAGTCGAGGCGCTGCCCCACCGCCTCGCAGTGGTCGACGTAGGCCGAGACCGCGCGCTGCAGTCGGGTCTCGCGCGCCACCAGGGACACCAGCTCGATCTCGGCGCCGGCCAGGTCGATGGTCGCCGGAACGCAGAACAGGCCCGGCACGTCCGGGCACTCCTGCAGGATCCCAGCCACCGGCTGGCCCTCGACCAGCACGTCGTAGACGCTCGGCACCTCGGCGTGGTGCTCGATGCCCAGGGCCGTGCTGGCGTTGCCCTGGGGGTCGAGGTCGATGACGAGCACGGTGCTGCCGGCCTGGGCCAGCGCGGCCGCGATGTTCACCGTGGTCGTCGTCTTGCCGACGCCGCCCTTCTGGTTCGCCACCGTCATTACCCGGGTGTGCGCCGGCCGCGGCACGGTGCGCCCGCTGAGCGTGATCCGCTTGCGCGCATCGGCGGCGACGGCCGCAGCGAGCGGTGTCCCGCCGTCCGCGCCCGGCATGGCTGCGGCGATCTGCGCGCGCACCTCGGTGTCGTCGGGGGCGGGGACGTCCATCCGGTCCTCTCGGGTGCCAGCGGATGCCGGCGGCGACGACGTGCTCTGCCCCGAGGAGTCCGGGGGTTGGGCCGGCGCGACGGTCTCGGCCCCAGCGGTGTCCTCGCCCGTTGTGGCGGACGCGACCGGGGCGGTCGGCTCAGTCGACACCGTGGGCTTGGCGGAAGCGCCCGCGTCGACGCCCTCCACCGGCGTCCCCGGGTCGACGCGCTCAGTGGGTTCGGTCGGCTCGATGGTGTCAGTGGGTTCAGAAACCGCCACGTCCGGCGCCGACGCCGTGCTGGCGTCGCCAGTCGGCGGTGTGGGAGCAGATGTTTCACGTGAAACACGGTCTGGGGCCGGCCATCCCAAGGGAGTCGTCGGGACACCGGTCAGCCGCGGGAACCCGAGGCCGGGAGCGGCCGTGCGGGCAGTGGCGACGTCGATCGTTGAGGTCACGCGATCACCTTCATCGGGGGGTGGGGCGGAGCCAATCCAACCTCACGGGGCATCAACACGCCAAAGCGCCACAGCGCGCTGTGGACGACCAGTCGACGAGCGGCAGGTTGTGGACGATTTGGCCCCGTTCAGAGGACTTCATGAGCACGTCGATCGCTGATCCGCTGCCCACGAACCACCCGGCCACCTCGTCTCGACCCCCGTTCGAGCCCCGCCAGAACGGTCGGCGAGACGGGCAATGTTCTGCGCCCGCCCGGGTCTGGATGAGGCCGCCTTGTGGCGAGGGCACCAAGAGACCTCTGGAGGGCCCATCGGCTCCGACAGAACCTCGTCGCGATGTTTCACGTGAAACGGCGGGTGCAACTCCCTCTGGGCACACATTGCCGAGGTCGCCAGCGGCGCGTCGCACGCTCCCCGGTCGCGTGTAGAGCAAGTCGAGCCTCCAGGACTAGTACCTGCTCGGGCGAAGCGACCGGAGTTCGACGGCGAATCCATCAGGATTGGGCGTGCACGGCAACGCCTTTACCCCTGACCCGTGATGAGCAGGGTGGACGCCCGTGAGGAGCGGTTCGCGCGCTCCCAGGCAACAGCGGCCGACCAGCTGAAGCCGGGAAGCCCCTGTGGACCCCGCCGCCTGACGCGTCGCACGGCTCCCCGGCCGCTTGGGAGCTCGACCGGTGGTGACTGACCTGCACCGGGCGCGGCATCGCGGACTCAGGGGCGGTCTCGAGGGCTGCAGACCTAAGGGTGATGCCCAGCCTGCCGAACCAGCCCTGGTCTCGAGCTGGCGACCTGGCGGTGGTTTCGCCGATGGGCACCATGTCTTGGCAGTCACCGCCGTCGCTCTCGAGTGCGACCGCACGCACCGTGACGCACCCCCCACCCGAGCTCCCTTTCTCAGCCCTGCAAGGGGTGCGCTGATGCGCGATGTTTCACGTGAAACATCGCGGCACCGGAGATCGATTGCCAAAGGGGCAGGCTGATCAACGACAGCGGCGTTGGCCCGACGGCCCGGCAGATGGAGGCGAGGGCTGTTGGGTTCGAAGACGTTTCACGTGAAACATCCCCATGCAGCGCGTGTCCGTGCCGCCCGACAGCCCGCCGACGTGAACGAGCCGGCGAAAGCGCGGCGTAAGCACGCCCGAGGGAACCGCCGCGGCACCAACCCACGCGCGGGCCCACGGGCTCACGGGCTCAGGCCCGATTGCTTGGTGCAACCCGGGCGCCGAGCTCGTGGGCTCGCACGAGCCCGCTTCGCGGCAACCCGGGCTCGTGGGCTGGTACGACCCCGCCTCGCGGCAACCCGGGCTCGTGGGCTCGTGGGCTCGTGGGCTCGTGGGCTCGTGGGCTCGTGGGCTCCTACGAGCCTGCTTCCCGGCCTCTCACACGGTGGGCTGGCGGGCCGCTTCGAGCCTGCTTCGCGTCAGCCCCGAGTGAATCTGCTGCTTCAGTGCGACGGCGTCGCCGCGGCCTATACGGCGCTGGCCTGATGCCGCGCGCCCTGGCTCTTCGGGGGCTGGCTCGGTGTGGTGGTGCGGAGCTTGCCGGCCTTCTTGGCCTCGCCCAGCTTCCTGGCCTTGCCGGCCTTGCCGCTGCCCTTGGCCGCCTTGCTGCTTCGTCCGCCGCGTCGCCGGGGCTCGAAGCGCAGGTCGACGGTGAGCACCGGCTCGTCGAGCACCTCAGCCCCGTGTTCACGCACCACTGCCTCGACCAGACCCATCCTCACGAGGGCGGGCCGGTCGTCCGCCAGCTCCTGCGCCGCCGAGCGCCCCTTCATCGCCACCAGCGTGCCGGCCGGCTCCAGCAGCGGCACGCACCAGCGCGCCAGCTTGTCGAGGCGGGCCACTGCCCGCGCCGTGACGTAGGGCGCCGACACCGTGCCCGCGAGCTCCTCGGCGCGCCCGCGGTGCACGGTCACGGAGTCCAGACCGAGCTCGGCCACCACGCCCGCAAGCCACTGGGTGCGGCGCAGCATCGGCTCGACGAGGTGCACCTCGAGGTCGGGGCGGACGATCGCCAAAGCCACACCGGGCAACCCGGCGCCCGAGCCGACGTCGACCACCCGGGCTCCCGGCCCGAAGGCGTCGGCCACGACCGCGCAGTTCAGCACATGCCGCTCCCACAGGCGCGGCACCTCACGCGGGCCGATCAACCCGTGGCTCACCCCGGTGTCGGCCAGGATCTCGGCAAAGCGAACGGCCAGCGGCAAGCGCTCGCCAAACACCGCAGCCGCACCCGAGGGTGCGGCTGGCAGTGCGACGGCGGCCTCGTTCGGCCCGTCAGGTTTCACGTGAAACGTCGCTTCACGCAGGGAGGATGACGACGAACCGGCGCGGCTCGGCACCCTCGGACTCCGAGACCAGGCCAGCAGCCAGCACCTCGTCGTGCACGACCTTGCGCTCGAAGGCCGTCATCGGCGTGAGCGGCTTGCGCTCACCGGTGCTGCGCACCTCGTCGATGGCCTCCTTGGCCACCGCGACCAGGGCGGCGCGCCGCTCGGCCCGGTGCCCCGCGACATCGAGCATCAGGCGGCTGCGCTCGCCCGTGGCGGACTGCACGGCGAGCCGGGTGAGCTCCTGCAGCGCGTCGAGCACCTGGCCGTTCGGTCCGACGAGGCGCCGCGGCACCCGCCCGTCCTCGGAGTCGACCACTGACACGGCGGCCCGGTCACCATCGATGTCGACGTCGATGTCACCGTCGAGGTCGCAGATGTCGAGCAGTGTCTCGAGGAAGTCGGCCGCCACTTCTCCCTCGCGCTCGAGGTTGGCCCGCCGGTTGCTCTGCGGGTGGGCCGCGGACGCGACCTCCGCCTCGGCCGTGTCGTCGGCAGCGTCGTCGTCCACCGGCTCCGAGTCGCTGACCTGCACGTTCGTGGGCTCGGTGCCCTCGTCGGCCGAGTCGGTCTCAGGCGTGGATGCCGTGTCCACGGTGGGTTCGGTGTCCGGTTGGTCCTGCGTGAGGTTCTCGCTCATGGGGTTCTCCTACGATCAGGGGGATCAGGTCGTGGGGGGCTTGGTGCCCGAGCCGGCCCTCTTGGCGGGCTTCTTACGGGGCGACGCAGGCCCGGCCGGCTTCTGGCCGTTCGGCGTGCGTGGCGGGGGCCCGTTCTGCGTCTGGCCGTTCGCGGTGCTCGCGGGCGACGTGTCCTGGATGCCCGACGTGGCGCCGGTCTGTCCGGCCTGCCCGGGCGGGGTGTCCTGGATGCCCGACGTGGCGCCGGTCTGTCCGGCCTGCCCGGCCGGCTTGGCGCCTCCGGACTTCTTCTTGCGCTTCTTGCTGGCCGGCTGCTGGCGCTGGCCCGACTGCCTGACCAGCTCGGCGGCCTCAGCGGCCTCGGCGTCGGCCTTGACCTTGGCGGCGTCGACCCCCGGGATCGGCTTGCCCTTGCGCTCGAGCCGGGCATGGAGGGCCTTCTCGGCCGCGGAGCCCGGTGCCGGCAGCTTGCGGATGACGTAGAACTGCTGGCACATCGACCACAGGTTGGTGGTGAACCAGTAGATGAGCACGCCGATGGGGAAGTTCACGCCGGACACCGCGAAGACGAGCGGCAACACGTAGAGCAGCACCTTCTGCTGCTTGGCGAACGGGTTGTCCAGCGCCGACGCCGGCATGTTCTTGGTCATCAGCTGGCGCTGGGTGGTGAACGTGGTCGCCGACATCAGCACGATGAGGACGCTCGTCACGATCTTGACGTTCAAGGAGTCGGACCCGAGGAAGGTCGCGGACAGCTGGGCGCCGAAGAGGGTCGCCTGCTCGAACTGCGCCGCAATCGGTTGGGTGATCGGGCCGATGTGCGCGTCGGGCGCGAAGTTCCTGGCAAGCTCGTCCATGCCGTTCAGCACCCGGAACAGGCCGAAGAAGAACGGCGACTGCACCAGGATCGGCAGGCACGAGCTGAAGGGGTTGGTCCCCTCCTTCTTGTACAGCTCCATCGTCTCCTGGGTCATCGCCTGGCGTGACTCGGGGTCGGACTTGCCCTTGTACTTCTTCTGGATCTTCTGCAGCTCGGGCTGGATCTGCTGCATCTTCCGCGACGCCATGATCTGCTTGTAGAACAGCGGGATCATCGCGGCACGCATGACGATCACGAGGCCGACGATCGACAGGGCCCAGGTCCAGCCCGAGGCCGGGTTCATCCCGATGAAGGTGAGGGCCTGGTGGAACCCGTACATGATCCACGCCACGAGCCACTCGATTGGCCCGATGATCGTGTTGAAGAGGTCGCCCATGTCGTCCTTACGGCTGTGCCGGCCGGAGCCGGCGGGGTGAGGTCACGGTCGTGACGTGGTCAGGGGGTCTGGTGCGGGGTGTGGCCCGCAGGATGCCGGTGCCCAGCGTCGTCGCCGACGCCGCGCGGTCCGGTGGTGCCGGGGATCGGCCGGCCGCTGTCGGGGTCGCGCAGCGGCACGTGGTCGACCCCACCCGGGGTCCAGGGGTGGCAGCGGCCGAGCCGGCGGGCGGCCATCCACGATCCGCGCAGCACGCCGTAGCGCTCCAGCGCTGTGACGGCGTAGGCCGAGCACGACGGGTAGTAGCGGCAGGTGGGTGGCCGCATCGGCGAGATGACTCGCTGGTAGACCCGGATCAGCCAGATCAGGGGGGTCGCCAGCACTCGACCGATGCTCACGCGGCACCTCCCAGTCGACGGATCACCCTGTGCAACAACGGATCCAGGGCCCCCGCGAGTTCCCCGTAGGTAGCAGCCGCCGCTGGCGGGTTGGCCCGCACCACCAGGTCGAGACCGTTCGGGATGCCGGGGAGCCGGTCGGCGACCAGCGCCCGGAGCCGGCGCTTGGTGCGGTTGCGCACCACCGCGCCGCCGACCGCCTTGGACACGACGAAACCGACCCGCGGCGGGAGACCCGCACGCGTGTCGGTCGAGGTGGCGTGGACCACGAGCAGCCTGGAGCCGGCTCGGCAACCCCCGGAGGAGCGCACCGCCGACGTGAAGTCCGCCCGCTCACGCAGTCGGTTCGGCGCCGGCAGCACCGCCGACCTCAGGCGGAGAGCTCGGAGCGGCCCTTACGGCGACGAGCGGCGAGGATGCTGCGGCCCGCACGGGTGCGCATCCGCAGACGGAAGCCGTGGGTCTTGGCCCGGCGGCGGTTGTTCGGCTGGAAGGTCCGCTTGCTCACGATGTTCTCTCGTCTGCTTCGGTGGGCCCGAGGGCCCGGGTGGTCGGGAGGCCGATGGGTGTCGGCTGCGATCGGAAACCCGTGACCTTCGCGGGGAAGCAGCGCCCTCGCGGGCGCGGGTCACGGGCATGCGAAAACAGCCGAACCACAGGCCCGTTAACGGTACGCGAGAGCGACCACGGGGGTCAAACCAACGGATCTGGTCGCCCCGGTTCGGCAAAACGCCCTAGGATCGCACGGAGCACGGCCCGCCACCCGGCGCGACACGCCCGGGCGACCACGCGGCATACCCACAGCTTGTGGACAACCATGTGGACAGGGTGTACGCGGCCGCGTGGACCGGCCACCGATATTCGGCCCGGTGGGCATCGAGGAGGACGGGGACGTAGTGGCCGACGCGACGATGACCCAGCTGTGGCGCACGACCCTGGAGGTCCTGGACTCCGACGGGATCCCGGTGCAGCAGAGGGCTTTCCTGTCGCTCGCCAAGCTGGTGGGGCTGCTCGACGACACCGCCCTGATCGCCGTGCCGAACGACTTCACCAAGGACATCGTCGAGACCCGGCTGCGCGAGCGGGTCACCGCGACTCTGGGCACCCAGCTGGGCCGGGATGTCCGCCTGGCGGTCACCGTCGACCCCTCCCTGGCCGAGGCGCCGGCGCTCGACCTCGACGACGAGGGGCACCTGAACGGCCTGGACGACGCGGGTCACGACCTGCGGGCGGCTGACCGGCGGCGCCAGATCGACGACCTCGACATCGGCGAGGACGAGGTCGACGGCACCGAGACCTCGGCCTTCACCGGCCGGCGCACCGAGCACGGCGCGGCCGACGCCGCCCGCGGCACCGGGCAGAACGGCATCCCCGGGCTGGTCGAGGTGCCCGGGGCGCGGCGCCCGCGGCCCGGCAGCCAGCAGCCCGAGCAGGTCGAGCTGACCCGGCTGAACCCGAAGTACACCTTCGACACGTTCGTCATCGGCGCCAGCAACCGGTTCGCCCACGCCGCGGCGGTCGCGGTGGCCGAGGCGCCGGCCAAGGCCTACAACCCGCTGTTCATCTACGGCGACTCCGGGCTGGGCAAGACGCACCTGCTGCACGCCATCGGGCACTACGCCCGCAACCTCTTCCCGCACGTCAAGGTGCGCTACGTGAACTCCGAGGAGTTCACCAACGACTTCATCAACAGCATCCGCGACGACAAGGCGGCCAACTTCCAGCGCCGCTACCGCGACGTCGACGTGCTGCTCATCGACGACATCCAGTTCCTGCAGGGCAAGGTGCAGACCCAGGAGGAGTTCTTCCACACCTTCAACACCCTGCACAACGCCAACAAGCAGGTCGTCATCACCAGCGACGTGCCGCCCAAGCTGCTCAGCGGCTTCGAGGCACGGATGCGCAGCCGGTTCGAGATGGGCCTGCTCACCGACGTGCAGCCCCCCGACCTCGAGACCCGGATCGCGATCCTGCGCAAGAAGGCCATCCAGGAGCGCCTGTCGGTGCCCGACGACGTGCTCGAGTTCATCGCCTCACGGATCTCCACCAACATCCGCGAGCTCGAGGGCGCCCTGATCCGGGTCACCGCCTTCGCCAGCCTGAACCGCCAGCCGGTCGACATGAGCCTGGCCGAGATCGTGCTGCGCGACCTGATCCCCGACGACGCCTCCAGCCAGGTGACGCCGGCGACGATCATGGCCCAGACGGCCGCGTACTTCGGGCTGACCCTCGACGACCTGCAGGGCCAGTCGCGCTCGCGGGTACTCGTGACGGCCCGGCAGATCGCGATGTACCTGTGCCGTGAGCTCACCGACCTCTCGCTGCCCAAGATCGGCCAGCAGTTCGGCGGCCGCGACCACACCACGGTGATGCACGCCGACAAGAAGATCCGTCAGCTGATGGCCGAACGGCGGGCGATCTACAACCAGGTCACCGAGCTGACCAACCGGATCAAGCAGCAGTCGCACTGAGCCCGTGCGCCGCGCGGCGGCCCCGGCCGCCGGGTCTCCAGCTGCGCGTCCGCTCGGTTTCAACCGAGTTGTCCACAGGCCGTCCACACCCCTGTGTGCAGACCCGATCCAACCTTGGATGCCGCCCGGCACCGGTTCCAGCGCGGCCGCAACCCGGCATCCGCGATGTTACGAACGTGTAGCGGCGCATCCACCTCTGTGCGCAACCCTGTGGACAACTCCCGCCGTTCACCACGAGTCACACGCACCACAGCCGAGTTGTCCACAGCTCCTGTGGACGGCTGTGGACGACCAGCGTGTCGACGTGGACGGTTCGCGACGCCGGGGTGGACCGGCTGTGAACGCCCGCCGACCGTCAACAGCACGGCGCGGTTGTCCCCCGGTTCGCCGCCGGCTCGTCCACAGCCTCATCCACCGGCCGACCTGCCCGGACGTGTCGGCGTCCACAGGATCCACAGCTCCTACCACTACGACGAGATCCCCAGAACTCCGATTCGGCCCCGAGTACGACCTGCCCGATCCGAACCCGGCGCGAGGACCACATCGGGGCAGAAGCCTGCCCGGGGTGTCCCCCGGATCAGGTACCGCCACGACAGGGCGTGCACTAGTGTCATGACCCCGCCTGCGTCGGCGCCCCACACGGGCGCGGCCGAGCCCGCGGATGGGGATTCAGCTGTGCACGAGCAGGCGCGACCTCATCGCGCCGGACGAAGGTGGTAAGCCGTGAAGTTCCGCGTCGAGCGCGACGTCCTGGCCGAGGCGGTCACCTGGGTGGCGCGCGGCCTGCCCGCCCGTCCCCCGGTGCCGGTGCTCGCCGGCATCCTGATGCAGGCCGATGACGACGGCACGCTGACCCTGTCGGCGTTCGACTACGAGGTCTCGGCCAAGATCACCGTCGCCGCCGAGGTGGCCGAGCCCGGCACCGTGCTCGTGCTCGGCCGGCTGCTCGCCGACATCTCGCGCAACCTGCCCGACCGGCCCATCGACATCGCCACCGACGGCTCGAAGGTGCAGGTCACCTGTGGGTCCTCGCGGTTCAGCCTGCTGATGATGCCGGCCGACGACTACCCGACCCTGCCGACCTCGCCCGAGCCCAGCGGCACCATCGACGGCCACCTGTTCACCCAGGCCGTCGCCCAGGTGTCGGTCGCGGCCGACCGCGGCGACACCCTGCCGATCCTCACCGGCGTGCGGGTCGAGATCGAGGGCGACACGATGACGCTGCTCGCCACCGACCGCTACCGCCTCGCCATGCGCGAGCTGCACTGGAACCCCGGCTCGACCGACGCCAGCCACGTCGTGCTCATCCCCGCGCGCACGCTGTCCGACACGGCGCGCTCGCTCGGTGCCAGCGGCTCCATCGACGTCGCGCTCGGCACCGCCGCCGGTGGCGACGGGCTGGTCGGGTTCGAGGCCGGGCAGCGCCGCACCACCACCCGGCTCCTCGACGGCGAGTACCCGAAGGTCTCCTCGATCTTCCCCACGACCTCCGAGACCGAGTCGGTCATCAAGACCGCCGACCTCGTCGAGGCCGTCAAGCGCGTGGCCCTGGTCGCCGAGCGCAACACCCCGGTGCGGCTGCGGTTCAGCGAGGGCCAGGTGGCCATCGAGGCCGGCGCCGGCGACGACGCCCAGGCGTCCGAGGCGGTCGAGGCCGTGCTCACCGGCCCCGAGATCGAGATCGCCTTCAACCCGACCTACCTGCTCGACGGGCTGGGCGCGGTGGGCACCCCCTACAGCCGCATCTCGTTCACCCAGGCCTCGCGCCCGGCCGTGCTGTCGGGCCAGGCCGAGGAGGACGGCGAGGCGGACACCTCCTACCGCTACGTGCTCATGCCGGTGCGGTTCGCGTCCTGACCAGCCATTTTCGGATGCCGTCGCAGTAACGTTCGCGGATCAGCACCTCATCGTCGACGCACCACACACCACGAGGAGTTCCGAGATGCAGCTGGGTCTGGTCGGGCTGGGCAAGATGGGCGGCAACATGCGCGAGCGGATCCGCCGCGCCGGTCACGAGGTCGTGGGGTACGACCGCGACAAGTCCGTCTCGGACGCGAGCTCGCTGGCCGACCTGGTCAAGCGGCTCGACGCCCCACGGGTGGTCTGGGTGATGGTGCCCAGCGGCGCGCCCACCAAGGACACCGTGGCCAAGCTGGGCGAGCTGCTCGACAAGGGCGACATGGTCATCGACGGCGGCAACAGCCGGTTCACCGACGACGTCGAGAACGAGAAGCTGCTCAAGACCAAGGGCATCGGCTACCTCGACTGCGGGGTGTCCGGCGGCATCTGGGGCCTCGACAACGGCTACGGCCTGATGGTGGGCGGCACGGCGGCCAACGTGAAGAAGGCGATGCCGATCTTCGACGCACTGCGCCCCGAGGGCCCGCGCGACGAGGGCTTCGTGCATGCCGGCAAGGTGGGGGCCGGGCACTACACGAAGATGGTGCACAACGGCATCGAGTACGGCCTGATGCAGGCCTACGCCGAGGGCTACGAGCTGCTGCAGAAGAAGGACATCGTCGAGAACGTGCCCGGTGCGTTCAAGGCGTGGAGCCGAGGCACCGTCGTGCGGTCGTGGCTGCTCGACCTGATGGTCGCGGCGCTCGAGGAGAACCCGACGCTCGAGGACGTGTCCGACTACACGGTCGACTCCGGCGAGGGGCGGTGGACCGTCGAGGAGGCGATCGCGCTCTCGGTGCCGATGCCGGTGATCTCGGCGTCGCTCTTCGCGCGCTTCGCCTCGCGCCAGCAGAGCTCGCCCACGCTGCAGGCGGTCGCGGCGCTGCGCGGCCAGTTCGGCGGGCACCAGGTGATGACCGTCGCCCAGGGTGAGGAGCTGAGGGCCGAGGCCGTAGCCGGCCCGGCGTCGGCGCCCAGCGCCGGCAAGAAGGCCGCTCGCAAGGAGAAGCCGGCGAGCTCGCCGAAGGAGGCCGCGGCCAAGGGTCGCAAGGCTGACTCGGCAGGCCCGTCCTCCGGCACCGGTGACGCGTCGGCCGGTCGCGCGAAGGGCGCGGCGTCGGCGGGCCCGACCTCGGGCACCAGCTCGACGCGGAAGCGCGCCGCGTCGAAGAGCTGAGCCGGCGGTGCACGTCCGGCACCTGAGCGTGGCCGACTTCCGCAGCTACACCGCTGCCGAGCTGCCTCTCGAGCCGGGCGTCACGACGCTCGTCGGCCTCAACGGCCAGGGGAAGACCAACCTGGTCGAGGCCTTGGGCTACCTCGCCACTTTGTCCAGCCACCGGGTCGCCACCGACGCGCCGCTCGTGCGGTTCGGGGCGAGCCAGGCGATCGTGCGCGGGGCGCTGGTGCGCGACGGCCGCGAGACGATGGTCGAGCTCGAGATCACCCCGGGGCGGGCGAACCGGGCGCGGCTGAACCGGTCGCCGCTCAGCCGGCCGCGCGACGTGCTCGGCACGCTGCGCACGGTGCTCTTCGCCCCCGAGGACCTCGCCCTCGTCAAGGGCGACCCCGGCGAGCGGCGGCGCTTCCTCGACGACCTGCTCGTCGCCCGCCAGCCGCGCTGGTCGGGAGTGCGCTCCGACTACGACAAGATCCTCAAGCAGCGCGGGGCCCTGCTGAAGTCCGCCAGCCCGGTGCTGCGGCGAGGTGGTCGCCGGGGCGCGCGGCCGGCATCCGAGGGGGTTGACGCCGTCGCCGAGCGGGAGTCGGCGCTGCACACCCTCGACGTCTGGGACTCGCACCTCGCCCAGGTCGGCTCGCAGCTGCTCTACGCCCGGTTGCGGCTGCTGCGCGACCTCGGCCCCTATCTCGGCAAGGCCTACGACGAGGTGAGCGCGGGGCAGAGCGACGCCCGCGTGTCGTACAAGTCGTCGCTGCGCGAGGCCACCGCGGCGCGGATCGCCGAGGGTGAGGTCCCCGAGGCCGAGGAGCTGCGCACCGAGATCCTGGAGTCGCTGGCCGAGGTGCGTGGCGCGGAGGTGGAGCGGGGGGTGAGCCTGGTCGGGCCGCACCGCGACGACGTCGTGCTGACCCTCGGCGAGCTGCCGGCGAAGGGCTACGCGAGCCACGGCGAGTCGTGGTCGTTCGCGCTCGGGCTGAAGCTGGCCGCCTACCAGCTGCTGCGGCACGACCTGGGCGACGACCCGGTGCTGGTGCTCGACGACGTGTTCGCCGAGCTCGACTCGGGGCGCCGTGGTCGGCTGGCGGCGATGATCGCCGACTGCGAGCAGGTGGTCATCACTGCGGCCGTGCCCGAGGACGTGCCCTCGGAGCTGATGGGGCGCACCTACGTGGTGACGCTGGGGTCGGTGGTCGAGCGTGAGTGACGCCCGGCGACCGGTGGAGGACGACGCGGAAAACGGTTCCAGCACAGTGGAACTCGATGGCTCTGCCGAACCCGTCGTCGGGGATGCCGCCGAGGCCGCGGCTGCCGCGCTCGCGCGAGCCCGCGCGGCGGCCAAGGCGAAGGGGCTGCGTCCCGGTCTGCGGCCGCGCCGGCGGGCCAAGGACGTGCCGGTGGGCGAGCGCTCCACCACCGGGCGCGACCCCAAGCTGCTCGGCGAGCAGCTCGACCAGTTCGTCACCGAGCGCGGCTGGGTCGGCGACGTCGCGGTGGGTGCCGTCATCGGGCGGTGGCCGCAGATCGTCGGGCCCGAGATCGCCCAGCACTGCGCCCCGCTCGACTTCGTCGACGGCATCCTCACCGTGCGTGGCGACTCCACTGCCTGGGCCACCCAGCTGCGGCTGCTGTCGTCGAGCCTGCTGACCCGGCTGGCCGAGGAGGTGGGTGACGGGACGGTCACCGAGCTGCGCGTCGTCGGCCCGGGCGCCCCCACCTGGTCGCGTGGCCAGCGCCGGGTGCAGGACGGTCGCGGCCCGCGTGACACCTACGGCTGAGATTGGCAGGATGCCGGGATGACCCCCTCCTCCGACGCCGTCGAGAGCTACCTCGAGCGCGCCCCCGAGACCGGCCGGGCCTTCTTCCTCGGCGTGCGTGAGCTCGTGCAGCGGCACGCACCCGGGGCGACCGAGACCCTGTCGTACAACATGCCGACCTTCGTGGTCGACGGGCACCGTTTGCTGCACGCCTCGGCGTGGAAGGAGCACCTGGCGATCTATCCGCTGCCGCCGGCCGAGGACCTCGACGCGCAGGCCGCGGCGGACCTCGAGGCGCACAGCTCGGGAGCGAGCACGCTCAAGCTGCTCTACCGCGAGGAGTTCCCGACCCTGCTGGTCGACGCCGTGGTGCGGGCCCACCTTGCCAGGGTCGCCGACGGCCGATAAGCCCGACTGATTGCGAATCTCCCACCAAGGACGCGGTGCTGAGCCGTCGCATCGGCGTGGGAGATTCGCAATCAGTCGGGGAGTGGGGGTAGCTGAGGGTGGGAGATTCGCAATCAGTGGGGGCAGTCAGGGGGAGTCGAGGCCGCCGCGCAGCACGTCCAGGGCCATCCGTAGCTGCAGGTCGTAGGCCTGGTGCGGCTGCCGGAACGAGTCGGCGCCGTACTGGCCGAACACCTCAAGGCTGGTGCCGCCCACCACGGTCGACCACAGCAGCAGAGCCCGGGACAGCACCGCCGGGTGGGTCGTCGTCAGCCCGACCTCGGCCCCGATGACCCGCAGGTCACCGGCCAGCGGGTCGGGCGGGGCGTGCGGCGCCGGCCGGTCGGGCACGTCGCCGCGGGCGACCCCTTCGGCCACGAGGCTCATCAGGAGGACGACCACCCGGGTCCCCGGCTCGAGCGTCACCTCGGGTGGGGCGGCGTAACCGGGCACCGGGCTTCCGTACAGCAACGCGTAGCGGCTGGGCTCGGCCACCGCCCAGGCCCGGAACGCGTGCGCCGCGGCGAGCAGCCGCTCGGACCAGCGCTGGTCGGCGGCGGCGTCGACGGCCGCCTGCACGGCATCCGCCTGGGCGTTGTAGGCGTCGACGAGCAGCAGGGTGAGCAGCTCGTCGCGGTTGGCGACGTAGCGGTAGACCGCCGACGACACCATGCCCAGGTCGCGGGTGACGGCTCGCAGGCTGAGCCCGGCGGCACCGTGCTGGGCCAGGTGCTGGCGGCCGATCTCGAGGATGCGCGCGGTGACGTCCTCGCGGCGCCGGGCACGGGTGGTGGGCATGCCGGCATCCTGCCACAAACCGAGAGCACTGCTCTTGACATCCGAGAAACACTGCGTCACAGTGGAGATCTAAACCGAGAGCACCGCTCTCACAAACCGACGGAGGACGACATGACCCAGCCGAACAGCGACCGCACCCCCACCCCCACCCCCACCCCCAAGGCCACCCCGACCCCCACGCCCACCGCAGCCTCGCCGGTCGACCCGAACCGCTACGTGCCGCCGGCCAACCGGATGGAGGTCTGGTCGGGCACCGTGGTGCGCTGGCTGACCGCGCGCGGCATCAGCCTGATGGGCTCGCGGGTGCTCGTGGTGCGCGGCCGGAAGTCCGGTGATCTGCGCCGCACGCCGGTCAACCTGATGGAGCTCGACGGCGAGCGCTACCTCGTGGCGCCGCGCGGCAACACCCAGTGGGTGCGCAACGTCCGGGCCGCCGGTGGTGGCGAGCTGCACCTGGGCAAGCGGGTCGAGGCCGTCGAGCTGACCGAGCTCCCCGTCGACCAGCGGGTGCCGGTGCTGCGGGTCTACGTCACCAAGTGGGGCTGGGAGGTCGGCCGGTTCGTCGAGGGCCTGTCGAAGAAGTCGACCGATGCCGAGATCGCGGCCGTCGCCCCCGGGATGCCGGTCTTCCGGGTCACCACCCGCGCCTGACCCCGAGTCGGGTGCCGGACCGGCTGCCGGGGCGACCACCTGAGCACCCACCACGAGGGAGTTGTGGCTAGGGTCGAGCGCGTGAGCGACGCACTGGTGCACCGGGCCGACGACGACCGCATCGCGGTGCTGACGCTGGACTCCCCCGCCAACCGCAACGCCCTCTCCCGGCGCCTGGTCGCCGACCTGGCCGACCACCTCGCCGAGGCCGGCGCCGACGAGTCGCTGCACGGCGTGCTGCTGCGCTCCTCGCACCCCGTGTTCTGTGCCGGCGCCGACCTCAAGGAGGCCGCGACCGTCGACATGGTCGAGTCGGCCCGCGGCATCGTGGCCCTGCAGCGCGCCATCGCCGCCCTCCCGGTGCCGGTGGTGTGCCGGCTCGACGGTCCGGTGCGCGCCGGCGGCCTGGGCCTGGTCGCCACCTCCGACCTGGTCGTCTGCCGCGACGACGTCAGCTTCGCCCTCACCGAGGTGCGACTAGGCCTCGCCGCCGCTGTGATCTCCATCCCCCTGCGCGCCCGGCTCAGCCCGCGAACGGCATCCGACTGGTTCCTCACCGGGCGCGCGGTGAGCGCCGCCGAGGCCCGCGACGCCGGGCTGGTCACCGAGGTGGCCGCACCCGAGCAGCTGGACGCCGCGGTCGACCGGGTGCTCGAGAACCTGCGGGCGGGTGCCCGGCAGGGTCTGGTCGAGGCGAAGCGCCTGCTCAACGCCGACCTGGTGGCGGCGTTCGACGAGCACGGCGACGAGATGGCGCGCCTGTCCGGGCTGCTCTTCCACTCGTCCGTCGCCCAGGAACGGATGGCGGCGGCGCTGCGCCGCTGAACCCCGGCGCCGCGGCGTTGCTGAACTGCTGAGCCGGACGCCGCGCGAGCGGGCGGCGAGCACACGGCATCCGGCATGGGGTGTGCACCGGTGCGGTGCCCGATGTTCCCGTATGAGGAACGTGCGTGGTCGCGCCCCCGGGGCTCGGCGACTCTCAGTGGTGAGGCGGCACGCAGTCGCCCCCATCACTGAACGCAAGGGAGCGCCGGTGCCGACCGTGACGATCCACCCCACGGGCGAGGTCATCTACCTCGAACCGGGAGAGACCGTGCTCAGCGGCCTCTACAAGGCGGGGTTCGCGTACACGGTCGGATGCCGGCGCGGTGGCTGTGCGATCTGCAAGGTCGACTGCCGTTCCGGAGGGTTCGAGTACAACCACCCCGTCGCCGACACCGTCATCACCGATGCCGAGCGCCACGACGGCACGTGCCTGAGCTGCCGTGCCGTGCCCGAGACGGACATCACCATCGAGCTGCGCGGCGAGCACGTCCGCCTCGTCAGCACCCTTCTGAAGCACATGAACGACAAGGCCCGGCAGCGTGCCGAGGCCTACGCAGCCGCGTCCTCCCCGACCGGCACCACCCACAAGGAGTAGCAATGGGAGTCATGAGGATGGGCTACGCCCATGTCCGCGTCACGGACCTGGCCGAGGCCAAGGACCACTACGCCAACACGATGGGCCTGTACGAGACCCACGCCGAGGGCAACAAGGTCTACTACAAGGCCTGGGACGAGTGGGACCACCACTCGGTCGTCCTCGAGGAGGGCGGCGTCGGCCTGGTCAAGTTCGGCTGGAAGGTCGAGAAGTCCAGCGACATCGACGACATCGAGAAGAAGGCCAGCGCCTTCGGCGTCACCGTCGAGCGGATGAGCAAGGGCGAGAACCCGGAGATCGGCGACGGCATCCGGTTCACCACCCCGTCCGACCACGTCTTCGAGGTCTACCACGAGGCCACCTGCGTCGGCACCGAGGTCGGCACCCACAACCCGGACGCCTTCCCCCGCCACCTCGTCGGTGTCGGTGTGCCGGCGCTCGACCACTCGCTGATCACCGCCGAGGACCCGGGCCTGATGGACCGCTTCCTCACCGCCGTGTTCGACTTCTACCCCACCGAGCGCGTGCAGACCTCGCTCGACTCCGACGCCGACATCATCGCGACCTGGATGACGAGCAACAACCAGATCCACCAGCTCGCCGTGCTCGCCGGCCCCAACTCCAAGCTCCACCACTTCGCCTTCCGGCTCGGTGACTGGGTCGAGGTCGGCCGCGCCGCGGACCTGTTCTCGATGGACGACGTGCCGATCGACATCGGCCCAACCCGCCACGGCATCACCCGCGGCCAGACCGTCTACTTCTTCGACCCGTCGGGCAACCGCAACGAGGTCTTCGCCGGCGGCTACCTGGCCTACCGCGACCGCCCGATGTCGGTGTGGACCCCCGAGGCGCTCGGCAAGGGCGTGTTCTACCACGCCCGCGAGCTCAACGACGCCTTCACCTCGGTGCTCACCTGAGCCGCACCTGACCCGGTCGTCACCCCTCGGTGACGGCGGCGTGCCGTCGGCCGCCGTCACCGAGGTGGTGCCTGCCCGCTGTCCGATTCCGTTCCGCCCGTTCGTATCCCGCTCGTTCGTATCCCGCCGAGAGAGGAGCCGCTGATGCTCGTGCGCACCGAGACCACCCTGACGTATGCCGGGGCACGGGTCGCGCTCGACGCCGCCCTGGCGCACGCCGAGGCGATCGGAGGTGCGTTCAACGTCGCGGTCACCGACACCGCCGGCGGCCTGCTGGCCTTCGCCCGGATGGACGGCGCGTTCGCGGTGTCCGGGTCGATCGCGCAGGACAAGGCGTGGACCGTCGCCGGCTTCGGCGGCCTGCCGACCGACGTGTTCTACGACGCGATCGCCGGCGAGGACGCCGTCCGCGAGGGCATCGGCCAGCGCGGCCGGGTCGCAGCCTTCGGCGGCGGTGTGCCCGTCGTCGTCGACGGCACCTTCGTCGGGGCGGTCGGCGCGTCCGGCGGCTCCGCCGACCAGGACAAGGCGGTCGCCTCCGCCGGCGCCGCCGCGGTCTGCGCCGCGGTGGCCGCCGCCCTGGACTCCGAGCGGCTCGACGCCGCCGGTGTATCCCGACACGCACGAGAGGACGCACGATGACCCCCTTCATGCTGCGCGTGGCCGAGCTCGTCGGCACGCCGGAGGCGGACCTGCCCGACATCGAGGAGATCGCCCCGATGCCCGACACCCGGATCAGCCGTCGGATCGCCACCGGCACCGGCGCCGACCGGCAGGTCGCGATCCGCTCGCTGGCCGAGCAGCTGGTCAGCGAGGCCAACGCGATCCTCGCCGAGTCCGACGACCGGCTCGGCCTGGTCGACGAGACGCTGCCCCACGAGCTCGCGTTCCGGGTGACGCACCGGGGCCGAGCGGCTCGGGTGTCGACGACGTTCGAGGACGGCACGGCATACGGCCGGCTCGTCGGCGACGGCTTCGACTCCGAGCTCCCCCAGGAGCTCGACGGCCCGGACGCCCTGCCCGACCTGCTCGTCCGCCTGCTCGTCGAGTCCGGCGTCACCCACCACCACGTCGCCTGAATCCCCCAACGCTCCACCGCCCCCAAGGAGGCACCGTGCAGTACGAACTGCGAACCCAGGTCATCGAGCCGCCACGCAAGACCTTCACCCACCTCGTCCGGCGCTACGGCGACCGCCCGGCCTCCCGGTACGAGGAGGGGACGATCGACATCCAGGCCAAGGAGAACTTCCACTACCGGCCGCTCTGGGACCCCGAGCACGACATCTACGACGAGGCGTACAGCGCGTTCCGGCTGACCGACCCCTACTCGTTCACCGACCCGCGGCAGTTCTACTACGCCCCCTACGTGACCTCACGGGCCGCGATGGCCGACTCCGTGGCCTCCACGCTGGACTACCTGAACTCCCGCGACCTCCTCGCGCGCCTCCCCGACGCCTGGTCGGCCGTGCTCGGCGAGCTCGTCGTGCCGCTGCGGCACTACGAGTCGGGCGCCCAGATGGTGTCCTGCGACATCGCCCGGTTCGGCTTCGGCACCACGATCACCCAGTGCGCCGCGTACGCCGCGTTCGACCGGATCGGGAACGCGCAGGCGCTCAGCCGGGTCGGCATCGCCCTCGGTGGCGGCACCGCCGAGCTGCTCGGTGAGGCCAAGACCCGCTGGGTCGAGGATGCCTCGCTGCAGGGCCTGCGCCGCTACATCGAGGAGCTGCTCATCGAGAAGGACTGGGGCAAGGCCCTGGTGCGCCTCGACGTCGCCGACCGGCTCATCTACTCGCTGTTCTTCACGCACCTCGACGACGCGGCCATCGACCAGGGCGCCGGCTCGTACAGCCTGGTGGCGCAGCACCTCTCGTCGTGGTTCAAGGACCAGCGCAAGTGGGTCGACGCCCTCTACAAGGCGTGGGCCGCCGACGCCGAGACGGGCGCCGCCAACAAGCAGCTGCTCGCCGACACGACGGCGCAGGCCCTCGAGGCCGCGCTCGTCGCGCTGCGCCCCGCCGCCGCCCGCGCCGACGAGCTCGTCGGGGCCGGTGCCACGGCATCCCTCGAGTCCACCGCCACCACCATCCGTGACGCCGTCGCGGCCTTGACCGACTGACCGGGAAGGACCAGAGCATGAGCACCACCGCCCCCACCCGCCCCGTCGGCGTGGACATCCAGGAGAGCGAGACCAACCGCTCGGTCGTCGAGGCCATCGAGCTGACCAACGAGGGCTGCACCGTGCAGCACATGCCGGGGCTCGTGCGGATCACCGCACCCGGCCGCCTCGTGATCACCCGCGAGTCGGTCGAGGAGCGCCTCGGCCGCGAGTGGGAGACCCACGAGTTCCAGCTGGCGATCGTCAGCTACTTCGGGCACATCAAGGAATGGGATGACGACGAGATCGTCATCGCCTGGGACCACTAGTCACCCCACGAAGTTCTCCACTCCTTCGTCGCTCCGATACTTCGCGAGGACCCCGACCTCACAGACAGGAATTGCACCATGACCATCGCCCCCAAGGCCCCGCGCAAGCTGACCATGAAGCAGCGCTACGAGGCGCTGACCCGAGACCTCGACTGGGAGCCGAGCTACGTCGACAAGGCCGACGTCTTCCCCCACACCGAGTTCGAGGGCATCAAGATCCACGACTGGAGCAAGTGGGAGGACCCCTTCCGCCTGACGGTCGACGCCTACACGAAGTACCAGGCGGAGAAGGACAAGCGGCTGTATGCCGTGCTCGACGGGTTCGCCCAGAGCCAGGGCCACCTCACCCTGACCGAGGCGTCCTACCTCAACGCGATGAAGCTCTTCCTCCAGGGCGTCACCCCGCTGGAGTACCAGGCGCACCGCAACTTCGCCTACCTGGCCCGCCACCTCAACGGCCCCGGCCCGCGCTTCGCGGCGCTGTGCCAGTCGATCGACGAGATGCGCCACACGCAGACCGAGATCCACACCCTGTCGAACTACAACAAGTACTACGGCGGCTTCCACAACTACCTCGAGCAGCACGACCGGGTCTGGTACCTGTCGGTGCCGAAGTCGTTCTTCGACGACGCCCTGACCGCAGGCCCGTTCGAGTTCCTCATCGCCATCGGGTTCTCCTTCGAGTACCTGCTGACCAACCTGCTGTTCGTGCCGTTCATGTCGGGCGCCTCGTTCAACGGTGACCTGCCGACGATGACCTTCGGCTTCTCGGCGCAGAGCGACGAGTCGCGGCACATGACCCTCGGCCTCGAAGCGATCAAGTTCCTGCTCGAGCAGGACGAGGCCAACGTGCCGATCGTGCAGGCCTGGATCGACAAGTGGTTCTGGCGCGGCTACCGCGTCACGGCGCTCGTCGCCCAGATGCTCGACTACATGCTGCCCCGCAAGGTGATGAGCTGGAAGGAGGCGTTCGAGCTCTACTTCGAGGAGCAGATGCTCGGCGGCCTGTTCCAGGACCTCGCCTTCTACGGCATCACGCCCCCGAAGCACGTCGACGACGCCATCGCCGAGAAGGAGGTGCTGTCGCACCAGGTGTACTGGACCCTCTACCAGTTCTCGCACGCGGCGGCCTTCACCACGACGATGCCCGACGCCGATGCCAAGACCTGGCTCTCGGAGAACTACCCCGACACCTTCGACACGCTCTACCGCCCCCTGTGGGACAAGGAGCAGAAGAACCTGGATGCCGGTGGGCGGCACTTCGTGCGCGGCCTGCCCCAGCTGTGCCAGGTCTGCCAGATCCCGATGCTCTTCACCGAGCCGGACGACCCGACGACGATCTGCCAGCGGCACTCGGAGTACAACGGCGAGAAGTTCCAGACCTGCTCCAACGGGTGCCAGTGGATCTTCGAGCGCGAGCCCGAGAAGTACGTGCAGGCGTGGCTTCCCGTGCACCAGATCTACCAGGGCAACTGCGGCGGGCCGACCGTGCCCGACGTGCTGGCCTGGTACGGCATCCAGGAAGGTGACGGCGGCGAGTACAAGGGCTCGGTCGACGACAACAACTGGAACTCGTGGCACAACCTCGCAGACCACTCCCACATCGGATCGGAGGCCTGAGGACATGGCCGTCAAGAGCATCGGAACGTACGACTTCCCGTCCAGGTCGCGTCAGGAGCTGTACGGCGACGACCAGCTCGTGCACCTGTGGTTCCAGGAGAACCCGTGGTTCTGCGCGGCGGCCTGCTTCCGGGCGCCCAGGGCGATGACCTGGGGTGACTTCTGGAACGCCATCGTCGTGCCCTACGCCGAGGAGGACCCCGACTTCGACCCGGCCGCCAACCGCGTGTGGACCCTGCACGGCCAGACCTTCGATCCGCGCGACGACCAGACGCTCGAGGAGATCGGCGTCGAGCACAAGGACGTCATCGGGATGAAGGTCGTCGCCTGACGCGACGCCGTCCCCCCGCTCGCTCATCCCCGACTTCGTGCGACTTACCCGCGGTTCTCGCGGCCGATCCGGCCCGAAACCGTAGGCACGTCGCACGAAGTCGGGATGGCGGGAACACCACCACCCCGCAGCCAGGAATCAGCCAGGAAGCAGCCATGACCCAGACCCACACGATCACCGTCGAGCCGCTCGGCCGGGAGGTCGAGTGCCGCGAGGACCAGACCATCCTCGACGCGTGCCTGCGCAGCGGGGTCTGGCTGCCGCACTCCTGCACCCACGGCACCTGCGCCACCTGCAAGGCCGAGGTGGTCGACGGCGACGTCGACCACGGTGCGGCCAGCTCGTTCGCGCTGATGGACTACGAGCGCGACGAGGGCATGCTGCTGCCCTGCACGGCGTGCCCGCGCTCGGACGTCACCATCGAGGCCGACATCGACGTCGACGAGTCGATCGAGGTCTTCCCGGTGCAGGACTACACCGGCACCGTCCTCGAGATCACCGAGATCGCCCGCGACACCGTGCGGCTGGTCATCGGGCTCGACCGCGAGATCGGCTTCAACGCCGGGCAGTACCTCAAGTTCCAGGTGCCGGCGCGTGACGGGCTGCCGTCCGTCGACCGCACCTGGTCGATCGCCTCGCCGCCCACCGAGCCGCGCGAGCTCGAGTTCCACATCCGCAACGTCGCCGGCGGCCGCGGCACCGACGGCTGGGTCTTCGGGGGCCTGGCCATCGGCGACACCGTGGCGGTCTCCGGCCCCTACGGCCGCTTCGTGCTGAAGACCGACGACGACCGGCACGCCATCCTCGTCGGTGGTGGCACCGGCCTCGCACCCCTGAAGTCGATGATCCGCCACGCGCTCGAGGATGCCGCTTACGAGGGCAAGCTGACCCTGTACCAGGGTGCGCGCTCGTCGCGAGTGGCTCTACGACGTGGAGTTCTTCCGTTCTCTCGCAACGCAGTTCCCCGACCAGTTCACCTACCGGCCCTGCCTGTCGGAGGAGACGGCGGAGGACTGCGGTGACGACGCGGCGGCCTTCGGCTTCGGCATGGTCACCGACGTGATCGCCGCCGACCACGCCACCCTCAACGGCTGCGCCGGCTACCTCTGCGGGCCCCCGCCGATGGTCGAGGCGGCGCTGAAGACCCTGATGGGCAAGCGGCTCTTCCCGCGCGACATCCACCGCGAGGACTTCTTCAACGAGGGCGACAAGGCCACCGGCGGCGTCCGCTCCCCGTTGATCAAGCGCTGACCCGTCCCCCGGGCTTTCCCCGACTTTGTAGGGGAGCGCCCGGGCAACACGCTTGGTAGGTGGGGTGATCGCTCCACTTACGAGGCGGTAGCTCACGGCGAGTGCGGATGCCGTGTGGCCGGCATCCGACCTGACGTGGCCTACCGCTTGGTAGGTGTGGTGATCGGTCGACTTACGAGGCGGTAGCTCACGGCGAGTGCGGATGCCGTGTGGCCGGCATCCGACCTGACGTGGCCTACCGCTTGGTAGGTGTGGTGATCGGTCGACTTACGAGGCGGTAGCTCACGGCGAGTGCGGATGCCGTGCGGCGCCGACCGCCGCCCGCGCACCGAAGCCCGTGGCCGGCATCCGTAGCCCACCTGCACTGTGCAGGTGAGAAGCCGCCGAAACCGGCCCACCCACGGCGTGTTGCCCGGCCGCTGACCTGCAAAGTCGGGGAGGAGCCGGTGGTCAGAGGCCGGACTCGCGCAGGAGGCGGCCCAGGGTGAAGGCCGCCGTCCGCACCGCCGGGCCCAAGGTGCCCGGGTCGACCGAGCCGGTGGCCCCGGTGGCCGACAGCCCGGCGGCCACCTTGCGGTCGGCGCCGAACACCGGTGCCGCCACGCACGAGACGCCCGGGGTGGCCTCCTCGAGGTCGAGCGCCATGCCGATGGAGCGGATCTTGCGCAGCTCGCGAACGAGCCCGCCGGACGTGCAGATCGTGCGCGGGGTGAGCCGGGGCAGCCCGGCATCGATCCGCGCCTGCACGGTCGCCGCCGGCGAGTAGGCCAGGATCGCCTTGCCCACACCGGTGGCGTGCGCCGGCAGGCGGCCCCCGGTGCGCGAGGGCACCTCGAGGCCACCGGTGCCGAGGATCTCGACGTAGACGACGTCGACCCCGTCGAGCACCGCGAGGTGGATGCGCTGGCGGGTCGCCTCGCGCAGGTCCTCCATCACCGGCAGCGCGGCCTCGGACAGCGAGCGGTGCTGCGGCACCAGCTCACCGCGCTCGAAGAGCCACATCCCCAGCCGGTAGCCGTCCCCCGAAGGACCGGACTCCTGGCGTTCCAGCACCCGCAGGGCCACCAGCTCACCGGTGATCCGGTGCACCGTCGACTTGGCCAGCCCGGTCCGTCGGGACAGCTCCACCAGGCTCAGCACGGGGTCGCGCTCGTCGAAGGCCCCGACGATGGCGGCGGCCCGTGCGAGCAGGCTCACAGGCGCCGCGTTCCGCTCAGTGGAACGCATTCGTTGATCGAACCACGTCCGAGGGCGCACTGTCAGCCCATCGACCCATCGGGCAAGGGAGCCAAAAGCATGTCGATCGTTCTTCAGGACCAGGCGTGGTGCGCCACGACCCCCAAGCGAGCGCAGGGGGACGACCACCACGGATCGGGGCTGAAGTCGGTGGGCAGCGCCCTCGACGTGCTCGAGTGCTTCGCCCTCGACGGCGAGCTGGGGGTCTCCGACATCGCCCGCCGGCTGGGCGTCGCCAAGTCGACGGCGCACCGGCTGCTGCAGACCCTCGCCAGCCGCGGCTTCGTCGAGCAGGACGTGCAGAACGGCCAGTACCGCCTCGGCCTGCACGTCTACGAGCTCGGGGCGCTGGCCCTGGCCCGCAACGAGCTGCGCCACGTGGCCCTCCCCACCCTGCGCCAGGTGGCCGCCAGCACCGGGCTGACCGTCAACTTCTCCGTGCCCGACGGCCCGGACGTCGTCTTCGTCGAGCGCATCGAGAACACCGACGGGGTGCGCTTCCTGGGCCACTTCGGCCGCCGGCTGCCCTCGCACACCACCAGCAGTGGCAAGGCCATGGCGGCCTGGAACCCCGAGGCCGACCTCGCCCGCCGCCGCGCCGGCTTCCCCCCGCGGGTCAACAAGACCGTGCGCACCGAGGCCGACTGGCTGCGGTGCCTGGAGTCGGTGCGCAAGGTCGGGTATGCCGTGTCGCACGGTGAGTCCTTCGACGGCGCCTCGTCGGTGGCCGTGCCGGTGATCTCGCGCCGCGTGGCGATCGCGTCGGTGTCGGTGTTCGGCCCGACCGAGGCGATCCAGCCGCAGGTCGACCGCCTGGTGCCGGTGCTCGTGGCGGCCAGCCGGCGCATCGCCCGCGCCCACATCGCCTGAGGCGCGACCCACTCGAAGGACCCCGCACCGGCCCCCACCGGGCCCCCCGCCGGTCACTGACCGGCGGCGATGTTCCCGGGAGCGGAACGTGGCGCGCACGGCATCCGGCATCTCCGTACCGTCGGAACGGAAGGCGCCGCCCCGCCTCGCCCCGCGCCGTCGCGCGCAGGCCCCAGGAAGGAAACCCGTGGACGACTCGACCCGCACGCAGGTCGCCGGTGCGCTGCTCGCGGCCTACGACTCCAAGGAGCCGCTCGAGCCGCTCACCGCGACCCACGAGGGGATGACGCTCGAGGACGCCTACGCGATCCAGATGCTGCAGATCGACCAGCGCCTGGCCCAGGGCCGCACCGTGCAGGGGCACAAGGTCGGCCTCACCAGCGCCGCGATGCAGCGGCTGCTCGGCGTCACCGACCCCGACTACGGCCACCTGCTCGACGACTTCTTCCACCTCGAGCACATGCCGATCCCGATCGACCTGTTCGTGCAGCCGCGCATCGAGCCCGAGGTCGCCTTCGTGCTCAAGAAGCCGCTCAAGGGCCCCGGCGTCACCGTGCACGAGGCGCTGCGCGCCGTCGACTTCGTGCTGCCCGCCCTGGAGATCGTCGACAGCCGGATCCGCGACTGGAAGATCGGCCTGTTCGACACCATCGCCGACAACGCCAGCTCGGGTGCGGTCGTGCTCGGCTCCACCCCCACTGACGTCGGCGCGGTCGACCTGCGCCTGGCAGGGGCCACCTTCCACCGCAACGGTGAGGTCGTCGGCACCGGTGCCGGTGGCGCCGTGCTCGGCTCCCCGCTGAACTCCCTCGTCTGGCTCGCCAACACCGTCGGCGCCCGCGGGGTCACCCTCGAGAAGGGCCACGTCGTGCTGCCCGGCTCGGTCTGCGCCATGTCCGCCGTCGCCGCGGGCGACGTCTTCACCGCGACGTTCGCCGGGCTCGGCAGCGTCACCGCCCGGTTCGTCTGAACTCCCCCGCCTTAACCGAAGGAGCGCCATGTCCACCTCCCCCAGGACCACGGGCACCGCCGCCATCGTCGGCCCCGGCAACATCGGCACCGACCTGATGTTCAAGCTGATGCGCCGCAGCGACGTGCTCGACCCGCGCTGGATGATCGGGGTCGACCCGGCATCCGACGGCCTGCGCCGCGCCAAGTCGCTCGGCCTCGCGGCCAGCCACGAGGGCGTCGACTGGCTCCTCGCCCAGGACGAGCTGCCCGACATCGTCTTCGAGTGCACCTCGGCCAAGGCGCACGAGGCGAACGCCCCGCGCTACGCCGAGGCCGGCATCCTCGCCGTCGACCTCACCCCTGCGGCGGTCGGCCCCTACCTCTGCCCACCGGTCAACCTCGACTTCAACCTCGACGCGATGAACGTCAACATGATCACCTGCGGTGGCCAGGCCACGACGCCGATGGTCAAGGCGGTCTCCTCCGTCGTCCCGGTGCCGTATGCCGAGATCGTCGCCTCGATCTCGAGCAAGTCCGCCGGCCCGGGCACCCGCGCCAACATCGACGAGTTCACCGAGACCACCTCCGCGGCCCTGGAGGTCGTCGGCGGCGCCGAGCGCGGCAAGGCGATCATCATCCTCAACCCGGTCGAGCCCCCGCTGATGATGCGCAACTCCGTGTTCTGCGCCATCCCGGAGGAGGCCGCGGAGCCCGGCGTGCTGCAGGACCGCATCCTGGCCTCCATCCACGCGATGGTCGCCGAGGTGCAGGACTACGTGCCCGGCTACCACCTGCGGGCCGACCCCCAGTTCGACCACGCCCGCGAGACCTGGAAGGGCATGGCCCGCGTGTTCGTGCCCATCGAGGTCAAGGGCCGCGGCGACTACCTGCCCGACTACGCGGGCAACCTCGACATCATCACCGCGGCCGCGGCCCGGGTCGGCGACATCATGGTCGCCCACCGGCTCGGCGTCGCGTCCACGTGGAAGTCGTCGGCCGCGCTCGGCGACGTCCCTGACCCGCTCGTCGGCGCCGGCGTCGACGCGCAGAAGGCCGGTGTCTGACATGGGCGACATGACCATCCGTCCCGAGGACGTCCCCGTCGTCGTCGACGAGCTGACCGAGACCGACGTGCTCGCCAACACCCCCAAGGCGGGCGGCGAGCGCGACCTGCGGATCACCGACTCCACGCTGCGCGACGGCTCGCACGCGATGAGCCACCAGTTCACCGAGGAGCAGGTGCGCGGCGTCGTGCACGCCCTGGACAGCGCCGGCGTGCAGGTCATCGAGGTGTCGCACGGCGACGGCCTCGGCGGCTCGAGCTTCAACTACGGCTTCTCCAAGGTCGCGGAGATGAAGCTCATCTCCGCCGCCGTCGAGGAGGCCACCCAGGCCAGGATCGCCATCCTGATGCTCCCCGGGCTCGGCACCCTGCACGACCTGAAGAACGCGCACGCGGCCGGCGCCTCGGTGGCGCGGATCGCCACCCACTGCACCGAGGCCGACGTCTCGATCCAGCACTTCGGGGCGGCCCGGGCGCTCGGCATGGAGACCGTCGGGTTCCTCATGCTCAGCCACAAGGCCTCGCCGGCCACGCTCGCCGAGCAGGCCCGCATCATGGTGGATGCCGGGGCGCAGTGCGTCTACGTCGTCGACTCCGCGGGGGCGCTGGTGCTCAGCGACGCGCAGGAGCGGATCACCTCCGTCATCAACGAGATCGGCAGGGAGGCGCAGGTCGGCTTCCACGGCCACCAGAACCTCAGCCTCGGCATCGCCAACTCGGTGCTGGCCTACCAGGCCGGTGCGCTGCAGATCGACGGCGCGCTGTGCGCCCTCGGCGCCGGCGCTGGCAACAGCCCCACCGAGGTGCTCGCCGCGACCTTCGCGCGGATGGGCATCCGCACCGGCGTCGACCTGGGCGAGGTGCTGTCGGCCGCCGAGGACGTCGTTCGCCCCTTCATCCCCCGCCTGCCGTGGATGGACCGCGCGTCGATCACCCAGGGCTACGCGGGTGTCTACTCGAGCTTCCTGCTGCACGCCGAGCGGGCGGCCGCGCGCTACGACGTGCCGGCCCACGAGATCCTGACCAAGGTCGGCGAGTACGGCTACGTCGGCGGCCAGGAGGACATGATCATCGACATCGCCCTGCAGCTCGCCGAGGAGAAGAGCGCACCTCATCGACCTCGGCGACCTCGCCGGCATGGGCGTGCGCTGATGGCCGGCGAGGCACCCGCGGGGGGCTGGGACGTCGCGTCCGTCGCCGCCGAGCTGCTGGCCTGTGAGGACGAGCGCCGTGAGCGCCCGCCGTTCACCGACGAGTGGCCCGGGCTCGACCTCGACACGGGCTACGAGATCCAGGACCTCAACCTCGCCACACGCCTCGAGCGCGGCGAGAAGCTGATCGGCGTCAAGCTGGGCCTGACCAGCCGGGCCAAGCAGCAGCGGATGGGCGTGCACTTCCCGTTCGTCGCCTGGCTCACCGACGCGATGGTGCTGCCCGTGGGCGACCCGGTGCCGCAGAGCCGGCTGATCCACCCGCGCATCGAGCCCGAGATCGTCTTCGTGATGGGCGAGCGGCTCGAGGGCCCGGGCGTCACCTGCGCCCAGGCCATGGGAGCGGTGGAGACGGTGTGGGGTGGCGCGGAGGTCATCGACAGCCGCTACCAGGACTTCCGCTTCACCGCCGGCGACGTCGCGGCCGACAACGCGTCATCCGGCGCCTTCGTCACCGGGCCGATCGGGCTGCCCCCGGCCGAGCTCGACCTCGCGCTCGAGGCCGTGCTCGTCGAGGTCGGCGGTGTCATCGTCGACTCGGCGACCGGCGCCGCGGTGCAGGGCCACCCCGGCGAGGCGCTCGCGCTGGCCGCCAACGACCTGGCCCGACGCGGGCCACGCCATCGAGGCCGGCTGGATCGTGCTCACCGGCGGCATGACGGATGCCGTGTTCTCGCCGCCCGGGTCGAGCACCGCGCTGCACTTCACCAACCTCGGTTCGGTGTTCCTCAACGGCGGGACGGAGTAGCCATGCCGCTCATCGAGGTCACCCTGGCCGAGGGCCGCACGCCGGCGCAGCTGCGCACCCTCATCTCCGCCCTCACCCATGCCGCGTCCGAGGCGGTCGACGCCCCGGTCGAGAGCATCCGCGTCGTCATCCGCGAGGTGCCCCTGACCCACTGGGGCGCGGGCGACGTCACCATCGCCGAGCGCCGCGGGGCACCAGACCCGCGCGACTCCGCCTGAGCCGGCCCCCCGGCATCCACCCGCTTCGAAACCACACGACCACCGCACCGCAGAAGGTGAACCCATGAGTGAGCTCCAGTTCTTCGGCCACATCATCGACAACGAAGAGGTCGAGTCGATCGACGGCAAGCGCTTCGACGTCTGGAACCCCTGGACCCGCGAGGTGTGGGCCCAGGCGGCGGAGGCGTCCGAGAAGGATGCCGAGCGCGCGATCCTGAGCGCGCGCAAGGCGTTCGACGAGGGGCCGTGGCCTCGGATGGGGCGGGTCGAGCGGGCGGCGATGATCCACACACTCGCCGACCTCATGGAGGAGCGGGCCGACGAGCTGGCCACGATGGACGCCACGAACATGGGCAAGCCGTTCCTGCAGGCCAAGCACGACGTGGCCCGCTCGGTGTGGAACTTCCGGTTCTTCGCCGACTCCCAGCGCGACGCCGTCGGTGAGGTCTACCCGATGGACTCCGGGCACCACACCTACAGCGAGTTCGGCCCGGCGGGCGTGGTCGCCGCGATCAGCCCGTGGAACTTCCCGCTGATGATGGCGTCGTGGAAGATCGCGCCGGCCATCGCGTGGGGCAACACCTGCATCATCAAGCCGAGCGAGGACACCCCCGCGTCGGTGACCCTGCTCGGGCGGCTGGCGGTCGAGGCCGGCTTCCCGCCCGGGGTGCTCAACGTGGTCAACGGCTACGGCGCGCCGGCGGGTGCGACGCTCACCGGTGACGACCGGGTCGACCGGGTCACCTTCACCGGGTCGTCCACCACCGGGAAGCACGTCATGGCGTCGGCGTCGACGCACCTCGCCCCGGTGTCGCTCGAGCTCGGCGGCAAGGGCGCGAACATCGTCTTCGAGGATGCCGACATCGACAACGCCGTCTACTGGGCGGTCGAGGCGATCTTCCGCAACGCGGGGCAGATCTGCCTGGCCGGGTCGCGGCTGTTCGTGCACTCCTCGATCTACGACTCCTTCATGGAGCGGTTCGTCGCGGCCGCCGAGGCACTGACCATCGGCGACCCGTTCGACGCCGCCACGAAGTTCTCGTCGCTGGCGAGCAAGCGGCACTTCGACAAGGTCGTGTCCTACGTGGAGTCGGCGCAGGCGCTGGGTGGCACCATCCACACCGGCGGCGTCGCGCAGGACGGCTCGTGGGTCGTGCGGCCGACGATCATCGACGGGCTGGCCCTGGATGCCGCGCCGTACTGCGAGGAGATCTTCGGCCCGGTCTGTGTGGTCAACAGCTTCGACACCGAGGAGGAGGCGCTGGCGCTCGCGAACGACACCCGCTACGGGCTCAACGCGATGCTCTTCACCGAGAACCTGTCCCGGGCGCACCGGGTGGCCTCGAAGCTGCGGGCCGGCACGGTGTGGGTCAACTGCTTCTTCATCCGCGACCTGCGCACGCCGTTCGGTGGCGTCGGCGACTCGGGGGTCGGACGCGAGGGCGGCAACTTCTCGCGCGAGTTCTTCACCGAGCCCAAGGCCGTCGTCATGCAGATCGACCGGGGGTAGGGCTGCCGTCCCGGAATCGACCAATAGGTCAATCTCGGGACGCGCCAGGGGTCGCGGCTGTCGGTGCTGCCGGGCAAGGTTTGGGTATGCCGTCCAGCCAGCTCCCGTCGCCGTCCCACCCGCCGCTGTCCGCAGCGCCGGCGCTGCCGCACTGCTCGATCGTGCCGCCGTACATGCTCGAGACACTCGCCGCCTCCGACGACCCGCTCCTGGCCGCCCAGGCCCAGGCCACCCTCGACATCGAGGCCGAGCTGCGGCCGGGTCGGCGCACCGCCGAGCTGCGCCCCGACCGGCCGCGCACCGCCCGGCCCCGGCTGGCGCCCGGCACGACGGCCGGGCCGGTGCGCGCCATCTACGACGCGAAGCACGGCACCACCCTGCCCGGCACCCTGGTGCGCTCCGAGGGCCAGCCGCCCACCGGCGACCAGGGCGTCACCGAGGCCTACGACGGGCTCGGCGCCACCTGGCAGCTCTGGCAGGAGGCCTACGGACGCAACTCGCTCAACGGCAAGGGCCTGCCCCTGCTGGCCAGCGTGCACTTCGGCACCGACTACGACAACGCCTTCTGGGACGGCACCCAGATGGTCTTCGGCGACGGTGACGGCGTCATCTTCCTGCCCTTCACCCGCAGCGTCGACGTCATCGGGCACGAGCTGGCCCACGGGGTCACCCAGTACACCTCGGGCCTGAACTACCAGGACCAGTCCGGGGCGCTCAACGAGTCGGTGTCCGACGTCTTCGGGGTGCTGGTCAAGCAGCGCCTCCTCGGGCAGACCGCCGACCAGGCCGACTGGCTGGTCGGCGCCGACCTGCTCGCCCCGGGGGTCAACGGCGTGGCACTGCGCTCGATGGCCGCCCCCGGCACCGCCTACGACGACCCGCGCCTGGGCAAAGACCCCCAGCCGGCGCACATGCGCGACTACGTCGACACCACCGACGACAACGGCGGGGTGCACATCAACTCCGGCATTCCCAACAAGGCCTTCCACGTGTTCGCCACCACCGTCGGCGGCAACGCCTGGGAGGTCGCCGGTCAGGTCTGGTTCGACACCATCACCGGCGACATCAGCGCCGACTGCGACTTCGCCACCTTCGCCCGGCTCACCGTCGCCGCCGCCACGGCCCGGCACGGCGCCGACTCCGAGGTCGTCGCGGCGGTCAAGGCGGGCTGGGATGCCGTGGGGCTCGGCGCCGATGCCGCCGCACCGACCGCTCCGGCACCGACCGACGCGGGCCCGGCATCCGATGGCCCCCCGGCCCCGGACTCGGATCCGAGCCCCGCGCCGGAGCCCGGGCCGACCACCCAGGTCAGCGTGCGGCGCACCGGCGGCGTCGCAGGTCGCACCGTCGAGCGCACGGTGGCGCTGGGCGAGCTGCCGAGGCGCGACGCCCGTGCCTGGCACGCGCTGCTGGCCGACGACGGGCTGCCCGCGCTGGCCGAGCAGCTCGCCGGCCGGCCGCAGCAGCCCGACACCTACTGCTACGGCGTGCAGTGCGAGGTGCCGCCACTCGACCTCCAGCTGCCCGAGCTCGAGCTGCCCGACGACGTGCGTTCGCTGCTCGAGCGCACCCTCGGACCGTCCGACGGCTGAGCTGGCGGCGCCTCTACCATCGGGGGCATGAGCGAGCCGGAGCCGCGCGACCTGCGCCGTGAGCACTTCGACGAGCTGGCGCCCGTCACCACGCGGTGGTCCGACAACGACATGTTCGGGCACCTCAACAACTCGGTCTACTTCGAGCTGTTCGACACCGTGCTCAACGCCTGGATGATGCGCGAGACCGGCATCGACGAGACCGTCGCCCCGGTGCTCGGCGTTGTCGCCGAGGCCAGCTGTCGCTACTACCAGGAGGTGGCGTTCCCCGGACCGGTCGACGTCGGCGTGCGGGTCACCCGCATCGGCCGCTCGAGCGTGGTGTTCGGCTTCGGTCTCTACGTGCCCGAGAACGAGGAGATCGCCACGCACGGCGAGTGGGTGCAGGTCTACATCGACCGAGAGACCCGCCGCCCGGTGCCGATGCCCGACGTCGTGCGCGACCACCTCGAGGCTGCCGTGGCACGTCGCCCGGTGCTGGCCCAGGACCTCGCCTGACCACGTCCACTCCGCCGCCGGCAGCGGGCGCCGGCGCACGGCATCCGGTGGCCGGCTTGCTGGTGGATGCCTGGCGCGGCCCGCGTCCCGACGTCGACGGATCCTGGGCCCGGGTGGCCCCGTGGCGCGCCGGTGTCTACGCGGTGGTCGCGGCCACCGGGCGGGCGATGATCTCGGCGCCCGCGCGGGTTCGCGACGCCGACCTCGACGCGTGGGGCGTTGATGGCTTCGGCGGCGCCCACGACCCGCGCGTCATGACCCGCCTCGCCGGCGAGCGCGGTTGGGTCGACGTGCTGGATGCCGTCCTCCTCGCCGACGGCACCGGCCCGCGCGGCCCAGCCGTGCAACCGCTTTCGGACGGCGACCCGAGGGCGAACCTGCACACAGGTGGTGATGCCGATCCGGACGCGACACCCACCCCAGATCTCGGCCGACGGCTGGGGCTGCGGCAGCGGCCCGACCTGCGCGACCACCCGCGGGTGCGGCACGCCCTGCCGATCCGTGGTGACGTGCGGGTGTTCGGCCTCGACGGCGACGACGAGACGGTGCTGACCCTGGCCACCGGCATCGGCGGCCTGGCCGAGCTCAGCTTCCAGGTGGCGCCGGCCCGCCGGGGCGCCGGGCTGGGCACCGCGCTGGCGAGGGCAGCGCGCGAACTGGTGCCGGCCGGCATCCCGGTCGCGGCCTGCGTCTCACCGGCCAACGTGCCGAGCCTGCGGGCCCTGCTCGCCGCAGGCTTCGACCCGGTCGGCTCCGTACAGATCTACCGCCCGAAGGACTGACCCCGACTTCTTGCGGATTTCCCCCCGCTCGGGCCGGCGGGAGCAAACCCGACTTCTTGCGGATTTCCCCCCGCTCGGGCCGGCGGGAGCAAACCCGACTTCTTGCGGTTATCCCACTGCTCCGGGCCCCACTGAGGGTGGGAGATCCGCAATCGGTCGGGCTCAGCAGGTGGGGGATCCGCAAGAAGTCGGGGTGTGCGGGTGGAGGATCCGCAATCAGTCGCGGTCAGGCGGCGGCGATGGTCTTCAGGACGGTCGAGGTCACGGCATCCGCGCCCTTCTCGGTGATGTGCGAGACGGTGACGGTGACGAAGCCGTTGGCCACGACGTTGACGTTGGGCGCGAACTCCTGCTCCGGAGGACCGACCACCATGAGGTCGAGCTGGCCGAACACCTGCGCGAGCTGGTCGGCGTTCATCGAGAAGGTCTTCTCGAGCTCCTGGGTCAGCGCCTTGTCCTTCCCCGAGCTGATGGCCTCGGCGTCGAAGACCTTCCAGTCGCCGGGCAGCGCGAAGCGCACCCCGGTGTCCGGGCCCTCGACCAGCTCGGTGCCCGCGGGTGCAGTCGGAGCGGCCGTCGACGGGCTGGCAGAGCCGCTCGGCGTGGCGCTCGATGCTGCCCTCGACGCACCGCCGGAACCGGCAGCCGCTCCACTCGAACCGGAGCCGCTCGCGCACCCGGCCAGCCCTCCGGCGACCAGGACCCCAGCGGCGCAGACCGACGTGACGGCACGCGTCATCCCCGTCATGGCGCACACCGTACCCCGACCCCGCGGCGGCGCCCGAGGAACGGCCGTCAGCGGCCCGCAGGCCCCCCCTCGCGTGACGGGGGTCGGATGTGGCCCTGAATTCCCGGGAAAAGTACCCGCACGGGCCTCCCCGGGGCAGGTCCTGACGGTCCTGACCGGTAGACTGGGGGCAGAAATCACGCCCAAGGCGTTCGACGCCCTTGGGCGTGCGCCATGAGTCCGTCCGGTCGCTCCGGTCGGGCTCTGCGACGAAGGAGAACCGTGGCGGACCAGCAGCCCGACGAGACCCCTGACGAGACCCCCGCCCAGACCCCGGAGCCGGTGGTCGATCCGGTCGCCGAGGCCGAGGTCCCCGACGTGGAGGGCGACGCCCCTGAGGTCGTGGTCGTCGACGGCGAGGCCTACGACGCCGGCTCGATCACCGTGCTCGAGGGGCTGGAGGCGGTGCGCAAGCGCCCCGGCATGTACATCGGCTCCACCGGTGAGCGCGGCCTGCACCACCTGGTCTGGGAGATCGTCGACAACGCGGTCGACGAGGCCCTGGCCGGCTACGCCGACACCATCGACGTCACCCTGATGGAGAACGGCGCGGTCCGGGTCAAGGACAACGGGCGCGGCATCCCCACCGACATGCACCCGACCGAGGGCGTCAGCGCAGTCGAGCTCGTGCTCACCCAGCTGCACGCCGGCGGCAAGTTCGGCGGCGGCGGCTACAAGGTGTCCGGTGGCCTGCACGGCGTGGGCTCCTCGGTCGTCAACGCGCTGTCCACAAGGCTCGACGTCTGCGTGCGCCAGAAGGGCCACGCCTTCCGGATGAGCTTCGACCACGGCGTGCCCACCGGCTCCCTGCAGATGATGGAGGAGACCGACCGCACCGGCACCACCATCACCTACTGGGCCAACCCCGACATCTTCGAGACCGTCCAGTACGACTACGAGACGATCCGGGCCCGCTTCCAGCAGTACGCCTTCCTCAACAAGGGCCTGCGCATCAACCTCGTCGACGAGCGGGTGGCCGACGTCGCCACCGAGGGCGGCGAGCCCGACCTCGACGGCGTCGACGCCGACATCGAGGTCGTCGAAGACCACGAGGACGAGGAGTCCGGCGGCGAGACCCGCACCACCACCGCCCGTTCGGTGTCCTACCGCTACGACAACGGCCTGGTCGACTACGTCAACCACCTGGTGAGCTCCAAGAAGAGCGACCCGGTGCACAGCGACGTCATCAGCATCGAGGTCGAGGACCCCAACCGGTCGCTCGCGCTCGAGCTCGCGATGCAGTGGACCACCGCCTACAGCGAGTCGGTGCACTCCTACGCCAACACGGTCAACACGCACGAGGGCGGCACCCACGAAGAGGGCTTCCGCGCGGCGCTGACCAAGCTGGTCAACGACTTCGCGCGCAAGCAGAACCAGCTCAAGGACAAGGACGAGAACCTCACCGGCGACGACGTGCGCGAGGGCCTCACCGCCGTCATCTCGGTCAAGCTCGGCGAGCCGCAGTTCGAGGGCCAGACCAAGACCAAGCTCGGCAACTCCGAGGTCAAGGGCTTCGTGCAGGGCGCCATGACCTCCGAGTTCGGCGCCTGGCTCGACAGTCACCCCAACGAGGGTCGCGAGATCGTCCGGAAGGCGATCCAGGCGTCCGCGGCCCGGATGGCGGCCCGCAAGGCCCGCGAGGCCACTCGCAAGCGGGTGCTCGAGAGCGGCGGCCTGCCCGGCAAGCTGCGCGACTGCCAGGCCAAGGACCCCGCCGTCTCCGAGGTGTTCATCGTCGAGGGCGACTCCGCCGGTGGCTCAGCGGTGCGAGGGCGCAACCCGCACAACCAGGCGATCCTGCCCATCCGCGGCAAGATCCTCAACGTCGAGCGGGCGCGGCTCGACAAGGCGCTGGGCAACCAGGAGGTGCAGGCGCTGATCTCGGCGTTCGGCACCGGCATCGGCGAGGACTTCGACATCGAGAAGGCTCGCTACCACAAGATCGTGCTGATGGCCGATGCCGACGTCGACGGCATGCACATCCGCACCCTGCTGCTGACGCTGCTCTTCCGGTTCATGAAGCCGATGATCGAGGCGGGCTACGTCTACCTCGCGCAGCCGCCGCTGTTCCGCCTGAAGTGGAGCAACGCCACGCACGAGTTCGCGTTCACCGACCGCGAGCGCGACGCCCTCATCGCCGAGGGGCAGAGCAAGGGCCGGCGCCTGCCCAAGGACAACCCGATCCAGCGCTACAAGGGCCTGGGCGAGATGGACTACCAGGAGCTGTGGGAGACCACCATGAACCCCGACTCGCGGGTGCTGCTGCAGGTCACCCTCGACGACGCAGCCGCCGCCGACGAGATCTTCTCGATCCTGATGGGCGAGGACGTCGAGTCGCGGCGTTCCTTCATCCAGCGCAACGCGCGCGACGTGCGCTTCTTGGACATCTGAGGCGCCGGATGCCGTGCGCGCGCCTCCCGCGCGCCGCGCTCCCACCGCTTGACCTCCGTACAGACAGCTAGGCAAGGACACCGATGACTGAGCAGCCCCCGGTCGAGACCGACCGCACGGAGCCGATCGACCTCAACACCGAGATGCAGCGGTCGTACATCGAGTACGCCATGAGCGTCATCGTCAGCCGGGCCCTGCCCGACGTGCGCGACGGCCTGAAGCCCGTGCACCGCCGCGTCGTCTATGCCATGTACGACGGTGGCTACCGGCCCGACCGCGGCTTCAACAAGTGCAGCCGCGTCGTCGGTGAGGTGATGGGTGCCTACCACCCGCACGGTGACCAGTCGATCTACGACGCCCTGGTGCGCCTCGTGCAGGACTGGAGCCTGCGCTACCCGCTGGTGCAGGGGCAGGGCAACTTCGGCAGCCCGGGCGACGACCCGGCCGCCGCCCCCCGCTACACGGAGTGCCGGATGGCGCCGCTCGCCATGGAGATGGTGCGCGACATCGACGAGGAGACCGTCGACTTCCGCCCCAACTACGACGGCAAGACGCTCGAGCCCGACGTGCTGCCGAGCCGCTTCCCGAACCTCCTCGTCAACGGCTCATCCGGCATCGCGGTCGGCATGGCCACCCAGATCCCGCCGCACAACCTGCGCGAGGTGGCCGCGGCCGCCCAGTGGGTGCTGGCGCACCCGGAGGCCAACCGCGAGGAGACCCTCGAGGCCGTGATGCGCGAGATCAAGGGCCCGGACTTCCCGACCGGCGCGCTGATCATGGGCACCCGCGGCATCGAGGACGCCTACCGCACCGGCCGTGGCTCGATCATCATGCGCGCGGTCGTCGAGGTCGAGGAGATCCAGAACCGGCAGTGCCTCGTCGTCACCGAGCTGCCCTACCAGGTCAACCCCGACTCCCTCGCCCAGAAGATCGCCGAGCACGTCAAGGACGGGCGCCTGTCCGGCATCGCCGACATCCGCGACGAGACCTCGGGCCGCACCGGCCAGCGCCTCGTCATCGTGCTCAAGCGCGATGCCGTCGCCAAGGTCGTGCTCAACAACCTGTTCAAGCACACCCAGCTGCAGACCAACTTCGGCGCCAACATGCTGGCGCTGGTCGACGGCGTGCCGCGCACCCTGCCGATCGACGCGTTCATCCGCTACTGGGTCGAGCACCAGCTCGACGTCATCCAGCGCCGCACCGCCTACCGGCTGCGCAAGGCCGAGGAGCGCATCCACATCCTGCGCGGCCTGCTCAAGGCGCTCGACGCGCTCGACGAGGTCATCGCGCTGATCCGCCGCTCGCCCACCGTCGACGAGGCGCGCATCGGGCCTGATGCAGCTGCTCGAGATCGACGAGGTGCAGGCGCAGGCCATCCTCGACATGCAGCTGCGCCGGCTGGCCGCCCTGGAGCGGCAGAAGATCATCGACGACCACGACGAGCTCGAGGCGATGATCGTCGACTTCACCGACATCCTCGCCAAGCCGGGTCGCCAGCGCGACATCGTCTCCGAGGAGCTCGCCGAGATCGTGCGGAAGTTCGGCGACGACCGGCGCTCGCACATCATGCCGTTCGACGGTGACATGTCGATGGAGGACCTCATCCCCGAGGAGGACGTCGTCGTCACGATCACCCGTGGTGGCTACGCCAAGCGCACCCGGGTCGACGCCTACCGCTCGCAGCGGCGCGGCGGCAAGGGCGTGCGCGGCGCGACGCTGCGCGGCGAGGACATGGTCGACCACTTCTTCACCACCACCTCCCACCACTGGCTGCTCTTCTTCACCAACCTCGGCCGCGTCTACCGCGCCAAGGCCTACGAGCTGCCGGATGCCGGCCGCGACGGCAAGGGCCAGCACGTCGCCAACGTGATGGCGTTCCAGCCGGGCGAACAGATCGCCCAGGTGCTCGCGGTGCGCGACTACGCGTCGGCGGCCTACCTGGTGCTCGCCACCAAGGCGGGGCTGGTCAAGAAGACGCGGCTGGGTGAGTACGACAGCCCGCGCAGCGGCGGCCTGATCGCCATCAACCTGCGCGACGGCGACGAGCTGGTCGGCGCCGGCCTGGCCGAGTCGACCGACGACCTGCTGCTGGTCTCGCGCAAGGGCCAGTCGGTGCGATTCCACGCCGACGACGCCACGCTGCGCCCGATGGGCCGCTCGACCTCGGGCGTCACCGGCATGCGGTTCCGCGACGGTGACTCGATGCTGGCGATGTCGGTCGTGCACGAGGGCACCGATCCCGACGTGTTCGTGGTGTTCGAGTCGGGCCTGGCCAAGCGCTCGAAGGTCTCGGAGTGGAACGTCAAGGGCCGCGCCATCTACGGCGTCGCCGTGGCCAAGCTGTCCGACAAGGGTGGCGACCTGGTCGGGGCGCTGACCGTCGACGAGGACGACGAGGTGCTGGTGATCTTCGAGAAGGGCAACGTCGTGCGCTCGCGGGTCGACGAGGTGCGCCTCACCGGCCGCAACACGATGGGCGTGCAGTTCGCCAAGGCCGGCAAGAACGACGCGATCGTCGGCATCGCGCTCAACCCCGAGCGCGCGGTCGAGGAGGCCGTCGAGGCGGTGGAGGCCGCGGAGGGCGACGAGGCCACGGACGTGGGCGGGGACGTGGGCGGGGACGTGACAGACACGGCATCCGACGTTGTCGCTGGTGACGATCACGTCTCGGGTTCTGGGCCCGCCGGGTCAGGTGTCGCAGTCGAGGGCGACGATGCCGTACCGTCGGTGGACGACGAGGACGAAGGAGGTCGTGAGTGAGCACCGCAGAGAACGCGGGGCGCCAGGTGCGCCCGCCCTCGGCCTCCTCTGGTTCCGCCCGTCGTGCTCCCTATGCCGATGGTGGTTCCGCGGGGGGACGGGGCGCTGAGGGCAGCGACAACACGATGGGCCGGATGGCCGACGGCGACGCCGGCTCCGGCAGTGTTCCCACGACCCCGGTGCCCGTGACGCGCGCGCCCGCGGCGCGCACCTCGCCGGCGGCCCCGCCGCCTGCTCCCTCCGGGGCTCCGGCGGCCCCTGCGGCTCCGGCCACGGTGGTCACCTCCGGTCAGCCGTCGTCAGCGCCGGCCGCTCCGAAGTCCGCGCCCCGCCCGGCCGCGGCGCGCCGCGTGCGCCTCACGGTCTCGCGGGTCGACCCGTGGTCGGCCATGAAGATCGCGTTCCTGCTGTCGGTCGCCCTCGGCATTGCCGGCGTCGTCATGGTCTTCGTGCTGTGGACGATCCTGGCCGGTATGGGCGTCTTCGACCAGATCAACGGCATCGTCGGCCAGGTCGTGCAGGACGGCCAGCAGCGCTTCGACATCATGGACTTCGTCGGCCTCGGCCGGGTGGTCTCGCTGTCGATCGTGATCGCGGTGATCGACGTGATCCTGGTGACCGCCATCGCCACCCTCGCCGCGTTCCTCTACAACGTGTCGAGCGCCCTGGTCGGCGGCGTGCAGCTCACCCTCACCGACGACTGACCGAGCGACCTGACGGCATCCGGGCCGTTTTGAGTGCGGGTGCCGTGGTGGGGTAACCTCGTGCACCGTGCCACCCTCCGCGGGTGGCGCAACCGATCGCGGTGAACGGGCCTATAGCTCAGACGGTTAGAGCGCTTCCCTGATAAGGAAGAGGCCACAGGTTCAAGTCCTGTTAGGCCCACCACCCGATCCTCACTCCCAAGGTGGTGAACCCCCGTGAAGAAGATCCTTCTCCTCGTCGCAACGGCCGTCGGCGCGCTCGCGATCCAGAAGCAGATCGCGGCCAAGAAGGCCGAGAACCAGCTCTGGGCCGAGGCCACGGACACCCCGAAGGGCTGAGGCCTGGGTCGATCGGTTCAGTCGGTTCGATCCCTCGGATGCCGCCCGCTCGCCTCGTGCGCGCGGGTTCGGTGTTCTCGGGGCCATGGCGCAATTGGTAGCGCACCTGCTTTGCAAGCAGGGGGTTAGGGGTTCGAGTCCCCTTGGCTCCACCGCAGGTCAGAGGCCCTTTCCGCTCGTCGGGAGGGCCTCTTTCGCGTCCGTACCCCAGAGAAGTACTGCAGTGCACGAAACCAGTACCGTGACCGATCACCGGGCCGGAGGCGCAGAGTTTCACGATGCGGCCAGCCTGCCGGCGGTTCGCGTACTCCATGGCGCTCAGTCGGTCACCGCTGTCGTACCTAACCATCAGACTGGACAAATGACATCGCTCTTGACCGCATGGAGTGTCGCCGGCCTGTTCTCGAAGACCTACAACTGGATCGCTAGCGTCATCGCCCTGTTCACAGTGACAGCCCTGCTGCTGGGTGGTGGTCAGCGGCCAAGCGGGGTCGTAAGGAGGCTCTTCGGGATCGCGTCGGTATCCCCTCCACTGGAAATCGACCTGTGGTCGAGCTGGCTCGCGAACCGAGCTGAGCTCGTCGCATCGATCGCGCTTGTCGCCGGGGTCGTGGCACTCCTATGGTCGGGTGCTCTCTTGATGAGTGACCCCAATTCCTTCGACAGCGTCAGAGGGCCTGCAACGGCCTGGCTGGCATTGGCACTGAGTATTGAGGCGACAGGAGGTCCAGGACGCTTCACTCTTCTAGTCGGGACTGTCGCCCTCGTCATTGCGGCCCTGTGTGCCGACGTGCTTCGGAACCGCATCGACTCTGTGGCCCGGCAGGGAATGCCGAGTGTTACGAAGACAGTGGGCCTAGTCGCGGCCGGGGTCGTGTTGGTCCTCGTCTGGGCACCGATGGGGCTAGCCCACGCTATGGGTGGCAGCACGCGGAGGGCGAATCGGGCCCCCAGCAGCCAGGAAGCGGCCATGGAGTCCTAGCTACCGGCTGCTCCAGACAGGCTGACGACGCCGCATCAAAGGGCATGCGGAGGGGCGCTGTGGGTCAACTGGTGGGCGTCACACCGACCCGGGCCTGGAGTTGATCACGCACTTGTACATAGACGTCGACGTCTAGCTCGGGAGCGACCCAAAGCGACAAAGCAACTGCGAACTGGACCCGTTCACCGGACAGGCCGCCAGCCTGCTCCGCGCAGCGAACGGTGAGCTGGAGGCTAGAACCTTGACCAAAGGGAACCGCCCTGCCGATCTCCCAAACGAGATGCTGGACAGTTCCCCGCTTGGCCGCAGCCGTGGGAACGTCGAGCGGAGAAGGAAGCGAAGTCATGCCTTCGGGCTTGGCGAAAGACAAGGACGCGCGGCGGTACTCGCGGTGACGCCAGTTGATAGGCGATAGCCAAGCCAATGTTGCGCTCACTCGCTTGATCCCTCGCGACTGAAGCCCGTCCGGCAGCGGCATCTCAACATCGCACAGCTCGTTAGCACCCAACTCACCGAAGAAGAGCATCACGGCCTCGTTCTCGGCGCAGCCATCAGCGAAATCTCGAACCTCTGATCCATGCCCCTGGGAGAGAACCTCGGCTCCTGTCGGCACGAGAAGTGGGTCCGACGCACGGGTTCCGTGGAGCAACAGCGCCTTGGCTCCGACTGCCAGTTGCCGACGGGTCAAGGACCCGGGTCGCGCCGCATCCCGGACGATGTCGACGGCCTCGGCAGCTCGATGGGCTGTGATCGCTGCAGCCGGGCTCGTCCCCGTCGTGTAAGCCTCGCTTAGGCCATCACTCGCTGCAACACGGATTCCTGGTCCGTATGAAGGGGAAATCACGGCCTCCAAGAGACCCGGCCCAGCCGACCCAGGCAGCGGATCACGGAAGAAGACTCGCCCTCCTGGTGCAACGAGATCCGGCTTGATGGACCGACGATGACCCAGTCCGATGGCGCTGATTGGGCTAACCATCAGGTGCCCATCCGCGGGATCGAATCGGTAGCCAACGGGGACAGTCCCTGCGTTGTCCGAGTGCAGGGCCCCCACCGTCACAGCATTGATGGACTCTGCGGGGGAGATAAGGCGGCGAGACGCCGCAACGGCGTGCACAGCCTCCAAGACGGCGCGCCCCCGCTCCTCGCCGGCAAGGGCCTTGATAGAAGCAACGTCGGCCACCGGAATGGCACCGTGGTTGCCGGCCGAGACGATGATCAGCACCCCGTAGTGGTAACTCAGCCAGTCGATCGCGCGTGCCCAGGCCGACATCATGGAGTCGAAGGCCGTGGCGGGATCCCCGACCGACAGGTTCAAGACGACGACGGTCTCACCGATGGGCGGCGTCGTTGGATTGCCCTCAAAGAGCTCGCGGAAGACACGAACCATGAGATCTGGCGCCAAGTCCACCTCGCGTAGTTCCTCAGAATGGCTCACCGTCTTCGGTGAAGGCTCGAGGATCGGTCGAACCAACACCGGACGCCGAGATGGTGTTTGCGGGTCTCCCAGATCCCCCCAAATTGCGACGGAAGCCATAGCTGTCCCGTGTCGGCGCTCGGACACGAAAGCTGTTGATGAGCCATCCAGATCGTCGGGGTCGGAAACAGTGACTCGACCCGCAAGCAGGGGGTGATTGACGACTGGCACTCCGTCCACCACGCAGAGGACTGGGTCGCCCGCAGGCAGCGGGCCGGTGGGAGACGGAGCGGTCGCGGGGACGGGGCCCGACAAGATGTGAGACTGACCGCTGACTCGCAGGTACATGAGGTGACTCGACTTCACGAGAGCAACCGAGTCGTACGCGCCTCGCGCTAGGTCCCGCAGCAAATCGAGCGAGACAGAGCACTTCATTCCGTGGTAGCCCACATCTGCGACCTGCGCCACGAAGAGCACCTCGCCGCCGGCTTCCTCGACAAGAGCGGACACTTCGGACTCCGCCTTCATGCGAAGGGCTTCACTCCCCCGGTACCAGAGTTCCAATTCCACCTCGTGGCTAGTGCCCGGAAGCGCGTCGGCGAAGTAGCTGTCCCAGCTTGTGGTGGCCAGTCTGTCCGTGGGCCCCCAAGCGCGAACGTCATTCAAATGCGAGAACAGCTCAGCTAGCGCACCTGAACCCCATGGCAAGCGTCCGGCATCTTTCCATTGGGTCCATGACTCCAGGAGTTGCTCCATAGCGGATCGGTCTAGGCAAACCGCGTGCAAGGTGGATGTGATCGGCGCCTGCGGATCTCGCTTGCTCGTGCGGGGGAAGTCTGTGCTGGGTGCCTCCTCTCCCTCGCTCTCCGTGATGACTTCGAAGCCCAGACGTCGCGCTACGCCGCTCAGATCCAGGCGTTCGTCGAGTGCCTCGAAAACGACCACCAGCTCCGGGTCCGCAGCGCCGAGCGACTCGCTGAGGGTGACCTCCTCTTCAAAGGCCTCGCTGAGTCCCTCGAATCGGCTGTCGAGTCTCTGAGATTGTCGAGCGCGGGACGGCAACCCGACCTTGCTCGAGCCACGACCAGTCAGTTGGAACGAACGGATTTCGCCCACTCGGCCGATTAGTACGGGTCGCTGCGATTCCCCCCCATCTCGGTCACTGTCCGTCTGGCCTCGCGCGGCTAGCCCAGACCTTAAGAAGGCGCCCGGTGACGGCACGGGGGTCCACGTCGACTCCGTCAAGGAGCCGCCGCCGCCTGACGTCCTCGGCGAAGTCCTCGAGCTCCGCGAAGCTGAGGTCGGCAAGCCTCTCTGCGATGGTGCGAGGCGACATCCCGAATTCCATACCGGTTTGGCCCGTCCAGCGATTAAGCCACTCGATCTTGGCCTCGCGACTTGCGTGCGGTAGTTCGAGCCGTACCTGCATCCTGCGCCAGACAGCGCGGTCTAGCAGTTCAGAGTGGTTTGTTGCAGCGATCACCAGCACATGGCTGGGGAGTCGGTCAATCTGGAGTAGCAGCGAACTGACCACCCGCTTAATCTCGCCAGTTTCGTGGGTGTCCCCGCGCTCTTTCGCTACGGCGTCGAACTCATCGAAGAACAGAACGCACGGACGCACGCGGACGGCCGCAAAGAGCGCATCCATGCGGGCTGCCGTCTCCCCTAGGTAGCTCCCGATTAGGCCCTCGTAGCGCACAGTCAGCAGGGGCACCGCCACTTCCGTCGCGATTGCTTCCGCCAAGGAAGTCTTTCCGCTACCGGGCGGACCCGAGAATAGGGCCCTGTGTCGTGGCTCAACTCCGTAGCTCCTGAGCAGATCACGCCGGTGGTGTTCCTGGATGAGGTCTGTGCAGACCTGCCGGGCCAAGGTTGGGAGGACAAGGTCTGACAGGCGCACCGACGGATCAGTCTCGTGTAGCAGGCCCGTCGCCTGTTGACTCGCGAGCGTCGAGACGTTCGAAAGGTGCGGACGCTTCCTCGCTAGCGCGTCCGTCGGTTGCGCCGCGAGCACTCCGTGCTTCTTGCCGTTTCCTCGGCGATCAGGGCCTCGGCCGCGCGCCTGAACGCCAAGTCGTCGCCCCCAGCACCGGACTGAACGAGCGCGACGAGCAGGTCTGCTCTAGCCATGAAAGCCTCCGTGTCGATCTTGAGGTCATCCTTTCAGACCCTGCAGCCCAGCTGGTGGAGCCGGCGTCGAATCCGGTCGAGCCTCACTGGCCCCATGGCGAGTCGGCGAGGGCTCAGGACTCAGGTGCTGCCTGAGAGTTCACCCCCGAGTCGCCTGAGTGCATCACGGGTCGAGGACGAC
>CAWDBL010000022.1:0-197906 GCA_963800505.1 uncultured Actinomycetota bacterium
GCCCCGGGCGCTCGGTGCCACCGACCCCACCGACCGCCGCGTGGAGGAGCTCGTCGAGGGTTGGCACCAGAGCAGGGTATGCCGTGTCGCCCCTTGCCGATGTCGGCCCTCCACAGGTGTCGCGTCCCCGGAATTGCCGGTTCCCGCGGGGCAGTGGTGCCACGATGGGGCGCGTGAGCATCGACGTCGAGGCACCGGTCCCGTTCCCGTCCGACATCGAGATCGCCGAGGCGGCCGACATCACCCCGGTCGTCGACCTGGCGCGTGACGACCTCGGCATCCCGCCCGAGGCCCTCGTCCCGTACGGCCACACCAAGGCCAAGGTCTCGTTGCCCTACCTGCGGTCGCTCCACGACCGCCCCGACGGGCACCTGGTGCTCGTCACCGCAATGTCCCCCACCCCGGCCGGCGAGGGCAAGACGACCACCTCGGTCGGCCTGGCCGACGCCCTGCGCCGCCTCGGCGAGAAGAGCATCGTCGCCCTGCGCGAGCCGTCGATGGGGCCGGTGTTCGGCATCAAGGGTGGCGCGGCCGGCGGAGGCTACAGCCAGGTGGTGCCGATGGTCGACATCAACCTGGCCTTCACCGGCGACTTCGCAGCCATCGCGGCGGCCAACAACCTGCTCGCCGCGATGCTCGACAACCACCTGCACCAGGGCAACGCCCTCGACATCGACCCGCGCACGGTCACCTGGAAGCGCGTCGTCGACCTCAACGACCGGGCCCTGCGCGACATCGTCGTGGGCCTGGGCGGCGTCACCAACGGGGTGCCGCGTGAGGACGGCTTCGACATCGTCGTGGCGTCCGAGGTGATGGCGATCCTGTGCCTGGCCGACTCGCTGCCCGACCTCAAGCGCCGGCTCGGCGACATCGTGGTCGGCTACACCCGCGGCAAGGAGCAGGTCACCGCCCGCGAACTGCACGCCGACGGCGCGATGACCGTGCTGCTGCGCGACGCCCTCGCCCCGAACCTGGTGCAGACGCTCGAGCACACGCCGGCCTTCATCCACGGTGGCCCGTTCGCGAACATCGCGCACGGCTGCAACTCGGTGATGGCCACCCGGGCCGCCCTCAAGCTGGGTGACTGGGTGATCACCGAGGCCGGGTTCGGGGCCGACCTCGGCGCCGAGAAGTTCATCGACATCAAGTGCCGGGCCAGCGGCCTGCGCCCCGAGGTCGCGGTCGTCGTCGTGACGATCCGCGCCCTGAAGTTCCACGGCGGCGTACCCGTGGCGGAGGTCGACCGCGAGGACCTCGCCGCCGTCGGCGCCGGCATGACCAACCTGCGCCGCCACCTCGAGAACGTGCGCGGCGTCTTCGGGCTCACCCCAGTCGTCGCCGTCAACCGCTTCCCCAGCGACACCGACGCCGAGGTCGACCTCGTCGTGCGGATGTGCTCGCACGAGGGCGTGCGCGCCTACGAGGCCACCCACGTGCGCGACGGAGGCGTCGGCGCCGAGGCGCTGGCCCGCGGCGTCGTCGAGGCGGTGCGCGAGGGCAAGAGCGACATGCGCTTCGTCTACGACGACCACCTGTCCCTGGAGAAGAAGGCCGAGGCCGTGGCCGTCCGGGTCTACGGGGCGGCTCGGGTCGCCTTCGAGCCGAGGGCCCGGCGGCGTCTCGACCAGATCGAGGCCGCCGGCTACGGCCACCTGCCGATCTGCATGGCCAAGACGCAGTCGTCCTTCTCGACCGACGCCTCGCAGCGCGGTGCGCCGCGCGGGCACACGGTGACGGTTCGCGAGGTGCGCCTGGCCGCCGGAGCCGGGTTCGTCGTGCTCGTCACCGGCGAGATCATGACGATGCCGGGCCTGCCCAAGGTGCCGGCCGCGCACCACATCGACGTCGATGACGAGGGCCGCGTCGTCGGCCTGAGCTGACCACCGTGACTCCCCGATGACGCTGTGGGCCGCCTACCTGGCGGCGGCGTTCGCCGGCGGCTTCGTCGCCCGCCTGCTGCACCTGCCACCACTGGTCGGCTTCGTCGTCGCCGGGTTCGCCCTGGCGGCCCTCGGCACCGAGGAGCACCCTGCCGTGGCCACGCTGGCCCAGCTGGGGGTGACCCTTCTCCTCTTCGCGGTCGGCCTGTCCTTCGACGTCCGACGGCTGTGGCGCCGCGAGGTCTGGCTGACGGCGACGGTGCACACGACGGTCATGATCGCTCTGGGTGCGGCCCTCCTCGGTGCACTCACCCTCACGAGCCTGGTGGCCTTCGCCGAGCTCGAGCCGTCGACGGTCCTCCTCCTCGCCTTCGCACTGTCCTTCTCGAGCACCGTCCTGGTCGTGAAGACGCTCGACGAGCGCAGCGAGTCACGATCTCGCTACGGTCAGATCGCCATCGGCATCCTCGTGGTGCAGGACCTCGCTGTCGTCGCCTACGTCGCCCTGAGCCACGGCCGCCCCCCTGGCCCGTGGGCCCTGGTGCTGGTCCTGCTCGTCCCGGCCCGCTACCTCCTCGGAGCCATCTGGGACCGGCTGGACCACGGCGAGCTCCAGGTGCTGTTCGGTGTCTTCGTGGCCCTCGTGCCCGGCTACCTGTTGTTCGAGGCGGTCGGTCTCGACGGGCAGCTGGGCGCGGTCGTGATGGGGCTGCTCCTCGCCCCGCACCGGCGGGCCGGTGACCTGGTCAAGTCGTTGTTCTCGGTCAAGGAGCTGCTGCTCGTCGCCTTCTTCCTCTCGATCGGCCTCCAGGGCGTGCCGACCCTCAGCCAGCTCGGCACCGGGCTGCTGCTCCTGGTCCTCCTGCCGGTGCAGACGTCCCTGTACGTCCTGCTCCTGACGGTGCTGGGAGTGCGGCGTCGCACCTCCGCCCTGACCGGGCTCGCCCTGGCCAACAACTCCGAGTTCGCCCTCGTCGTGGCCGCCACCGCCGTCGGAGCAGGAGCACTCGACCCCGGGTGGCTCACCACGGTGTCCGTCGCCGTTGCGGCCAGCTTCCTGGTCTCGACCGCGGTGAACCGGCGCGGGGAGCGATGGGCCGACGCCCTGCAGGCCCGCTGGCCCGAGCACGACACCGAGCGCCTGGACCCGCTGGAGCGACCGATCCCGCTCCACGACGTGGACGTGCTGGTGCTCGGCCTGGGCCGGGTCGGGGCCGGCGCCTACACCCGCCTGGCCGACGAGGGGCTGCGAGTGCTCGGCATCGAGCACGACGAGCGGCGCGTCGCCGACCTGCAGTCTCGGGGCCTGGAGGTCGTGGCGGGCGACGCCTCCGACAGCGCACTCTGGCAGCGGCTCGTGGCGGTGCGGTCGCTGCGCACCGTCGTCCTCGCGATGCCCTTCCACCACGCGAACCTGGGCGCCCTCACGGTGGTGCGCGCCCGACACTTCACCGGGACCGTCGCGGCCGTGGCGCGCTATGACGACGAGGTCACGGAGCTGCTCGAGCGCGGCGCCGACACGGTGCTGCACATCTACAGCGCCTCAGGTCTCGCGCTCGCCGAGGCGGCCCTGCGCGACCGGGCCGCGCTGCAGGCAACCGATGCCACCGGGCTCACGCCCGACCATCAGCCACCATCGGCCGGCCGTCCAGGCGACGAGCCATGACCACGCTGTCGCGGTCGTCGCCGGGAGCCACCCGGATGACGCCAGGCACCCGCCCCACCTCGACGTAGCCGCAGCCCTCGTAGAAGCGCGTCGACCCCAGCCCGCTGCGCACGTCGAGCATGGCCACCTCGACGTTCTGCTGCCGCGCCACCCGGTGCATCGCCGCCATCAGCAGCCGCCCGAGGTTGCGCCCGCGCAGCTCGGGGTGGGTCATGATCCGGTAGGCCGTGCGCGTGTGCCCGAGCAGCACGTTGCGGTCGGCCACCCAGAACCCGGCCCCGACCACGCCCTGGTCAGGGCCCCGCAGCAGCACGCCGATGGTCGTGCCCTCGGCCATGCCCTCCTCGTGCGTCGAGAGGGTCCGAGCCACCTGCGATCGGGGCGCCCCGGGCAGGAAGCCGACCGCGCCTCCGGCGTCGTTGACCGCGCACCACAGGTCCAGCAGCGCCTCCCGGGTCTGCTCGTCGAACGCGGTGCGGGCCTCCACCCGGGGCGCCCGCAACACCGTCCAGTCGGCCACCGCGTCGCCGCCGGCACCCGGCATCCGGACCTCCTGCAGGCCAGCGGCGAGCGCCGTGCGCACCGAGGCGACGTTCGACGCGCGGCTGCGCGCCACGACCGGGAGGTCCGGAAGCCACTCCAGGGCGTGCGCGGTCCAGGAGCGGGCCGCCTCTGACGCGAGCCCACGCCCGTGCACGGCCCCGGCGAGGCGGTAGTAGAGGTTGAGCACCTGCTCACCGTCGACGCCCTTGCGCCGCAGCCCCCCGACGCCGATGCCGGTGCGCGTGTTGGTCTCCTCGACCACGCCGTAGTCGAAGCCGTCGCTCTCCCAGCGGTCGAGGCACTCGGTGAACCACCGGTCCGCCTCGTCGCTCTCGGGCATCGCGAACATCGCGTGCTCGTACAGCGCCGGGTCGCGGTGCAGGGCGACCCACAGCGACCGGTCGCCCCGCCCGGGCGGCCGCAGGGTCAGCCGGTTCGTCGTGAGCTCACGGGGCGCCTTCTGCACGTCGCGAGGGTACCGGTGGGGGTAGTACCGCAGGGGCGGCGTTCTCCGGGTGTCGAACCCTGGACCCGAGGCCCGGACCGCTCAGACGGCGTATGCCGTGAGGTCGCCGGCGAGGTCGGGCGTCACCCGGGCGGTGAGCCGGGTGCCGTCGGCGACGTGCTCGCTGGCGAGCACCTCACCCGTCTCGTGGATGCGGCTGACCAGGTCGCCGCGCTCGTAGGGCACGAGCACCTCGACGTCGATGTCGGGCTGGGGCAGCTCGTCGGCGATGAGGGCGCGCAGCTCGTCGAGCCCCGCGCCGGTGCGGGCCGAGACCACGATCGAGTGCTTCTCGTGCCGGCGCAGCCGGTCGATGACCTCGGGGTCGGCGAGGTCGGCCTTGTTGATGACGATGACCTCGCGGACGTCCGTGGCCTCGACGTCGGCGAGCACGGAGCGCACGGCCGAGATCTGGCCCTCGGGGTCGGGGTGCGAGCCGTCGACGACGTGCAGCAGCAGGTCGGCCTCGGCCACCTCCTCGAGCGTGGACCGGAAGGCCTCGACGAGCTGGTGCGGCAGGGCGCGCACGAAGCCGACGGTGTCGACGAGCGTGTAGAGCCGGCCGTCGGGGGTCTCGGACCGGCGGACGGTGGGGTCGAGGGTCGCGAACAGCTGGTTCTCGACGAGCACGCCGGCACCGGTGAGCCGGTTGAGGATCGAGGACTTCCCGGCGTTCGTGTAGCCGGCGATCGCGACGCTCGGCACGGCGTTGGCCCTGCGGCTGCCGCGCTTGGTGTCGCGGACCGTCTTCATCTCCTTGATCTCACGCCGCAGCTTCGCGATGCGGGTGTTGATCCGGCGGCGGTCGAGCTCGATCTTGGTCTCACCCGGGCCGCGCGAGCCCATGCCCTGGCCGCCGGCGGCCTGGCCACCGGCCTGGCGCGACATCGACTCACCCCAGCCACGCAGCCGCGGCAGGAGGTACTGCAGCTGGGCCAGCTCGACCTGGGCCTTGCCCTCTCGCGACTTGGCGTGCTGGGCGAAGATGTCGAGGATCAGCGCGGTGCGGTCGATGACCTTGACCTTGACGACGTCCTCGAGCGCGCGCCGCTGGCTGGGCGCGAGCTCGGTGTCGCAGACCACGGTGTCGGCGCCCTCGGCGATGACGATGTCGCGCAGCTCGGCGGCCTTGCCCTTGCCGAGGTAGGTGGCCGGGTCGGGGTTCGACCGGCGCTGCACCACCCCGGCGAGCACCTCGGAGCCGGCCGTCTCGGCGAGCGCGGCGAGCTCACGCATGGAGTTCTCGGCGTCGTCGGCGGTGCCCTCGCTCCACACGGCAGCCAGCACCACCCGCTCGAGCCGCAGCTGGCGGTACTCGACCTCGGTGACGTCCTCGAGCTCGGTGGAGAGCCCGGCGACGCGGCGCAGCGAGGCGCGCTCCTCGCGGTCGAGCTGGTCGCCGTCGAAGGAGACCTCGTCGTCCAGCACGAAGCCCGACTCATCGAGGGTCGCGGTGTCGAAAACGGTGTCGTCGGCGAGCGCTTCGGCCCGCCCGGAAAGGATGTTCTTCGCAGTCATGTTCTCCCTAGGGTCTCATTGCGAAACGCCCCGCGGCCAACGGTTTCTTCCGCTGCTCGGTAGCGTGTGCTCGCGATGGAGACGCCCGACCACTACTTCACGGCCGCACCGGCGAGCGCCGACGAGCGACGGCGCACCACCGTGCGCCTGGCCGGGCGCGTGGTCGAGGTGGAGGTGGCGCCGGGCATCTTCTCCCCCGGCGGCCTGGACAAGGGCACGGCCGTGCTCCTCGACGAGGCGCCCGAGCCGCCGGCCACCGGCACCTTCCTCGACCTCGGCTGCGGCTGGGGCCCGATCGCCCTCAGCCTCGCCCTGGCGTCGCCGGCTGCCACGGTGTGGGCCCTCGACGTCAACGAGCGCGCGCTCGACCTCACCCGCCGCACGGCGGCCGCCCTGGGGCTCGACGGCGTGCGCGCGACGACCGCGGACGGCATCCCCGATGACGTGCGGTTCGACCTGATCTGGTCCAACCCCCCGATCCGGGTCGGCAAGGCGGTGCTGCACGACCTGCTGCGCACCTGGCTGCCCCGGCTGGCCCCGACGGGCGTCGCCCACCTCGTCGTGCAGCGCAACCTGGGCTCGGACAGCCTGCAGCGGTGGATCGAGTCAGAGCTGGGGATGCCGTGCACCCGGCTGACCTCGAGCAAGGGCTTCCGGGTGCTCGAGGTGAGGCAGCCATGACCGAGACCACCGTCCCCGCCCTCGGCGTCGTGCTCGTGCCGACGCTCCCGCCCGAGGCGCTGCGCCCGCTCGCCGCGGCGGCCGACCGGCACCTCGACGAGCTGTGGCTGTGGGAGGACTGCTTCAAGGAGTCCTCCATCGCCGCCGCGGGCGCGGCCCTGGCCTGGACCGAGCGAGTACGGGTGGGCATCGGCCTCGCCCCGGTGCCGCTGCGGAACGTGGCGCTGCTGGCGATGGAGGTGGCCACGCTGCACCGGCTCTTCCCCGGCCGCCTGCTGCCCGGCATCGGCCACGGCGTGCAGGACTGGATGGGCCAGGTCGGCGCGCGCGCCGCCTCACCGCTGACCCTGCTGCGCGAGTACGCCGAGGCGCTGCGCCTGCTGCTCGACGGTGCCGAGGTCAGCGTCTCCGGGCGCTACGTGACGCTCGACCGGGTGCGCCTGGACTGGCCGCCCGAGCCGGGCACCCCGTTGCTCGTGGGTGGCACCGGGCCGCGCACGCTCGAGCTGGCCGGCCGGGTGGGCGACGGCATCCTCATCGGGTCGGTCACCTCGGATGCCGAGCTCACCGACGCCGTGGCGGCGGCGCAGGCCGGCTGGGTCGCGGGTCACGGCGCCGATGCGGGCCGGATGCCGGTCGTCACGCACCTGATGACCGCGACCGGGCCGGGGGCTGAGGAGCGCCTCGCCGGCGAGCTGCACCGGTGGGACCGTGCCGACGGCGCACTCGGCCGCGGCGTGGCCGGCGACGCGGCGACCGTGGCGGATGCCGTGCGCCGGCTCGCGGCGATCGGCGCCACGAGCGTGGTGCTCCAGCCCACCGAGGACGAGCCGGACCTCGAGGGGTTCGTCGAGTTCGTCGGGCGGGACGTCAGGTCAGCGCTGGGACGCTGAGCGCCGCGTTCTCGAGGTCCGTCACCGTTGACGCCGGTCGGGGCGCACGACCATCGCCGAGCCCCCTCCGCGCCGGGTCGGCTCGGCAGCTGCCGTGTACCTCCCGTGGCCGAGCACCTGAATTGCCGTCGCCGCACCGATCTCCGGGGTGGAGCTCAGCGTGTGGCCGAGGCCCCTCAGCCCGGTCCCGACGGGCCCGGCGGCGATCGCCGGCTCGGCCTGCTCGCTCGACCCGTTGCGGCTGGAGAGCCTCGGCGCGGCCAGGGCGTCACCGAGGGACAGGTTCCGCTCGTAGTGGCCGAGGAGGATCTGGGCCGTCGTCGTGATGATCGAGGCGCCACCCGGGCTGCCCGCCACGAGGTCGAGCCGGCCGTCATCGAGGACGATCGTCGGCGACATCGACGAGCGCGGCCGCTTCGAGGGGCCGGGAAGGTTCGGGTCCGGCACACCGGGGCTCAGCGGGACGAAGTTGAAGTCGGTCAGCTCGTTGTTGAGGAGGAACCCCCAGCCCGGCACCGTGATGCCCGAGCCGCCGGTCTGCTCGATCGTCGAGGTGTAGGCGACCGCGTTGCCCCAGCGGTCGACGACCGACAGGTGGGTCGTCGAGGTGCCGTCGTGCGGGAGGATGCCCGACGGCGTGCCCTCCGCGCAGTCGGAGTACCGGCCGTCGGGGCTGCCGAAGGGCACCGGCCGGGGCATCGCCGCGGTGGGGGAGAACAGGCACGCCCGCTCGTCGGCGAAGGCCTGCGACAGCAGCTCCTTGACCGGGACGCCGCGCACGTCGCCGACGTAGCGGTTGCGGTCGGCGAACGCGGTGGCGGAGGCCTCCGAGAAGCGGTGGAGGTACTGGACGTCGTCGACCCCGCTGGTCGGCGTGCCGGTGCGCTCGTCGTAGGCCTCGACGAGGTTGAGGATCTCGCCGACCGCGATGCCTCCGCTGCTGGGCACCGGCATCCCGTAGACGTCCTTGCCCTGGTAGCGCGCGCGGACCGGGTCCTTGTCGAGGACGCGGTAGCGGGCGAGGTCGCGCGTGGTCAGCGCGCCGGCGGGCACGCTCACGCCGGGCGCGGTCGTCGGGTGCTGCACCTGGGCGACGAGGTCGCGGCCGAGCCGCCCGCGGTACAGCGCGTCGACACCCTCGGTGCGCAGCAGCCGGAAGGCCCTGGCCATGTCGGGGTTGCGGAACACCGAGCCCGTGGCCGGGGCCACGCCGCCGGGGAGGAACACCTTCGCCGTCTCGGGGAACTGGGAGAAGCGCGCGGCGTTGTCGAGCGTCTGCTGGTGGAAGGTCTGGTCGACGACGAAGCCGTCGCGGGCGATGCGCTCGGCCGGCCGGAGGAGGGTGCCGAGGCGTCGGCTGCCCCAGCGGTCGACCGCCCGCTCCCACGTGGCCGGTGTGCCCGGGACCCCCACCGACAGACCGGAGTTGACGGCCTTGGCGAACGGCAGCGGCTGGCCGGCGGCGTCGAGGAAGGCCGTCTCGTCGTAGGTCGAGGGCGCCGCCTCCCGCCCGTCGATGGTCTCGACGCGGTGCTTGCGCGCGTCGTAGTGGACGAAGAAGCCGCCGCCCCCGATGCCCGTCGAGTAGGGCTCGGTGACCCCGAGCGCGGCGGCCGTCGCGACCGCGGCGTCGGTGGCGTTGCCGCCGAACCGCAGGACGTCGATGCCCACCTGGCTGGCCACCGGGTCGACGCTGGCGACGGCGCCCCCGGAGCCGGTCATGACGGCGACCTTCGGCAGCTGGTGGCCGACCGGCGGTCGCCCACCGTGACCGGGTCGGTCGTGGCCCTCCTGCGCCGCGGTGCTCGGCGACGCGACCGCGAGGGCGGCGGCAACGCCGAGGGCCAGCCCGGCGGCGAGCCGGCGGCGGGTGGGTCGGACGGGTGCGACGGCGCGTGGGGTCCCCATCACGGCACCGTAGCCCCGGCCTCGCGGCCTGTCGCGCCGAGCGGACGGCCGGGTTTCGGCCGGTGCGTCAGTCGGGCAGCAGGGCCGTCGCCACCGTGCCGTCGGCGACGAGTACGGCCGGGCCGGCCAGCTCGACGCCGTGGTTCGGCAGCAGGCGCACGGTGAGCCGTCCGCCGGGCACGTCGACCAGCCAGGTGGCGCCGGTGTCGAGGCTGCCGGCCCAGAAGCTGGTGGCGATGGCGGCCGCACAGGCCCCCGTGCCGCACGACCGGGTCTCGCCCACGCCGCGCTCGTGCACGCGCATCGCGATGTGCCCCGGCCCCATCGGCCGCACGAGCTCGACGTTGGTGCCGTGCGGCGGCTCCGGGCGCACCCGCGGGGCCCGGGTCAGGTCGAGGTTGTCGAGGTCGACGGCCTCGGGCAGCGCGACGACGGTGTGCGGGTTGCCGAGCTCGACGCGCAGCGCCGAGCAGGGGTCGCCATCGTCGTCGAGGTGCACCAGGGCGTCGAAGCCGTCGCGCTCGGCGGTCTCGGGGTCGGTCAGCCGCCACGGACCGAGGTCGACGGCGAACCCCTCGCCGTCGACGCGCACGTGCTTCACGCCCGCGCGGGTGGCGATGGCGAACTCGTCGGCCGTCTCCAGCCCCTCGCGGCGCAGGTAGGCCGCGAACACCCGGGTGCCGTTGCCGCACATCTCGGACAGGCTGCCGTCGGCGTTGCGGTAGTCCATGAACCACCGGGCGGCCCCGGCCTGCGCGACCACGGCCGGGTCGTCGGCGAGCTCGGCCGGCACCACCCGGATGACGCCGTCTCCCCCGATGCCGGCGCGCCGGTCGGCCAGGGCGGCCGCGTGGGCGGCGGTGAGGCCGAGGGTGCCGTCGAGGTCGGGCACGAGCACGAAGTCGTTCTCCGTGCCGTGCCCCTTGGTGAAGGTGAGCCGGTCAGCCATGGTGCCCATTGTGGGTCACGAGCTCGACCACCCGGTCCACGAGGGAGTCGAGAGGCTCCGCCATCGGGTCGAACCAGGTGACCCTCGGGTCGGCGCCGAACCACGACTCCTGGCGGCGCACCAGCCGCCGGGTGCGCAGCGCGGTGTCGGCGACGGCATCACCTAGGCTCATCGTGCCGTCGAGGACGGCGAGCGCCTGCGCGTAGCCGACGGCCCGGCTCGCGGTGCGTCCCTCGCGCAGCCCGAGGTCGACCAGGGCACGGGTCTCCTCGACCAGCCCGGCGTCGAACATCCGCTGGGCCCGGCGGTCGATGCGGGTGTCGAGCGCCGTCCGGTCGGTGCGCAGCCCGATGAGCACGGTCGGCCGCACGAACTCGCGCGTCGGCATGGTGGCGCTGAACGGGCGGCCGGTCAGGGCGATGACCTCGAGCGCCCGCACGACGCGGCGGCCGTTGTTGGGCTCGATCGCGTCGGCGGCTGCGGGATCGGCAGCCTGTAGCTCGGCGAGCAGCGCTGCGACGCCCTCGGCGGCGAGTCGCTGCTCGAGGGCGGCACGGATGTCGGGGTCGGTCGGCGGGATCTCGAGGCGGTCGAGGGCCGCCCGCACGTAGAGCCCCGACCCGCCGGCGACCACCGGCAGGGCGCCGCGCGCCAGCACCGCCTCGATGTCGGCCCGCGCCGCGCGCTGGTAGGCGGCGAGGCTGGCCTCCTGCGTCACGTCGAGCACGTCGAGCTGGTGGTGCGCGATGCCGTGCCGCTCCTCGGGCGGCACCTTCGCCGTGCCGATGTCCATCCCCCGGTAGAGCTGCGAGGCGTCGGCGCCGACCACCTCTCCGCCCAGGTGCTCCGCCAGCGCGATGGCGAGGTCGGACTTGCCGGTGGCGGTCGGGCCGACCACCGCGACGACGGTGTCACCCACGTCAGTCGCTGCGCTCGTCCTCGGGGGTCTCGTCGTCGTGGCCGAACGGGTCGCGGTCCTCACCCGGCATCCAGGTGAGGCCGGGAACACCCCAGCCGTAGCCCTTGACGGCCTTGCGCGCCTTGCGCGACCACTTGCCGGTGAGCCGGTCGACGTAGAGGAACCCGTTGAGGTGGTCGTACTCGTGCTGCAGCATCCGGGCGAACCAGCCGGTGGCCTCGTAGTGCAGCTCGGCGCCGTCGAGGTCCTGCCCGGTGAGGGAGGCCGCCTCGCCGCGGCGCAGGGGGTACGACTCGCCCGGTACGGACAGGCACCCCTCGACCTCCTCGTGCGGGTCGGGCTCGCCGACGATGGGCTTGGCCGAGGTGAGGTAGGGGTTGATCACGACGCCGCGCGGCGGGATGCCGTCGTCGTTGGTGAGCTGCCAGGTGAAGATCCGCAGGCCCACCCCCACCTGGGGCGCGGCCAGGCCGACACCGCGCGCGGCATCCATGGTGTCGAACATGTCGGCGACCAGCTCGCGAATGCCGTCGTCGATGACCTCGACGGCCTGGGCGCGCCGGTGCAGGACGGGTTCCCCGGTGATGACGACTGGTCGGATGGCCATGCGGGTGATTCTGGCAGAGCCCGAACCTGCATCCGACGGCGACGTCGGGAGCCACACACTCCTACGATCGTGCGATGAACCCCGCCATCGTCCTCGTGGCCCCCGAGCACGCCGAGTTCCTCACCGACGAGTTCGGTCGCTACTCGCGCGACTACGACGTGCTGACGACCACGTCCGTCGAGGAGGCCGAGCGGGTGGCCCGCCGGGTCGTGGCCGGCGGCGGCCAGGTCGCCATGTTCGTCTCGGAGTCGCAGCTGCCCGGCTTCCACGTGCTCGAGGCGTTCGCGCTCTGGCGCACGGTGGTTCCCACCTCGCGCCGGCTCGTGGCGGCGCACTGGTCGCACTTCCTGGCCGACGCGCCGGCCCTGCGCGGCGGGCTCGCCAAGGGCAAGTACGACGCGTTCCTCCTGATGCCGCGCGGCGTGCGCGACGAGGAGTTCCACACCGCCGTGTGCGAGCTGCTCTCCGACTGGGGATCGACCGTGGCGGCGCCCGAGGTCGACACGGTGCGCATCGTCACGCCCACGCCCGACGCCCTGACCCAGGGCATCCGCGACTTCCTCGACCGGATGGGGATGCCCAACCGCACCTACTCCCCCGACAGCGAGCAGGGGCGCGATGTGATCGAACGCGCCGGCGGCATACCGGTGTTCCCGCTGGTCGAGGCCGTCGACCGGGAGATCTTCTCGCCCACCAGCGTGCGTGACGTCGCGCTGCGCGCCTTCGGCACGCCGACCGACATCGAGCTGGATGCCGTGGTCGACGTCGCCGTCGTCGGCGCCGGGCCCGCCGGGCTCGCGGCCGCGGTGTACTCGTCGTCGGAGGGGCTGAGCACCGTGGTGCTGGAGTCGGAGGCGGTGGGCGGCCAGGCCGGCACGTCATCGATGATCCGCAACTACCTCGGCTTCCCCCGCGGCATCTCCGGGATGCGGCTGGCGCAGCGGGCCCGCAACCAGGCCATCCGGTTCGGCACCCGGTTCTTCACCGGGTGGTCGGTCACCGAGCTCGAGGTGGGCGCCGACGGCGAGCCGTTCGTGCTGCACACCGACGGTGGGGACGTGCGGGCGCGCGCCGTCGTGGTGTCGGCCGGCGTCACCTACCGGAAGCTGGGGGTGCCGGCCGTCGAGGCGCTGGTCGGCCTGGGCGTCTACTACGGCAGCGCCATGAGCGCGGCCCGCGAGCTGGAGGGCTACGACGTGGTCGTCGTGGGTGGCGGCAACTCCGCCGGCCAGGCCGCCATCCACCTGTCGAAGTTCGCGCAGTCGGTGACCATCCTGGTGCGGCGTGAAGGGCTCGAGGCGACCATGTCGTCCTACCTGATCGGCGAGATCGCGTACAACCCGCGCATCACCGTGCTGCCCTGCTCCGAGGTCGTCGACGGTGGTGGTGAGGGGCGCCTGGAGTGGATCGGCGTGCGAGACACCACTTCCGGTGAGGTGAGCCGGCGCGAGTGCCGCGGGCTGTTCCTGCTGCTCGGCGCCGAGCCGCGCTGCGACTGGCTGCCGCCGGCGCTCGCCCGCGACGCGCGCGGCTTCGTGCTGACCGGGCGCGACATCCCCACCTCGCACTGGGTCGACGGGCTGCCGCCGGCCAACCTCGAGACCACCGTGCCGGGCGTCTTCGCCGCCGGCGACATCCGGGCCGGGTCGATGAAGCGGGTCGCGTCGGCCAGCGGCGAGGGCGCCTCGGTCGTGCCCCTGGTGCACGGCTGGCTCGACCCGACCAGCTGACCGTGTCAAAGGGGTGGCGCCCGCGCCGATCCTGACGTCTACTGGAGGGACTCCCCTGAGGGGGAGCCCTGTCCCCGAGCGAGAGGAGGCCGCGTGAGTTTCTTTGACAGCGCCAAGGAGAAGCTTTCAGGGCTGGCCGCAGACCACCCCGACCAGGTCGAGAAGTTCAGCGACCAGGCCATCGAGCGCGGCGGCGATGCCGTCGACAGCACGACTGGTGGCAAGTACGCCGAACAGGTCGACCAGGCGCAGGTGAAGGCCGACGGGGCCATCGGCGAGCCCTGAGCCTCCCATGACGCAACCGAGGCCCCCGACCACCAGGTCGGGGGCCTCGGCCGTTCGCGAAAGTGGTGGGGCGGGTCAGGCGGAGCAGGCGGGAGCCGAGGCGGCCGCGGCCACCGGCCGGCCGACCGACGGCATGCCGAGCGACACCGCCGGCTTCCCGGGCACCGCGGCATCCTGCAGTGCCGCCCAGGCATCGCCCCCACGGGTGCGGCGCACGGCATACGCCCCGCCCTGCACACCGCTGTCGGCCACCAGGTGGTGCGGGGCGCCGTAGGTGACCCCGACGGTGACCACGTCACCGGGGCGCGGACGCTCGGCGCCCTCGGGCACCGCGAAGTGCACGAGCCGGTTGTCGCGGGCCCGCCCGGACAGCCGCGCGGTGGCGCCGTCCTTGCGGCCCTCGCCGGGGGCGACGAGCACCTCGACCTCGCGGCCCTCGACGGTGCGGTTCTCGGCCCAGCTGACCCGCTCCTGCAGCTCGATCAGCCGCTCGAAGCGCTCCTGGACCACGGCCTTGGGCACCTGGTCGGGCATCGTCGCGGCGGGGGTGCCGGCCCGGATGGAGTACTGGAAGGTGAAGGCGCTCGAGAAGCGCGAGGCCTCGACCACGCGCAGGGTCTGCGCGAAGTCGGCCTCGGTCTCGCCCGGGAAGCCGACGATGAGGTCGGTGGTGATGGCGGCGTCGGGGATGGCGGCCCGCACCTTGTCGATGATGCCGAGGAACTTCTCGCTGCGGTAGGAGCGGCGCATCGCCTTGAGCACCCGGTCGGAGCCGGACTGCAGCGGCATGTGCAGGCTCGGCATGACGTTCGGCGTCTGCGCCATCGCCGCGATGACGTCGTCGGTGAACGCCGCCGGGTGCGGGCTGGTGAACCGCACCCGTTCCAGGCCCTCGACCCCGCCGCAGGCGCGCAGCAGCTTGCCGAACGCCAGCTTGTCGCCGAACTCGACGCCGTAGGTGTTGACGTTCTGGCCGAGCAGGGTCACCTCGACGACGCCCTGTGCGACCAGCGCCTCGACCTCGGCGAGGATCTCGCCCGGGCGGCGGTCCTGCTCCTTGCCGCGCAGGCTCGGCACGATGCAGAAGGTGCAGGTGTTGTTGCAGCCCACCGAGATCGACACCCAGCCGGCGAAGGCCGAGTCGCGGCGGGTGGGAAGCGTCGAGGGGAAGGTCTCGAGCGACTCGAGGATCTCGACCTCGGCGCGCTTGTTGTGCCGGGCCCGGTCGAGCAGCGCGGGGAGGCTGCCGATGTTGTGGGTGCCGAAGACGACGTCGACCCAGGGGGCCCGCTTGACGATGGTCTCGCGGTCCTTCTGCGCCATGCAGCCGCCGACCGCGATCTGCAGGTCGGGGTTCGCGGTCTTCGCCGGGCGCAGCTGGCCCAGGTTGCCGTAGAGCTTGTTGTCGGCGTTCTCGCGCACCGCGCAGGTGTTGAAGACGACGACGTCGGCGACGGCGGGGCGCTGCGCGGCGGGGATGCTCGCGAGGTCGACGTAGCCGGCCGTCTCGAGCAGCCCGGCCAGGCGCTCGGAGTCGTGCACGTTCATCTGGCACCCGTGGGTGCGCACGTCGTAGGTCTTCGCGATAGTCATGGCGCCACCAAGGGTACGAGCCGATCGCGTCGCGAGCGGAATCCCGGCCCGGGAGGTCACCGCGGCCGGGCCCGCCTACCACCCCGGCTACTACGGCGCGTTCGTCGCCGACCCCGACGGCATCAACGTGGAGGCCGTCTGCCACGGAGCCAGCGGGTCCGGCTGAGCAGAGGGTGCATACTTGCAGAGTTATGCAACTCTGCAAGGACTCCTGACATGCCCGTCCCGCTCTACCAGGCCAAGGCCGCCTTCTTCCGCACCATCGCGCACCCGGTGCGCATCCGGGTGCTCGAGCTGCTGTCCGAACACGACCGGCCGGTGCACGACCTGCGCGCGAACATCCACGTCGAGGCGCCGAACCTCTCGCACCAGCTGGCCGTGCTGCGCCTCGCCGGCCTGGTCACCCAGCGCCGCGAAGGGGGCGAGGTGGTCTACTCGCTGGCCCTGCCGGCCGTGAAGGACCTGCTGGCGAGCGCCCGGGCCATCCTCGAGACCCAGAACGCCGACCAGGGCGGCCTGGTCGACGACATCACGCCTGCGGGTAAGCCGTGAGCACGGCCCCCACCGGCGCCGACGCGCTCCGTTTGCTCCGCACGAGGCTGGATGCCGTGCGACCGCGCCGCCGTGACCTGCGGGCGATGCTGCACTCCCCCCGCGCCGACCTCGTCGCCGGGGTGACCGTGGGCGTCGTCGCGCTCCCCCTGGCCCTGGCCTTCGGCATCGCGTCGGGCCTCGGCGCCACCGCCGGCCTCGTGACGGCCATCGTCGCCGGCGTCGTGGCCGCGGTGTTCGGCGGCAGCCACGTGCAGGTCTCCGGCCCCACCGGCGCGATGACCGTGGTGCTGGTGCCGATCGTCGCCGAGCACGGTGCGAGCGGCGTGGCCGTGGTCGGGCTGATGGCCGGGGTCTTCCTCGTCGCGATGGGCTTGGCGGGGGCCGGCCGCTACGTGCGGTTCATCCCGCTCCCGGTCATCGAGGGGTTCACCCTCGGCATCGCCGCCCTGATCGCCCTGCAGCAGGTGCCCGCGGCGCTCGGGACAGCGAGCACGCACGAGCACGTCGTCGTGGGGGCGGTCGGCGCGCTCGTCGACTGGTTCTCCGCGCCGAACCTCGCCGCGCTGGCCCTGAGCGCCGGCGTCGCCGTGCTGATCCTGCTCGGCTCCCGGGTGCGTCCCGCCGTCCCCGTGGCGCTGATCGCCGTCGTGGCGGCCACCGTCATCACCAAGGTCGCCCACCTGCAGGTGGCCACCATCGGCGCCCTGCCCTCGCAGCTGTTCACCTTCACCGTGCCGTCGGTGACGCTGAGCGAGCTGCGCGTGCTCGTCGCACCCGCCGTCGCCGTCGCCGCCCTGGCCGCGCTCGAGAGCCTGCTGTCGGCCACCGTCGCCGACGCGATGAGCGTGTCGACCCGCCACGACCCCGATCGCGAGCTGTTCGGGCAGGGGCTGGCCAACCTGGTGTCGCCGATGCTCGGCGGCATCCCCGCCACGGCGGCGATCGCCCGCACGGCGGTCAACGTGCGCTCCGGCGGCCGCTCGCGCCTGGCCGCCGTCGTGCACTCGCTCGTGCTCCTGATCGTGGTGCTGGCCCTGGCCCCGGTGGTCGGGTGGATCCCCCTCGCAGCCCTGGCCGGCGTGCTCATCGCCACCGCGGTGCGGATGATCGAGGTGTCGAGCCTGCGCGCCCTGGTGCGCGCCTCGCGTAGCGACGCCTTCGTGCTCGCCCTGACCTTCCTCGCCACCGTGGTGCTCGACCTCGCCACGGCGGTCGTGCTCGGCATCATCACCGCGGGCGCGCTCGCCCTGCGCCAGCTGGCGAACACCACGGCGCTGCGCGAGGAGACGCTGGCCGACGTCGACGGGTCACGCGACGCCGACTCGGCGCAGGGCGGGAGCGACGACCACGCCGCCGAGGAGCGAGCCCTGCTCGACGAGCAGATCGTCGCCTACCGGCTCGAGGGGCCGCTGTTCTTCGGCGGCGCGCACACCGCCCTGCTCGAGCTCACCGAGATCAGCAACGTCAAGGTGGCCATCCTGCGGATGGCGCACGTGACGACCCTGGACGCCACCGGCGCCGCGGTGCTGGCCGACACGGTGCGCGCGCTGGAGTCGCGCGGTGTCACGGTGCTGCTCTCCGGGATGCCGGCCCGCTTCGTGCCGCGGTTGGAGGCGACCGGCATCCACCAGCACCTCACCGGCCTGCACCACGTGTTCGAGCACACGCCCGACGCCATCGCCCACGCCCGGCGGCACGTGGCCCGCGACGGGCACCACGCGCTGGGGGTCAGGCCAGCCGGGTGATCGCGACGACGACCTGGAGCGAGGCCTTGGCCCGCCCCGAGTAGATGCCCTTGAACGGCGGCACGTCCTCGTAGTCACGCCCGCGCGCGACGACCACGTGGTCGCGCCCGACCTCGGTGCCGTTGGTGGGGTCGACGGCGATCCAGCCGTCGTCCCAGAACTCGACCCAGGCGTGGCTCTCGCCCTTGCTCGTGTCGCCGACCGCCGAGTCCTTTGTCGGCACGAGGTAGCCCGAGACGTAGCGGGCCGGCACCCCGAGGCTGCGCAGCGCCCCGACGGTGATGTGCGCGAAGTCCTGGCACACGCCCGACCGCTCGGCCCAGGCCTCCTCGCCGCGGCTGTGCACCCCGGTGGCCCCGGGCTGGTAGCGCATCTCGGCGCGCACCAGGGCGCTGAGCTCCTCGGCCGCGGCGCGCGGCGTCGGCAGGCCGCGCACGGCATCCGCCAGGTCCTTGATGCCGCGCCCGGGCCGGGTGCGCGCCGAGAGCATCAGCCACTCGTAGCTGCGGTCCTGCACCGCGCTGTCGCGCACGGCGTCCCAGCCCAGCGACGGCTCGTGCCGCTCGACCGGGGTGCGCTCGACCGTCGAGATCGCCTCGATGTCGAGCCGTTCGTGCTCGGCCAGGCTCTCCATCGCCATCACGTGCGTGCCCCAGTGGTCGCGGTAGACGTGGCTCCAGGTCATCGGCCGGATCCGGATGCGGTTCTCCAGGGTGGTCTGCCCGGGCTCGTTGACCGGCGTCATCCGAAGCTCGTTGTGCGCGGCCCGCACCCGGCCGTCGTAGGCCAGTGACGTCGTGTGCACGATGCGCCAGCGCCGCACGTCAGAACACCCCGTCCTTGGTCCAGGTCTGCAGGGGGCCGGATTGGAAGTAGCGCTTGGCGATGGCCTGCGAGCTGTTCATGACGGCGCGCTGCACGCGCTGCATCTGGGCGGGCAGGTCGTTGATGATGTCCGGGGTCGCCCGGTACTCCAGCGAGGTGCGGATGCGGCCCAGCTGGCGCCGCGCCTCGTCGGGGACCCCGATCCGCTCCTGCTGCGGTGCCAGGGCGTCGAGGCGGCGCTCGGCCTCGGACAACGCGAACAGCACCGAGCGGGGGAACTCGCGGTCGAGCACGAGGAAGGCAGCAGCCCGGTCGTCGCTGAGCAGGCCCCGCTGGCTGCGCATGAACGCCTGTTGCGCACCGCAGCTGGACAGCACGACCGACCACGGAGCGCCACCGCGCGGCAGCCCGCCGGTGGCGACGAGCCGCGCGGTCATGTCGGCCCGCTCGAGGCTGCGGCCGAGCACGAGGAAGTCCCACGCCTCGTCGTGCGACATCGTCGAGTCGGCGATGCCGCTCACCAGGGCGGCGCGCTCGCGCACCCATGACAGGTGCCGCTCGGTGGCGACCGTGCGGCCGAAGCCGTGCCAGCGGTGCCAGGTGGTGTTGATGCCCTCCCACAGCTCGGTCGAGAGGGTCTCGCGGGCGCGGCGCGCGTTCTCGCGGGCCGCGAACCAGGCGCCGGTGATCGAGCTGGCGTTGGAGCGGTCGAAGACCAGCGCGGCGCTCACGTCGGCGAAGCCGACGTCGCCCTCGAACGGCATCCCCATGATCACCGAGAGCACGGTGCGCGCCGCGGTGGCCTCGTCGGCGCCGGGGTCCTCGAGCAGCTGCAGGCGCAGCACGTCGACGATGCGGGCGGTGCCGTCGGCGCGCTCGGTGTAGCGGCCGATCCAGAACAGCGACTCGGCGATCCGGCTCAGCACGGGTCGCTCCCCGGCCGTCGGGCGCCCGAGGTCTGCTGCTGCTGTTGCTGCTGCTGCTCGCGCATGCTGTCCTCGTGGGATGCCGTAGGTGCGCTCATGACGACCACCTCGCGGTTGTCGGGCAGCCGGTTCGGTGCGTTTCCGGTCGGGCGGCGGTCGGAGAGCACCCAGGTGTCCTTGGAGCCACCGCCCTGGCTGGAGTTGACCACCAGCTCACCCTCGGGCAGGGCGACCCGGGTCAGGCCGCCGGGCAGCACCCGCACGCGCTCGCCGTCGTTGACGGCGAACGGGCGCAGGTCGACGTGGCGCGGGGCGAGCTTGCCGTCGATGAAGGTGGGCACGGTCGACAGCTGCACGACGGGCTGGGCGATCCAGCCGCGCGGGTCGGCGGTGAGCTGCTTGCGCACCTTGTCCAGCGTCGGGCCGTCGGCCGTGTTGCAGACCACCAGGCCCTTGCCGCCGGAGCCGTCGACCGGCTTGACGACCATCTCGTCGAGGTGGTCGAGCACGTGCTGCAGGGCGGAGGGCTGCTCGCACCGGAAGGTGTCGACGTTGCCCAGGATGGGGTCCTCGTCGAGGTAGAACCGGGTCAGCTCGGGCAGGTAGGAGTAGATGAGCTTGTCGTCGGCCACGCCGTTGCCCACCGCGTTGGCGACCGTCACCCGGCCGCTGCGCATGGCCGAGACCAGGCCGGCGACGCCGAGCACCGAGTCACCGCGAAAGTGCACCGGGTCGAGGAACTCGTCGTCGACCCGGCGGTAGATGACGTCGACCGGCTTGTCGCCGGTGGTGGTGCGCATCCGCACCTGCCCGCCCACGCACACCAGGTCGCGGCCCTCGACGAGCTCGACGCCCATCATCCGGGCCAGCAGGGCGTGCTCGAAGTAGGCCGAGTTGAAGACGCCGGGGGTGAGCACGACGACGGTGGGGTCGCTGGCGCCGTCGGGGGCCGAGGCGCGCAGGGCGGCGAGCAGCATCCGCGGGTAGTCGTGCACCGGGCGGATCCGCATGGTTGCGAACGCCTCGGGGAAGACGTTGGCCATCGCCCGGCGGTTGGCGATGACGTAGCTGACGCCGGACGGCACCCGCACGTTGTCCTCGAGCACCCGGAACGTGCCCTGCTCGTCGCGGATCAGGTCGACGCCCGCGACGTGCACCCGCACCCCGTTGGTGGGCCGGATCCCCATCACCGCGCGGTGGTAGTGCTTCGAGCTGGCGATCAGGCGCCACGGGATGATGCCCTCGTGCACCGCGCGCGGGATCTCGCCCTCGCGCGAGTAGATGTCGTCGAGGAACGACTCCAGGGCCGTGACCCGTTGCACCACACCCGACTCCATGACCTGCCACTCGTGGGCCGAGATGACCCGCGGAACGGCATCCAGCGGGAAGGGCCGCTCCTCGCCCGCGTAGTCGAAGGTGACCCCTTGGTCGAGGTAGGACCGGGCCAGGGTGTCGGCGCGCTCCTTGAGGGTGCCGGCGTTCATCGCACGCAGGGTGTGGAAGACCGGCTTGTAGGCCGTCCGGGGAGAGCCGGGCTCGGCCAGCATCTCGTCCCACGCGGCGCCGAGGGTGTACGAGTCGAACAGGCTGCCCAGGGCATCGGGGTCGGTCTGCTCGCTCACCTGACGAAACCTATGGCGGTTGCGTGAACCTGTCATCACACGAATGTTCCCGGCAGGTTTCGCAGCCGGAGCTCGTCCCCCGCCGGCCCTAGGGTTGCTCGGGTGGTCGACTCGCTGCCCTCGGTGTCGCTGGTCCCGGTGGACGCCGCCACCTGGCGCGGCGTCGCCGCGCTGCGCGTGACGCCGGATCAGCGCCGCTTCGTCGCCGCCCCGACGCACTACCTGGCCCTGTGCGCCTACGAGGACGTGTGGCACCCGTTGGCGGTCATCTCGGCGGCCGGCGACGTCGTCGGGTTCCTCATGTGGGGCGTCGACGACGAGGACGGCAGCTGCTGGCTCGGGGGCATCCTCGTGGACGAGGCGCGGCAAGGGGGTGGGGTGGGCCGCGCGGCCGTGGTCGAGGCGCTGCGGATGCTGCGGGAGCGGGCCGGCAGCGTCGGCTTCGCGCTGTCCTACCGGCCCGAGAACACCGTGGCGAAGGCGCTGTACGCGAGCCTGGGCTTCGTCGAGACCGGCGAGGTCGACGACGACGAGGTCGTCGCCCGGCGGCCACCGACCTGCTGACCGGCCGCTGACGGTGGCGTGGCACGCTGGGATCCCGCACCACCCCGAGAGGACACGCAGTGCGCACCCTGCTCAACATCATCTGGTTCGTCTTCGGCGGCCTCTGGCTCGCGCTGGGATACGCCCTGGCCGGGGTCGTGTTCTGCATCCTCATCGTCACCATCCCGCTGGGGGTCGCGTCATTCCGGATGGCGCGCTACGCGCTGTGGCCCTTCGGCCGGGCCGTCGTGCCGAAGGAGAGCGCCGGCGCCGGCGCCGCGATCCTCAACGTCGTGTGGATCATCCTGGCCGGCTGGTGGCTTGCGCTGCTGCACCTCACCACCGCGGTCGCGCAGGCGATCACGATCATCGGCATCCCGCTGGCCATCGCGAACCTCAAGCTCATCCCGGTCTCGCTGGTGCCCTACGGCAAGCAGATCGTGCCCACCGACTCGCTGCCCCCCGACCAGCGCCCGGTGCACGCGTTCTAGTCGCCGGTTCCTCAGTCGCGCTGGTGCTCCGGCGCCTCACGCACCACCTCCCGCACCACCCGCATCGACAGGTCCGACGGGTAGCCCTTGCGGGCCAGCATCCCGGCCAGCCGGCGGGTCTGCACCAGAGGGTCCAGCCCGCTCATCGAGCGCATCTTCTTCGCGACCAGCTCGCGGGCGCGGTCCTCCTCGTCGTGCGGGTCGACCTCGTCGAGCGCCGCCTGCGCGGTCTCGTCGTCGACCCCCTTGCGGCGCAGCTCCTGGGCCAGGGCCCGACGGGCCAGCCCACGGCCGGCCTGCTGCGACCGCACCAGCATCCCCGCATAGGCGGAGTCATCGACCAGCCCGACCTCGGTCATCCGGTCGAGCACCGCCACGGCGACGTCGTCGGGGCAGCCCTTGCGGCGTAGCGCCTGCTCGAGCTGGGAGCGGCTGCGCGGCGCCGCCGTGAGCTGGCGCAGCACGATCTGGCGGGCCCAGTCGTAGGGGTCGGGCTCGCTGCCCCGGGTGCGCGGGTCGGCCTCCGGGTCCGGCGGCGGCGGCGCGCCGCGGCGGGCACGGCGACGTGTCGACGCTGCGCCGCCCTCCTCGGCCGGGACGTCCGGCGACCCCACCCCCGGCGACCCCACCGCCGGCGACCCCACCGCCCATGCGGGCGGCGGGGTCGTCGAGTCGGCGAACGGCACGGGAACCAGCCCGGGGAGGCTCAGAAGTCGACCGGGATGTCGGGCACGGCCGCCACCTCGGGACGCGGCACCCCGATGCCGAGCTTCTCCTTGATCTTCTTCTCCAGGTCGTCGGCGAGCTCGGGGTTGTCCTTGAGGAACGACCGGGCGTTCTCCTTGCCCTGGCCGAGCTGGTCGCCGTCCATGGTGTACCAGGCGCCGGCCTTGCGCACGAAGCCCTGCTCGACGCCCATGTCGATCAGGCCACCCTCGCGGGAGATGCCCTGACCGTAGATGATGTCGAACTCGGCCTGCTTGAACGGCGGGCTCACCTTGTTCTTGACGACCTTGCACCGGGTGCGGTTGCCGACCGCGTCGGTGCCGTCCTTGAGGGTCTCGATGCGTCGCACGTCGAGGCGGACCGAAGCGTAGAACTTCAGCGCCTTGCCGCCGGTGGTGGTCTCGGGCGAGCCGAACATGACGCCGATCTTCTCGCGCAGCTGGTTGATGAAGATCGCCGTGGTGCCGGTGGTGCTGAGGGCACCGGTGATCTTGCGCAGCGCCTGCGACATCAGCCGCGCCTGCAGTCCGACGTGGCTGTCGCCCATCTCGCCCTCGATCTCGGCGCGGGGCACGAGCGCCGCGACCGAGTCGATGACGATGATGTCGAGCGCGCCGGAGCGGATCAGCATGTCGGCGATCTCGAGCGCCTGCTCCCCGGTGTCGGGCTGGGAGACCAGGAGCGCGTCGGTGTCGACCCCGAGGGCCTTGGCGTACTCGGGGTCGAGCGCGTGCTCGGCGTCGATGAACGCCGCGATACCGCCGGCCTTCTGCGCGTTGGCCACCGCGTGCAGGGCGACGGTGGTCTTGCCCGAGCTCTCCGGGCCGTAGATCTCGACGACGCGGCCGCGGGGCAGGCCGCCGATGCCGAGGGCGACGTCGAGGGCGATCGAGCCGGTCGGGATGACCTCGATGGGGGGCCGCACGTCGTCGCCGAGGCGCATGACGGCACCCTTGCCGTGCTGCTTCTCGATCTGGGCCATGACCGAGGCCAGGGCCTTGTCACGCTCACCGCCGGGGGCAGCAGCGATGGGGTTGGGGGTGAGGACGCTCCCGCGGGAGCCGTTGGGACCAGCCATGTCGCACCTGTTCTTCCTGTCGTGCAGCGAGCGCGCCCACCGGCGACCACTCTCGCCGTCGGTCTCGTCGCGAGGTCTGGTCAGACGCTAGGTGGCGGCACCGACAACGGTCACGGACTGCCGTTAAGCCTGTGGACGAGTGCTGTCGGGAGCGCCACCTGTGGACGACCCTAGCCGAACACCTGTTCGACACCGGTGGGCACTGCGCGCGACACGCCGGTCGGATGTGGTCGAATCGCCCCGTGCCCACCGCCGAAGGCCACCACCGCCCGCTCAGCGCGCGGCGCCGTCCGACCTGGGCGACCACCTTCCCCGGCCTGGTCACCTTGCGGCACTACCAGCGCGGCTGGTTGACGGGTGACCTGCTGGCCGGGGTCACGGTGGCGGCCTACCTCATCCCGCAGGTGATGGCCTACGCCCAGATCGCCGGCCTCCCGCCGGCCGCGGGCCTCCTCGCGGTCATCGCCCCGACCCTCGCCTACGCGGTCCTCGGCTCCTCGCGCCAGCTGTCGGTCGGCCCGGAGTCCACGACGGCACTGATGACGGCCACGGCGGTCGCGGCCGTGGGTGCGAGCGGTGCCGACGCCTATGCCGCCCTGGCGGCCGCACTCGCCGTGGTCACCGGCGCGCTCTGCGTCGTGGGCTGGCTGTTCGGCCTGGGGTTCCTCGCCGACCTGCTCTCCAGACCGGTGCTCGTCGGCTACCTCACCGGCGTCGCCGTGCTCATGGTCGTCAGCCAGCTGGACAGCCTGACCGGCATCGACGTCGAGGGCGAGGGCATGCCGGCTCAGGTGTGGAGCGCCCTGCGCCACCTCGACGAGGTCCACGTTCCCACGCTCGCCCTCGCCATGACGCTGCTCGTCCTGCTCCTGCTCGGGTGGCGCTTCTTCCCGCGGCTGCCGAACCCGCTCCTCGCCGTGCTCCTCGGCGCGGCCGCCGTCGCCGTCCTCGGCCTCGAGACACTCGGGGTCGAGACCGTGGGCGCGGTGCCCGACGCCATCCCGCAGCTCAGCCTGCCGGACCTCTCCCCCTCCGCCGTCGCCGCGATGATCGGGCCGGCACTCGGCATCACGGTCGTGGCCTACTCGGACAACGTGCTCACCGCCCGCGCGTTCGCCGAGCGGCTCGGGCAACGGATCGACGCCAACCAGGAGTTCCTCGCCCTCGGCGCCGCGAACATCGCCGGGGGCCTGCTGTCCGGCTTCCCGGTGAGCAGCAGCGGCAGCCGCACCGCGATCGGCGCCTCGATGCGCAGCCGCACGCAGCTGTACTCACTCGCCACCCTCGCAACCGTCCTCATCGCCCTGGTCGCCTTCGCGCCGGTCATCGCAACCTTCCCCCAGGCGGCCCTGGCCGCTCTCGTGGTCTACGCCGCCATCCGGCTCGTCGACGTCGCCGAGATCCGCCGCGTCGCGCGGTTCCGCCGCAGCGAGCTCGTGCTGCTCGTCGCCACGACGCTCGGGGTCTTCCTGTTCGGTGCGCTGTACGGCATCCTGCTGGCCGTCGCGCTGTCACTCGGTGACCTGCTGCGCCGGGTCGCGCGGCCGCACGACGGGATCCTCGGCTTCGTGCGCGGGCTCGCAGGGATGCACGACGTCGACGACTTCCCGGAGGCCGAGCAGGTGCCGGGCCTGGTCGTCTACCGCTACGACTCACCACTGTTCTTCGCGAATGCGGAGGACTTCCACCACCGTGCGCGGGCCGCCGTCGACGAGGCCGCGACCCCCGTGGAGTGGCTCCTCATCAACGCCGAGGCCAACGTCGAGGTGGACCTCACGAGCCTCGACGCGCTCGCCCGCCTGCACCGCGACCTCGACGCGCGCGGTGTGGTGCTCGCCCTCGCCCGGGTCAAGCAGGACCTCCTCGAGGAGCTGCGGGCGGCCGGGCTGGTCGACGCGATCGGCACCGACCGGATCTACGCCACCCTCCCGACCGCGGTCGCCGCGTACTTCGAGTGGCACGAGGAGCGGCACGGTCGCCCGCACCCCTTCGGCCCGGTGCCGCCGCCCGCACCCCCCACTACGCCTGGAAGGTCGTGACGCCCCACATCGCGGCCACGTGCCGGGCATCCGTGCCGCAGCAGCCGCCGACGACCCGCAGCCCCGGGAGCGCCGCCGCGAGCGCGGCCTGCGCGCCGCCGAGCGCCTCTGGGTCGCCCTCGTCGAGCTGCTCGGCCGCGTCGAGCTCGGCGTGGCTGAGCGCGGAGGCGTTGACCCGGGTGCCGCCGATCCGCTCCAGCCATGGCCCGGCATCCGCCAGCGCCGGTGCCACGTGCGAGGGGTGCGCGCAGTTGACGACGAACCAGTCAGGAGGCGCCACGTCGTCGACCGCCTCGACGGCGTCCCGCAGCGCCGTGCCGTCCGGCAGCCGCCCGTCGGTCTCCACCGTGAACCCCACCGTCACCGGCAGGCCGGCCTCACCGGCAGCCAGGGCCACGCCGATCCCCTCGTTCACGGTGGTCAGCGTGAGCGAGCTCAGCAGGTCCACGCCGGCGTCCGCGAACGCCCGGGCCTGCGGCAGGTGGTAGTCACGCGCCTGCCACGGGTCCATCACCTCCCCGGCCACGTAGCCGTCCCCACGCGGCCCGACCTGCCCGGCCACCACGACCTCCCGCAGCTCGGCGGAGTACCGCTCCCCCAGCTCGGCCAGCAGCCGCACGGCATCGGTGTTGACACGCACCAGACCGTCGGCGCCGACCCCCAGCCGGGCGCCCCAGTCGGAGCTGGCCCGCCAGGTGGGCGTCTCGAGGAACAGCCCGGCCCCGGCCGCCGACGCGATCTGCGCGTACCCCGAGTAGTAGTCGACGAGGAGCTCGCGGCCCTTGGGGTCGACCAGCAGCGGGAACGCTGCGAAGTGCCTCAGCTCGACCCCGTGGTGGAAGACCAGGTCGGTCTCGAGCCCGCCGTCGGTGACGTAGCCCGGCAGCGCCGGGTCGGGCTCCCAGGGGCGGGCTCGGCTCTCGGTCATCCCGCCAGTCTCCGTCGACGGTGCAGGCCCGTCGAGTACCTGTCGAGGGTGGCCACAACGCCCCCTCAGGCGCTCAGGTGAGCAGCAGCCTCGCGATCCGCCGTGACGCCCCCACGACGCCGAGCACCCCGAGCACCGCGAGGTAGGCCACGTTGCCGAGCAGCGGCCACCCCACCTCTCCCAGCATCAGCCCGCGCTCGAGCGCGACCCCCTGGTACAGCGGCGTCGCGGCCACCAGCCACTGCAGCGACTCGGGGTAGGTCGACAGCGGGAAGAACGTGGCGGAGAACAGGAACATCGGCTGGATCGCCAGCGTGACGTAGTCGAAGTGCTGCCAGCTCGTCATGAACGTGGTCGCGAACATGCCGACGGCGCCGAACGCCAGGCCGATGAGCACCGCTGCCGGGAGCGCGAGCAGGGCCCACCACGACTGCACCAGGCCCGCGACGAGGGCCACGACGAGGAACATCGCGGAGTAGAGCGCCCCCCGGATGAGCGACCAGGTGATCTCTCCGACGGCGACGTCGCGCGGACCGAGCGGCGTGGCCAGCATCGCGTCGTAGAGGTGCTGGTACTTCAGCTTGAAGAACACGTTGTAGGTGCTGTCGGCGATCGCGCCGTTCATCGCCGACGAGGCCAGCAGCGCGGGCGCCACGAACGCGGCATACGTCACCGTGGTGCCGCCGTCGGTCGTGACGTCGCCGACCAGCGCGCCGAGCCCGACCCCGATGGAGAACAGGTAGAAGACCGGCTCGACGAAGCCGCTGAGCAGGAGCAGCCAGGCCCGCCGGAACGCGGTCATGTTGCGCCCGACGACGTGGCGCGCCAGGCCCAGCCCGGCCGGGAAGGGCAGCAGCCGCGCAGCCCGGGTGGCGCCGGCCAGGGCGCTCACGAGACCAGCCTCCGGGTGAACGAGCGGTGCGCGAGCACCCAGCCCACCGCCACGTAGACCAGCAGCACCGCCAGGTGCACCGCCCCCAGCGCCCCGGGCGGCGTGCCGGTGGCGGCGTCGCGGGACAGCTCGACCCCGTGCCACAGCGGCGTGACCCAGGCGATCGGCTGCATCCACACCGGCAGCTGGTCGATGGGGAAGAAGGTGCCCGAGAACAGCATCAGCGGGGTGACGACGAACCGGAACAGGATGCTGAAGCCGTTGTCGTTGTCGAGCCACGCCGCCAGCGCGAAGGTGGGCACCGCGAAGGCCAGCCCGGTGAGCACTGCGACCGGCACCGCCAACAGCACCCACCACGAGGAGAAGGCCCCGAACGCCGCCGCGACCAATACGAAGATCGCCGACCCGGTGAGCAGGTGGAAGGCCACGACGCCCAGGTGCCCGCCGAGCACCTCGACCACCCGCAACGGCGTGGCCAGCATGGCCGCGTACATCTGGTTCCACTTGATGTAGCCCATGACCGCGTAGGTGGACTCACCGAAGGCGGTCAGCATCGCCTGCATGGCCAGGATGCCGGGCACGACGTACTGCAGGTAGGGCACCCCGTCGACCCCGCCGGCACTGCTGTCGACCAGCGCCCCCAGGCCCAGGCCCATGGAGAGCAGGAAGAACAGCGGCGACAGGAACCGGCTGATGATCGAGCCGCGCCAGGTGCGCCGGTAGACGGTGAAGTGGTGGGCCATCACCGACCCGAGCCGCTCGAGCGAGGACGTCGGTCGGCGCGCGCCGAAGCCGAGTCGGCCACTGGGGGTGCCCGCGGTGACGCGGTCGGATGCCGTGGTCGTCATCAGTCGACCAGGCTGCGGCCGGTGAGGTGGAGGAAGACGTCCTCGAGCGTGGAGCGCCGCACCAGCGACGACAGCGGCTGCACCCCGCGCGAGTGCACGGTGGCGAGGGCCGCGTCGCCGTCGTCGGCGTAGACGAGCAGCCGGTCGGGCAGCACCTCGAGCCGCTCCCCCACCCCCGTGACAGCGTCGAGGTGCTGGTCCTGCTCGTCGGGGTCGAAGCGCAGCTCGAGCACCTCGCGCGTCGAGTGCTCGGTGATGAGCGCGCGCGGGCTGCCCTCGGCGACGATCCGCCCGTGGTCCATGACGACGAGCCGGTCGCAGAGCTGCTCGGCCTCGTCCATGTAGTGCGTCGTGATGATGAGGGTGACGCCCTCACGCTTGAGCCGGAACAGCCTGTCCCACAACACGTGTCGCGCCTGCGGGTCGAGGCCGGTGGTCGGCTCGTCGAGCAGCAGCACCTCGGGGTCGTTCATCAGGCTGCGCGCGATCGTGAGCCGCCGCTTCATGCCGCCGGAGAGCGGCTCGACCCGGTCGTGCCGGCGCTCGGTGAGCTGGGCGAACTCGAGCAGCTCGTCGGCACGGGTGCGCACCTCGTGCCGGCTGAGCCCGAAGAACCGGCCGTAGACCCACAGGTTCTCCTCGACCGAGAGGTCCTCGTCGAGGATGTCGCGCTGCGGGCACACCCCCAGCCGGGCCCGGATCGCCGGCCCGTCGGATGCCGGGTCGAGGCCCAGGATGCTCAGCTCGCCCCCGGTGACCGGCGAGACGCAGCCGACCATCCGCATCGTCGACGACTTGCCGGCGCCGTTCGGCCCGAGGAAGCCGAAGGCCTCACCGCGGTACACGTCGACGTCGATGCCGTCGACCGCCGTGAAGCCGCCGAACCGCTTGGTCAGCCCCCGCGCCCGGAGCAGGATCTCGTCGCCCACCGGAGGGACCCTAGTCGAGCCCTCGGACAGGGCGCCCGTCAGCTCCGGGCCGGCTTGTCCAGGCCGTGCCGGCGGTTCTCGGGCACGTCCATGGCGTCGCAGAGAGCGGTCCACACCTCGCGCGGGGGCACCCCGGCGTCGAGCGCCTCCTGCGCGGTGCGGCCCCCGAGGGCCGCCATGTGCGTGGAGGCGGCGAGCGAGTGCGCGTAGGCGGCACCGAACTCGTCCTCGGCGAGGACCCAGAACCGGGAGAGGCGCATGCCGGGATGGTATGCCGTGGTACTCACCGTCCACACCACCGGCATACTGGCCCGCATGCGCCTGATCACCGCCGCTGAGGTGCCCACCTCGCTCGCCCGCGTCCACGAGCCCACCACGCCGCCCGTCCGGGTCGGCCTCGTCCAGCACGCCTGGGACGCCGATGCCGACCGGCTGCGCGCGACCCTGCGGGGCGGCATCCGCACTGCTGCCGACGCCGGCGCCCGCATCGTCTTCCTGCCCGAGCTCACCCTGTCTCGCTACCCCGCCGACGCGCTGCCGGAGGGACGCCCCGACGCGACCGCCGAGTCGCTCGACGACGGCCCCACGGTGACGTTCGCGCGCGAGGCGGCCGCGGCATCCGGGGTGCTCGTGCACGCCTCCCTCTTCGAGCGCGCCCCGGCCCCCGACGGCACCGACGACGGCCTCGGCTTCAACACGGCGGTCCTCGTGGCGCCGAGCGGTGACATCGTGGCGCGCACCCGCAAGACGCACATCCCGGTGACCGCGGGCTACTACGAGGACAGGTACTTCCGGCAGGGCCCACCCACCGACGCCTACCCGGTCTACGACCTGGCCGACCCGGGGCTGCGCCTGGGGATGCCGACCTGCTGGGACGAGTGGTTCCCCGAGGTCGCGCGCGCCTACGGCCTGGCCGGTGCGCAGGTGCTGGTCTACCCGACCGCGATCGGGAGCGAGCCCGACCACCCCGACTTCGACACCCAGCCGCTGTGGCAGCACACCATCGTCGGCCACGCCATCGCCAACGGGCTGTTCGTGGTGGTGCCCAACCGCTACGGCACCGAGGGGCTGATCACCTTCTACGGGTCCTCGTTCATCGCCGACCCCTACGGCCGGGTGCTGGTGCAGGCGCCGCGCGACGAGGCCGCGGTGCTCGTCGCCGACCTCGACCTCGCCCAGGGCCGCGACTGGATCGAGCTGTTCCCGTTCCTGTCGACGCGCCGACCCGACTCCTACGCCTCGCTCACCGAGCCCACCCGGCCCGAGCACCAGCGGGAGGGCTGAGCCGTGGCGCCCACCGCGTCACCCGACAGCTGGCGGATGCCGGCCGAGTGGACCCCGCACGAGCGCACCTGGATGGCGTGGCCGTCGGCCGGCTACACGCTCGGCGACACCGAGACCGATGCCGAGGAGGCCCGCGCCACGTGGGCCGAGGTCGCCCTGGCGATCTCGGGCTTCGAGCCCGTCACGCTCGTCGTCGACCCGTCGGACGTGGCGGTCGCGCGACGGTGGCTGGGCGAGGGGCGCCACGGCCAGCACCGCGTCGACGTGCTGGAGGCGCCGCTCGACGACGCCTGGATGCGCGACATCGGCCCCACCTTCGTGCTCGGCCCCGACGGGGCGCTGGGTGCGGTCGACTGGGTCTTCAACGGCTGGGGCGCCCAGGAGTGGGCGAGCTGGGAGCACGACGCGCGGGTCGGCACCTTCGTCGCGGGCCGGGCGGGCGCCACCGCGGTGGCGAGCGAGCTGGTCAACGAGGGCGGGGGCATCCACGTCGACGGCCTGGGAACCGTGCTGCTCACCGAGACCGTGCAGCTCGACCCCGGACGCAACCCGGGCCTGGCGCGAGCCGACGTCGAGGCGGAGATGGCGCGCACCATCGGCGCGACCACCTGCATCTGGCTCCCGCGTGGGCTCACCCGCGACTACGACGAGTTCGGCACCCGCGGGCACGTCGACATCGTGGCGACGTTCGCGTCGCCGGGCGTCGTGCTGCTGCACTGGCAGGGCGACCCGGCCCACCCCGACCACGAGGTGTCGGTCGAGCTCGAGGGTCTGCTGTCGGCCTCGCGCGACGCCCGCGGCGAGCTGCTCGAGGTCGTGCGGGTGCCCGCGCCCCTGACCCTCGAGGACGAGGAGGGCCCGGTCGACTGGTCCTACATCAACCACCTGGTCGTCAACGACGGCGTCATCGCCTGCGCCTACGACGACCCGCAGGACGCCGACTCGCTCGCCGTGCTCGAGCGGGCGTATGCCGGGCGCCGCGTCGTCGGCGTCGACGCCCGACCGCTGTTCGCGCGCGGCGGCGGCATCCACTGCATCACCCAGCAGCAGCCGAAGGTCTGACCGCCTGCCGTCGTTCGCTCAGCGGCGCTGCGCCGTGCTGCTCCACGCAGTGCCGTGGAGCGTGGGGGCCTTCGCCCGCGGGTTGCCGGTCGCCCGCACCGAGGAGTCCTGGCGCAGGGCCGAGAGCCCGGTGGCCCGCAGCGCCGCGCCGGTGCCCGGGTCGGCCACGGCGGGGTACGCCTCCATCGTGCCGGCAACGTCGAGCACGAGGTTGGTGGTGCCGGACGCGTTGCGGATGTTGAAGTCGTAGTTGGCGCCGAGGTCGGTGATCGTCATGTTGGACACCAGCTGCCCGGCGGCCGGGTTGAGGTTGCTGACCGTGGGCCGGGGGAAGTCGGGGTCGAACCTCCACAGCGTGAGCACGGTGTTGCTCGTCGGCTTGTTCGCCGTGGTGTTGGTGACCAGCGACAACGAGTTGAACGTCGTCACCGCGGCGGTGTTCCGCACCACGGCGGTCTGCCCGGGCCTCAGGGCGGTGGCGATGCCCTGGGCCTTCGTGGTGTTGACGATCCGGGTCGGGCTCGCGAGCGGGCGGAAGCGCGTCATGCCGTCGAGCGTGTTGTCGTCGTAGTACCCGACGAGGTCGACGATGACGTCCGCGTTGCCGTTGGACCTGTTGCGCACGCCGATGATCGGGAGGGTCTCCAAGCCGGGACCGCAGTCGGCGAGGCCACAGGCAGAGGTCGGCACGATCGCCATGTTGGGCACCGTCTTGCCTGCGGTGAAGTTCAGCGTGGAGGTGCTGGGGATGGCGGCGTCGTTCCCGTTCCAGGCCGTGAAGTACCCGGTGCCGGTCGTCCTGGTCGCGGTGATGTTGACCGCGAACGCCTTGATGTGGGGGTTGACCTCGGGGCCGAAGTCGATGCCCGTCGTGTACCACCCGCCGGGGAAGAGCGGGCCGTTCCCGGGATCGCGGCTGTCGAGGATGCGGGTGGGGTCGATGCCGGAGTAGCCGCCGTAGCCGCCCGCTGTGGTGCTCGTCGCGCTTCGGTAGTACCCCATGACGTCCGCGATGACGTGGGTGCTGCCCGAGGCGTTGAAGAAGCGGACCTTGCCCCCGGTGCCGAGCTTGACGGTGACCAGGTTGGCGCCGGTGAAGCCCTTGTTGAAGTTGACCGACGAGGCGAGCGGGCGCGCGGCACCGGTCGGGTAGAGGGTGACGTAGCCCTGGCTCGTGGGCGACACCACGGTCACGTTCAGCACCACCGTGGTGGCTCCGGCGGCGGGAACGCCACCCTTCGTGGTCACCTGCAGGTCGATGGTCCGGCCCGGGCCGACCGGCGTGGTGGTGGTGATGCCGATCCGCTTGCGGGTGTCGAGCACCCGGGTCGGCTTCAGCGGGGTGAAGGCGCCGTTGGGGGTGTCGACACCGTTGACGGTGACCGGGATCTGCCGACCGTCGCCGCCGTCGGGGAGGGTGATGACGTCCTGGGCCGGGCCGAAGAAGTCGGGGGTGGCCCTGAGGGTGAGGGCGCAGGAGCCGTTGGCCGGGATGGTCTTGCCGCTGCAGCTGTCGGCGCTGACGGCGACCTTGGCGTCGGCGCCGGTGCCGATCGCGGCGCCGAAGGTGACGTCGGAGGCGCCGGCCAGAACGGTGACGACCTCGGTCTTCGAGGTGCTGACCGGGGCACTGAGCACGATGAGTGGCACCGCGGAGTTGAACCGGATCTCCTGCGCGAAGCCGATGCCCGGCGCGCCGGTGCCGCAGGTGCCGCGCACCGAGCCCGCGAACGCCGTGACCTCGCCGCCCACCAGGGTGACCTCGTGCACGGTGAGGGTGCCGGTCGTGGCGTCGGCGCACGCGGCGGGCACCGTGGGCCCGGTGAGCGATACGCCCGCCTCGGTGGGGGTGGCGGACTCCTGGACGTCATAGGGGGTGCCGGCCGTGAAGGACTCCCCAGTGGGGGGCGTGAGGGTGGTGCTCTCGACCCTCGCGGCGGCATCGGCGCCCTGCACCGTCACCCCTCCGTCGGCCGCGGACGCGCCGCTGATGGCGGTGGTGGCCTGGAACCCAGTGCCCCAGTTGACCCCCGCCTGCGGCCCGGTGAAGAACGCGTACCCGGTCGTCGGGGGGCTGGTCGGCAGCGTGGCCGCCTGGGCCGGCACGGCGGTCAGGGCGGCGACGATGGTGGCCGCCGTGGTGAGCATGACGGCAAGGCGGCGCATGGGTCCCCCGGTGAGAGCGTGAAGGTGATCGGGGGAGCATATCTCTACCCCCTGCATCCGCCCGGAAACCTGCGAGAACTCGCAACCGTGGCCTGACAGGGCGTTCTCAGACCTCCGTGCGCATCACGCAGTTGCGCAGTCCCTTGGGCCGCACGTAGGTGAAGCCCACCCGTTCGTAGAGCGCCCGGGTGCCGTCGTAGAGCACCGACGTCCTGCGTCCGTCGCTGGTGTCGTGCGGGTAGCCCTCGACGACACCGCCGCCCGCCTGGCCGATCAGGCCGACGGCGCCGCGCAGGACGATCTCGGTGACCCCCTGCCGGCGGTACTTCCTGTCGACGAACATGCAGGTGATGCGGAAGTCGGGCGGGGGGTCGCCGGCCAGGTCGTACTCCTTGCGGTGGTAGATGTTCGGCAGCTCCTCGGGTGAGCCGTACTGTGCCCAGGCGATCGCCTCGTCGCCGTCCATCACCAGCGCGGCGTGAGCCCGGCCCTCCTCGACCAACCGCTGCTTGAGCGCACGGTTGGCGTCGGCGTCGTAGGTCTTCTCGCCCGCCACCGTCTGGAAGTAGGTGCACCAGCACCCGCCGAACACCCCGTTGTGCCGCTCCATCATCCGCGCGTACGCCGGCCACGTGCGCGGGCTCAGCGCCTCCACCCGGTAGTCCCCCATCGCTCCTCGTCCCCCGCTTCTGTCGAGCCTGCGCCTGACGACGCTGTGTTGCTGGAGATGCATCCTGCCACCGCACTGTCGGTGGTGGGTGAGAGGCTGACACCCACATGTCCGGCGACGTCCTCGACCGCTTCTCCCCCGCCACCGCTGCCTGGTTCCGGGGCAGCTTCAGCGCGCCCACCACCGCGCAGGAAGGGGCCTGGGAGGCGATCAGCAGCGGCCACCACGCCCTGGTCGTCGCGCCCACCGGCTCGGGCAAGACGCTCTCCGCCTTCCTCTGGGCCCTCGACCGCCTCGCGTCGCAGCCACCGCCCGACGCCAAGCTGGCCCGCTGCCGCGTCCTCTACGTCTCGCCGATGAAGGCGCTCGCCGTCGACGTCGAGCGCAACCTGCGCAGCCCGCTGGTCGGCATCCGGCACGCGGCCGCGCGGCTCGGGGTGCCCGAGCCCGACATCACCGTGTCGGTGCGCTCGGGCGACACCCCGGCCGACGAGCGCCGCGCCTTCGCGCGCACACCCACCGACGTGCTCATCACCACGCCCGAGTCGCTGTTCCTCATCCTCACCTCGGCCGCCCGCGAGGCGCTCGCCGGCGTCGAGACGGTCATCATCGACGAGGTGCACGCGCTGGCCGGCACCAAGCGCGGTGCCCACCTGGCCCTCTCGCTCGAGCGCCTCGATGCCCACCTCGAGCGCCCGGCCCAGCGAATCGGGTTGTCCGCCACCGTCCGGCCCGTCGAGGAGGTCGCCCGCTACCTCGCCGGCGGCCGCCCGGTCGACGTCGTTCAACCACCCTCGACCAAGCAGTGGGACCTCAAGGTCGTCGTGCCCGTGCCCGACATGGCCGAGCTCGGCCAGCCGACCGGCGACCTCAGCGGTGCGGCCGCCGGCCAGGAGCAGCGCGCCTCGATCTGGCCGCACGTCGAGGAGCGCATCGTCGACCTCGTGGCCGAGCACACCTCGACCCTGGTGTTCTCCAACAGCCGCCGGCTCGCCGAGCGCCTCACCACCCGGCTCAACGAGATCTGGGAGGAGCGCGTCGAGGCGGCCGACGGTGCCGACACGGTGCAGGCGCCAGGTGCCGTGCCGCGCGCCGCCGTGCTCACCCGCAGCCCCGCGCAGGTGATGGCCCAGTCGGGGGCCGCGCGCGGCGCGCCTGCCGTGCTCGCCCGCGCGCACCACGGGTCGGTCAGCAAGGAGCAGCGGGCCACCATCGAGGAGGACCTCAAGTCGGGGCGCCTGCCCGCGGTGGTCGCCACGAGCAGCCTCGAGCTCGGCATCGACATGGGCGCGGTCGACCTCGTGGTGCAGGTGGAGTCGCCGCCGTCGGTGGCCTCCGGCCTGCAGCGCGTCGGCCGTGCCGGCCACCAGGTCGGTGCCGTGAGCCGCGGGGTGCTGTTCCCGAAGTTCCGCGGCGACCTCGTGCAGACCGCCGTGGTCGTCGAGCGGATGCTCGCCGGCCAGATCGAGGCGCTGCACCTGCCCAACACCCCGCTCGACGTGCTGGCCCAGCAGGTGGTGGCGATGTGCGCCCTCGACGAGTGGACCGTCGACGACGTGCTCGCCCTGGCCCGCCGGTCGGCCTCCTACTCCACGCTCACCCGGCCGGTGCTCGAGTCGGTGCTCGACATGCTGGCCGGGCGCTACCCCAGCCACGAGTTCGCCGAGCTGCGCGCCCGCATCACCTGGGACCGGTTGTCCGACACCCTCACCGGCCGCCGTGGCGCCCAACGCCTCGCCGTCACCTCCGGCGGCACCATCCCCGACCGCGGTCTGTATGCCGTGTTCCTCGCCACCGGCGAGGGCCCAGGCCGCAGGGTCGGCGAGCTCGACGAGGAGATGGTCTACGAGTCGCGGGTCGGCGACCTGTTCACCCTGGGCACCAGCACCTGGCGCATCGAGGACATCACCCACGACCGGGTGCTCGTCACCCCGGCGCCGGGGCTGCCCGGCCGGCTGCCGTTCTGGAAGGGCGACTCGCTCGGCCGCCCCGCCGAGCTGGGGCGGGCCGTGGGCGCGTTCGTGCGCGAGGTCGAGGCGCTGACGCCTGCTGCAGCCCGCGAGCGGGTGCTGGCCGCCGGGCTCGACGACTGGGCCGCCGACAACCTGCTGGGCTACCTGCGCGAGCAGCGCGAGGCCACCGGCCACGTGCCCGACGACCGGGCCATCGTGGTCGAGCGGTTCCGCGACGAGCTCGGCGACTGGCGGGTCGCCATCCTGTCGCCGTTCGGCGCGCAGGTGCACGCGCCGTGGGCGCTGGCCGTGAGCGCCCGGATGCGCGACCGGTTCGGGGTCGACGTGCAGGCGATGCACGGCGACGACGGCATCGTGCTGCGGCTGCCCGACCTCGAGCTCGACGACCTCGACGGCGTGCGCGAGCGCGGGGTGGGGCGCGAGCTGCTCGACCTGGTCACCCTCGACCCCGACGACGTGCGCGGGCTGGTGACGGAGGAGATCGGCGGGTCGGCGCTGTTCGCCGCCCGGTTCCGCGAGTGCGCGGCCCGGGCGCTCCTGCTCCCCCGTCGCCGCCCCGACCGGCGCCAGCCGCTGTGGCAGCAGCGCCAGCGGGCCTCGCAGCTGCTCGAGGTGGCCAGCCAGTACCCCACCTTCCCGATCGTGCTCGAGGCCGTGCGCGAGTGCGTACAGGACGTCTTCGACGTGCCCGGGCTGGTCGACCTGATGCGCGACATCGGCTCGCGCAAGGTCACCGTCGTCGACGTCGAGAGCAGCACTCCCTCGCCGTTCGCCAAGTCCCTGCTGTTCGGCTACGTGGCGCAGTTCCTCTACGAGGGCGACTCCCCGCTCGCCGAGCGGCGGGCCGCGGCCCTGGCCCTCGACCCCAGCCTGCTGGCCGAGCTGCTCGGCACCAGCGAGGGGCTGGCGCTGCGCGACCTGCTCGACGCCGAGCAGATCGCGCGCACCGAGGCCGAGCTGCAGCGGCTCACTCCCGAGCGGGCCGCCCGCGACGCCGACGACGTGCTCGACCTGCTCCGCTCGCTGGGGCCGCTGCCGGTCGACGGCATCCTGGCCCGGTGCCGCGAGGGCACCACCGGCAGCGACGTCGAGGCCTGGCTGGCCGGGCTGCACGACGTCCGGCAGGTCATTCCGGTGCGGCTGGCCGGGGAGGACCGCTGGTCGGCCATCGACGACGCCTCGCGGTTGCGCGACGCGCTGGGCGTCTCGCTGCCGCCCGGGGTGCCCCAGGCCTTCCTCGAGCCGGTCGCCGACCCGCTCGGCGACCTCGTGGCCCGCTACGCCCGCACGCACGTCCCGTTCCACGCCGCCGAGGTGGCCCGGGCCTACGGGCTGGGCGCGGCGGTGGCCGCCACCGCCCTGGCCCGCCTCGTGTCGTCGGGGCGGGTGGTCGAGGGCGAGCTGCTCCCCACCGGCGGCGGCGGCACCGAGTTCTGCGACGCCGAGGTGCTGCGCCTGCTGCGCCGCCGTTCGCTCGCCGCCCTGCGCGCCGAGGTCGAGCCGGTCACCCCGGTCGAGCTGTCGCGCTTCCTGCAGCAGTGGCAGGGTGTCGGGGGCCGGCTGCGCGGGCGCGACGGGCTGGTGCGCGTCGTCGAGCAGCTCAGCGGGGCCGTGCTGCCGGCCAGCGCCATCGAGTCGCTCGTGCTCCCCACCCGGGTCGCCGACTACTCCCCCGCCCTGCTCGACGAGCTGATGGCCACCGGCGAGGTGCTCTGGTGCGGGCACGGTTCGCTGCCTGGCGACGACGGCTGGGTGTCGCTGCACCTCGCCGACTCCGCGCACGTCACCCTGCCCGGCCCGGACCCCGACAAGGTGCCCTCCCCGGAGGGCCTCGCGGTGCTCGACGCCCTGGCCGGCGGCGGGGCCCACTTCTTCCGCACCCTGTCCGACCAGGTCGGCTCCACCGACGACACGGCCCTGGCCACCACGCTGTGGGACCTCGTCTGGTCCGCCCGGGTCACCGGCGACACCTTCGCGCCCGTGCGAGCCCTGCTGTCCGGCGGGCGCACCGCGCACCGGCGCACGCCGTCCGGCCCCCGCCGCACCCGGTATGCCGGTCGCCGCGGCCCGCTGGGCGGCCTCGGCGCCGCTCCGGCGCGACCCAGCCTCCCGGCCCGCACCGGGCCACCGCAGGTGACGGGCCGCTGGTCGCTGTTGCCACCCGTCGACCTCGACCCCACCCTGCGGGCCTACGCCACCGCCGAGCTGCTGCTCGACCGGCACGGCATCCTCACCCGCGGCGCCACGGCGGCCGAGGACGTCCCCGGCGGCTTCGCCGCCATCTACCGGGTGCTCGGCCGCGCCGAGGAGGCCGGCCGGGTGCGCCGCGGCTACTTCGTCGAGGGGCTGGGCGCCTCGCAGTTCGGCACCACCGGGGCCGTCGACCGGCTGCGCAGCGGCACAGGTGGGGTCGGCAGCGTCGGAGGCACGACGGGCGACCGTGGCCGCGAAGCCCTCGCGGCCGTCGTGCTCGCCACCAGCGACCCGGCCAACCCCTTCGGCGGCGCCCTGCCGTGGCCCGACCGTGCCGTCGACCCAGCGGCCGACGGTGCTGCGCGCGACCCGTCCGACGAGTCGACACCCGACAAGCGCCGCCGGCACCAGCCCGGGCGCAAGGCGGGTGCGGTGGTCGTGCTCGTCGACGGCGACCTCGTCCTCTACGTCGAGCGCGGCGGCAAGACGCTGCTCACCTACTCCGAGCAGCCCGACCTGCTGCGTGCCGCGGCCAGCGCCCTCGCCGATGCGGTGCGCCGCGGCAGCCTGGGGCGCATCACCGTCGAGAAGGCCGACGGCGGCCAGCTGCTCGGGTCGGGCCACCCGGTGGTGTCGGCCCTCGAGGACGCCGGCTTCCACCTCACCCCTCGTGGGCTGCGGATGCGGAGGTGAGGCGCGGTGCCCGAGGGTGACACCGTGCACCGCACCGCCGACCGGCTCGACGCCGCGCTGCGCGACGCCGTGGTCGAGCGGGCCGAGCTGCGCTGGCCGTCGGTGCCCGACGTCGACCTGTCCGGGTCACGCACGCTCGAGGTCGTCGCCCGGGGCAAGCACCTCCTGCACCGGTTCGACACCGGCGCCACCCTGCACACCCACCTGCGGATGGAGGGCCAGTGGCGGGTCGAGCACCCGGGTGAGCGCACCGCGCGGGTGCTGCGCCGCCAGGACCTGCGGGCGGCGGTGCTCACCGAGACCTGGTCGGCGTTCGGCCTGCGGCTGGGCATGCTCGACCTCGTGCCGACCGCCCGTGAGGGCGACCTGGTCGGCCACCTCGGCCCCGACATCCTGGGCCCCGACTGGGACGCCGCGGTCGCGGCGGCGCGCGTCACGGCATCCGAGCGGTTCGTCGGCGACACCCTGCTCGACCAGCGGGTGCTGGCCGGGGTGGGCACCTTCTGGGCCAGCGAGATCCTCTTCATCACCAAGGTGCTCCCCTGGACGCCCGCGCGCGACCTCGACCAAGAGCGGGTCACCGCCATGCTGACCCGGCTGCAGCGGCTGATGGACACCGCGCGCCGCACGGGATGGCAAGGCAGCACCGGCATCCAGCGTGCGGGTGAGGAGGCCTACGTGCACTCCCGCTCGGGCCGGCCCTGCCGGCGCTGCGGCGACACCGTGCGTGTCGCGATGACCGGGGACGCACCGCGCCAGCGCACGATGTTCTCGTGCCCCACCTGCCAGGGCGGGCTGGCGCCCACCGACGACGGAAGACCGCAGCGCCCACTGGGCAGCGGCAAGCGGCGTTACGCCTAGCGGGCTACGCCGCCGAGGCCGACACGGTGTCGGACAGCGCGTGCCCGACGGGCAGCGAGACGGGGGCGGAGAGGGTCTCGAGGCGCTCGACGCGCTCGCAGACCAGCTCGAGCACCTCGGACAGGCTCAGGCCCAGACCGGTGCACACGGAGGCGAGCAGCTCGGAGGAGGCCTCCTTGGTGCCGCGCTCGAGCTCACTGAGGTAACCGAGGGAGACGGCGGAGGACGACGCGACGTCGCGCAGCGTGCGGCCCTGGTCCTGGCGGATCTCGCGCAGGACCTCGCCGAGCTCGTGCCGAAGCAGGATCACGGTGCCTCCTCTCCTTGGTGGGTGCGGACCACGGGTCGATCCATCACGTCAACGGTACCCCGAGGTTCCCACGCCGTCGCGGAGGTTCTGCAGAGCCGATTCCAGGAGGGTCAGCACGGCCAGCACGCTGCCCGCCCGGATCTCCTCCCGGTCGCCGGTCAACGCCAAGCGCTCGACGAGGATTCCCCAGGGCCCGCTGGCGCCCACGAACACGGTGCCCACGGGCTGCCCGTCGGCGGGGTCGGGGCCGGCCACCCCGGTCGTCGACAGCCCCACGGAGCAGCCCAGCAGCGCCCGGATGCCGGTGGCCAGCTGGGCGGCCACCGGCTCGCTGACCGCGCCCTCACGAGCCAGGAGGTCCCGGTCGACGCCGAGCACGTCGGCCTTGACCTCGCTGGCATAGGCCACCACCCCGCCCCGCACCACGGCCGACGCCCCGGGGACGCCGGTCAGCGCGGCGCAGACCAGACCGCCGGTCAGCGACTCGGCGGTGCCGACGGTCAGGCCGCGCCCGAGGAGCACCGGCACGAGGCGCGCGGCGAGCGGCCCGGCATCCGACGGGCTCGGTGCGGGGCTCACGGCGTGGGGGGCCGCGACCTGGCCGCCGCGGCCCGTGCTGCCCGCTCGGCACGTTTGCGTACCGCCCGTTCGCTGGTGCGGCGCAGCCGGATCGCCTGGTGCAGGTAGTCGATGCCGGTGACCACCGTGACGACGACCGCCGCACCGAGCACGATCGAGGCGACCCACTCCCACGCCACGGGGAACGGCAGGGTCCAGCGCGGGATGAGGAACAGGCCGATGCCGAGGGTCTGCAGCAGGGTCTTGACCTTGCCACCGCGACCGGCGGCCATCACCCCGTGCCGGATCACCCAGAAGCGCACCGCGGTGATGCCCCACTCGCGCACCAGCACCACGATGGTGACCCACCACCAGACCTCGCCGATCATCGACAGCCCGACCAGGGCCATCGTCACCAGCGCCTTGTCGGCGATCGGGTCGACGACCTTGCCGAAGTTGGTCACCAGGCCCCGGCTGCGGGCGAGGTCGCCGTCGATCCGGTCGGTGATCATGGCCACGGTGAACACGCCGAAGGCGAGCCAGCGGTAGGTGGCCGACAGCCCGTCGTCGACGAGGAGCAGCCACCCGAAGACCGGCACGAGGAGCAGCCGCAGCATGGTGAGGTAGTTCGCGATGTTCCAGACGCTCGGGCCGTTGGCGGGCACGACCGGGCTGGCCGGGTCGACGCCGACGCGGTACGGGTCGCTGGCGCGTCCCTCGGCGAGCGGGCCGGGGCGCACCGGGCGCAGGGGCTTGTCGCTCATCGGGTCTCCACGACCAGGTCGACCCCCACCGAGTCGACGACGACGCCCTCGACGAACGAGCCCACGACCGGCAGGGCGCCTCCGGCCCCGGCGCGCAGGAGGCACACGCCGTCGACGTCCGGGCCCTGGTGCTCGGCGCGGCCCACGGCCACCGTCGGGTCCTCGTCGTCGTGCTCCTCGACGAGCACCGCGACCCGCTCCCCCACCCGCTCGAGTGCCCGCTGGGTGGTGAGCTCCTCGACCAGGGCGGTCAGGCGCTCGACCCGCTCGTGGATGATGTCGTCGGGCAGCTTGCCGTCGAGGTCCTCGGCCTCGGTGCCGTCCTCGTCGGAGTAGCCGAAGACCCCGACCACGTCGAGCCGGGCGGCCACGAGGAAGCGCTCGAGCTCGTCGACGTCGGCCTCGGTCTCGCCGGGGAAGCCGACGATGACGTTGCTGCGCACCCCGGCCAGCGGCGCACGGGCCCGCACCCCGTCGATGAGCTCGAGGAACGGTTCGGTGCCACCGAACCGGCGCATCCGGCGCAGCACGGTGGGCGAGGCGTGCTGGAAGGACAGGTCATACCAGGGCATCACCCCCGGGACCGACGCCATCGCCTCGAGCAGGCCGGGCCGCACCTCGGCGGGCTGCAGGTACGACACCCGCACCCGCTCGACGCCCTCCACGGCGGTCAGCTCCGGCAGCAGCTTCTCGAGCAGCGCGAGGTCGCCGAGGTCCTTGCCGTAGGAGGTGGAGTTCTCGGAGACCAGGAACAGCTCGCGAACGCCCTGCTGCCCCAGCCAGCGCGCCTCGGCCAGGACGTCGGTGGGGCGCCGCGAGACGAACGAACCGCGGAACATCGGGATCGCGCAGAACGAGCACCGCCGGTCGCAGCCGCTGGCGATCTTCAGCGGCGCCCACGGCCGCGAGTCGAGCCGCGAGCGCACGAACTGCTCGCCGTCGCCGTGGCCGGGCAGCGCCACGCCGCCCGCGGCATCCGAGCGGTCGACCGGCGACAGCGGCAGCAGCATGCGCCGGTCGGACGGCACGTGGGATGCCGGGCGCGCGCCACCGAGGATGGCGGTGAGGTGGCTGGACATGTCGCGGTAGGAGTCGAAACCGAGCACCGCGTCGGCATCGGGCAGCTCGTCGGCCAGGGTCTGGCCGTAGCGCTCGGCGAGGCAGCCGACGGCCACGACCGCCCGGGTGCGGCCGGTCTGCTTGAGGTCGGCCGCCTCGAGGAGGGTGTCGATGGAGTCCTTCTTGGCCTGCTCCACGAAACCGCAGGTGTTCACCACGGCGACGTCGGCCTCGGCGGCGTCGTCGACGAGGGTCCAGCCCTCGGCGGCGAGGCGGCCCGCGAGCTCCTCGGAGTCGACCTCGTTGCGGGTGCACCCGAGGGTGACCAGCGCGACGCTGCCGCGGCTCGAGGAGGACGCCATGCTGCCACTCTAGTTGCGTCCCGGCTCGCCATCGCGCAGTCCGAGTAGGGTCTCGCGCATGCCCGAGGACACCCCGGACCGGATCCGCGACCTGCTCGCCCAGCACCCCGTGGTCGACGGGCACAACGACCTCCCCTGGGAGGCTCGCGAGCGGGCCGGCTACGACTGGGACCGGCTCGACATCTCCCGCCCGGGGTGCCCGACCCACACCGACCTGCCCCGCCTGCGGGCCGGTGGCGTGGGGGCGCAGTTCTGGTCGGTCTTCGTGCCCGCGACCCTGCAGGGTGATGCCGCGGTGACCGCCACCCTCGAGCAGGTCGACTCCGTGCACGCCATGGCCGCGCGGTATGCCGGTGAGCTCGCCCTGGCGACCACCCGCAGCGACGTGGAGCGGGCCTGGTCTCACGGCCAGATCGCCTGCCTGATCGGAGCCGAGGGCGGCCACAGCATCGACTCCTCGCTGGGCGCCCTGCGGATGCTGCACGCCCTCGGGGTCCGCTACCTCACCCTCACCCACAACGACAACGTGCCGTGGGCCGACTCGGCGACGGACGAGCCGGTGCTCGGCGGGCTCTCGCCGTTCGGCCGCGAGGTGGTGCGCGAGATGAACCGGCTCGGGATGCTGGTCGACCTCTCGCACGTCTCGGCCGGCACCATGCACGACGCGCTCGACGTGGCGCAGGCGCCGGTGCTGTTCTCGCACTCCTCGGCCCGGGCGGTGTGCGACCACCCCCGCAACGTGCCCGATGACGTGCTCTCCCGCCTCGCCGACAACGGTGGCGCCTGCCTGGTCACCTTCGTGCCCAAGTTCGTCTCCCCCGCCGCACGCGAGTGGGACCTGGAGACCCGGGATGCTGCCGAGGCGGCCGGCGTCGACGCCCGCGACGACACGGCGTACGACGCGTTCGTCGCCGAGCGCTCCCGACGGCATCCGGCGCCGCGGGCCACGATCGACGACGTGGTGGCGCACTGCGAGCACGTGCGTGAGGTGGCCGGGCGCGACCACATCGGGCTCGGCGGTGACTACGACGGCGTCGACATGCAGCCGCTCGGCCTCGAGGACGTCAGCGGCTACCCGCGCCTGCTGGCCGCCCTGGCCGACCGCGGCTGGAGCGACGCCGACCTGGCCGCCCTGACCGGTGGGAACGCGCTGCGGGTGCTCGGTGAGGCCGAACGCCGCTCGCGCGAGATCGCGACGACGCGCGGCCCGAGCCTGGCCCGGATCGAGGACCTCGACGGGTGACCGCGTCCTGGCGCGTCACTGCTGACGGGCGCGGATGACGGTGAGCGCGACGAGGCGCGAGATGACCATGGCCACGTACATGACGCCGCCGAGCTGCTCCACGGTGCCGAGCGCGCGGGCCTGGGCCCGGATCGGCCCGACGTCGGACAGTCCGACGCTGGTGAGGTTGGCGCCCGAGTAGTAGATCAGCTCGAGGAGGGAGCGCCGCCCCGGGCCGTCGAAGGACGTGAAGGAGTCGGGGTAGATCTCCTGGACGGCCATGAAGAGGTAGGCGAAGGCGAAGACGAGCACGGTGAAGCAGGCGCCGACCGCGAACAGCTCGTCCTTGGTGACCCAGGAGTCCTCGAACATGTACGAGATGAGGGCGTACGCGGTGTAGAAGTAGAAGACGGCCAGGGCCGTGTGGGCCAGGGCGATGATCGTCTGGCTGTCGGCGAACAGGCTCCACACCTCGAACACCGCCGCCGGCAGGGCGAGGGTGATCGACAGCCAGGTCAGCGCCGGCGTGCTGCGCACCGTGAAGACCGCCGTGACCAGGGCCGACAGGCTCAGCAGCGAGATGACGGCGCGGCCCCACTCCGAGGACTCCAGCGCCGGCAGCAGCAGGATCACGAGGATCTGCACCGCGAGCAGGAAGGCCGACGGCTGCTTGCGCAGCGTGGCCTTCCACCGGGCCGAGCGCGACGGGGGGTCGCGCAGCTCTTCCCACAACAACGGCATGCCCACACCATAAGGGCGGTGGGGCGACGGTGCCGCCAGTCAGAGCGCGGTGCATGCGCCGACGGCCGAGCGGCGTACCGGTGCTGTCAGCGACGCCCGGTGAGCTCCCAGGCGTCCTCGTCGGGCTCGTCGTCGCCGTAGTCGATCGCCTCGGGGCGCGACGCCAGGTCGGCCGCCACGGCATCCCCGCCGTAGCCGGGCACGAGCACCTCCGAGGTGTCGTCGGTGGAGTCGTCGGTGACCGCGGCCGGGGCCGGCTCGACGTACGGCTCGGGCACGTCCTCGCCGCGCAGCAGCGCGAGCGTGGTGGGCAGGTCGTCGGGCTTGACCAGCACGTCACGGGCCTTGGAGCCCTCGGAGGGGCCCACCACCCCGCGTGACTCGAGCAGGTCCATCAGCCGGCCGGCCTTGGCGAACCCGACCCGCAGTTTCCTCTGGAGCATCGAGGTCGAGCCGAACTGCGTGGTCACCACGAGCTCGGTGGCCTGCAGCAGCAGGTCGAGGTCGTCGCCGATGTCGTCCTCGACGACCTTCTTGGCGGCGACCACGGTGACGTCGTCGCGGTAGCGGGGCTTGAGCTGCTCGGTGACGTGCTTGACGACGGCGTGGATCTCGGACTCGGTGACCCACGCCCCCTGCACGCGCATCGGCTTGCTGGCACCGCTGGGCAGGAAGAGCGCGTCACCCTGCCCGATCAGCTTCTCGGCGCCGGGCTGGTCGAGCACCACGCGCGAGTCGGTGACGCTCGAGGTCGCGAACGCCATCCGGCTGGGCACGTTGGCCTTGATCAGGCCGGTGACCACGTCGACGCTCGGCCGCTGGGTCGCGAGCACGAGGTGGATGCCGGCCGCGCGCGCCAGCTGGGTGATCCGGACGATCGACTCCTCGACGTCGCGGGGCGCGACCATCATCAGGTCGGCGAGCTCGTCGACGACGATGAGCAGGTAGGGGTAGGGCGTGATGACCCGCTCGGAGCCGGGCAGCGGCTTGACCTTGCCGGCCCGCACCGCCTTGTTGAACTCGTCGACGTGCTTGAACCCGTAGTGGGCCAGGTCGTCGTAGCGGGTGTCCATCTCGCGCACGACCCACTGCAGGGCCTCGGCGGCCTTCTTCGGGTTGGTGATGATCGGGGTGATGAGGTGCGGGATGCCCTCGTAGGCCGTGAGCTCGACCCGCTTGGGGTCGACGAGCACCAGGCGCACCTCGTCGGGGGTCGAGCGCATCAGGATCGAGGTGATCATCGAGTTCACGAAGCTCGACTTGCCCGCGCCGGTGGCGCCGGCCACGAGCAGGTGCGGCATCTTGGCGAGGTTGGCGATGACGTAGCCGCCCTCGACGTCCTTGCCCACGCCCATGACCATCGGGTGGTCGTTGCCGCGGGCGACCTGGCTGCGCAGCACGTCGCCGAGGCTCACCTTCTCGCGGTCGGTGTTGGGGATCTCGATGCCGATCGCGGACTTGCCGGGGATCGGGCTGAGGATGCGGACGTCGGCCGAGGCCACGGCATACGCGATGTTCTTGCTCAGCGCGGTGACCCGCTCGACCTTGATGCCGGGGCCGAGCTCGACCTCGTAGCGGGTGACCGTGGGGCCGCGGCTGAACCCGGTGACCTGCGCGTCGATCTCGAACTGGTCGAGCACCGTCGTGAGCGACTCCACGACCCGGTCGTTGGCGGCGCTGCGCGCGCGGTGCGGGCTGCCGGGCTCGAGGATCGCGGCATCCGGGAGGGTGTAGGTGACGTCGCCGGCGAGCGAGAGCTGCTCGACGCGCTGCGGGATGGCGGCCGTGGGCGGCGCCTCGAGCGGCGCGCGGTCGGCGACCGGCCCACGGGTGGCGGCGGGGGTGGCCGTGGCCGCCGGGTCGACGCCCGGGGCCGGCGCGTTCGGGCGCTTCTGGCCGGGGCGCAGCCGCTTGCCGGTGACCGGGTCGACCACGGCGGCCTGCTCGAACGCCTCGTCACCGACCCGGGGTCCGTCCACGTCGGATGCCGTGCCACGTCGCCCGCGGCGCCGTGTGGTGGGCTCGGTGGTCGCCTCGGTGGGCTCCTCGGGCGTGTGCCCGGTGAGCCGGTTCACCGTGGCGCGCAACCGCTCGGGCACCTGGTGCAGCGGCGTGGCGGTGATGACCAGCAGCCCGAACAGGCCCAGCAGGAGCAGCAGCGGCACGGTGCCGTAGACCGAGACGGCGGCCTCGAGGGGGCTCGAGGCCAGGAAGCCGATGATGCCGCCGGCGTTGCGCATGCCGTCGGCGCCCTCGGGCGGGGTGGGGATGCCTGCGGACACGTGGGCCAGGCCGCAGGCGGCGAAGGCGAGGGCCGTGGTGCCCACGGCCGCGCGCGAGGTGGCGGTGTCCTCGCGGGGGGCGCGCAGCATCCGGATGCCGAACGCGAGCAGCACCAGGGGCACGGCGTAGCCGATCTTGCCGAAGGTGCCGGCCACCACGGCGTGCACGACGGTTCCCACGGCGCCCGGCATCCCCCACCACTCGCGGGCGGCGACGACGACGGCGAGGGCGATGAGCAGCAGGCCGAGCCCGTCGCGGCGGTGCTCGGGCTCGAGGTCGCGGCCGGTGTCGCCGACCTTGCGGGCCACGGCTCCGGTGGCGTGGGCCAGGCCCATCCAGGTGCGCTGCACGGCCCGCAGCGGCAGCGGGAGCGCACCGGAGCGGGTGCGGGCCGGTCCCTTGCGGGGCCGCGCCGCAGGTCGCCGGTTCGCGGGCCGTTTCGTGGAGCTTCGGCCGCGCGCCGAGGAGGACGTACGAGTCGCCATGGTCGCAGGCTAGTCGAGAGTCACACCGGACCCATGCGTCACACGCGGCACGGCTGTGACATTCGGCCGAGGGACGCCCGCCCGGCACCGGCCGGAACGGGTCCGCGCCCGGACCAATGCCTGACGGCATCGACCCGGGCGCGGATCAGGTCGTACCCACCCCCCTGCAAGGCGGATATGACCGACGACGTTCGACGGTGGTGCTGGCCGAGCGTCGAGCTCTTCTGTTGTGACTCCTGCGAACGGCTCTTGGCTGTTCACTGACCCGTACTTTACCCCGGCTTTACCTTTTCCGCAGTAATTCTCATGTGGTTTCGAAGGAATGTCGCGGGGGGATTTCGCGGACTCTCGCCCCGATTCCCACGGATTCCGTACACCACCGCCGCATCGATGGGACCGCTGAGGCTCGTGTGATGAGCGGCATGACGATCGACGGGTGTCGGGGCGGCCGGAGACCCCAGCGCGACGGAATCCGAAGGGCCACTCAGGCCTCGATCACCATCGGGATGATCATCGGCCTGCGGCGGATCTTGCGCCCCACCCAGCCGCCGACCGAGCGGCGGATCACCTGCTGCAGCTGGTAGGCGTCCGTGACACCACCGGCGGTGGCCTCGTCGAGCGCCGTCACGAGCTGCGGCATCACGTCGTCGAAGACCACGTCGTCCTCGACGAACCCGCGGGCGGTGATCTCCGGGCCGGCGATGACCTTGCCGGTCATCGAGTCGACCACGACGATCACCGAGATGAAACCCTCGTCACGCAGGATCCGGCGGTCCTTGAGCAGGGTCTCGTCGGCCTCGCCGACCGACGCGCCGTCGACGTAGACGTAGCCGCACGGCACTGCGCCGGTGATCGCCGCCCGTCCGTCGACGAGGTCGACGACCACGCCGTCCTCGGCGACGACCACGCGGTTGCGGGGAACCCCGGTGAGCACGGCCAGCTCGGCGTTGGCCACGAGGTGGCGCCACTCGCCGTGCACCGGCATCACGTTCTTCGGCTGCACGATGTTGTAGCAGTAGATGAGCTCGCCGGCGCTCGCGTGCCCCGAGACGTGCACCTTGGCGTTGCCCTTGTGCACGACGTTGGCGCCCAGGCGCATCAGGCCGTTGATGACGCGGTAGACGGCGTTCTCGTTGCCGGGGATCAGCGAGCTGGCGAGCAGCACGGTGTCGCCGGGGCCGACGTCGATGCGGTGGTCGCGGTTGGCCATCCGCGACAGCGCGGCCATCGGCTCGCCCTGGCTGCCGGTGCAGACCAGCACGATCTGGTCGTCCGCCAGGTCGTCGAGCTTCTTGACGTCGACGAGCACGCCGTCGGGCACGTGCAGGTAGCCCAGGTCGGCGGCGATGCCCATGTTGCGCACCATCGAGCGCCCCACCATGGCGACCTTGCGGCCGGCCTTCTCGGCGGCATCCAGCACCTGCTGCACCCGGTGCACGTGCGAGGAGAAGCAGGCGACGATGATCCGCCGCTCGGCGTGCCGGAACACCTTGTCGATGGCCGACGAGATGTCGCGCTCGGGCGTGGTGAAGCCGGGCACCTCGGCGTTGGTCGAGTCGGTGAGGAAGAGGTCGACGCCCTCCTCCCCCAGCCGCGCGAACGCCCGCAGGTCGGTGAGCCGCCCGTCGAGCGGCAGCTGGTCCATCTTGAAGTCGCCGGTGTGCAGCAGGGTGCCGCCGGACGTGCGCACGGCGACGGCCAGCGCGTCGGGGATCGAGTGGTTGACCGCCACGAACTCGCAGTCGAACACGCCGAGGCGCTCGCGGTCGCCCTCGCGCACCCCGAGCGTGTAGGGCTGGATGCGGTGCTCCTTGAGCTTGGCCTCCACCAGGGCGAGGGTGAGGGTCGAGCCGACGAGCCGGAGGTCGGGCTTGAGGCGCAGCAGGTAGGGCACCGCCCCGATGTGGTCCTCGTGCCCGTGGGTGAGGATCACCGCCTGCACGTCGTCGAGCCGGTCCTTCAGGTACTCGAAGTCGGGGAGGATCAGGTCGATGCCGGGGTGGTGGTCGTCGGGGAAGAGCACGCCGCAGTCGATGACGAGCAGCTGGCCGCGGTGCTCGACGACGGTCATGTTGCGGCCGATCTCGCCGAGGCCGCCCAGCGCGACGACGCGCACCCCGCCGTCGGCGAGGGGGCCGGGTGGCTCGAGCTCGGGGTGCGGGTGGCTCATCGGGCGGGGAGCGTCGCGAGGGCGGCCCGCAGCAGCTCGAGGTGCTCCGGCGGCGACTCAACGAGGGGCAGGCGCACCGTGGCCGACTCGATGACGCCGAGCTCGACCAGGGCCGCCTTGGCCATGATCGCCCCCTGCGAGGTCGTCATGATCGCGTCGACGACCGGGACGAGCGAGGCGTGGATGGCCCGCGCCTCCGCCAGGTCGCCGCGGTCGACCGCGGCGACCATCGCGGCGTAGTGCTCCCCGGCGACGTGCCCGACGACGGAGACCACGCCGGTGGCGCCCAGGGCGAGCAGCGGCAGGTTGAGGGCGTCCTCGCCGCTGAACCACAGCAGGTCGGTCGCGGCCATCACGTGCGTCGACGCCCACAGGTCGCCCTTGGCGTCCTTGACGGCGACGATGTTGGGGTGCTCGGCGAGGGTGACGAGCGTGTCGGTGCTGAACGGGATGCCGGTGCGCGCCGGGATGTCGTAGAGCATCACCGGGAGGTCGGTGGTGTCGGCGACCGCCCGGCAGTGCGCGACCAGGCCGGCCTGGGTCGGCTTGTTGTAGTAGGGCGACACCAGGAGGAGGGCGTCGGCACCGGCATCCGCGGCCAGGCCGGCCATCTGCACGGCGTGACGCGTGTCGTTCGACCCGACCCCGGCCACGACCTTGGCCCGGTTCCCGGCGCGCTGCTTGACGCGGCGCACCAACTCGATGCTCTCGTCGCTGCTCAGCGTGCTGGACTCGCCGGTGGTGCCGTTGACGACCAGGCCGTCATGCCCGGTGGCCAGGAAGTGGTCGACCAGCGAGTCGGTGCCCTTGTCGTCGATCTCGCCCCCGTGAGACATCGGGGTCACCATCGCGGTGAGGACACGGCCGAAGGGAGAGCTCGTCATGCGGCAAGGGTAGTGCCGTGGCGGCGCGCCCCGCCGCGACCCGACCGGCCGCGTCGCGCGCGGGTAGGCTCCGGGCGTGCGCCAGTACCTCGACCTGCTCGACCACGTCATGACCACCGGTGTCGACAAGTCCGACCGCACCGGCACCGGCACCCGCAGCGTGTTCGGCTACCAGATGCGGTTCGACCTCACCGAGGGCTTCCCGGTGGTCACGACCAAGAAGCTGCACCTGCGCTCGATCATCGGCGAGCTGCTGTGGTTCCTGCGTGGCGACACCAACGTGCGCTGGCTGCAGGAGCGCGGCATCTCGATCTGGGACGAGTGGGCCGACGAGCTCGGCGACCTCGGGCCGGTCTACGGGCACCAGTGGCGCTCGTGGCCCACGCCCGACGGCCGCGAGGTCGACCAGGTCGCCAAGGTGATCGAGGCGATCCGCACCAACCCCGACTCGAGGCGGCACATCGTGTCGGCCTGGAACGTCGCCGACGTCGACGACATGGCGCTGCCGCCCTGCCACACGATGTTCCAGTTCTACGTGCGGCCCGCGGCCGACGGCGGGGCGGCCTTCCTCGACTGCCAGCTCTACCAGCGCTCGGCCGACATCTTCCTCGGGGTGCCGTTCAACATCGCCTCGTACGCCCTGCTCACGATGATGGTCGCGCAGCTCACCGACCTGCGCCCCGGCCACTTCGTGCACACGCTCGGCGACGCCCACCTCTACTCCAACCACGTCGAGCAGGCGACCCTGCAGCTGACCCGCGAGCCCTACCCGCTGCCGACGATGCGCATCACGCCGCGGCCCGGCATCGACGACTACGACCTCGAGGACTTCGAGCTGGTCGGCTACCAGTCGCACCCTCCCATCAAGGCGCCGATCGCGGTCTGAGGAGCTGTCGTTGACCCGCATCACGCTCATCGCCGCCGTCGCCCGCAACGGCGTCATCGGGGTCGGCGGCGGGATGCCGTGGCACCTGCCCGACGAGCTCGGCCACTTCAAGGCCACGACGATGGGCCACGCCCTCGTCATGGGGCGCACGACGTTCGAGTCGATCGGGCGGGCGCTGCCGGGCCGGCGCACCATCGTCGTGACACGTAACCCGTCGTGGCACCACCCCGACGTCGAGACCGCGCACTCGTTCCCGGATGCCGTGTCGCTCGCCGGGCCGGCCGACGAGGTGTTCGTGGCGGGGGGCGCGCAGATCTATGCCGAGGCCCTGCCGTACGCGCAGCGCCTGCTCATCACCGAGGTCGACGTCGAGCCCGAGGGTGACACCTGGTTCCCGAGCTGGCCCCGCGACGAGTGGCGCGAGGAGCTGCGCGAGCCGCACGACGGCTGGTCGCGGGTGGTCTACGAGCGGGTGGGCGGCTGAGGACCGGCACCCCATCGAGACATTGAACTTCTTGGTTCAGTGTCATATGGTGAACCTCATGGTTCAGCATGAGGTCCTCGACCGGGCATTCTCGGCGCTGGCCGACCCCACCCGCCGCGCGGTGCTGGTCCGCTTGGGCGACGGGCCGGTCTCCTTGGGCGACCTGGCCACCCCCACCGGGATGACGCTCACCGGCATGGGGAAGCACGTGCGCGTGCTCGAGGACGCGGGGCTGGTGGTCACCAGCAAGGTCGGCCGCACGCGGCAGGTGCGGCTCGGCAGCGAGCGCCTGGACGACGCCATGGCATGGATCGCCTTCTACCAGCGCCTCTGGGAGCGTCGTCTCGACGGCCTCGAGGCGTTCTTCACCCTCCAGGAAGGACAGGACCGATGAACGAGCAGACCCGAAGCGACGTGCAGGACCAGACCCTCGAGCTGCGGATGGCGCGGGTGCTGCCCGCGACGCCGGAGCAGGTCTTCGACGCCTACACCGATGCCGAGAAGCAGAAGGTGTGGTTCGGCATCCTGGACGAGGAGCCCGGCATCGTCGAGATCGAGGTCGACCTGCGGGTCGGTGGGTCGCAGACCGCCGTGTGGGGCCCGAGCCGCGACCAGCTCTTCCGCGAGGTGCAGACATTCCTCGTCATCGACCGTCCGCACCGGCTCGTCACCGAGTCGACCGGGAGCAGCCCCGACGGAATGACGATGACCACGACGGTCGAGGTGACCTTCGAGGCGCAGGCCGGCGCGACGCTGATGACCGTGGTGCAGCGTGGCTTCCCGGTGCCCGAGGTCCGCGACTTCTTCGTGGCAGAGGTCTGGTCCGGTGCCTTCGACCGCATCGAGGCCTACCTGCGGCGTGAGGGGGGTGCCTCGTGAAGCCGGCCGGCCGCGCCCGACACCCTCGCCCCGTCATCGTCGCGGCGACGGTGGGAACCGCGGTCGTCGTCAACCTCGTGGTGTACGCCGCCGGGCGAGCGGCGGGCGCCGACTTCACCTTCACCAGTGCCGGCACGGTGACGCAGGTGGACGCGCTGACCGTGGTCGGGTTCACCGTCGTGCCCCTCCTGCTGGGGCTCTCGGTCGTGGCGCTGCTCTGCCGGCGGTGGCCGGTGGTCGCGACCCTGGCGATGGTCGTGGCCCCGGTGCTGGCTGTGGTGACCATCGGCCTGATGACGGTGCCCGCCGACTTCGACACGGCGAGCACCGTGACCCTCGCCCTGTGTCACCTCACCCTGGCGCCCCTGAGCGTGCTCGGTGTGCGGGCACTGCGTGGGCCTGCCACCGTGGCGGGCGCCGAGCTCCCCTCCCCCGCCACTTCGACCTCGACGTCCGCCTCGCGTCGCTAGGCCGGGCGGCGGGCGAGCACGTCGCCGACGGCGATCGCCGGCTGCATCAGGCTGCCGAGCCAGACCCGGCCGTCGTGCTCGCGCACCCCGGTGGCCAGGTGCCACCGGGTCGCGTCGAAGTCGAGGTCGTGCACCACGCGCCCGACGGAGTCGAAGGCCATGACCCGGGCGGTCTGCTTGGGCTTCGGCTTGAGCCGCTCGGGCAGCCGGCGCACCATCCCGCGGACCGCCCGGGGGCTCTTCTGCAACAGCGTGAGGGCCTTGTCGGTCGGCGAGGCCACCGTCACCCAGACCAGTCCGTCGCTGCCGAGGGCGATGTTGTCGGGGTGGCCGGGCAGGTCGTCGACCCACACGGTGCTCGCGCCGGCCGTTCCGTCGGCGTTCAGGTGCACCCGGCGGATGGTGCGGGTGCCGGTCTCGGCGACCAGCACGGCATCCGCCTCGCTGGTGAGGGCGACGCCATTGGCGAAGCACAGCTGGTCGAGCACGGTGGTGACCTGGCCGTCAGGGGTGCGGCGGAAGAGCCGGCCGGTGCGGGTGTGCTCGATGAGGTCGCTCTTCCACTCCTCGACCCGCCAGACCCGGCTCGAGTCGGAGAACCAGATCGTGCCGTCGGCGGTGACAGCGGCGTTGTTGCAGAACAGGAGTCGCTCGCCGTCGACCTCGGTGAGCAGGGTCTCGAGGTCGCCGGTGGCCGGGTCGAGGGCGAGCAGGCCGCGGTGCGCGTCACAGACGAGGATGCGACCGTCGGGCAGGTTCTCGAGACCCAGCGGGCGGCCACCCGTGGCGGTCACGGTGGTGGTGTCGCCCGTGGCGGGGTCGTGCACGTGGATCGCGCCGTCGGCGGTGCCGGTCCAGACCCGGCCGTCAGGAGCGACGAGCACGTCCTCGGCTCCGGGGCCGGGGATGGGGATGACGGTCAGCGGCAGGGGCATGCGCTCACCGTAGGGGCGGCGTGGGTTCGGGGACGGCGGACGCGCGGTTCGGACGCCGGCGCCTGGATAACCGGGTGGCCGGCTCCGCGAGCACCTCACCCTTCGCTCGGGTCAGCTGCACATCGATCACCCGCGCCTCAACAATGGTCGGAGTTTTCGGTGCTATCACCCCGATAAGTCCTACCGTTGTCGGATCGTATGTCGACCAGCGAGCTCCGCGACCGGATCGCCGCAGTGTGCGCCGAGACCACCGCGATCGGTGCCGAGCTCGCCGAGCAGGCACCGCGGATGCAGTCCGGTGAGCTGTTCGAGGTGGCCGGTGACCTCCAAGGCGCCATCAACGCAGCCGAAGGCGCACAGCTGGTCGCGATCGCGCACGCCTCAACCCTGGAGATCCGGCTGACCGAACGCGGCCCGGTCGACGTGCTGCACGACGTCGGGTTCGTCGACGCGATGGCCTGGACGACACCGCCCGCGCCGCCGTCGACGCCGTCCTCGAACACCGCCTGACCGGAATGGACCCCGCCCGGATCACCACCGTGTCCCGGCGGGTCGCCACCCACATCGCCGGCGACCAGGTCGCCGCCGCCCACCGCAGGAACCGTAGGGACCGCCTCGTGCAGGTGACCCTAGGCCCCGACGGCAGCACCGACTGCTCATGTGCCCACCACCAGGGCTCCCGGCGACCTGGGCCGTGCTCCTCAGACCGGCGTCTCGCCGGTGATCATGCTCCGCCGCCGGGCTGCAAGGTCGTCGGACAGGGCGTCGACCAGGGTGGCCGCCTGCTGCTCACCGATCCCGTGCTGCCGCAGGACCGCGAGGACGGCCTCCCGGTCCTGCGACGGGTCAGCGGTGCTCAGCGTCGACCGGCCCGCCAGCGCACCCTCGAACCACGCGTGGACGCCGAGCCACACCAACGCGTTACCCGTGCCGTCCGACGCCGCCAGCACGCTCGACCGCCGAACCAGGTACGCCAGCATCGGGTTGTCCTGGCTGGGCCAGGGAAACGCCGGCTGGTCGGTGCTGCGCAGCCGCAGGACATCCTCCGGCTCGCCGAGCACGTACGTGCGCAGCGCAGCAATCTCCGAGTCGTCCATCTCGGACAGGATCGCCTCGGCCGAGGCTGCTTCCTGGTCGTCCATCGGGTGTCTCCTTCGCTCTCACGGGAGTCCGCGACGGAGACCAGCGCCCGTTGCCCGGGCGGCCTATCGTCGCGACCTGCTGGCGACGATAGGCCGTCCCCGGTCAGGCGGTGACCGCGGCCTTGACCGAGTCGATCATCGCCTGCTCGCGCTCGCTGACCCGCACCGCGTGGAAGCCCATGAAGCCGCCGTCCTTGGCGGCATCGGCAGCAGCCTGCGCCGCGGCCACGAGCCAGGTGCCGAACGCGGCGACCTCCTCGGGCGAGGCCTTGGCCGCCACGATCGCCGCCACGCCGCGCAGCTCCTCGAGCACGCCCTCACCGGGGTTGGGCCCGGCAGGCTTGAACCCCTTGATCGGGTTCTCGCGTCGCTGCGCCATCTCCTGGATGTCGAGCGCCACCTCGGAGAGCAGCTGCTCGCGCGACGGCGGGTTGGTGGCGTTCTTCAGCGTCGCCATCGACTCCTTGGCGGCCTCGATCGGCCCACCCGGGTCGGCCAGCGACACCGCGAGCCCGGCCACCAGCGGTGCTCGGCGCACCCGGTTCCACTCGTCCTCGGTGAAGTCCGCCTTCGTGGTCACGATGCGGCCTTGAACTGCACCTCGAGCGTGATCGGCACGGCGGAGAGCGCCTGGCTCACCGGGCACCCGACCTTGGCGGCCTGTGCGGCCTCCTCGAACTGCTCGGCGCTGATGCCGGGCACCGCACCGACGACCTTGAGCGCGATGCCGGTGATGCCGGTGCCGGGCTGGAACGTGACGTCGGCGGTGGTGTCGATCGTGGTCGGCGGGGTGCCGGCCTGGGCGAGCCCGTGCGACAGGGCCATCGAGTAGCAGGTGGAGTGGGCGGCCGCGATGAGCTCCTCGGGGCTGGTCTTGCCGTTGGCCGCCTCGGCGCGCGAGGGCCAGGACACGTCGTACGTGCCGATGCCGCTCGACTCGAGCGACACCTGGCCGGCACCCTCCATGAGGGAGCCCTCCCAGTGGGCGGAAGCGGTGCGAGTGGTCGCCATCAGTTGTTCTCCTCGTGTCAGGGTTCGTGCCGGGTTGCTGCCCCGGTGGTGCCGAGTGTGCCGCCCAGCCTTGTCGTCCCGGGCGATCATGACAACCCGGTGCCGAAGGTCGGGCGTCGACGCGGACCGCGCCCGGCATCCGGGCACCTGCTCGGTACTGTCGTGGGGTGCCCATCCACCTCGAGATCACCGACCGGGTCGCCACCGTCACCATCGACCGCACCCACCGCCGCAACGCGCTCAACCTCGAGTCGCTCGAGGAGCTCCATCGCGCCGTGACCTCCGCCCTGGCCGACGACGCCCGAGCCCTGGTGCTCACGGGCGCCGAGGGCCACTTCTGTGCGGGCGCCGACCTCACCGAGCTCGAGGACGTGTCGTTCACCTCGCGCCTGGCCGAGGTGCTCGAGCACCTGGCCGCCGCCCCGGTCCCCACGTTCGCTGCGATCGACGGCTCCTGCATGGGTCTCGGGATGCAGCTCGCCATCGCCAGCGACGTGCGCGTGGTCGGCCCTGCCGCGAAGTTCGCCGTGCCGGTCGCCAGGCTGGGCCTGATGGTCGACCACTGGACCCTCGACCGGGTGGCCCGCACCTGGGGCGAGGGTGCCGCCCGCCTGATGGTGCTCACCGGCACGGTGCTCGACGCCGACGACGCCTGGCGCCTCGGGTTCGCCCAGCAGCGCGGCGACCTCGCCGACGCGCAGGCGCTGGCCGCCCGCGCTGCGGCCCTGGCCCCACTCAGCCAGCTCGGCTCGAAGATCGGCTTCGACGCCCACCACGACAACTCCACCGAGGTCGCCCGCTACGAGGCCGCCTTCGCCCGGGCCTGGGCCAGCGACGACCTCGCCGAGGGCCGCCGCGCCTTCGCCGAACGCCGCACGCCGGCCTTCCGGGGGCACTGACGTGGCCGACCCCCACGCCCACGACCACGGCCACCCGCACGAGCACGCGCCGGCCACCGAGGCCGGCGCGATCGCCGACGCCAGCGTGCGCCGCGCCCGCCCCAACGACGCCCCCGCGGTGGGCCTGGTGCAGGCCACCGTGTTCCGGGCGGCGTATGCCGGCCGGGTGCCCGACGAGGTCCTCTCACTCTTCGAGCCCGACGCCTTCGCCCGCAGCTGGCGCGAGAGCCTCGCGGCCCCGCCCGAGGGCGTGCACCGGCTGCTGGTCGCCTGCGCCGGCGCGCAGGTGGTGGGCCTCGCCGCGATCGGCCCCGCCCAGGACCCGGATGCCGGACCCGCCGCCGGTGAGGTGACCGTGCTGGCCGTGCACCCCGACGCCCAGCGCCAGGGCCATGGGTCGCGCCTCCTCAACGCCTGCGTCGACCTGCTCGCCGAGGCCGGTGCCGAGTCGGTGACGCTGTGGCTGCTCGCCGACGACGAGAGCACACGTGCCTTCCTCACGGCATCCGGCTTCGCCCCCGACGGCGCCTACCGCGACCGGGTCGTCTCCCCCGACGGCGACACCCTGCGCGAGGTGCGCCTCACCGCCGACATCGGGGAGGACCCGGCGGGGTGAGCGACGCGGCGAGCGAACAGGCTGGCGGCAGCGCGAGCGAGGGGGCGACCGACTCGGCGCTGCCTGCCGACCGGCGCCGCGAGGTCATCCGCCAGGCGTGGAGCGTCGGCATCGCCAGCGGCACCTACGGCATCAGCTTCGGCGCGCTCGCCGTCGCCGCCGGGCTGAGCCTCTGGCAGGCGCAGCTGCTCTCGGTGCTGATGTTCACCGGTGGCTCGCAGTTCGCGTTCGTCAGCATCATCGGCGCCGGCGGCCTGTCGGCCGCACCGGCAGCGATCGCCACGGCATCCATGCTCGGCATCCGCAACGGTCTCTACGGCCTGCAGACCTCGCGCTTCCTCGGCGTCACCGGCATCCGCCGCATCGCGGCCGCCCAGCTGACCATCGACGAGTCGACCGCGGTCGGCATCGCCCAGCCCGAGCTGCGGGCACAACGCCTGGGCTTCTGGCAGACCGGCCTCGCGGTCTTCGTGCTGTGGAACCTGTCCACCCTGGCCGGCGCGCTGCTGGGCAACGCCTTCGGCGACCCACGCACGCTCGGCCTGGATGCCGCCGCTGCCGCCGCCTTCGTCGCCCTCCTGTGGCCCCGCCTGCGCAGCCGCGACGCCACGGCCACCGCGGTGCTCGCCATGTTCATCGCCCTGGTCACCTCGCCGGTCCTGCCGGCGGGCGTGCCCGTCATCCTGGCCGCCGCCGCGGCGCTCGTGGTCGGGCTGCGGCATCCTGGCCGCCACGAGGGTCCGCTCGAGGGCGCCGACGGCACCCTGCCCGGGTCGGACCCGACGCCATGACGCTCTGGGTCGCCGTCGTCGTCGCCTCCCTGGCCTCGCTGCTCATCAAGCTGGCGGGCTACCTCGTGCCCGAGACCCTGCTCGAGGGCGAGCGCACCTCGCGGGTCACGACCCTGCTGCCCGTGGCGCTTCTCGCGGCTCTCGTCGTGGTGCAGACGGTCGTGGGGCCGGGCGGGTCGATCGTGCTGGATGCGCGGATCGCCGCCGTCGGCGTGGCCGTGGTGCTGCTCCTCCTGCGCGCCAACTTCCTGGTCATCGTGCTCGCGGCCGGGGCCACGGCGGCCCTGTTGCGCGCCATCGGCTGGGGCTGACCCGGCCGCCCTAAGCCTGCAGCGCGGCGCGGTAGCGGGCCAGCACGATGTCGACGACCAGCGGGTGCGGCGCGATCGGGCCGGTGACCACGTCGGCCCCCGCCTCTTCGAGCCGGCGCTGGAAGTACCCGGGCGCCAGCAGGTACGACGCCACGGTGACCGGCTGGCCCGGCGCCGACGCACGGGCCGCCGCCACCGCGTCGGCCACGGTGGGCACCGGCCCGGCGGCGAAGCCGAGCTGCACCGTTGCGCCCCAACGCCGTTCGAGCCGGGCGGCCATCTCGGCGCTGGCGGCCTGGGCCCGCGCGTCGCTCGACCCGGCCGGCGCCAGCACCACCACGCCCTCGGCAGGCGCCCCCGCGGCCACCAGCCGCTCGACGAGCACGTCGACGAGCAGGACGTCCGGGCCCAGCGCCCCGGTGGCCCGCACGTCAGGCCGGCCGGCGACGGCCGCCGCGATGTCGACGTGCACGTGGTAGCCGGCCGCCAGCAGCAGCGGCACCACCACACCGGCAACGACATCCCCCTCGGCGCGCGGAAGCCCGGCGACGACCTCGGCGACCTCGGGCCCGTGCACGTCGACGTAGGCCTCGAGCACGTCGACCTCGGGCAGGCGCTCGGCGACCGCCGCCAGAACAGCCCGTACGGTGTCGCGACCGAGCGGGTCCCGGGTGCCGTGGGCACACAGCACCAACGCGGGCGGGCGCGGCTCAGGCACCGCCGGCCTCCGTGGCACAGGCCGGGTCGTCGATGAAGCCCGGCGCAGCCACCGCGCCGACCACCACGACCGCCGGCGACCGCACCCCCGCGGCGGCGGCCACCTCGGCGGCGCTCGACAGCGTCGCGTGGGTGACCCGCTCCCCCGGCGTCGAGCCACTCTCGACGACGGCGACCGGCAGGTCGGGGTCGACGCCGGCGGCCAGGGCCGCCGCGCAGATGTCGGCCAGTGTCGCCACGGCCATCAGCAGCACCAGGGTCGCACCCTCGGCCAGCGCGGCGAGTGCCGCCGGCTCTGGGCCGGCATGGCCCGACGTGATGTGAACCGAGGTGGCGACCCCGCGCTGGGTCAGCGGGATGCCGGCCAGCACCGGCACCGCGAGCGCCGAGCTGATGCCGGGGACCACCTCGACCTCGACCCCCGCAGCACGGCAGGCGTGCACCTCCTCGCCCCCGCGACCGTAGACGAACGGGTCGCCACCCTTGAGCCGCACCACGGTCTGGCCGCGCCGGGCCCGCTCGACCAGCAGGGCGTTGATCTCGGCCTGCGGAACCGGGTGCCGCGCGGGGGTCTTCCCGACGTGCACGACCTCGACGTCGCCGGGCAGGCGCTCGAGCAGCCCGGTGGTGCCGAGGCGGTCGGCGACCACCACGTCGGCGGCGGCCAGCGCCAGCAACCCGGCCGCGGGAACCAGCCCCGGGTCGCCCGGCCCCCCGCCGACCAGCACGACTCGCCCACGGTGCTCACGCCGGCGCCGCAGGTCGACCTGCCCCGTCGACAGGTGCAGCGCCAGCGCGTCACGCACGGCCGCCGCGCGTCGGGGGTCGGGCTCGGCGTCCGACACCACGCCGACCACGAGGTCGTCGTGGCGGGTCGCGGCCACGCTGCGCGCGGTGCCGGCCGCTCCGAAGATGCACCACGTGCGGCGCTCCTCGCACCAGCGAGCCACCGCGGCGTCCACCTCGGGGTTCGCGGTCGCCGCGACGACCAGCCAGGCCGCGTCCACGTCGGCCTGGGTCACCGCCCGCTCCACGAGCTCCACCCGCCCGGCGGGAGGCGCCAGCGCCAGTGCGCGCGCGGCATCCGAGGGAGACGGGTCGACGAGCACGACGTGGGCCCCCTCGGCCGCCAGCCCGCGCGCCCGACGGGTGCCGACGGCACCGGCCCCGGCGACGACGACCCGCCGCCTGACCAGGTCGAGCCCGACCAGGGTGGTCACGGCGGGGTCAGTCGCCCAGGCCGAGGTAGTGCTCGAGCCCCACGGTGACACCGGGGTGGTCGGCCACCGCGCGCACCCCGGCGAGCACCCCGGGCATGAACGACACCCGGTCGAAGGAGTCGTGCCGGATGGTGAGCATCTCGCCGGCGTTGCCGAGCAGCACCTCCTGGTGCGCCACGAGCCCGCGCAGCCGAACCGAGTGCACCGGGATGCCGTGCACGCGCGCCCCGCGCGCGCCGTCGGGGTCGGAGGTGGTGGCGTCCGGCACCGGGGCGAGGCCGGCATCCTCACGCGCAGTGCCGATCAGGTCGGCGGTGCGGGCGGCGGTGCCCGAGGGAGCGTCGACCTTGTCGGGGTGGTGCAGCTCGACCACCTCGACCGACTCGTAGAAGCGCGCGGCCTTCGCGGCGAACGCCATCATCAGCACCGCACCGAGCGCGAAGTTGGGCGCGATCAGCACGCCGACCTCGGGGTGCTCGGCGGCCTGGTCGCGCAGGGTCGCCAGCCGCTCCGCCGACCATCCCGTGGTGCCGACCACGACGTGCACGCCGCGCTCGACGCAGTGGGCGACGTTGGCGGGCGAGGCGTCGGGCACCGAGAACTCGACGACGACGTCGGCACCACCGAGGTCGCCCAGGTCGTCGCCGACGTCGAAGCGCCCGACCAGCTCGAGGTCGTCGGCCTCCTCGACGGCGCGGCACACGGTCGCGCCCATCCGGCCCCCGGCACCGATGACGGCCACAGTCGTCGCACTCATGCAGGCACTGTAGCCATCGCCGACGGACCGGACGGGCGCGGCCCCGCCCGGTGGGCGCGCGTGCTGAACACCGCCTCGACACGCCATTCGTTCACCTTCCGTTCACCTTCCACGCGGCAGGCAGGGTACCCTTCGGTGAACAGCAGGTGAACGACCCCGAGAGGAGGGGCCATGAAGAAGGTCGCCAAGACCACCCACAGCAACGGCTTGTCCCTGCGGTGGGTCCCCGTGAGCACCGAGGACGGGCGGGTGCGCATGGAGATGCGCTGGACCGCGCCGCAGGTGGTCGCCCGACGCACCGCCTGAGCGCCGCGGCAGCGCCGCCCACGACGAGGGCCCGCACCCCCAGGGGGAGTGCGGGCCCTCGTCGTTCAGGCGGTGGTCACTCAGGCGGCTGCGTCACTCAGGCGTCGGTGGACGCGCCCTCGGACGGAGAACGGTCACCACGACCACGGTTGCCGCCACGGCGGCGGTTGCGGGGGCGACGCTCGCCGCGCTCCTCGCGGTCACCGTCAGCGGCGGGGGCGTCACCCTCGTCGGTGTCGGCGTCGGCGTCCGCCGCCGGAGCAGCGACGGGAGCGGCAGCCGGGGCCGAGTCGGCCGCGGGGGCCTGCTCGTTCACGGTCTCGCCCTCGGGCAGCACCGCGGCGAGGCTCAGCTTGCCGCGCGGGTCGATCTCCTTGAGCTCGACCTGCACCTTCTGGCCCACGGCGAGCACGTCGTCGACGTTGTCGATCCGCTTGCCACCGACGAGCTTGCGCACCTCGGAGATGTGCAGCAGGCCGTCCTTGCCCGGCAGGAGCGAGATGAACGCACCGAAGGTGGTCGTCTTGACGACGGTCCCCAGGAAGCGCTCGCCGATCTCCGGCATCTGCGGGTTGGCGATGGCGTTGACCATCGCGCGCGCCGCCTCGGCCGACGGGCCGTCGGTCGCACCGATGTAGACCGTGCCGTCGTCCTCGATCGAGATCTGGGCGCCGGTCTCGTCCTGGATCTGGTTGATCATCTTGCCCTTCGGGCCGATGACCTCGCCGATCTTGTCGACCGGAACCGTCACCGCGATGACGCGAGGAGCGTAGGGGCTCATCTCGTCGGGCGCGTCGATGGCCTCGTTCATGACGTCGAGGATGTGCAGGCGCGCGTCGCGGGCCTGGGTCAGCGCGCCGGCCAGCACGTCGGCGGGGATGCCGTCGAGCTTGGTGTCGAGCTGGATGGCCGTGACGAACTCACGGGTACCGGCGACCTTGAAGTCCATGTCACCGAACGCGTCCTCGGCACCGAGGATGTCGGTCAGCGCCGCATACTCCGTGGTGCCGTCGACCTCCGCGGAGATCAGGCCCATCGCGATGCCGGCGACCGGGGCGCGCAGCGGCACACCGGCATTCAGCATCGACAGGGTGGAGGCGCACACCGAACCCATGGACGTCGAGCCGTTGGAGCCGAGGGCCTCGGACACCTGGCGGATCGCGTAGGGGAACTCCTCGCGGGTCGGGAGCACCGGCATCAGGGCACGCTCGGCGAGCGCACCGTGGCCGATCTCGCGACGCTTCGGCGAACCCACCCGGCCGGTCTCACCGGTCGAGTAGGGCGGGAAGTTGTAGTTGTGCATGTAGCGCTTGCGCGTCACGGGCGACAGGGTGTCGAGCTGCTGCTCCATGCGGAGCATGTTCAGCGTGGTGACGCCCATGATCTGGGTCTCGCCACGCTCGAAGATCGCCGAGCCGTGCACCCGCGGGAGCACCTCGACCTCGGCCGAGAGCGCACGGATGTCCGCGAGGCCACGACCGTCGATGCGCACCTTGTCCTTGAGGATGCGCTGGCGGATGAGCTTCTTCTGCACCGCGCGGTAGGCGGCCGAGACCTCCTTCTGGCGGCCGAAGAACTCGCCCTTCTCACCACCCTCGTGGATGCCGTCGGCGTCGCCGACGAGCTTGAGGTGCAGCGCCGACTTGATCTCGTCGATGCGCTCCTCGCGCTCGGTCTTGCCCGCGATCTGCAGGGCAGCGGCCAGGTCGGATGCCGTCTCGGCCTCGACCGCGGCATACACGTCGTCCTCGTAGTCGAGGAAGATCGGGAACTCCTGCACCGGCTTCGCGGCCGTGGCGGCGAGCTCGGCCTGGGCCTCGCACAGCACCTTGATGAACTTCTTGGCGGCCTCGAGGCCCTGGGCGACGATCTCCTCGGTGGGAGCCGTCTTGCCCTGGGTCTTGACGAGGTCCCAGGTCTGCTCGGTGGACTCGGCCTCGACCATCATGATCGCGACGTCGTCGCCGGCGATGCGGCCCGCGACGACCATGTCGAACGTCGAGCGCTCGATGTCGCTGAAGTTGGGGAACGCGACCCACTGGTCGTCGATCAGGCTGACCCGCACGCCGCCGATCGGGCCGGAGAACGGCAGACCGGAGATCTGGGTGGAGGCGCTGGCCGCGTTGATGGCGAGCACGTCGTACTGGTGGTCGGGGTTGAGCGCGAGCACCGTGATGACGACCTGGACCTCGTTGCGCAGGCCCTTGGTGAAGGTCGGGCGCAGGGGGCGGTCGATCAGGCGGCAGGTGAGGATCGCGTCGGTGGAGGGGCGGCCCTCACGGCGGAAGAACGAGCCGGGGATCTTGCCCGCGGCGTACATCCGCTCCTCGACGTCGACGGTCAGGGGGAAGAAGTCGAACCCCTCACGCGGGTGCTTCCCGGCGGTGGTGGTGGACAGGAGCATGGTGTCCTCGTCCAGGTAGGCCGCGACGGAGCCGCCGGCCTGCTTCGCGAGGCGGCCGGTCTCGAACCGGACGGTGCGGGTGCCGAACGTGCCGTTGTCGATGACGGCTTCGGCGGAAGTGATCTCAGGACCCTCCATGGGTCCTCCTTTTCTCTTGTACGAAAGCCCTCGTGCATCGTCGTTGTGCACGGGCTTGTCCAACAGGCGGGGTGCCACGAAACGGCATCCGCCTCTCACGCGAAAGGGCGGCCCTCACGGTGGACGTGAGGACCGCCCCTCGCGGAAGTCCTTATCGGCGCAGGCCGAGGCGCTTGATCAGCGAGCGGTAGCGCTCGACGTCGACGCTCTCCAGGTAGCGCAGGAGGCGGCGGCGCTGGCCGACCAGCAGCAGCAGGCCGCGCCGGCTGTGGTGGTCGTGCTTGTGCTGGCGGGAGTGCTCGGTGAGGTCCTTGATCCGCTGGGTGAGCAGCGCGATCTGCACCTCGGGGGAGCCGGTGTCGCCCTCGGTGGTGGCGTACTCGGTCATGATCTGCTTCTTGACGTCAGTGCTCAGAGGCATGGGGCGACGACTCTCTTCCTGTGGTTTCGCTGCGCGGCGCTCCCGGGCTGGTTCACCGGGGCTCTCTGGATCCGCGGCCGATTCTCACGGCAGTGGTCAAGGTTACCAGCGGGCGGGGGCACCCCCTAATCGTTCCGCGGGCCGAAGGAGGCGGACGGCATCCGGCAACTCTGCCCAACCTCGGGTCGTCGCCCGGCGCCCGTCCCTGTCGGCTGAGCACGCCGGAGCGCGCGGCGCCTGCCCTATCGGCTGCCGGTGCTCACCTGGGCGACGACATCGAGATCGACGCCGTCAGCGACGGCGAGGTGCACCGGATGCCGAGCCTCTCCCGCCCGGAGTTCGACCGTTCCGTGGGGGGAGTCCCAGGCCCACGAGGAGAACGCCCGCCGAGCGTCATCGACCGTGGGGATGCCCCGCCCCGCGATGCCGGCCAGCAGGTGCACCCCTGAGTAGGTCGTCTCGGCCATCGTGCCCGGAGACGGAGCCACCGAGGTACCCAAGGGCTCGGCTCCGCAGACGAGGTCCCACGCGCCGCTGAACTTTCGAGCGAACTCCACCGCCGACGCCGTACGCAGCGACGAGAACCAGCCGGCCGACACGAAGAGGTTCTTGGCGGCCTGTGCCCCGGTGGCGAGGACGACGGTCTCGTCGATGAAGGGGCTGAACCGGACGAGGGTGTCATCCATGCCGGCCTCAGCGAAGGCCCGGTTGAACCGCACGGCGTCGGACCCGACGAGGAGGGTGATGACGCCTTCGGCGCCGGTGTGGACGATCTCCTCGAGGACGGAGGCCCACACGGTGGGGCTCTCGGTGCCCAGCGGCACGAACCGGCACCTGAGCACCTCGATGTCGAGGTCCGTCAGCCCCTCGATGGTGCGCGCCGCCGTCTCGCGCGGCCAGACGTAGTCGTTGCCAACCAGGTACCACCGACGCAACCGGAGCTCGGTACGCAGCCAGCCCAACGAGGCCAGGATCTGGTCCCCCGGAACCTCACCGCTGCACAGGACGCCGTCACCGCTCTCACCGCCTTCGTAGGCCGCCGCATAGACGTACGGCGCACGACCCTGCACGACCCGGGCGATGGACTGCCGCAGGTTCGACAGGTGCCAGCCGGTGATCGCGTCGATCTCGCCGGCGGCCAGGAGGGCGCCGATGCGGCCGGCGACGACATCGGGGTCGCCGCCCGCATCGACGTGGACGTACCGGACGGAGCGGCCGGCGACACCTCCGGCGGCATCGATCTCGGCAGCGGCCAGCTCCGCCGCGGCGAGGCACTCGAGCCCGAAGATGCCGGCGGGGCCCTGGCGCGGCAGGACGAGGGCGACGCGATAGTCCGAAGCACTCGAGCGAGGTCGGCCCCGTCCAGGAGCAGGCGCCATACTGGGCATGTGAGTCTGCGTCCTTCCCACACCGTGTCGAACCGCGAAGAGCACCTGCTCTCGGTTCTGCGCGTGGCGGCCGAGGCGCAGTCGCGGCTCGAGCTTGCCTTGAGACCCCTCGATCTTACGGTAGACGGCTGGCGTGTGCTCATGACGATTCGGGCGACGCCCGGTGCCTCGATGGCTGAGGTCATCGAGGCGCTGGTCATCCCGGCGACGTCGGCCACCCGCGTCGTGGATGCACTCGTGGAACGGGGCGCCGTGTTCCGGACGCCTGCACCCGAGGATCGTCGACGCGTCACCCTGAGGCTCTCGGCCGAGGGACTGCGCCGGCTCCGACGGGCGCAGGACGCGATCCGCGCGATCGAGCCGTCGGACGTCGGGTCACCGCTGCCCGACTGACGCATTCGGCCGACCCAGCCGACGGGCTCTGGACAGATTGGTCAAGTGCCCCTAGCATCCCAATGTTCCCAATTGGGAATATCCCATATGGGATCGTGTGCCGGAGGTGGCCGATGGCGACGTACGAGTTCCTCTGTCGGCGCGACGGCGTGATCACGGTGCGCCTGCCCCTCGGGCAGGCTCCTGCGTCGCTCACCTGTCCCGGGTGCGACGAGCCCGCGAGACGGCTGTTCAGCATTCCGCACGTGCGGGTCGGCGACTCCCGCGCCCGCCGAATCATCGCCGCCACCGAGGCAACCGCCAGCGAGCCGACAGTGGTCGCAGCGCCGCACGGCCGGCTCCTTTCCCCCACCAGGAGGCCATCGGCCGACCCTCGAACGGCGAGGTTGCCATCGCCCTGACTGTGCCGGCCGGCTCAGCCTCGATCTCTGCAAGGGAGAACCATGGGAAACGTCGGACTTCTGTACGTCGGCGCGATCCTGTTCATCAATGGCTGCGCACTCCTCGGCTGGGTGCGAGGCAATGGGGCTGTCCCGTTGAACATCTTCGTCGGGTTGCTCCAGGTCATCACTCCCACCTATCTCATCTTCACGGCGAACGGCGACGCGGACATCATCTTCGGTGCCTCCGGTCTGTACCTGTTCGGCTTCACGTACCTGTACGTCGCGATGAACACGATCTGGGGTTTCGAGGCGACCGGCCTCGGCTTCTTCTCCCTCTTCGTCGTCATAGCGGCGGTCGGGTACGCCGTGGTCAACGTCGTGAAGTACCAGGACTACGCCTTCGGCGTCATCTGGCTGCTGTGGGCGTACCTGTGGTGGCTGTTCTTCCAGCTGCTCGGTCGGGACCGGGAAGGCTTGACCGCCTGGACCGGCGCCGTTGCCGCAGTCGAGGGCTGGTTCACCGCTGCCATCCCTGCCTTCCTGCTTCTCACCGGGTGGTGGGACGCACTACCGAATGCGGCCTGGGCGGCCATCGTCGCCGTCCTGAACATCGGCGGCTTCGTCCTCGCTCGTACCCGGCTCCGTTCCCGGGTGTCGGCAATGGCCTGACCGTTCACCTCATTTCACGCTGCGGCGCCTTTTCGCCGCTCCCACCTCACAGGAGCACCTCGATGCCAGAGCTGATCTTTCCCCTCGACTCCACGAAGAAGTTCACCGAGCAGAAGTACCTCGGTCACAACCGTTGGCACCCCGAGGTGCCGGCCAACGTCCACGTCAAGCCGGGCGACTCGTTCCGGATGCACTGTCGCGAGTGGTTCGACGGCGCGATCGTCAACGACGACTCCGCCGACGACATCCTCAACGCACCGCTGAAGACCGTCCACGTCCTGTCCGGACCCGTGGCCGTCGAGGGCGCCCAGCCGGGCGACCTGCTGGTGGTCGACATCCTCGACGTGGGCCCGATCCCCCAGGAGGACAGCGGGCCGCTGGCGGGCCAGGGCTGGGGCTACACCGGCATCTTCGCCACGCAGAACGGTGGCGGTTTCCTCACCGACCAGTTCCCCGATGCCTACAAGGTGATCTGGGACTTCACCGGCGGCGTCGCCACCTCCCGCCACGTGCCGGGCGTCTCCTTCGTCGGCATCGTCCACCCCGGCCTGATGGGCACCGCCCCGTCGGCCGAGCTCCTGGCTCGCTGGAACGCCCGCGAGGCCGCACTCATCGCGACCGACCCCGACCGGGTGCCGCCCCTCGCGCTGCCGCCCGAGCCCGAGCACGCCCTCCTCGGCACCCTCCCGGAGTCGGAGTACGCCCGCGTCGCCGGCGAGGCGGCGCGCACCGCACCACCCCGCGAGAACGGTGGCAACCAGGACATCAAGAACTTCACCAAGGGCTCCCGGGTCTTCTACCCCGTGTTCGTCGACGGCGCAAACCTCTCGATGGGAGACCTGCACTTCTCCCAGGGCGACGGCGAGATCACGTTCTGCGGCGCCATCGAGATGGGCGGCTTCATCGACCTCCGGGTCGACCTCATCAAGGGTGGGATGGACACCTACGGGGTGTCCGAGAACGCCATCTTCATGCCGGGCACGACCGACCCCCAGTTCAGCGAGTGGCTGGCCTTCTCCGGCACGTCGGTCACCCTGGACGGCGAGCAGCGCTACCTCGACTCGCACCTGTCCTATCAGCGGGCCTGCCTGCACGCCATCGACTACCTCACCAAGTTCGGCTACTCCCCCGAGCAGGCCTACATGATCCTCGGGGCTGCCCCGATCGAGGGCCGCCTGTCCGGAGTGGTCGACATCCCCAACTCCTGCTCGACCGTCTACATCCCCACGTCCATCTTCGACTTCGACGTGCGGCCCTCGGCCGCCGGCCCGCACCAGGTCGACCCCGGCATGGGCGTGCCCCGGTCCTCCTTCTGAGGGCACTCACCGGGTTCCGCACCCTGCCCCACGCGCAGGGTGCGGAACCCGGCTCGACCGGCGCGGCGCGTAGAGTTGCGACCCAGGTCACACTCAGCGCAGAGGAGTCGACGAACGTGCGTCAGCGAGGCCCCGGTCCGGCGCCGGCACCCGCCCCGGCGGACCCCGTGCGGGCGGCATCCGTGCGGGGCATCGCCGAGCAGCTGAGCACCCTGCGCGGGCCGCTGCTGCCGATCCTGCACGAGGTCGTGGCCACGCACGGCCACGTCACCGATGACGACGTCGTGGTCGTCGCCGAGGTGCTCAACCTCTCCCGCGCCGACGTGCACGGCGTGGTCACCTTCTACTCCGACCTGCGCCGCACGCCCCCACCGGCGCACCGGATGGCCCTGTGCCGGGGCGAGGCATGCCAGTCGCGCGGCGCCGAGGGGTTGCACGCCGCCGCCGCGGAACGCTGGGCCGGTTCCGCGGGCGTCGAGGTCGACGAGGTGTTCTGTCTCGGCTTGTGCGCGGTCGGCCCGTCGGGCACCGTCGACGGTGCGCTGCACGCCGCGCTCTCCCCCGAACGGCTCGACGCCCTCACGGCCAGGTGGCGGCGATGACGACTGTCTGGGTGCCGTGCGACGCCGCCGCCGTGGCACTCGGGGCGGATGCCGTCGCCGACGCCATCGCCGCTGCGGGGATCACGGTGCGCCGCAACGGCTCTCGCGGGATGCTGTGGCTCGAGCCGCTCGTCGAGGTCGAGACCGAGCGTGGGCGGGTCGGGTTCGCGAACCTCACCGAGGCCGAGGTGGGCCCGCTCCTCGACGGTGCGCTCGACGACACCGACCGCTGCATCGGCGTCGTCGACGAGCACGAGTGGCTCGCCCGGCAGCACCGGGTGTCGTTCGCCCGGGTGGGGGTCATCGAGCCCACCGACCTCGCTGCCTACCGCGAGCACGGTGGGTTGCGCGGCCTGCAACGGGCCCTGACCCTCTCCCCGGAGCAGGTCGTCGCCGAGGTGACTGCCTCCGGCCTGCGCGGCCGCGGGGGCGCCGGGTTCCCCGCCGGCATCAAGTGGGAGACGGTGCGCAGCGCCACCGCCGACCTGAAGTTCGTCTGCTGTAACGCCGACGAGGGCGACAGCGGCACCTTCGCCGACCGGATGCTGATCGAGGGCGACCCCTTCACCCTCGTCGAGGGGATGACGATCGCGGCGCTCGCGGTCGGCGCCACCGAGGGCTACGTCTACCTGCGCAGCGAGTATCCCCACGCCGTGCGCACGCTGCGCCGCGCCATCGACATCGCCTACGCCCACGGGGTGCTCGGCGAGTCGGTGCTCGGCAGCGGCCGGCGCTTCGACCTCGACGTGAGGGTGGGCGCCGGCGCCTACATCTGCGGCGAGGAGACCTCGATGCTCGAGTCGCTCGAGGGCAAGCGGGGCGAGGTGCGCGCCAAGCCGCCGATCCCGGCCCTCGAGGGGCTGTTCGGCCGCCCGACCATCGTCAACAACGTGCTGACCCTCGGGGCGGTGCCGATGGTGCTCGCCGACGGCGGTGAGGCGTATGCCGCGCTGGGCACCGGGCGCTCACGCGGCACCCAGGTGTTCCAGCTCGCCGGCAACGTCGCCCGTGGCGGCATCGTCGAGGCCGACTTCGGGCTGTCGCTCGGTGAGCTCGTCGAGGGCTTCGGCGGCGGAACGGCATCCGGGCGGCCGGTGAAGGCGGTGCAGGTGGGCGGGCCGCTGGGCGCCTACCTGCCACCGACTCGGTTCGACCTGCCGATGGACTACGAGGCGTTCGCGGATGCCGGGGCGATGGTCGGCCACGGCGGTGTCGTCGTGTGGGACGACACGATGGATGCCGGGGCGATGGCGCGCTTCGCGATGGAGTTCTGCGCCAAGGAGTCGTGCGGCAAGTGCACCCCGTGCCGCATCGGGTCGACGCGGGGCGTCGAGGTCATCGACCGCATCCGTGCGGCCTCCGACGACGGCGTGCGGCGCACCCAGCTCGTGCTGCTCGAGGACCTCTGCACCACGATGACCAAGGGCTCGCTGTGCGCCATGGGCGGGCTGACGCCGATGCCGGTGCGAAGTGCGCTCGAACACTTCCCGGAGGACTTCGGCGTGACGGGCGGCGACGGCCGCGATGCTGCACACGGCATCCCCGAGTCGGCGACCGTGACGACGGAAGGTGCCCGGCCATGACGATGATCGACGAACCCACCCTGGAGACTCCTGACCGCGGCACGCCGCCCGTCCTGGGCGAGGCCACCGCGCACGTGAGCATCGACGGCATCGCCGTGATGGTGCCGGTCGGCACCTCGGTGATGCGGGCGGCATCCCTGGCCGGGGTCGCCGTTCCCAAGCTGTGCGCCACCGACTCGCTCAAGGCGTTCGGGTCGTGCCGGCTGTGCCTGGTCGAGGTCGAGGGGATGAAGGGCACGCCGGCGTCGTGCACCACCCTGTGCACCGACGGCATGGTCGTGTCGACCCGCACCGAGCAGGTGCAGCAGCTGCGCCGCGGCGTGATGGAGCTCTACCTCTCCGACCACCCGAGCGACTGCGCCGGGTGCGAGCGCGGGAACTGCGAGATGCAGCGACTGGCCCACGACGTCGGGCTCGCCGAGGTGCGCTACGGCCTGGGCGGCGCGTCGCACCTGGCCGAGCCGGCCGACGAGTCGAACCCCTACTTCGCCTACGACCCGAAGGCGTGCATCGTCTGCTCGCGCTGCGTGCGGGCCTGTTCCGAGACGCAGGGCACCTTCGCGCTCACCGTGTCGGGGCGCGGCTTCGACTCGCGGATCACCCCCGGCGGCACCGACTTCCTCAGCTCCGAGTGCGTGTCGTGCGGCGCGTGCGTGCAGGCCTGCCCGACCGACGCCCTCACTGAGAAGTCGGTCGTCTCGCTCGGGATGCCGACCCGCTCGGTGGTCACGACGTGCGCCTACTGCGGGGTCGGCTGCTCGTTCAAGGCCGAGGTGCAGGGGGCTGGCGACGACACCCGGGTGGTGCGGATGGTGCCGTGGAAGGACGGCGGCGCCAACGAGGGGCACTCGTGCGTCAAGGGTCGGTTCGCCTACGGCTACGCCTCGCACCGCGACCGGCAGATGTCGCCGATGGTGCGCGACTCGATCGACGACGAGTGGCGCGAGGTCTCGTGGGAGGAGGCCATCGAGCGGGTCGCCACCGGCTTCCTGGGCCTGCGCGAGAAGTACGGGGTCGGCGCGATCGGCGGCATCTCGTCGTCGCGGTGCACCAACGAGGAGGTCTACGTCGTCCAGAAGATGGTGCGGGCTGCCTTCGGCAACAACAACATCGACACCTGCGCGCGGGTCTGCCACTCCCCCACCGGCTACGGGCTGAACCATGCGTTCGGCACCTCGGCCGGCACCCAGGACTTCGCGTCGGTCGAGCAGGCCGACGTCATGCTCGTCATCGGTGCCAACCCGACCGACGCCCACCCGGTGTTCGCGTCGCGGATGAAGCGGCGGATGCGGGCCGGTGCGAGGGTGATCGTCGCCGACCCGCGGCGCATCGACCTGGTGCGCTCGCCGCACGTGGAGGCGGCCTTCCACCTGCCGGTGCGCCCCGGCACCAACGTCGCGTTCGTCAACGCGATGTGCCACGTCATCGTGACCGAGGGCCTGTGGGACGAGCTGTTCGTCCGCGCCCGCTGCGAGGACGCCGACTCCTACCTGGAGTTCATCGCCCGGCCCGAGCACTCGCCCGAGGCGACGGAGTTCGAGACCGGCATCCCGGCATCCGAGCTGCGTTCTGCCGCACGGCTGTACGCCGCGGGCCCCAACTCGGCGATCTACTACGGACTCGGCGTCACCGAGCACAGCCAGGGCTCGACGATGGTCATGGGCATGGCCAACCTCGCGATGCTCACCGGCAACCTCGGCCGTGAGGGCGTCGGCGTCAACCCGCTGCGCGGCCAGAACAACGTGCAGGGCTCGTGCGACATGGGCTCGTTCCCCCACGAGCTACCCGGCTACCGGCACGTGTCGCGGCCCGAGGTACGCGAGATCTACGAGTCGCTGTGGGGCGTCACGATCCAGGCCGAGCCGGGGCTGCGCATCCCCAACATGTTCGACGCCGCGATCGGCGGGTCGTTCAAGGGGCTCTACGTGCAGGGCGAGGACATCGCGCAGAGCGACCCCAACACCCAGCACGTCGAGGCGGCGCTGCGCTCGATGGAGCTGGTGGTGGTGCACGACCTGTTCCTCAACGAGACCGCGCGGTTCGCCCACGTCTTCCTGCCGGGTGCCTCGTTCCTCGAGAAGGACGGCACCTTCACCAACGCCGAGCGCCGCATCAACCGGGTGCGGCCGGTGATGCCCTCGCGAGTCGGCAAGGACGAGTGGCAGGTGGTGTGTGAGATCGCCACCGCGATGGGCTACCCGATGTCGTATGCCGCGCCGAGCCAGATCATGGACGAGATCGCCGCCACCACACCGACGTTCGCCGGGGTGTCGTTCGCCCGGCTCGACGCCGAGGGGTCCATGCAGTGGCCGGTCACCGAGGCGGCACCGCACGGCACGCCGACGATGCACGTCGGGTCGTTCGTGCGCGGGCTCGGCCAGCTCACCACGACGGTCTACGTGCCGACCACCGAGCGGGCCAACCGGCGCTACCCGCTCGTGCTCACCACCGGGCGCATCCTCTCGCAGTACAACGTCGGCGCCCAGACCCGGCGCACGCCCAACTCCACCTGGCACCCCGAGGACGTGCTCGAGATCCACCCCGCGGACGCCGAGCTGCGCGGCATCGCCTCCGGCGACGTCGTCGAGCTGTCATCGCGGGTGGGGACTACCCGGCTCACCGCAGTGGTGTCCGAGCGGATGCCGGCCGGCGTGGTCTACACCACCTTCCACCACCCGGTGACCGGGGCCAACGTCGTGACCACCGAGAACTCCGACTGGGCCACCAACTGCCCCGAGTACAAGGTGACCGCCGTGCAGGTCGAGGTGGTCACCGAGGCGGCCCGAGCCGAGGCGGATGCCGGTGCGGCCCAGTCGGTCCCGCGATGACCGGTGTGGGGGGCCACGGTGTACCGCCGGTGGTGCGGCTGGGCCACGACCTGGTGCGCAACTTCGAGGCCTTGCCTCCCGAGAAGGCGGCGGTCGAGATCGCCACGCACATCCGCAAGTTCTGGGAGCCGCGGATGCGCCACGAGCTGCTCGCCCACATCCGCTGGGGCGACACGACCCTGCATCCCCTGCTCGTCCGCGCGGCCGAGGACCTCGTCGACGGCGATGTGGACCGCGCGGAGGTCAGGGAACCCTCCGGCGGCTGACCCTCGCGGGCGAGGCATCCCTCACAGGATCGCGCCGACCTCCCGCAGCCACGCTTGACTGGTGCCGGGCGCTGTCGCGCCGGGCGGCAGGCCGGGCATCGGAGGTACGAGCATGGCGGCCATCGAGGTCACCGGTCTGCGCAAGGTCTACGGAGGCGTCGCCGCGGTCGACGGGCTCGACCTGACGGTCGGTGACGGGGAGGTCGTCGCCCTGCTCGGGCCCAACGGGGCGGGCAAGACCACGACGGTCGAGATCCTCGAGGGTTACCGCGCCCGCGACGCCGGGACGGTCTCGGTGCTGGGGCACGATCCGCAGGCCGGCGGCCGGGCCTTCCGCGACCGGATCGGCATCGTGCTGCAGGAGGCGGGATTCGAGGACAACTTCACCCCGCGCGAGCTGATCCGGCTGCACGCCGGCTACTACTCGCACCCCCGCCCGGTGGGCGAGGTCATCACGCTCACCGGCCTCGACGAGAAGGCCGACGCCCGGGTGAGCACGCTGTCCGGGGGCCAGAAGCGGCGCCTGGACCTCGCCCTCGGCATCGTCGGGGACCCCGACCTGCTCTTCCTCGACGAGCCCACGACCGGCTTCGACCCCTCGGCGCGCCGCCGCGCCTGGGACCTCGTCGAGAGCCTGCGCGCCCTCGGCGCGACGATCCTGCTCACGACCCACTACCTCGACGAGGCCGAGCACCTCGCCGACCGGGTCGTCGTCATCGACCACGGCCGGGTCGTCGCCTCCGGCACCCCCGAGGAGCTCGCCGCGACCGCCGGAGCGGCCACCGTCATCTCCTTCCGGATGCCGGCCGGCCTGACGGGAGCGGACCTGCCCACCCTGGGTGACGACCGGCGGATCGCCGGCAGCGTCGTCGAGGTGCGGACCCAGACGCCGACGGCCGACGTCGCGACGATCGCGACCTGGGCCCTCGAGCGCGGCGTCGAGCTCGACGCCCTGACCCTGGCGCGCCCCAGCCTCGAGGACGTCTACCTCGACCTGGTCGGCGAGCCGGGGCCCGAGACCCAGCCGTCGGTGGACGTCCGATGACCGCGGTGGCGAGCGCACGGCATCCGGCCGCGACCCGGGGCTCGGACCCGCTGCGGCTGTGGCGCCAGACCCGCCACGAGCTCGTCGCCCTGCGCCGCACCCCCATCACGCTCATCCTCAGCATCGGCCTGCCCCTGCTGTTCTTCGTGCTCCTGTCGGCGCTGTTCGGCAACCAGACGGTCTCCGAGGGCGGCGTGCGGATGGTGCAGTTCCTGGCCCCGGGCATGGCCTCGTTCGGGGTCGTCATGGCGACCTTCACCTTCCTCGCCGTGGGCCTGGCGGAGGCGCGCGCGACCGGGGTGGTCAAGCGCCAGTCGGGCACCCCGGCGCCACGGTGGCTGCTCATCGCGGGACGGGTGGGTGCCGCCCTGCTGCTCGGGCTGGTCTCGACCGGCCTCGTGCTGGGTGCCGGCGTCGTCTTCTACGACCTGCAGGTGCCCAGCCGGTCGATCCTGGCGATCGTCGTCACCCTGCTCATCGCCTCCGCCTGCTTCAGCGCGCTGGGGCTCGCGCTGGCGATGGCCCTGCCGTCGATGCAGCTGACCGTCGCGGTGAGCAACGGCATCGTCATCCCGCTTGCCTTCATCTCCGACATGTTCATGATGAGCGGGCGGATGCCGGACTGGCTCGCGACAATCGGCTGGCTGTTCCCTCTGAAGCACCTGACGGCGATCTTCGGTGACGCCCTCAACCCCTACCTGAGCGGCTCCGGCTTCGAGCTCGACCACCTCGCCGTCCTCGCCCTGTGGGGGCTGGCCGGGGCGGTCCTGGCGACGGTGCAGCTGGGCCGCGACCGCGACCGCGACGCCTCCCGCCCGGCCGAGCAGCGGGCCAGCCGGGCGCGCGCCCGCCGGGAGCTGGCGGACACGTCGGCCCGGCGCACCAGCTCCCCGTCCACCGGTGCACTGGTGGTCGACCAGGTGCGCCACACGCAGTCGGTGCTGTGGCGCAACGCCTCGGCCGTCTTCTTCGCCGTGGCCTTCCCGGTGCTGCTCGTGGCGATCATCCCGGCCGTCAATGGCGGCGGAGACCAGCTCATCGACGACGGGCAGAGCCTGGGCGTCTTCTACGCGGGGACGATGGCGATCTACGGCGCCGCCGTCACGGCCTACGTCAACATGCCGCAGGGCGTCGCCGAGGCGCGCGACCGCGGGGTGCTCAAGCGCACCGGCGGGACGCCGCTGCCCGCCGGCGCACTGGTGGTGGGCCGAGTGGTCGGTGCGCTGGCCGTCGCCCTCCTCACCGGGGTGGTCATCGTCGTGGTCGCCGGCCTGGCCTTCCGCCCGGCGTGGCCGCCCGGGCTGCCTGCTGCCGCACTGGTCCTCGCCCTGGCCGCGGTCTGCTTCGCCGTCGTGGGCCTGGCCGTCATGACGTTCGTGCGATCCGCGCAGGCGCTCACCGGCGTCACGCTCGGCACGCTGCTCCCCCTGGCCTTCATCTCCGACGTCTTCATCATCGGCGCGAGCTTCCCGCCGGTGCTCGACGCGGTGTCGTGGTTCTTCCCGCTGCGGCACGCCTCGGCAGCGATGAGCCAGGCACTCGCCCCCGGGGCGGCATCCGGCCTGCCCGTGGGGCACCTGGCCGTCCTGCTGGCCTGGACCCTGGCCGGCGCCGTGGTGCTGTGGTGGCGCTTCGGATGGGAGCCGACCCGGCCGACCGGCAGACGAACCTGAGCGCCGCCCTTGACAACCTACAACCATTCGGTTGTAGGTTGTACCCGTGACCGAGAACAGCGAGGACCGGGCCGATGCCCTGTTCCACGCCCTCTCCGACCGCACCCGGCGCGACATCCTGCGCCGAGTGCTGGCCGGTGAGCACTCGGTCACCGCCCTGGCGACGAGCTACGACATGAGCTTCGCCGCCGTCCAGAAACACGTCGCCGTGCTCGAGAGGGCCGGCCTGCTCAGCAAGCGGCGTTCCGGCCGCGAGCAGCTGGCCAGCGGCGACGTGGAGGCGGTCCGGTCCGTCGCCTCGATGCTCGACGAGCTCGAGAGCGTCTGGCGGGGGCGGGTCGCCCGAATCGACGCACTACTACTTCCCAAGGAGAGCTGACATGCCCGTCACCGACATCACCAAGGACATCGAGAACCGCACCCTCGTCATCACCGCCGAGTTCGCCGCCCCGGTCGAGCGCGTCTGGGCCCTCTACGAGGACCCCCGCCAGCTCGAGCAGGTGTGGGGGCCGCCCGAGTACCCGGCGACCTTCGTCGATCACGACCTGCGCCCCGGCGCCCGGTCGACCTACTACATGACCTCCCCCGAGGGTCAGAAGTTCGCGGGCTACTGGGACATCACCGCGGTCGAGGCGCCGCAGCGACTGGCGTTCCTCGACGGCTTCGCGCACGAGGACCTCACGCCCAACCCGGAGCTGCCGATCGGCGAGAACGTCTACGTCCTCGAGCCGGTCGACGGCGGCACCCGCGCGACCTACACGAGCACCTTCGCCACCGCGGAGGCCCTGCAGACGGTGCTCGACATGGGTATCGAGGAGGGCGCCGCGAGCGCCATCAACCAGATCGACGGCTTCCTCGCGAACTCCACCCAGGACGCCTGAGCGACAACCGCTTTCGGCAACCCTAGGCCGGGGCCACTCCCGGCGGCGACGGCACCGTGCTGCCCCGCACCACCAGGTGGTGCGGCACCAGGATGCTGTCGCCGTCGGGGGTGCTGGGGTCATCGAGACGGCGCACGAGGCTGTCGACCGCGGCGCCGGCCAGCACGGCCAGGTCGACGGCCACGGTGGTGAGGCCCGGGACGCTGTGCCGACCCTCCTCGATGTCGTCGAACCCGACGACCGCGACGTCGCCGGGGACGTCGAGGCCGTGCCGGCGCAGCGCCTCCATCGCACCGAGCGCCAACAGGTCGTTGAAGCAGAAGAGGGCGTCGAACGGCGTTCCCGCGCTGAGCAGCTCGTCGACCGCCCGGATGCCGGCCGCGCGGGTGAAGTCCTCCGTCGGCACCTCGAGCGCGGGGTCGAGACCGAGCCCGGCCTCGGTCAGCGCCTTCTCGTAGCCGGCCAGCCGCAGCTCGGCGGTCGCGGCCGTGGACCCACGTTTGGCGCCCACGGCGGCGACCCGTCGCCGGCCCAGGCCGACGAGGTGTACGACGGCCTGGGTCGACGCGGCGACGTTGTCGGCGGCGACCCGGCTGCGCTGGCTGGCCATCAGGTGCTCCCCGAGCAGCACCAACGGCACCGCCGGTGACGCCTCGTCGAGGGCGGCCTGGGTGACCGAGATCGGCGAGAAGATCAGCCCGTCGACGATGGTCGGACGCCTCCCGAGCAGCACGTCGTTCTCGCGCACGAACTCGCCACCGGTCTGCTCGACGAGCACCGACAGCCCGCGCGCGGAGGCCGCGTCGATGACCGCCGCCGCCACGTCGCAGAAGTAGGGGTCGGTGACGCGGGGGACGGCCAGCCCGATCAGCCCGCTGCGACCGGTGCGCAGCGAGCGGGCCGACACGTTGGGCACGTAGCCGAGCGCCTCGATCGATGCCTGCACCTTCGCGCGCATCGGGCGGCTCACGGCGGGGTGCCCGTGCACGACGTTGGAGACGGTCTTGACCGAGACGCCGGCGTGGTCGGCGACGTCCTGCAACCGCACCGCCATGACCACTCCCGTCCTCGTCCGACCTATGAGTTCATCGTCCCACACGCTTTACAACGTTGGAACAACGTTGTAACAATGGTTCGTCGCCATTCCGCACAGCGTTGGAACAACGTTGTAGAAAGGGCGCACGCCACCACACCGTCGTGGACAAGGGGACTGAACGTGCAGCAGTCGAGAGTCGTGCTCGACCCCGCCTTCACCGTCGGCGAGGTCGACCGCCGCGTCTTCGGGTCCTTCGTCGAGCACATGGGCCGGTGCGTCTACACCGGCATCCACGAGCCCGACCACCCCACCGCCGACGAGCACGGGTTCCGCGGCGACGTCGCCGACCTGACCCGCGAGGCGGGCGTGACCCTGGTGCGCTACCCCGGCGGCAACTTCGTCTCCGGCTACCGCTGGGAGGACGGCATCGGGCCGGTCGAGGACCGCCCCACGCGCATCGACCTCGCTTGGCGCAGCGTCGAGCCCAACACGGTCGGTCTGAACGAGTTCATGGGCTGGGCCCGGCGTACCGGAGTCGAGCCGATGATGGCGGTGAACCTGGGGACGCGAGGAGTTCAGGAGGCGTGTGACCTGCTGGAGTACGCGAACCACCCCGGCGGCACGGCGTTGTCCGACCTGCGGGCCCGGCACGGCCACCGCGAGCCGCACGGCATCCGGCTGTGGTGCCTGGGCAACGAGCTCGACGGGCCCTGGCAGATCGGGCACAAGACGGCCGACGAGTACGGCCGCCTCGCCGTCGAGACGGCCAAGGCGATGCGCCAGGTCGACCCCGGCATCGAGCTCGTGGCCTGCGGCAGCTCCAACAGCTCGATGCCGACGTTCGGTGCGTGGGAGGAGACCGTGCTCGACCACGCCTACGACGCCGTCGACCACATCAGCCTGCACGCCTACTACGAGGAACGCGACGGCGACCTCGCCAGCTTCCTCGCCTCGTCGGTCGACATGGACCACTTCATCCGCTCGGTCATCGCGACGGCCGACCTCGTGGGCGCCAAGCGACGCAGCCGCAAGCAGATCACGCTGTCGTTCGACGAGTGGAACGTCTGGTACCAGGACGAGTTCGCCGGACACACCAACCTCGAGCTGCAGCAGGCGCCGCACCTCATCGAGGATGCATTCTCCGTCGCGGACGCCGTGGCGGTCGGTGGCTTCCTCAACGCCTTCCTGCGCCACGCCGACCGGGTCAAGATCGCCTGCCAGGCGCAGCTGGTCAACGTCATCGGGCTGCTGCGCACCGAGGCGGGCGGCCCGGCCTGGCCGCAGACGATCTTCCACCCGTTCGCGCAGACCGCCCGACTCGCCCGCGGTACCTCCCTGCGCGTGGAGCCCTCCGGCGCCTCGCACGAGACCGCCCTGCACGGGCTGGTCGACACCGTCGACGCCAGCGCCACCTGGGACGAGGCCACCGGCGACGTCGCCGTGTTCCTCGTCAACCGGCATCCGAGCGAGCCCGTGGTGGTCACCGTCGACGCGCGAGCCTTCGCGGGCCTGCAGGTCAGCGAGTGCCTCCGCCTCGAGGACGAGGACCCCCGCCGCACCAACAGCGCTGCGCACCCCCGAGCCGTTCAGCTCCGCCCCGACCCCGGCATCCGCGTCGAAGGGGGGTGTTTCGAGCTGCGGCTGGGCCCGGCGTCGTGGACTGCCGTCGCCTTGACCTCCACCCCCTGAGCCGGCGACATCTCGGCTCCGCTCCCCCCGCCCCACCCTCTGCGCACACCGCGCGACCACCCTGAAGGAGACCACCCTCATGTCCGACACCAACACCCCTCGGGACCTGTCCCGCCGCCTGCTCCTCGGGTCGTTCGGCGCCGTCGGCGCCGCCTCGGCCCTCGCCGCCTGCTCGGGGTCGAGCACTCCCCCGGGCGCCGGCGCCCCCTCCAGTGGGGCGTTCGGGGAGGGCGACACGTACACCGGCCCCAAGGTCGCCCTTGCCTTCTGGAACGGCTTCACCGGTGGTGACGGCCCGTACATGAAGAAGATGGTCGAGGAGTTCAACAAGGCCAACCCCAACGTCACCGTGTCGATGAACACCCTGCAGTGGGGCGACTACTACTCCAAGGTGCCGAACGCCGTCTCCTCCGGCGCCGGCCCCGACGTCGGTGTCATGCACATCGACCAGCTCGCCACGAACGCCGCGCGGCGCGTGATCATCCCCGTGGACGAGATCGCGCAGGGCCTGCAGCTCTCCGAGGACGACTTCGCGCCCGTGGTCTGGAAGGCCGGCGTCTACAAGGACAACCGGTACGGCATCCCGCTCGACGTGCACCCCCTGGGGTTCTACGCCAACACCGCCCAGCTCACAAAGGCCGGCATCGACGGCCTGCCGACAGGACCGTCCGGCTTCGAGGCGGCCGTCAAGGCCCTCCAGGAGCAGGGCGGGGTCAAGACGCCGTTCTGGGTCACGGCCACCTGGCCCGCCCACCTGATGTTCACCTCACTCATCGCCCAGTTCGGCGGCAGCATCTACAACGCCGAGGGAACCCAGGCGACCTTCAACTCCCCCGAGGGTGTCGAGTCCCTCGAGTGGCTGCTCAGCTTCATCAAGAGCGGCGCGAGCCCGAAGAACGTCTCGAACGACGCCCAGGCGGTGGCGTTCCGCCAGCAGCGCAACTCGCTGACGTGGGACGGCATCTGGATGATGAACGAGTGGGACAAGGTCAAGGGCCTGGACTGGGCCGCGTCCCCGGTGCCCACGATCGGGTCCAAGCCGGCCGTCTGGGCGAGCTCGCACAACCTGGTCGTCACGACCCAGGCCAGCAAGGACCCCAACAAGCTGGCCGCCTCGCGGGCGTTCATCTCCTACATCTCGGACCGCTCGATCGAGTGGGCGAAGTCAGGCCAGGTCCCGGCCCGCAACAGCGTGCGCGAGTCCCCGGAGTTCGCGTCCCTGACCGTGCAGTCGACGCTGGCCGACCAGCTGCCCAACGTCGTCTTCCCGCCGACCGTCCCCGGCATCGGTGACATCACGACCCCCACCTACGAGACCGCGGTCAACGAGGTCATCCTCGGCAAGAAGCAGCCCAAGCCGGCCCTCGACGAGGCAGCCAAGAAGGCCGACGCGCTGCTCAAGGCCAACGTGGCCAAGTACCAGGGCTGACGATGGCCACCCTCGCACCGGCCTCGGCCACCACCTCGCCGCAGGAGCAGCGGCGGGGTGGGGGCCGGGCGCCGAACGCCGACCCCGCCGTCATGCGAGCGGGGCTCGGGACGGCCCTGCTCTTCGTCGGCCCGTACCTCGTCCTGTTCTGCACGTTCGTGCTCGGGCCCGATCGTGTACGGCCTGTGGATCAGCCTGCACACCTGGGACTTCCTGCTGCCGGGAAAGCCGTTCGTCGGCCTGCAGAACTACGTCGCCCTCTTCACCCCGGGGTCGACCACGTCGGAGCCGTTCTGGTCCTCGATGCGGGCGACCGCCATCTTCACCGTGCTCAGCGTCCCCCTGCTCATGGTGCTGCCCCTCGCGCTCGCCGTCGCGCTCAACAAGAAGTTCCGCGGGCGCAACGCCATGCGGGCGATCTTCTTCGCCCCGTTCGTGCTCGGCGTGGCCGTCATCGGCCTGCTGTGGCGCTACCTGCTCGACCCCAACGTCGGTGTCGTCAACTACTACCTCGACCAGCTCGGCATCGACCGGATCCCCTTCACGACGGCGACACCGTGGGTGTGGCTCGCCCTCGTCGTCCCGACGATCTGGTGGACGGCGGGCTACAACATGGTCATCTTCCTCGCCGGGTTGCAGGACATCTCTGCCGAGCTCTACGAGGCGGCCGAGCTCGACGGGGCCAACGCATGGCAGCGGTTCCGCCACGTGACCCTCCCTGGCCTGCGCCCGGTGAGCATCTTCGTGCTGACCATCACGATCCTGGCGTCGGCCAACGTGTTCGGGCAGCCGTACCTCATCACGCAGGGGCAGCCGGGCCGCGAGACCCGCAGCGCCATCATGCAGATCGGTGAGGAGGGCCTGCGCCGGTTCAACATGGGCAGCGCCTCCGCGATGAGCACGGTGCTCACCGTCGCGCTCCTCCTCGTCAGCCTGGTCACTCTGTCGTTCCTGCGAGAGCGCACCCCGAAGGAGAAGACGCGATGAGCACGACGACGACCAAACCGCCGAAGCCGCCGACGGCGAGGGCGGCCGCGCCGGAGCCGCGAAGCGGGTCGCGCGTGCCGTGGAGGGCGATCTTCCTCGGGGTGCTCGCGCTGCTCTTCCTCACCCCGCTGCTGTGGATGGTGACGACGTCGCTGAAGTCCACGGCCGAGGTGTCGCAGGCCGACCTCACGTTCCTCCCCGAGAACCTGAGCACCGAGGGGTACTCGAAGATCCTCGACGCGCCGCAGACGCCGGTCGGCACGTGGTTCCTCAACTCGATGGTCGCCGCCACGGCGCCAGGCGCTGCTCGTGCTCGTCGTCGCGACGATGGCCGCGTACGCCTTGGCGCGGCTGTCCTTCCCCGGCAAGCGCATCCTCACCGGCCCTCGTCCTCGCCACGTTGTTCGTGCCGCCGATCTCGCTGCTCATCCCGAACTACGTCATCGTGGCGAACCTCGGGTGGCTCGACAGCCTCACGGCCGTCATCGTCCCGGGCGCGGCCGGTGCCTTCGGCGTGTTCTTCCTGCGGCAGTTCTTCCTGTCGCTCCCCATCGAGCTGGAGGAGGCGGCGATGCTCGACGGCGCCGGCCGGTTCAAGACCTTCCTCACGGTGGTGGTGCCGTTGTCCCGGCCCGCGCTGGCGACGTTGGCCCTGCTGACGTTCCTCACGAACTGGAACGACTTCCTCTGGCCTCTCTACGTGCTGTTCAGCCCGGAGCGCCTCACCATCCAGCCCGGCCTGTCCACGCTGCAGAGCGCCTACACCACCGACTACGCCACGATCCTCGCCGGTGGTGCGATCGCCAGCATCCCGGTGCTGATCCTCTTCCTCATCAGCCAGCGCTTCGTCATCGAGGGCATCGCCCGCGGTGGCCTCAAGGGCTGAACGACCACATCCGCCTGGCCGCCCGTTCAGGGCGGGCGGCCAGGCTCCTGCCACTACGAGGAGCCCTCGTGCCCACGCACCATCCTGTCGCCCCCCCGACCCCGACCTCGGCCCTCTGGGACGGCTACTGCGCCGACCCCTTCGTCATCCGTGCCGAGGACGGTCGGTTCGTCATGTACGGCACCAGCCCGGACCTGCTCGGGAACCGTGCCTTCCAGATGCTCGTCAGCACCGACCTCGACCACTGGGACGATGCCGGGGGGGCCCTCGTCGTCGACCCCGAGGCACCGCACGGTACGCAGTACTGGGCCCCCGAGGTGGCCTTCGCCGACGGCCGGTACTGGATGTACTACTCCTGCGGCGTGGGGGATGCCGGACACCAGCTGCGCGTGGCCACCGCCACGGACGCGACCGGCCCGTTCGAGGACACCGGTGACGTGCTCACCCCCGACCTGCCGTTCGCCATCGACCCCTCCCCCTTCCGCGACGCGATCGGCGGCTGGTGGCTGTTCTTCGCCACCGACCTCGTCGCGGGCGACCGACCCGGCACCGTCCTCGCCGTCCAGCGGCTGCGCGACATGACCCACCTGGAAGGCGAGCGATCCATCGTCCTGCGCGCCACCGCCGACTGGCAGCGCTACGAGGCAGATCGCGAGATGTACGGAGGCGTCCACGACTGGCACACGCTGGAGGGTCCCGCGGTGCTCGACGACGATGCCGGCGGCTGCATCCTGCTCTACTCCGGCGGCAACTGGCAGACCCCCGGCTACGGCGTCGCGGTCGCCACCGCGCCCGGCCCCCTGGGGCCGTGGCACGAGGCTCCGGAGGCAGAGCCGCTGGTGACGAGCGCCAGCACCGGCCTCGTCGGACCGGGCCACTGCAGCGTGCTCACCGTCGATGGCGTTCACCACCTGTTCCTGCACGCCTGGGACCCGGGCGCACAACGGCGGCGGCCGCACCGTCTGCGCCTGTGCGTCGACGACTCCGGTGCGCTGACCGTGGGGGACCGGGGCACTGGGGCCCTCCTGACCGGGGGCCCGACGTGATCACCGACGCGGCACCCGCCGACGTGGAAGCCCTCAGCCGCGACGGCATCATCGCGCACCGCGGCGCCTTCGACGTCGCGTGGGTGGACCGGCTCCACCTCGACGTCATGGCGGCGTTCGAGGAGGCACGCGGCCGCGATGGCGGCGCGATCGGCCGTGGGCCGCAGCGGTGGTACGTCGAGGTGCACCCCGAGCAGCTCAGCGGCTTCGTCGACCTGGTGACGCACCCGTGGGTGGTCGCGATCTCGCAGGCCGTCCTGGGGCCGGACTACCAGATCATCGAGATCGGCTTCGACGTGCCGCTGGCCGGTGCCGTGGACCAGCCCTGGCACCGCGACTTCCCCTCCCCGGAGCAGACCCACGCCCGGCACCGCCTCACCTCACTGGCCTTCAACATCAGCACGGTCGACACCACGCCGGACATGGGGCCCTTCCAGATCGCTCCCGGCACCCAGTACGAGCCGGGGCTGGACTGGCCGGCCCAGATGTTCCCCCCTCGCGAGGAGTGGCCGCGGTTCCAGGCCGCCTCGCAGCTGCGGATGCCGCAACGGGGTGACATCTCGGCACGCTCCGCACTGGCGCTGCACCGCGGAACGGCGAACCACAGCCAGCACGCGAGGCCTGTGGTGGTGCTCGGGGTCATCGCGCCCGACACCGGCCCCCGCGACCGCCACGACATCACGGTGACGTCCGACTACTGGGCGAGCCTGCCCGACGACCTGCGCCGGCACCTCGACGCGCGCGTCGTGGACCGCCTGGTCCCGGTCGTGCAGAAGCACGACATCGAAGGCCTGGTCATGGGCGCCGCCGAGGACTGATCCGGCCGACGACCGACGGCCCCCGAACCCGAACCACCGACAGACCACCACCTCAGGAAAGGGAGCGCCGCCAATGCCTTCGAACACACCGACCGGATGCCGTCATGGCTGAGACCACGACCCGGGGGGCCGGCTTCGCCCGGCGAGGCCGGTGGGGGCTGCTGGCCCTCACGGTCGCAGCGTTCAGCCTGCTGCTGTCCGGGCCCGCCACCGCCACGCCGGCCAAGGGGAAACCCCGACCCGTCACCACCACCTACACCAACCCGCTCGCCCCCAAGGTGCCCGGCGACGGCACGGTCGACAGCTGCGCCGACCCGACCGTGTTGAAGGGTCAGGACGGCGAGCGGATGAACGGCAAGCAGGTCTGGTACCTCTACTGCACGACCGACCCGCTGAACGACGACGACGTCGACGCCAACGGCGACCCGGTCTTCCACCGCATCCCCACCATGGTGTCGACCGACCTGGTCAACTGGACCTACGTGGGTGACGCGTTCCCCGCCGGCGGGGGCTCGCTCCCGGCGTGGATCGACCCGTCGGCCGCCTTCTGGGCGCCCGAGGTGGTGTTCAGCAGCACGACCGACCGCTACTACCTGTTCGTCACGGTCACCGAGACCACCGCGGCCGGCGGCGGCTCCGACACCTGTCGCGGGGACGGCGCCATCGGCGTCGCCACCAGTGACAGCCCGACCGGCCCGTGGACCTGGTCGGACCAGCCCGTGGTCAAGCCCCGGCTCGACCCCGACGGCGGCGAGTGCTCCTACTTCTGGACCTTCGACCCCGACGTGCTCGGCGACACCGTGACCGACAACGGCATCCTCTACTACGGCTCCTACTACGGCGGGATCTTCGCGACCCGGGTGGACTTCACCCCCACCGGGGCCACCGCACGCACCACGAGCACCGCCGACGACACCCGCATCACGATCGGCAACCGCTACGAGGGCGCCAACGTCGTGTTCAGGGACGGCTACTACTACCTGTTCGGGTCGGCGACCAACTGCTGCAACGGCGCCCTCACCGGGTACAGCGTCTTCGTGGGGCGGTCGACCAGCCCGTTCGGCCCGTTCGTCGACAAGGAGGGCAACTCCTTCCTCGACGCGGCCGTGGGCGGCACACCGTTCCTCACCATGAACGGCAACCGCTGGGTCGGCACCGGCCACAACACGGTGTTCGTCGACGAGGGCGGCCAGTGGTGGACGATCTACCACGCGGTCGACCAGCGCGACCCGTTCTTCGAGTTCGCCACCGGCTTCACCAAGCGGCCCGCCCTGCTCGACGCCGTCGACTGGGTGCGCGGCTGGCCCACCGTCAACGGCGGCGCCGGGGCGTCCGACTCGCGGATGCCGGCGCCCGCCGCCCAGCCGGGGCAACGCAGCCGTCACAAGGCCACCCTGGTCAAGCCCCAGGTGGCCGGCCGGTTGCTCGACGCGGACACCTTCAGCGGCAGCACGCTCGACCGCGACTGGTCGTGGGCGCAGGGCCGGGTCGGGAACGCGACCGTCTCCGGTGGCGTCCTGCGCTGGCCGGTCGAGCACACTGACCTCTACGTCGAGAGCAACACGGCATCCGTGCTGGTGCGTGACGCCCCCAGGCGCGACTACGTGGTGGAGACCAAGGTGCGGCTGACCGGGCTGCCCGACGAGGGCTGCTGCTTCAACTACGCCCAGGCCGGGCTCGTGGTCTACGGCGACGACGACAACTTCGTCAAGCTGACCGACATCTCGATCTGGGAGACCCGGCAGACCGAGTTCGCCAAGGAGCTGAACCCGGTGCCCGCCGGGTGGAGCCGCTACGGCAACACGGTCGTCGGCCCGCCCGGTGACGACTGGACCTGGTTGCGCATCGTCGTGGAGCGGCTCAACGGGGCCGAGCGGCGGGCCGCCGGTGGTGACACCGAGCGCTACACGGCCTACACCAGCCAGGACGGTCGCACCTGGGTGCGCGGCGGGGCCTGGACGCACCGGATTCCCAACGCGCGGATCGGCCTGGTGTCGATGGGCGCCACCGACCAGGTGACCGCTGCGATCACTGCGGAGTTCGACGACGTGAAGGTCTACTCCGTGCGCGGTGGCCCGCGTCAGCACCGCTGACCTGGTCAGGCGCCGACGGGTTGCCTCGAGTCCGGCACCGGCGTCGCCGGTGCCGGCTCGGGGCGCCGCGCCTGCAGCCGTCGGCGGGCGGGGCGCTCGACCAGGACGTGCACGGCCCAGGCGAAGCCGGCCAGCGCGACGACGAGCCCGGCGACGACCAGGGCACTGGCCCACCACGACCCCTGCGCCCACACCCGCAGCGCGTGCACGAACGGCTGCACGAGCAGGTGGGTCATGTACAGCGCGTACGACGCCTCGCCCGCGGCGACGACGACGGACCACGACAGGGCGGTGGTGAGCCAACCAGTGGAAGCCGCGAGAGCGGCCACCCCGAGGCCGAGCGCCGGAACCGCCCAGTAGTGCCCGGCCGAGGCGGCCGGCACCAGGGCCAGCACGACCAGGGTGGCCGGCAGCACCGCCACAAGGCAGCCGAGGCGGGCACCGCCGCGCACCCAGGCGAGGCAGAGCAGCATCCCGCCCACGAACTCGCCGAGGATGCGCACGTAGAACATGTGCTCGAGGTTGCCGTTGGGCAGCGCCATCGTCGCGAACACCACGAGCATCGCGGCGTACGCCGCCGCCGCCAGGAGCAGGGCCGGCCAGGCCCGGCGCACCCGCACCGCGGCCACGAAGAGCAGCGGCGCGAGCAGGTAGGCGAACCACTCCGAGCTGATCGACCAGGCCGGGGCGTTGAAGCTGGGCCGGTCGTTGAACCAGGTGTGCACCATGGCGAGGTTCTCGACGTACGCCTGCGGAGTGCGCCGGTGGCCGTCGGCCCCGACGCCGAGGGTGCCCACCAGGGCCGCAATGGCGAGGTCGAGGTTCAGGGTCAGCACGTGCACGGGCCACACCCGCGCGAACCGGTTGCGGACGAAGTCGCGGCTGCCCCGCCACGAGAACGAGCCGAGCCGGTCGGCGTAGGTGTAGGCCAGCACGAACCCGCTGAGCGGGAAGAACAGGTCCACCCCGAGGTAGCCGGCCTGCATGAACGTGTCGAGCGGTGACAGGGCCGGCACCAGCGCGAGCAGGTCGTCGCGGTAGTGGAAGAGCACGACCCATACCGCCGCCACGGCGCGCAGGCCGGTGAGCGCGGGCAGCGCGGGGCGCGCAGCGGTGGGGGGCGTCATCCGCTCCACGCTGCCAAAGCGCCTCGAGCGGGCCCAGATCCCCCAGCCGCGGTCGTCGCCGCCCGGGCGCGGCGCAGGGCCACGTCGTCGCAGGTCAATGGGGTGGATGCCGTTCGGTCACCCGCGCCACATTCCCCACCGCCCGTGCGGCAAACCTCACGAGCAGCGGCGACCCCGCCCCCGGGCGTCAGGCGCAGAACTCGTTTCCCTCCGGGTCGCGCATCACCGCCCAGTGCACGCCGAGCTCGGCGTGGTCCTCGACGAACGTAGCGCCCAGCGACTCGAGCCGGCTCACCTGCGCGGCCACCCGCTCACGCTGGTCGTCGAGTGGCACCGACGGCCCGCCCCCGGAGAGGAGGTCGATGTGCACCCGGTTCTTGACCACCCTGGCCTCGGGCACCCTCTGGAAGAAGATGCGCGGCTGGCCGTCGGCCTCGATGGCGGACGCGTCGTTCCAGCGCTCTTCGGGGATGCCGTTCGCCGCGAGGAAGGCCGGCCAGTCGGCGAAGTCGCCCGGCGGCGCGGGCACGGCATACCCCCGCTCGGCGAGTGCGGCGGCCCAGAACTCGGCAAGGGCGCCGGGGTCGGCGGCGTCGATGACGACCTGGATGGGAGCTGTCGATCGGTCCATCCCGGCAGTGTGCCGTGGCCCACCGACAGGCAGGGCCCGCGCACCGCCCGATCCCGCTTCCGTCGCCGCCCCACCCCGCGCTACCATCGTCGGTTCGCCAGTATGGACACCACCCAGAGCCCGAGAGGCGGACCCGCCGTGCCCGCGCCGACCGCCGCGACCACCACCACCGCGACCACCACCACCGCGACCACCAGCACCGCGACCGACGACGTCCTCGCCCGGGAGCAGGCCCACCTCGACCACGCCCGCGCCGAGCTGAGGCGGATGCGCGAGAGCACCGACCGGCTCGACGCCGCCACGGCCACCGACGCCTGGACCAGCGAGCTCCTCGGCCGGGTGCTGGCCCGCCGGGTCGCCGCCCTGCAGGACGACCCGCGCACCACGTTGTTCTTCGGCCGGATCGACACCCGCACCGACCACGGCGCCGAGACCTTCCACATCGGCCGCCGGCACGTGTCGGACGACCACGGCGACCCGGTCGTCGTCGACTGGCGCGCCCCGATCTCCACCGCGTTCTACCGCGCCTCACTGGCCGACCCGATGGGGGTGGAGCTGCGCCGCCGCTTCGGCGTCGACCGTGGCCGCCTCACGGCGTACGAGGACGAGCGCCTCACGGCCGGCGACGCGACGGCACCCAGCGGCATCCTCACCGCCGAGATCGAGCGACCCCGCAGCGGCCCGATGCGCGACATCGTCTCGACCATCCAGCCCGAGCAGGACGAGATCGTCCGCAGCGACATCGCCACCAGCATCTGCGTGCAGGGAGCACCCGGCACCGGCAAGACCGCCGTCGGCCTGCACCGCGCCGCCTGGCTGCTCTACTCCTTCCGCGCCCAGCTCGACCGTTCGGGCGTGCTGGTGGTCGGCCCGAACCGCGCCTTCCTCGACCACATCGGCGCGGTGCTGCCCTCCCTGGGCGAGGCCCGGGTCGGCCACGCCACCATCGACACCCTGCTCGACCACGGCCGGGTGCGGGCGCAGGACCCCACCGATGTGGCGATGCTCAAGGGTGACGCGCGACTGGCGCAGGTGCTGCACCGTGCCGTCTGGGGGCACGTCGGCCGTGCCGACGAGGCGCTGGTGCTCCCCCGTGGGTCGCGGCGGTGGCGGGTGCCGGCCTACGAGATCCAGGACGAGCTCGACGCGCTCGTCGCCCGGGGCGTGCGCTACTCCGCGGCCCGTGACCTGCTGCCGCAGCGGCTGGCGCACCGCGTGCTGCTGAAGCTCGAGCGCTCCGGCGACGCTCCCGACGACCGGGTGCAGGACACCGTCGCCCGGTCCGCCCCGGTCTCGGCCTACGTACGGCGCCACTGGCCGGCGCTCGACCCGGCCACCGTCCTCTTCCGGCTGTTCTCGGATGCCGCGACGCTCGCCGCCGCGGCGGACGGCATCCTCACCGCTGACGAACAACGGATGCTGCTGTGGGACAGGCCCGCTCGCACCAAGGGCGCGGCCCGCTGGTCGCGGGCCGACATGGCCCTGCTCGACGAGGTGGCCGACCTGCTCGACCGCACTCCCAGCCTGGGGCACGTGGTGCTCGACGAGGCGCAGGACCTCTCCCCGATGCAGCTGCGGGCCGTGGGCCGCCGCGCGTCGACCGGGTCGCTCACCGTGCTCGGCGACATCGCCCAGGGCACCACCCCGTGGGCCACCCAGTCGTGGCACGACGCCATGGGTCACCTCGGTCGGCCGGGTCATGAGCTCGTCGTGCTCGACCGCGGCTTCCGCGTGCCGGGGCTGGTCATCGACTTCGCCGCCCGGCTGCTGCCGCACATGGCCCCGGGGCTGGGGGCTCCCCGGTCGGTGCGCGACAACCCCGGCCGCCTCACCGTGGTGCCCACCGACCGCGGCCGGCTCGCGGCCGCGGTCACCGAGGCCGTGCGTGACGCGCTCGGCCGGCCGGGGTCGGTCGGCGTCATTGCCCCGGATGCCGGGATCGCCGCCCTGAGCACCGACCTCACCAGTGCGGGGGTCCCGCACGGCCGGCTCGACGCGGAGCACGGTGACGACGAGGACCGTCAGGTCGAGCTGGTGCCGGCGGGCATCGCCAAGGGCCTGGAGTTCGACCGGGTGGTCGTCGTCGAGCCGGCGGCCATCGCCCGGGCCGAGCCCGACGAGCGGACCGGGCTGCGCCGGCTCTACGTGGTGCTCACCCGCGCGGTCAGCGAGCTGACCGTCGTGCACGCCGAGCCGCTGCCGGAGCCCCTGCACGGCTGACCGAGAGTTGCGGCGAGGCGAGGTGATGCAGAGGGCGCGCTCCAGTGCGCGTGCTGCATCACCTCTCCTGTCTGCCTCCGAAGCGGTGATGCGCAGCGCGCGCTCCAGTGCGCGTGCTGCATCACCTCTCCGATTCATCTCCGGAGTGGTGATGCGCAGCGCGCGCTCCAGTGCGCATGCTGCATCACCTCTCCCATTCATCTCCGGAGTGGTGATGCAGGGTGCGCGCTCCACCCCCGGACTGCAGCACCTCTCGCACCGGGAGTCAGGCCGTCGCCTCCACCGGCACCGACGACCGGCTGGAGGGTTGCGACCAGAGCACGCCGAGCACGACCAGCCCACCCACCGGCATGAGCAGCCACGGCAGGGGTGCCCACCCCTGGCCGGCGTCACGCCTGCGCACGACGGTGCGGTCGGCCTCACCGAAGGGGATCAGCCAGCGTCCTCGAAGGGCTCGGTGGGGGCCGACGAGGCGGCCAGGCCGCGCACGAGGACGTCGACCAGGTGCGGCACCTCGGCGGAGTGGACCTGCATCGTGCCGACGCACGTGCTCCCGCGCCAGATCGACAGCACGACCACGCCGCGCTCCGGGTGCCACGAGACGCGCATCGCCCGCGCTCCCCCGCGGGCGTCGACGACCACCTCACCACGGGTCGGGAGCGGGGAGACGGCGGCCATGGCCCATTGTGACCTGCGCCTCGCCGGCGCGCCAGGCCTCAGCTGCCGGCGCCGGTCCCCCGCACGACGTCCTGGACGACCTCGTTGCGGCGCAGGAACCAGGGCTTGAAGGGCGGGTCGAACCGGGCCAGCCGCGGCGGACCGGTTGTCACCAGCCCGGCCGAGGCCACGGCGTCGAGCAGCTCGGCGAGGTGGCGGTCGTAGGACGACTGCGACCACCGGCCGGAGTAGCGCAGGGCGGCAGCCAGCCGCTCGGGCACCTCGCGCACGTGCACCAGCGGGTCGGCCGGCACCGGCGCGGTATCGAGGGTCATCGTCACCGGCAGCACGAAGGCGACGACGTGCCTGCCCTCGGCGCCTTCCGCCTGGATGACCGGGGCGGTCATCGCCACCTTCTCCGAACGGGCCGCCTCCTGCACCACCGGCGCGGTCATCGCCACCGACTCCTGCGACCGGTTGTGACCGGTGATGTAGCGGAAGAGGGACCGGAAGGCGCGGTTGCCGGCATCCTCGAAGGAACCCTCGACCTCGACCTCGGCGACGAGGTGCGCCGGGTAGCGACGCAGCTCGAAGCCGTCGTGCTGCTCGAGAACCTCGTACGGCTGCTGCTCGGTCACACCACCGACGCTACGCCGGGCTGCGACGGCACCGGAGGCCGGTCGGTCAGAAGTTGATCATGTGGCCGACGATGCCCTCGACGGACTCCTTGACCGCCTCGGACAGGGTCGGGTGGGCGAAGACGTTGCGCGCGACCTCGTCGGCGGTGAGGTCCCACTTCTGCGCCAGCGTCAGCACCGGCAGCAGCTCGGTGACGTCGGGGCCGATCATGTGCGCGCCGAGGATCTCGTTGTGCGTGGCGTCGGCCACCACCTTGACGAAGCCCACGGCATCCCCAAGGCCCATCGCCTTGCCGTTGGCGGTGAAGGGGAACGTGGCGGTCTTGACGTCGTAGCCCTTCTCCTTGGCCTGGGCCTCGGAGTAGCCGAACGAGCCGATCTGCGGGTGGCAGTAGGTGGCGCGCGGCACGAAGTCGTAGTCGACCGGCATCGTGTCGGCGCCCGCGAGGGTCTCGGCCGCGACGATGCCCTGGGCCTCGGCGACGTGGGCCAGCATCAGCTTGGCGGTGCAGTCGCCGATGGCGTAGACGTTGGGGACGTTGGTGCGGCAGTACTCGTCGATCGCGACGGCGCCCCGGTCGGTGAGCTCGACACCGGCGGCGTCGAGTCCGTAGCCCTCTGTACGCGGCGCGAACCCGATGGCCGACATGAACTTGTCGGCCTCGAGCACCTGCGAGTCGCCGCCGGCCGCCGGCGAGACCGTGACGCGCACGCCCGAGCCGGTGTCCTCGACGCCCTCGACCTTGGTGCTCAGCAGCACCTTCACCCCGAGCTTCTTGTAGTGCTTGGCGAGCTCCTTGGAGATGTCGGCATCCTCGGTGGGCACCATCCGGTCGAGGAACTCGACGATCGTGACGTCGACGCCGAAGTTCTTCATGACGTAGGCGAACTCGACCCCGATGGCCCCCGAGCCGGCGATGATGATCGAGCCGGGGAGGTTCTCGTCGAGGATCTGCTCCTCGTAGGTGACGACGTTCTGCGAGACCTCGACGCCGGGCAGCATCCGGGTGACGGCGCCGGCCGCGATGATCAGGTGGTCGAAGGTGAGCTGGCGGGTGGAGCCGTCGTTGAGCGCGACGTCCATCGAGGTCGACGACGTGAGGGTGCCCCAACCGTCGATCTCCTGGATCTTGTTCTTCTTCATCAGGAAGTGCACGCCGCGCACGATGCCGTCGGAGACCTGGCGGGAGCGCTTGAAGGTGGGCGAGTAGGGCATCGTGGCGTCGCCCTCGATGCCGTACTTCGCCTTGTCGTGGGTGAGCAGGTGCGAGATCTCGGCGCTCTTGATGAGGGCCTTGCTCGGGATGCAGCCGACGTTGAGGCAGACCCCGCCCCAGTACTTCTTCTCGACGACCGCCACCTTCTTGCCCAGCTGTGACGCGCGGATCGCCGCGACGTAACCACCGGGACCAGCACCGAGCACCACGACGTCGAAGTCAGCCATGGCGTCAGCCTATCCGGCGGCGGGGGTCCTCTCGCGCGCCAGGTCGACGCCGTGGCGGGTGCGCGCCGCGACGCGGCCGGCTCCGAGCCGCCGGGCGTCGCGAACGGTGAGCAGGCCGGCGACCAGGGCGATCGGGGCGCCGTGGGCGAGCGAGGTCAGCAGCGGGATCCGGTCCCAGCCGTCGAACCAGGACAGGGCGGTGAGCGCCAGGGCGGCGGCGGCCACCCCGACCACCGTGGCAGCGATGAGCGGGCGGGCACCCCACAGCTGCAGCGCTCCCCCGGCCACGACGCCCAGCGCCAGGCCGAGCACCAGCACCAGCGGCAGCAGCAGCACGAGGTAGAGCACCGACCCGCCGAGGTAGCGGTCGACGCCGAACGGGGCGGCCGTGCTGCCGTCGTTCCCCACGACGGCAGCAGGCACGAGCAGCGCCACGAAGAGCAGCACGTGCGCCACGAGCGCCCGCAGCGGCCACCGCCACAGTGCTGCCATCGGCGACATCCGACCTCCCCGAACCACGTCTTCCACGAAGAAGTCTGACAGGCAGGTGGCCCGGGCGCACGCACCTTCGTGCGTGGGCGCGTCAGCGCAGCGTGCGCAGGGTCTCGTGCACCGCACGGGACACCGGCGCCGCGGTGCGCGCACCCGGCCCGCCCTGGGCCACGACCACCGAGACGACCCAGCGCGGCGCGTTCGCCGGGGCGTACGACACGAACCACGAGGTGTCGCGCTTCCCCACCACCTCCGCGCTGCCGGTCTTCCCCGCCACCGGCCAGCCCGGCATCGCACGGAACAGGCTGCGCACACTGCCGACGGCCACGGCGTTGCGCAGCGCGTCCTTCAGGTAGGCGTCGACCGTGGGCGTGAGCGGCGCCCGGCGGGTGGGCCCGGCGGCCACCGGCTCCTGACGGCCGGTCGCCGGGTCGACGACGGTGGACCCCACGCGCGGGGTGAGCACCGTGCCGCCGTTCGCGATCGCGGCATACATCACGGCAGTCTGCAGGGGCGTCGCGGCCACGTCGCCCTGCCCGATCGAGAAATTGGCGGCGTCACCGGGGCGCAGCAGGTAACCGCTGCGGCAGTTCTCGACGGCGACCTGCTGGTAGTAGGCGGCCTGCTTCCGGTCGGCGACGTCGGGGTAGCCGGTGCGGGCCCGGCGGCACGACTCACCCCTGGTCGCCTCCCAGGCGGACTTCTTCCACGCCCGGTCGGGGATGCGGCCGCTCGCCTCCCCGGGCAGGTCGATGCCCGTGCGGGCGCCGAGGCCGAGCCCCTTGGTGGTGGCGACGAACGGGTCGCGCGCGTCGTCCTTGGCAGCGAAGCCGCCCTGGGCGCGCCACGAGTCGTACGCGAGCGCGTAGAACACGGTGTCGCAGGAGACCTGGATGGCCATCTTGAAGCTGATCAGCCCGCGTCCGGAGGTCTCGTGGTTGTTGAAGATCCGGTTGCCGATGCGGTACTTCGCCGGGCAGTCGTAGGTGCCGCTCAGCGAGTGGCCGGCCCGCACGGCGGCGATCACCGAGGCCGGTTTCATCGTGCTCGCCGGCGCCAGCTCGACGCCGATCGCCCGGGACAGCAACGGCGTGTTCGCGGATGCCGCGGTGAGCCTGGCGTAGTCGGCCTGCGAGATGCCCCCGGTCCAGACATTCGGGTCGTATGCCGGGGCGCTGGCCAGGGCGGCCACCGCACCGGAGCGCGCGTCGAGCACCACGACGGCGCCCGAGTCGGCCGGCCAGCCGCGGTGCCGGGCCGCGGCCATCTGGGTGGCGAGGGCCTTCTCGGCGGCGGCCTGGACCCGCACGTCGAGCGAGGTGACCAGGTCGCGGCCGGGGACGGGCTCGGTGCTCGAGACCACCCGGGTGACCAGGCCGCGTGCATCGACCGAGACCACGGTGCGCCCGGGCACCCCCCGCAGCACGTCGTCGTACTGCTGCTCCAGGCCCGAGCGCCCCACCAGGTCGTCGGCCACGAGGCCGCGGGCCCCACCGACCTCGTCGGAGCGCACCTGGCCCAGGTAGCCCAGGACCTGGGCGGCCGAGATGCCCTGCGGCCGGGGGTAGAACCGCACCGGCCGCGACTCCACGGCCACGCCGGGGAAGCGGTCTGGCTGCTCGACGAGCGAGAGCGCGCGGGTCGGGTCGACGCCCTCGACCAGTGGCACCGGCACCTGCGCCGAGCCGGCCCAGCAGGCCGGGGCCGCCGGGGCGCCCGGCTCGCCGCACAGCCAGGTGCGCCCGAGCAGCGGGTCGGCCGGGACGCCGAGCACCGAGGCGATGTCACGCACCACCGAGGCGCCCCGGTCAGAGCTGTCGGCGAGCACCCGGCGCTCGATGGTGACCACCGTGCGCGCCCGGTTGTCGGCGAGCACCTGCCCGTGCGCGTCGAGGATGCGGCCGCGCAAGGCGGGAACGACCAGGGTGCGGGTGTCGAGCGCGGACGCCACGGACCGGAAGTCGTCGTGCCCCAGGAGCTGGACCTGCCCCAGCCGGCCGACCAGCGCCGCGAAGCCCAACCCGACCAGCAGCACCACCGCGAGGAAGCGCCCCTGGTGGGCGCCGGCCCGGCGGTCGCGGGCGCTGGTCCCCAGACGCGACCGTCCCCTCATCCGAACCTCCGGCGCGCCAGCGCCCGCTCGGCCGCCACGACCAGCGGCACCACGAGCGCGGCCACCGTGGCGGTGAGCACGCACTGCACCGCGCCTGCGCCGAGGTCGACAGGGGCACCGACCGCGAGCGCACCGAGCACCCCGACCCCCTCGACCAGGGCCGCCGACCCCAGCGCCACCAGGGCCACCCGTGGGGCGGCGACCGGCCCCTCGACGCGCAGCCGACCCGCGAAGGCGCCGGCGACGGCATACGTGAGCGCCTGCACCCCGAGGTGTGCCGAGCCGGGGGGCACCAGGTCGAGCAGCCACCCGGCGGCCAGGCCGACCCCTGCGCCGACCACCGGCCCGCGCAGCAGCGCCCACGCGACGACGAGCACCAGCACGAGGTCGGGCACGACGGGCACGTGCCGCACCCCGAGCATGACCACCAGCAGCACCGACCCCAGCACCGCCAGGCCCCGCAGCAGCGCTGCGAACCGGGCCGTCATCCGGTGCCCGTTGCAACCGGTCGGGATGCGTCGCGCCCCGCGGTGAGCACCACCGCCACCACGTCGAGCGAGGTGGTGTCGACGGCCGGGGTGAGGGTGCCGGTGGGGGCCAGCCGGCCGACGCCCAGGTGCACGCTGCTCACCGTGCCGACCTCGATGCCTGGCACGAACGGGCGGTCGCCGACGCTGCCGAGGGTCGTGACGACGTCGCCGGCGGACGCGGTGCCCCGGTCGACCAGGGCGACGGAGAGCAGGCCGGGGCCGGGGCGGGCGCCACCGGCCAGCGCTGCCCCAGAGGCCTGGCCGAGCACGCCGCGGGGGCCCACCCGCACGCCCACGGTGAGGTCGGCGCTGCCGAGGAGCAGCACGTCGGAGGTCCAGGGGGCGACGGAGACGACCCGACCGACCAGGCCCTCGGCCGCGACGACGGTGCGGTCGACCTGGACGCCGTCGCGCGAGCCGGCGTCGATGGTGACCCGTTCGGGTCCGGCCGGGCCCGCGGCGCCCACCGCGACGACGCGGGCGTGCACGAGGCGGGCACCGGCCAGCGCCGGGCTCTCGAGGATGCCGGCGCTGCCGTGCAGGGCCGCGACCTCGCGCTGCGCGGCGGCCAGCCGGGTCGACAGTGCGGTGGCCTCGGCGCGCGCGGTCGACGCCTCGTCCGCACCCGGCCCCAGGAGCCGCTCGAAGGGGCCGAGCACGGTGGCCGCGGCGCCCCGCACCGGCTCGAGGCCGGCGGCGCCGGACACCCCGAGGGCCACCACCAGCGCGGTCAGGGCCAGCGCACCGGTCAGCAGGCGGCGCGAGCGTGGGGAGGCTCGGCTGGTGGGGGTGCGCCGGACGTGCATCGGTCAGGGTCGCCGGTTGTCGACGAGCACGCGCTCGAGCGTGCTGAACTCCTCGACGCACCGTCCCGCGCCCCGGGCGACGGCGTGCAGGGGGTCGTCGGCGGCCTGCACCGGCACGCCGAGCTCGTGGCTCAGGCGTTCGTCGAGACCGCGGATGAGGGCCCCACCACCGGTGAGCGCGATGCCGCGGTCGACGACGTCGCCGGCCAGCTCGGGCGGGCAGACGTCGAGCACGGTGCGCACCAGCTCGACGATCTGCACGACCGGGGTCTCGATGGCCCGGCGCACCTCGGCCGAGCCGATCGACACGGTCTTGGGCAGCCCGGTCACCAGGTCGCGTCCGCGGACCCGGTGGCTGAGCTCCTCACGCAGGGGGAAGGCCGAGCCGGCCCCGATCTTCAGGTCCTCGGCGCTGCGCTCCCCCAGCAGCAGGGAGTACTCGCTCTTGACGTGGGCGACCAGGGCGTCGTCGATCTCGTCGCCGCCGATCCGCACGGTGCGGGAGGTGACCACCCCGCCCAGGCTGAGGATGGCGACGTCGGTCGTGCCGCCGCCCACGTCGACGACCATCGACGCCCGGGTCTCCTCGACCGGCAGCCCCGCGCCGATCGCGGCCGCCATGGTCTCCTCGATGACGTAGACCCGGCGTGCACCGGAACGCAGGGTGGCGTCCTCGAGCGCCCGGCGCTCGACGCTGGTGATGTCGCTCGGCACGCACACCACCACCCGCGGGCGGACCAGCCGCGAGGGCGAGACCTGCTCCACGAACCAGCGGATCATCCGCTCGGTGACATCGGCGTCGGAGATGACCCCGTCACGCAGCGGGCGCACCGCCGTGACCGACTCCGGGGTGCGGCCCAGCATCTCCTTGGCGCGGTGGCCGGCGGCCACGAGCTGGCGCGAACCGGTGCGCACGGCGACGACCGAGGGCTCGTCGAGCACCACCCCACGGCCGCGCTCGTAGATGACGGTGTTGGCGGTGCCGAGGTCGATGGCGAGGTCCCGCCCGCGCACCCATCCCGACGCCCAGCCGCTCATGGGAGCAGGCTAGGTCGATCGGGTGCGGGGGCCGGGGTGCCGCGCCGGACCGGCGCGGACCGAGCCGTTTCGCGGATGCCGCGTCACGGCATCCGCAGGCGTGCTCGGCGGGTCAGAGCCCGGGGAACCAGATGCCGACCTCGCGCGCGGCGGACTCCGGGGAGTCGGAGCCGTGCACGACGTTCTGCTGCACCGGGGTGCCCCAGTCGCGGCCGAGGTCGCCACGGATGGTGCCGGGCAGCGCCTTCGTGGGGTCGGTGGCGCCGGCCAGCGCCCGGAAGCCCTCCACGCAGTGCTCGCCCTCGATGACGACGGCGGCGACCGGGCCGGACGACATGAACTCGCACAGCGGCTCGAAGAACGGCTTGCCGACGTGCTCCTCGTAGTGGACGTGCAGCCGGTCGACGTCGGGGGTGAGCACCTGAAGGGCGACCAGGCGGTAACCCTTCGCCTCGATGCGGCGCAGCACCTCCCCGGTGAGGCCGCGGGAAAAACCGTCGGGCTTGACGAGGACGAGTGAGCGTTCGGTGGTCACCGACCCAGCCTAGTTGGCGCCGGGGGTGGCGTCGGCCCCGGCCTCGGCCTCCTCCGCCTCTCGAGCGGCGATGGTCCGGTCGAGCTTGCCGCCCTGGAGCAGCAGCACCACCCACAGCAGGGTGAAGACGACGGCGACGCCGACCATCGCCGGCACGAGCAGCGCGCTCGCCCAGGTCAGCGCCTGCACCACCCAGCCCAGGGTGACGCCGAACGGCCGGCGCTGCAGGCCCGAGGCCACCACCGCCAGCACCGCCAGGCCCAAGCCGACCCAGAGCAGCCGCTGGCCGTCGCCGGGCCGGCCCTCGGCGATCGCGATGCCCCGCGCCACGAGCGCGAAGAACGACAGGATGACCGCCTGGCCGAACAGCGCCATCGCCAGCATCCGGTAGGTGAACTTGCCCTGGGTGCCGTAGAGCGGGAGGCGGCTCATCCGTCGCGCTTCCAGCGCCGGGTCTCGACGGCGGCCTTGGACTGCGCGAGCCCGGCACCCGTCGCGGCGCGGTAGTGCTGGATCGCTCCGATCAGCTCGCCCCGGTCGAGCGCGGCGTCGATGGTCTGCTGCACCTCGGGGCTGAGCTGCTCGACGGGTGTGAAGGCGGTGGTCGAGGCGCCGCGGCTGGCGCGCACCGAGGTGACGACCCACCAGATCGCCGCGATGGCGGCCACCAGGAGGATCAGCTTGAACAGCGGGCTCATGCAGGCAAGGGTATGCCGGGAACTCGAGCGGGCCAGACCGTGCGGGTCTCGTTTACCCTGCCGTGACTCGCGGCGGGGGCAGGTCGTCTCAGAACGGCGTCAGCGAGGCGGCGACGGCCCCGATGACCGCGACGGTGATCAGGCCGACGGCCATCGACGAGATGCCGAGCAGCTTGCCCACGACGGCCGGGCCGAGCGCACCGTCGCGCATCCGGTTGCGCACGTGCAGCAGGGCGGCCTGAAGTGGGTAGACCCCGAAGACGAGCGTGACCGCGACCTCTGCGGCGGCGCCCCAGCCACCGGCCCAGGCCAGCAGAGCAGTCAGGCCGATGGCGAGAACGGCCAGTGTCTTCCCCGTCGGCCACCTGCGATGGGCGAACCGCACGCTCGAGGCCCGGGCGGGCTGTGAGAAGCGCGACAGCCTGGTGTCTGTTCTGATGAACCCCGTGGATGCCGCGCCGATCGTCGACCCTCACCGGTTGCGTCGCGTGGTGCTCCTCGTGGCGGGTCTCAACCTCGCGTATGCCGTGGTGGAGGCGAGCGTGGCGCTCGCCATCGGGTCGGTGTCGCTGCTCGCCGACTCGGTCGACTTCGTCGAGGACACCGCCGTCAACCTGCTCATCGCCCTTGCCTTGGGCTGGTCGCTGGCCCGGCGGGCTGTGGTCGGTCACCTGCTCGCCCTGATCATCCTGGTTCCGGCCCTGGTCGCGGCCTGGCAGGCGGTGGTGAAGGCGTTCGACCCGGTCGCGCCGGACGTCACAGCGATGGTCCTCACGGCATCCGGAGCCGCCGTGGTGAACACGGTGTGCGCGCTGCTGCTGGTGCGGGTCCGTCATCACGGTGGCTCGCTCAGTGGGGCTGCCTTCCTCTCGGCCCGCAACGACGTCGCGGTCAACCTGGCGATCATCGCCATGGCGCTGGTCACGGCGTGGACGGCCTCGGGCTGGCCCGACATCGTCCTCGGCTGCGTCATCGTGCTGGTCAGCTCGCGTGCCGCGTGGGAGGTGTGGGAGCTCGCCGGCGAGGAGCGGCTGGCTGCCAGGGCGCTGGCCGGCGAGGACCTCGACGACTGATCGGGCCTGCGGCCCCGACAGATCCTGGCGCCCGAGTGAGCACCGGCGGCCGCTGGCGGCGCCGTCAGACGTCGGTGGTGCCGAGCAGCATCCGCACCTCGGCCGCGGTCACGACCGAGCCGGTGGCGAGCACTCCCCCGGTGACGCCGCCGCCCTCGTCGGCCATGCCGGCGGCTCGGTCGAGGGCGTCGGGCAGCTCGTCGACCACGACGACCCGGTGCTCGCCGAAGATGTCGGTGGCGATCTCGCCGAGCTGACGAGGTGACATCGCACGAGGCGACGAGGTGCGGGTGACGACGACCTCGTCGAGCACCGGCTCGAGCGCCTCGAGCAGCTCGGCGGCGTCCTTGTCCTTCATCACGGCCACGACGCCGACCAGGCGGGCGAAGGTGAACGAGTCCGCGATGGCGTCGCGCAGGGCCCGGGCGCCGGCCGGGTTGTGGGCGGCGTCGACGAGCACAGTCGGGCTGCGCCGCACGATCTCGAGGCGCCCCGGGGAGTCGACGCTCGCGAGCCCGGCGCGGACCACCTCGATGTCGAGCGCCTGCTCGCCGCCCCCGAGGAACGCCTCGACGGCCGCCACGGCCACGGCGGCGTTCTGGGCCTGGTGCGCGCCGTGCAGCGGCAGGAACAGGTCGGCGTACTCCGCGGCCAGGCCGCGCAGGGACACCTGCTGACCACCCACGGCGACATCGCGGGCGGTGACGCCGAAGTCGTTGCCCTCGAACACGATCCGGGCACCGACCTCGGTGGCTCGCTCGACGAGCACCTCCACCGCCTCGGGGGCCTGCTGCACCCCGACCACGGTGATCGCATCGGCCTTGATGATGCCGGCCTTCTCGCCGGCGATCTCCTCGACGCTGTCGCCGAGGAAGTGGCGGTGGTCGAGGTCGATCGGGGTGACGACCGAGACCGGGGCGTCGACGACGTTGGTGGCGTCCCACGAACCGCCCATGCCGACCTCCACCACCGCGACGTCGACCGGCAGGTCGGCGAAGGCGGCATACGCCACCGCCACCAGCACCTCGAAGTAGGTCATCGGCGGGCCGCCGTCGATGATCGAGCGGGCGTCGACCATCTCCACGAACGGAATGACCTCGTCGTAGGCGCTCAGGAACCGCTCGACGTCGATCGAGCGCCCCCCGACCGCGATCCGCTCAAGCATCGAGTGCAGGTGCGGCGAGGTGAACCGGCCGGTGTTCAGGCCCAGCTCGCGCAGCAGCGCCTCGATGATCCGCGCTGTGCTGGTCTTGCCGTTGGTGCCGGTGACGTGGATGACCGAGAAGGTGCGCTGCGGGTCGCCGAGCAGCTCCATGACGGCGCGGATCCGGTCCAGCGACGGCTCGAGGTCGTGCTCCGGGGCGCGCGAGAGGATGGAGGCCTCGACCTCCCGCATCCGACGGTTCAGCTGGAGCTGGTGCGCGGCATCGCGCTGGGCGGCATCGGGGGCGGGGCTCACCCGCCCATTCTCCATGCTGGCGAGGGCCCTCCGGCCCGACGTGCGGCCGGCATCCTGACCCCAACACGAGATTATGGGTGACACGCGTTCGTCGTGCTGCAGGGCGCGCTCGTCGAGGGCACCGCGGTGCACGGGCTCGTGCGGGGCGCTCGCCACATCCACCGGCGCGGCGTGGCCCATGCGGTCGGCCCTGACTACGTGCACCGCGTGACCAACGAGGGCCCCGACCCGGCGGTCTCCCTGCACGTCCACGCCCCCCGGCTCGAGGTGCAGCACGACCACGTGAGCGACGACGGCATCCTGCGTCGGGTCGCCACCCGCCAAGAGGGTGACGACTGGTGAGCCCGCGCAGCCGCATCGACCTCCTTCTCTCCGACGCCCGCGCCCGCTCCACCGGCGGCCGCCCGGGTCAGCGCCTCGTGACCCGGATGCGGGCCGGGTAGCGCTCACCGACGACCACCTCGGTGACGTCGTCGGCGTCGCGGTCGAGGGCGTCGAGGTCGGGCGTGACGTTCAGCTCGGTGGCGAGGGTCTCCCCGGCCACCAGCTCGCGGTGCCCGATCGCGGCGCGGTAGACGAACTCGGCCCCGGTCACCTCGAGGGTGATCCGGTCGGAGACGTCGAACCCGGCGTCACGCCGGGCCTGCTGCACCGCACGCACGAGGTCGCGGGCCGCGCCCTCGACCTCGAGCTCGGGGCTCACGTCGGTGTCGAGCACGACGAACCCGCCACCGGGCAGCATCGCCGTCACGTGGGTGCCGGCCTGCTCGGCGTCGACGACCGTCTCGACGGCGTACTCGCCGGCGACGAGCGCGAGCCCGCCGGAGGTGACCGTGCCGTCGTCGGCCACCGACCAGTCGCCGGTCTTGCTGCCCTTGATCGCGGTCTGCACGTCACGACCCAGGCGTGGGCCGGCGGCGCGTGCGTTGACGACGAGCCGCTGGCTGATGCCGAAGTCGGACTCGTGCGCCTCGGCCACGTCGAGCACGGTGACCGCCTTGACGTTGAGCTCGTCAGCGACGATGCCGGTGAACGGGCGCAGCCCCTCGGGGTCGCTGGTGACCACCGTGAGCTGCGGCAGCGGCAGGCGCACCCGAAGCCGCTCGGCCTTGCGCAGGCTCGAGCCGGTGGAGCACACGGCGCGCACCTGGTCCATGGCGGCGACGAGGGCGTCGTCGGCAGGCAGCTCGCCGGCATCCGGCCAGTCCTCGAGGTGCACCGAGCGGCCGCCGGTGAGGCCGCGCCAGATCTCCTCGGTGACCAGGGGCAGCAGCGGGGCAGCGACCCGGGTGAGCACCTCGAGGGCGGTATACAGCGTGTCGAAGGCGGCGCGGGCCACGGCACCGTCACCGGCTCCGGTGTCCCAGAAGCGTTCCCGTGACCGGCGGATGTACCAGTTCGTCATGGCGTCGACGAACAGGCGCACCGACTCGCAGGCGCCCGGGATGTCGTAGGCATCCATCTGGCGCTGCACCGTCTCGACCATGCTGCGCAGCTTGGCAAGCAGGTAGCGGTCGAGCGGGTCGGTGGAGGCCGTCGACCACTGAGCCGTGTAGCCCGTGCCGCCGTCGCAGGCGTTGGCGTAGAGGCTGAAGAAGGACCAGCTGTTCCACAACGGGATCAGCACCTGGCGGACGCCCTCGCGGATGCCCTCCTCGGTGACGATCAGGTTGCTGCCGCGCAGGATTCCGCTCGACATCAGGAACCAGCGCATGGCGTCGGCGCCGTCGCGGTTGAACACCTCGGACACGTCGGGGTAGTTCTTCAGCGACTTGCTCATCTTCTGGCCGTCGCTGCCGAGGACGATGCCGTGGCTGACGCACGACGAGAACGCCGGCCGGTCGAAGAGGGCGGTCGCCAGCACGTGCAGCGTGTAGAACCAGCCGCGGGTCTGCCCGATGTACTCCACGATGAAGTCGCCGGGGAAGTGGTGCTCGAACCACTCCGCGTTCTCGAACGGGTAGTGCACCTGCGCGAACGACATCGAGCCCGAGTCGAACCACACGTCGAGCACGTCCTCGACACGGCGCATCGTGGAGTTGCCGGTCGGGTCGTCGGGGTTGGGCCGGGTGAGGTGGTCGATGAACGGCCGGTGCAGGTCGGGCTCACCGCGCTCGTTCAGCGGGAGACGACCGAAGTCGCGCTCGAGCTCCTCGAAGGACCCGTAGACGTCGATCCGCGGGTGGGCGGGGTCATCCGAGCGCCACACCGGGATCGGGCTGCCCCAGAACCGGTTCCGAGAGATCGACCAGTCACGGGCGTTCTCCAGCCACTTGCCGAACTGGCCGTCCTTGACGTGGTCGGGCACCCAGGTGATCTCCTGGTTGAGCTCGACCATCCGGTCCTTGAACTTCGTCACCTCGACGAACCACGACGACACCGCCATGTAGATGAGCGGCTCGCGGCAGCGCCAGCAGTGCGGGTAGCTGTGGTCGTAGGTCTCGCGGCGCAGCAGCACGGTGCCCTCGGTGACCGAACCGTGGTCGCCCGAGCCGGCGGTCGCCGCCTTGAGGTGGTCGATGACGACGGGGTTGGCGTCGAAGACGTGCAGGCCCTCGTAGTCGGCGACCGGGAAGGTGAACTTGCCGTCCGGGCCCACTGGCACGACCGGTGCGATGCCGTACTGGTCGGTGAGCTGCTTGTCCTCCTCACCGAAGGCGGGCGCGATGTGCACGATGCCGGTGCCGTCGTCGGTGGTGACGTAGTCGGCGGCGAGCACCACGTGCGACTTCGCGTGGCCGACGTAGTAGGAGAACGGCGGGGTGTAGTGGCGCCCGACCAGCTCGGATCCCTTGAGCCGCTGCACGACTCGCTCCCCGGCATCCTCACCGAGCTCGCGGGCGTAGGCGGCCAGCCGCGCCTCGGCGAGCAGGTAGCGCTCGGGGCGGCCGGTGAAGTCCGACTCCACCACCACGTAGTCGATGTCGGGGCGCACCGCCATCGCCAGGTTGCTCGGCAGGGTCCAGGGGGTGGTGGTCCAGATCAGCGCGAGCTCGCCGGTCTCGAGGCGGTAGCCGACGGTCACCGCGGGGTCCTGCCGGTTCTTGTAGACCTCCTCGTCCATCCGCAGCTCGTGGTTGGAGAGCGGCGTCTGGTCGTTCCAGCAGTAGGGCAGGCAGCGGAAGCCCTCGTAGACCAGGCCCTTGTCGTAGAGCGTCTTGAAACCCCAGAGCACCGACTCCATGAACGTCGGGTTCAGCGTCTTGTAGTCGTTGTCGAAGTCGACCCACCTGGCCTGGCGGGTGACGTAGTCCTGCCACTCGCCCGCGTACTTCATCACCGCCTCGCGGCACTTGGCGTTGAAGGTCTCGATCCCCAGCTCGAGGATCTCCTCCTTGGTCTTGATGCCGAGCTGGCTCATCGCCTCGAGCTCGGCCGGCAAGCCGTGGGTGTCCCAGCCGAAGCGGCGCTCGACGCGGCGGCCGCGCATCGTCTCGTAGCGGGGGACGATGTCCTTGACGTAGCCGGTGAGCAGGTGCCCGTAGTGCGGCAGGCCGTTGGCGAAGGGCGGGCCGTCGTAGAAGACGAACTCGTTGGCGCCGTCATCCCCGGCCGGCCGGTTCTCGATCGACGCCGCGAAGGTGTCGTCGGCCGCCCACCGGGCGAGCACGGCATCCTCGATCTGCGGGAACCGGGGGCTCGCGGGCACGCCGAACGCGGTGCCGGTGTGCTCACCGGTCGTGGAGACCTGGGGGTACGTCATGGGTGCTGCTCCTGCGGGTCGTCGACTCGTCGTGCTCGGGACGAGGACGAAGGGTGTGGGTTCGGCATCGGATGCCGGCCCGCTCACCTCCCGCGGTACCACCTCGCTTGCCACTGCCCGGGGGCCGTGACCGCTCTTGTGCCAGGTCGTGACGTGACCCGTACGTCCGGTTCTAGTGAGGGCCCCTGGGCGGATGCCGTGGGGTCCCGTTCTTCCGGAGGCTCGCCGCTGATGACGGCTCGAACGCCTGTGGAGGTGAGTCTACCGGGGGTGCATGCAGTGATGCGCCCGCGTTTGTCGTCCCGGACGGGCTGGGACGGTGTGGAGCTGGCGGGTTGCGGGGTCCGGTTGTTGGTTGGGCGCCGATGAGCCGAGCTGTTCGCCTGCAGCAGAATGATTTTGGGCATGCTCGAACACTTGTGCGATTGACGGCCACACCGTAGAATCGGGTGCAACGGAGGGGCACCGGAGACGCGGGGGGTGAGTAGCTGTGGTGGACTCGGCAATCGGTCCGGACGACGTGACAGCAGCCGCGGATGCCGCTGTCGTGGCGCTGCAAGCCGTGGTGTCCCCCTCGGCCGTGACTGGCTCGCGGGCGCAGTGGGCGGCCGCTGCCGGGGCGGCGCAGCGGGCGATGGATGTGGCAGCAGCGGTGCAGGACGCTGCGATCGTGCGCCTGGCGGCGATCGAGCCGGAATGGTGCGAGGACGGCACGGAGGTCGAGACGCACCACTGGCTGGGGCATGTGGCGTTGGACGCGCCGGCGATCGTGTCCGGGGTGCTGTCGGTCTCGGTGCGGCACGCCGAGCAGCGGGTCGAGGCGGCGGTGTTGCTGGCCGCGGACGGCCCCGAGGGGTCGGGCACCGACAGCGGTCTGGGTGGGCTGCACGCGGCGATGGGTGAGGGCCGGTTGGACTCCTACCGTGCGGGTGTGGTCGCCGAGGAGCTGTCGGCTGCGCCACCGCAGGTGCGTGAGACGGTGGTGACGATGCTCGAGGGACACTTCGAGGTCGAGGACGGTGCGCACCTGCGGCGGCGGTGTCGTCGGGCGCTGGCCCGGATCAGCCCGGAGCTGCTGTTGGAGCGGGCCAAGCAGGCCCGGGCGGAGTGTGGGCTGCGCCGGTGGGTGGCCGAGCCGGGGGTGGACCGGTGGGAGGGCACCTTCCCCGTCCGAGGACGCGGCGCGCGCGTGGGCGGCGATCGACGCGCTGGCGCACCGGTACGTCAAGGACGGCGTGTGCACCCACATCGAGGCCGCCCGCGGCAAGGCACTGACCGACCTGGTCGCCGGGCAGGCCACCATCGAGGCGGTGCTGACCCTGACCGTCCCAGCGGCCGCTGTGCCCGCTGGCGCGGTCGGGCGCCGTGCTGCCGCTGACGCCTGTGCAGCTCTCGACGACAGCGGGGAGGATGACCTGGTCGAGGTCATCGGCCCCGCCGGTAACCAACCGGTGTTCGTCTCACGGAACTGGGTGAAAGCGCTGGCCGGTGCTCGTGCCGGCAACGGTGGGCGACCGTCGCGAGCAGCAACGGTTGAGGTGGCGCCCTGTCACCCCGACACCGGCGCCCTGGTCGACCCGGCCAGCCTGGCTCCGCAGGACCCGAGGCTCGAGCAGGAGCCATCGCTGCCGCAGGACCAGTCGGTCGGGCAGGACGCGACGCACGGTGACGCGCCTGAGTCGGACGCCGAGGCACGGAACGACGCGGTGGAGCCGAACCCGCACCGACCCGGGGGCCGACGCACCGCAACGAAGCGGTGCAGCCGACCCGCACCGACCCGGGGGCCGACGCACCGAACGAAGCCGTGCAGCCGACCCGAACGGACCCGGGGGCCGACGCACCAACGAAGCCGTGCAGCCGAACGGCACCGACACGGTGCGCGCCGGCGGGGCGTCGACGCTGAACCGGGTCGTCGCGGGGTTCGGGGCCGGGGCGTACCGGCCCTCGGCCCGGATGGCGAAACGGGTCAAGGCCCGCGACCGCCGGTGCCGCTTCCCCGGCTGCACCGTCGCGGCGGTGTTCTGCGACCTCGACCACGTCCGGCCCTGGCCGGGCGGCCCGACCGCCGACACCAACCTGATCTGCCTGTGCCGACGCCACCACCGGGTCAAACAACGACCCGGCTGGCACGTCACCTTGGCCGCCGACGGCACCGTCACCTGGACCGACCCCACCGGCCGAGTCCGCACCACCGCGCCCACCGACGCCCTGACCTGCACCGTCCTCAGCGGCGCCGCGACCCCCGCACCGGTCCCGGCGAGCACCAGCGTCACCCTCACCGCCCTGCCCGACGGACCCCACAGCGACCTCGAGTTCCTCCTTGAACACCACGCCGCGTCGGTCCCGACCCGCTGCCGGGCCAGCACGTCCTGGCGAGACGACCACGGTCGACGGCACCGCGTCGCGCTGCAGCCTGCAGTGCCAGCGCTCCCCGTGCTTGACATCGAGGAGTGGCCGCACCACCACCAGCGCCTTGGCCACCCCAGACGCACCAGGACGCACCAGAACGACCCGCCGCCCTTCTGAGTGGGCCGGTTCGCGCACCGAACGGGCCCGCGCGGTGCCGCGCGGGGACAGCCGACGGCATCCGCGATGGTCGACGCCGGGCTGCTTCGGGACTGGCGCCGAGGGCGGTGCGAACCATCGGCAGAAGCCGCGGTGACCCCGGCCACTCGGGCGGGCTTCGGCACCTCCGTCAGGGAGTAGAGTCTGGCCGTCGCCCTCGGGCGGCACCCACACGCACCTGTTCGGGGGAAGCCGGTCCAAATCCGGCACTGTCCCGCAGCCGTGGGTCGCGACGTCAGGTCGCGGCAAGTCGGAATGCCCGGCAGGTGCGAGCGGCTCCACAACACCGTCGAGGAATGCGGGACGGAGCCCGAGTGACCGGGGCTCCCGGTGGTTCGGGCATCACGTCTTGAACCGCTCAGGAAGGCACCGATGTCCACCCCCACCACCGCCCGAGGCGCGCTGCTGCGCCGTGCCGGCACCCTGCTCGTGGCCGCCGCACTCGTCGGCGCCCCGGCGTCCGCCGCGTTCGCGGACCCCACCGCGAGCCCCACCACCAGTGAGTCGGTGGATGCCGTTCCCACGGCAGCCGCTTCGGCGTCACCGACCCCCAGCGCCCCGGCCTCCGGCGCCGCGACGCCCAGCACCGACCCAGCCCCCACGCCGACGCAGAGCCCCACCGACCCGGCCCCGTCCCCCTCCCCCAGCGACCCGGTACCGTCTCCCAGCGCCACGACGAGCCCGAGCGCCCCAGCGCCGTCGGCCACCCCGTCCACCTCGGCGAGCACTGCTCCTGCACCGGCCGTTGCGGCAATCGCGGGCGCCGAGGACACCGCTGCCGCGGCGTTCATCGCCCGCACCCTGGCCGCCGGTGGCGACCACTACGTCTACCCCAACAGCACCTTCTTCGACGGCGGCAACACCATCGACGGCATCATCGCGCTGAGCGCGGTCGGCACCGACCAGGCCCAGGCCGATGCGTCGATGGCCTACCTCTCGAGCCAGCTCGGCGACTACATCGGCTCCTTCGGCGAGGTGTATGCCGGGCCGCTGGCCAAGTCTCTGCTGGCTGTGGTCGTCGCCGGTGGCGACCCCACAGCATTCGGGGGACACGACCTCATTGCCGAGCTGCAGGCGCTGGAGACCACCAAGGGCCGCTTCAGCGACCAGTCCGCCTATGGCGACTACTCCAACACCATCGGCCAGTCGCTGGCAGTCATCGCCTTGGCCCGCGCCGGGCAGGGCACCAACGTCGGCTCCGTCGAGCTGCTGCTGAGCCGGCAGTGCGCCGACGGCGGCTTCTCCGGTTCCCTCGACACGGCCGACGGCTGCACCAGCGACCCCGACGCGACCGCCTTCGCGGTGCAGGCCCTGCTCACGGCAGGCGCCTCGACCTACTGCAACGGCGACGCCGAGACCCTGGCCGCCCGTGCGTCGGCCGCCGCGACCGCCGGCCTCGACCGGCTCGAGGCGACCCAGGGCACCTCCGGTGGGTTCACCAGCGTCGACGGCGCCGTCAACGCCAACACCACCGGAGTCGCGGCGCAGGCCCTGACCGCCGGTGGCCGCACGACGGCAGCGGCCGACGCCGTCGCCTTCCTCGAGGGCCTCCAGTACAGCGACACCACGACGCCGGCGCTGCTGGGCGGAATCGCCTTCTCGGCCGACACCCGCTCCACGACCGTGCCGAGCGACTCCGACCTGCGCGCCACCCCCCAGGCCACGCTCGGCCTGGCCGGTGGTTCCCTCGTCACCGTGGTCGCGCCCGGTGTCGAGGATGCCGCGCCCGCCGCGACGTGCCCGCCCGCCCCGACGCGCGAGCCGGTCGTCGCGCCGCCGACCACCACCCCCACTCCCAGCCCTTCGACGACCACCCGCCCGACCTCGAGCGGTGGCTCGACCCAGGGCGCCGGGGGCTCCGGTGGCGCCGGGGGCTCCGACCCGTCGACCACGGTCGACGCGGCCGCTCCCACCGGCTCGCTCGCGCAGACGGGCAGCGATGTCCTGGCGCCGGTGCTGCTCGGCCTGCTGCTCGTGCTCGTCGGCGGCATCGCGGTCTGGTTCGGCACGCGCCGCCAGGGGGCACACGCCTGATGGCTGGCACCGCATCCCGTCTCGTCGCGCGCCTCGCCGGTGCCGCCGCTGCCTCCGGCCTGGCTCTCGCCGGGCTGGTCGTGACGGCGTCGCCGGCGAGCGCGGCGACGTGCTCGGGCACCTCGGGGGTCACCGTGGTGGTGGACCGAGGCGGCTCGATCAGCACCAAGTGCGCGTCCGGCGATCCCTCGTCCGCCCTGAAGGCCCTGAAGGCCGCCGGCTTCTCCGTGGACTACCCGCAGCAGTTCCCCGGGTCGGTCGTCTGTCGGATCAACGGCTACCCGTCCTCCGACCCGTGCGTGCGGATGCCGCCCGGCAACGCCTACTGGGCCTTCTTCCACGCCAAGCGGGGCGGCAGCTGGGTCTACAGCTCGAACGGCGTCGCGAGCTACAACCCGGCACCCGGCTCGGTCGTCGGGTTCCGGTTCGGCTCGGGGCAGCAGCCCGGCATCGCTCCCCCGGCGCCCACGAAGATCAGCGCGCCGGCCCCGACCAAGACCACCCCGAAGCCGGCGCCGAAGCCCCCGAGGACCAAGCCCACACCGAAGCCCGCGCCCCCGGCACCGAAGGCAACCTCGGGCTCGAGCTCGTCGACCAACGCCGGCAAGGCCACCCCGACGCCTCCCGCCAAGGGCACGGCGCCGAGCTCGAAGGCAGCGTCCGGCACGCCCTCAGCGAGCCCCACGGCATCCGCGAGCGCGACGGCCAGCGCGACCGGCACCCCGACCGCGAGCCCGAGCGAGACGGCATCCGACATCGCGGCCGCGCCGACGTCCGTCGACGCCGACGACAACAGCAGCGGCCCGGGCAGCCTCCTCGCCGGTGCTGCCCTGGTGGCGCTGGTCGCCGGAGGGGCCGGCTTCGCCGCCTGGAAGCGGCGGTCCTGACCCGGTGACAGTCCGATGAGCACCACCCTCCCCCGCGCGGTCCACCCGGCCGCGTGGTGGGGGTGGGCCGTCGGCATGGCCGTCGCCGTCAGCACGACCAACAACCCGCTGCTGCTCTTCCTCGCCCTGGCCGTCGTCGCCCTGGTCGTGGCGAACCGCCGCGGGTCGTCGCCGTGGGCGCGGGCGTTCCGGCTCTACCTGTGGCTCGGCCTGTTCATCATCGTGGTGCGGGTCGTGCTGCACGTGCTCGTCGGGCTCAAGTTCGGCGAGATCGTGCTGTTCACCCTCCCGGAGGGGACCCTGCCGTCGTGGGCCGCCGGCATCCAGCTGGGTGGCACGGTCTACCTCGAGGGGCTGCTCGGCGCGGCCGTGCTCGGCTTGCGGCTCGCGGTGATCATCGCCTGCATCGGCGCCGCCAACGCCCTGGCCAACCCCAAGCGGCTGCTGCGCTCACTGCCGTCGGCGCTGCACGAGATCGGCTCGGCCGTCGTCGTCTCGGTGTCGGTCGCACCGCAGCTCGCCGAGAGCGTGCAGCGGGTGCGCCGGGCCCGGCAGCTGCGGGGGGACACCACGCGCGGCATCCGGTCGGTGCCCTCGGTGGCGCTGCCGGTGCTCGAGGACACCCTGGAGCGTTCGCTGCTCCTCGCCGCCGCGATGGACTCGCGCGGCTACGGCCGGGCCGGCGCCGCCCCGCGGTCGCACCGACTGCTCACCGGCGCCGTCACGCTCATCGGGCTACTCGCCGCCGCGCTCGGCATCTACGGGGTGCTCGACACCACCACCCCGGCGCTGATGGGCACCCCCGCGCTGCTGCTCGGCCTCGCCCTGTCGACGCTCGGGCTGTGGCTCGGTGGCCGGCACGTCGAGCGCAGCAGCTACCGGCCCGACCCGTGGCGGGGCGCCGAGTGGCTCACCCTGGGATGCGGCGTGGTCGCGGCCGCCGTGCTCGTCACCATCTCACGCACCGACCCGCAGAGTCTCGCAATGCCGTTGTCGCCATTGGCATTTCCGCCGTTGCCGATCGCCGCCGTCGTCGGACTCCTGGTCGGCGCGCTGCCCGCCTACCTCACCCCGGAGCCGCCCCGACCCGCCTCGCGCGTGCCGCAGCGCGGTGCCCGCGAGGAGGTGCTGGCCCATGGCTGACGCCATCGAGCTGACGCAGGTCTCGGTGACCCTGCCAGGGTCGACCCGACCGGTGCTGCGCGACGTGGACCTGAGCATCGACGAGGGCGAGCTGGCCCTGGTGGTCGGCCGCACCGGCTCGGGCAAGTCGACCCTGCTCGGCGCGATGTGCGGCCGGGTCCCCCACTTCACCGGTGGCACCCTCACCGGCCACGTGCGGCTGCACGGCCGCGACACCCGCGACCACCGACCGCGCGACCTCGCCGACCTCGTGGGCGTCGTCGGCCAGGACCCGCTCGCCGGGTTCGTCACCGACACCGTCGAGGAGGAGCTGGCCTACGGCATGGAGCAGCTCGGGCTGTCGACCTCGACCATGCGCAAGCGCGTCGAGGAGACCCTCGACCTGCTCGGCATCGCCGAGCTGCGTGACGTGCCGCTGCGCGAGCTCAGCGGCGGACAGCAGCAGCGGGTCGCCATCGGCTCGGTGCTCACCGCCCACCCGCGCGTCATCCTGCTCGACGAGCCGACCTCGGCCCTGGACCCCACCGGCGCCGAGGAGGTGCTCGCCACGATCACCAGGCTGGTGCACGACCTCGCCGTCACCGTCGTGGTGGCCGAGCACCGGGTCGAGCGGGTGCTGCACTACGCCGACACGGTCGTGCACGTCTCGCCGTCGGGCGAGGTGCGCTCGGGGCTGCCGTCCGACCTCATGGTCGACAGCGACATCGCTCCTCCCGTGGTCGAGCTGGGCCGGTATGCCGGGTGGTCGCCGCTGCCGCTGTCCGTGCGTGACGCCCGCCGAGCCGCCCGCGGCATGCGCACCCGCCTGCAGGCAACCCTGACCCCGGATGCCGTCGCGCCCGTCGGGGCGAACCCAGCGTCCCCAGATCGACCAATAGGTCACACGGGGGACGGCTCGTCGTCCCCGGATCGACCAATAGGTCACAGGGGGGACACCGTGCTCACCGCTCGCGGTGTCGTCGTCCGGTACCCCGGCGACGTGCTGGCCGTGGCCGGGGTCGACCTCGACCTGCGCGCCGGACAGGTCACCGCCGTGATGGGCCGCAACGGCTGCGGCAAGTCCTCGCTGCTCTGGGCCCTGCAGGGCAGCGGGCTGCTGACGTCGGGCACGGTCACGGCACGTCGAGCCGCGGCAGCCACCCTGGTCGAGCCGCGCACCCTCGGCGCCGGCGAACGGCGCTCGCTGGTCGGGCTGGTGCCGCAGACCGCCGCCGACCTGCTCTACCTCGACACCGTCGGCGCCGAGTGCGACCAGGCCGACCGCGAGAGCGGCGTGCCGAGCGGCACCTGCGCACGGCTGCTCGAGGCGGTGGCCCCCGGCATCCCGGCCGAGCAGCACCCCCGTGACCTGTCCGAGGGGCAGAAGCTGGCCCTCGTGCTGGCCGTGCAGCTGACCGCCGACCCGCCGCTGCTGCTGCTCGATGAGCCGACCCGCGGCCTCGACCCCACCGCCAAGGCGGCCCTGAGCCAGGTGCTGCGCGGCCTGGCCGAGCGCGGGCGCTCGGTCGTGGTGTCGACCCACGACGTGGAGTTCGTCGCCGAGGTGGCCGACCGGGTCGTCGTCATGGCGGCAGGCGAGGTGGTGGCCGACGGGCCGACCACCGAGGTCGTGGTGTCCTCCCCCGCCTTCGCCCCCCAGGTCTCGAAGGTGACCGCACCCGGGCCGTGGCTGACCGTCGACGACGTGCGCGAGGCACTCGCGGGAGTGGCGTCATGAGGGCGCGCACCCGGGCGCTACGCCTGCGGCCACGCTCGTTCGCCGCCGTCACGATCGTCTCGGTCGCCGGCCTGGTGGCGTTCTGCTGGCCGCTGCTGGTCTCGCCCGACTCGGGGCTGGCGCACGGCACCGACGCCCCCCTGGTCTTCGCGCTGGTGCTGCCCCTGCTGCTCGCCGTGGTGCTCGCCGAGATGAGCGAGGGCGGCATGGACGTCAAGGCCGTCGCCATGCTCGGGGTGCTCGCGGCCATCGGAGCCGCCCTGCGACCCCTCGGCGCGGGCACCGCCGGCCTCGAGACCGTCTTCTTCCTGCTGGTGCTCGGCGGCCGGGTGTTCGGGGCCGGGTTCGGGTTCGTGCTCGGCGCGACGACCCTGTTCGCCAGCGCGCTGGTGACCGGCGGCGTCGGCCCGTGGCTGCCGTTCCAGATGCTCGGGGCGGCGTGGGTCGGCTGCGGCGCCGGGATGCTGCCGCCGCTGCGCGGACGCGCCGAGGTGCTCATGCTCGCGGCCTACGGCGCCGTCGCCGGGCTGCTCTACGGCCTGCTGCTCAACCTGTCGTTCTGGCCGTTCACCACCGGGATGAGCGGCGACCTCTCATTCGTCGCCGGCGCACCGGTGCTCGAGAACCTCCACCGGTTCCTCGTCTTCACCCTGGCCACCAGTCTGGGCTGGGACATCGGTCGCGCCGTCACCACCGCAGTGCTCGTGCTGGTCACCGGCAAGGCGGTGCTCGGGGCGCTGCGCCGGGCCGCCCGCCGGGCCGCTTTCGAGGAGCCGGTCACCTTCGAGGCACCCCCGGACCCGGCGTCGGCGCACCCCGCCGACATGGCACCATCGAGGCCATGAGCAACCTCGAGCTGGGCCGCAGCACCGGCTGGCTGAGCCGCGAAGAGATTGACTTCGCGCGCGAGAAGCTGCCGATCCTCTACGTGGATGCCGTTCCCGTGCGGGTCGACGACCGCGGCGCGGTCCTCGCCGTCGGGGTGCTCCTGCGGCTCGGTGAGGACGGCAACGTCTGCCGCGAGCTGGTGTCCGGGCGGGTGCTGCACCACGAGCGGGTGCGCGATGCGCTGCTGCGGAACATCGAGAAGGACCTCGGCCCGATGGCCCTGCCGCGCGTGCCGGCCAGTCCGCAGCCGTTCACCGTGGCCGAGTACTTCCCCACCCCGGGCGTCACCCCGTTCCACGACCCGCGCCAGCACGCCGTGTCCCTGGCGTTCGTCGTGCCGGTCGCCGGCGACTGCGCCCCCCAGAACGACGCGCTCGACCTCACCTGGCTGACCCCCGACCAGGCCCTCGACCCCGGCATCCAGGCCGAGATGGAGCGCGGTCACGGCGTGCTGCTGCGCCAGGCCCTGGCCCATCTCGGCCACCCCGTCTGAGCGGCGCCCTTGACGTCGCGGCCGGCGGGCCCTGAGGGTGGGCGCATGCCGAACTTCGCCGGAGTCAACCACGTCGCGCTCACCGTCACCGACCTCGACGTGAGCGAGCGCTTCTACATCGACGTGCTCGGTCTCCGGCGCGCCCTCGACGTCGGGTACGGCCGGATCACCATCGACGCCGCCTCCGGGTTCACCATCGCCCTGCTCACGCACGCCGACGCCGCGGGCGGCCCGTTCACCCATCTGACGACCGGTCTGGACCACCTCAGCTTCACCGCGGCCGACCGCGCCGAGCTGGAGAGGTGGCAGGAGCGGCTGGAGTCGCTCGGCGTGCCGTCCACCCCGATCCGCGACATGCCGCTCGGTCACCACCTGAACTTCCGCGACCCGGACGGCATCGCCCTGGAGTTCTACGCTCCGAACGAGGTCTACTCCGCGGCGCTGACCGAGCTCGCGACACGCGACGTCACCGACGAGGAGGTGCGCGAGACCGCCCAGCGCCTGCTCGGCGACGACTTCCCCACCCTCTGAAAGCCCCGAGAGCAGGGCCGTGCGAGACATGATCGAGCCAGGACCGACACCGAGGGGGACGACATGGCCAGGTTCGTGACGATCGGGTACGGCGACGAGGCGGGCTACCAGCGCACCGCCGCCGAGGTGCGGGATGCCGCGCACGCGGACGACGCGCGCTTGGTGGCCGACGGTGTGCTGATGGGCCGGGCCGGCACCCCCGTGCAGGTGCGCAACCACGATGCCGCCGGCGTGCAGACGCAGGAGGGTGCGTTCATGACGGCGAGCCTGCCCGTGGCCGGGTTCGCGATCCTCGAGGCCGACACCTTGGCCGAGGCCGTGGAGATGGCGTCGCGGGCGCCGTGCGCGGTGGCCCAGGGCGTCGTCGAGGTCTGGCCGCTGGACGACGGGGCCTGACGGCGGGAGACCCGCCGAATGACGCTCAGCCGGTGAACTTGTCCCGGGTGCGGGTCATGTCGTGCAGGTCAGCCGCGTGCGCCGCCTCCGGTGTCGGGGCGGAGCCACCGAGCCGGGCCGGCTGGTAGACGAGGTCGTCGCCGGTCAGCACCGGGTACGCGGCCTGCTGCACGTCGAGCTGCGCCTGCATCAGGGCCTTGAGCCGCTCGGTCGCGGCCATCACGTCGTCGCGGCGGCCGATCTCCATCGGCTCCCCGACCGTGATGCTGATCGGGATCCGCGCGCCCGGTCGCATGTGCTTGGGCCGGTTCTTGGTCCACACCCGCTGGGCGCCCCAGATCGTGGTCGGCAGCACCGGCACCCCGGCGACCTGCGCCATCTTCACCGCCCCCGGCTTGAACTCCTTGAGCTCGAAGGAGCGCGACATGGTGGCCTCGGGGAACACCCCGACGATCTCGCCGTCGCGCAGCATCCGGATGGCGGCCGAGAACGCCTCGCCGCCCTTGTGCCGGTCGACCGGGATGTGCCGCATGCCCCGCATCAGCGGCCCGGCCACCCGGTGGCCGAAGACCGACTTCTTCGCCATGAAGCGCACGTAGCGCCGGTGCGGCCAGGCCGGCAGTCCGGCATACGTGAAGTCGAGGTACGACGTGTGGTTGATGGCCATGACCGCCCCGCCGGTGCGCGGCACGTGCTCCGAGCCCGTGACGGTGAATCGAGAGCCCTGCACGAAGAAGAGCGTCTTGGCGAGGTAGATCACCGGCCGGTACACGGGGTCGTTCATGGTGCTCACCCTAGGGCCAGCGGCCGAACCCCGGTGAGCCGCAGCCCCCCGGTCTGGGAGGATGGACACCATGACCGAGCACCTCACCTCCCTTCGCGCTGCCTCCGTTCCGGAGAGACCGTCCCTCGACGGCCTCGAGGACAAGTGGGCCGCCGTATGGCAGGCCGAGGACACCTACGCGTTCGACCGCGACGCCGCGCTGGCCGGCCCGCGCGAGGCGGTCTTCTCGATCGACACCCCGCCGCCGACGGCATCCGGCTCGCTGCACATGGGCCACGTGTTCAGCTACACGCACACCGACTGCATCGCGCGCTACAAGCGGATGGCGGGCTTCAACGTCTTCTACCCGATCGGCTGGGACGACAACGGCCTGCCCACCGAGAAGCGGGTGCAGAACTACTACGGCGTGCGCGGTGACGCGAGCCTGCCGCACGACCCGGCGTTCGAGCCCCCCTTCAAGGGCGACGCCAGGAGCACCAAGGCCGCCGACGAGGTGCCCATCTCGCGGCAGAACTTCATCGAGCTGTGCGACGAGCTGACCGTGCGCGACGAGGAGGCCTTCGAGTCGCTCTTCCGCCGCATCGGGCACAGCTACGACTGGTCGATCTCCTACCGCACCATCGACGACCACTCCCGGGCCACCGCCCAGCAGGGGTTCCTGCGCAACCTCGCCCGCGGCGAGGCCTACCAGGCCGAGGCCCCCGGCCTGTGGGACGTCACCTTCCAGACCGCGGTCGCCCAGGCCGAGCTCGAGGCCCGCGACTACCCCGGCCACTACCACCGGCTCGCCTTCCACGGCCCGACCGGCCCGGTGCACATCGAGACCACCCGCCCCGAGCTGATCCCGAGCTGCGTGGCCCTGATCGCCCACCCCGATGACGAGCGCTACCAGCCGCTGTTCGGCACCACCGTCACCACGCCGCTGTTCGGTGTCGAGGTGCCCGTGCTCGCCCACCCGGCCGCCGAGATCGACAAGGGCGCCGGCATCGCGATGTGCTGCACCTTCGGCGACCTCACCGACGTGCTGTGGTGGCGCGAGCTGCGCCTGCCGACCCGGTCGGTGATCACCCGCAGCGGCCGGCTCCAGACCGAGGTTCCCGAGTGGCTGGCCGACGGCCCGGGCACGGCGCTCTACGCCGAGGGCATCGCCGGCAAGACCGCGTTCGGCGCCCGAGCAGCGGTGGTCGAGGCCCTGCGCGAGAGCGGCGATCTCGAGGGCGAGCCGACCCCGACCAAGCGGATGGCCAACTTCTACGAGCGCGGCGAGAAGCCGCTCGAGATCGTCACCTCGCGGCAGTGGTACATCCGTAACGGCGGCCGCGACGCCGACCTCAACGCCGCGCTCATCGCCCGCGGCGAGGAGGTCGACTTCCACCCGCCCTTCATGCGCAGCCGCTACGCCAACTGGGTGGGTGGCCTCAACGGCGACTGGCTGGTGTCCCGCCAGCGCTTCTTCGGCGTGCCGATCCCCGTCTGGTACCCCCTCGACGCCGACGGCGAGCCCGACTACTCGACGCCCATCGTGCCGGCCGAGGCCGACCTCCCGGTCGACCCCGCCGCCAACCCGCCGGCCGGCTACGCCGAGGACCAGCGCGGTGAGCCCGGTGGCTTCGTCGGCGACCCCGACATCTTCGACACCTGGGCCACCTCGTCGCTGAGCCCGCAGATCGCCGGTGGCTGGCGCGACGCCGCGGGCACCGGCACCGACCCGCTCTTCGAGAAGGTCTTCCCGATGGACGTGCGCCCCCAGGGGCACGACATCATCCGCACCTGGCTGTTCTCGACCGTGGTGCGCTCGCACTTCGAGCACGGCACGGTGCCGTGGACCAACGCCGCGATCAGCGGTTGGATCCTCGACCCAGACCGCAAGAAGATGAGCAAGTCGCGCGGCAACGTGGTCACCCCAGAGGACCTCCTCAAGGAGCACAGCGCGGATGCCGTGCGCTACTGGGCCGCCAGCGGTCGCCTCGGCACCGACGCCGCCTACGACACCGGCCAGATCAAGGTCGGCCGACGCCTGGCCATCAAGGTGCTCAACGCCAGCAAGTTCGCCCTGTCGTTCGGCGCCGTCGACGTCGACGGCGACCTGGGCTCGCTCGTCACCGAGCCGGTCGACCTGTCGCTGCTGGCCGGGCTGCGCGACGTCGTCGCCCGTGCCACCGCCGGCTTCGAGGCCTGGGACTTCACCCGGGCCCTCGAGGTCACCGAGCAGTGGTTCTGGGCGTTCTGCGACGACTACCTCGAGCTGGTCAAGGACCGCGCCTACGGCGCCCAGGGGGAGGCCGTCGCCGCCAGTGCCCGTGCGACGCTGCGGATCTCGCTCGACGTCGTGCTGCGCCTGCTCGCCCCGGTGCTGCCCTACGTCACCGAGGAGGTCTGGTCCTGGACCCACGAGGGCTCGGTGCACCGCGCCGCCTGGCCCACCGTCGACGAGGTGCCAGCCGGTGGTGACGCCGCACTGATCACCGCCGTGGGCACGGCCCTGGCCGCCATCCGCAAGGCCAAGTCCGAGGCCAAGGTCGGCATGCGCGCCGAGGTGCCCTCGATGACCCTCGTCGGGCCGGATGCCGCGCTCGCCCACGTGCGGGCGGCGGAGGGCGACCTGCGAGCGGCGGGCCGGCTCACCGGCATCCTCGAGCTCGTGACCGGCGACGAGGTCGCCGCCCGCGACGTCGAGCTCGTGCCGGTCGCCAAGCCCACGGCCTGACCGCCGCCCCGGACGTCAGGCCGGGGCGGCGCCCAGGTCGACCGCGTAGCCGCGCGACCGCACCGTGCGCAGCCCCGTGGGGCGCACCGCCACCCAGGGCACGTTCCAGCCGCTGAGCCCGAGCCGGCGCTGCACCACGGTGTCCCGGCGCAGGTGGTCGACGCGGCCGTTGGCCGGGTCGTAGACGTCGAGCATCCGGTCGCCGTCGCCGGGCAGCACGAGCACGACGTGCCGCGGGGCGAGCGCGTTGCCGACGTAGAGCAGGGCCGGCTCCCCCTCGGCGACCACGTCGACGAGGGTGTCGAACGCGGTGACCAGGTCGTCCTCGCCACCGCCGCGCAGCACGTCGAGCGTGTAGAGCGTGCCGATCCGGGCGGCGCCGTACTCGAGCTCGCGCTGCGCCCCCCACGGCGGCGTGCCGAGCCGCCGCGGCCAGGGCACGTTGGGCCGGTGGCCGCCCGCGAAGAGGCTGTTCGTGCGGCGCATCACCACCCGCTCGTACGCCGCGAACCGCTCCGCCTCGGTGGCGCCGCTCGGCGACCCCGGCGGGTGCGGCAGGCCGGTGCGCACCCACGAGGCGAACAGCGGGTCGACGAGCATCCGGGCCACGGTGAGGCACGCCGAGCCGCAGGTCACCGGGGACTGCTGGACGGGGCCGGTGTCGCCGGCGCGGAGTCGATAGGCCATCACGCACCAATCGTTACCGCCTCAGGCTCCCCCGCGCCACCACCGGTCTGGTTGGGTGGGGGCGTGTCCTCCCGTCCGAGCGTCGTGAGCGCCCTGGGCCGGCCACCGTTCGTGGCGGCCCTGGGCGTTTTGACCCTGCTCGCCGTGGTCTGGGCGGCCGCGGCGCCGCGCCCCGCCCGCGTCATCCCCGGCCTGCACGACGACGTCCTGGTGGAGCAGCAGGCACCGCCCGAGGTCGGGTTCCCGGTCTACTTCCCCGAGGTCGACGTGCACCGCATCCCCGGCCCGTGGAACCAGACCAGCGACGCGGTGGCGCTGGTGCTGGGCTGGGCGACGATCGCCCTGCTCGTGGCCGGCGCCGCGTTCTGCGTGTTCCTGATGGTGCGGGCCTGGCTCGCCAGCCGCGAGGACCGCACACCCCCGGTCGGGGACGCTCCCGACCTCGACCTGGAGGCGCTGGCGCTGGCGGTGTCGGGTGACGCGTCGCAGCGGCTGGAGGCGCTGTCGGCCGGCTCCCCCGCCGAGGGCATCATCGCCGCCTGGACCCACCTCGAGGCGACCCTGTACGAGGCGGGCCTGCCGCTGCCACCGGCCCGAACGTCCACCGAGGTCAGCGTCGACGTGCTGCGGCGGTTCTCCGTCGACGAGACCACGCTGCGCACCCTGGCCGACCTGTACCGCGAGGCGCGCTGGTCGCGGCATCCGCTCTCCGAGGACGACCGCCGCCGGGCTGCCGCGGCCTACGGCGCACTCGACGCGGCACTGCGGGCCGGGATGCCCGCGGGCCACCGGAGCGAGCGTGGCTGACTCCCCCCGCGTCGGCGCCCGACCGTTGCTCCTGGTCGGTGCCGGGGTCCTCGTCATCGTGCTCATCACGATCGCCCGCGGCCCGGTGGCCCTGCTGGCGGTGGCGAGCGTCGCGGTGCTCGCGGGCATCGTGCTGGCGGTGCCACCGCTGCTGCAGCACGACGGCATCGACTGGGACTGGCTGCCCGACCGCGCCGTCGAGGTGCCGCCCGAGCCCGGCATCGCCAACCTGCGGCGCCTGCTGGCCCCGGAGCCCGGCGACACCGCCGCACCCGGTCAGCTGCAGCAGCTGGTCCGCGCCGTCGCCGAGGACCGCGCCCCCGACCGGGCCTACGGCCGCGGGCGGCTCGCTGCGTACCTGAACGCACCCCCACGGCCGCTCGACCTCGCCGAGGCCGACGCCCTGATCACCGAGCTCGAAGCCCTACCTCTCCAGGAGACGACGTGACCGACATCCCCACCGCCCACCGCCGCGCGACGGCCGTGCTCGACGAGGTCGACACGGTCATCGTCGGCAAGCGGGCCGCCACCGAGGTCGTGCTGGCGGGCGTGCTCGCCGGTGGTCACGTGCTGATGGAGGACTTCCCGGGCCTGGGCAAGACCCTCGCGGCCCGCACCTTCGCCCAGGCCCTCGGCCTGGACTTCACCCGGGCCCAGTTCACGCCCGACCTGCTGCCGGCCGACCTCACCGGGTCGTTCGTCTACGACCAGGGTCGCGGCGAGTTCGAGTTCCGCAAGGGCCCCGTCTTCACCGGCTTCCTGCTCGCCGACGAGATCAACCGCACCCCGCCCAAGACCCAGGCCGCCCTGCTCGAGGCGATGCAGGAGCACCAGGTCACCGTCGAGGGACAGACCTTCGCCCTGCCCCAGCCCTTCCACGTGCTCGCCACCGCCAACCCGGTCGAGTACGAGGGCACCTACCCGCTGCCCGAGGCGCAGCTCGACCGCTTCCTGGTGCGGGTGGCCTTCGGTTACCCGGATGCCGAGGGCGAGCTCGAGGTGCTGCAGCGCCGGATGACGCGCCGCCAGGAGGACCAGCAGGTGCGCCGCGTCGTCGACGCCGCCGAGCTGCTCGAGCTGCAGGCGACGATGGAGGACGTCACCGTCTCCGCCGAGCTCGGCCGCTACTGCGTGGCCCTCACCCGCGCCACCCGCACCCACGAGCACGCCCTGATGGGGGCCTCCCCGCGCGGCTCGCTCGCGCTGATGCTCGTGGGCCGGGCGTATGCCGTCATCCGCGGCCGCGACTACGTCACCCCCGACGACGTCAAGGCCATCGCCCCCGCCGTGCTCGAGCACCGGGTCGTGGTGCGCCCCGAGCTGTGGATGAGCGACATTTCGGCCCGCAGCATCGTCGCCGACCTGCTGCGCACCGTGCCGACGCCGCGCACGGGGGTGCGCGCGTCGTGAGGTCGCCCTGGCGGCCCACCCGGGCGCTCGGGCGCGCCACGGCGATCGGGGTCGTCCTGCTCGTCGCGGCGGCCGTCGGCGGCCGGGGCGACCTCGCGGTGCTCGCCGTGCCGCTGGCCACCTTGGTCGTGTGGGCGGTCGCGACCCGGCCGACGGTCGCTCCCACGGTGCAGAGCCGGCTCAGCAGCCAGGTCGCCAACGAGGGCGAGACCGTCACCTGGCGGGTCGACGTCACCGCGGTGCCCGGCCTGCGCGACGTCGTCGGGCACCTGCCCGGCGATCGCTGGACCACCACGACGCCCGAGCACGGGCACGTGGCTGCCTCCCCGAGCGGCGCGGCCACCGTGCCGATGGCGGTGGTGGCCCAGATCGACCGCTGGGGCGTGCGCCGGCTCGGCCCGTCGCAGGTCGGCGGCTTCGGCGTGTTCGGGTGCTTCGCCTGGATCTGGTCCGAGCAACGGATCGAGACCATCGCGACCGTGCCGACCCCGGGCAGCTTCACCTCCCGGGCCTCCCTCCCGCACCCGGTGGGGCTGGTCGGCCAGCACCGCAGCGCTCGCGTCGGGGGTGGCACCGAGCTGGCCGAGATCCGCCCGTTCCGCACCGGCGACCGGCTGCGCCGCATCCACTGGCCGGTCTCGCTGCGCACCGGCGCCCTGCACGTCACGACGACCTACGCCGACCAGGACGCCGAGGTGCGACTGGTGCTCGACGCGATCCGCGACCTCGGCGAGCGCGACCCGGGCACCGGGCGGCGGTCCAGCCTCGACGTGGCGGTCGAGGCGGCCGGTGCCGTCGCGGCGCACTACCTCGGGACCGGCGACCGGGTCGGGCTGACGGTGCTCGGAGGCGGCGGCATGGTCGAGGTGCCCGCCGTCGGCGGCCACCACCAGCTCGCCCGGGTGCTGCTCGGCCTGGGCCGGGCCGAGCCGAGCCGGGGCACCGTGGGCGAGGAGCGCGCATTGCGTGCCCAGCTGCGCCGCGGCATCCCGCCGGGTGCCTTCGTCGTGCTGCTGTCGGCCCTGGTGTCGGCTGAGCCGCTCGCGCATGCGGTGCGGCTGGCCCGCAGCGGGCACGCGGTCGTGGTGGTCGACACCCTGCCCGTCGAGCTGCAGGGGCCCGAGGCCACCGACGACGCGCTCCGTGCGGCGACCGGGGTCGACGACGCCCGGCTGGCCCGGCTGGTGTGGCGGCTGCGGCTGCTCGACCGCGAGCGCGAGGCGCACCGGTGCGCAATGGCCGGGGTGCCGATCATCGCCTGGCGCGGACCGGGCTCGCTCGACACCGTGCTGCGTCAGGCGGCCCGCCGGTCGCGCGCCCCGCGGGTGGCGAGCCGATGATCCGCAACCGCACCTGGCGCCGAGCGATGGCAGGCACCGTCGTGGTCGCCGACCTCGTCGTCCTGCTCGTGGCCGGCGCCGGCCTGCCCGGCTTCGTGCCCTTCGCCTTCGGCGCCCTCGCCCTGGCGACGTGGTGGGCGCTGGCCCGTCCCGGCGGGTGGGGTGCCTTCGCCCTCCTGGTCGTGCAGGTGCTCTGCGCCACCGTGCCCTCGGGCGCGCCCACGACGCTGGTGCAGTGGGCCCTCGCGGCCGCAGCCGGTGCCGCAGTGGTGCTCACCCACCTCGCCCTCACCCTGCTCGGGTCGTGGCCGGTACGCGCCGACCTCCCACGGGCGATGGCGCTGCGCTGGGGCGGTCAGGCGGCCGCCCTGGTCTGGACGGCGATCGGTGCGGCGCTGCTCGGCGCCCTGGCCACCACGACACCGCTGGGGTGGGCGCCGTGGCTCGGCGCGGTCGCCCTGGGGCTGGTCGCCGGCACCGTGTGGCAGGTGCGGGTGAACACCCGCAAGGGCTGAGCGGCCGAGCCGGGCCGGACGGGGCCGGGTCAGGCGGAGCGCTTGCGCGGGGTGCGCTTGCGCCCGGAGTCGGCGTCGTCGTGCCGCACGATGGTCGGGTTGACGTTCTTGTAGACGACCTGGCCGGTGATGACGACCTTGGCGATCTCGTCGTCGCTCGGCACGTCGAACATGACCGGGAGGAGGACCTCCTCCATGATCGCCCGCAGGCCGCGGGCGCCGGTACCCCGGGCCAAGGCCTGGTCGGCGAGGGCCTCGATGGCGTCGTCGGTGAACTCCAGGGCCACGCCGTCGATCTCGAACATCTTCTGGTACTGCTTGACCAGGGCGTTGCGCGGCTCGGTGAGGATGCGCACCAGCGACGCCGTGTCGAGCGGCGCCACCGTGGTGATGACGGGCAGCCGGCCGATGAACTCGGGGATCAGGCCGAACTTCATCAGGTCTTCGGGCATCGCCTCGTGGATGCTCTCGGCAAGGTCCTTGGGGGTGTGCAGCTCGGAGCCGAAGCCCAGGCCCTTCTTGCCGTTGCGGGACTCGATGAGCTTCTCGAGCCCGGCGAACGCGCCGCCGACGATGAACAGCACGTTCGTCGTGTCGATCTGGATGAACTCCTGGTGGGGGTGCTTGCGCCCGCCCTGCGGCGGCACCGACGCCGTGGTGCCCTCGAGGATCTTCAGCAGCGCCTGCTGCACGCCCTCACCGGACACGTCGCGGGTGATCGACGGGTTCTCGCTCTTGCGGGCGATCTTGTCGACCTCGTCGATGTAGATGATGCCGGTCTCGGCCTTCTTGACGTCGTAGTCGGCGGCCTGGATGAGCTTGAGGAGGATGTTCTCGACGTCCTCGCCGACGTAGCCGGCCTCGGTCAGGGCCGTGGCGTCGGCGATGGCGAACGGCACGTTGAGCATCTTGGCCAGGGTCTGCGCGAGGTAGGTCTTGCCGCACCCCGTGGGCCCGATGAGCAGGATGTTGGACTTGGAGATGTCGACGTGGTCGGGGTCCTTCTTGCCCAGCGCCGACTCGCCCGCCTGGATGCGCTTGTAGTGGTTGTAGACGGCCACCGCGAGCGCCTTCTTGGCGACGTCCTGGCCGATGACGTACTGCTCGAGGAAGTCGAAGATCTCGCGCGGCTTGGGCAGCTCGTCGAGCCCGAGCTCGCTGGACTCGGCGAGCTCCTCCTCGATGATCTCGTTGCACAGGTCGATGCACTCGTCACAGATGTAGACACCCGGCCCCGCGATGAGCTTCTTGACCTGCTTCTGTGACTTGCCACAGAAGGAGCACTTCAGCAGGTCGCTGGTCTCTCCCACGCGTGCCACGAATGCACCTTCCCTCGGCTCGAGCAACGACCCCTGACGCTACCTTCCGGCGCCGGTCACCGCACCCATTCAAGCCCGCCCATGCCCGGCGCGTCGCGTGGTTCCGCTGACAGCGCAACACCCGCGCCGGCCCGGCCCCCGCACGACGGATGCCGCTCGCTCGTGGTGAGCGGGCGGCATCCGGTGCCTTCGGGTGAACCCTCAGACGGTGTTCTTGCGCGAGGCGAGCACCTCGTCGATCAGGCCGTACTCCTTGGCCGCCGCGGCGGACAGGATCTTGTCGCGCTCGATGTCCTTGCGCACCAGCTCGACGTCGCGGCCGGAGTGCTGCGCGATGGTGTCCTCGAGCCAGCCGCGCATCCGGATGATCTCGTTGGCGTGGATCTCGAGGTCGGAGGCCATGCCGCCGGTGCCCTCGATGGCGGGCTGGTGGATGAGCACCCGGCTGTTGGGCAGGGCGAACCGCTTGCCCGCGGCGCCGGCGCCGAGCAGCACGGCCGCGGCGGAGGCGGCCTGCCCGATGACGAAGGTCTGCACGTCGGGGCGGATGTACTGCATGGTGTCGTAGATCGCGGTCATCGCGGTGAACGAGCCACCGGGGCTGTTGATGTACATCAGGATGTCGCGGTCGGGGTCCTGCGACTCCAGCACGATGAGCTGCGCGATGACGTCGTCGGCGGAGGCGTCGTCGACCTGCACCCCGAGGAAGATGATGCGGTCCTCGAAGAGCTTGGTGTAGGGGTCGAGACGCTTCATGCCGTAGGAGGTGCGCTCCTCGAACTGCGGCAGGATGTAGCGGCTGGACGGGCCGGGGACGTGCAGGCGGCTGGTCAGGTCTGAGTTCATGGTCTTCTCTCGGGTCGTCTCGGCCGTGGTCAGGAGGTCACCGGGTTGTCGACCCCGGGACCCGCCATCGTCGCCTTGGTGATGACCTGGTCGACGAAGCCGTAGTCCTTGGCCTCCTCGGCGGTGAACCACCGGTCGCGGTCGGAGTCCATCTCGATCTGGTCGACGGTCTGGCCGGTGTGCTGGGCGATGAGCTGCGCCATCTGCTTCTTGATGTGCAGCAGCTGCTCGGCCTGGATCTTGATGTCGGACGCCGTGCCACCGATGCCGCCCGAGGGCTGGTGCATCATGACCCGCGCGTGCGGGGTGGCGTAGCGCTTGCCGGGCTCGCCGGCCGACAGGAGGAACTGGCCCATCGAGGCCGCCATGCCCATGGCCACGGTGGCCACGTCGTTGGGGATCCACTGCATGACGTCGAAGATGGCCATGCCCGCGGTGACCGAGCCACCGGGGGAGTTGATGTAGAGCCAGATGTCCTTGGCGGGGTCCTCGGCGGCGAGCAGGAGCATCTGGGCGCAGATCGCGTTCGCGTTGTCGTCGCGCACGTCGGATCCGAGGAAGATGATCCGCTCCTTGAGGAGACGGTTGTAGATGTGGTCGTCCAGGCCCGCCTGGGGGCCCGGGCCGGCGGCGACGATCTCGGTGCTGGTCACGCTGGAGACGCTCCTCGTCAGGTCGGGTGGTGCTTGTCGTTGACCCTAACGCCGGACCTGTACCCGGCACTCCCCCGTCCGGCGCATGTTCGCCGTGGGCGCAACGCCGGGGACGTCGGGGACGCCGACGGGGGCGGAGCCGTGTGGCTCCGCCCCCGTCGGTCGTTAAGTCAGGTCAGGCCAGGGCCTTCGCCTTGAGGGAGTCGAACTCCTCCTGCGAGATCGCGCCGGAGTCGAGGAGCGACTTGGCGTGGGTGATCTGCTCCGCCGGGCTGGCCGACTGGGCCGCAACCGACTTGATGTACTTCTCCTGCTGGGCCTGCGCGTCGGCGACGGCGGCCATCTGGCGCTCGCCCATGCTGCGACCGCGGGCGATGAGGTAGATCAGCGCGCCGAACCACGGCACGAAGATCAGCAGGGCGGCCCAGCCGGCCTTGCCCCAGCCGCTGACCGTGCGGTCGCTGAACAGGTCGAAGACGCAGCGGAACCAGATGAAGATCGCCGAGATCCAGATGAAGATCCAGAAGCTCCAGACGAGGACTTCCCAGAAGCTGTCGATGCCGTTGGTGCTCATCGTTGGTGTCACCTTTCAGGTGGTGGTGTGATAGTGAGGGTAGTGCTGGTGCTGCGGGGGGTGGTGCAGGCGCACCGTGGTGACGTGACGGTTCAGCCGGAGGCCAGCTGGTCGATGCAGACCGTGATCGCCAGGATGAGCGCGTCGTTCTGACCCGGTGCCACCTCGACGCCGTAGGTGTCACGCACCCGGAACCACTTCTTGGAGACCTCGGCGACCTTGGTGCCGTCCGCCTCGATCTCGAACTCGTGGTCGACGATGTTCCCGTGGGCCGACAGCTCGGTGCCCCCGGTGACATCGATCGAGAACCGGTCGCGCAGCGGCGTGATCATGGCCTTCTTCACCGTGGCGAGCGAGGAGCCGTCGGGGCCCTCGATCTCCATGGCGTCGCGGACGCGGACCGGGCGGTCCTGGATCTTTGCCAGCTCACGGCCCTGCGGGTCCTCGATGACGAGGGTCTGGCGCACCCGCAGTGCCTTGCCGTTGACCTTGAAGGCGCGGCGGCCGGCCTCGTCCTCGATCCAGCTGTCGTCGCCGATGGAGAGGAGCTTCTCGCGCATCTGGTAGCGCGTCGCCTCTCCTCGACGACCGAACGTCTGGCGCTCGTCGCGACGCGCCTCTCGCCTGTCGTGGCCGAGCATGCTGCCTGCCTTCTTCCGGATCACGGCACTGTTGACCAGAGCCCCTGCGCCGCAATCGTGGCCGCTGGCCGGTCCTGCCGCATCACCTTAGATGGGTGAGGGCAGGGCTCACCTCGCGACGGGCTGGCGCACCGCCGGCACGACGGCGAGGGCGAGGATGGCGAGCGCCCCCACCACGGTGAGCGAGTGCAGCACCCCCACCCGGTCGCCGAGCAGGCCCAGCACCGGCGGGCCGGCCAGGAAGGCGGCGTAGCCGATGGTCGCGACGACCGACATCCGGGCCGCGGCGCGTTCCGGCTCGTCGGCCGAGGCGCTCATCCCGACCGGGAAGCCGAGAGCGGCGCCGACCCCCCAGACCGCGGTGCCCACGAAGGCGACCCACGAGCTGCCGAGGATGACGAGCGCGGCACCGAGCGCCGCCAGGGCGAAGCTGACCCGCAGCACCGGGACGCGACCGTAGCGGTCGAGCAGGCCGGTGCCGGCGATGCGGCCGACGGTCATGAAGGTGAGGAAGGTGGCGAAGGCCAGCACGCCCATCCACTCCTCGAGGTCGTGGCCCTCGACGAACGCGACGGCGAGCCAGTCGTTGGCGGTGCCCTCGGTGAAGGCCGCCGCGAAGACGACCACGCCGATGAGCAGGGTGCGGGGCTCGAGCCAGGCCGAGCGGTGCCGCTTGCGGGCCTCGCGGGCGGCGGCCGGCTGCTCGGTGGTGCGCGGGAGGAAGTGCGGTATGGCCCACCAGGCGAGCGCGACAGTGACGACGGTGGCCCCGATGAAGTGCACGGTGAGGGGCACGCCGGCTCGCGACATGGCGGCCCCGATGAGGGCGGAGACCACGGTGCCGCCGCTGAAGGCTGCGTGGAAGTGCGGCATCACCGAGGTGCCCAGGTGGCGCTCGACGTCGGCGCCCTCGAGGTTCATCGAGACGTCCCAGACACCGACGCCCAGGCCGATGAAGAACAGCCCGGCGGCCACCGCGGCCCGCGGCCCGTGGCTGTCGACGACCAGCCCGACGGCCAGCAGCCCGGAGAGGGCCAGGCCCATGCCCAGGGCTACGGCCCGGGTGGCCCCGATCCGGTCGGAGATGCGCCCGGCCAGCGGCAGGCCGACGACCGACCCCACGCTCGCGGCGAGCAGGGTCAGCCCCAGCTGGCCCGCGGTGAGGCCGAGGGACTGCTTGGTGTCGGCGATCCGCGCGGCCCACGAGGCGAAGACCAGCCCGGCGAGGGTGAAGGTCACGAAGACCGCCAGGCGGGCGCTCGTCACCCGCTCGCGCGGGATGCTCGGCGAGGTGCTGGTCAGGTCGGGGGTGGCGGACAACGCGGGGTTCCTCGGCGGGTGTCGGGGGCTGGCGGTGAGGTCGAATCGATTCGATCGAATCGATTCGATATTGTGTCTCCCATGACCCCCGGCCGTCAAACTCCTCCGCGGCGCCGCCCCACGCTGCGCGACGTCGCGCGCCGGGCGGGCGTCTCGACGTCGACGGCATCCCTGGTGTTCAGCGGCAAGGGCCCGGTGGCGACGGCCACGGCCGAGCGGGTGCGCACCGCGGCGAGCGACCTGGCCTACGCCGGGCCCGACCCGCTGGCCACGTCGCTGCGGCAGGGGCGCGTCGGCACGGTGGCAGTGGTCGTCGAGGGGCCGCTGCGCTACGCGTTCCACGACCCGTTCGCGCTGGCGGTGCTCGACGGCCTCGCGGAGGAGCTCGACGCAGCCGGTCGCTCGATGCTGCTCGTCGCCCAGCCGGTCGAGGACCCCGAGCGGGCGCTCGCCCAGCTGTCGACCCAGGCGGTCGACGCCGTGGTGTTCCCGTTGTGCGGTGACCGAGACAACCCCGTGCTCGAGCACCTGCTCGCCCGCGGCATCCCCCTGGTCGGCAGCGGCGCACCGGTGCACCCGAGGGTCGCCCACGTGCTCACCGACGAGGCCGCGGCGATGCGGCTCACCACCCGCCACGTGCTCGAGCTGGGCCACACCCGGGTCGCTCACCTGTCCATGCCGCTGCGGCCCGGCTCCCCCACCGGCTGGGTGACCGAGCGTCAGGTGGCGACCGCGTCCTACCCGGATGCCGCAGGCCGGCTCGCCGGGTTCCGTTCCCTCGCCGGCGAGCACGCCCCGGTCGTGCAGGCGGAGGACCTCAGTGTCGAGGCGGGCGCCGCCGCAGCCCGGCTGCTCCTCGACGTGCCGGCCCAGCAGCGGCCGACGGCCGTCGTGGCCCAGGCCGACCTCCTCGCGGCCGGGGTGGTGCGCACCGCGGAAGCATTGGGCCTGCGGGTGCCCCAGGACCTCAGCGTCACCGGATTCGACTGCGTCGCGCTGCCGTGGCTCGACCACGTGCTCACCACGGTCGAGCAGCCCGGCGCCGACAAGGGACGGGCGATGGGACGGCTGGTGCGCCAGGCCCTCGACGGCAACCCGATCGGCGACGAGCCGTTCCCGGTGCGCCTCCGGGTGGGGACGACCACGTCGGCGCCACCAACGGCCACGTCCTGAGCGACGCGTGCCCGGCTCAGCCGCGGCGGGCCGTCGGGGCCGGGTGACCGCTGGGGATGCTGCGCCCACCCGGGAGGGTGCGCCCGCCCAGGGTGGTGGAGGGCGAGCCCGGGCTCGACGAGGTCGTGCCCGCCGGCGCGGTGGCCTGCCCCGGGTAGATGTCGAGGGTGCCGGCCGCGTCGAAGAGCACGTTGATGGTCCCGGACCTGTTGAAGATGTTGAACGTCAGCTTGGGAAGGGCTGGGGGGACGGCGTCGGTGAACCGTAGGGGCGCGTACGTCGAGACCGCGCGGATCAGGCGGGGGCTGACGTTGAGGTTGCTCACGCCGGGCCGCGGGTTGTCGCCGCTGAACACGGTGAGGTAGGTCGACACCGTCGGGGTGATGCCCGTGGTGTTGCCGATGAGGTAGACCGAGTCGGACGACGCGACCTTCGTGGAGTCGACGGTGCGCGTCCTGCCGGCGCCGAAGGCACCGGACAGCCCGATCGCCTTGCGCGTGTCGAGGATCCGGACGGGGGCGTTGGCGCTGGCCAGCGGTGTGAAGCGCATCCCGGCGGAGTCGTCGGCCACGTAGTAGCCGACGAGGTCGACCAGCATGTGCACCGTGCCGCTGCCCACGTTGGCGACGCGGAAGCCGGTCTCGTCGGGCGCATAGAGCTGAGGCTTCGCCGGGTCGAAGTGGCCCGCCGGCACGACGACCATGTTCGGGGCCGTGATGCCCTTCTCGTAGTTGACCGCCGAGGCGACGGGCTTGGGCACGGCTCCCCCGGCCCAGGCCGTGAGGACCCCGGAGCGGGTGGCCTCCGTGGCCGTGATGCTCACCGCGTACGCCTTGACGGTGGCGGCTTCCGCCGGGCTCGGCCAGGTGTCGGTGAGGTCGAGGACCTCGCCCCCGGCGAACGGGAGGTTGCCGTTGTCCGGGTCCTTGCGGCTGTCGTAGAGGCGGGTCGCGTCACCGTCGGAGGTGGAGCGGAACTGCGAGCCCATGCCCTTGGCCGCGCGCACCGTGTCGTCCTTCGCGTACCAGCCCAGCACGTCGATGATCGCGTGCGCCGCCCCGCCGGAGTTGTACAGCTTGATCCTGCCGTCGGTCCCGACCGGCAGGGTCACCATGTTGGCGCCCGTCCAGCCACTGGGGAAGTTGATCGAGGAGGTGGTGGGCCGTGACTTGCCGCTCGGGTAGGTGGTGAAGTAGCCGCTCTTCGTGGTGGCCACCGCGGTGAGGTTGAAGACCACGGCCGACACGCCGGTCGCGGGGATGCCGCTGCGGTTCGTGATCTGCACGGTCGTCGTCGACCCGGAGGCGAGCGGCGTCCCGGTGCGGTTGGAGCCGCGGGTGTCGAGGAAGCGGGTGGGGGTGGCGAGCCCGTAGTAGGTGCCCGTGGCGTTTCGCTCCGCTGTGCCGCTCAGGCCGACGGGCAGCGTGGAGGCGGGGTCGATCATCTCGATGTCGAGGGTGGCCTGGCGCAATCCCAGGGCCAGCGGGTTGAACGCGACCGTCACGGTGCAGCTCGCGTCGGCGGCGATCGGGCCGGTACAGGTGCTGGACACGACGGTGAAGTCGTCGGCCTGGTCCTGAGCCCCGTCGACCGGCGTCACTGACGGCAGGGCGTCGGCGAAGGTGACCGGCTCGGCGGTGACGGTGACCACCACCTCCTGCTGGACCGTGGCGTAGAGGGTGACGTTCCCGAAGCTCAGGTCCGGTGCCGTCACCTCCGAGGCCGTGGCCGAGGCGGAGGACGCCCCGACCACCGATGCGGCCAGGAGCACCGCGGCCCCGATCACGCACGTGACGGCTCGACGACTCATCGGGGGCCTCCCAGTTCCTGCGGCGCCGTCCCTCGGCTGGGCCCACGATAGGTGAGCAGTAGCACCGCCGACCAGACAATCGTGATACGAGGCCGTGCCCGGACCACGCAGGCCCTCAGGCAGGTCAGGCCCGGGCGGCGGGAACCTCGTCGGCGGGCGCCTCGTCGGCGGACGCGGCGGCGTCGTCGTTGGCCTCGTCACCGGCCTCGTCGGACCCGTGGTCGTGGTCGTGGTCGTGCGTCTGGTCCCCCGCCACGAGCGCGTCGAGGTCGACCACGACACCGGCGGTGTCGGTGACCGTCGCCTTGTCGAGCACCGCGGCGAGCGCCTTGCGGCGCGCGACCTCCTGCACGATCGAGGGGATCTGCCCCTGCTGGTCGATGGTCTGGGCGAACTCGTTGGGGTCCATGCCGTACTGCTGGGCGCTCATCACGAGGTACTCGATCAGCTCGGGCTGCTCGACGCGGACCTCGAGCTTCTCGGCGAGCGCGTCGAGCAGGAACTGGGCCTTGAGCGCCTTGCGGGTGCTCTCGTCGACCTCGGCACGGTGCTCGTCGTCCTCGAGGCGGTTCTCACCCTCGAGGTGCTGGTGCACCTCGGCCTCGACGATGCCGTCGGGCACGGGCACGTCGACGGTCTCGAGGAGGTGCTCGAGCACCCGGTCGCGCGCCTGGATGCCCTGCTCGTACTTCTTGGCCTGCTCGGCCTGCGTGGTGACGTCGGCGCGCAGCTCCTCGAGGGTGTCGAACTCGGAGGCGAGCTGGGCGAAGTCGTCGTCGAGGGCCGGCAGCTCGCGGACCTTGACCGACTGCACGGTGACGGTGCACTCGGCGTCGTCGCCCTCGTGGTCGCCACCGGCAAGGGGTGCGGTGAACGTTGTGGTCTCGCCCGCGCTCATGCCGAGCAGCGCCTCGTCCATGCCCTCGAGCATGTTGCCGCTGCCGACCTCGTAGGACACCCCGGTGACGGAGTCGATCTCCTCGTCGGCGATGGCCGCGGACAGGTCGAGGGAGACGAAGTCGCCGTCCTCGACCGCGCGCTCGACGCCGACGAGGGAGCCGAAGCGCTCGCGCAGCGCGGTGAGGCGCTCGTCGACGTCGTCGTCGGACGCCTTGACCTCGTCGACCTCGACGGCGATGCCCTCGAGGTCGGGCAGCTCGATCGTCGGGCGCACGTCGGTCTCGACGGTGAACTCGAGGTCCTGGCCGTCCTCGAGCGGCACGGCGGTGACGTCGACCTCGGGCTGGCCGATGGCGCGGATGTCCTCGGCCTCGGCGGCCTGGGCGAAGAAGACGGGCAGGGCCTCGTTGACGGCCTCCTGCACGACCGCGCCGCGGCCGACGCGCTGGTCGATGATCCGGCTCGGGACCTTGCCCTTGCGGAAGCCCGGGATCTGCACCTGGGCGCCGATCGTCTTGTACGCCTGGTCGAGCATCGGCTTCAGCTCCGCGAACGGGACCTCCACGACGAGCTTGACCCGGGTCGGGCTGATGGTCTCGACGGCACTCTTCACTTCGGGCACTCCACAACCATGGGGGAATCGGGGGCAACTTCAGGTCTGTATGCCGTGCGGGCCGGCCACTGCGGGCCGGCGCCTTCCAGCCGCACGCGCGCACGCGGCATCCCGGATCGGCACCAAGGGACCATGTTAGCGGCCGGGCACGAGGCGACCCAATCGCCCTCGACCGCCCGGACGTGCGCCGCGACCGCCCCACGGCCACGGCGCTGGGGTAACGTCCGCGAGGCGCCCCGGACCGGGGCCCTGATGCAGGAGGACACGCATGACCCTCGTCTCGTCCCAGATCCGCCGACTGGTCGGCGTCAGCGCCCTGGTCGCCGGAGCCCTCGCCACGGCGGCCGTCGGCGCCGGCGTGGCCGGCGCCGGCCCCAGCACGACCGGCACGACCTCCGCGGCATCCGCCGCCGACGTCGCCTGCGCGCCGGGGGCCGGCACCCCGAGCGCGGCCCGCGTCGCCAAGGGCGCGACCGTGGCGGAGCCGAAGCTCTACCCCGACAACCAGGCCAACGCCTACGGCGTGCTCAAGGACGCCGCGCGGATGGCGAACGGCTCGGTGCGCATCCCGACCGTCTTCCACGTCGTGTCGGACCACGCGCTGAACGCCGCCGAGCAGACCCGCATGCAGACGATGATCACGGCGCAGATGAAGGTGCTCAACGACTCCTACTCGGGCGGGACCTCCCCCACGGCTGCGGACAGCCCGTTCCGGTTCAGCCTCACCAAGACCACCTACACCGTCAACCCGGCCTGGTACACGGTCGTGCCCGGCAAGAACGAGCGCGACATGAAGAAGGCGCTCTACGAGGGCGACGCCACCACGCTGAACGTCTATGTCGCGAACATCGGCGGCGGCCTGCTCGGCTGGGCCTACTTCCCCAAGGGCTACAACAACGGCCGCGACTACATCGACGGCGTGGTCATGCTCGACGAGTCGATGCCGGGCGGCACCGCCGGCAAGTACTCCGAGGGCGACACCCTCACCCACGAGGTCGGCCACTGGCTGATGCTCGAGCACACCTTCGCCCACGGCTGCAGCGCCTCCGGCGACTACGTGACCGACACCCCGAAGGAGGCAGGCCCGCAGTTCGACTGCCCGGAGGGCGCCGACACCTGCTTGGCTCCGGGACTGGACCCGATCCACAACTTCATGGACTACACGCAGGACTCCTGCATGAACGAGTTCACGCCCGGCCAGGTCGAGCGGATGAACGACGCGTGGGTGAACTTCCGGGCAGGCGCGAAGGCCTGACGCCGCCCCCCACCACGACGACGCCGGATGCCGGCCGCGGACTGTCGCGGCCGGCATCCGGCGTCTGTGGGTGGCACACGCGCGGATGCCGTGGTGTGGACCCGGGTCGGCAACCTCGCTGCGCCGACTCGGAGCTGAACTGGACCTCTATGTCGTTCATGGTGCTCGCCACGCTCATCGCCGGGGTCGCGATCGTGCTCGACTCCTCGATCCTGGTCGTCGGCGCGATGGTGCTCGGGCCAACCTGCTGGCGATCGCGTCGCGCACGCTCGTGCGGGGGTTGGCGGCCGGCATCCTGGTGACGTTCCCGGCCGGGCTGCTCGGGCGGGCCTTGGGCTGGGTGACCTACGAGGACATCGTCGGGCCGCGGCCCGGGTGCGACGTCCGGGGCGTGGTCGGAGGTGTGGGGCAGCGGGCTGCAGCTGACGCTGAACCTCGTCGCGATGGCGGTGGCCGGGTGGGCCACGCTGGCCCTGCAGCAGCGGGTCTGGTCGCGGGTGCCGGCGCGGCGGTGGACCCGCTTGGGGGGCCGGTCGGTGATCGGGCGCCCGCCGGAGTGACCTTCTTGAACCGGTGTGCTGTGGAGCGGGCGACGAGAATCGAACTCGCGTAGCCAGTTTGGAAGACTGGGGCTCTACCATTGAGCTACGCCCGCGCACCTCGTGAGCTCGCACCCCGAGGGCAGCGCTAGCCTAGGGCCGCGCTCGCGGGATCCGAAATCCTTCCGTCGTCGATGGTGTCGACGTGGGATGCCGGCCGCGCGGGCGACGGGGTATGGCGCAGCTTGGTAGCGCGTCCGCTTTGGGAGCGGAAGGCCGCCGGTTCGAATCCGGCTACCCCGACAGAGAACGGCCCGCTGCGCTCCGCGCCGCGGGCCGTTCGTTGTCGCGGGAGGCAGATGACGGGATCCCGCGGGTCCGGCTACCCCGACGAACAGCAGCACCGTCCCGTCGGGTGCTGCACTCCGCGCACCCAGGCGCGCCCCCAGCAGCACCCGACCCCACCCGGCATCCCCCAGGTGCTGCACCCCGCGCACCCCATCGCGCCCCCAGCAGCACCCCACAGCACCCGGCATCCCCCAGGTGCTGCACCCCGCGCACCCATGGCGCGCCCCCAGCAGCACCCCACAGCACCCGGCATCCCCCAGGTGCTGCACCCCGCGCACCATGGCGCGCCCCCAGCAGCACCCGACCCCACCCGGCATCCCCCAGGTGCTGCACCCCGCGCACCCATGGCGCGCCCCCAGCAGCACCCCACCGCACCCGGCATCCCCCAGGTGCTGCACCCCGCGCACCCCACCGCGCCCCCAGCAGCACCCGACCCCACCCGGCATCCCCCAGGTGCTGCACCCCGCGCACCCAATCGCGCCCCCAGCAGCACTCCGCAACGTTGTCCACAGGCCTCGAGCGGGAAGGCATTCAGTTGGGTCAGGCTGTGCCCATGTCCGGACCACCCCGCCAGCGCCTGTCCCGTGCCGAGCGCGCGCGCATCGCCGGCGAGGTGGCCGCCGACCACGACGGTGTCGTGCACCGCAAGGACCTTCGAGCACGAGGGGTCACCCGTGCCGACGTCCGCACCGAGGTGGCGGCCGGCCGCTGGCGCACGGAGGGCCGCCACACGGTGGCCATCGGCACCGCAGCCCTGTCCGAGGAGGCACAGCGCTGGCACGCGGTCTGGGAGTCCGGGCCGGGCGCCATCCTCGACGGGGTCAGTGCGCTGCAGGCGGCCGGGCTCAAGGGGTTCACGCACGGCACCATCGACGTGTCCGTGCCTCGGGCGAACCGCACGCACGTGGTGAGCGGGGTCCGGGTGCGACGCCGCGCCGTCCTCGGGGCCACGGCCGGCGCAGGAGTCCCCCGAGCGCGGCCCGAGCTGGCCGCGGTGCGCGCCGCCGAGTGGGCATCGACGGACCGCACGGCGGTGCTCATCCTCTGCCTCGTCGTGCAGCAGCGGCTCGTTGCGTCGTCGCGGCTCCTGGAGGCATGGCGGTCGGTGCGGCAGAGCCGGCGCCGGGCCCTGCTCGACCAGGTCGTCGACGACATCTGCGACGGCGCGCATTCGCTCGGGGAGCTCGACTTCGCGGCGATGTGCCGACAGGTCGGCCTGCCGCCGCCGAGCCGACAGGTCGTGCGCACCGGCCCCGGTGGGCGCATCTACCTCGACGTGGCCTGGGAGGACATCGGGCTCGTCGTCGAGATCGACGGTGGTCACCACGTGCTGGCGCTCAGCCCCGTCGACGATGCACTGCGCCAGAACGAGGTCACGCTGTCGACCGACATGGTGCTCCGCATCCCGGTGCTCGGGCTCCGGCTCGACCCTGATCCGTTCCTCGACCAGGTCGTCCGTGGGTGGCTCGAGCGGGTTCGCAGCCGTCGGAGCGCCTGACGGGCGGAGGCAGCGCGCGGCGACCCGGCGCGCGCCCTGCAGCACCCCATCCACGAAGCCCACCTGCGGTCAGGCAGCGCGCGCGACCTGGCGCGCGCCCTGCAGCACCCCATCCACGAAGCCCACCTGCGGTCAGGCACCACGCGCGACCCGGCGCGCGCCCTGCAGCACCCCATCCACGAAGCCCACCTGCCGTCATGCACCACGCGCGACCCGGCGCGCGCGCCCTGCAGCACCCGAGGCGTCCCGGTCAGTTCGGACGCAGGGTGCAGGTGAGCTCGGTGACCGTGCGGCCGGCGCGCACGCCCTTGGCCTCGAAGCCGTCGTCCGGGCGCCACGGGGGGCGCTCGCCCTCGACGACGTCCCAGCGGCCGTGGTGGGCCAGCTGCGTGCGGGCGTGCTGGGCATACGCGGCGATGTCGGTGGCGATGCGCAGCACCCCGCCGGGGACCAGCCGCGACGCGAGCAGGTCGAGGGTGTGCTGCTGCACGAACCGCCGCTTGGCGTGCTTGTTCTTCGGCCAGGGGTCGGGGAAGAACAGGTGCACCGCCGCCAGCGACGCGGCCGGCACCCGGTCGGTGATGAACGGCAGCGCGTCACCGGGGTGCACCCACAGGTTCGCCACGCCGGCCGCGTCGGCGGCGGCCAGCATCCGGGCGACCCCGGGCACGTGCACCTCGACCGCGACGAGGTCGGCCTCGGGATGGGCGGCGCAGTAGGCGATGGCGGCGGCCCCGTGGCCCGAGCCGATCTCGAGCACGACCGGCCCCACCCGCCCGAACGCCGCCACGAAGTCGAGCGGACCGTCGGGCAGCGAGCGGGCGGGCAGCAGCGTCTCCATCCGCTCGTCGGTCAGCGGGCTGTTGCGCCAGCGCGGGGTGAAGGTGCGCACGCCCTCGCGGGGAGCGTGGTCGAGCACCGGGTCGGATGCCACAGGTCGGGGCCCTCTCGGCAGGAGTCGGGGACGCAAAGTCGGTGGGGTGTCGGCGGTAGTCGCGTGTCGACGATGTTCGATGTCTGCAGGAGCGATGTCGGCGGGAGTCGGGTTCGGCAAGCGGTCAGAGCCGGCGGACGGCGAGCGCCGCGCGGTCGTCATCCTCCCCCGAACGGGCCGACTCGCACACATCGCGCGCCACGTCGCCCTCGCCGAGCACCGACATCGCGGCGACGCCGAGCATCCGGTCGATGCCGTCGACGAGGTCGCGCCCGCGCGCCTCGATGATGCCGTCGGAGTAGAACAGCAGCGCGTCACCACGGTCGAGGCGCCCGCTCTGGCGGGGGAAGAACGCACCGGGCACGACCCCCAGCAGCGGCCCACGAGCCCCGTCGAGCACGGTCCACCGGGCCCGGCCGGAGGTGTAGCGGGCCGGCGAGGGGTGGCCGGCGTTGGCGATGGAGTAGTCGCCGGTGCGCAGGTCGAGGTCGAGGTGCACCGCGGTGGCGAAACCCTCCTCCCAGCCCTGCCGCACGAGGTACTCGTTGGCGGCCCGCATGAAGTCGCCCGGGGGGATCGAGCCGAGCAGCCCGCCGAGGGCCCCCGACAGCAGCAGCGACCGGGTGCCGGCGCGGGTGCCCTTGCCGCTGACGTCGACCAGCACGATCTCGAGCCGGTACCCGGACGGGCTGAGGTGGGCCACCACGAAGTCACCGGAGAAGCGGTCGCCGTGCGCGGAGCGGATGCACGACCAGGCGCGCCAGCCGTCGGGCAGCACCGGCACCCGGCCCACCATGGCGATCCGGTCGCGCAGCTCGGCGAACATCCGGTCGGCCCCGAACCCGCGGGTGCCGACCACCGACCGTGACCGCGCGGCGTAGAACATCAGCCCCATGACGGCGGCGAAGGACAGCACTGCGAGTGCGCCCCGAGCCCGGCCCAGGCTGGAGTCCGGCAGCCAGATGAAGAGGACGATGAAGGTGAGGGCGAAGACGACGAGCAGCCCCCGACCGGACAGCACGACACCCGCGGCGACGACGACCGGGAAGAGGAGCGCGGTCGACACCTGCTGGGGCCAGACGATGGTCGCGCAGCCCACGACGAGCACCACGACGACGAACACCACCGTGTAGTAGCGGTCGGCGTTGCGGGAGCGGCCGGGCCCGAGCAGCCGGACCAGCGCGCGCGGAAGGCCGATCCCGGTCTGGGACCCGGGGCGCTGGAGCACCTCGTTGGGCATGCTCACCCCTTCCGGGTCGGACCGCTGCCGCGCGCACACACTAGTGCTCACCGGGCACCCCTGCCAGACGGCCGCGGGCCAGCGCCCGCGCCTGGTGGAACCGTCCGGTCGCGCGACCGGATGTGGGTGCGCAGCCTGCTCAGGCCGGGAGCGGCGGGAGGGTGCCGTCGGCCTCGTAGGTCGACACCATCTCGAGGCGCCGCACGTGCCGCGGGTCGTGGCTGAAGGGCGTGCTGACGAACACCTCGACCATCGAGCGGGCCTGCTCGACGGTGGTCATCCGGGCCCCGATCGAGATCACCTGGGCGTCGTTGTGCTCGCGGGAGAGGCGGGCCAGCTCGTCGTCGTAGCAGAGCGCGGCACGGATGCCGGACACCTTGTTGGCCGCCATCTGCTCACCGTTGCCCGACCCCCCGAGCACGACACCGAGCGACCCCGGGTCGGCGGCCACCGCCTGCGCGGCACGCAGCACGTAGACGGGGTAGTCGTCGACGGCGTCGTAGGAGTGCGGGCCGTGGTTGGTGACCTCGTGGCCCTTGCCCTCGAGGAAAGCGACAAGGTCGACCAGCAGCTCGTATGCCGCGTGGTCGCCGCCGACGTGCACCCGCACCTCAGGCGTCCGTGTCGAAGATCGGGCCGACGGTGCGCGAGCGCTTGAGCTCGAAGAAGCCCTCGGTGCCGGCGACGAGGACGCAGCCGTCCCAGAGCCGGCCGGCGGCCTCGCCCTTGGGCGCCGGGCTCACGACCGGTCCGAAGAACGCGACGCCGTTGACGGCCACGACCGGCGTGCCCACCTCGTCGCCGACCAGGTCGATGGCGCGCTGGTGGCTGGCCCGCAGCTCGACGTCGCGCTCGTCGCTGGTGGCCGCGTCGGCGAGCTCGGCCGGCAGCCCGAGCTCCTCGAGCGCTCCGGCGATCGCCTCGAGGTAGTCGAGCCGCTGGTGGTGGATGCGCTCGCCGAGCGCGTCGTACAGCGGCTTGACGATCTCGTCGCCCAGCTTCTCGCGGGCGGCGATGACGACCCGCACCGGGCCCCAGCCACGGCCCATCATCTCGCGGTAGTCCTCGGGCAGGTCACGGCCCTCGTTGAGGACGGACAGGCTCATCACCGACCAGGTGACGTCGACGGGGCGGACCTTCTGCACCTCCATCATCCAGCGGGAGGTCATCCAGGCCCAGGGGCACAGGGGGTCGAACCAGAACTCTGCAGCGTTGCGCTCGGACATGGCCGACATCCTGCCATCCGGTCGGCTCGCGACGCGGTGGTCGGACCGCGTGACAGGATGGCCCGACGCCCGCAGCGGCGCCGGACCGGCGCCCACACCGCACCGCCCCGCAAGGAGAACCCGTGCCCGGCACGAACCTCACCCGCGAGGAGGCCGCCACCCGCGCGGCCCTCGTGACCGTCCAGCGCCACGACGTCGAGCTCGACGTCGCGAGCGGCCCCGAGACCTTCTCGACGCGAAGCACGATCCACTTCGGCTGCTCGCAGCCGGGCAGCGAGACGTTCCTCGACTTCGTCGGCGGCACGGTGCAGGCGGTCACCCTCAACGGCACCGACCTCGACCCGGCCGAGGTCTACACCGACAGCCGCGTGCACCTGCCCGGGCTCGCCGCCGACAACGTCGTGGTCGTCGCCGCCACGGGGCGCTACACCAACACGGGCGAGGGACTGCACCGCTTCGTCGACCCGGTCGACGACGAGGTCTACCTCTACAGCCAGTTCGAGGTGCCCGACAGCCGGCGGATGTACCCCGTCTTCGAGCAGCCCGACCTCAAGGCCCGCTTCACGTTCACCGTGACCGCACCCGCCCACTGGCAGGTCGTCTCGAACTCCCCCACCCCACCACCGGAGCCGGCTGGTGAAGGCACCGCCACGTGGCGCTTCGCCACCACCGAGCCGATCTCGAGCTACATCACCGCGCTCGTCGCCGGGCCCTACGACGTGGTGCGCGACACGGTCACGACCCGCGCCGGCGAGGTGCCGCTCGGCATCTTCTGCCGCCGGTCGCTGACGCCCTACCTCGACGCCGACAACCTCTTCGACCTCACCAAGCGCGGCTTCGCGTTCTTCGAGGAGGAGTTCGACTGCGCCTACCCCTTCGACAAGTACGACCAGCTCTTCGCGCCGGAGTACAACATGGGCGCGATGGAGAACGCCGGCTGCGTGACCATCAACGAGATGTATGTCTTCCGGTCGCGCGTCCCCGACGCCCTGGTCGAGCGGCGGGCGCTCACCGTGCTGCACGAGCTCGCCCACATGTGGTTCGGCAACCTCGTGACGATGCGCTGGTGGAACGACCTGTGGCTCAACGAGTCCTTCGCCGAGTGGGCCTCCACCACCTGCCAGTCCGAGGCCACGCACTGGACCGACGCCTGGACCACCTTCGGCACCCACGAGAAGGACTGGGCCTACCGCCAGGACCAGCTGAGCTCGACGCACCCCATCGTCGCCGAGATCCGCGACCTGCAGGACGTCGAGGTCAACTTCGACGGCATCACCTACGCCAAGGGCGCCTCGGTGCTCAAGCAGCTCGTCGCCCACGTCGGCCGCGAGCCCTTCCGCGACGGCCTGCGCGCCTACTTCGCGAAGCACGCCTGGGGCAACACCACCCTCGACGACCTGCTCTCCGAGCTCGAGGCCACCTCGGGCCGCGACCTGCGCACCTGGTCCACACTGTGGCTCGAGACCGCCGGGGTCAGCACCCTGCGGCCGGTGCTCGAGGTCGACGACCGGGGCGGGATCGCCATGGCGGCCATCGAGCAGACCTGCGCGCCCGGCTTCGAGACGCTGCGGCCGCACACGCTGGCCATCGGGCTGTATGCCGTGCGCGACGGCATCCTCGAGCGCACCGACCGCCTCGAGCTCGACGTCGCCGGTGCACTCACCGAGGTGCCCGAGCTCGTCGGGCGCGAGCAGCCCGACCTGCTGCTGGTCAACGACGACGACCTCGCCTACGCGAAGATCCGGCTCGACGAGCGCTCGCTGGCCACCGCGCTGAGCCACCCGCGCGGCTTCACCTCGTCGTTGCCGCGCTCGCTCGTGCTCGCCTCACTGTGGGACATGACCCGCGACGCCGAGATGGGGGCCCGGCGCTTCGTCGACGTCGTGCTCGAGACGCTGCCCGGTGAGTCCGACTCCACCCTCCTGCGCACCCTGGTCGCCCAGCTGCAGACGGCGGTGCACTCCTACAGTGCGCCCGAGCAGCGTGACGCCCTGCGCGCCACCACCCGCGACCGGCTGTGGGAGGTCGCGCGCTCGGCCGATCCCGGCAGCGACGCCCAGCTGCAGCTGGTCGGCGCCGCCGCGGCCCTGACCGCCGCGGGTGACGACGCCGCGCAGCTGCGCGCCCTGTTCGAGGGCACCGAGGTGCTCGACGGGCTCACCGTCGACTTCGAGATGCGCTGGACGCTGCTCACCGCCCTCGTCGCTGCCGGTGCGGCCGACGAGTCGGAGATCGACGCCGAGCTCGCCCAGGAGGACACCGCCACCGCACGCGAGCGGGCCGCCAGGGCGCGGGCCGCGCGCCCGACCCCGGAGGCCAAGGAACGGGCCTGGGCCGAGGCCGTGGCGGGCGGCGGGCTGCCCACCGCCGTCGTCGAGGCCACCGCGCTGGGGTTCACCCGCCCCGGCACCTCACCCGACCTGCTGCGCCCGTTCGTCGAGCGCTACCACACCCTGCTCGACACGGTGCACGAGCGCGGATCGCACGCGCTGGTCGAGTCGATCGTCTACGGCTTCTACCCGCGCCCCCTGGCCGACGCCGCCCTGAGCGACCGCACCCAGGCCTGGCTCGACGCCAACCCGCACGCCCCCGCCGCGCTGCGCCGCCTCGTCGTGGAGAACCGCGACCCGGTGGTGCGGGCCCTGGCGGCCCAGGAGCGTGACGCGCGTGGCTGAGGCCGTCACCGCACTGCTCGAGCTGCCCGGGCTCGAGCTGGCCGACACCATCGGCATCACCTGGGAGAAGACGCAGGCCTGGCTGAGCACGATCGGGCTGCGGATCCTCGTCACGATCCTGCTCGGTGTGCTGAGCCTGTGGCTGCTGCGCCGGCTGATCAACCGCGTCGTGAGCACGATGACCTCGAAGTCGGCCCGCAGGATCGCCGAGTCCGGACGCGCCGGGAAGGCCTTCGCGACGGCCACCGGGCTGGCGGGTGAGCGCCAGCGCCAGCGGGTCGAGACGATGGGCTCGCTGCTGCGCAGCATCAGCACGGCCATCATCGTCACCCTGGTGGTGCTGACGGTGATGGACCTGCTCGAGATTCCCATCGCCCCCCTGCTGGCGTCGGCCGGCGTCGCAGGTGTTGCGCTCGGCTTCGGTGCGCAGAGCCTGGTCAAGGACTTCCTCTCGGGCGTCTTCATGATCTTCGAGGACCAGTACGGCGTCGGCGACGTGATCGACACCGGTGAGGCGATCGGCACGGTCGAGGAGGTCACCCTGCGGATCACCCGCCTGCGCGACGCCAACGGCGTCACCTGGTACGTGCGCAACGGCGAGATCATCCGCATCGGCAACCGCTCGCAGGGCTTCGCCACGGCCATCGTCGACATGCCGGTGTCCTACAACGAGAACGTCGAGCGCGTGGTCGGCGTCATCCGCGAGACCGCCACCGCCATGGGCGAGGATCCGGACTGGGCCGCGAAGTTCGTCGAGGAGCCCAAGGTGCTCGGCGTGGAGTCGATCGTCGGGATGACGATGACCATCCGCACCATCGCCCAGTGCGTGCCCGGAGAGAACTTCGCGGTGCAGCGCGAGCTGCGCGAGCGCCTCAAGAAGGCCCTCGACGCCGCCGAGGTGATGGCGCCGCCGCTCGGCCCGTTCGGCGGACCGGTGCCACCGATGGGACCGGCGGGACCGGCGGGACCGGCAGGAAGTGCCCTGTGACCCTCTACGACGAGGTCGGCGGCGCGCCGACGTTCGAGGCGCTGGTTCACGCCTTCTACCAGGGCGTCGCGGCCGACCCGCCGCTGCGCGCGCTCTACCCGGACGACGACCTGGCCCCGGCCGAGCGCCGGTTGCGGATGTTCCTCACCCAGTACTTCGGCGGACCGGGCACCTACAGCGAGGAGCGCGGCCACCCCCGACTGCGGATGCGGCACGCGCCCTACCCGGTGAGCCTGGACATGCGCGACCGGTGGATGCGGCACATGCTCGCCGCGATGGACACCCTCGACCTGCCGGAGGCCCAGGCCGACCTGATGCGCGACTACTTCCTGCGGGCCGCGCACATGCTCGTCAACACCGACGAGCCCCCGGCGGCGCCGGGCGCGCCGCTGCGCCCGCTGCCGGGCGCCTGAATTTCGGCGACGGGCACGGCATGCGGAAACATGGTGTCGGTGACCCAGCTGACCACTGAGACCGACACCACCACCGACGTCCCGACCCTCACCTCACCCGGTGAGGTCTTCCACGAGGCCGACTCCCCCGATGCCGCCTGGTGGCACGACGCGGTGATCTACCAGGTCTACCCGCGCTCCTGGGCCGACGCCGACGGCGACGGCATGGGCGACCTGCCCGGCATCACCGCCCGGCTGCCCTACCTGCGCGACCTCGGCGTGGATGCCGTGTGGCTGAGCCCCTTCTACGTCTCGCCGATGAACGACGCCGGCTACGACGTCGCCGACTACCGCACCATCGACCCGCGGTTCGGCTCGCTCGACGACGCCGACGCCATGGTGGCCACCGCCCACGACCTGGGCCTGAAGGTGCTCGTCGACCTGGTGCCCAACCACACCAGCAGCGAGCACGCCTGGTTCCGGGCCGCGCTGGCGGCCGGCCCCGGCAGCCCCGAGCGAGAGCGCTACATCTTCCGCGACGGCCGCGGCGCGAACGGCGAGGAGCCGCCGAACAACTGGCCGTCGGTCTTCGGCGGGCGCGGCTGGACCCGGGTCACCGAGGCCGACGGCAGGCCCGGGTCAGTGGTACCTGCACATCTTCGACGTCACCCAGCCCGACCTGAACTGGGACCACCCCGAGGTGGTCGCCGAGTTCCACGGCATCCTGCGGTTCTGGTGCGACCGGGGCGTCGACGGCTTCCGGGTCGACGTCGCCCACGGCCTGGTCAAGCGCGAGGGGCTGCCCGACTGGCACGGCAAGGTCGGGCTCTACGACGAGGTCGACGCCGACGCCGGGCCCACCGGGGAGGGTCGCGACGCCGAGACGCTGCACTCCACCGACGGCGAGGTGCTCGACCACACCGCCACCGGGGCCTCGCCGATGTGGGACCAGGACGGTGTGCACGAGATCTACCGCGGCTGGCGCCGGGTGCTCGAGTCCTACGGCCTGCCCGACCGCATCCTGTGCGCCGAGGCCTGGGTCACCCCGGCCCACCGCCTCGCGCGCTACGTGCGCCCCGACGAGATGCACCAGGCGTTCAACTTCGACTTCCTCGACGCGCACTGGGACGCCACCGCCCTGCGCACCGTCATCGAGGCGTCGCTGCGCTCCAACGACGACGTCGGGGCGCCCACCACCTGGGTGCTGTCGAACCACGACGTGGTCCGGCACGCGTCCCGGCTCGGCCTCGACCAGTCGCTGCCGCGGCCCAACGGCATCCGGGCCACCGACCCCCAGCCGGATGCCGTGCTCGGCCTGCGCCGCGCCCGCGCCGCCACTGCACTGATGCTGGCCCTTCCCGGCGGCGCTTACGTCTACCAGGGCGAGGAGCTCGGCCTGCCCGAGCACACGACGATGCCCGACTCCTTCCGCCAGGACCCCACCTTCCACCGCACGCACGGCAAGGTCACCGGCCGCGACGGCTGCCGGGTGCCGATGCCGTGGGTCAAGGGCGCGCCGGGCAACGGCTTCGGCCCGGGTGGCACGCCGTGGCTGCCGCAGCCCGATGCCTACGCCGACCTCGCCGTCGACCAGCAGGAGGGCGTGGCCGGCTCGACCCTCGAGCTCTACCGCACGCTGCTCGGGCACCGCCGCACGCACCGCCTCGGTCACGGCGGCCTCACCTGGGACGCCCGATCGTCCGACACCGTCGTGGCGCTGCGCAGCACCTCCGGTGACGGCGAGCGCACCCTGCTGGTGCTGGCCAACCTCGGTGCCGACCCGGTGGTGCTGCCGCCCGGTGAGGTGCTGGTCGCGTCGGGCCCGCTCACCGACGACGGCGCCCTGCCGACCGACACCACGGTGTGGGTGCGGCTGCCGGTGGCCTGACGTGCGCGCCGGCGACTTCACCTACCTCGACGGGCCGACCCCGGTGGGCCTGGCCCACCGCGGCGGTGCGGCGTTCGGGCCCAACGTGGGGCTGGAGAACACCATGGCGGCGTTCGGCCGGGCCGTCGCGATGGGCTACCGCTACCTCGAGACCGACGTGCACGCGACCCGTGACGGCCAGGTGGTCGCCTTCCACGACACCGTGCTCGACCGGGTGTCCGACTGCAGCGGCGCCATCGCCACGCTCCCCTACGACGCCGTGCGCGAGGCGCGTATCGGTGGCACCGAGCCGATCCCGTTGCTGTCCGACCTGTTCGAGCAGTTCCCCGACACCCGGATCAACATCGACATCAAGGCCGACGACGCACTCGCCCCGACGGTGCGAGAAGTGTTGCGGCACAATGCAACCGAACGCGTGTGCATCGGGTCGTTCAGCGAGCGGCGGCTCCGGGCGGCGCGTGCGACACTCGGCCCCGGGGTGGCAACAGCGGCCGGCCAGGTCGGCACGGCGCTGCTGCGGTTCACCCCGGCATCCCTGAGCCGGATGCTGCACACCCCCGCGCCCGTACTGCAGCTGCCGGCGCTGCACCGGCTGCGCGGGCGCACGGTCACCCTGGTGACGCCCGGCCTGGTGAGCCGCGCGCACACCCTGGGCAAGCACGTGCACGTGTGGTTCCACGCGTGGTCGCGCGAGGACGCCCACGAGATGCATCGGCTGCTCGACCTCGGCGCCGACGGCATCGTCACCGACCACATCGACGTGCTGCGCGACGTGCTCGCCGAGCGTGGTCGTCCTCTCGTCCCACCCGGCTGAGGGGACCGACGCGGGTACCGTGGCAGGTCATGGCTGAAGCGACGGCAACTCGAGTTGAAGGGCCGCTCGGCCGGACCTACCTCGAGGTCACCCTGGCCGTCCTGGCCCTGGTCACCATCGTCGCGTTCGAGTCGATGGCGGTGTCCACCGCGATGCCCGCCGTGGCTCGCCACCTCGACGCGGTGCGGTCGTACGGCTTCGCCTTCTCGGTCATGCTCACCGCCCAGCTGCTCGGCATCGTGCTGGCCGGCGTCTGGTCGGACCGGTCCGGCCCGATGGTGGGCGCGGTCACCGGGCAGGCCCTGCTCGCGGGCGGTTCGGCGATGTGCGGCGCGGCCACCACCCTGCCCGTCTTCCTCGCCGGGCGGGCGCTCACCGGGCTCGGCGGTGGCCTCCTCGTCGTGATGCTGTATGTCATCGCCGGACGCGTCTACCCCGAGGCCATCCGGCCGCGGCTGTTCACCTACGTCTCCGCGGCCTGGGTGCTGCCCTCGCTGCTCGGCGCCCCGATCTCGGCGTGGCTCACGACCAACCTGTCCTGGCGGTGGGTGTTCTGGGGCGTGGTGCCGCCGGTGCTGGTCACCATGGCGGTGCTCGCCCACGCCCGGCGCCGGATCGACGACACCGCCCTGACCGCCGCCGTCAGCACCCGCGACCACTCCGCCCACGTGCGGGCAGCGTGGTGCGGGCTCGGGATCGCCCTGTCCGCCGGTGCCATCCAGCTCGGCACGCACGAGCTCGTGCTCGAACTGTCACCCAAGACCGGCATCGTGCTGGCGGGTGTGGTGGGGGTGGTGGTCTTCGCGCCGAAGCTGGTGCCGGCCGGCACCTGGCGGATGGCGCGGGGGGTGCCCAGCGTGATGCTCGCCCGAGCCCTGTTCATCGGCGCGTTCTACGCCGGCGTCACCTACGTGCCGCTCTTCCTCGTCGGCCAGCGCGGCCTGACCCTGCAGACGGCCGGGCTGGCCCTGGCCGTCGGGGCGATCGGGTGGGCCGGGGGCGCCTGGTACCAGGGCCACGGCACCCTGCACCGTCCCCGCTACCGGCTGGTCGAGGTCGGTGGCGTGCTGCTCGCAACCGGCCTGGCGGTCCTGTCGGCGGTTGCCTTCTTCGTCCTGCCGTGGTGGATCGTGCCGCTGGCCCTGATCTGCACCGGCGTCGCGATGGGGCTCGGGGTGACGACCACGACGGTGCTCGCGCTCGAGCTGAGCCCGGTCGAGGAGCACGGCGAGGCGTCGTCGGCGCTCCAGCTCGCCGACGTGCTCGGCAGCGTCATCGGCATCGCCGCAGCCACGGCACTCTTCGCCGCCCGGCACGTGCCCGGCCAGGACGACGCCCTCTTCGGGGCGATCTTCCTCGGCCTGGCCGTCGTGGCAGCGGTGGCCGTCCCGGCAGGTCAGCGGATCAGGACGTGACCCCCGGGCGCGGTGAGCCGGGTCCACCGGTTCGACCGCAGCACCTGCACCGGCTGGCCCGGTGCCAGGAAGCCCAGGGCATAGGCCGCGAACGCGCCACCGGAGCGCACGCTGGCGCCGCCCTCGAACCCGCCGCCGTGGTCGAGCAGGTCGGGGTGCGGCCCGGCCGCCTCGAGCACGTCGCGCGCCCAGACCCGGTCGCGCACCAGGCCGGCGGCGGCACCTCGCTCGCGCACGGCATCCGACACCTCGGCCAGGCCGTCGCGGGCGACGGCGGCAAGGAGGTCCCCCGGTAACGTGCCGGCCGGCTCCCACGGGCCGCGCGGCGGGGTGACCGCCGACCAGGCCGCCACGGCGCGGGTCGGCGGCACCGACAGGTCGCTGCCCCCGCCTCGCGCGGTGCGGTCGGTGATCGCCCCGAGCGGCACGGTGACGTCGACCTCGGCCGGCTCGGCCAGGGCGAAGGTGCGCAGGCCGAGCACCGTGCCCTCGGCCAGGATGCCGGTGCCGGACAGGACGCCGACCCAGGCAGCGAGCACGGTGCCCGACGCCTGTAGCCGCACCGCACCCTCGTCGTCGACGGACCGGGCGCGGGTGGCGAACCGGCCGAGGTCGGCCAGGGACTCGGGGTCGCGCAGCCGCAGGAACGCGCTCACCGCCCGCCCCAGCGGAAGTGCACCGGGTCGCCGGTGTGCACGGCGAGCTGGGCACGGGCCTCGGGCGTGAGCCGGCGCGGGCGGGAGGTCGCGAAGTCGTAGAGGGCCAGGCCGGTCTCGGCGATGGCGTACACCAGCGTGCCGACCGACTCGGGGTCGCGCACCGTGTAGCCGAGCTCGAAGCCCGCCCCGTGCACGCGGGTCACCCACATGTCGACCTCGACCGGAGCGGCACGGTAGGTGAGCGGCGCGCGGTACTCGATGGCGTGCCGGGTCACGACGATGCCCTCGTCGAGCATCGTGGGCCGGTCGGGGAACCACTCGCGGAAGCCGATGACGCGCGCGTCCTCGAGGAGCCGGAGGTACTGCACGTTGTTGACGTGGCCGTAGGCGTCCATGTCGGACCACCGCAGCGGCACCTCGACACGGTAGGTCTGGGGATCGTCGGCACCGGGCATGCGCCCCATCCTCCCAGCCCCGCCGTCGTGACGCGGCCACCGGTGCGCACGTCGTCCTAGGGTGGGCGGATGCCGCTTCAGCCCATCACCACCGCCGCGCTCGACCACCTCCTCGCCACCGCCCAGCGCGACGGTCGGCTGCCCTCGGTCGCGGCCGGCCTGGTGCGCGGCGGCGAGCTCGTGTGGAGCGGCGCCGCCGGCACCGTCGACGGGCGCGCGGACGGTCGGCCCGCCGACGACGACACCCAGTACCGGATGGGCTCGATCACCAAGACCTTCGTGGCCGTGTGCGTGCTGCGCCTGCGCGACGCCGGCCGTCTCGAGCTGACCGACCGGTTCGGCGCGCACGTGCCCGGCTCCGCCCTCGACGACGTCAGCATCGAGCAGCTGCTCACCCACGCCGCCGGCACCCAGGCCGAGACCCCCGGGCCCTGGTGGGAGCGCACGCCGGGGGGTGACTGGGAGGCCCTCGTCGCCTCGCCGGTCGGGCAGCGGTTCCGCGCCGGGCGCCGGTTCCACTACTCCAACGTCGGGTATGCCGCCCTGGGTCGCCTCCTCGAGGTGGCCCACGGCCGGGGCTGGTTCGACGTCGTGCGCGACGAGCTGCTCGAGCCGCTCGGCATGACGCGCACGACGACGCGACCTTCGGGTGCGGCGGCCCTCGGGCTGGCCGTGCACCCCTTCGCCGACCTGCTGCTGCCCGAGCCGGAGCACGACGCCGGGGCGATGGGGCCGGCCGGACAGCTGTGGACCACGGTGACCGACCTGGCCCGGTGGGCGAGCTTCCTCGGGGGTGCGACCGGTGACGTGCTCGCGGCGGAGACCCTCGCCGAGATGGTCGAGCCGCACCACGTCGTCGACGACCCGGGGCAGCCGTGGGTCGCCGCGCACGGCCTGGGCTTCCAGGTGTGGAACGTCGCCGGCGCGCGGTTCGCCGGTCACGGCGGCTCGATGCCCGGCTTCCTCGCCGGGCTGCGGGTGCGGCTGGATGCCGGGGGGCCGGCGAAGGGCGACCGAGTTCTGGGTGCGGCCGGCGACGGGGCGGTGCTGTTCACCAACACCACGGCATCCACGGCGACCCGGTCGACGCTCGACCAGCTGTTCGACATGCTGGCCCGGCACGAGCCGGCACCGGTCGAGCCGTGGTCGGCGAGCGGGGACCCGGCGCTGCTCGAGCTGGTCGGCACGTGGCACTGGGGCCCGTCGACAGTCACGGCCACGGTCGTCAAGGAGCACCTGGTGCTCGGCGAGCCGGGCAGTGCTCGCGGGGCCCGCTTCCGACGGCTCGGCACCGACGACTGGGTGGGTCTGGACTCCTACTACGCCGGAGAGCCGTTGCGTGTGGTGCGCCGCGGTGACGGGTCGGTGTCGCACCTCGACCTCGCGTCGTTCCGGTTCACCCGCACGCCCTACGACCCGACGGCGGACGTGCCGGGCGGGGTCGACGAGCGCGGCTGGCGCTGACTCCCGGCCCTCAGACGGCGTCGGCGTCGAGCACCTCGCGCAGCCGGGCGGCGAAGGCCTCCGGTTCACCGCCGTAGCCGCTGTCGGCCCCGAGGAACCCCGCGTGGTGGCTCGGGAACTCGGTGACGGGCAGGCCCAGGACCTGCCCCAGGGCCCGGGTCGTCCGGCCGGTGAGCGTGTCACCGGACTCGGCGGCGACGGCGACCACCAGCCGCGTGGACGAGGCCGCCAACGCCGACGGGTCGGGCCGGAAGCTGGTGATCGCGTTCGCGGTGCCGGACAGCAGCGGGTCGTCGCGGCGGCCGTCGTCGTCGGCCGGCATGCCGAACTGCGCCGGGTCGGGTGCCGGCTGGGCGAGGTAGGCGTCGGTGAACTCGCCCGGCCACGCCGTCAGGGCGATGAAGGCCGCCATGCCCGCGCCGTAGCCCCGCTCGTGGTAGGCCGCCTGCACGGCCCGCTCGGCGGCGACGGCCTGGTCGGCATCGGGCAGGAGCAGCAGCAGCGGCGGCTCGTGGGCCACCAGCGTGGAAACGTCGTCGGGGTGTGCCTCGACGAGGGCCAGGGCGTTGACGGCGCCCCCACTGCTGGCGAACAGGTCGACGGGCCCGGTGCCCAGCTCGGCGACGAGGGCGTGCAGGTCGGCGGCGTGCAGCTGCGGCGTGCGCTGGTCGCTGCCGTCCTTGCGGACGCTGCGGCCGGTGCCTCGTGGGTCGTAGGTGACGACGAGGCGGTCGGGGAAGTGCTGCGCGAGCACCTCGAAGCCGCCCGCCTGCATGGGGTGGCCCGCCATCAGCAGCGTGCGGTGCCCGGCATCCGTCGTGCTCGGCGGGCGCACCTCGTAGACGAGGTCGACGTCCCGCGTCTCGAGCGTTCGCACCTCAGCAGACATATCCAACTCCCCTGTCGCCGAACCGCTTTGTCACGGTGTATCCGGCTGCTTGATGAAGTACTCGGTGAACTCACGGCAGCGCCCGTCGGCACCGAAGCGGATGACGAAGCAGTTGTGGAACACCTCGGTCACGGGACCTTCGGGGGTCTCGCGGTAGGTCGACCGGCCGGTGGCCACGACGGTGTCGCCGTCGACCGCGACCGGCGTGTAGTGGGCGTCGTACGTGTCGGGAACGTCGCGGGCCGACGCGTCAGCCGAGACCTCGCCCTCCCCCAGCCAGGCGGCGACGACGGCGTCGCGGCCGGAGACGGGTTCGTCGTAGGGGTGGTAGCGGTAGGCGACGTCGTCGGCGAACAGGCCGGCGACCTCGTCGCGGTCGTACGAGCGCCACGCCGCGACGTAGCGGTCGAGCCAGTCCTGGGCACCCTCCCGGTCCATCAGCCCACCGTAGCCCGGTCAGCGGCGCCAGATGTAGGGAGTGGTCGTGGAGACCTTGACGAAGCCGGACCGCTCGAGGATCGGGCGCGAGAACTCCGTGGAGTCGCTGTGGATGATCGTCTTCCCGAGCCGCAGCGCCGAGCGTGCGCGGGCCGCGGTGAGCGCCCGGTAGATGCCGCGCCCCCGCCACGGCTCGAGGGTCGAGCCACCCCAGATGCCCGCGATCTCGGTGTGCGGCACCGGTTCCAGCCTCCCGGCACTGACCATCTGCCCGTCGGCCTCGGCGACCCACAGCTCCATGCCGTCGCGCAGCGTGAGCCGGTGCAGCAGGCTCTCGGCCCGCTCGTCCGAGACCGGGTCGCCGAAGGCCTCGTCGGCCATCGCGCTCATCGCGCGGACGTCGGCCTCGTCGGTGACGGTGCGCAGGGTGACGCCGTCCGGAAGGGGGACGTCGACGGCGAGGAGGCGCGCCTCACCCAACATGATCGACTCCGGCTCCTCCGGCTCGAAGCCGGCGTCGACCAGGGCGTCGTGCAGCCCCGGCGCGAAGTCGTGGCCCCGGGTCTTCCACTCCACCTTGGTCACGTCCGGCTGCGCGGTGAAGTGCTCCCGCGCTGCGCCGACCAGCTCCCGGATGCCGGCCGCGTCGGCCCCGCCGAGGTCGCGGTAGGTGACGAAGCCACGGCCGTGGGGGAAGGTCACCAGCCGCAGCGGCCCCCGCACGGTGACCGAGAGCGCACTGGGCGTCTCGGCATCCGTGCGCAGCTGGTCGTCGTAGGCGGCCAGGAGGGTCGCGGTGTCGGTCACCCGGTCACCGTGTCCTGTCCGGGGCGCAGGGGCAACCCATTTCGCAGTGGACCGTAGGACGAATGTCCTACCGGAGTCGGTACCTCCTCCACTTCGGGCGGGACCAGCACCGCTCGTAGCGTCGAGGGACCGGATCAACACCACCAGGAGGACCCCGATGACCACCACCGACCTGCTCGACCAGACCCCCCGGACCCGTCGCGTCCCGTGGCGGGTCGACCTCGCGACGGCCGGGGCCGCCGCCGTCTGCGCCACCATCGCCTGGCTCTTCGTCACTGTGCTGCCCGGGGTTGCCCTGGTCGTGCGCACCGGTGCCGGCACCCAGACCGTCGGCGGGGTCGCGGTGGCCCTGTCGGCCGCCGTCGCCGCCTTCGTCGGCATGGTCGCCCTGCGCGTTCTCGAACGGTGGAGCCGACGGCCGGTGCGGGTCTGGACCGCCCTGGTCGTGCTCGTGGCGCTGCTCTCGCTGCTCGGCCCACTCGGGGCCGTGACCACCTCGGCGACCTGGGCGCTCATCTCGCTGCACGCCGTCGTCACGGCGGTCGTGCTCGCCGCCGGGCACCGCTCGCGGCGATGACGACCGCGGGCCGGGCCCTGGCCGTCAAGGACGCCACCGCCTACCACCTGCGCAAGCGCGAGCTCGTGGGCGGGCTGCGCGGCCACGTGCTCGAGATCGGCGTCGGGCGGGGTGCGAACTTCGGCCTGCTGCACCCCGACGTGCGCTGGACCGGGCTCGAGCCGCACCGTGCCGCCCGCTCACGGCTGCGCCCGGATGCCGTGGGGCGCACCGTGCTTGACGCTCACGCCGAGGCGATTCCGCTGCAAGACGGTAGCGTCGACGCCGTGCTGGCCACGGTCGTGCTGTGCTCCGTTCGCTCACCCGAGCGGGCGGTGACCGAGGTGTGCCGGGTGCTGCGACCGGGCGGACGGTTCGTGTTCTTCGAGCACGTCGCGGCGCCGCGTGGCTCGTGGCGCCGTGCCCGGCAGCGGCTGGTCGCCCCCGCGAGCCGGATGCTCGACCGGGGCTGTGACCCGAGCCGGGAGACGAGTCAGGTGCTGGCGGCCGCACCGTTCCGCGAGCTGCACGTGGAGTGGTTCGAGCTGGCGCCGCGGCCGGTCGTCACCGGGCCGCACATCGCGGGATACGGGGTGCGGTGAACCGCGCCCGGCCGCAGCGGCAGGTCGTGCAGCGGCACGCCGCGGTGCTGGTCTGGGTTCCGGTGATCCTGGGCGGGGTGCTGCTCGACCCGCCGGGTGGGACGCGCGCTGTTGCGGCCGACCTGGTGCTGGTGGCGTGCGCGGCCACGGCCTGCACGGTGGCCGTGCTGGGCAGCTGGCCGGGCCCGACCCGCCGGTCGGTCGTGGCCGTCGCGGGGCTCGCGCTGGTGGTGACCGCAGGCTCGCTGGCCTGGCCGGCATGGGTCAGCGCCTGGGGGCTGGTGAGCATGGCCGCGGCGGTGGCGCTACCGGCGTCGGCCGCGCTGGTGGGGGTGCCGGCATCCGCACTGGCCTCGGCCTGGATGCTGTCCCGCTCCGGTGCCACCGGCGACGAGCTCCTGGCCCAGGCCTTCGTGGTGCTGCTGGCCGGGGTGGCCGCCGCCGCCTTCTCGCGACTGGTGTCGACCGCCGACGAGCTGCGCCGCACGCGCGAGGAGCTCGCCGACGCCGCCGTGGCCCGCGAGCGCGAGCGGTTCTCTCGCGACCTGCACGACACCCTCGGCCACACCCTGTCGGTCATGGTCGTCAAGGCGGCCGTGGTGCGCCGCCTCGCGCCGACCGACCCCGTGGCGGCGGCGGGGCACGCGGCCGACATCGAGGACGTGGGGCGCCGTGCCATGGCGCAGCTGCGTGACACGGTCGACGGGGCCCTGGCGCCCAGCCTGCGTGACGAGCTGCGCGAGGCGCGCACCGCCCTGGCTGCGGCCGGCATCCGGGCGACCGTGCCGTCGGCACCGCCGGTCCCCACCTCCGCGGCAGCACCGCTGGCCTGGGTGCTGCGCGAGGCGGTGACCAACGTGCTGCGCCACTCCGGCGCGAGCGAGTGCCGGGTCGACGTCACGTGCGACGGGGAGCGGGTGCGGCTGACCGTCGCGGACGACGGGGTCGGAGGCCCGGCCATGTCCGGCGACGGCGGCAGGCGCGGCGGGCTGGACGGGCTGCGCGAGCGGCTTGCGGCCGCCGGCGGAGGGCTGGACGCGGCGCCCGGCGGCGGCGGCTTCGTGCTGACCGCCTGGGTGCCGGACGGGACGGCGGCGCCGTGATCCGGCTGCTGCTGGCCGAGGACCAGGGCATGATGCGCGGCGCGCTGGCCGTGCTGCTGGGGCTCGAGCCCGACCTCGAGGTGGTGGCCGAGGTGTCGAGCGGCACCGAGATCGTGCCGCGGGCGCTCGAGACCCGTCCGGACGTCGCGCTCCTCGACATCGAGCTGCCGGGCCGCAGCGGCCTCGACGCCGCGGCCGACCTGGCCCTCGAGGTGCCCGGGTGCGCGGTGGTGATGCTGACGACGTTCCCCCGCCCGGGGTATGTCCAGCGGGCGATGGCCGCCGGCGCCCGCGGGTTCCTCGTCAAGGACGGGCCCGCCGAGGACCTCGCCCGGGCCGTGCGCGAGGTGGCGGCGGGAGGCACGGTCATCGACCCGGCGCTGGCCCGCAGCGCGCTGCGCCACGCGTCGTCGCCGCTCACCGAGCGCGAGCGGGCGGTGCTCGCCGAGGCGGAGGACGGTGCGACGACCGCCGACATCGCAGCCCGGATGCACCTGTCGGTCAGCACCGTGCGCAACTACCTGTCGAGCGCGATCGGCAAGACGGGCACCCGCAACAAGGTCGAGGCCGCGCTGCAGGCCCGCCGGATGGGCTGGCTCTGAGCGCTGCGTCGCCGGTCAGCGACCGCGCGTGCTGCCGGCGATCTCGCGCTGCCGGGCCTGGACCAGCTTCGCGACGAGCTCACCGGACAGCGGCTCGTCGTTCGGGAACCGGATGGACCCCTTCGCGGTGACGAACCCCGTGAGGTCGTCGGCGAGCTCGGTGGTGATCGACCCGCTCATCGGGAAGTAGGTGCAGTGGTGCTTGTAGAAGCCGAACCCCGCCACGCCCTTGCCCGCCACCTTGAAGCACGGCACCCCGTAGGCGATGCCCTGCTCGGCCTCGGGGAGCAGCGCGGCGACCGTGGCCCGCACCTGCTCGAGGGTCGACCGCTGCGGCTCGGGAACGGCGGCGAGGTACTCGTCCACCTCTGCGTCGGACACCGGCACCACCTCTCTCCTCGGCACCCCGCAGTATGCCGGACGCCGGTGTTGCGCTGACCTCGAGCCGGACCCGTCGGATCCTGTGATGGAGCACTCGAGCAGTGAGGGGTCACCCGTGAGCGAGAACGAGCAGTACGCCAGCGTCCGCTACGTCGTCGACGACCTGGCGACCGAGGTCGAGCGGCTCCGGGCTGCCCATGTTCCCTTCCGCAGCGAGGTCGTCTCGGGGCCCGGCGGACAGCAGGTGCTTGTCGCCGACCCCGCCGGCAACCTGGTCGAGCTGTTCCAGCGGGCGAGCTGAGCGCTCGTCCCGACGCCGCTGGGCGCGCCGGCGGTCCCGTGTCGTCAGGCCTTGGCGGCCGTCAGCAGCACGACCGCGTCGGTGACGGCGAGCAGGCCGTGCCGGGCGTCGGGGATGACGACGTGGTCGCCCGCGTCGAGGTCGAGGGTGCCGTCGGGCCAGCTGAGCCGCACGCTTCCGAGGAGCACCTGGAGGGTGGCCTCACCCGGGTTCTCGTGCTCGGACAGCGTCGACGCCGACAGCAGCGCGATGACGGTCTGCCGCAGCGCGTGGCCGGTGCCGCCGTAGAGCGTGACGGCCGCCCGGCGAGCGGGGCTCGTCCGGGCCTCGTCGAGCAGGGCGGCGCTGACCTCGGGGAGTGCGGCGGGTTCCATCCCCCGATCCTGCACCCACGGCACCGGCCTGTGGACGACGCGAGCGGTCCTGTCGGCCGCCCGGCATACGGTGGGCGGACCATGACGAACTCGACGGATGCCGTGACCGCACCCCCCGCCCCCTCCTCCCCCACGCCCGAGCTCACCACCCGGGCCCGCGCGTCGCTGCGACGGCTCGTCGGGCGCGACGACGCCGACTTCCGCGACGGGCAGCTCGAGGCGGTGTCGGCGCTGGTGGCCGACCGCTCGCGGGTGCTGGTCGTGCAGCGCACCGGCTGGGGCAAGTCGGCCGTCTACTTCGTCGCCACGGCGCTGCGGCGGGCCGAGGGCGCCGGGCCCACCGTCATCATCAGCCCGCTGCTCGCGCTGATGCGCGACCAGATCGCGGCGGCCGAGCGGGCCGGCATCCGGGCCGTGACGATGAACTCCGCCAACGCCCAGGACTGGGACGTCGTCCGCGAGGCGCTGGCGTCCGATGCCGTCGACGTGCTCCTCGTCAGCCCCGAGCGGCTCAACAACCCGCGCTTCCGCGACGAGCAGCTGCCTGACCTCGCGCGCCGCTGCGGCCTGTTGGTCGTCGACGAGGCGCACTGCGTCAGCGACTGGGGCCACGACTTCCGGCCCGACTACCGCCGCATCCGCGACCTGCTCGCCGGGCTGCCCGCCGACACCCCGGTGCTCGCCACCACCGCCACCGCAAACGCCCGGGTGGTCACCGACGTCGTCGAGCAGCTCGAGGTGGGCGGGCGCTCGGTGCTCACCGTGCGCGGTGGCCTGGCCCGCGACTCGCTGCGGCTGGGGGTGCTGCGCTCGATGTCGCCCGAGCAGCGGCTGGGCTGGCTGGTGCAGCACCTGGCCGAGCTGCCCGGCAGCGGCATCGTCTACACGCTCACGGTCTCGGCGGCCGAAGACGTGGCGTCGGCGCTGTCCGATGCCGGGCTGGCGGTCGCGTCCTACACCGGGCGCACCGACCCGGCCGACCGCGAGCGGCTCGAGGGAGCCCTGCGCCGCAACGAGGTCAAGGCCCTGGTGGCCACCTCCGCGCTGGGCATGGGCTTCGACAAGCCCGATCTGGGGTTCGTCGTGCACCTCGGTGCCCCCAGCTCTCCGGTCGCCTACTACCAGCAGGTCGGGCGCGCCGGCCGCGCCACCGAGCGGGCCGAGGTGCTGCTCCTGCCGGGCCCTGAGGACCGCGACATCTGGCGCTACTTCGCCTCGGTCTCGATGCCGCGCGAAGAGCAGGCCGAGGCCGTGCTGCGCACGCTGTCCGAGTCGGGGCGGGCACTGTCCACGGCGGCGCTCGAGACCGCGGTCGACGTGCGGCGCACCCGCCTCGAGCTGCTGCTCAAGGTGCTCGACGTCGACGGCGCGGTGCAGCGCGTCTCGGGCGGCTGGGTCGCCACCGGGGTGCCGTGGGCCTACGACGCCGAGCGTTACGCCCGGGTGGCCGCCGCCCGCCAGGCCGAGCAGCAGCTGATGGTCGACTACGAGCGCACCGACGCCTGCCGGATGGCGTTCCTCCAGGAGTGCCTCGACGACGACACCGCGTCACCGTGCGGTCGCTGCGACGGCTGCGCCGGCCCGTGGTACCCCACCGAGGTCCCCGACCGGGTGGTCGGGGCCGCCCGGGAGCGGCTGGGCCGGGCCGGGGTCGACCTCGACCCGCGGGTGCAGTGGCCCACCGGCATGGACCGGCTCGGCGTGCCGGTCAAGGGCAGGATCCCGCCCGACGAGGCGCTGCTGCCGGGGCGGGCGCTGGCCCGGTTGTCCGACCTCGGCTGGGGCCAGCGGCTGCGTGAGGTGCTCCGCGACGACGCCCCGGTGCACCCCGACCTGCTGCGGGCCTGCGTGCCGGTGCTCGCCGAGTGGGGCTGGGCCGGCCGCCCGGTCGGCGTCGTGGCGATGCCGTCGCGCTCGCACCCGGCGCTGGTCGGCTCGCTGGCCGCGGGGCTGTCCGAGATCGGGCGGCTGCCGCTGCTCGGGTCGCTCGACCTCGCGCACGGCGGGCCCACCGGCGAGGCCGGGGGCAACAGCGCCTTCCGCCTCGCCGGGGTGTGGGAGCGGGTCGTCGTCGGGCCCGAGCTGGCGGCTGCCCTCGCCGCCGTCGACGGCCCGGTGCTGCTCGTCGACGACCTGGTGTCGTCGCGGTGGACCCTGACGGTGGCCGGGCGGGCGCTACGCCTGGCCGGTGCGGCAGGCGTCCTGCCCTTCGCGCTCGCGGTCGACGGCTGAGCCGCCCCAGCGCGGTGATCCGTGGGCCACAGGCCGGCGCCGCGCCCACCGGCAGGCGCGACCATGGTGGTGGAGGCAGCAATGTCCGGTCGGGTCGTCACCTGGTCCGTGGCCCTCGCCCTCGTCGTAGGGCTGGCCGCGTGTGGGTCCAGCCCGGCCGGGCGGGGCGACCTCGGGCCGTCCTCGCCGTCGGTGACTGCGAGCGCGAGCACCAGCACACCCACGGTCAGCCCACCGTCCGTGACCTCGTCGACCTCGCGGGGCTCGGCATCCACGCCGACGACCGCAACGACCGCCCCGCAGACGGCGACCCCCACGCAGACCCCCCGAACCACCCCGCGTGTATCGCCCAGACCGAGCACCACCTGGTCGCGGTCGGTGGTGCGCCCAAGCCCCAATGCGTGCGCCGTCACCGCGAAGTACCGGGGTAGGGACCTCGATGTCGTGCCCACGACCGCCAAGGTCGCCGTGCTGACCTTCGACGGGGGCGCCAGCAGCACCGGCGTCACGTCGATCCTGTCGACCTTGGCCACCACGAAGACCGCTGCGACGTTCTTCCTCACCGGCGACTTCACCCGCGACCACCCCTCGGCCACGGCGAGCATCGCCGCCGCCCACCCGGTCGGCAACCACTCGAACACCCACCCCGACCTGACCACGCTCTCCTCGGCGGCCGTCGTCGACCAGATCCACACGGGCGCCGCGGCGATCAAGGCCGGCACCGGCCGGCCCCCCGGCCCGTGGTTCCGGTTCCCCTACGGCGCCCGTGACGCCCGCACCATCGGGCTGGTCAACGACGAGTGCTACGTCGCGGTGCGCTGGACCGTCGACAGCCTCGGCTGGAAGGGAACCAGTGGCGGGATGACGGTGGCCAAGGTGCGCGACCGCGTGCTGGCGGCCGCCCGGCCCGGGATGGTCGTGCTGATGCACGTGGGCGCCAACCCCGACGACGGCACCACCCTCGACGCCGCCGCCTTGTCGTCGATCATCTCGGGGCTGCGCGCGAAGGGCTACTCGTTCGTCACCCTGCAGCAGGCTCTGTGACGGCAGGCTCCGGCCGCGCCTCGCGCGGCGCCGGCTTGTCCACCCGCACCGTGAGCACCGGCAGGAAGAGCTGCACCACCGGCCCGATGAGCAGCGCGTAGAGCACGGTGCCGACCCCGACGATGCCGCCGAGGGCGAAGCCGAGCACCACCACGGTGATCTCGAGCGAGGTGCGCACCAGGCGGATCGAGCGGCCGGTGCGGCGGGACAGGCCGGTCATCAGCCCGTCGCGCGGGCCGGGGCCGAGCTGGCTGCCGATGTACATCGCCCCCGCGATGCCGTTGCCGACGATGGCGAGCAGCATGGCGGCGATCCGCCACCCCAGGTCCGAGATGTCCGGCACCACCGCCAGCGTCACGTCGATGGCGACCCCGATGACCACGGCGTTGAGCACCGTCCCCAGCCCCGGCCACTGGCGCAGCGGGATCCACAGCAGCAGCACGACGAAGGAGACCACGATGCTCATCGCGCCGTAGGACATCGGGATGTGCTGGATCAGCCCGTACTGCAGCACTCCCCACGGCTCGAGACCGAGGTCGGCCCGCAGCAGCAGGGCCATGGAGGCCCCGAAGAGCACCAGCCCCACCATCAGCTGGGTCACCCGGTGCACGAGGTGACCGGCGCGCAGCTGGTCGACCGGGTTCATCGGCACGAGCTCGACGCGGCGCGAGGCACCGCGGCGGATCGTCTGGAGGGGAGTCATGTCGACCATCCTGCACCAAAGTGGCCTTCACTTCGATGGCCACTTCTGACACAGTGGCCACCATGTCCACCCCCACCGTCTCCGCCGCGCGCACCGCCCGCCTGGTCGGCACGCTCGGCACCGGCCGGCCGGCCTACCGGGCGCTGGCCGACGCGCTGCGACTGGCCGTGGCCGACGGCCGGATCGCGCCCGGCACCCGGCTGCCGAGCGAGCGCGAGCTCACCGGCGCCCTCGACGTCAGCCGCACCACCGTCACCCGCGCGTATGCCGTGCTGCGCGAGAGCGGCTACCTCACCTCCCGCCGCGGGTCGGGATCCGTCGCGAGCCTGCCCGCCGGAGCTGCGCAGCGCACGGCCGGGCCGCTGTTCCCCGCGGACGTCGGCGAGGGGGTCATCGACCTCACCTGCGCCGCCACCCGGGCGCCGGCCGGCGTCGTCGAGGCCTACGAGCGCGCGGTCGGGCAGCTCCCCCGCTACCTCGCCGGCGCCGGCTACCTCACCCTGGGGGTGCCCGAGCTGCGCGAGGTCGTCGCCGAGCGCTACGCCGCCCGCGGCCTGCCGACGACGCCCGACCAGGTGCTCGTCACCTCGGGCGCGGTCGCCGGCATCGGCATCGTGCTGCGCGCCCTGGTCGGTCACGGCGACCGGGTGGTCGTCGAGACCCCCGGCTACCCCAACACCATCGATGCCGCCCGCCGTGGCGGGGCGCGCCTCGTGCCGCTGGCGATGGACCCCGACGGGTGGGACGTCGAGGAGTCGGCCCGCACGGTGCGGCAGTCGGCCGCGACGGCGGCCCTGTTGATCCCCGACTTCCACAACCCGACCGGCGCGCTGATGGGCGACGACGACCGGGCCGTGCTGGCGCGTGCCCTGCGGCAGGCCCGCACCGTGCCGGTGATCGACGAGACCATCGCCGAGGTCGACCTCGACGGTGGCCCGATGCCGCTGCCCTTCGCCGCACACGACGCGCGCGCGATCACCGTGGGCAGCTCGTCGAAGTCGCACTGGGGTGGCCTGCGCACCGGCTGGATCCGCGCTCCCCGCACGTCGCTGGCCGGGCTGGTCGAGTCACGGGTGACCAGCGACCTCGGGGCACCGGTGCTCGAGCAGCTGGTGCTGCTCGAGCTGATGCGGGTGGCGCCGGGGCTGACCCTGCAGCGCCGCGACGACCTGCGCGCCTCCCGGGAGGCGCTCATCGCCGCACTCGGCCTGCACCTGCCCGAGCTGCGCTTCAGCGTGCCCCGCGGCGGGCTGTTCCTGTGGTGCGAGCTGCCCCCCGGCATCGACGCGACCAGCGTCACCGTGGCCGCGGAGCAGGAGGGCGTACTCGTGGCGGCCGGGCCACGGTTCGCGGTGTCCGGTGGCCTGGAGCGCTGGGTGCGCCTGCCCTACGTGCTCGCACCCGACGTGATGACCGAGGCCGTCGAGCGGCTGGCCCGCGCCGTCGAGCGAGTGCGGGCAGGCGGAACGACGGGCCGTGCCGGCTCCCGGGGCACCGCACGGCCACTCGTCGCCTGACCCCGGACGTCCTGTCCCGGCGAACGTGGGTGATTCCCGTTGCCCAGCCGACGGGAATCACCCACGTTCGCAGGAGCGAGCGGCCTGACTATCGTTGCCCCGGTGACCCTTGACCAGCCGGCGCCCCTGCTCGACCTGCTCGCCACCCTCGACCTCGAGGAGCTCGGGTCGGCCCAGATGAGCGTTCAGCCGATGTCGACGGCCACCGGCCCGGCCGGCGAGGCATCGGTGCCGCTGCCCGAGACCTTCGCCGAGGACGTCACGCTGTTCCGCGGGCAGAGCCAGAAGCAGCCGCACGGCCGGGTCTTCGGGGGCCAGGTGCTGGCCCAGGGGGTCATCGCGAGCGGTCGCACGGTGCGAGCGGTCGAGGGCGGCGCCGAGCGACGGCTGCACTCCATCCACGCCTACTTCATGCGCCCGGGCGACGACACCCAGCCGATCACCTTCAGCGTCGAGCGGATGCGCGACGGCCGCTCCTTCTCGACCCGCCGGGTGCACGCCATCCAGCACGGCAAGCCGATCCTGTCGATGAGCGCGTCGTTCCAGACCCCCGACTCCGGCATGGACCACCAGGACCCGATGCCGGACGCGCCCGACCCGGACGCCGTGCCCTCGCTGGCCGAGGTGTTCGCCGGCGTCGACCACCCCGGTGCCCGGCACATCGCCACCCAGCGCGCCATCGAGCTGCGCCACGTCGAGGGCAACCTCTTCGTCGCGCCGGCCACCGACCAGGTGGCCGACCAGCGGGTGTGGATGCGCGCCATCGGCGAGCTGCCCGACGACCACCTGGTGCACGAGGCCGTGCTGGCCTACGCCTCCGACTACTCGCTGCTGGAGTCCATCCTGAGGCGGCACGGAAAAGGCTGGCGCACACCGGGGCTGCGCGCAGCGAGCCTCGACCACGCCATGTGGTTCCACCGGCCGGCCCGGGCGGACGACTGGCTGCTCTACGCGCAGCACTCCCCCTCGGCGCAGGGCGGTCGCGGGCTGGGCATCGGCCGGATGTTCAGCCAGGACGGCACGCTCGTGGCGTCCGTGGCGCAGGAGGGCATGCTCCGCATCCCCGACTGACGGTCCGCGGTGTCAGGCCGCCCCGACGAGCTGCCCGTCGACGATCTCGACCACACGGTCGGCGATCGACAGCAGCACCGGGTCGTGGGTGGTCACCACGGTCGTCATGGTCTCCTCCTTGGCAAGCCGGGCGATGAGCATCATGATCTCCCGACCCGTCTCGGAGTCGAGCTGGCCGGTGGGCTCGTCGGCCAGGAGCAACCCGGGGCGGGCGGCCAGCGCACGGGCCAGCGCCACGCGCTGCTGCTGCCCACCGGAGAGCTCGCCCGGGCGCTGGTTGACATGGCCGGTCAGGCCCACGTGCTCGAGTGCCGCTGCGACCCGCTCCTCGCGCTCGACCGGCTCGACCCCGTTGAGCCGCAACGGAATCCCCACGTTCTCGCGCGCGGTGAGGATCGGCACCAGGCCGAACGACTGGAACACGTAAGCCACCGTGCCGCGACGCACGGCGAGCAGCTCGGCATCATTCATCGCGGTGACGTCGGCACCGTCGAGCACGACCCGGCCCTCGTCGGGGCGGTCGAGGCCGCCGACCACGTTGAGCAGGGTGGTCTTGCCCGAGCCCGAGCGGCCGCGCACGGCGACGAGCTCGCCGGGCGCCGCCGACAGCGACACCCCGCGCAGGGCGTGCACCCGGGTGGCCCCGGACCGGAAGGTGCGGTGCACCTCGTGCACCTCCAGGTAGGCGGGACTCATGCCGGCTCCTCCCCCGCCGCGTCGCCGGCATCCGGTCGTGGCGTCGGCCAGACGCCGATGTGGTCGGCCTCGAGGTCGAGCCGCACCCGCTCGCGCATCGCGAGGGCATCGGTGAAGCCGCGCGGCAGCTGGAGCCGGCCGGCCCGGTCGAGCACGGCGAACTCCTCGGCCACCACGCCCTCGACCCCGTGCTCGTCGACGGCGGTGCGCCGTCGCACCTCCGAGGACGTGCGGCCGTCGCGGATGCCGACGGTGCGGCTGACCTGCTCGCTCACGTGCGCGTCGTGGGTCACCACGACGACGGTGGTGCCGAAGGCCTCGTTGGCGCCGCGGATGGCCCCGAACACCTCGTCGCTGCTGCGGCTGTCGAGCTCGCCGGTGGGCTCGTCGGCGAGCAGCACGCGGGGCCGGTTGGCCAGGGCCACCCCCAGCGCCACGCGCTGCTGCTGCCCACCCGAGAGCTCGCCGAGCCGCCGGTCGGCGCACTCGGGGATGCCGAGCACCTCCAGGGTCTCGGCCGCCCGGGACACCCGCTCGGTGGAGGACAGCGAGGCGAACATCATCGGCAGCTGCACGTTCTCGACCGCGCTGAGGTAGGGCAGCAGGTTGGCCGTCGCCTGCTGGAAGAGGAAGCCGACGGTGTGGCGGCGGTAGTGCAGCCGGTCCTTCGTCGACATCGTCAGCAGGTCGCGTCCCGCCACCCTCGCCACCCCAGCGCTCGGCAGGTCCAGGCCCGACAGGATCGTGAGCAGCGTGGACTTGCCGGACCCCGATGCCCCCACGATGGCCACGAGCTCGCCCTGCTCGACCTCGAGGTCGAGCCCCTGCAGGGCCACCACCTCCACCCCTTCGGAGGAGAAGATGCGAACCAGGTTGTCGCACAGGATGTCCGGGCCGTCCGGGGCGTCGGCGTGGGCGGACCCTCGGGTGCGCGCTGGACTCGTGGTCATGCGGTGTCTCCTCTGCGCAGGTGGTCGGCGAGGCTGCCGCGTCGGGCGGACGCGGCATCGGTCAGGAGGGCCAGTGACCCGATGACGAGCACGGCGATGCCGACCAGGACGCCGGTCAGCGGGCGTGGCTCGATCGGCAGCCGGGTGACGGCGCCGGTGAAGGGTGCGAGGTCGAGGGCGGGCGCCAGTGCGCCGGGCACGACGACCCCGACGAGGCACCCGGCGACGACACTCACGGCGAGCAGCGGGAGCACCTCGGCCCAGGCCAGGCGGCGCTCCCGGCCGTGCGGGAGGCCCATCGTGCGCAGCCGGATCGCCAGCTGGGACCGCTCGGCCCGGGTGGCCGCGAGCAGCACCAGGACGGCGAGGAAGGACAGCACCCCGGCGAGCAGGGCGCCCACGAGGAAGGTGGCGGCGACGAGGCTCGGCAGCGCGCGGTCGGCCACCCCTGCGGCGGCTCCGTCGACGGTCGCGACTGCGGTGACCAGTCCGCCGAGCTGCGCGCGGTCGCGGGCCGCGGCGGTGGCGAGGTCGCGCTGCGCGGCGGCCGACGCCCGGAGGAAGACCGTGTTGGGCTGGGTGGTGGGCACGGCTGCGACCAGGGCGTCGAGCGGGACGAGCGCGACCACTCGCCCCTGCCCGGAGACGGCGCGCTCCAGCGACGGCACGGTCGCGACCCGACGGGCCGGGATGCTGGTCCCGCGCAGCCCGAGCTCCAGGTCACCGACGGCCGGGACCCCGCTCAGCAGCACCGGCAGCCGGCCGTCAGCGGCAGCCGCGTCGACAGCGCTCGGCGGCGTGAGGGCGAGCGCAGTGCCCTCCACCAGCGCCGCATAGCGAGCCGGGTCGACCGCGACGACGACCACGGAGGTCACCCGGCCGCCCGAGCTGAGCGTGGCCGTGGCATCCACGTGGGCGGGGACGGCGGCATCGACCCCCGGCCGGGCCGCGAGGGCCGCGACGTCGGGGGCGTCGATCCGGGCCGCGTCGACCCGCACGTCGGCGCCGACCGCACGCAGGGCCGCGAGCTCGCGCTGCTCGCTGACGTTGGCGGTGAGGGTGGCCATCAGGGTCACCAGCGTGGCACCCACGACGAGGGCGGCCAGCGGCACGGCGGCGCCGGCCCCGGTGCGCGCCGCCCGGGTGAGCCCCACGAACCCCACGAGCCCCCGCCCGCGCTCCGCGAGCCGGGCCAGCCGGCCGACCGGCCACGGCATCACGCGCAGCGCGACCACGGCGGCGGCGAGCGCGACCAGCACCGGGGTGACGGCGGCATACCAGTCGGTGCGCCCGGCGGCGATCACCGCGCCTCGGCTGCGCACGGTGGTGACCGCGAGGACGGCGAGGATGACGACCGCGACCTCGAGGACGATGCGCCGGGCAGCCCGCACCGTGCGCGTGGACTCCAGGACGAGCTCGTCGACGGCTCTGACCCGGCGCGCCGTCACGACCACTGCGACGAGCGGCGGCAGGACGACCACCAGTGCCACCTCGACCCAGGCAGCCGAGCTCGTCTCGCCGGGGACGAGCAGCACGATCGCGAGGGCCGCGAGCACCGCCAGGGGCAGCGCGAGCACGCTCGTGGCGACGCCGACCAGGGTCAGCACCTGGCCGCGCGAGGCGCCGCGTGCCCGCAACAGACGCACCTCGCGGTCGCGGCGCTGCGCCCCGAGGAGTGCCGTGAGGGCCAGCACGAGCACCGCGAGGGCGGTGACGCCGCCGGTGACGAAGGAGGTGAGGACGCCCGTGACGGCGACGTCGCGCTCGTAGCGGTCGAGCAGCCGGCCCAGCCCGGTGCTGACCGCCGGCACGTGCGCGGCGCGGGCCCAGACGCCGGGGTCGGTGTCGAGCCGCACGAGGAAGTCGCGCAGCAGGTCGACGTCCGCGCGGGTGAGCCGGTCGGCGTCGAGGGTGTAGCGCCAGGCGTGGTCGAGGGCGGGTGACGGCGACGGGGGTGGCTCGTCGGCGGGGCCGCGCCAGAGCCCGTCGGCCAGCACCGAGTAGCTCTCGAGCGGGGCGATCGCCGCGGCCTGGTCGGTGGTGCCGCCCTGCGGAGTGAGGATCTTGGCGATGCCGAGCATGCGCGGCTCGGCGGCCCACACCTCGTCGGCAGCGTCGACCGGCTCGTAGGTGCCGGAGACGACGACGGCCGTCGGCGAGACGATCCGCCGGGTGCCCTGCCCACCGGACAGGTCGAGCACGTCACCCACTCCCACGCCCCAGGCGGCGGCAGTGCGAGCGCTCAGCGCGACCGGCACCACCGACACGGTGTTGCGCTGGCCCGCGACGTCGCGCAGCGTGCGGGTGGTCGTCGGGGTCCCGGGCGGCCCCCCGGTGACCCACCGCACCCGGTGCAGCGCCGCATCGTCGACGCGCAGGGCCAGCTCGGCCGACGAGACCTCGAGCGGGTCACCGCTGGCGCGGGCCACCGCGAGCGGGTCGCTCTGCGCGCTGACGAACGCCGCACTCAGCAGGGCCTGGACCTGCGGGCCCATCACCTGGCGCACGGCGGTGTCGACCGACCCGAACGGCGCGCTCGGCCCGGGCGTGGGTGTGGCGGACGACAGCGACGCCCGCCCGGCCGACGTCGTCAGCCGCAGCCCGAGGTCGCGCTCGGCGGGCGGGGCCGAGCGCACGGCGTCGCCCAGGGCCCGGTCGTGGGCGGCCGACTCCACACGCGGGGCTGCGACCAGGAAGACCGTCGTGACGACGGTGAGCATCGCGAGCAGCACGGCGGTGGCTCGCTCGGCGACCAGGCTGTGGCGCAGCAGGGTCGCCCGGCGCAGCGGGCGGCGGTCGGTGGCGGACGGGCGCGCCACGTGCCGGCCGGTCACGACGCCTCCCCCCGCCGCAGCTCGGCCGAGATGTCGCGCACGGTGCCGCGCAGCACGAGCACCCCGACGACCGAGAGCACCACGGCCACCACCACACCGAACAGGACGACCTGCCCGGCCGGCAGCGCCACCAGCACCCCCGGCACCTGCGGGTGGCCGTCACCGCCGACGAGCACCGGCACCACGGCCAGGGCGCTGAGCACCCCGAGCACGAGGCCGACGCCCACCGTGAGCACCACGACGCCGACCCGCTCCACGGCCAGCACCCGGCGGATCCGGCCTGGCGGCATCCCCAGGGCGAGCAGCACGGCGTTCTCCCGGCGCCGGGTGCGGCCCAGGGCCGCCGTCGTCGCCGCGAAGCCCACCGCAGCCAGCACCAGCGCTGCAGCGGTGACCAGGAGCATGGCCGCTCGCATGCCGGCGTTCACCGGGTTGGCCGCCCGCTCGGCCACGAGGTCGGTGCGCACCACCACCGTGACGCCCGCCGGCAGGCCGGTGCGCGCGGCATCCACGACGGCGGCGGACGACGCGGGCGACACCGGGTCGACCCACCACTCCTGCGGCTCGATGGGGCGGGTCGAGGCGTAGCGACCCTCGCCGACGGCGAGCACCGAGGGGAGGTCGACGACCACGGCCCGGTCGGGCACGCGGGCGGTCGGCACCGCCTCGACGATGCCGGCGACCTCGACCGTGAGCCGGCGGCCGGAGAGGGTCAGCGCCAGGGTGCTGCCCACCCGGGCGCGGGCGGCGTCGGCCACCGCCCGGGTGACGATCGCGGGCGCGGCGGCGAGGTCGGCCGGGCGGCCCGCGCGCAGCAGGTCCGAGTCGTGCGAGCTCTCGACCAGCACGTCGAGGCCGCCCACGGGCGCTCCGTCGGCGCTGACCGACTCGATCTCGACGCTGAAGGGCGACGTCGTGATGCTCGGGTCGACGAGCTCGACGGGCCTGGGTGCGGCCACCCCGAGCAGGGTCAGCGGGTAGTCCATCCGGTGCTCGCCATCGGGGAGCTCGACGGTGAGGTCGGCCGCCCGCAACCCCAGCTCGCCGAGCGGCAGGGTGTGCACCAGGCCCCGGGCGTCGCGCAGGAGCACCGAGCCGGGGAGGCTGTAGTCCGCCGGCACGCCGGGGTCCGAGGTGCCGAGCCTGGCCCGAACGGTCAGCCGGGTCGGCTCGCCGGGCAGCGGCACCCCGTCGGCCAGCCGGCGGGCGTCGGCGAGGCGGGCCAGGAGGCCGCGCCAGTCGGCGCCGCCGAGGAGGTCGGCGCGCGGGTCGACCACCCGACCGGCCGTCGTCGCGTCGAGGGCCAGCGCGGTGACCCCGGTGAGCGCCCCGAGGTCGACGAGCTCGCGTGCCACGGGGACGACCCGGTCGGCGCCACCGGCCGCCTGCGCCAGGAGCGGCCCGGCGGTGCCGCGCTCGCCACCCGGCCCCACGACGACCCGCACCGGCGCCCCGGCCTCGAAGGCGGACTGCTCCTGCAGGGCACGGTCGGCGGTCGCGGAGTGCGAGAGGGCCAGGGTCCCCATCGCGACCGCGAGCAGCACGAGGAGCACCGTGCCCACCTGGCCGGACAGCCGGCGGGACAGCTGCCAGCCGCCCCAGGCCGGCTCGAGCCCGCGCGCCTCGCCGGTGAGGCGGGCGACCTGACGGGTGAGCACGGGCAGCAGCCGCAGGCACAGCACCGACAGCCCGGCGATGACGACGGCCGGGGCGGCGGTGGTGAGCGGGTCGACCGTGGTGGACCCGGCCGCGTCGTAGCGGCGCAGCTGCACGACGGCGAGCGCCCCGAGGCCGACGAGCAGCACGTCGAGCCCCGAGCCGGTGAGCAGCCGCACGACCCGGCCGGCCTGCCGCGTGCCGGTGGCGTCGCGCACCCGGCCCACGCGCAGCGTCGTGGTGACGATGACGAGCGTCGCCAGCAGGGCCATCGGGCCGACGGCCCACCACAGCGGTGCGGAGGTCAGCGCCGCCAGTACTCCCCCGGCGCCGAGCTCGAGGCCGGCCGAGCCGGCCACCGCGGTCGACAGCAGCGGGGCGAGCAGCACGGCGCCGACGGTGCCGAGCAGCACGACCAGCAGGGCGTCGGCCAGCGCCAGCACCGCGAGCTGCCGGGTGGACGCGCCACGGGTGCGCATCAACCGGGTCTCGCCGTCGCGCAACGAGGCCAGCAGGGCGGCCGCGACGACGAGGGATGCCGTGCCGAGCACGACCAGCAGCACGGTGGGCGTGAGGAGCGAGACGCGCACGCGCGCGCTGACCAGGGCTGCCGCATCGAGCAGGGCGGGCAGCGCCGAGCTCACCCGGGCGTCGCGCAGCGGGTCGCCACCGATGGCGCCGTCCGGGTCCGCGCCGCCCTCGGCGGTGATGCCGGCCGTCTGCCGCAGCCCGGCGACGACCCGGTCGGCACCGGCGCGCACGACCGGCAGCCCGGACGTCGTGACGTCGTCGACGGCGGGCAGCCAGCGCCAGGTGGCGGTCGACGAGCCGGCGAACGCCCGGTCCAGGGCCCCCGGCGCGGCCATGAACGGGCCGTAGGTCGTGTAGTCCGACCGGCTGACCCCGGCCAGGCCGAGCGGGTCGTCGACCCAGCTCCCCTCGCCGACGCCGGTGGGTGCGTAGGTCCCGGTGACGACCACGGCCAGGGGCTTCGCGGTCGCGTCGACGAGGTCGACCAGGTCGAGGCGGGAGCCCACGGAGGCGTCGAGTGCTGCGGCGGCGGCCTCCGGCAGCGCGACCTCGAGGGCGGCCCCGCCGGGAGCGACGTCGGCGCCGGGAGCGGCGGGCCAGCCGCCGGCGGTGAGCCGTGCCCGGGCCGGCAGGTCGGAGGCGTCGGTGAGGACCGCGCGGTCGGTGTCGGCACGGCCTTGGATGCCGCGTGAGGTGACGGTCGACGTGCGGGTCACCACGGCATCCGGGCCGCCCTGCGCCAGCGCGGCCCGTACGCGGCGGTCGACGTCGGCGAGCTCGCCCGGGCGCAGCCCCGCGGTCAGCGCCACCGAGCGCTGCTCGCCCGGCACCTCGAGCGTGGTGCGCACGCTGGCGTCGGCGATGGCCGACGAGAGCAGCTGCAGGGTGGCGACCACGACCATCGACATGAGCACCGAGGTCGCCACGGCGACGAGGGCCACCGGGTGCGTGAGCAGGCGATGTCGCAGCAGGGTTGCCACGCCCACGCTGCCTCCCCGTGCCTCGACCAACCGGGCCACCCTAGTCAGCCGGTCGGGGCCGCCGATGACCACTCCCGGGGATGTGCCCCGATCGTGACCGTCCGGCCTGCGGGAGCCCCCCGCCGGTCAGCGCAGGCGCAGCACCGCGCCGGATGTTGCCGGCACCCGCACCGCGTCGCGGCGCAGCTCGGTGCCCACGTCGTCCCACGCCAGCAGCACCTCGGCCGCTGCACCACCGAGGGGCAGGTCCTGGGCGACGTCTGCGAGGTTGGCGACCACGGCGTACGCCGCGCGCCCGGCCGGTGCGTGCCGCATCACCAGCCACCGCGCGGTCTCGTCGTGGGTCACCGCGACGTCGGCGAAGCGGGTGGGCGCCGTCGCCGAGCAGCTCGCGGCGCAGGGCGGTGCACGCGGCGTACCACTGCAGCATCCGCCCGTGGTGGCCGGCGCGCGCCTCGTCCCAGTCGAGCACCGAGGCCTCGCGGGTGGCGGGGTCCTGCGGGTCGGGCACGGCATCCTCGGACCAGCCGTGCGCCCCGAACTCCGCGCGTCGGCCCCGCCGGACGGCGTCGGCGAGGGCGTCGTCGTCGAAGCTGGTGAAGAACTGCCACGGTGTGGCCGCCGCCCACTCCTCACCCATGAAGATCATCGGCGTGGTCGGGCCCAGGAGGTAGAGGGCGGCTCCCGCGGCCTGGAGACCGGGCGCGAGGGCGCCCGAGAGCCGGTCACCCGCCATCCGGTTGCCGACCTGGTCGTGCGTCTGCAGGTAGCCCAGGAGCCGGCGGGCGTCGAGGCGTTCGACGTCGACCGGGCTGCCCCACGAGCGGTTACGGAAGGTCGACAGGGTGCCGTCGTGCAGGAAGCCGCGGCTGAGCACCTTGGCGAGCACCCCGAGCGGGCCGGCCTCGTCGCGGGCGCCGCCGCCGGCGAAGTCGGCGTAGTAGCCGTGCGCCTCGCCGGTGAGGGCCGCATGCAGCGCGTGGTGCACGTCGTCGTCCCACTGCGCCGTCATGCCACGGCCCCCCTGCGCGGTGGGGGTGACCATCGCGGTGTCGTTGAGGTCGCTCTCGGCCACCAGGTCGAGCGGGCGGCCGAGCGTCGCGGCGAGGGCCGCCACCGCGTCGGACAGCTCGGCGAGGTAGTGCCGCGCAGAGTCGTCCTTGAGCTCGTGCACGGCGTCGAGGCGCAGCGCGTCGACGTGGAAGTCGCGGAACCAGCGCAGCGAGCTCTCGATGAGGAACTGGCGCACCGGCCCGCAGCCCTCGTGGTCGAGGTTGACGGCCGGGCCCCACGGGGTGTGGTGCGCCTGGGTGAAGTACGGACCGAAGCGCGCGAGGTAGTTGCCGCTGGCCCCGAGGTGGTTGTGCACGACGTCGAGCGCGACGCCGAGCCCGCGGGCGTGGCACTCGTCGACGAAGCGCTGGAGCGCGGCCGGGCCGCCGTAGCCGTCGTGCACCGCCCAGAGGTCGACACCGTCGTAGCCCCAGTTCCAGCGCCCGGGGAAGGCGGCGACCGGCATCAGCTCGACGACGTCGACGCCGAGGTCGATGAGGTGGTCGAGGCGGGTCAGGGCGGCGTCGAGGGTGCCCTCGGGGGTGAACGTGCCGATGTGCAGCTCGTAGACCACCGAGCCGAGAACGCCTGCGCCGGAACGGGGCCCGCGCCAGTCGCCGTCGGTCCAGGTGAAGGCGGACGGGTCGAAGGTGCGGCTCGGGGCGTGCACGCCGTGCGGCTGCCAGGCGGTGCGCGGGTCGGGCAGGGCGGGCTCGGCGCCGTCGAGCACGAACGCGTAGTCGATGACGGCGCCGGATGCCGGACCGTCGGGGTCGCTGGACGCCGGCCCGTCCCAGCGCCACCAGCCGTCGCCCGTGGGCGTCATCGGGTCGCGCTGGGTGCGTCCCTGCTGTGACCTATTGGTCGATTCCGGGACAGACGACTGTCCCTGCTGTGACCTATTGGTCGATTCCGGGACGGGGGTCCACTCGATCTCGACCGTCTCGGCCAGCGGTGCCCACACCTCGATGGGGAGCTGTCCCGCTCCCTGACCCCTCTTGGCGTGCATGCCATCCCTTCCGTTCGCCAGGTCCGTGTTCCTGCTTCTGCCATGTTCCGACCGACCGGCCGACCGCCTTCTAGGCCTGCTTCACCAGCAGGGCCACCGGCCGGTGGGCCAGCAGGGCGGCGAGGCGCACCGCACCGCCGGCGTAGACGGCCTCGTCGTCGGACAGCGCGTCGTGCCACGTGCCGGCCGGCAGGGCGACGGTCGCGTCACCGAAGCCGCCGGCATCGGCCAGCAGCCCGGCCGCCCGGGTAGCCACGGTCACGACCCGCGGGCCGTCCGCGTCGCCGCGCGCGAACGCCAGGGCGTGCTCGCTCGTGGTGGGCACCCCGGCATAGGTGGTGCCCTCACCGACGAACACGCGCGCCAGGTCACGGCGCACCCCCAGCGTGCGGGCGGTGACCCGCAGCTTCTCGTCGTCGAGGTCGAAGGCCGGCTCGTCGGCCAGCACCCGGTCGAGCCGCTCGCCGCGGTCGGTCCAGTCGACCGGGCGGCGGTTGTCGGGGTCGACGAGCGAGAGCATGACGATCTCGCACCCCTGGTAGACGTCGGGCACGCCCGGCATCGTGAGTTGGATCAGCTTCTGCGACAACACGTTCGCGCGCACCGACGGCTCGTGGGTGGTGGTCCACTCGTCGAGGTGCTTCTGCACGGCGGGATCGCGGAAGAGCGCCTTGGCGTAGGCCACGACCTCGTCCTCGTAGGCCGGGTCGCCGTCGACCCAGGCCGTGTGCACCTTGGCCTCGCGCACGGCCTTGAGGAGGTACTCCTCGAGCCGGGCCCCGGTGATCGGCCAGGTGCCGACGAGCGTCTGCCAGACGAGGTACTCGGTGGCGCCGTCGACCAGCGGCGTGCGGTGGCCGTGGGCCAGCCGCCGGGCCGCCTCGAGCCAGGTGGCCCAGCCCTCGCCGTCCTCGGCCAGCACCATCAGCCGGGCCCGCACGTCCTCCGACCGCTTGGTGTCGTGGGTGGTGAGCGTGGTCATCGAGGTCGGCCACGTCGTCACCAGATCCTGGCACCACGCGTGGAACTCGTCGGCCGAGATCGACAGGTGGTCGGGGTGCCCGCCCACCTCGTTGGCGCCGGCGAGGCGGAACCAGCGGTAGTAGGCGGTGTCCTCGATGCCCTTGGCCATGACCGGCCCGCAGGTCTGCTGGAAGCGGACCCGGAAGTCGTCGGCCAGGGCGCCGCTGTCGAGCTGCACCCGCGCCAGGTCGCGGCCGAGCACCAGCGACACCACGACGTCGAGCGCCTCGTGGTCGCTCGGCGCCAGACGGGCCCGGGCCCGATCGGCCGCAGCGTCGACGACGGCGGCCTGCTCGGGGTCCAGTCCGCGCCCGGGCACCACGTAGGCGCGGTAGCGGTCCATGGCCACGAGCAGGGCCTCGAGCGCGCGGCGCACGGCGGCCAGGTCGACGTCGACCAGCACGTGCCGGGCCAGCCGCATCAGCCGGTCGACCTCGGCGGCCTGCACGTCGTCGACGACCAGCCGCTTGGCCTCGGCGACCACGTCGTCGAGCGCGACCCGGTCGGGTGCGGCATCCGCCCAGAGCCGGTCGAGCGCGTCGGCCCCGGCCGAGGAGGTGAGCACCTGCTGCACCCGCAGCAGCGCGTCGTAGCCGGTGGTGCCGGCGCAACGCCAGCTGTCGGGCAGCCGCTCGTCACCCTCGAGGATCTTCTCGACCACGACCCACGCGTCGCCGGTGGCGTCGGCCAACCGCTCGAGGTAGCCGGCCGGGTCGGCGAGCCCGTCGGGGTGGTCGATCCGGAAGCCGTCGACCTCACCGTGGCCGTGCAGCGCGAGCAGCAGCGCATGGGTGGCCATGAAGACCATCGGGTCCTCGACGCGCACCGCGACCAGCGAGGTGACGTCGAAGAAGCGCCGGTAGTTCAGGGCCTCCCCCGCCTCGCGCCAGCTCGAGAGCCGGTAGGCCTGGGCATCGACCAGCTCGCCGAGTGGCAGCGTCTCGGTGCCCGGCGCGACCGGGAACTCGTCGCCGTAGTGGCGCAGCACCCACTCGTGCCCGGTCGGCCCCCCGTCGTCGGCGAGCGTGACGTCACCGCGCTCGAGGGCCTGCTCGACCGTGCCGCCGAGCACCGGCATCAGGATGCGCTCGCCCTCGGCCACCCAGTCGACGTCGAACCAGCCGGCGTAGGGCGAGCGTCGCCCGTCGCGCAGCAGCGACCAGAACGGCGCGTTGAGGTGGGTCGGCTCGGGAACCGCCATGTGGTTGGGCACGACGTCGACGACGATGCCGAGCCCGGCATCCCGGCACGCCGTGACCAGCCGCGAGAAGGCCTCGCGACCGCCGGCCTCCTCGCTCATCCGGGTGTGGTCGAGCACGTCGTAGCCGTGCATCGAGCCCGGTGCGGCCTGCAGCACCGGTGACAGGTACAGGTGCGAGACCCCGAGCGACGACAGGTAGCCCACGTGCTGGGCCGCCGCGTCGAAGCCGAACCCCGCGTGCACCTGGAGCCGATAGGTCGCCGTGGGCACCGCACGGCCGGGATCGGGTCGGTGGGCGCTGGCCACGGTCACGTCCGGTGGGTCGTGGCGGCTCCGGAGGGCAGGGGTGCCGCCTCGCGTGGGCTGCGCAGGACGATGAGCGAGCGCGGCTGCACCTTGAGCTCACTGCCGGCCTGGTGCCACTCGACGTCGACGATGTCGACGCCGGTGTCGATCTCGGCCACCCAGTGCTCGCCCCACTCCTTCTGCGGCAGGACGAAAGAGTCCTCCTGGTGGTCGGCGTTGAAGACGACCAGGAAGTCGTCGTCGAGCACGCGCCGCCCGCGGGAGTCAGCGCTGGGGATGGCCTGCCCGTTGAGGAACACCATCACCGTGCGCGCCTCGTCGTCGGACCAGGCCGACTCACCCATCGGCTCGCCGGAGGGCTGGAACCAGGCGATGTCGCCGAGCTCGGACTGGCCGCCGTGGTCGGCGCTGCCGGCGAAGAACCGGCGGCGACGGAACACCGCGTGGTCGCGGCGCAGCGTGGAGACGGCGGCGGTGAACGCGTAGAGCTGCTTCTGGTCGTCCTCGAGGTCCCAGTCGACCCAGGCCAGCTCGTTGTCCTGGCAGTAGACGTTGTTGTTGCCCTGCTGGGTGCGCCCGATCTCGTCGCCGTGGGCGATCATCGGCACGCCCTGGCTGAGCAGCAGGGTGGCGAGGAAGTTGCGCTGCTGGCGCAGGCGCAGGGCCTTGACCTCGGGGTCGTCGGTCGGCCCCTCGTCGCCGCAGTTCCACGACCGGTTGTGGCTCTCGCCGTCGCGGCCGTCCTCGCCGTTGGCCTCGTTGTGCTTGTCGTTGTAGGAGACCAGGTCGCGCAGCGTGAAGCCGTCGTGGGCGGTGACGAAGTTGATCGAGGCGATCGGCTTGCGCCCGCTGTGCTCGTAGAGGTCGCTGGAGCCGGTCAGCCGCGAGGCGAACTCGCCCAGCGTGCTCGGCTCGCCGCGCCAGAAGTCGCGCACGGTGTCGCGGTACTTGCCGTTCCACTCGGTCCACAGCGGCGGGAAGTTGCCCACCTGGTAGCCGCCGTCGCCGACGTCCCAGGGCTCGGCGATCAGCTTGACCTGCGAGATGACCGGGTCCTGCTGGATCAGGTCGAAGAACGCGGACAGCTTGTCGACCTCGTGGAACTGGCGGGCCAGGGTGGCGGCGAGGTCGAACCGGAAGCCGTCGACGTGCATCTCGGTGACCCAGTAGCGCAGCGAGTCCATGATCAGCTGGAGCACGTGCGGGTGGCGCATCAGCAGGCTGTTGCCGGTGCCCGTGGTGTCGTAGTAGTGGGCCTTGTTGTCGTCGACCAGCCGGTAGTACGCGGCGTTGTCGATGCCCTTGAAGCACAGCGTCGGGCCGAACTCGTTGCCCTCGGCGGTGTGGTTGTAGACGACGTCGAGGATGACCTCGATGTTGGCCTCGTGCAGGGCCTTGACCATCGCCTTGAACTCGGTGACCTGCTCGCCGCGGCGGCCGCGAGAGTAGCCGTTGTGCGGCGCGAGGAAGCCGATGGTGTTGTAGCCCCAGTAGTTCGACAGCCCGCGGTCCTGCAGTGAGGTGTCCTGCACGAACTGGTGCACCGGCATCAGCTCGAGCGCGGTGATGCCGAGGTTGGTGAGGTGGTCGATGATCGCCGGGTGCGCGATCGCGGCATACGTGCCGCGGATCTCCTCGGGCACCTCGGGGTGGGTCATCGTCATGCCCTTGACGTGCGCCTCGTAGATGAGCGTGTCGTGGTACTCGTGGCGCGGCGGGCGGTCGTGGCCCCAGTCGAAGTAGGGGTTGATGACGACCGAGAGCATCGTCTTGCCGAGGTTGTCGTCGGTATTGCGCTTCTTCGGGTTTGTGAAGTCGTAGGAGAACAGCGCCTGGTCGTTGGTGACCTGGCCCTCGATCGCCTTGGCGTAGGGGTCGAGCAGCAGCTTGCTGGGGTCGCAGCGGTGCCCGTGGTCGGGGTCGTAGGGGCCGTGCACCCGGAAGCCGTATCGCTGTCCGGGCTGCAGGCTGGGTACGTAGGCGTGCCAGACGAAGCCGTCGACCTCGGGCAGGTCGAGGCGCGTCTCGGCGCCGTCGTCGTCGATGAGGCACAGCTCGACCCGCTCGGCCACCTCGCTGAACAGGGCGAAGTTCACGCCACTGCCGTCGTAGGTGGCGCCGAGCGGGTACGCCGTTCCGGGCCAGATCTCCACTGGTTGCCTTCCGTGTGATGTCAAAGGACCAGCGACACTGCTGGGCCGCGGTGAGCCCGGTCGGGCCCTCCGCAGTGAAGTGCAACCTACCCTCGGGTGCCGTAGTCATGAAAAATCCGAGCAACGGTTCTCGGTCGGGTTCGACACCGCCGGTGGGTAGGGTCACAAGCGCCCGGGCGCCGCAACAGTGCGGCGCGCCACCGCCGAACCCCAGGAGTCCCATGTCCAGCCAGCGCGTCGCCATCGTCACCGGAGCGGCTCGAGGCATCGGTGCGGCCACCGCCCAGCGGTTGGCCCGAGACGGGTTCGCCGTCGGTGTGCTCGACCTCGACGAGGCAGCCTGCGAGCAGGTCGCCGGCGGCATCCGCGATGCCGGTGGCCGCGCCGTCGGCGTGGGCGTCGACGTCACGGATGCCGCCCAGGTCGAGGCCGGCGTCGCCCGGGTGGCCGACGAGCTCGGCCCGCCGGTGGTGCTGGTCAACAACGCGGGCATCATCCGCGACAACCTGATCTTCAAGATGACCGAGGGCGAGTGGGATGCCGTGATGAACGTGCACCTCAAGGGCGCCTTCCTGATGACCAAGGCCTGCCAGGGGCACATGACGGCGGAGAAGTACGGACGCATCGTCAACCTGTCCTCGTCGTCGGCGCAGGGCAACCGCGGCCAGGCCAACTACTCCGCCGCCAAGGCCGGCCTGCAGGGCTTCACGAAGACCCTCGCCATCGAGCTCGGCAAGTTCGGGGTCACGGCCAACGCGGTGGCGCCGGGCTTCATCCAGACCGACATGACCGCGGCGACGGCCGCCCGCATCGGGGTCTCGTTCGACGACTTCATCGCGCACTCCGCGCAGCAGATTCCGGTCGGGCGGGTCGGCCAGCCCGACGACATCGCCGCGACCATCGCGTTCCTGGTGTCCGAGGAGGCCGGCTTCGTGTCCGGCCAGGTCATCTACGTCGCCGGCGGCCCGCTCGACTGACAACGACTGATTGCGGATCTCCTCCCGCGCAGGGGGTGGAGATCCGCAATCAGTCCGGCACCCGGGTGGGAGATCCGCAATCAGTCCGGCGCCCCGGGTGGGAGATCCGCAATAAGTCCGGTTGCCGGGGGGTCGGGTGGGGCGCGTCGCTACGCTCGCGGCATGCTTCCCCGTCGTCGCGCCGCGCGCTGGTTCGCCGGTGCCTTCGCCGTCGTGGCCCTGGTGCACCTCGGCGCGCAGCTCGCCGGCGGCGGGGTCGTCGCGGACGCCACCCAGGTGCTGCTGATGCCGCTGCTCGCCGCAGTGCTCTGGTGCGAGACGTCGGCGCCGCGCGGCCGGCTGGTCACCCTGGTGATGGTCGCCCTCGGACTGTCCTGGCTCGGCGACAGCGCCCCCAAGCTGGTCGAGGGCGACCCGTCGTTCCTCGTCATGGTCGGCTTCTTCCTGCTCGCGCAGGTCGCCTACATCGCCGCCTTCATCCCCTACCGGGCCCGCAGCGTGCTGCACGTGCACCGGGTGCGGCTGCTCGGCTACCTCGCCGTCGTCGTCGTGCTCGTGGGGCTGTGCGCCGCCGGGGCCGCCGCGATGCTGGTGCCGGTGCTGCTCTACGGCGGGTGCCTCGGTGCGATGGCCGTGCTCTCCACCGGGGTCAACCGCCTCACGGCCGTGGGCGGCGCCCTGTTCCTGGTCTCGGACGGGCTGATCGCCCTCGACGCGTTCGTCGAGGGGTTCGGCCTGCCCGCGCAGGGGTTCCTCGTGATGGCGACCTACCTGGCCGCCCAGGCGCTCCTCGTGGCCGGCGTGCTGGCCGCGACCGCTCCAGCCTCAGGCGCGGCCAGGCAGACCGATGCCGCCCACGCTCGGTGAGCGGGACGGCATCCGTCGTGCGGTGTGTGGGGCAAGACTGACCTATCGGTCGATGTTGCCCCAAGCGCGCGTCGAGGTCAGAGGCCCAGGTCGCGGCCGATGAGCTCCTTCATGATCTCGTTGGAGCCGGCCCAGATCTTGGTGACCCGGGCGTCGCGCCAGGCGCGGGCCACGCGGTACTCGTTCATGTAGCCGTAGCCGCCGTGCAGCTGCACGCACTCGTCGAGCACGTCGTTCTGCACCTGGGCGCTCCACCACTTGGCCTTCGCCGCGTCGACCGCGGAGAGCTTGCCCTCGGCGTGCGCCTCGATGCAGTCGTCGACGTAGGCCTCGGCGACCTCGATCGAGGTGACCAGCTCGGCGATCTTGAACTTGTTGTGCTGGAAGGAGCCGATGGACTGGCCGAAGGCCTTGCGCTCCTTGGCGTACTCGATGGTCTCGAGCAGGATCTGCTTGGCGTGCGCCACGTTGGCGCAGGCGGCGCCGACCCGCTCCTGGGGCAGGCGCTGCATCATCGCGATGAAGCCCATGCCCTCGGGACCGATCCGGTTGTGGTCGGGCACCCGCACGTCGGTGAAGAACAGCTCGGCGGTGTCGCTCTCCTCCTGGCCCACCTTGTCGAGCTTGCGACCGCGGGTGAAGCCCTCCATGCCGTCCTCGACCATGAACAAGGTGATGCCCTTGGCGCCCTTGCTCGGGTCGGTGCGGGTGGCGACGATGACCAGGTCGGCCTGGTAGCCGTTGGTGATGAAGGTCTTGCTGCCGTTGAGCACCCAGGTGTCGCCGTCGCGCACCGCGGTGGTCTTCAGCGCGGCGAGGTCGGAGCCGCCGCCGGGCTCGGTCATCGCGATGGCGCAGATCTTCTCGCCGGCGGCCATCGCCGGCAGCCAGCGCTCCTTCTGCTCCTGGGTGCCGAGGTCGACGATGTAGGGCGGGCAGACGTCGCTGTGGATGCCGAAGCACGAGCCCACGGCGGCGTTGAAGCCGTTGAGCACCTCGGCGGCGATCGCGTTGAAGCGGTAGTCGTCAGCGCCCATGCCCCCGAACTCCTCGGGGATGTCGAGGCCGAACAGCCCCTGCGCGCCGGCCTCCTTCCAGATGTCGCGGTCGATCGCGTGCACCTCGAGCATCTGCTCGGCGCGCGGCTTGAGGGTGCGCTCGACGAACTCGCTCACCGAAGCGCGGAAGTCCTCGTGCTCGGGACCGTAGATGTTGCGGGGCATGGATCTCCTCCGGGACGGCTCGGGATGACGCGCCAGCGTTTAGTAAGCGCTTGCTTAGTGTCGCCGGGGTGCGGCATGCTGTCAACCGTGCCGACACCCACACCGCTCAGCGAGACCGCGGTCCTTGCTGCCCTCGCGCCCGACGGCGGGCGCTCGGAGGCGGTCGGTGACGTCACCGACACGGCGGTGCGCATCATGCTCGCCGCCGCCGACGCGTTCGCCGAGCGCGGCTTCCACGCCACGACCACCCGCGACATCGCCTCGCGCGCCGGGCTCTCCCCCGCCGGGGTCTACGTGCACTTCGCCTCCAAGGAGGTGCTGCTGTTCGAGCTGAGCCGCCGGGGCCACGCTCGCGCCCGCGACCTGCTCGTGGCCGCCAAGGAGGCGGCGCCGAACCCCACGGAGGCGCTGCGCGACATCATCGGCGGCTTCTCGCGCTGGCACGCCGAGCATTACGAGCTCGGCCGGATCGTGCAGTTCGAGTTCCGGCACCTCAGCCCCGAGCACCGCGACGCCGTGCTCGGCCTGCGCAAGGAGATCGACAACGTGGTCGCCGGAGTGCTGCGCGACGGGGTGGAGACCGGTGAGTTCGAGGTCGACGACGTGCCCGGCACCTCGCTGGCCCTGTTGTCGATGGCCATCGACGTCGCCCGCTGGTACGCCCCCGACGTGCGGCGCACCCCCGTGATGATCGAGACGTCCTACGGCGCCCTGGCCGTGCGGCTGGTCCGCGCCACCGGCTGAGCCGGTCGGGACGTCGGTGCCACCCCGGCTAGAGTGTCGCGGTGAACACGGGCGAGGGACATGGGGGTTCGGCGTCCATCGCGATCCCCGACTACTGGTGGTACGTCGCCCGGGCCGACCTGCTCGAGGTGACGCTCCGCTCGCACGTCGAGGGCGCCGGGCTGGCGCTCGACCTCGGCAGTGCCGACGGGCCGAGTGCCGCGTGGTTCCGCGAGTCGGCGCATCGCACGGTCTCGCTCGACATCGACCCCAGGGGGCTCGGGTCCGACGGGGTGTGCGGGTCGGCGCTGGCGCTGCCCTTCGAGGACGCCGCCTTCGACGCGGTGTCGGCCTTCGACGTCATCGAGCACTGCGAGCCCGAGGCCACCGCGCTGGCCGAGGTGCGCCGGGTGCTGCGCCCGGGCGGCCGGTTCGTCATGTCGGTGCCGGCGTACACCTGGGCGTGGACGGACTTCGACGTCGCCAACGGCCACCACCGGCGCTACACGAAGGGCCGCGCGGTGGCCGCGGTGGAGCGCGCGGGGTTCACGGTGCAGCGGGCCACCTACGGCTTCGCCACGGTCTTCCCGATGTTCGCGGCGGAACGGCTGGCCCGCCGGGTGTCGCGCCGGCGGGCCGACGGGCCGGTCGACATCGTCGCGCTGCCTCGGCTGCCGGACCCGCTGAACGCCATGCTGCTCCGGCTCTCCCGGGCCGACCGGGCGGTGCTGCGACGGCGCGACCTGCCGTTCGGCTCGTCGGTGTTCCTCGCCGCCACCCGGGCCGACTGAGCCGACTGCAGCGCCCGGTCGACCGGCGCGGCGCTCAGCCGTCGAGCGGGCCGCCGGACACGACCCGGGCCCGCACGTCGGCGGAGGTGCGAGCGAGCCCGGCGGGCAGCGGCGTCGCCGCGAGGGCGTCGACCTCGGGCCACACCGTCGACTCCAGGCGCAGGTCGAGCACCTGCCCGGCCCCGGCGCCGCCGACCGGGATGGTGCGCAGCGGGCGGTGGAACACCCGGCGCGCCTCGGCGACCAGGTAGCCGACGGTGACCGGCCGCCCCGAGGCGAGAACCTTCGTGACGACCGTGCCGGGCGGTTCCGCACGCGCCAGTGCGAGGCTGCGCACGACCATCCGGGCGGCGTCCCCGGCATACAGGTAGTCGCGGATGGTGTCCATCGAGACGAACACCGGCAGCGGCCGGCCGGTGGCGTCGGCCAGGCACAGCTGGGAGAGCAGGCCCTGCGGCTTGCCGAGGGTCTGGCCGGGGCCGTAGACGTTGGCCAGCCGGCCGAGCACCGCGCGCACCCCGGTGGCCCCGGCCAGCCGCTCGACGGCCGCCTCCATGGCGAGCTTGGCCCGGCCGTAGGCCACCAGCGGTCGCGGTGGCGTGCGCTCGTCGAACGGCGCCGGGGTGCTGCCGGCATACAGGCCGCCGGCCGACGAGGCGAGGAAGACCACGCCGTCGTCGCCGGCCGGCCCGGATGCCGTGAGGGCGGCGGTCACGCGCTCGAAGACCCGCACCTCCGCGGCGAGAGCCTCCTCGCCGGTGGCCACGACCCCGGCACCGGCGCACCAGGCGAGCGCCCAGGGTCGGCCGGCGCGCCGCTGCGTGAACCGGCCGACCTCCTGCACCAGCGTGCGCACGCTCTCGTCCTCGTCGTGCCACGGCACCGTCGTGGTGAGCACCTCGTGCCCGGCGGCGCCGAGCTCGGCCACGACGTGACGGCCGACGAGCCCGCCGGACCCGACGACCCAGGTGAGGGGTCGGGGGTCGGCCGGGGTCACGCGCGGTCCCGGCCCAGGGGGCCCTCACGGCGGTCGCGCACGGGCAGGTAGAGCGGCTTGCCCATCGCCATGTTCACGGCCAGCCCGACGTACTCGGCGATGATGCCGAGGCTGAACAGGATGACCCCGGTGGCGACCATGAGCAGGATCATCGTCGAGGTCCAGCCGGGCACCTGCCAGCGCCCGCTGGCCCGGCCGATGACCAGGGCCAGGGCCACGACGGGGGCCAGCAGCACGGCGGCGGCGCCGAGGGCGCTCACCCAGCGCAGCGGGCGGGTGCCGCTGGAGAGCACGAGCCGCCAGAAGTGGCTGACCAGCCGGCGGAAGGTGTAGCCCGAGGGGCGGTCGCCCTCGCTGCGCATCTCGACCGGGCAGGTGGCGGTGCGGTTGGCGACCCAGGCGATGGCGACGTCGAGGTAGATGCCCGGGCCGGCATACGCCGCGACGGAGCGCGCCACCTCGCCGATCACCAGCCGGAAGCTGGAGAAGGCCCCGGCATCCGCTCCCTTGGCGAGCCGGTCGACGAGCCACTTCGCGCCCCGGGACGCCGCGTTGCGCACCGCACCGTGCGGGGGCTCGTTGGTGGGGCTCGCGTAGACGACGTCGGCCTGCTCGGTCATCGCCGTGTCGAGCAGCGCCCCGATCGCCTCGGGGTCGTGCTGGCCGTCCTCGTCCATGGTGACGACCCACTCGCCACCGGAGGCGGCGATGCCGGCCAGGGTGGCCGCGTGCTGGCCGAAGTTGCGGCTCAGCCAGACCGGGCGCACCCAGTCGTGGGCCGCGGCGAGCGACCGCACGGTGTCGTCGGAGGCGTCGGGGCCGCAGTCGTGCACCAGCACCACCTCGGTGACGCGGTAGGCGCGCCCGGCCGGGGTGACCCGGTCGGCGACCGACGCCGCGAGCTCCTCGACGACGGGACCGAGGGTCAGCTCGCCCTGGTAGACGGGGATGACCACTGAGACCAGGTGCGGCGCGGGGCGCGCGGTCTCCGTCTCCACGCGGCACACCCTAGCCGGGGACGGGCCGGGGCTTGACGCTCGGCGCGGTTACATGGTTAATTAGTTGGGTAACTAACCACCGAAGCAGAGCACGCCGCGCGAGCGAGGAGCCCCGTGATCGACGACGGCAGTCCGATCTTCCGGCAGATCGCCGAGCGCATCGCCGCGCAGATCCTGGACGGCACCCTGGCCGAGGAGGCCCAGGTGCCCTCGACCAACGAGTTCGCCGCGATCCACCGGATCAACCCCGCGACCGCGGCCAAGGGTGTCAACGAGCTGGTCGACGCAGGTGTGCTCTACAAGAAGAGGGGAATCGGGATGTTCGTCGCCACCGGAGCACGTGACCGGCTGCTCGCCGAACGGCGGGCCAGGTTCGCCGCGGAGTACGTCGAGCCGATGCTGCGCGAGGCCACCCGCCTCGGCATCCGGCCTGAGGAGCTGCACGGCCTCGTCACCGGTGTGGAGGTGACCGCATGACCACCGCGGTGCGGGTGACCCACGCCAGCCGTCGCTACCGCGGGGTGAGCGCGGTCGACGACGCGTCGTTCGAGCTCGAGGCGGGCCGGGTGCACGGCCTGCTCGGCCGCAACGGGGCGGGCAAGACCACCCTGATGCGCCTGGTCACCGGGCTGGAGCGCCCGTCGTCCGGCAGCGTCGAGGTCTTCGGCGCCGACCCCTTCGAGAACGAGCACGTGCTTCGGCGCACCTGCTTCGTCAAGGAGTCACAGACCTACCCCGACCTCTCGGTCTCCCGGGTGCTGGCGTCCGCCCGGCTCCTGCAGCCGGGCTGGGACGAGGACCTCGCGAAGCGCCTGGTCACCGACTTCGACCTGCCCACCACACGGCGGGTGAGCAAGCTGTCGCGCGGGATGCGCTCGGCGCTGGGCATCGTCATCGGGCTGGCGTCGCGCGCCCCCCTCACCCTGTTCGACGAGCCCTACCTCGGCCTCGACGCACCCAGCCGGGTGCTGTTCTACGACCGTCTGCTCGCCGACTTCGCCGAGCACCCGCGCACCGTGGTGCTGTCGACGCACCTCATCGACGAGGTCGCCAACCTGCTCGAGCGGGTCGTGGTCGTCGACCACGGCCGGGTCGTCATCGATGCCGAGGCCGACGAGGTGAGGGGCACGGCCTTCACGGTCGTCGGGCCCGCGGGGCCGGTCGCCGAGTTCGTCGGACGGCGTGAGGTGGTGGCCCACCAGGCCGTCGGCGCGTACGCGACGGCCACCGTGCGCGGGCGGGTCGACGACCCGGAGCGCCGCCTGGCCGACGAGCTGAGCCTTGACCTCTCCCCCGTGTCGCTGCAGGACCTCGTGGCCCACGCGACGACCGACCGCCCAGATCACACCCGTCCCACCGAAGGAGGCACCCGATGAGCCGCGCCGTCGCCGTCGCACGGGTTCACGCCGTCGACGTCTCCCATGCCATCTGGCCGTGGGCGATCCTGGCCATCTCGTTCGTCGTCAATGTCACCCTCTGGGTCGCGCTGCGCAACGTCGACGGCTTCCAGAAGACCACCGGCGGGCTCCTGTCGCTCTACGTCACCGCCGCGTTCGTTGCCGGGATCGCGATCTCGCGCCAGCTGCCGTTCATGCTCGGACTCGGGGCCACCCGCACCGCGTTCATGGCCGGCAGCCTGATCTACGCCGGCACGTCCGCCGCGGTGACCGGCGTCGTGCTGACCCTGCTCAACCTCCTCGAGAGCGCCACCGGCGGATTCGGTCAGGGCGGCAGGTTCTTCCGGGTGCCGTGGCTGACCGACGTGCCCACCTACCAGCTGCTCGCCGTCTACGCGGTGCCGATGCTGCTCGCCCTGGCACTGGGCGCCTTCACGGCCGGGCTCTACGCGAGGTTCGGCGGATCCGGCATGCTCGTCGGGGCAGCCGTGGGCATGGGGAGCGTGACTGCCGCCTCGGCCCTCGTGACCGCGGCCGATGCCTGGGGTGCCGTCGGCGAGTGGGTGGTCTCGCTGACGCCCCTCACACTCACGGCGTGGCTGTTGGTGGCCACCGCCGGCATGCTCGGCGCCACCTACCTGGTGCTCCGTCGCGTCGCGGTGTGAGCCGGCCGGGCCGGCTCACACCGGTCAGTCGCGGGTGAGCTTGCGGTAGGTGACCCGGTGCGGTCGGGCCGCCTCGACGCCGAGACGCTCGATCTTGTTGGCCTCGTACGACTCGAAGTTGCCCTCGAACCAGTACCACTTCGCCGGGTCCTCGTCGGTGCCCTCGTAGGCGAGGATGTGCGTGACGACCCGGTCGAGGAACCACCGGTCGTGGCTGATGACCACGGCGCAGCCGGGGAACTCGAGCAGGGCGTTCTCGAGCGAGCCGAGGGTCTCGACGTCGAGGTCGTTGGTCGGCTCGTCGAGCAGCAGCAGGTTGCCGCCCTCCTTGAGGGTGAGCGCCAGGTTGAGCCGGTTGCGCTCGCCACCGGAGAGCACGCCCGCCTTCTTCTGCTGGTCGGGCCCTTGAACCCGAACTGGCTGACGTAGGCGCGCGACGGGATCTCGACCTGGCCGACGTTGATGTAGTCGTGGCCGCCGGACACCGTCTCCCACAGGTTCTTGTTCGGGTCGAGGCCGCCGCGGCTCTGGTCGACGTAGGAGATCTTGACCGTCTCACCGACGTCGACGACGCCGGCGTCGACCTTCTCGAGGCCGACGATCGTCTTGAACAGGGTCGTCTTGCCCACCCCGTTCGGGCCGATCACGCCGACGATGCCGTTGCGCGGCAGGGTGAACGACAGTCCGTCGATGAGCACCCGGTCGCCGAAGCCCTTGCGCAGGTTCTTGACCTCGATGACCTTGCTCCCCAGGCGCGGACCCGGCGGGATCTGGATCTCCTCGAAGTCGAGCTTGCGGGTGCGGTCGGCCTCGGTCGCCATCTCCTCGTAGCGGGCCAGCCGCGCCTTGGACTTGGTCTGCTTGGCCTTGGCGTTGCTGCGCACCCACGCGAGCTCCTCGGCGAGGCGCCTGGCGAGCTTGGCGTCCTTCTTGCCCTGCACCTCGAGGCGGGCGTGCTTCTTCTCCAGGTAGGTGGAGTAGTTGCCCTCGTAGGGGTAGGCCCGGCCCCGGTCGAGCTCGAGGATCCACTGCGCCACGTTGTCCATGAAGTACCGGTCGTGCGTCACGGCGACGACGGCGCCGTGGTAGGCCGCCAGGTGCTGCTCGAGCCACAGCACCGACTCGGCGTCGAGGTGGTTGGTGGGCTCGTCGAGCAGGAGCAGGTCGGGCTTCTGGAGCAGCAGCTTGCACAGGGCGACCCGGCGGCGCTCACCACCGGACAGCACCGTGACGTCGGCGTCGGGCGGCGGGCAGCGCAGGGCGTCCATGGCCTGCTCGAGCTGTGAGTCGAGGTCCCAGGCGTCGGCGGCGTCGATGGCCTCCTGCAGGTGGCCCATCTCGGTCATCAGCGCGTCGAAGTCGGCGTCGGGGTCGGCCATCAGGGCGGAGATCTCGTTGTAGCGGTCGACCTTGGCCTTGATCTCGCCGGCGCCCTCCTCCACGTTGCCGAGGACCGTCTTCTCCTCGTTGAGCTCGGGCTCCTGCATGAGGATGCCGACCGAGTAGCCGGGCGTCAGCCGCGCCTCACCGTTCGAGGGCTGGTCCAGGCCGGCCATGATCTTCAGCACCGAGGACTTTCCCGCACCGTTCGGGCCGACGACGCCGATCTTCGCGCCGGGCAGGAACGACAGGGTGACGTCGTCGAGGATGACCTTGTCGCCGTGGGCCTTGCGGGCGCGCGACATGACGTAGATGAACTCGGGCATGCCGCACAGGTTATCGACCAGCACCGCTCCAGCCCGAATCCGCGGCCCGCGACGCCGGTCGTCAGGCCGCAGCCTCCTTCCCGGGCCGGACCAGCGGGCCGCTGTCCGAACCCGGTCCGGATGCCTCCCCCGGGTCACCCACCTCACCCGCCTCGCCCGGCGCGCCGAACCCCACCTCGCCCAGGCCCCGACCGAGCCCGCCGTCGAGGACGTACGGGTCGTTGTCCGGGTCGCCCAGCCGACCCGACGAGCCGGTGTCGTCGTCGGAGCGGCCGCCCTGGGCCCCGGCTCCCTCACCCGGCGACCACGAGTCGCCACCGCCGCCGCGGCCCATGCCGACCCGCGCGAACGCGGTGGTGCCGAACGTGAGGTCGTGCCCCACGGCATCCGCCTCGATCTCGACGTTGACGAAGACCTGGCCGTCGTCGCGGCGCCACTGCACCACGCGCTGGCGCCCGTGCACGGTGACCGGGTGGCCCTTCTTGAGGGACACCCCGATGTTCGCGGCGAGCGACCGGTAGGCCAGCACGTCGTAGAAGCTCGGCTCGGTGTCCTCCCACTGGCCGGGCTGGACCTGGCGCCGGCCGCTCTGCGCGACACGGAACTTCGTCATCGGTGCGCCGGCCTTGGTGGTGAAGACCAGCGGGTCGGCGCACAGCCGCCCCTTGATCGTCACGTGCGTCTCGTTGGTGCTCATCGGTGCGTCCTCCCCCGGCCCCGCCCATCGGGGCCGCTGCGCCAACTCTCGGCCCGACCCGCAACGCCGACAACGACGTCCGCGAACCTGTGGACGACGCGAGGGCCGCAGCACCCCCTGTGGACGACGGTCAGACGTCGGCGGCGCGGCTCAGCGCCAGGCGGGTCGCCGCGTGCCGCTCGAGCACCCGCTCGACCGGCTGCACGATCTCGGCCCGGGCGACCTCGTCGATGGAGGCCCGCAACCGGGCGTCCATGACGCGACCGCGGCGTCGCCCACCGATCCCGGCCATCCACCGGGACACCAGCGCCAGCAGCAGCCCGCCGAGCAACCCGCCCACGAACAGCACCAGGGGCACCGGGACCACGCCAAGGGTCGGTGGGTCACCGATCACCTGGTCGAGCTGCGCCCAGCCCACCACGACGTAGAGCGCCAGCCACAGGAAGCCGACGACCGCGGCGGCGGCCAGCAGCAGCTGCACCAGGCCGACCACCCGCCACCACACCGGCACCCGGGCGTGCAGCGACGTGCCGACCACCGCACGGTCGAGGGCGTCGCCCAGCGCGGGGCCGGGCGGGTCGGCGGCGCGCTCGACGGCATCCGCCCACGGGTGTGGCAACGACGTGCTGGCCCGGTCGGCCAGGCGTCGGGTCGCGAGGTCGACCGCGGCGCGGGATGCCGGGCTCGGCGGCGGTAGCGACGAGCGGCCGAGCACCGAGCGCACATCGGCGTCGGTGACCCGCACGTCCCGCCCGTCGAGCCGCAGCCGGCGCAGCGGGCGGGGGCGCAGGTGGTGCACCCACCGGGTGAACGGCCATCCGGCGCTGGCAGCGGCCTCCATCCGGTAGTCGCGCTCGACGGCCTGCACCACGGTGGGCACGCCGGCGCTGCGGGCCAGGGCGTCGAGCAGCTCGGTGCGGGCGGCGTCGTCGACCCCGGGCTCGCCGTCGGCGACGTGCTCGCACAGAGCCCCCGCCGCCGCGCGGACGTCACCCGCCAGCCGCGCTCGGCTCATCGTGCGGCCGGCCACGGCGTTGGCGAGCCGTTGGTGCAGCTCGTCGAGCCCGTCGCCGGTGACCACCGAGGTGGCGAGCACCGTCACCCGCGGCACGCCGTCGTGCTCCATCAGCCGCACCAGGTCGGCTCGGCACTGCCCGACCTCCTCGGGAGTGAGCCGGTCGACCTGGTTGAGCACCACCATCGTGACGGCTTCGTGGGTGCGCAGCGCGGAGACGTAGTCGTCGTGCAACCGTGCGTCGGCGTACTTCTGCGGGTCGGTGACCCAGACGAACAGGTCGACGAGCTCGAGCACGCGCTCGGCCTCGGTGCGGTTGCCGGTCTCGCGGGAGTCGAAGTCGGGCAGGTCGAGCAGCACGAGCCCGTCGAGCGAGCCGATCGGCCCCCCGTGGTGGCCGGCACGCGGGTCGGCCTCGGGGTCGGTGGGCACCAGGTGCCGGGCCCCCACCCCCAGCCAGTCGAGCAGGTCGCCGACCGGCTCCTCACCCCAGATGGCCGCCGTGGGGGTCGACGTGGTCGGGCGCCGCACCCCGACGGTGGCGACGGGGGCGCCGACCAGGGCGTTGAACAGCGAGGACTTGCCGCTGCCGGTGGCGCCGGCGAGCGCCGCGACGGTGTGACCGCCCACCAGTGCGGTGCGCTCGGACACCTTGGTGACCACGGAGTGGGCCCGCTGGCGCCCCTCGACGGGCAGCTGCTCGCCGCCGGCGTCGACGGCCGCCGCGAGCGAGGTGGCCGCCGCCGACAGCTGCTCGGCCGAGACGACGGCGCCCCGGGACGAACCCATCCGCAACGGGCTCACCGCACCACCGCCCGCAGCTCGGCCGCCACCGCCGCTAGCCGCTTGGCCTGGTCGGCGGGGGCGGCCACGTCGGCGAGCGCGGCGGCATACCGCTCGCGCTCGGCGGTGAACAGCTCGTCGGCGAGGTCGAGCAGGCTGCGCCGGGCCTTCGCCGCCATGTCGCGCACGGCCTGGTCGCCGAAGATCGCCTCGAGCACCCGCTGGGCGAGCAGGGCCGTGCCGCCGGCGATGCCGACCTCGGCGCCGGTGAGGCCGTAGGTGCTGCTGAACGCCACGAGCATGAGGAACAGGCCGATCGCGTTGAGCCCGTATGCCGCAATGCGCGCGTTGGTGCGCCGGCCCTGGCCCTCGGTGCGCACCAGCTCGAGCACCTCGCCCTGCCAGTCGCGCACGAGCCGCTCGACGTCGGGCCGCAGCCCCGGCGACGGCTTGCCGAGGTCGGGGTGCGCGGTGAGGATCTGGCTGCCACCGGGCAGCCGGCGCCAGGCGCGGGCGGTCTCGGACGAGGCCGTCTCGGCGTTGGAGAGCAGCAGGGCGGCGACCCCGCTCTGCAGTGCCTCGCCGAGGTTGTCGGCCGGTGGCGGGTTGCCCTTGATCGCGGCGGTGACCTTGTCGCGCCACCGGGCGACAGTCGACTCCACCTGCCGGAAGAACTCCCCCGTGCCGACGAACTCCTGCCAGCGGGCCAGCACCTCCCCGCGCAGCAGCGTGCCGTCGGTCATGCCGGCGTCGACCCGCCGGTGCGCCTCGGTGAAAGACTCGTCGACCGCCTTGCGCAGCGAGACCGCCGCGTCGTGCTGGTCGCGGCTGGCGACGACGAGCTCGGCGGTGCGCCCGGAGAGCGAGTCGACGGCGCCGCGCAGGGTCTGCCCGACCACGATCGAGCGGGCGCGGGCGTCGCTGGCCAACGCCTGGAGCCATGAGCGCAGCCGCTCCACGGCCTCCGCCGGCAGGCGCCCCTCGGGGCCGAGCGTGGTCTCGGGGACCGTGAAGATCGGTGCCGTGGGCAAACCCTGCTCGCGCAGCATCGCGGCGAGGTGCGGGCGGATCTCGGCCACGGCATCCGGCGGGATGCGGTCGAGCACGATGGCGACCGAGGTGCCGCGGTCGGCGGCCGTGCGCAGGAGGTCCCATGGCACGGCATCCGCATAACGCGCCGCCGTCGTGACGAAGAGCCAGAGGTCGGCGGCGGAGAGCAGCTGGGTGGCGATGGCGCGGTTGGCGGAGACGACCGAGTCGATGTCGGGAGCGTCGAGCAGCGCCATGCCCGCAGGCAGCGCGGTCGACTCGGCGAGGCGCACGGTGCCGGGCTGGCTCTCGCCGGTGTCCTGGCCGGTGACCCTCGCGAGCCCGGGCAGGATGCGGGCGTCGGAGAACCAGTGCCGGTCGTCGGGGTGGTGCACCAGCACCGGTGACGTGGTGGTGGGCCGCAGCACCCCTGATCGGCTCACCTGCGCCCCGACCACCGAGTTGACCAGGGTCGACTTGCCCGCACCGGTGGAGCCGCCGACCACCGCGAGCAGCGGTGCGTCGATGGCCCGCAAGCGGGGCAGCACGTAGTCGTCGAGCTGCTGGAGGAGCTGGCGGCGGGAGGCCTCCGCGGGTGCGCGACTGGTGACGTCGAGGGGTAGCGATGCCCCCCCGACGGCGTCCCGCAGCCCCTCGACGGCGGAGACCAGGGCCTCCACGTCTTCGTCCACCGTCACGGCGCCAGCCTAACGACCCCTACGCAGGTCGGCCCGCCAACGCCAGGGTGCGGCGGATGATGTTCGTCATGCGCATGTTCGTGGCGATCGAGCCCTCTGTGGATGCCGTGGAGCACCTCGACGAGTTCCTCGCGGTGCGCCGGGAGGCGGGTCCGGAGCTGCGGTGGTCCTCGCCGGCCCGGTGGCACCTGACCTTGGCGTTCATGGCTGCGGCGCCGGACCGGGTGGTCGAGGACATGGTCGACGGGGTGGGCGCCGTGGCCGGTCGAACGGGGCCGATCGAGCTGGCGGTCACCGGGGGTGGCTGCTTCCCGGACGTCACGCGGGCCAAGGTGCTCTGGGCCGGCGTGGACGGCGCGGATGGCGCGGATGGCGCGGTCGAGGACCTCGGCCGGCTGGCGCGCGGCGTGCGGTCGGCGTGCGCTGTGGCCGGTGCGGCACCCGAGGGTGGGGCGTTCGTCCCCCACCTGACCCTGGGACGGTTCTCGTGGGCGCAGGACGCGACCCGCTGGCTGCGGGTGCTCTCGACGTATGCCGGGCCGGCGTGGGTGGCGTCGGACGTGGTTGTCGTGGCCTCGCACCTGCCGCGCGAGCGTGGGCACGGCCCGCGGCACGAGGTCTTGGCGCGGCTGCCGCTGGGCGGCTGAGGGTCGAGCGACCGCAGGAGCTTCGCACGGCGCCCGGGTAGGCGTGGGCGTGCACGGTCGCGTCGCGGTTCATGGATGCCGGCCAGGGTCACCGCTCGCTCGGTGCGTCACCGCGGTCCCGCCCTACACTGAGCCCGGCGTCCGGCGTCCCGGCCGCCCGGCCCCCGTAGCTCAGCCGGATAGAGCAAGAGCCTTCTAATCTCGAGGTCGCAGGTTCGAGTCCTGCCGGGGGCGCCGTCGAAAACCTGGCCTCACCTGCGCAAATAGAAATTCGCATTCCGAGCGTGCCCTAAGCGTGCACTAACGCCTGGCCTCCTTGTGCCCCTTGCTCGAGCAGCACCTGTTAACTACAGTTAACACATGGTCGACGTCGTCAGGTCCTCGACGTTCGATCGGTGGTTACGCAAACTGAAGGATCGCCGGGCTGCCGCACGGGTCCTGATCCGGATCGACCGGCTCGCCGCGGGCAATCCTGGCGACGTCAAACCAGTCGGAGGTGGCATCTCCGAGCTCCGCATCGACTACGGACCGGGCTACCGGGTCTACTACCTGCGCGAGGGCGACCGGCTCATCCTGTTGCTCTGTGGCGGGGACAAGTCGACCCAGAGCGCTGACATCGCGGCCGCGCACGACATCGCCCAACAGTGGCGAGTGAAACAAGGAGGAGACCGATGAGCGACAAGAGTGAGACCTTCTCCCCCTTCGACGCTGCCGACTACCTGTCCACCTTCGACGACGTGGCGGCCTACCTCGAGGCCGTGATCGACGAAGGCGACGACGACCCCGCCCTGATCGCCCAGGCACTGGGTGCCATCGCGCGCTCCGGCAACGTCAGCGAACTCGCTCGCCGAGCGGGGATGAGCCGCGAGGGTCTGTACAAGGCGCTGTCCGCCGATGGCAACCCCAGCTTCGCCACCGTGCTCAAGGTTTCTCGCGCCCTCGGTCTGCGCCTGCACTTCGAGTCCATCGCCTGAGGAAGCGACGACGTCCGCGCTACCTCACTATCTGCGGC
>CAWDBL010000023.1:0-5915 GCA_963800505.1 uncultured Actinomycetota bacterium
CGCTGCCGGTGTCGTTCGCGAGCCAGGAGGCGGCCGGTGCGTGCGCCTCGACGCCGTCACCGGCGCTCGGGTGCGGGCAGCTGGCGAGGATGGGGGTGTGCACCGGGCACGTGATGCTCTCGTCCTGGATGGGGACGCCCTGGATGTCGAATGCGCGGCCGCACTCACTGCATCGTCCCGGTGGGGCGGTCGGGCCGCTCCAGGTCTCGGAGCTCGGGGTGCATTGGGTGCAAAGCCTCATACGAATGCCCTTCTGGGAAATGGGAGTGGACTGTGGGGAACGGGACTGGACCGGGTGCGGTGGCGGAGTCAGATCCCCCCTTCCGTGGTGACTACGCCTTGAGCCCCTCCTCATGACGTGACGCGCCCCGACGGTGCTCGGCGAACGGGGTTCACGGGGTGCGCGGCCGCGCAGGAGGTGGGTCGTGCAGGACGCGGTGGGCCATCTCGAAGGTCGACAGCACCTCGCTGAGGAACTCGCACGCGGCATCCATCACCATCTCGGTGTCGGGCGACGGCCGGCGGCCCAGGACCTCACCGAGCACCTCGTGGTGCGCACGGACCAGGTCCAGCAGGCCGGCGCCGGTCGTGGCGGCTCGTCGCCCGAGCTGGTAGCCGGCGGTGAGCGCGGCTTCGCTGCGTCGTGGGAGATAGCGAAGGAACCCGGTGCGGTAGTCGCGGGTCAGGCTCTCCAGGTCGGTCATCACGACGAGCCCGCGGGTCGGGTGCTCGGCTGGCCGGTGAGCTGCGCGACGTGGCCCAGCCCCTCCTCGAGGTCCAGGGCGGTGCGCACCGCACCCATGCTCATCCCGAGCCGGACCATCGTCATGGCGACGTCGGGCTGGATGCCGACGATGACGGTGACGGCGCCGCGCAGGCGAGCCATCTCGGCCAGGGCACGCAGCGTGCGCGCCGCGAAGCTGTCGATCACATCGAGGGCGGCGACGTCGATGATCACCCCACGGGCACGGTGCTCGCCGATCTGGCGCACGAGGTCCTCCTGGAAGCGAACCATCTGGGAGTCGTCCAGGGCAGTGTGGACCGATGCGACCAGGGTGTCCCCCTGTCGCAGGATCGAGACGAGCGCCGGTCCGGTGTTCACGAGCCGTCGGTCACCTCCGTGCGCGTCACCCGGTAGCCGAGCAGGCGCTCGGCCTCCTCGAGCCCGCCCTGCAGGTCGCCGATGGTGTTCATCTTGCTCAGGTCGACGCCGATGGTCACCAGGGTCTGGGCGATCGTCGGCGACAGGCCGGTGATGATGACGCTGGCCCCCATCAGCCGGGAGGCGTCGACGGTCTCGACGAGGTGGTTCGCGACGGCCTGGTCCACGTCGGGGGCGCCGGTGATGTCGATGACCACGACCTTGGCGCGATGGGTGCGGATGCCGTTGAGCAGCTGCTCGGTCAGCTGGCGGGCCCGCTCGCTGTCCAGGACGCCGATGATCGGCAGGATGAGCAGGCGCTCACGCACCGGCAGCACGGGCGTGGACAGCTCCTGGATGGCGTCCTGCTGCTGGCGGATGACCCGCTCGCGCTCCTCGACGAAACTGACCGCCACCGTGTTGGCGATCCGGTTCGCAGCGGGCTCGTACGCGTCGAGCACCTCGTTGAGCAGGCCGAAGTCGCGCTGGTACTTCTCGAACAGCGACCTGGCCAGGACGTCGCGCAGCAGGAGGACGATCCCGACGACCTCGTGGGTCTCCACGCCCCTGGGGATGATCCGCTCGGACAGGTCACGGGCGTAGTGCTGCAGTGCCTCGACGCTGCCCGTCTCGAGCACCTCGACGTAGTTGTCGTAGACGCTGGTGGTCTCGGCAGTCATCTCCTGGGGAGTCATCGCCTCGAGCAGGTGCGCCTCGCGGATCCGGTCCGCCCACTCGTCGCGCAGCTTGGCCCGGTGCTCGCGCAGGTGCGCCACCAGCTGAGGCAGGAGGTGGTCGTTGGCGGGCGACTGCTCCTCGGGCAGCTGGTCGTCGGTGCGATCGTCGGTCATCCTCGTGCCTTCTTCCTGTCGAACCACTTGGTCAGGACCACGGTGGTGCCACGCCCCTGCTCGGAGGCGATGTCGAACTCGTCGACGAGCCGGCGGGCGCCGGGCAGGCCCAGCCCGAGCCCCTCGTCGGTGCTGTACCCGTCTGTCAGTGCCTGCTCGACGTCCGGGATGCCGGGGCCGGCGTCCCGGGCGACCACGCGGATGCCGGGTCGCGGCTCGCGCAGCAGCTCGACGGTGACGGTGCCGTGCTCGGCGAACCGGACGATGTTGCGGGCGATCTCGGAGACCGCGGTGGCCAGCAGGGTGAGCTCGGCGCCGGTGAACCCGGCCCGAACGGCGATCTCGCGCGCGGCCTGACGGGCGGTGACGATGTCGGGATCCCCGGTGATGGTGACCTGGCGCTCGTCGTCGCGCACGGGTCCGCGGTCGAGCAGCGGCCCGCTCAGGCGCGCGCACAGGTCGCATTCGAGCAGGTGGCCCGCGGCGTCGACCTCCCGCTGACGACGCCGGTCGGCGCTGGACAGGGCCAGCAGCACCGGCCGGCACCGGTCGGTGGGTGGCTCGACGTTCTCGAGGGCGATCAGGTACTCCACGCGCAACCGGGCCCTCGTCCGCTTCAGCTGCGCGGCCACCGCGCCCGCCGTGCTGCCGGACTCCTCGGCCAGGGCGCGCGTGGGCTCGCCACCGACCTCGTGCGCCAGCAGGATGCGGCGTTCCCGGTCGTCGAGGCGTTGCACGGCGCGAGCGATCGCGGCCGTCTCCTCGGAGGCGATCACGACGTCCTCGCCCTGCTCGGGTTCGCCCGGGTCGTGGGCCCGATGCCGGTTGCGCCGCTCGCGGTCCTCCTGGCGCCACATCGTGGCCATCAGGTTGCGCAGGGTGGCGATCGCGTAGGGCTCGACCATGCCCGGCTCGATCCGGTCGCGAGCGGCCAGCACGCGCACGAGCGTCTCCTGCACGAGGTCCTCGGCGGACGGGTGGTGTCCCACCCGGGCGCCGACGATCCGGCGGAGCATGGGGATCAGGTCGGCGACCTCGCCGTCCTGCCCCTCCTGCTCGACCCACTCGTCGGCCGCCTGCTCGGTCACGCTGCCGACCCTAGGCCGCAGGCCGGGCCGGGAGGCTGCTGCTGACCAGCCGGTTCCTGCGGCCCGTCACGCCTCATCCCGATGGAAGAACAGCTGCTCGAGGAGCTCGCTCTGCTCCACCGGGTTGACGTATCCCGGAGGTGGGGGCGGGTCCCGCGGCAGGGGGCGCGCGGGTTCCTCGTCGGGAGCTTCGGGCGCCTGGGTGCCGACGTCAGTCATGGACCACGCTCCTTCGGCGCCGTTGCGGTGAGCGCGTGGTGGTGCGGCGCGCCACCCCGCGCGACGAGCCACCTCCGCTGCGCCCGAGGGGGTGGCTCATCCAGACCTCGAGTCGCTGGAGCACCCACAGTGCGCCGAGCATCGCCACCGGGGTGAGCAGGGCGAGGAGCTTCATGAGGGCACTCCGCGAAGGCCGGCCGGCCCGGCCCCTGGGGCGGGGCGACCGTGGTCGCGGTCTGGGGTCGGGGCCAGCGCCGGGTCGACGGTGGTGGCGGCCACGTCGACCGTGATGCCCATCAGGTCGAGCTGGAACGGGCGCAGCACCGGCAGGTAGCCCTCCCCCTGACGCACGAGGTCGGCCGCGATCGTGGCCCGGCGGGTGTCCACCCCCACCAGGGTTCCGTCGTGGTCTCGCAGCTCTCCGGTGAAGACTCCGGTCACGAACGTCCCGCGGGGGATGATCACGAGCCGGTGCACCCGTAGGGACCCCACCAGGTGGCCCATCCCACCGCGGGGGGCCCGGAAGGTCCCGACCAGGGGCACCGGGACGTCCGTTCGTGCTCGGGACGCCGGCTGCGGGCGGGGGCGGAACGCGATGACGGTCATGCTGACCTCCGGGTGGATGCGTGCAGGCGTGCTGCGCACGTGGTGTTGGGGTGGTGGTGGTGGTACCCGGCCAGTCGTCCCACGGGTACCACCACCACGCGGTGCGGCGCCTTGAACGGTCAGGCGCCGAGTCCGTTGCGGACCGCCAGGAGCTGGCCGCCCTCACACCGATGAAGACCCGTCCGGAGCTCCACATGACGCGGAGGCGCGCCGCCACCTCCTCCGATCCGTGCACGGCCACGCGGCAGCAGCGTTCGATCGGACGGCTGCGCCGCGTCATGTCCGGCGCCGAGGGCGTCAGAGCGCGACCCCGATCTTGGCCAGGTCCCCGGGCAGCACCGCGGCCACACCGACCGAGCCGCCGAACGCGAACGCCGGCCCACCCTCGATCTCGACCTGCCCGGCTCTCTCCTCCGGTTCGAGCGCTAACCGGCGTCGGCGGATGCCGTGTCGAGGCTCTGCACGCCGGTGCGGGTGACGGCGATGGTGCGGTCGTGGCGGAGCAGGACGGCCAGCGCGACGATCGAGGTGATGACGACGAGGATCAGCGCGATGCGGTCGGCCTGTCGCAGGGATCCGGTGGAGGCCGGCAGGAACAGGGACAGGTCCCACAGGCCGTGGGCGGCCACCGCCAGCACGAGCGTGCCGCACAGGCGTCGGAACAGGTAGTACACGACCCCGGACGCGGCGGCGAGGAAGCTCTGGATGAGGGAGCTGACGACGTCCATCCCGCTGATGACGCCGATCATGTGGAACGCGCCGAACCACACGGTGGTGATCAGCACGGCCCAGGCCTCGGGCCGGGCGTTGGTGCGCAGGCTGCGCAGGATGACGCCCCGGAAGAGGGTTTCCTCGGCGATGCCGACCAGGACGGCGGCGGCGATGAGCGGGAGCACCAGCTCCGAGACCCTGCTCCAGTCGACGACCGCGAACTGCACGACGATGGCCACCGCGTACACGACCACGGCCACCAACATGGCCCGGGTCATCGGCAGCCGCTCGGGGTCCTTGAGCACGAAGCCCCAGCGCGCCCAGAGCGCGAACCCGACCACCAGCAGGGTGGCCACGGCCAGCGGGACCACGGCGCCCCTGAAGGCGTTGCCCGCGTTGGCGAACCGGTCGTCGAAGGTGACGCCGGAGGCCACCGTGAGGCCGTGGAATGCCGCGACGTAGGCCACGAACACGCCGAAGGCGACGGGCACCGACGGGGCCATGCGCCAGGTGGGCGCCGGGCGCCCACCTCGGAAGCACCGGTGGTGCCGGCGGTGCTGGCGGTGTCGCTCATCGGCTAGCTGCGCGAGCGCTGCACGGCGCCGACGATGAGCAGGATGACGCCCACCACGCCGAGCACGATGCCCAGGATCGCGGCCGTGCCCAGTGCGAAGCCCTTCGACAGGCTCGAGACCGAGGGAGCCACCGCGACCACCGCTCCCTGGGTGCCGACCTCGACCGCGAAGGTGTCCGAGGTGCCGACGGTGAACGTGGCGACCTCGACGTAGTTCTTGCCGTCCTTGCCCGTCACGCTCGCCGAGTCGGTCGACGCGGTCACGGTCGCCGGGTCACCCGCCGAGTTGGTGACGATGACGTCGGCCACCTGCACCGTGCCCTTGCCCGACTCGGCGGCCTCGTACACCGCATAGGTCGTCGCGGCATCCAACGGGCCGGTGATCGTCGTCGGAGCGTTCTGCGAAGCGCCGACCTGGGTGTCCGCAAGCTCCTTGGCGGTGTTGCCGACCGCGGCAACACCCACGATCACCGCGAGGATCCCCAGCACCAGGAGCACCGCCCCCGAGATCAGCAGGCCCTTGCCGCGCTTGGTGGGCGCACCCGGGGTGGCAGTCAGGTCGTACGTCATGGTCTCTCCAAGAATCAAGGTCGGGCTAGCTCCAAAAAGCGTCCCACCACCGAAGGAGTTTGTCTCGCACCGATCCGGCATGTGGAACGACGGGTCGGGAGAAGTCCGCTCCTAGACTGCGGCGATGACCGCTCGAGCCCTCCTGCTGTCGGGTG
>CAWDBL010000024.1:0-87604 GCA_963800505.1 uncultured Actinomycetota bacterium
GCGTCCTCGGCTTCCGACGTCGCAACATCCCGCAGGCCTGAGCAACCTCGCGGCGACCGTCATGAAAGCGACACACGGTCGCCCGACGGTTCGTCATCTCCCCTTGCGACGGTGGTGGTGTTCGCAGCACCCGACGTGACTTTCACGCGGGTACGAAGAGACAGCGAGGTTTGTCATGAGCACTGGTTCCCTGGTCAAGGACGACGAGCGGATCGACGACCGGACATCGCACGCCATCGCCGCCGCCCAGCTCCGAGGTGAGGCCAAGGCGGAGGGACTGAGCACGCGACTCGTCGTCAGGTCCATCGCCGATGAGATCGCCGACCTGGGCCTCGAGCCCGACGTCCGAGAGCTGGCCCGGCGGTACAACGCCGGCGAGACCAAGATTCCGTCGTGGATGCGGGAGCGCGAGGCGGTGTAGGCAGCCACGACGACCCGGGCCCGACGGCGTGCCCGGGGACGGTCACGGGGTCGGCGATGCCGACCCCGTGACCGTCGGTGCGGGTGAGTCGGGGGGGCCGGCTGCGTGATGACCGCAGGGCCGCGTAGTCGTCGGCACGCAGCGGGCGCTCGGTGAGCGCCCCGCCCGGAAGCGGTGCACCGATGGGGGCCCCTCCCGCCGTGAGCACGACCTCGTCGACACCATCGATCGACGTCAGGGTCAGGACGAGCTGTCCCACCGCCAGCGGAAGCCGACTGGGGCTGGGCGCCTGGTCGCCGGCCCGGATGTCCACCACGGCACGCCGCCCCGCCACCTCGGTGAGGACCAGCTGCACGTCCGGGCCGAATGCCGTGGCGAGGCCGTCGGCACGCTGCTGCTCCGTCGGCCCCTCGGCCAGGCGCAGCAGCACGGCGCTCGCCGTCGACCGGACGTCGGCTCCGGAGGAAGGCGCCGCGGAGGGAACGAGCGCATCGTCACGCACCAGCCACACCTGTGGACCCGTGCCGGGAACCGAAGGACGTGCCGACGGATCGGAACCGGACGGGCTCAGGAGGTCGTAGGGCACCACTGGAACGGACTGGGCCATGGAGGAGGTGGGCACGCCGCAGCCCGCGACCGCGGCGCAGAAGACGAGGATCCCCCCCAGTGCGCCCGATGCCGACCGTCTCGTCATACCACCACCTCCCCATCGGGGGCCGAGGGCAGACTCATCACGAAGGTCGCGCCACCGCCCGGGGTCTCCTCGCACCACACGCTTCCCCCACCGGCTCGGACCGTCTCTGCCACCAGGCTCAGGCCGAGACCGGCGCCCGGGCGGGACCCCCTCGAGCCCACCCGCACGAACCGCTCGAAGATCCGCTCCCGCTCCGACTCCTCGACGCCCGGTCCCGTGTCGACGACGCGCACCTGCACAGCCGTCCCACCGCGGCGGATGACCACGTGCTGCACACCCCCACCATGCAGGTCGGCATTGTCGAACAGGTTGACCAGGGCGCGGTGCAGAACCTGCTTGTCACCCTGGACCACCAACGACCCAGGGTCGGCGGTCACCACCTGGGGAGAGCGGTGGCTCTCCTCCAGCGCGTGAGTGACGAGGTCGGCGACATCCACGCACTCCTTGCCGGATGCCGCCACCGTGGCGTCCAGCCGCCCCAGCTCCAGCAGGTGCTCGAGCGCACGGTGCAGCCGCCTCACCTCGCGGTCGACGAGGTCCAGGGCCGCCTGACGTCGCGCCGCCGTCGGGCCTTCGGCCGACCGCAGCAGGGAGATGCTGGTCATCAAGGTGGTCACCGGGGAACGCAGCTCGTGCGCAACATCCGCGGCGAAGCGTGCATCGCGCTGGATGCGGTCGTCAAGGGCCTGCACCATCGTGTTGAAGGAGCCCACGATGACGGCGAGGTCGGGATCGGTCGTGGGCTCGAGGCGAGTGCTCATCTCCCCAGCGGCGATGCTCGCCGCGGCCGTCGCCACCTCGTCGAGGGGTGCGACCACCCGCGCCGAGGCCATGCGCCCGATGGCGGCTCCGCTGATGGTGGTCACCAGGGCGAACGAGCCCAGGACCAGGGCAAGTGTCTTCAGGGTCGAGTCGAGCTCCTCGGTGGGTGACAGCTCGTAGAACGTGGCGTCGACCGAGGGGATCGGGACTCCCACGGCAAGCACCGGCTGCTCGTCGAGCAGCCCCCACGCGCGTGCGGCGCTCCCCGCCTCCACCATCCTCTGGACCCCGGCGGGCACGGCATCCGCCCCCTCGTTGAGGGATGACGAGTACCAGCGGTCGCCCCGGTTGACGACGATCACGGCCCCGGGCGGGGGCGAGGTGCTGTCGAGGACGTCGCTGACCTGCGAGCCCGAGGTCAGCAACCCGTCCCGCACGAACGCGGCATCCACGAATGCCTGCCGGGCCGCCGTGGCCTGACGCTGCTCGACCAGGAAGTGTCTGGCCGTCAGGTACGTGCCGACGGCGAGCACCGCAGAGATCGCCAGGGCCAGGGCCGCGAACGAGATCGTCGCGGTGGTGCGGACCCCCAGGGGGGAGCGCACCAGCCTCACACCGGGTCCAGTCGGTACCCGAGCCCGCGGACGGTCACCAGCAGGGTCGGCTGGGCCGGGTCGACCTCGATCTTGGTCCGGAGTCGGCGCACATGGACGTCCACGATGCGCTCGTCGCCGAAGTACCCGTGGTCCCAGACCCGTTCCAGGAGCGACCGGCGGCTCAGCACATGGCCTCGGGCGTCGGCCATCTCGCACAGCAGGCGGAACTCCGTCACCGTCAGGTGCACCGGGTCGTCCCCACGACGAAGGACACCCGCTGCGCCGTCCAGCACCATCGGACCATGAGCGCTGTCGAGGACCTGCGGCTGAGCGACCACCGGCGCGCTGTCGACCTGCACGGGCGGGCGCACGGGAGGTCGACGCCGCAACGCACGCAGCCTGGCGCTCACTTCCTTGATCTCGAACGGCTTGGTGACGTAGTCGTCCGCTCCGGCCTCCAGGGCCGCCACGATGTCGTGGGTGTCGGCCTTCGCGCTCAGCACGATGATCGGCACGTCGGTCACCCGGCGGACCTCCCGGATGAAGGCGAAGCCGTCCATGCCACCGAGCATGAGGTCGACGAGCATCAGGTCCACACCGAGCGCCCCGCGGTCCTGCAGCGCAGCCTCAGCCGAGTCGTGGCACGTGGTCAGATATCCCTCGTCCTCCAGCGCCATCGAGAGCGACTCGCGGATTCCGTCGTCGTCCTCGAGGACGAGCAGGCTCACAGACACCACTGCAGTCTCTCAGTGCCGCACGGCCGAAAGGGCTGGCCGAGCGCGCCGGGGCCGAAGTTGTCACACAACTGTAAAGGGCCCGTCCCGGCGTTCGTCATCCGAGGTGGGCATGCTCCTGCACATGTCCAGGCGCACACCATGACCACCATGACCACCACGACCGGCGGGCGGGCGCCCGAGGGCCAGGGCGCGGTCAGGGTACGGCTGCAGAACGAGTCGATGTCGGCGGACCTCGCCCTGCTCAGGAGCCAGGTCGCTGCAGGGGTGGTCCAGGGCCGTGGCGTGCTGCTGGACGTCTCCGCCGTGGAGCAGATCTCCTCCCCCACCGTGGCCGCGATCCTCTGGGCTCGTCGCAGCTGCGCCGCCCGCAACCTGCCGTTCACCGTGACGGGGCACCGGGCGTGCAACCACCGCCTCCTGCGCTCGTGCGGGCTCGTCGACACCGCACCGAGGCCCGGCGCGTGAGCCGGGTCGTCGGGTCGGCCCTGCTCAACCACAAGGCCGACGAATGCTGGTCCATGACGTGCATCGAGTACCCCAAGGGCCTCGCCCTGTTGGAGCCCCGTCCGACCATGACGCGAGTCATCGTGGCCGACAGCACGAACACCTTCGCCGGACCCGCGGACCCGGACGCCTACTCCACGGCGGCCTGCACGCGCGATGGCGAGCTGGCGCTCGTCGTGCGAAATTCCCCACCCGCCCTGGTCATCGGGTCGACCGGGTGCCGGACCCTGCCGGCAGCCGGCGCGAGTCACGAGTGCGTACGGCTCGTCCCTGGCGAGCGACTCCTGCTGCTGTCCTGTGCGGCCTTCGAGAGCATGCCCGAGGTGCTGGCCAACGGCATCGCCAACGTCCCGGCCCACCTGGCTGCCCAGGACCCCGACGACCTCTTGCTGGAGATCTTCCACGAGCTCGGGCACGGCGCCGGTGCAGTGATCGACCGACTCCCCGTCCCGTTGCCGCAAGGAGCCTCGTCATGAACGCGTCCCCCGAGTTCGTCTCCGCCCTCGAGGAGGAGCGATCCACGGCACGCACGAAGCTTCGTGTCGCCAGCACCGAGAGCGACCGGTTCGATGCGCTGGGACGTCTCGCCGACCTCGACGAGCTCGCCCGGCGGGCCCTGGACGGAGTCCCGGAACGCGGCGGCGATCATGCTCCGGCCTGAGCCTCCCCGCGCGTCTGAAGCAGTAGCGTGAGGAGCCATGGATGCACTTGGCCTCACCCAGCTCATGGACCTCGAGCGCCGCGGCTGGGACTCTCTCACCCGGTCCGCGGGCGGCGACTTCTACGGGCGGCTGATGACTCCCGACGCCGTCATGGTCCTCGTCAACGGCATGGTCCTTGATCGTGACACCATCGCGAGCTCGCTCGACGACGCCCCGCCATGGGCGTGGTACGAGCTGCGCGAGGAGCGACTGGTGGAGGTCGGCGGAGACGCAGCAGCCCTGGTCTACCTGGCCCACGCGTCGCGCGAGGGCCAGAGCGAACCGTTCGTCGCGCTGATGTCCAGCGTCTACCGGATGGTCGACGACCAGCCTCGCCTCGTCCTGTACCAGCAGACGGCCATCACCCACTGAACGCAGTGGCTCCTCCCTCGGCGTCAGCGGAGCCCGATGTCGGTGGGTGAGAGCGCGTCCACCGCCGGCGACACCGACAGCCCTTGATGGCGCGCGATCGCCTCGGTCACCGCGGGCCGGTGCTCTGGCCGGGCTGCGGACTGCAGATCTCGCAGTGCGATCTGGAGGCGGCGTCCGACGCGGGGGCTGTCCCTGCCCCAGTGGGCGATCTCGTCGAAGGCGAGGGCGAGGTAGTCGGCGAACTGCGGCTGTGGCACCCACACGACCAGACGTCCATCCCCGGATGTGCGTTGCCGTGGGGTCAGCGCTCGGGTGGCGAGGAGGCGCACGAGGTCGTGCAGGTGGTCCAGCGCCTGCACCGCGGTCGTGGGGTCGTTGGTGCCAGGGGAGAGAGCGCGCTCGGCGATGTCGACCAGTTGACGCAGGCCGAAGCCGACGTCCTGGTCCATGCTGCGCTCACGCCCGACCTTCACGGCGGCATGCACCAGGCCGTCATCGAACGGCGCCTCCCCGTGCACGAGCGCGAGCGGGGCACCGGTCGCGACGAACTCCCCGACCGCGCGGATCAGCTCGATGCAGACCCCCTGGCTCTCGGCGGCTCCAGCCAGCGCGTCGTCATCGACCCGCTGCACCACACCGGGGCGCTCGGCCGAGATGGTTCGGGTGGGTTGGCCCCGCGGGGACAGTGCCGGCTCGGGCTGCGCGCCAGCGGGGAAGCGGTCGTCCAGCAGGGCCCGGGTGTCGTCCGCGATGGAGGCCAGGATGGTCGCAGCGCGGATGGACTGTGCGATGTGGTGGATGAAGGCGAGGAACACCAGCACCGAGGCCAGGACGAACGCGAAGGCGAAGGTGACACCGAGCTGGGGGACGAATGGCTCGACCTGGGCAGTGCCCCGCACCCCCCGCAGGACCACCAGCCCGTAGACGAAGGTTGCGACGAAGACCCCGAGGGCGACCTGGTTGAACCTGTCCTGGAGGAACGAGCGCAGCACCCTGGGTGAGAACTGGCTGCTGGTCAGCTGCAGGACCACGATGGTGATCGAGAAGACCAGACCGGTGAACGAGATCATCGAGGTGATGATCGCTGCCAGCAGCGCCCGTGCCCCTTCGGGACCGCCGGCGAACAGGAACGGCAGGCGCAGCGAGGTGTCCAAGGAGTCATCGACCGCCGTTACGCCAAGCGCGAGAAGGCTTGCGGCCAAGGCGAACAGCAACGGAATCGCCCAGAAGCGGTGGGCCAGGGCCACCAGTGCCGCCTTCACGCGCTCGGGCCCCCGAGGTCCCGGGTGTCGGAGTGGTCGAGCACCGTGGGCACCTCCGTGAGGATGCTCAGTGAGCCATCCGTCTCGAGCACGACGGCCGCCCCGGCTCCGAGCCGCGGATGACCTGCCGTCCGCGCAGCCTGCCGGATCTCGTCCTCGGTGATGCGCATCCGCCGCATCGGTCCGGTGAGGAACCCGTGGTGGTACACCAATGTCGGTTCGGACTTCACGAGCCCTTCCACGGCGCTGCTGCGTACTGACAGCCACGCGACGAGGAACTGCAGGGCGACCAGGAGCGCCATGGCCGCAACGCCTTCGACCAGTGCGACGTCGGCCGACAGCAGCACCGTTGCGAGGGTCGAGCCCAGCGCCACGGTGACGACGAAGTCGAAGGCGTTGAGCTTCGCCAGTGTTCGCTTGCCGGACACCCGAAGCACTGCGAGGAGCGAGACGTAGGCACACGTTCCCACGACCAGAACACGCACCACACCCGCCCAGTCGTCGAAGAACACGTGAATCCCTCCGGCTGGTAGGTGGTCTCGGAGAGTATCGCGCCGTAGGACGGCGGGGCCGGGAAAGGACCGGGCGAACGTCGTGCGGGGCCCGGAACCGTCCGCAGCGGCCGCGGACCACCGAGGCGCGCGGCGTGCTGCGGTGGCACCAGCCCGTCCGTGCCCTTCCCTGGGTGTCCGCGGGAGTCCGTTACGAATCACTGACGTCTGACGGTGCCGGGTCCACGGTTGGTGGACAGTGACATAGCGTGCCCCCATGGGACGCTCGTGGCGTTGGCTGGTGGTGCTCGCCGTCGTGGCGACACTGGCCGCCTTGCCACTCCTCGTCGCACACGTGCCGCTGGGGTCGGCCAGCGACGCCGCGACCGTCCTGACCCGGATGCGCGCCTCCGCCGATCGCCCGTATGCCGGGTATGCCGAGTCCTCGGGCTCGCTGGCCCTCCCTGCGTCGGAGGTACTCGACGACGTGAGCACGCTCCTCGGCGGCCGGACCCAGGTGCGGGTGTGGTGGCGGGCGGCGGATGACTGGCGCGTCGACACCCTGACCCCCACTGGCGAGAACGACCAGTACGCCGTCGACCTCGGGACCGCCAGCTGGGACTCCGAGGACAACGTCATGTCCTACGGCGAGGCCGACCTGGGTCAGGTCCGGTTGCCGCGGTCGCGCGATGTGGTGCCGCCACAGCTCGCCGCCCGTCTGCTCGGCGGGGCCACCGTTGATCGCCTCACGGCCCTGCCGCCGCGGCTGGTGGCGGGTGGCGTGGCCGAGGGTCTGCGCTTCCGCCCCGACGACCCGCTCGGCAGCATCGAGCGGGTCGACGTCTGGTCCGACAGGGGGTCCGGGATCCCTGTACGCGTCGATGTCTACGGTCGAGGGGCGCAGGTTCCCGCCATGTCGAGCACCTTCCTCGACTTCAGCACCGCCACGCCAGAACCGTCGGCGACCCGCTTCGTGCCACCCGCGGGCTCCCGCGTTGGCAGGGGCCGGCGCTTCGACCTGGTGCGCGCGGTGGGTCGGGTCCCCGACCCCGGCCTGCCGCAGGACCTGCTGGGTTACTCACGGCTGCCCACGACGCCCGGCCTCGAAGGGGTCGCCCAGTACGGTCGCGGCACCACCCAGTTCGCCGTCGGGGTGCTGCCCGGGCGCGCCGCGCGCTCGCTGCGCCAGCAGCTCTCGTTCGCTGCGGGGTCCACCGCGCTACCCGAGGGCGTGGCGCTGTCGGTGGGGCCGCTGGCACTGCTGCTGACCGACCCCGCGGTCACCGGCGAGACCATGCTGCTCGCTGGGACGCTCACCCCCGAAGGACTGGCGATGGCGGCCGCCGACCTGCGCTCGGCGACGAGCCGATGACCTCACCTGACAGCACGGCCACCGTGATCCGGACCGACGGTCTCACCAAGGTCTTCGGCTCGGTCTCGGCGGTGGTCGACCTCGACCTGGCCGTCCGCTCGGGGGACATCTACGGGTTCCTCGGCTCGAACGGCTCGGGCAAGACGACGACGGTGCGCTGCCTGCTGGGGCTCGTGCTGCCCACCTCGGGGAAGATCGAGCTCTTCGGACAGGAGATGCCCAAGGCGTCCGGCGTCGTGCTGGAGCGGGTCGGTGCCCTGGTGGAGGGACCGGCCGCGTACGGGCACCTCTCCGGGCTGGCCAACCTCATGCTCCTCGACGCGAGTGGGAAGACACCCGCGGGCCCGCTCGGGGGTGGCCGGCGCGACCGCCGGGACCGCGCCTCGCACGCCTTGGGCCTCGTCGGCCTGCAGTCTGTCGGCCGGCGACCGGTGCGTGGCTACTCGCTGGGCATGCGGCAACGGCTCGGCCTGGCCGCAGCAATGCTGCGCCAGCCGGAGCTGCTCGTCCTTGACGAGCCGACCAACGGGCTGGACCCGAGCGGCATCCGTGAGATCCGCGAGCTGCTCGGGACCCTGCACGACGCCGGGACGACGATCTTCCTGTCGAGCCACCTGCTCGCCGAGGTGGAGCAGCTGTGCACCCGGATCGGGCTGCTGGACCGCGGCCGGCTCGTACTCGAGCAGGACCTCGCCGTGCTCCAGGCACCCACCGGACGGGTCGTCATCGTGACCCCGGACCCGCATCGCGCCGCCGCGCTGCTCGGCGGGGCGGTCGAGGAACGCGACGGGGAGCGGCTGGTCGTCCGGGCAGGGGACCCCGGAGACCTCAACGCCCGTCTCGTCGGCGCCGGAGTCGTGGTGCGTGAGCTCGGCCCCGAGCGGCGCTCGCTCGAGGACGTCATCGACGAGCACACCAGCCGTCGCAGCCAGGACGAGGTGGCCCGGTGAACCACGTTGAGCTCACCAAGCTCTTCGGGAGGCGGCGAACCTGGGTCGCGATCCTGCTGCTCAACCTCCTGCCCACCATCGTGGCGGCCCTGCTGGCATGGACGGGCATCGCGCCACGGCCCGGCACCGGCCCAGCCTTTCTCAGTGCCGTCTCGGCGAACGGGTCGTTGTTCGCCATAGCGGCGCTCGCCATCGTCCTTCCCCTCTTCCTGCCGGTGTCGATCGCCGTCGTGGCCGGGGAGTCGGTGGCCGGAGAGGCCCAGGCCGGCACCTTGCGCTACCTGCTCGTCCGGCCGGTGGGTCGAACCCGGCTCCTGGTGCGCAAGCTGGCCGCGATCACCGCCTTCGTGCTCGTCGCGGTGCTGTCGGTCGCCGGGGTCGGTTTCCTGGTGGGTCGGCTGCTGCTGGGCAACGCCCCAGTCTCCGGAGCCATGCTCAGCCTGTCCGGCTCGGCCCTGACACCGGGGCAGGTCGCCTGGCGCAGCGCCGCCGCCATCGCGTTCGTCACGATCTCGATGTTGGGGGTGGCCTCTCTCGCGCTCTTGCTCTCCACGATGACCGACTCCCCGCAGTCGGCGACCCTGGGCGCCCTTGCCTTCCTCATCGGCTCCTCCCTCCTCCTGACGGTGGACGCGGCTCGCCCGCTCCAGCCCTACCTCCCCACCCGGTACTGGCTCTCCTTCGTCGACCTCTACCGGGACCCGATCCTGTGGAGCAACATCCAGCGCGGGATCGGTCTGCAGCTGCTCTACGTCGCCGTCTTCCTCGGCGCCGCCTGGGCCAACTTCACGACCCGCGATGTCACGAGCTAGGCGCACCATCGAGCCGGTCGCAGTCCGCCGCCGTCCAGCTCGGCGGTACCTCCCGGCTCAGGACCTCCCGCACCAGGGCCTGGACGAGGGGGTCGCTGGGGAGGTCGCCGTGGCGGGCTGAAGCCCTCGGGCAGATGCTCTGCAACGACGGGCTCGGCACCCCGTCGACCACGGCCGAGGAGGCCGGCACCACGACCTCGTCGAGTGTGGTCCACAGCGAGACGAAGACCAGCCCGGCAGGCACCGGCTCCGCGTCGAGCCGCGCCAGCAGCGGGCTGTCGGGCGCAAGTTGGCGGCAGGCCGCCGGGCAGGAGCCCGCAACCAGCGAGCCCAAGGACGCCAGCTCCGTGCCATGGTGGGGCGAGCCGAGGGTGACGAGGCGGCGCAGGCGGTCGCCGCCGCCGCCCTCGGTGGCCCACAACCGAGCCACCACGCCGCCGGCGGAGTAGCCCACCACGTCCACCGATGGGGTGAGGGTCCTGGCCAGTGCGGCGTCGACGGCCACGCCGAGCACCTTGGCCTGGTCGTCCAGGTCGCCCTGTGCGCGATCGGGGAGGGCGACCACGGTCACGTCGCGGCCCTGTTCGCGCAAGGACCGGGCGAGCGCATCGAGGGACTGCGTCGACCCGCCATATCCCGGCACGAGCAGCACCGGACCAGCCACCGACTGGTCGACCGGGCTGGCCGGCTGCCGCGAGAGCAGCGCCGCGAGGAGTCCAGCCAGCAGTGCGAGCACGACGAGTGCAAGCACCGCGAGCACGACTCGACGACGAGCCGGGGCCAGTCGGGAGAGCACACCACATCATCGGCCACCAAGCCCGCTAGGCACCTGCATGAGGCAACCGGGCCAGGCAGGACGGTGACAGGCGGCGGCGGGTTTCGTCAGGGGCGGATGCCGTCGTAGTAGTCCAGGTCGGTGCCGGGAGGCAGCACTGGAACGGACACCTCGTTCGCGCCGGCCTCAGGAGTGCTGACGACCAGCGTGACGGTGGCACCGGGAATCACCGGTATCGGGCCGAGGTCGACGTTGGTCGGCATCGAGGAGATGCCGTCCCCGGCGAACGGCGCCAAGGTGAACCGAGCGGGTGCCCCACGCTGGTCCACCGAGACCGCCACCTCGATCGGCTGTCCGGTGACGTTGACCGCCTGCCCCGTGAGCACTCCGCGCGCGCCTCGCGCCGGGGCGACCACCACGAGGTTCTCGAACTCGACCCCCTCGATGGTCAACGGGACCCCGTCGGCTTGGATCTGGGGGAACGAGGTGGCGGCCGGCGAGAACAACGAGCACCCCGACAGGGCCACCACCATGGCAATCACGGCCAGCCTCCAGCTCCGGCGGAAGGTCCGCGCGTCAACACCCATCCGAGCTCACCGTTCCTCACCTCGGTCAGTGGCGGGTCGGGGCTGGGAGGTCGCGGTCGGAGGAGTGCTGAGCGCGCCCTGCTCGATCTCCTCGTCGGACAGCATGCGGATGCCGTCGTCCGCGGTGGCGCCGCCCTCGGACTCGATGAACGACTTGAAGCGTTCGAGGTCGGCCTCGGCCTGTCGCTCGACCACGTCGAGCGCGTCGCCGGCCTTCTCCACCAGCCCCTCGGGCTCGTAGTCCAGCACCAAGGTCACCGACGTCTGGCCGGCGTCGAGCTCTTCGAAGGTCACCGCACCGGCGTTGGTGGTGCCCTCGGTGGCGGCCCAGGCCACCTTGCGGTCCGGGACCTGCTCGAGGATGCGGGCCTCCCACTGACGTCGCACGCCGCCGATCTCGGCCACCCAGTCAAGGCGGTCGTCCTCCACCTGCGTGACGCTCTCGACCCCCTTCATGAACTGGGGGAACTCCTCGAACTGCGTCCACTGGTCGTACGCCCGGCGTACCGGGACGTTGACCATGGTGGACTTCTCGACTCGCGTGCTCATGCCGTCTCCCTCGCTCGTCTCCTGACGCGCGTAGGCGCGCCGGGTACTGGTGACCTCCCACCATCTCCACCGGACATGACGAGCCACCGGACGGTCACATGTCCCTCTCATGACAAGTTGCCCTCCGAGTGCCAGGGTCGGACACGCAGCCGCAGCCAGGCGTGGGCGAGCGGGGGTGTCACCCCTTGCGGCTGGAGGCGCCCAGAATCTGGGCCAGCTCGGTCAGCGACGTCGCCTCGATCTCGGCGCGATGCATGGTGCGGGGGTAGCGGCTGCCGGTTCGGTTGATCCAGGCGGTGCGCAGTCCGGCCGCGTGCGCGCCGTGGATGTCCCAGGGGTGTACGGCCACCAGCATCGCGTCGGCGGCGGCGACCCGGCAGGTCTCCAGTGCGTAGTGGTAGGCCGGCGCGGCCGGTTTCCAGGAGGGCGCGTCCTGCACGGACATCAGGGTGTCGAACGCGTCGCCCAGTCCGTTTCGCTCCAGCAGACCTTCGGCGACGGCGGTGGAGCCGTTGCTCAGGGTCACCAGCCGTGGGCCGAGGGCCTGTAGGGCTCGGATGCCGTCGGCGACGTCGGCGTGCAGCGGCAGCCGGGCGAACCCGGACATGACGTGTTCGGTGGCCGCATCGGCGTCCGACGCGACGCCCTGCAGGAGGCCGCGCAGAGCGTCCTCGGCAAGCTCGGCGAAGCTGGGGTTGGCCCTGGTGATGGTCAGGGCGAACCCGTCGCGCAGCAGGCCGGCGAACCAGGTGGCCGCCAGGTGGCCGGGCAGGCCGACCTCATCGAAGCGCGACGCCATCGGTGACATGTCGGAGAGCGTCTCGTTGACGTCGAAGACGACCAGGGTTGGTGGGGAGGCCTCGGCCGCGTGGGCGGTCCGCGGCGCAACGGACTGCTCCGTCATCAGAGCTCCAGTTCTGGTGGCGGCTGGCCACCGACAAGGACTTCCTCTGCTCGATCATGCCCGAGGACCGGACGCCGCGGCGCGCCCGAAGGCGCGTTCACTCAGACGTGCTGCGGGTCGGGGACGGGCGCGTTGGCCTCTGGTGCTGCTGGGGCCTGCTGCGCGCGGGTGGTGCTGTAGTAGCTGACGGCCACCATGGCCAGGCCCAGGGTTGCCCATGCTGAGAGGGCAAGCACAGAACCGGAGATCGCAGCGCCGTCGAACCCGGTGACTCCTCTGACGATGTCGACGGTGGCGCCCAGGGGCATCCGGTGACCGAGAGTGGACCAGGGTTCGGGGAGCAGCTCAGGGGCGCTGGTCGCGGCCGACCAGGGGTTGCCCACGATGATCAGGGTCAGCTCGGCTGCGATGAGCCCGATGCGTCCGGTCAGGCGGTAGAAGCCGACGAGCACGATGGCGATGGTGGCGACACCGGCGGAGATGGCGGCCCACTCGGCCACAGCACTGCCGTCGAGAGCGGAGTAGGCGCCACGGATGACGCCCAGGAGCACGGCCCCGAACAGTCCGCCCAGGACGAGGCTGCCGACCACCTGACCTCGCCGGGATCCGACGAGGAAGATCAGGATCATGCCCGCGAGGATCCCGCTGATGGTGATGGGGAGCGCGCCGCCGGCAAGGCCGGCTCCGCGCGGGTCCGCCGCGGGAGTCGGGGCGACGTCGGTGACCGACGCGGCGCCGACCTGTCCGGCGAGCTGGGTGAGGATCTGGGCGACTGCCGGGGAGGCGGACGTCGCGATCATCACCTGCGCGACCTCCGGACCCTCGGTCACCAGGGCGCCGTAGACGGTTCGGTCGAGCACGAGCTCGCGCGCGGCTCCTTGATCGGCTGCCGGAACGACGACGAACCCGCCGGGAGCCCGCTGGTCGAGCACCGCGGCCACCGCCTGGGCGGCTTCGGCCCCACCGGTCACCGCAACGGGGACGTCGCGGGGGGCTGCCTTGACGCCGGACCCGACGAACGACGTGGCCAGCAGACCGACGAGCAGGAGGGCACCAGTGGCTGCCAAGAGCACGCGGGACACGGACGAGGACAGAAAGGAATGTTCATTACGCATACCGTCAGTATGGCCAGCTGTCGACGGATGTCAACAATGAACGTTCATCTCACCTAGACTGGCGCGCATGCCATCCACCTCCCCCACCGGCTCCTCGCAGGACACTTCAGCTGCGCCCGAGGACCCGACCCCTCGGCCGGCTGAACCCGCGCCCGCCGAGGTTCCGGCATCGACAGCACGGCGCTCGGCGAAGCGGGACGCGGTGCTCGCGGCCGCGCTGCGCTGCTTCGAGCGCGAGGGGTTCCACCGTGCGAGCATGGCGGCCGTCATCGAGGAGGCGGGAGTCTCAGCAGGAACGGTGTACCGGTACTTCCCCTCGAAGACCGACCTCATCCGCGCCTGCGCCGAAGAGGTCTTCGGCAATGTCGACGCCGAGCTCCTTCGCCTCGAGCAGCAGGACCCGCCGCCCCAGCCGGCCGACGTTCTGCCACAGCTGATCGCCGCGGGACTCGACGTCGGTAACCGGTTCGGCGTCGACCTGACCCGAATCGGTGTCACCACCTGGACCGAGGCTCTGCGTGACCCGCTGGTCATGGAGCAGGTCCAGCAGCGCTACGGCCGGATCCGCTCGGCGATCACCGTGCTCGCCGCCGGCTGGGCCACCGACGCTGGGCTCAGCGAGGACGACGTCGACGTGGCAGCGGTCGGCCAGGCACTCTTCGGAGCGATCCCCGGCTTCGTCCTGCAGCACCTGATCTTCGGCGACCTCACACCAGAGCAGTACGGTCGCGGCCTGAAAGACCTCGGCCGGATCATTGCCGGACTGGCTGCGCCGGACGGCACGAGGTAGACAGCCGAGTCAGCAGTCCCCCTTGCTCACGTCACCCCCCGGTATCAAGAGCCCGCAAACCGTCCCGCACCTGTCACCGTGGAGACACCCCGGACGACGTCGTGCACCAGCCAACGCGATCGCCGCCCGGCGCGAATGGTCCTGGTGTCGGTAGCGAGCGCCGCAGCGCTCGAGCTTGCTGCCTCATCGGGAAGGGGGGACCCTCATTGGGAAGGGGGGACCTTCATTGGGAAGGGGGGACCCTCGACTCAGCTGCCTGACCAGGAGGACACATGAGCACCGCCTCGGCCGCCCGGAGCAGAAACTCAGACACTGACGGGGGTGACCGGGCGTTCTTCGGCCAGCCCAAGGGTTTGGGGACCCTGTTCTTCGTCGAGCTCTGGGAGCGGTTCTCCTACTACGGGATGCGCGCCATCCTGCTGTACTTCCTGATCGCGACGACCGCCGACGGCGGCCTGGGGATCGACGAGACGACCGGTACCGCGGTGGTCACCATCTACGGGGCCTCGGTCTACCTGCTGTCGATCATCGGTGGGTTCACCGCCGACCGGATGTTCGGGCCCAGGCGCTCGACGCTCTACGGCGCGCTGGTCATCATGGCCGGCCACATCTGCCTGTCGATCCCGGCCTCGGCGACCGCCTGGCTCGGCATCGCCCTCGTCGCCTTCGGCACCGGGCTCCTGAAGCCCAACATCTCGACGATGGTGGGCATGCAGTACAGCAGCGATGACCCCCGCCGTGACGCGGGGTTCTCGATCTTCTACATGTCGATCAACATCGGCGCCTTCTTCTCACCGCTCATCGTCGGCTGGTTGCGTGACAACTACGGCTTCCACGTCGGATTCTCCGCCGCCGCCGTCGGCATGGCCGTTGCGGTCGTGTGGTTCGTTCGTGGTCGCAAGGTGCTGGGGCCCCACGTCGACGACGTGCCCAACCCACTCACCAAGGAAGAGCAGGTGAAGGTGGGCGGTCTGGCCGCCGGCGCCGTGGTCGCCTTCGCGCTCGTCGTGGTGCTCGCCGGCATGTGGCGCGACACGATTCTCGAGCAGGTCATCGACGCCATCTCGATCGTCGCGCTGCTCACCCCGATCGCCTACTTCACCGTGATGTTCCGCAGCTCGAAGGTCGAGACAGAGGAGAAGTCGCACCTGCTCGCGTACGTGCCGCTCTGGATCGGCGCCATGCTCTTCTGGATGATCTTCGAGCAGGCCGCCGGGAAGATGGCCCTGTTCGCCGCCGATCGCACGGTCACCGAGACGGCCGGTATCGACATCAGCCCGGAGTGGTTCCAGTCGGTCAACCCGCTCGCCATCGTGGTGCTCGCGCCCGTTGCCGGCTGGATCTGGACGCGGCGTGCCGGACGCTTCCCGTCGACCCCGATGAAGTTCGTCCTCGGCGTCACGCTCATCGGGCTGTCGGCGCTCGCCATGTCGTGGGCCTTCGCCACCTTCCAGGGCAACACTGCGCCCGTCTACATCCTCGGTGGCGTGTTCGTGATGCAGACCGTGGCCGAGCTCTGCATCTCGCCCGTCGGCCTCTCCGCCACCACCCGACTGGCGCCCAAGGCCTTCGCCAGCCAGGCGATGGCCCTGTGGTTCCTCGGCAGCGCCGCCGGTCAGGCGCTGGCGGCCCAGATGATCCAAGCGATGGGCGACCTCTCGGACTCCACCTACTACCTGGTGAACGCGGTCATCACCCTCGTGGTGGCCGGCATCCTGTTGGCGCTGGTGCCGTGGATCCGCACCAAGATGGCGACCGCCGAACTGCACGCCGTCGCGTCGGGGGCGCACTGAACCGACCGGCCCTGCGCCTGCGGGCCGAGCCGTCACACCGCGACTGCGGCATCCGACAACGAGAAACCCCCGAACCGACGTTTCCGCAGTTCAGGGGCTTCTTGGGGGCGCTCCCCCGGTTGGACTCGAACCAACAACCTGCCGATTAACAGTCGGCTGCTCTGCCAATTGAGCTACAGGGGAAAGCCTGCCGCGGGATCGCCGCAGCAGCGCCCGGCAACGATAGCAAAGGGAGCACCCATGTTCGAAAACGGGCGGGCGCCCGGCGCGCTCAGGTCAGGCCCACCTGCTCGCGCACCCGCGCGAGACCGGCCTGCACCTGCTCGGACACCCCCGGGTCGGTGCTGCGCACCCCGGGCCCGAGCAGCACCTGGCTGAGCAGGGCGCGGGTGGTGAGGTCCTCGCGCACGACCACCCGGGCGGTGCGCCGGTTGCCCAGGTCGATCGCCTCGGAGAGCACCACCGACGCCTGCACCCGCTCGCGCAGCGTCACGGGCAGCGACTGCGGGTCGGCCAGCACGAAGCGCGCGGGGCGCTCGCCGTCGACCCAGGTGACGCGCAGCGAGCCGTCCTCGCCGCTCCACAGGCCGGCATCCACGAGGTGCCACGGCCGCGACAGCGTGACGGTGAGGCCGTCGGGGCCGGGCGCCACGGCATACAGGCGGTGCCGACCGGCGACGACCGTGACGCCGCTGCCGTCCTCGACCGCCCACGCCAGCAGCTTCTCGTGCTCCTCGGGGTCGATGGCCGCGGCGACGTCGGCGGGCACGGCCGGGCGGCGCAGTCCCGACCACTCGAGCTTCACGACGAGAGCCGTTCGCGAAGGGCGACGCGCTCGAGCTCGAGGCGGTGCAGGGCCATGGTGCGCTCCCGGAGGTCGGCAGGGTCGGAGTCGGGGTCGTTCTGCACGCGGCGCACCGAGGCCATGGCATCGGCGATCAGCCGGCCGAGCTGGGCGTCGCGCACCCCGACGACCAGCGAGTCGAGGTAGCGCTGCGGCGGCAGGCCCGAGGAGGAGTCGAAGCGGGTGGGCAGCGGGGCGACGGACAGCTCGGAGACCAGGCCGCGCACGGCCAGCGGAGCCGCCTCGCCGACCGCTGCCACCCAGGCCGCGGTCGAGGCCTTGCGGGCGGTGGGGGCGGCGATGCGGATGCCGTCGAGCACGGCCCGGTGAGCGGGCGCCACGAACGCCTCGGGCCGCAGCGAGTCGACGGCCTCGTCGGGAAACTGCTGGGGGTACTGGATGAGCGCCTGGAGCAGCTGGCGCTCGGTGAAGACGACGGGGTCTCGCAGGTCGGGAACCGGCAGCGGGGCCGCCTCCCCGGGAGCCGGCTCGGGCACCTCGTCGGTGCCGGCCGGCGCGTGCCGGGGGTCGGCCACCTCGTCATGGCGCATCCGCCCGGCCTTCTTGACCTCGGCGGCCATCTGCTCCACCTCGATGCCGAGCCACCCCGAGACGGTGCGGGTGTACTCGGGGCGCAGGCTGGTGTCGCGGATCGAGCCGATGATCGGGGCCACGGCCTTCATCGCCTGCACCCGGCCCTCGGCCGTGTCGAGGTCGAAGCGGCGGATGGTGGTGCGCACCGCGAACTCGAACATCGGCACGGCGTCGTCGACGAGGGCGCGCACGGCGGCATCCCCCTTGGCGATGCGCAGCTCGCACGGGTCCATGCCGTCGGGGGCGACGGCGACGAACGACTGCGCGGCCCAGCGCTGGTCCTCGCCGAACGCCTTCATCGCGGCCTTCTGGCCGGCGGCGTCGCCGTCGAAGGTGAAGATGACGCGCGCCTGGGGGCCGTCGGTCTCGTCACGCATGATGCGGCGCAGGATCTTGATGTGGTCGACCCCGAACGCGGTGCCGCAGGTGGCCACCGCGCCCTCCACGCCGCTCAGGTGCGCGGCCATCACGTCGGTGTAGCCCTCGACCACGATGGCCCTCCGCTCGGTGGAGATCGCCTTCTTGGCGGCGTCGAGGCCGTAGAGCACCTGCGACTTCTTGTAGATCGGGGTCTCTGAGGTGTTGAGGTACTTGGCGGCGATCCGGTCGTCGTCGAACAGCCGCCGCGCGCCGAAGCCGACGGTGTCTCCGGTGGTGTCGCGGATGGGCCAGACCAGACGCCCGCGGAAGCGGTCGTAGAGGCCGCGGCTGCCGCGCCCGGACAGCCCGCCGGTGACCATCTCGTCCTCGGTGAAGCCGCGCTCGCGCAGGTGCCGGCTCAGCGCCTCGCCACCCGGTGGCGCGAAGCCGATGCCGAACCGCTCCGCGGCCGCGCCGTCGAAGCCCCGCTCGCGCAGGAAGTCGCGGCCGACCCGGGCGTCGGGCTTGGCGGTGTCGAGCAGGATCTCGGCGTAGAACTCCTGGGCCACCCGGTGCGCCTCGATGAGCCGCGACCGCTTGCCCAGCGACATGCCGCCCTCCCGGGGACCACCGCCCTCCTCGTAGCGCAGCTCGATGCCGAGCTTGGCGGCGAGGCGCTCGATGGACTCGGTGAAGGTGAGGTGCTCGACCTTCTGCACGAACGAGATGACGTCGCCGCCCTCGCCGCACCCGAAGCAGTGGTAGCTGCCGACCGTAGGCCGCACCGTGAAGCTGGGGGTCTTCTCGTCGTGGAAGGGGCACAGGCCCTTCAGCGAGCCCACGCCGGCCGGGCGCAGGGTCACGTGGTCGCTCACGACGCCCTCGATGGACGTGCGCTCCTTGACCGTCGCGATGTCCTCGGCCCGGATCCGACCCGCCACTGGCCCTCCTTCCCGGCTCGCTCGGCTGTCCCTCGACTGTGCGCGAGTCTAGGTCGTCGCCCGGCGGCACCAGCGTCGGTGCAGGTCGAGCGCACGCACGTCGGTGAGCGAGGCGACCTGGTCGACGAGCGCCCGCAGCGCGGCGGCCTCGGAGCCGGCGGCGTCCCAGTCGTGGCGCAGGTCGGGGTCGAGCCGGTCGGGGTCGGCGTCGAAGGCGGCGACCAGCTCGGCCACCACCTCGCGCTGGCGCACGTGCAGCGCCACCCGCTCGGCGGCGTGCATGACGTAGTGGGCCGCCACGGCCTTGAGCACGGCGCACTCGGCGCGGGCCTCGCGGGGCACGACGAGCCGCCCGCCGTGCCGGGTGAGCGGCCCGGGGCCGTGCTCGGCGCGGGTGGCCTGCTCCACGGCGACGACGAAGCGGCCGATGAGGCGTGAGGTCATGTCCTTCAGCGCCGCCAGGGCAGGGCGCGAGCCGTCGTAGGAGTCGGGCACGGCACCGGTGGCGAGCAGCCGCTCCAGCGCCTCGCCCAGCTCGGCGGGCGTCAGCCCGGGCTCGTAGACCTCCCCCGCCACGGCGAGCACCGCCTCGACGTCGGTGCGCTCACGCAACAGGCGCGGGTCGAGCCAACCGGACGCCACGGCATCCTCGACGTCGTGCACCGAGTAGGCCACGTCGTCGGACCAGTCCATGACCTCCGCCTCGGCCGAGCGGTGGCCCTCGGGGGCGCCGGCGCGGAACCAGTCGAACACCTCGAGGTCGTCGTCGTAGACGCCGAACTTCATCGTGGGGTGCGGGCCCTGGCCCCGGCGCCACGGGTACTTCGTGGCGGCATCCAGGCTGGCGCGGGTGAGGTTGAGCCCGGCGGGGCGGCCGTCGGGGTGGGCGCGCTTGGGCTCCAGCCGGGTCAGGATGCGCAGGGTCTGGGCGTTGCCCTCGAAGCCGCCGACGCCGGCCGCGACGGCATCGAGCGCCGTCTCGCCGTTGTGCCCGAACGGGGGGTGGCCCAGGTCGTGCGCGAGGCAGGCGGTGTCGACGACGTCGGCGCTGCAGCCCAGGGCGGCACCGAACTCGCGGCCGATCTGGGCGACCTCGAGGGAGTGGGTGAGCCGGTTGCGCACGAAGTCGTCGCTGGCCGGCTGCACCACCTGGGTCTTGGCCGAGAGGCGGCGCAGGCTCGCCGAGTGCACCAGGCGGGCGCGGTCGCGGGCGAAGTCGTCGCGGTCGGCCCGCTTGTGGGCGGGGTCCTCGGCGACCCAGCGCTCGCGGTCGGCCACGGTGTAGGTGTCCCGAGCGGTGGAGGTCACGCGCTCACCCTAGGCGGGCCGCCTCCGCCGCCGCTGCCGCCCGCTGGACCCACTTGGGCTCGGTGCCGTAGCGCTGGCTGGGGATCATCCGCCCGTTGGCGCAGTCGTCGACGAGCTGGGCCATCCGGGAGTCGCGGGTCTTCTCCTGCTTGGCGGTGACCACCCAGTTGGTGGCGAGCTTGCGGTAGGTGGGGGTGGCAATCTCCCAGAAGGCGGTGGCGGCCGGGTCGGCGGCGAGCTGGGCGGCGTAGTGCTCGGGCAGCTCGCGCTCGCGGTTCTCGTAGGCGTAGATGCCGGAGCGGTCTTCCCGGCGGCGCTCGAACGCGGCGATGCCGCTGGGCTGCATGCGGCCCTGCGCGGTGAGCTCGGCGACGGCGTTGATGTTGATGGTCGACCAGTTGCTGGTGGGCTTGCGTGGTGTCCATCGTTGGCGGCGGGTGTGCTCGTCGATGCCCTGGGCCATGCTGTCGATCCAGCCCCAGCACAGGGCTTCCCGGACCGCCTGCTCCCAGGTGAGGCCGGCCTTCGGGTGGCCCTTCTTGTAGAAGCCCATCCACAGCTCGGTCTCGGTGTCGTGGTGGGCGGCGAGCCAGCGGCCGAACTGCGCGGCATCCTCGAAGAAGATCGCGGGCCGCTCGGGAGTGCCGCCGGGGGTGCCGATCTGCCGTGCCATGCGCCCACGGTAGCGGCGCCCTCCGACACCCGGGAGGCGCCGGGTCACCGGGCGGAGGACGGGCCAGTCCCCTGTTCGGTGGACCCTCCCAGCCGGGTTCCGTTCCTAGACTTCCCGATATGGACCGCAGACACCTGAGCTTCATCGCCCTGGCCATCACGATGCTCTACGGCGCGAGCTTCGCCGTGTTCGACGAGACCCCGCAGGGCTATGCGGCGATCGGTGGGGTCGTCGTGGCGCTGTGCTGGATCGCGGTGGGAGTGTTCGGCAAGGACGATCAGCACCGACGCGACGGCGGGGGGCCTGTGCAGCCGCAGGACGACCCGCTGCCGGTGCGGCCGCAGGACGACTGACCGGGGGTTCCGCCGGCTCAGGGGTGCGGCACGAGCCGCAGCACCGGTTCGTGCACCTCGTGCACGTGCAGCGACGGGACGCCCTCGTTGAAGCTGACCGACCCGATGACGACGTAGTGGATGCCGACCTCGAGCTCGGGGACGGCGCGCAAGGTCTGCCACTGGCTGGGGAAGACCGCAGCGCGCAGGCGTCGACCGCGCCAGGAGAGGTCGAGCCACGCCCAGGACTGCCCCTGCTGGGTGTGCCTCAGGTCGACGGCGAGGAGCCGGCAGTGCAGCCGCTTGGGCGGTGAGCTGCCCGGGGTGAACTTCAGGTCGTCGGGGCGCAGGCGGACCACTGGTGAGCTGGAGGCGATCGGCGGGGCCATGGCTCAAGGTGTACCGCCGCCCACCGACAAGCGGCCGCGAGGCGGACGCGTCGCGCAACAAGGGTCGGAGAAATGGGGGCTATCACCCCGAAAAGTCCGATTGTCGTCAGTGAGTCTCACGCAGCGGCGACTCGTCGGGCCGCGCAGCCCGGCCCACAGACCCGGATGGAGCCCCGATAGCCCCTGGCCCGTAGGGCCCCGTGCACGTCGACGGCCAGCTCGCACGGCCCACCCTCCACGTCGACCCACCCGGCCCGCAGGGTCAGCCGGCCGGTACCGGCGGCTCGACGGTCGCGGGTGCGGTCCTTGGCCACGAACTCGCCCTCGTGACCGAGCCGGCCGTCGACCTCGAGCACGACCAGCCACTCCTCGTACTCGAAGTCACGCCGCCGGATGCCGTCCCTCACCTGCATCGCGGCCCGCGGCAGCCCGTGCGGCTCCTCGACCCGTCGCACGTACGAGACCTCCATCAGGCTCTCGGCCCCCTCCGCGACCACTCCCAGCGCCACCGTCAGGATGTGCCTGTGGCGGTGGCGCGCCCGGTGCTCGAGTGCCTCGGCGAGGGAGGCCGCCGTCGTGCGCCGCTTCTGCACCCACCGGGCGGCCGTCGCGACCGCCTCTCGCCACTCCACACCGGGCAGGTCGGCCAGGTCGAGCACCGTCTGCTCGGCCCGGGTCACCGGCAGCCCCTTCCGGCGCACCACGTCGAGCCCGACGTGCCGGCGGAACCTCGTGCCGGGCAGCCGGGTCACCGAGCGACCGGGCGGCACCGCGACCGTGATGACGGCCGGCGCCGTGGTCGTGACCCCGTGGAGGTACTCGGCGCACCGCAGGCTCAGCGCGCAGCCCTCGCCACCGCGCAGCACGGCGGCATGGGCGCGCCCGAGCCAGTCGAGGTCGCCGGTCTGCGCGAGGTACAGCCCCTGCCCGATGCGGCTCCACCGGCCGGACGTCACGCGCCATCGGAGCAGGTCATCGCTGAGGCCGGCAGCGCGCGCCTGAGCCCTCGAGCACACTCCGTGCTGCGAGCGGATCAGGGCATCGAGGTCCATCCCCCGATGCTTCCCGATCCGCGGCGGCGGGCTCGGGCGTCATCCACAGGCCACCGCGCAAACAGGAGTCCGAGTTTTCGGTGCCATGGCCCCGAAAAGTCCGACCCTTGATGCCGTCAGCCGCCGGAGACGCTCAGCTCGGCCTGGGCGACCTGGGCTCGCTGCGCCTCGTCGAGCTCGCGCGAGCGCAGCCAGTGCTCGGGCAGGGCGACCACCCGGGGCGACCCGGCCCGGCCGCGCTGCCCCTCGGCCGCCTCGCCCGGCCACGGCGCGTCGAGGTCGAGGGTGCCGATGAGGTCGTCGAGCGACTGCAGGCTGTCGACCAGGGCCAGCTGGTGGCGCACCGTCGAACCGGCCGGGAAGCCCTTGAGGTACCACGCGATGTGCTTGCGGATGTCGCGGCAGGCGCGGCCCTCGTCGCCGTCGTAGAAGTCGACGAGGTATGCCGTGTGCCGGCGCAGCGTGGCCGTCACCTCGCGCAGCCCCGGCTGCACCCGAGCCGACGACCCGGCGAAGGCCGCGGCGAGGTCGGTGAACAGCCACGGACGCCCGAGGCACCCGCGCCCGACGACCACCCCGTCGCAGCCGGTCTGCCGCACCATCTCCAGGGCGTCCTCGGCCGACCAGATGTCGCCGTTGCCGAGCACCGGGATCGACGTGACGGCCTCCTTGAGCCGGGCGATCGCCGACCAGTCGGCCTGCCCCGAGTACGCCTGGGCTGCGGTGCGCCCGTGCAGCGCGACCGCCGCCACGCCCTCGCCCTCGGCGATGCGCCCGGCATCCACATAGGTGACGTGGTCGGCGTCGATGCCCACCCGCATCTTCACGGTGACCGGCACGGCATACGGCGACGCCTCGCGCACCACGGCCGCCACGATGCCGCGGAACAGGTCGGTCTTCCACGGCAGGGCCGCGCCACCGCCCTTGCGGGTGACCTTGGGCACCGGGCAGCCGAAGTTGAGGTCGATGTGGTCGGCGCGGTCCTCGCTGACCAGGATGCGGGCGGCCTGCCCCGCGGTGACCGGGTCGACGGAGTACAGCTGCACCGACCGGGGGTTCTCGCCGGGGTCGTGCGAGATGAGCCGCATCGTCTCGGGCGTGCGCTCGACGAGCGCCCGGGTGGTGATCATCTCGGAGACGTAGAGGCTGGTCGCCCCGGAAGCCCCGGACGCCCCGCCGGCCTCCAGCCCGGCCGTGCCGTACTCGCGGCACAGCCGCCGGAAGGCCCGGTTGGTGATGCCGGCCATCGGGGCGAGCACCACGGGCGACTCGACGACGTGCCGCCCGATGTGCAGCGGCGGCAGCACCGGGCGGGATGCCGGCGTCGAGGCGGGGGCACTGGCGGTGGCCGTGGCGGTGAGGGCGGACATGGTGCCCCATTCTCCCCCGACTAGGGTGGAGACGTGGCATCGCAGCCGTCCGCAGGCCCCTGGGGCACCGACGGTGTGCGCGCCACCTGGGTGGGCCACTCGACCGTGCTGCTCGAGCTCGGCGGCCTGCGCGTCCTCACCGACCCGCTCCTGCGCCGGCGCCTCGGCCCGCTGCGCCGCCGCCGCGACCTGCCGGTGCAGCAGCACATCGACGACGTCGACGTCGTGCTGCTCAGCCACCTGCACCACGACCACGCCGACCTGCCCTCACTGCGCCGCCTCGGCCACGTGCCGGTCATCACCGACCCCGTCAACCTCCCGTGGCTCGACAAGCACACGCTCGAGCCCGGCGAGGCCTTCACCGACGGCTGGCACCCGGTCGGCCCCGGCGTCGACGTGATGCTGGTGCGGGCCGACCACGAGGCCCGCCCGATGCCGCACCGCCCCAACGGCGCCACCGGCATGCTGCTGCGCGGTGGCGGCGTCGTCGTCTGGTTCGCCGGCGACACTTCGCTGCACCCCGACATGGCCCGGCTGCCCGAGCTGGCCGGCGCGCCCATCGACCTCGCCCTGCTGCCCGTCGGCGGCTGGGGCCCGCGCCTGTCCCCCGGCCACATGGGGCCGCACGAGGCGGCCGACGCCACCGCGCGCTCCGGCGCGCGACACGTCGTCCCCATCCACTACGGCACGCTGCACCCGTCGGGCTGGCCGAAGTCGAAGCTGGAGTGGACGACCGACCCCGGTCACCAGTTCGTCGAGGTGCTCCCCGACTGGAGCGACGCCACCGCGCACGTGCCGCCGGTCGGTGGCGCCGTCATGATCCCGCCGGCGCGCGCGCTGCGCTGAGCAGCTCCCACAGGGCGGCCGCCGTCTCGTTCGGGTGGGTCAGCGGGAAGACGTGCAGCCCGCGCGGCACCGTGACGACATGCACCCAGCGGGCCGACCGGGCGGCGCGCGCGAACCGCCGGGCATCGACCCGCAGCTGGTCGAGCTGGCCGTTGACGAGCAGCACCGGTGCGGTGACCTCGGCGAGCATCTCGGGCCGGCACAGGCCCATGACCCCCGCCCACGCAGCCGGGATGCCGTCGAAGCCGTAGCCCGCCTCCTTGATCACCGCCGACAGCTCGGCAGGCAGCAGGGCGTCGAACTCGCGGTCCATGGCGCGCGACATCCGGTCGACCCCCAGCCGCGACTCGACCCGGGCGATCGCCCGGTAGAGCGCCGCCCCCGGTCCGGCCGGCACCGCCGACGCCCCCAGCAGCGCGAGCCCGGCCAGCCGGTGCGGGTGCTCCGACGCCCACGCCATCGCGAGGTAGCCGCCCAGGCTGTGCCCGGCGAGCACGACCGGCACCCCGGCCTCCCCGCCCTCCACCGCCTCGGTGACCACCGCGAGAGCACCCTCCCAGGAGAACGACTCACCGCGCCGCGTGCCGTGCGCCGGCAGGTCGGGCAGCACCAGGTCGACGTCGGGCCCGAGCAGCGCGGCATACCGCGACCACTGCGCACCGCTCAGCTGGGAGCCGTGGAGGAGGACGAGTCGCACGGGTGCTGCCACGCCCGACATCCTCCCGCAGAGATTCACGGCCCCGGTGGTTGGATGGGCCGATGAGCGCCCTGGTCACCCCCGACGAGCTCGCCACCCTCCTCTCCCGCGGCGAGGTGCGGGTGCTCGACGTGCAGTACAACCTGCGCGGCACGCCCGGGCCCGAGCTGTATGCCGTCGCACACCTGCCCGGGGCGCCGCACCTCGACCTCGACGCAGCCCTGGCCGGGGCGCCGGGGGTGCGCGGACGGCATCCGCTGCCCGACCCTGCCGTGCTGCAGGAGGCGCTGCGCGCCTGCGGCGTCGGTGACGACGACGAGGTGGTGGTCTACGACCAGGCCACCTCGCTCGCCGCCGGCCGGGCCTGGTGGGTGCTGCGCTGGGCCGGGCACCCGCAGGTGCGCGTGCTCGACGGCGGCCTGGCCGCCTGGCGGCACGCCGGGATGCCGGTCACGGACGAGGTGCCCACGCCGGCCCCCGGCGACCTCACCGTGCGCCCCGGCTCGGTGCCGGTGCTCGACGCCGGTGGGGCGGTGGACATGGCGCGGCACGGGGTGCTGCTCGACGCGCGGGCGCCGGAACGGTTCCGCGGCGAGGTCGAGCCGATCGACCGGGTCGCCGGGCATATCCCGGGCTCGGTGAACCTGCCGATGACCGACCTGCTCACCGCCGACGGCCGCTTCCTGCCCCCGGACGAGGTGCGTCGACGGGCCGCGGCGGTCGGGGTGCACCGCGACACCCCGGTCGGCACGACGTGCGGCTCCGGGCGTCACGGCCGCCCAGCTCGCCCTCGCCCTGCACACCGCCGGCATCGACGCCATCCCGTACGTGGGGTCGTGGAGCGAGTGGATCGAGGACCCCAGCCGGCCCGTTGAGACCGGGGCTCAGAGCGTGTAGCTGCCCGAGAACTCGCCCGGCAGCGCCGACGCCCGGTCGACGTCGGCGACCTGGTAGAGCAGGCCCTCGTTGACGTCCCACGCCAGCACCCGCCGCACCATGCCCTGGAAACCCGCTCTCTCCGAACGAGACTCGAACAGCACCACGTCGCGTGGCCCCCAGCCCAGCGCCCGGTAGGACGCCTTCGGGACGAGCGGGCCGGTCGACGCCGCGAGCACCCGAGGGATGGGCGGCAGGTCGGAGTGCACCGCGACCAGCCCCTGCGAGCGCTCGACCGCCTGCTGGTAGGCGCCGGGGAGGAACGCGCCCCCGGCCACCCAGCCCTCGGTGTTCGACACCGAGGCGGTGTTGGGCACGACGGGCGCTCCGAGCAGGGGCTCGACGCCGGTGAGCTCGCCCCCGCCGGAGAACGACCGCAGCTGGCCGCCGCCCCCGTCCTGCGCCAGGTCGGCCCAGTCGGGGGCCACGGCGTTCTCGGCCCTGGTCACCGCCCGGGTCCGCGCGTTGATCAGCCACCCGTCGTCGCGGCCACGGGCGACGATGATGGTCCGGTCGCGGGCCCAGCCCGCCAGCGACAGGGTGGGGTCGGGCACCTCGATCGTGACCATCGAGCCGTCGCGTGCGTCGAGCACCACCACCCGGCCCGGTTGGGCGACGACGACCCGGTGCCGGTCGTCGGAGATCGACCGGGGGCCGAGCGCCGACTGCACGCCGGGCAGCTGGTTGACCCGCAGCGCGGGCACCTCGACCTGGAACGGCGCGTCCGGCGCGAAGAGCACCAGGTGGTAGCCGCCGCCCTCGGCGACGACGAGGAAGACGGCGCGCAGCGGCTCCTCCACTCCCCCGCCGGGGCCCAGCTCGGCCCGGATCGCCAGGTCGGCCGGGCCGAGGTGGCGCGGGAGCTGGAGCCGCGCGGCATCCGGGTAGCGGGGCAGCAACGCCTCGTCGGGTGGGTCGGGCGCGAGGTAGACGGTGACGCCGTCGACCCGGGCCGTCGGCATCCGGCCGTCGGCGGCAACGGTCGCCGTGACGCTCGGCCGCGGTGCGGGCGACGGGGTGCGGTCCCGCACCACGAAGCCGACCGCGCCGGCCGCCGCGAGGCCACCCACCACCAGGGCGCTGCGGCGCACGACCGCCCGGTTGCGGCGGCGGGCCTCGTCCCACGCCGGGGCGGCGAGGTCGACGTCGGGCACGTCGTCGCTGGCCAGCTCGAGCAGCTCACGCAGGTCGGCCGTCATCGCAGGCCCCCGGTGCCGATGTCGGCCCGCGGCAGGGCGTCGCGCAGCCGGCCCAAGGCCTCGACGCCCTCCGCGTGCGCGGTCGCGACACTGCAGCCGAGCACCTGGGCGACGTCACCCTCGCCGCGTTCCTCGAACCAGCGCAGCACGACGACCGCCCGTTGCCGGGGGGTCAGGGCGTCCAGCGCCCGCAGCACCTCGCGGCGGCGCTCGACCAGGTCCTCGTCCCACGGCTGGTCGGGCTCGTCCCACGCCGGGCCCGTCCGGCAGCGTCTCGGGCGGGCGCCCGCGCCACGAGGCGACCGCGTCGCGGTAGAGGAGGCGGCGCACGAACAGGTCGGGCTGCTCCTCACGCACCCGCGCCCACTGCCGGCCCAACCGCACCAGGGCGGAGCGCACCAGCGGCTCGGCGATGCGCAGGTCGCCGGTCACGAGGTAGGCCGCGCGCAGGAGGGTGTGCTGGCGTGCCTGGGCGTAGTCGACGAACTCGTCGTCGGGCCACGGTGCCTGCGGCTCGCGCGCGTCGTCCATCCGGCTCACCTCCTCGTGCCCGCCGGCGTCACCCCCACTGTCTCAAGGCTCGCGCGCCATCCGGAAGGAGTCGTCGGTCACGATCCGGGTGGACCGATGTCGACCCCACCGCCGGGTTCTGTTTGGATCAGCGCATGACGGGGGCCGACAGCACCTTCCACGTCGACCTCCGCGGGGTCGTCGACCTGCTGTCGCACCACCTGTACTCCAGCCCCCGGGTCTACCTGCGCGAGCTGCTGCAGAACGCCGTCGACGCCATCACGGCCCGCGTCGAGGACGAGCCCGACGCTCCGCGCCGCGTGCGGGTGGTTCCCGCCGACGTCTCGCCCGACGGGTGCCTGCACGTCGAGGACACCGGGATCGGCCTCGACGAGGCCGGCATCCGCGGGGTGCTGGCGACGATCGGCGCGTCGACGAAGCGCGACGCGCTGGGGCTGGCCCGCGAGAGCTTCCTGGGCCAGTTCGGCATCGGTCTGCTCTCGTGCTTCCTGGTCACCGACGAGATCCGGGTGACCACGCGTCGGGCCGGCACTTCCGAGACCTGGCTGTGGGTGGGCCGTGACGACGGCACGTATGCCGTGTCACCGGCGCCCGAGCCACGTCCCGAACCGGGCACCGACGTCGCCCTCCGGCCGCGGGGCAGCGCAGCGGACCTGCTGTCGGCCGGCGTCGTGGAGCGGCTGGCCGCGTCGTTCGCCGCCTACCTGCGGCTCGACCTGGTCGTCGAGACCGCGGCCGGCCCGGTGTCCGTCGCAGGGCGGAGCTTCCCCTGGGAGGGCGGGGCGGTGACCCGGCGGGCCGCCGCGGGCCAGTGGTGCGAGGACGTGCTCGGCTTCACCCCGCTCGACGTCGTCGACCTCTCCGACCCCGCAGCCGGGGTGCGTGGCCAGGCCTTCGTGCTGCCGCACTCCTCCGCGGCGCGCGGCACGCACCGGCTCTACGCCAAGCGGATGCTCGTCGGCGAGGCGGTGCCCGACGTGCTGCCCGAGTGGGCGTTCTTCGTGCGGGCGGTGCTCGATGCCGACGGGCTCGGGCTCACGGCATCGCGCGAGTCGCTGCACGACGACGAGGCGCTGCACGAGACGCGCAGCCGCCTGGGCGAGCAGCTCAAGCGCTGGCTGCTGCGGATGGCGCGCACCGACCGGGCGCGGGCCGACGACTTCTTCCGGGTGCACCACCTCGCCGCCAAGGCCGCGGCCACCACCGACGACGACATGCTCGACGTCGTGGCCGAGCTGCTGCCCTGGGAGACCACGCTCGGCACGATGACGCTGTCCGAGTTCTCCGCCGTCGACCGGGTACTGGCCTACGTCGACCGCGTCGAGGACTACCAGCAGGTCGCCGCGATCGCCCGGGCCGAGGACATCGCCGTGCTCAACGCCGGCTACGCCTACGACCGCCTGCTCCTCGAGCGCTGGGTGCGGCGCACGCCCGGGCTCGAGTCGCGCCGACTGGAGCCCGAGCACCTCGCCGACCGGTTCAGTGCCCCCACCCCGCAGGAGGAGGCCGCCTTCGCGCCGCTGCTCGACGTCGCCCGGTCGGTGCTGGGCCGCGCGCGAGCCGTGCCGGTCGTGCGCTCGTTCCGGCCCGAGTCGTTGCAGGCCGTGCTGCTCGTCGGCCGCGACGCCGACCGCGAGCGCGACCGCCTCGAGGTGGCCGAGGCCGCCCACGGCCCGTGGGCCGACGCGCTCGACACCCTCTCGGCCCCGGATGCCGTGCCCCGCTTCGTGCTCAACGCCGACAACGCCGCGGTGCGGCGGCTCGCCGACGCCGGTGACGCTGCCCTGCAGCGGGTGGCGGTCGAGGCCTTGTACGGCCACGCCCTGCTCGCGGGACGGCATCCGCTCACTCCGTTCGACAGCGCGCTGGTGGCCCGCGCGCTGCCGGCGCTCATCGACCGGGCCATCGACGGAGGCAGGGCATGAGGCAGTGGGACCAGGTGTCGGAGGAGTTCGCCCAGGTGTCGATCGCGGCCGACGAGGCGCCGGTGGGTGCCGAGCGGGTGCAGGCCCACGAGGCGGCGCTGCGGCTGGCCCAGTCGCACGGGTCGTTCGCCGAGGAGTTCGTGGCGCGATGTGACCTGACCCAGGCGCTCTACAAGACGCCGAACGACCCGCGCACCCTGGTGCACTTCGCCTGGCTGCGGCAGGCGCTCGACCCCGAGCGCGGGCTGGTGCAGGACGACCGTGACGCCGTGCTGTGGCGGCTGAAGTGGGCGGTCGCGCTCATCGAGGAGCTTCCACAGGTCGGCCTGGACGCCCTCGTGGCGGCCATCGACGACGTCGAGGACGTCTTCCGCGGCGACGGCTACCACCTGCGGCCCGTGTACGCCGCCCGGGCCCGGCTCGCGCAGGCCGTCGGTGACCCCGCGGGCATCGAGCGCGAGCTCGGCGCCTGGCTCGCCGAGCCGCGCGACACCCGCAGTGACTGTCAGGCGTGCGAGCTGCGCGAGCAGGCCCGGCTCGTCGTGGACGGTGACCCGGCCCGGGCGCTGGAGCTGGTGGCCCCGGTCGTCGCCGGCGACCTCACCTGCGGTGACGAGCCGCGCGCGTGCCTCTCGATCGACGCCGAGGTGCGGCTGGCCCGCGGCGACATCGACGGTGCGGTCGGCTCCTTCCGGCGCGCCTGGCACCAGTCGCAGGACGACCCGGCGGCGTCGGACTCGGTCGCCGCCTGCCTGCGGGTGCTGGTGCGGCTCGGGAACACCGACCGGGCCGTCGACCTGCTCCTGCCCCGGCTCTCGTGGCTCGACGAGCTGCACACGCCACGGCAGCGGATGTGGTTCGCCGCGACCGCCGCGTTCGTGCTCGAGCAGGCCGCCGCCATGGGCCTGGCCCCGGCGACGGTCGGCGACCGCCCGGTCGAGGAGGTGTCGGCCGAGCTGTCCCGCACGGCGACCGACATCGCCCGGGCCTTCGACGCGCGTTACGCCTCCACCGTGACCTCTGCGACCCTGGCGGCCGCCCACGACCGCGCGACGGTGGCCGCCGAGCCGACGCTGCCCCCCACGAGGTTGCCGGCACCGGCCGATGCGGACGACGCTTCCGTGCCGCCCACGACCGACGTGCTCGAGCGGGGCCGGGTGGTGCGCGAGGCCCTGGCGTCGGCGGGCGCCGCCCTCGAGCCCGAGATGCGCGCCTGGCTGCGCGACCGCGACTCCCTGCTCCCCGTCGAGACGCCGCAGGAGTGGGCGGCCGTGTCGCTGCTCGACCGCACGGCCGCGCAGGACGCGGGTGGCGCCGACCGGCATCGGCAGCTGCTCGACTCGGCGCTGGACGCGGCCCGCCGGTCCGAGGAGCCGGCGGCGGTCGTCAGGGCCGAGGGTGAGATCGCGCTGCTCGACGCCGTCGAGGCCACCGATCCGGATGCCGTGGAGGCCGCCCAGTCGCGGGCGGGCCGATGCGCCGAGCGGCTCGAGGAGAGCGGCGACGATGCCGACGCCGGGAGCCTGTGGCGACGCTTCGCCTGGTTCGGCCGCGCCGACGACCCGGCCCCCCTGCTGGCCCGGGCCGGTGCCGCCTACGAGCGGGCCGGGCTGGCGCAGCGGCGCCTGCTGTGCGGCATCGAGGAGGCCATGGCGACCGCACCGCGCGACCCCGCGCGCGCCGCCCGCATGCTCGAGTCGTTGGAGCCAGAGGTCGCCGACAGCCCGTTGCTCGCGTCGATGGCCCTGGACGCGCGCGCGAGGGTCGCGCGCAGCATCGGGGACCTCGACCAGGCGGTGCACCTTCTGGAGCGAGCCCGGGCGGTGCCCGGGGTGCCGCGGCGGTCACGGCTGGCCGAGCTCGCCGAGCTGTGCGACGTACGGGTCGAGCAGGAGGCGTGGGCGGAGCTCGAGGGCCCCGCCGCCGACCTCGTCGCGGCCGCCACGCAGGACCGCGACCACGTGGTGCTGGCCTTCGGGCAGCGCTACCTCGGCCTGGCCTACGTCGAGACCGGCCTGCCGGCCGAGGCCGCGGAGCTGCTCGAAGCCGCCCTGCCGGTGCTGCGCGAGCACCAGCCGAGCCTGGTCGGGCCGGTCGGCTGGGCCCTGGGCAACGCCCTGCTCGGGATCGGCCAGTGGACCGGGGCGCGCACCGCCTTCGCCACCGCCAGCGCCGCCTTCGAGGCCGAGGACCGCATCCACGAGGCCGCCCACGCGCAGTGGCGGGCCGGCAACGCGGCCTGGGAGGCCGGGGACCTCGCGGCCGCGGCCAGCCACTTCGAGGACGCCGCCGACAAGGCCCGGGCCTCTGGCACCGTGGGCCTGTACGCCGAGGCGCTGCGCTCGCGCGCGGGGCTGCGGGCCGACACCGAGGACCTGGCCGCCGGCATCGTCGAGCTCGACGCCGCCATCCCGGCCGCGGAGCAGCTGGCTGGCGAGATCGGTTCCGACGAGGGGGAGTTCGACGGCGAGGTGCTCGAGCCGCACGTGCTGCGCCAGGGCGCCCACCTGCTCGCCCGGCACGGTGAGGTCGACGCCGCGGTCGAGCGGCTGGCCCGGGCCGAGGCCCTGGTCGGCTCGGACTTCGAGCTGGTGCTGCGCGCCGAGGGCGGCATCTTCCTCGCCGACGACGACCGGCTCGATGTCGCCGAGCCGCGGCTGCAGGCCAGCATCACCGAGCTGCACGCCGCCGGACTGGTGCCGACCCGCATCGACGCGGCGGGCGCGCTCGCCCGGGCGCTGGACCGGGCCGGGCGTGGCGACGACGCGCAGGCGGTCTGGGAGCGGTACGGCCCCGACGAGTGACGAGACGCAGCCCGTCGAGCCACGGTCCTATTCGATGCGGAGGCGTTCGACGGGTTGGGCGGTGAGCTCGGCGATGAGGTCGAAGTCCTTGTGCATGTGCAGGACGATGCGCTGGTTCAGTTCAGCTGCAGCGGCGATCAGCAGGTCGGGGATGGACGGTGCGCGATGCTGACCACGTTCTGCCAACAGGCGTTGCACCTCGACCGCTCGGTCCTCGGCGGTCGGAGTCAGGTACTCCACGGGCATCGCTGCCAACGGTGGTGACCCCATGGCTCGGGACAGCTCGACGGCGGAACGGGCGGAGAAGCCCGCCTCGAGCAAGGTGACGGTGCTGATGGCGACGAGTCCTCGCTCGATCCGGTTCGCCCACTGATCAGCGTCGGGGCTCGAACCCAGCCGGACGAGGGCGGACTTGTCGATGAGCCAGGACGTGCTCATGACCAGGCATCGGACATGATCGCGTCGTCGGCAAGGTCGGGCAGGAGCTCTGCCACTGCACGAAGGTCGCCCGCGGTCACCGACCCCGCGGTGCGGCGGGCTTCACGATGGAGGTGACGGCGCAGGTACTCGGTTCGCGAGATACCCAGTCGGGCGGCCTGCTCATCGAGCAGGCTCAGGTCTTCAGCCGGGAAGTTGCGAATGAGGACGTCGGGCATGGTGGACCTCCTAGATATCTGACGATATCACTATCTTGCCAACGGGGAACGACCCCTACGTCCCGGCAACTCAGGCTCAGGCGCCGACGAGGCGCTGCGCCATCCACCCCTCGACCTGGTCGAGCGACACCCGCTCCTGCGCCATCGAGTCGCGCTCGCGGATGGTGACCGCCTGGTCGTCGAGGGTCTCGAAGTCGACGGTGATGCAGAACGGCGTGCCGATCTCGTCCTGGCGGCGGTAGCGGCGACCGATGGCGCCGGCGTCGTCGAACTCGACGTTCCAGTTGCGGCGCAACGTGGCCGCGAGGTCGCGGGCCTTGGGCGAGAGGTCGGCGTTGCGCGACAGGGGCAGCACGGCAGCCTTGACCGGTGCCAGGCGCGGGTCGAGGCGCAGCACGACGCGCTTGTCGACGCCGCCCTTGGTGTTGGGTGCCTCGTCCTCGGTGTAGGCGTCGACGAGGAAGGTCATCAGGCTGCGCGACAGACCGGCCGCGGGCTCGATGACGTAGGGCGTGTACTTCTCACCGCTGGCCTGGTCGAAGTAGACCAGGTCGGTGCCCGAGTGCTCGCTGTGGGTCTTGAGGTCGAAGTCGGTGCGGTTGGCGATGCCCTCGAGCTCACCCCACTCGCTGCCGGTGAAGTTGAAGCGGTACTCGATGTCGACGGTGCGCTTGGAGTAGTGCGACAGCTTCTCCTGCGGGTGCTCGTAGAGGCGCAGGTTGTCGGGGTCGATGCCGAGGTCGGTGTACCAGCGGGTGCGCTCGGCGATCCAGTACTCGTGCCACTCCTCGTCCTCACCGGGCTTGACGAAGAACTCCATCTCCATCTGCTCGAACTCGCGGGTGCGGAAGATGAAGTTGCCGGGGGTGATCTCGTTGCGGAAGCTCTTGCCGGTCTGGGCGATGCCGAACGGCGGCTTCTTACGCGAGGCCTGGCTGACGTTGAGGAAGTTGATGAAGATGCCCTGGGCGGTCTCGGGGCGCAGGTAGTGCAGCCCCGACTCGTCCTCGATGACGCCGAGGTAGGTCTTGAGCATCATGTTGAAGTTGCGCGGCTCGGTCCACTGGCCGCGGGTGCCGCAGTTGGGGCAGGCGATGTCGCCGAGTGCGACCGAGTCGGGGTCGACCTGCTTGCCCTTCTTGGCCTCGCGGTCGGCGACGGCCTCCTGCATGTGGTCGACGCGGAAGCGCTTGTGGCAGCTCTGGCACTCGGTGAGCGGGTCGGTGAACTCGCCGACGTGGCCCGAGGCGACCCAGGTCTGGCGCGGCAGGATGATCGAGGAGTCGAGCCCGACGACGTCCTCGCGAGCGGTCACCATCGAGCGCCACCACTGCCGCTTGATGTTCTCCTTGAGCTCGACGCCGAGCGGCCCGTAGTCCCACGCGGAGCGCGTGCCGCCGTAGATCTCACCGCACGGGAACACGAACCCGCGGCGCTTGCAGAGGGAGACGACGGTGTCGACGACGGAGGTGGGGGCGGCCATGCGCGCAAGGCTATCCGTGCGGTGGTCCCTCGGCCGAACCGGTTGCTCCGGCGGACAGCTCGGCGAGGACGCCCCGGAAGGTGGCGTAGCGACGCGGCCCCACGGCATCGCTCCACTGCCCCTCCAGCTCGGTCATCAGGGCAGCGAAGCGGATGAGGGTGGCGTCGCCCGACGCGGTGCGCGTCACCAGCCGCACCCGCCGGTCGGATGCCGCGCGCGACTCGGCCAAGTGGCCGCTGGCCACGAGCGTGGTGACGAACTGGCCGCAGCCCTGCTTCGTCATGCCGACCAGCCCGGCCAGCTCGGTGACCGGACAGCCGGCCTCGGGCACCGACGCCAGCACGCGAAGGTGCGAAGGCCGTAGTCCCCCCCAGTCGTGTGCGAAGAACGTGGAGCGCACCTCACCGAGGAGCTCGGCGAGGTACATCGCGACGTGTGGGCCCCCGGCAGGGTTGACAGAGAACATAAAGTAACTTTACCTTTTTGCAAGTGCCATCACGATCAGGTCAGGGGGTGTGGCGGATGGTGAACAGGGGCATCCTCGGGACAGCGGACGTCGACGACGAGGCGTTCCGGGAGATCGTCGCCGGGGCGCTGGGTGAGGACCCCGCGACCGTCACGGTGCTCGACTGCGACGCCTCGGTCGTGCCGTACGCCCTCGACGCGATCACCACCGCCGGCCGCTACTGGGTCGCTGCACGCGCGGCCACGCCGAGCGGCGAGCGCGACGTGCGGCTGTTCGTCAAGCACGTGCAGTCATGGAGCCGTTCGCCGATGTTCCGCCAGGTTCCCGAGGAGCTGCGGGCGCTCGCCGAGGCGAGCGTCCCGTGGCGCACCGAACCGCTCATCTACGAGTCCGACCTGCGCGACCGGCTGCCCGCGGGGCTGACGATGCCGGTGGCGCTGCACGTCGCCTTCCTCGACGAGGCGTCGGCCGTGATCTGGCTGCCGGCGCTCGACGTCGTCGAGCACGACTGGCGCACACCGGACTACGCGCACGCTGCCCACCTGCTCGGACGGCTGGCTGGAAGTGCCGAAGTGGCCGAGCTCGCTCGGGTCGGCGAGCTCGATCTCGGTCCGCGCACCATCGCCACCTACGCCGACGGCCGTCTTGCCGGGCAGGTCGCACCCCTTTTGCGCTCGGGCGCTCTCTGGAGGGTGCCGTGGATCGCCGAGGCCTTCGAGCCCGCGCTGCGCGAGCGCCTGGTGGCCGCCCTCGACGAGGTGCCGGGCTGGGTCGAGGAGGTCGAGGCGGGACCCCTCGCGGTCGCGCACGGTGACGCCTGCCCCAACAACCTGCTCCGCACGGCCGGCTCCGACGAGATCACCCTGATCGACTACGGCTTCTGGGGACGGCAGTGCCTCGGCTTCGACCTCGGCCAGCTGCTCGTCGGCGAGGTCCAGCTCGGCCGGCGACCCGCCGACAGCCTGCCCGAGGTGGAGCGCGAGATCGTGCCCGCCTACGTCGCCGGGCTGCGCGCCGAGGGCGTCGAGGTCGACGAGGCCACCGTGGCCCGGGCCCACGCCCTGCACCTGATGGTCTTCACGGGGCTGTCCACCCCACTGGTCGCGCCGCCCGACCCCGACTCCGCTCCCCCGGACCGCGGGACCCGGGCGGTGCTCGCGCGCGACGCCCATGAGCGGGCGGCGATCTCGCGGTTCTGCCTCGGGCTGGTCGAGGCGACGTCGGGGTGACCGGTCGCCGCAACTAGACTTCGTGACCGTGTCCCCCCTCCGCGAGTCCCTCGAGCGCGCCAGCCTGCCGGCGCTGACCTACCTCAGCAGCCTGCCGCGCTTCGTGCCCTTCCTCGGCATCCTGGTGCTGACCTTCGCCGGCATCCTGCTGCCCTCCCCCGCCTGGCTGCTGCTGGTCGTCGTCATCGCGGTGCTGCTGTGGATCCTCGCGCTGGCCTGGCCGCGACTCACCGGGGCCGAGCGCCTGATGCGCCTGGCCGTCGTCGCCATCATGGTCGCCATCCTCGTCACCCAGGTGGCCCCGCGCGGCTGAGTGCCTTCATTTGACAACGGTTCTCATTCTGAATGAGAATCGTTGTCATGAAGCGCGCTGCCCTCGCCATCCTCCTCGTCGCCTCGAGCGCGCTCGCCCTGGGTGGTTGCGGGTCCGACGCGCCGGCCACCGACGCCGGGAAGCTGCAGGTGAGCGCGTCGTTCTACCCCCTGGCCTGGGCGAGCGAGCAGATCGGTGGCACGCACGTCGACGTCACGAGCCTGACCTCCCCCGGCGCCGAGCCCCACGACCTGGAGCTCACGCCCAAGCAGGTGAGCGGGCTCGGCCGGGCCGACCTGGTCGTCTACGCCTCCGGATACCAGCCGGCCGTCGACGATGCCGTGGGCAACGTGGCACCGAAGGCGGGGTTCGACGTGGCCCCGACCGCCGACCTGACGGTTCCCGCCGACGGTGAGGAGGCCCACGCGGCCGACCCCGGGACCGCGGCGATGGACCCGCACTTCTGGCTCGACCCCGTCCGCTTCGGCGCGGTCGCGACCGCGATCGGCGAGCGGATGGCCTCGGTCGACCCCGCGAACGCGGCTGACTACCGCCGCAACAGCGCCGCGCTCGTCGCGGAGCTCACGACGCTCGACAAGGCGTACCGGGCCGGCCTGGCCGACTGCCGCCAGGACCAGCTGGTCACCTCCCACTCGGCCTTCGCGTACCTGGCGCAGCGCTACGACCTGCAGCAGGTCGGCATCTCGGGAGTCAACCCGGACATCGAGCCGGACGCCGCCACCCTGCGCCGGATCACCGAGCTCGTCAAGGAGCAGGGGGTCACGACCATCTACACCGAGACCCTGGCCAGCCCGGCCCTCGCGGAGACGGTCGCACGCGAGACGGGGGCGGCCACCGCCGTGCTGGACCCGGTCGAGGGGCTCACCGACGCCTCGGCCGGCACGGACTACCTTGAGGTGATGCGCAGCAACCTCGCGACCCTGCGGAAGGGCCAGCAGTGCCAGTGACCTCGCACGACGCCCCCCTCATCGAGCTGCACTCGGCATCCTTCGGCTACGGCGACCGCACCGTCGTGAGCGGGGTCGACCTCACCGTCCGGCGCGGCGAGGTCCTGGCGCTGCTCGGACCCAACGGCTGCGGCAAGTCGACCCTGGTGCGCGGGCTGCTCGGGCTGGTCGAGCAGCAGGGCGGCCAGGTGCGCCTGTTCGGTGTGGCCCGAGAGCGCTTCCGCGAGTTCACCCGGATCGGCTACGTGCCCCAGCACCACACCCTGTCTGCCGCGGTGCGGGCCACCGTCACCGAGGTCGTCGAGGTGGGCCGTCTGCCGCACCGTCCCTGGTGGCGGCCACAGAGCCGGCTGGACGCCGACGTGGTGCGCGAGTCGATCGCCGCCGTGGGGCTCGCGGACCGCGCCCAGGCGGAGGTGGCCCTGCTCTCGGGGGGCCAGCAGCGGCGCGTCCTCATCGCCCGCGCCCTGGCGGGGCGGCCGGACGTCCTCGTCATGGACGAGCCGACCGCCGGGGTCGACACGAGCAGCTCGGAGGCGCTGGCCGGCATCCTGGACCGGCTCGCCACGGAGGGGACGTCCATGGTCATCGTCACGCACGAGCTGGAGGCGCTGCGAGACGTCGTGACGCGCGTGGTCTGCATGGAGTCCGGGCGCGTCGACTTCAGCGGCACCGCTGCGGAGTACGCGGCGCACACGGCAGCACACGCGCCCGGGTCGGTCCACCACCACGACCCGACCCACGACGCACCCCGTGAGCCCGTGCTGAAGGCGCCCCTCGACCGCCGCGCTGCCGAGGGCCGTCGTGCGTGACCTGCTCGCCCTCGACTTCATGCGTCAGGCGTTGCTCGCGGCGCTGCTGGCCGGCATCGCCGCGCCGCTCGTCGGGGTCTTCCTCGTCCAGCGCCGCATGTCGCTCATCGGTGACGGCATGGGCCACGTGGCCCTGGCCGGGGTCGCCGTCGGCATCCTCAGCGGGCAGGCACCCGTGTTCACCGCGCTCGTCGCGGCCGTCATCGCCGGGGTCGCCATCGAGCTGATCCGGGCCTCGGGCCGCACGAGCGGTGACATCGCCCTCGCCGTGATGTTCTACGGCGGCATCGCGCTCGGCGTGGTCCTCATCGCCCGGTCCAGCTCCGGCACCCCGGCCAACCTCACCGCCTACCTGTTCGGTGCGATCCTCACGACGAGCAGCGGTGACCTCGTCGTCCTCGCGGTCCTCACGGTCGTCGTCCTCGGCGTCACCCTGCTGCTGCGGCAGCGCTTCTTCGCCGTCGCCAACGACGAGGAGTACGCCCGGGCGGTGGGGATGCCGGTACTCGGCTACAACACCCTGCTCGCGGTGCTCACCGCGGTCACCATCGTGGTGTCGATGCGCGCGGTCGGCCTGCTGCTGATCAGCGCCCTGATGATCATCCCGAACGCCACCGCCCAGCTCGTCGGTCGCAGCTTCCGCTCGAGCATGTGGTGGGCCGTGGGGATCGGGGTCGTCGCCAGCGTCGGCGGCGTGCTGCTCTCCTACCAGGCGGAGACCCCGTCCGGAGGCACCATCGTCCTGCTGGCGATCGCCATCTTCCTGGTCGTCAGCGGCGGCGCCGTGGTCCAGGACCGCTGGCGGCGGGCCGCGCACGCTCGCGCCGAGCGTCACGACCACGAACACGGGCCGCTCTGCGGCCACGAGCCCGTGCCTCACGGAGACCACGTCGACTACCTGCACGACGGCCACCGGCACGCCGCCCACGAGGAGCACTACGACGAGCACGGACAGCACACGGAGGTGGAGAGCCGATGACCGAGCAGCTCTCGGGCGAGCGTCGGCCCACCCGGCAGCGGGCCGCGATCGCGAAGGCCCTCACCGGCTCGGCGGAGTTCCGCTCCGCCCAGGAGATCCACGCCTCCCTCGCCGGCTCGGGCACCCGCGTCGGTCTCGCCACGGTCTACCGCAACCTCCAGGCGATGGCCACCGACGGTGAGGTCGACGTCATCCGCACCGCCGAGGGCGAGGCCGTCTACCGGTCGTGCGCCACCGAGCACCATCACCACCACGTCGTGTGCCGGTCGTGCGGGCTGGCCGTCGAGGTGACCGGGGATGCCGTGGAGCGCTGGGCCGAGGCGATGGCCGCGGCGCACGGCTTCACCCAGGTGCGGCACACGGTCGAGATGGACGGCCTCTGCGCGGAGTGCTCGGCAGCGCTCGCCTGACTCCCAATCCGTCGCTAGCCCGGTAGAGGCGGTCCCCCGTCCTCATCCTGGAGGCGACGGAGCATCGTCACTGCGTCGTCGTTGTCCGGGTCCAGCGCGACGGCCCGCCGCAGGTGCTCGACTGCCGTGGCGCGGCGACCGTCCACGTCGTGGGCCCATCCCGTCATGAACCAGGCCGCGGACGACTCCGGCTGCACCTGTCGCCACAGGTCCAGCAGGGGCCGGGCGAGGTCGGTGCGGTGCATCTCGATCAACCCCCACACCGCGTCCTCGAACCTCGCCTCGTCGACGTCGACGGTTCGCGGTTCCGCCGCCGCGAGCCGCTCGTACAGCTCGGCTGCCGTCGACATCCTGGCCTGCACGAGCAGGGGTGCCAGCGGCACCGTCACGGGTGGCACCGGCGCGGCTGCCGGCTCGTGCCCGAGCAGCACGTCGAGCGCCGCCCTGGTGAGGGTGAGGAGCGGGGCCGTGTTGCAGTTGGTCAGGACCGTGACCCCGATACCGAGGTCCGGCAGCAGGGCCAGGTTGACCGCAAAGCCGGGATCGGTGCCGGGGTGACCCACGACGGCATGGTCCCGGTGGGTGCCCCGGAACCACCCCAGGGCCATCTGTGCGTGCCAGTCGTCCCACCCGGGCTCGGCCACGGCCTCCCACATCAGGTCGTGGGTCGTGCGCGACATCAGCCCGGCCCCGCCGGCCAGGTGAGCCACCATCCACCGGCCCATCTCGGTGGCGCTGCTGTGCAGGGAGGAGCTGGGTGCGTGCGACCGCGTGTAGGGGTAGGCGCCGTCGACCACGGCCGGCGGCATCCCCAGGTGCGGGCCGGCGCCGAGGTGGGGCGGGATGTCGGCGGGCAGGAACGTGCTCGTCCGCATACCGAGCGGTTCGAGCACCCGCTGCGAGAGGACGGTGCTCGAACGACTTCCCCCGCACTGTGGCCAGCAGGTGGCCGAGCAGCTCGTACCCGGCGTTGGAGTAGGCGAACCGCGCACCCGGATCGTGCTCCAGCCGCCAGCCTGCCACGCGGGTCGCGAACCGGGACAGCGCCTCGTCGTCGAGCTCCGGCTCGTGCCAGCCGTAGTCGACGACGTCACCCAGCCCGGACTGGTGTGACAGCAGCTGGCGCAGCGTCATGGTGCCGGCTCGCGGGTCGGCCCACGGCAGGTCGGGCAGGTAGGTCGTGATGCCGGCATCCAGGTCCAGCTCCCCGACCTCGACGAGCTGCAGCACGGCGCTGGCGACGAACGTCTTGGAGACCGACGCCAGGTGGAAGAGCGTGTCGGCCGTGACGGGTGCACCGGTGGCGGTCTCCCGCGTGCCGAAGCCACGAGCCACGACCCGGTCACCGCTGTGCACCACGCACACCGCCACGCCCGGGACCGGCCAGGTCCTCAGGATGTGATCGACGAACGGCCACAGCCGTGCCTCGATGCGGTGCTCGGCGTTCTCGACGAGGCCCACCGGTCGAAGGCTACTCCGGAGGTCGGCGGCTCAGAACGCCGAGACGGCACCTGTCGAGCGCTGCGGCCGGCTGAGCGCGCGGAGCACCGCGGCCTGGCCGTGGCGCTCGGCGGCGACCGACGCGAGCAGGCCGAGCACGGCATCCGCCGCCTCGTCGGGGAAGCGCGGGGTGTCGACGCCGATGCTCGACGCCAGGTCGTCGGAGTGCACGAGCACCTCCATCGTGCGGGTCAGCACGAAGTCGGCGGCGGTCAGTGACCACCCTTGCCACGGGATGAGCACCGAGTCGGGACGGCGGCTGCCGTCGAGCACCGGCGCCAGCGCGGCCGGGAGCGCGGCGAGGTCGGCCGCCACCCGCTCCCCCAGGTCGGCCGGTCCTGACGCCGCGTACCCGTCGGCCGACGTGCGCACGTCGACGTTCACCTCGTCGTCGAGCCCCGCGCGAACCCACGCGGCTCGGCGGTAGTGCTCGAGGGCAGGGATGGGGTCGGCATCGTGCGCGGGCTCCGCCAGCAGCAGCACGACGTTCGCCGCCTGCCCGGCGAGATGGTTCGCGAGCCCGCCGACCGTCATGCCGGCACAGGCGCTCTCGTCGCCCCAGCGGGCCGCGACCCGGGGTTGGCGGATGAGGTCGGCCGCCACGCGCGCCACCTCCGGGAACTGCTCGACCAGACGACGGCTCATGCCGCGACGCTACCGACCCGCACCGTCAGCACGTGCCTCGGCGGTGGGGGCGTCGACGGCACCGCCGTAGCGTCGCTCGCGGTCGACGTAGGACTGGATGGCGGCCCACAGGTCGCGCCGGTCGTAGTCGGGCCACAGCCGGTCCTGGAAGACCATCTCGGCGTAGGCGCTCTGCCAGAGCAGGAAGTTGCTGGTGCGCTGCTCGCCCGAGGACCGCACGAACAGGTCGACGTCGGGCATGTCCGGCTCGGGCAGGTAGCGGGCCACGGTCTTCTCGTCGACCGAGCGCGGCTTGAGCCGGCCGCGGGCGACGTCCTCGGCGAGCCGCTGCACGGCATCCCCGATCTCGGCGCGGCCGCCGTAGTTGACGCAGAAGTAGAGCGTCAGTCCGCTGTTGTTGCGGGTGAGCTGCTGGGCGACCTCGAGCTCCTTGATGACCGAGCCCCACAGCCGCGGGCGGCGGCCGACCCAGCGCATCCGCACGCCCCACTCGTGCAGCTGGTCGCGGCGGCGGCGGATGACGTCACGGTTGAACCCCATGAGGAACTTCACCTCGTCAGGGCTGCGCTTCCAGTTCTCGGTGGAGAACGCGTAGGCCGACAGGTGGGTGACCCCGACCTCGATGGCGCCGGCGACGACGTCGAGCAGCGCGGCCTCCCCCGCCTCGTGCCCCTTGGTGCGGGGCAGGCCGCGTGAGTTGGCCCAGCGGCCGTTGCCGTCCATGACCACCGCGACGTGACCGGGTAGCTTGTCGAGCGCGATGGCGGGTGGCCGGGCGCCACTGGGGTGCGGGAAGGGTGGCGGGTACGGGCTCGGCGCGCTCACCGCTCCACCATACGGAGGCTGCGGATGCCGCGTTCGAGGTGCCACTGCAGGAACGCCGCGGTGAGGCCGCTGCCCTCGCGGCGGTGCTGCGGGTCGGAGGCGTCGGCGACGGCCCAGTCGCCGGCGAGCAGCGCGCTGAGCAGCAGAAAGGTCTCGGGTGCGGGGGCCGCGGAGCCGGGCGGGCGGCAGGCCGGGCAGACGGCGCCACCGGCCACCACGTGGAAGCCGCGGTGCGGCCCGGGTGCGCCGCACTTGGCGCAGTCGGAGAAGCTGGGCGCCCAGCCGGCGACCGCGAGCGCCCGCAGCAGGTAGGCGTCGAGCACCAGGTTGGGGTCGTGCTCCTTGCCGGCGAGCGAGCGCAGCGCCCCGGCGAGCAGCAGGTACTGCTGCAGGGCGGGTTCGCGCTCCTCGGTGAGCCGGTCGCAGGTCTCGAGCACCGCGGTCGCGGTCGTGTAGCTCGGGTAGTCGCGGGCGATCGCGTCACCCCAGGGGTCGAGCGTCTCGATCTGCGTCACCGTGTCGAGGCTGCGGCCCTCGTAGCACTGGATGTCGACGTGCATCGCGGGCTCGAGCCGGCTGCCGAAGCGCGACTTGGTGCGGCGCACCCCCTTGCCGACCGCGCGCACCTTGCCCAGGCGGCGGGTGAGGAGGGTGACGATGCGGTCGGCCTCACCCAGCTTCTGGGTGCGCAGGACGATCGCCTCGTCGCGGTAGAGGGGCACCGCACCATTGTCGGGGCTACTCGAGCGATCGGCGGGATGCCGGGCCGCTCGGGCCGCTGCGGCCGACGGTCAGCGCGGTGGGTCGATCGCGTGGTGGGTCCACAGGTGCAGCACGGCGAGTGACCGGTGCGGCCGCCAGGCCTCGGATGCCGTGGCCGCCTGTCGCGCGGTGATCCCGCCGAGCGCCTTGCGCAGCACGAGGTCGCCGGGGAGGAACACGTCGGGGTCGCGCAGGGCGCGGAGCGCGACGAGGTCGGCCGTCCACGGTCCGACACCCGGGATCGCCAGGAGGCCGGCCCGCTGCTCCGGACTTCGCAGGTCGAGGGTGCCGTCGGCGACGGCTCGGGCGATGGCCACGACGGTCCTCGCTCGGGCGCCGGTGATGCCGACGGTGCGCTGGAGGTCGACCGGGTCACGAGCCGCCAGTACCTCGGGTGACGGAAACCCCTGCAGTCCGTCGAGTTGGGTGCTCAGGTGGCTGCCCCGGCGACCACCTGAGCACCCGACGCCGTGGTCTGAGCCGTGGGCGGCGACGAGGCGGGCCGCGAAGACCCGCCCCGCGGCCAAGGACACGTGCTGGCCGAGCACCACCAGCACGGCGGTCTCGAACGGGTCGGTGCTGCCGGGCACCCGCAGGTGCGGTCGTTCCCGGACCAGCGGTCCGAGCACCGGGTCGCCCGCGAGCGCTGCGACCCCGGGCGCCGGGTCGGCGTCGAGACCGAGCCAGCGCCGGGCCACAGCGGTGGCCGCGGCGACGGCATCCGGTGCGCCGGCGGCGTCGATGCCCGGGATGCCGGCGGTGCCGGGCGGCACGGTGACGGTGAGCGGCGCGAGGGCACTGGCGGAGGTGCGGACGAACCGGCGGTGCCGGCTCGACCCGTCGGCGAGCACCTCGACGTCGTCGAGACCCGGCACGGCGTGTGCGACGAGGAACGCCCGCAGCGCCGGCAGATCCACGAGGTCGGAGCTCACCGGTTGATCAAACCCCATGTTCCCCACGTGCTCGCCGCCATAGGCTCGCCGACATGGCCGACACCCCGTTCTTCGACCCGTGGCGGGAGCCCGACCAGGACCAGGACCAGGACGACCAGCAGCAGGAGATCGACCTGCCGTGGATACCTCCGGTGCACGTGGTGGGACAGGTGGTGCCGATCGCGGCGACGGTCTTCCGCAGCGACGACGTCGCGGTGGTGGTCACCCACGTCGTCGCCTTCCAGCGTGGGTTCGAGGTGCACCTCTGCACCTCGCTGCGGCCAGGCACCCGCCGGCCCGAGACGGCCGAGGCCCCGTTCTGGCAGGTCCAGGAGCCGCGCGTCGGCATCCGGCTCGGCGTGGTGGGTGAGCCCGATGCCCGAGGGTGACGCGCTCGAGGTGGTGGTCGAGTGGGGCCACCAGGGCGTGCCCGAGTCGTCGGTTCGCCTCGACCTCGAGACCGTGCGGGCCGCAGCCGCCCGCGAGGACGTCTTGTGGGAACCGCCCCAGCCTCCCCAGGAGGGCTATCTCGGGTGGTCTGGGCCCTGAGACCGGTCAGGCGAAGTCGGTCGAGGCCAGCTCGGGCCGCCCGCTCTCGATCGCGTCGAGGACGATGCGCGCGACGTCGTCGGGGTCGAGCCCCTCGGGCAGCGTGGGCGCCGTGCCCGCGAGTGGGCGGCCGGCGAGGCCGGTCTCGGTGTGCGGGGGCCGCACGTCGATGACGTCGACACCCGACCGGCGCAGCTCGCGCGACAGCGCCCGGTCGGCCGCCGTGAGCGCCGCCTTGCTCGCTGAGTAGGCGGCCATCCCGGGCAACGGGGTCTCGGCCACCACAGCACTCAGCTGCACGACGAAACCGCGGCGCTCGGCCAGCGCCGGCACCACGCGACGCACGAGGAAGAGCGGGCCGAGCACGTTGGTGAGGAACAGCTCCTCGATCACCGCGTCGTCGGTGTCGAGCAGCGGCCCGAAGGCCACGACCCCCGCGGCGTTGACCAGCCCGTCGAGGCCACCGTGCCCTTCGACGGCTGCGGCGACGACCCGCTCGCCGAGGGCGGCGTCGGACACGTCGCCCACGACGACGGTCGCCCCCTCGAGGATGCCGCGCAGCCGGTCCTCGTCCCGGCCGACCAGCACGAGGTGAGCGCCACGCTCGGCGGCCCCCCGCGCGATGCGCGAGCCCAGCTCGCCGCTCGCCCCGACGACCGCGACCACGAGACCGGACAGGGGATGGGCGCTCATCCCCCCAGCCCACGGCATCCGGATGCCGGGCACAAGTGGTGTGCAAGGTTGGCGCCGGGCGTGTGGACAGGTGTTCGAATGCCGACTACGCTGGCGTGGTGGCTGAACTCCAGGGCTCGCTGCTCGACCTGGCCGACGAGGTCGTCGTCCACCCGCTGCGCGAGGTGCACCGCACGCCCCTCGCCCACGGCGCGTGGGTCGACGTGATGACCGGGTTCGTCGGGGGTGCCGACCGGCTGTACTCCGCGCTGCGGCACGACGTGCCGTGGCAGGCGGAGCGCCGCCAGATGTACGACTCGATCGTCGACGTGCCCCGGCTGCTGCGGTTCTACGGCGAACGGGAGCGTCTCCCCCATCGCGCGCTCGACGAGGCGCGCGACGCCCTGTCCTCCCACTACGCCGACGAGCTCGGTGAGCCGTTCACGACGGCCGGCCTGTGCCTCTACCGCGACGGGCACGACTCGGTGGCCTGGCACGGTGACCGGATCGGCCGCTCTCGCGACTCCGACACCATGGTCGCCATCGTCTCGGTCGGTGCGCCACGCGACCTCGTGCTGCGCCCGAGGGGCGGTGGCGCGTCGACCAGGGTGCCCGCGGGGCACGGTGACCTGGTCGTGATGGGCGGCTCCTGCCAGCGCACCTGGGACCACTGCGTGCCCAAGACGGCCAAGCCGGTCGGCCCGCGGATCTCGATCCAGTTCCGCACCGCCGGGGTGCGCTGAAGGGCGGTCCCGCTCCGGTTGACGAGTGCGCCGAACGGGTGGAGGGTCGCATCCAGCCCGTCGTCCACGAGAGGTCCTCCCATGTCGGTTCCCACCAGGCGGCTCGTCGCCGGCGTCGGCGTCGCCGGCCTCGCCCTGCTCACCGCCGCCCTGCCCGTCACCTCGGCCGGTGCCGCCGACCGTCACCACCCGCACCACCACAAGCCCCACCCGGCACCCACCGTCTCGGGCACCTTGCTCGCCTTCAACGACTTCCACGGCAACATCGACCCGCCCGCGGGGAGCGGCGGTGTCGTCGCCACGACCGGCGGACCCGTTCCGGCCGGGGGCGTCGAGTACCTCGCGCACTGGGTCAAGGAGCTGCGTGCCGAGGCGAAGAAGACCTCGAAGTACGTGTACACGGTGGCCGCGGGCGACCTCGTCGGCGCCTCCCCGCTGGTCAGCGCGGCGTTCCACGACGAGCCCACGGTCGAGGAGATGAACTCCCTCGGGCTCGACATCACCAGCGTCGGCAACCACGAGTTCGACGAGGGGGTCGACGAGCTGCTGCGCCTGCAGAAGGGCGGCTGCCACCCCGTCGACGGTTGCCAGGACGGCGACGGCTTCGCCGGCGCCGACTACCCGATGCTCGCCGCCAACGTGGTGAAGAAGAGCAACGGCAAACCGATCCTGCCCCCCTACAAGATCCGCAAGGTCGGCAAGGTCGAGGTCGGCTTCGTCGGCATGACCCTCGAAGGCACGCCGAGCATCGTCAACCCCAACGGCATCCAGAGCGTCGACTTCCTCGACGAGGTCACGACGGCGAACAAGTACGCCAAGGAGCTCAAGCGCAAGGGCGTCAAGGCGATCGTGCTGCTGCTGCACGAGGGCGGGAGCCAGGCGGCCCCCAACAACACCCCGGCCGCCTGCAACAACTTCACCGGCCCGGTGGTCGACATCGTGCGCGGCCTCGACCCGGCCTACGGCGTGGTGATCAGCGGCCACACCCACCAGCCCTACGTCTGCGACCTGCCCGACTCGGCCGGCGAGTCAACGCTCGTCACCAGCGCCGGCTCCTTCGGCCGCCTGGTCACCGACGTCGACTTCACCCTGAGCACCCGCACCGGCCGGTTCGTGTCGGCCTCCGCGACCAATGCCATCGTCCAGAACGGCGTGCTCAACCCCGACGGCACCTGGCAGACCACCGGCACGGCGCCGAACGTGAGCTTCGTGCGCAACCCCGCCCTGGTCGACCCCGCGGCCAAGATGATCGCCGACAAGTACCGCACCGCGGTGGCCCCCCTGGCCAACCGGGTGGTCGGCAGCATCACCGCGGACATCGTCAGGGACAACGCGGCGAACGGCGAGAGCCCGCTGGGCGACGTGATCGCCGACGGCATGGTGGCCTACTCGACCTCGGCGGCCCCGAGCTTCGCGATCATGAACCCGGGCGGCATCCGCGCCTCGCTGGTCTACGCCCCGAGCGGCGGTGAGGCGCCCGGGCAGGTCACCTACGGCGAGGCGTTCACGGTGCAGCCCTTCAACAACCTGGTGGTGACCCGCACCTACACCGGGGCGCAGGTCAAGGCGGTGCTCGAGCAGCAGTTCGCGGGGTTCGCCGGGCAGACCACGACGCGCATCCTCCAGGTGTCGGCAGCGGTCACCTACAGCTACGACACCACCAGGCCGCTCGGCGACCGGGTCACCGACCTGCGCGTGAACGGCGCGCTGATCGACCCGGCCGGGTCCTACAACGTGACCATGAACGACTTCCTCGCGGCCGGTGGCGACGGGTTCACCAACCTCACGGTGGGCACGAACCCGGTCTACGCGCCCGGTTTCGACGTCGACTCGCTGACCAGCTACCTGGGCAGCGGGCCGATCGCACCCGGGCCGGTCAACCGGATCACCAAGCTCGGATGACGATCACAGCACACCGCCGCTGATTCCCGGCGCCGCGTGGAGCGGCGTGACAGGCTCGCCAGTGCACGGGCGCGCACTGGCGAGCCCGTCGGGAAGGACGCAGCGATGAGTCGCGCCGCCGCAGCACGGGCGTTCGTCGTCGCCGCCACGGCCGTCGCCGCCACCCTCGGCGCGATGTCGCCGGCTGCCGCTCGGCCGGATGCCGTCACGGTGCGCGTCATCGTCACCTACGACGCGCTCGCGAGCGCCGGGTCGGTGACCGGTTCGGTCGACTCCGTGGGCACCGTGACGCGCACCATGAGGCGCTCCCCACACCTGGTGGCCACGGTTCCGGCCGCTGACCTGCCCCGGCTGCGCCGTGCCCCGCACGTGCGCTCCGTGCAGGTCGACGTCCCGCAGAAGATGGCCCTCGACAGCAGCCTGGCCGTGATCCGGGCCGACGCCGCTCACCACGCCGGCTGGACCGGCGTCGGCACGACGGTGGCGATCCTCGACACCGGGGTCGACGTCGACCACCCGTTCCTCGGCGGGCGGGTCGTGGCCCAGTACTGCTCGTCGAGCCCGACCGGCCCCGACCAGCAGTCGCTGTGCCCCAACGGCACGACCGAGGACGACAACGCCGACATCGACTCGCTCGCGGCCTGCGCCAGCGCCACCTCGCGCTCCCTCTGCGACCACGGCACCCACGTGGCCGGCATCGTGGCCGGCAACGGCACCGGGGTGGCGGGTGCCCCGGCCGCCGGGGTCGCTCCGGGAGCGAGCCTGATCGCCATGCAGGTCTTCACCCGCTTCAACGACCGTGGCTTCTGCGGGGCGGCATCCTGCGTGGCGTCATACCCCTCCGACCAGCTGCGGGCCCTGGACCGGCTCGCCGCCCTCGACACCGCGAACCCGTCGTGGAACATCGTGGCGGCCAACCTGAGCCTGGCCAGCGGCACCTACAGCGCACCCTGCGACACCGACCCGCGCAAGGGAGCGATCGACGCGCTGCTCGCCCAGGGAGTCGCCACCGTCGTCGCGGCCGGCAACAGCAGTGCCGCCGCCGTCTCCAACCCCGGCTGCATCTCCACTGCCGTCACCGTCGGCGCGACCACCGATGCCGACGGCCTCGCCTCGTTCAGCAACCGCGGCGCGCTGCTCGACCTGCTCGCGCCCGGCGTCGGCATCACCTCGTCCGTGCCCGACGACGCCTGGAGCACGATCAGCGGCACGTCGATGGCCGCCCCACACGTCGCCGGCGCCCTCGCCCTGTTGCGACAGCACGCGCCGAACCGGTCCGTGACGAGCCTGGTCGACGACCTGCGGTCCAGCGGGAAGCCGGTCAGCTACTCCGCCGGCGCCGTTCGCGTCACCACCAGGCGGATCGACGTGCTGAGCGCCATCGACCGGAGCACCGGCCCCCGGCTCGCCCTGGCCGGTCCGCCCGCCGTGGCCCCCGAGGGGCACGCGCTGACCGTGACGGGCACGTGGGCCGACGGGGCCTCCGGCCCACCGGTGAGCGCCACGGCGACCACCGGCACGGTGACCCTGGGCCCCGGCACGTGGTCGTGGACCGCCACCCGGGGGGACGACACGACGCAACCTGTCACCATCACCGCGACGGATGCCGGGGGCACCTCCCGCGCACTCACCGTCACGGCCCGGTGGTCGAACGTCGCCCCGACGGCCACCCTCGCCGCGGCCGGCACCAAGTCGTGGCACGGCACGGCAGTCGTCTTCGCGCGGGCGGGCGCTCCGGTGGCCTTCTCGCTGGCGGTCACCGACCCCGGCAGCGACGACATCACCACCCGGTGGGGCTTCGGCGACGGCGGGCGCGCCCTGAACCGTTCGCTGCTGCACCCGCCGTCGGTCGACCCGGCCTCGAGCCCGTCGGTGGAGCCCCGCTCCCTGACCTCGAGGGTCAGCCACACCTACACCCGGGCCTGCACCCGCACGCTCACCGTGGGTGCCGTCGACGACGACGGTGGGGCGTCACCGACGCGCTCGCGCCCGGTCGTCGTGCTCGGGACGAGCAGGGCCCGGCACGCGGCGCACTGGTGGGGGGCCGCCTACCGGGGGCAGGTCGCGTCGGTGGCCTCGGCCGGCCGCCCCTGCCTGCTCGGCACGGCCCGCGCCCTCAGCAGCGTCTTCCCGGAGCGCCGGCACCTGACCACCGATGCTGACGCCGTCGCGGTGCTCCAGCCGGCCAGGACCGCCACGGCAGTCTCGACGTTCGATGCGAACCTGCTCGCCGCGTGGCTCGACGTCGCTTCCGGCTCGGTCGACCCGTTCGCCACCTTCGACGCCGACCACAACGGTTCCCGGGAGACCACCGTCGCCGCCTTCCTCCAGTCGGCCGAGCGCAAGCGCAGCTCCGCGTCGACGTCGTCGAGCATGCTGCGCTCGCTCACGGCGGTACTGGTGCGTCTCTCGACGACCGGCTGAACCCGGCGGCCCAGCCGCGAGCTCCCGGTGTCCCGACCGACCGGGTCGCCACCGCCACGGCCCGCTCGAGCGCCAACGTCAGGTCGACCGGGCCGTGCCGCGCCAGCTCGGCGAGCAGGGCGCCGTGCAACACGTCACCCGCGCCCAGGGTGTCCACGACCTCGACGACCGGGACCCCGACCGACCCCGACGACCCGTCGGCGGCGGCCCATCGCACCGGGCCCGACCCCGCGCTGCGGGCGACCCAGGTCGGGCCGAGGGCCAGCAGGTCGGCCGTCGAGCCACCATTGGGCGGCTGGAAGGCGGCCGAGGCGACCAGCATGTCGACCGACTCGAGCAGGTCGGGCAGCCCGGGCTTCCATGACCCGGCGTCGAGCAGCACCGGGATGCCGCGAGCGCGCGCCCGCGCAGCCAACGGCACCGCGATGCCGAGGTGGTGGCCGTCGACGAGCACGGCCCGGATGCCGTCGAGCAGGTCGTCGACGGTGTGTGCGGGCGGCGCGGAGCCGGCATCCGGGCCGAGCGCACCGCGGGAGACCACGGCGCGCTCACCGCTCGACCGGGTGAGCAGCACCGTGGCCACGGGCAGCTCGAACTCGTCGCCGGCGACGTCGACGACCTCGACGCCGGCCGAGTCGCAGTCGGCCCACACCGTGGCGCCGAGCGGCGCGGCGCCCACCGCTGTCACGAGGCGGCACGGCATCCCCAGCAGTGCCGAGGTCGTGGCCGCGTTGAGCGCCGGGCCGCCGGCCTCCACGCGGGTCGCGAGCGCCACGACCTTCTCGTCGGCCGTGGGCACCCGCTCCACGGTCTGGACGACGTCGACCGTCGCCAGCCCGCAGGCCAGGGCTGCCACGTTGCTCAGGCGGGCACCACGGCATCGCGGTCGGCGCGGTTGACCGCCGACATGATGGCGCGCAGCGAGGCCTTGACGATCGACTCGTGCAGGCCGACCCCCCACAGCACCCGCTCGCCGACGGCACACTCGACGTAGGCGGCCGCGCGGGCGTCGCCACCGGCCGACAGGGCGTGCTCGTGGTAGTCGAGCACGCGCACGTCGACCCCGAGCGGCCCGAGGGCCTGGATGAAGGCCGCGATCGGGCCGTTGCCCGTGCCGCTGATCTCGACCTCCTTGCCGAAGTCGGTGATGGTCGACTCGATGTGGTCCATGCCGTCGTCGGCGCCGGTCAGCGTCGAGCGCACCGGGGCGAACCGGCCCCAGCGCTCGCCCGCCTCGTCGGCGTGCAGGTACTCGTCGGCGAACATCTGCCAGATCTCCGCGGCCGACAGCTCGCCGCCCTCGGAGTCGGTGCGGCGCTGCACGACGTGGCTGAACTCCACCTGGAGGCGGCGCGGCAGGTCGAGACCGTGCTCGGCCTTGAGCAGGTACGACACCCCGCCCTTGCCGCTCTGGCTGTTGACCCGGACGACGGCCTCGTAGGAGCGGCCGATGTCGTGCGGGTCGATCGGCAGGTAGGGCACGCCCCAGTCGATGTGGTCGACGTCGGTGCCGGCCGCGGTGCTGCGGCGGTCCATGTCCTCCAGGCCCTTCTTGATGGCGTCCTGGTGGGAGCCGGAGAAGGCCGTGTAGACGAGGTCGCCGCCCCACGGGTGCCGCTCGTGCACCGGCAGCTGGTTGCAGTACTCGACGGTGCGCCGGATCTCGGCCATGTCGGAGAAGTCGATCTGCGGGTCGATGCCCTGGCTGAACAGGTTCATGCCCAAGGTGACCAGGCAGACGTTGCCCGTGCGCTCGCCGTTGCCGAACAGGCAGCCCTCGATCCGGTCGGCGCCGGCAAGCCGGCCGAGCTCGGCCGCGGCGACGCCCTCACCGCGGTCGTTGTGCGGGTGAAGGCTGACGACGACCGACTCGCGGCGGTCGAGGTGGCGCACCATCCACTCGATGGAGTCGGCGTAGACGTTGGGGGTCGCCATCTCGACGGTGGCGGGCAGGTTGACGATCATCTTGTGGTCGGGGGTCGGGTCGATGACCGCGATGACCTCGTTGCAGATGCGCACCGCGAACTCGAGCTCGGTGCCGGTGTACGACTCGGGCGAGTACTCGTAGTAGACGTCGGTCTCGGGGATGGTCTCCTCGAGCTTCCTGCACAGCCGGGCGCCCTGGAGGGCGATGTCGATGATGCCCTCCTCGCTCATCCCGAACACGACGCGGCGCTGCAGCACCGAGGTCGAGTTGTAGAAGTGCACGATCGCCTGCTTGCTGCCGCGGATGGCGTCGAAGGTGCGCTCGATGAGGTGGTCGCGGCACTGGGTGAGCACCTGGATCGTCACGTCGTCGGGGATGTGCCCGCCGTCGATCAGGTCGCGGCAGAAGTCGAAGTCGGTCTGGCTGGCGCTCGGGAAGCCGACCTCGATCTCCTTGTAGCCCATCCGCACGAGCAGCTTGAACATGCGCATCTTGCGCTCGGCGTCCATCGGGTCGATGAGGGCCTGGTTGCCGTCGCGCAGGTCGACCGCGCACCAGCGCGGTGCCTTGGTCATCACCTGGTCGGGCCAGGTGCGGTCGGGCACGTGGACCTCGAGCTGCTCCTGGAACGGCACGTACTTCTGGGTCGGCATGCCCGAGGGCTGCTGGGGGTGGATCACTGGTCTGCTTCCTTCACACTTCGTCGGGGTTCAGCCGGTGCAGCAGAAGCTCCGCGACGAGGGGCGGCCGATTCAGGCCCCGCCGCGGCAGCGAAGGAGGAGGTGTCCGTGAAGCACGACCCCAGCGTCCCACGCGACCGGCATCGCGCCAAGCCCGGGGCGGTTGCGGGTCACATCTCGGGACGCAGCACGGCCACGGTGACGCTGCGGCGCACCTCGAACCCGACTCGGCGGTAGAGGCGGTGGGCGCCCTCGTTGCCGTCGCGCACGTGCAGCATCGCGCGGTCGCCACGCTCCTGGATGCCGTGCGCCGCGGCCAGCGTGACGACGGCGCCCAGACCTGCGCCGCGCACCGCCGGGTCGACGCAGACCCCCGAGACCTCGCCGAAGCCCTCGACCCGCATCCGCTCCCCCGCCATCGCGACGAGCCGGCCCCCGCGGCGGATGCCGAACCAGCGCCCGGTGAGGTGGCTGTTCGGGCCGAAGGGCCCGGGTTCGGTGGCCGCCGCCAGGGCGACCATGTCGGGCGAGTCGGATGCCGTGAGCTCGACCACCTCGCGGCTCGCCTGCGCCGGTGGCTCGGTGAGGTCGCCGGCGACGTACTGCGTGGCGGGTTCGCGGAGCAGCTCGCGCCAGCCGGCTGGTGTTGGTTCGACCTCACCACGCAGGAAGACGGCAGTGCCGCCCTGGCCGACGAGCTCGGCCAGGGCCGCCCAGCCGTCGGGGTCGAGGTGCTCGACCCCGCAGAACGGTGCGATCTCGTCGCGGTAGCGGCGGGCCACGCCACCGGCGGCGCTCTCGGCGAGGTGGGCGTGCGGGCCGGCGAGGGCGTGCCACGCCACGTCGTCGAGCACGTGGTCGGTCACGGCTCAGCCTCGGACCCGCACCGAGAGGCACGTGACGCAGCCCTCGAGCTTCTCGAACTCCGACACGTCGACCTCGGTGACGGTGTAGCCCCGCCCGCGGTAGGACGCGGCGGTGCGCGGTGCGCTGGTCGCCATCAGCAGGTGGTCGGCAGCCAGGTGCACGACGTGGGCGCCGCCCTCCTCGGGCACGTCCTCGTAGGCGGGGAACGCCTCCTTGTCGTCGACGACCGGGCCCCAGCCGACCACGGTGCCGTCGGGCAGGGCGGTGCAGGCCGACTTCAGGTGCAGCGCCCGCTCGACCGGCACGGCCTGCACCCGAACTCCGAACTCGCGCAGGTGCATTGCGAGCTGCTGGATGCCGATGCCGTTGGTGCGCCCGCCGAGGCCGACGTAGGCGGTGCCCCCCGCGCGCAGCACGTCGCCACCGTCGAGGGTGCCGGGCGCCTCGATGTGGACGACGCGCAGGCCGAGGTCACGCACCGCCCGCTCGACACCGGCCACCTCTCCGCGGCGCTCGGGGGCGCCGGAGCGGGCGATGACGGCAAGGTCACCGTGCACGACGACCGGGTCCTCGACGAAGACGGCGTCGGGGTGGTCGTCGGCGGGCTCGACCTCGACGATCGTCCAGCCGTTGCGGCTCAGCGCGTCCACGTATCCCTGCCACTGCTGGCGGGCCAGGTCGAGGTCGACCGGGGTGCGGTCGAGGTGGGTGATGATGCCGTCGGGCAGGCGCGGGCCGGGCCGGCGGACGAGAGCGATGGGGGGCGTCACGGCATCCGGGCTCACGAGGCCGGCCACAGGGAATGGTAGGCGTTGAGCGCGGGCTGGCCGCCGAGGTGGGCGTACAACACCGTCGAGTCCCTGGGGATGTCCGCGGAGCGCACCAGGTCGATGAGCCCGGCCAGCGACTTCCCCTCGTACACGGGGTCGGTGATCATCGCCTCGAGCTCGGCGCCGAGGCGCATCGCCTCCATGGTGGAGTCGACAGGGACGCCGTAGAGGTCACCGGCCCAGTCGGGGAGCAGGGCGAACTCGTCGTCGCGCAGGTCGCGGCCGAGCTCGATGACCTCGGCGGTCTGGCGGGCGATCCGTTCCAGCTGGGCGCGGGTGGTGTCGAGCGTGGCGGAGGCGTCGATGCCGATGACGCGGCGCTTGACGCCGGTGAGGTCCTCGAGCGCGGCGAATCCCGCGACCATCCCGGCATGGGTGGAGCAGGTGACCGTGCAGACCACGATGGTGTCGAAGTGCACGCCGAGCGCCTTCTCCTGCTCCGCGAGCTCGAAGGCGTAGTTGGCGAAACCGACTCCCCCGAGGGGGTGCTCGCTCGCACCCGCCGGGATGGGGTAGGCAGTGCCACCGCCCTCCTCCACCTCGCGCAGCGCGTCCTTCCACGAGTCGCGGATGCCGATGTCGAAGCCGTGCGGGTCGAGCCGGGAGTCGGCGCCCATCATCCGGGACAGCAGGATGTTGCCGACCTTGTCGTTGACCGGGTCGTCCCACGGCACCCACTTCTCCTGCACCAGACGGCATTTCAGGCCGAGGTGCGCGGCGACCGCGGCGACCTGACGGGTGTGGTTCGACTGGTAGCCACCGATCGACACGAGGGTGTCGGCGCCGCTGGCGAGCACGTCGGGGACGATGTACTCGAGCTTGCGGATCTTGTTGCCGCCGAACGCCAGGCCGCTGTTGACGTCCTCGCGCTTGGCCCACACCTGGGCTCCGCCGAGGTGGTCGCTGAGTCGGCGCAGGTGCTGCAGCGGGCTGGGACCGAAGGTGAGCTGGTGGCGCGGGATGTCGTGGAGACGCATGCTGCTGGTTCTACCACCGACAACCCGGATGCGGTCAGGGGCGTCCGTGGGCCACCCTTGGATCTCGTGACCACCGACCTGCCTGCCGGCCTGACCGCCCGGCCGCTCACGCCCGATGACCTCGACGCGGCCTTCGCCGTGTACTCCGGTGCCGAGCTCGAGGATGCCGGCCACCTCGCGCTCGAGCCCGAGGACATCGCGGGCGACTGGGCGCGGCCCAGCTTCGACCTCGCGACCGACAGCATCGGCGTCTTCGACGGCGACCGGATGGTCGGCGCCGCCGAGGTGACCACCGGTGGGACGCGCGCCGAGGGCGCCGTCCTGCCGGGCGAGCGAGGTCGCGGGATCGGGTCGTGGCTGGCTGCCTGGACCGAGCAGCGCGCGACGTCGCTCGGGTCGTCGCAGGTCGGCCAGGTGGCGCCGGACGGGTCGCTCCCGCAGCGCTTCCTGCGGGGCCGTGGCTATCGGCTGGGGCACACCTCGTGGGTGCTCGAGCTGCCCGAGGGGCGGGAGGTGCCGCGGCGGTCGCTCCCACCGGGGTACACGCTCGGGACGGCCGACACCGAAGAACAGAGGCGGGCGGCCTACGAGGTCGTGCAGGACGCGTTCGACGAGTGGGAGGGGCGCGTACGCAACTCCTTCGAGGACTGGGCAGCGACGACTGTGCGCCGTCCCGGTATGCAACCGTGGCAGCTGCGAGTCGTCGAGCACGACGGAGTGGTCGTGGGGGCCTCGTTCACGATCCTCGACAGCCAAGGCGTGGGGTTCGTGGACCAGCTCGCCGTCGAGCGGTTGCACCGAGGACAGGGGCTGGCGCAGGCGCTGCTCGCCGATGCGTTCGCCAGGGCGCGCGAGCACGGCGCGACCCGCAGCGAGCTGTCGACCGACTCACGCACGGGGGCCCTCGACCTCTACCTCAAGGTGGGCATGGAGGTCACCCAGGTCTGGAGTCGCCTGGTGACCGACCTGTGACGGGTCAGGTGCGCAGGGTGCCGACCAGGGTGACGTACTCGTCGCGGGCGTCCTCGACGCTCATCCCCTTCGCGTCGGCCCAGGCGTCGTACTTGGCGCGGCCGACCGGGCTCGTGAACCCGGGGCGCTTGCCCGCGACATCACCCTCGGACGCCTGCTTGTAGAGCGCGTAGAGCCGCAGCTTGGTCTCGTTGCCCGGATCGATCACGAGCGAGTTGACGTAGGCGGCAGCGGCATGGAACTCGTCCTCGGTGGCCATGGCGCCACTCTAGGGCGACAGGTGAGAGGGTGGAACACCGACCTTCCGAGGAGCCACGATGAGCGCGAGCACGGGGACCACGCACACCGACGACCCGACCGGCGGCGAGGCGTCGCGGGTCTCCGAGCGCGAGGCGCGAGACGTCGCGGAACAGGCGCGCGAGAGCGGGTGGAGCAAGCCGTCATTCGCCAAGGGGCTCTACCTCGGTCGCTTCGACCTCGACCTGGTGCACCCGCACGCGCGGCCGGATGCCGACGACGAGGCACGAGGCGAGGCGTTCCTCGCCCGTCTGCGGGAGGTCTGCGCCGGCATCGACGGGGCGCGGATCGAGCGCGAAGCGCAGATCCCCGACGAGGACATCAAGGCGCTCGCGGACATCGGGGCGTTCGGGATGAAGATCCCCACGGAGTACGGGGGGCTCGGGCTGACGATGCGCTCCTACGGCCGGGCCCTGATGCTGATCGGGTCGGTGCACCCGGCCTTCGGTGCGATGCTGTCGGCACACCAGTCGATCGGCGTGCCCGAGCCGGTCAAGCTGGTGGGGACGCCGGAGCAGAAGGAGCGCTTCCTGCCGCGGTGCGCTGCGGGGGCCATCTCCGCGTTCCTGCTCACCGAGCCCGACGTCGGGTCCGACCCGGCGCGGATGGAGAGCACCGCTGTGCTCACCGACGACGGGAGCGCCTACCTGCTCGACGGCGTGAAGCTGTGGACCACCAACGGGGTGGTTGCCGAGCTGCTGGTCGTGATGGCGCGGGTGCCGAAGCATGCCGGTGGGCGGGGCGGCATCACCGCCTTCGTCGTCGAGGGGGACGCGCCCGGCATCACGGTCGAGCGGCGCAACGGCTTCATGGGGCTGCGCGGCATCGAGAACGGCCTGACCCGGCTGCACCAGGTGCGGGTGCCGGTCGAGAACCGGCTGGGCAAGGAGGGCGAAGGGCTGAAGATCGCCCTGACCACGCTCAACGCCGGCCGGCTGTCGATCCCGGCGATGTGCTCGGCCACCGGCAAGTGGTCGCTGAAGATCGCGCGCGAGTGGTCCTCCGAGCGGGTGCAGTGGGGGCTCCCGGTCGGCCGGCACGAGGCGGTGGCCGGGAAGATCGCGTTCATCGCCGCGACCGCGTACGCCATGGAGTCGGTGGTCGAGCTGACCTGCGCGATGGCCGATGCCGGGGAGACCGACATCCGGATCGAGGCGGCGCTGGCCAAGCTGTGGGCCAGCGAGATGGCGTGGCTCATCGCCGACGAGCTGGTGCAGATCCGCGGGGGCCGGGGCTACGAGTCGGCGGCGTCGCTGGCGGCTCGGGGCGAGCGGGCGGTGCCGGCCGAGCAGCAGCTGCGCGACGTGCGGATCAACCGGATCTTCGAGGGCTCGAGCGAGATCATGCACCTGCTCATCGCCCGGGAGGCCGTCGACGAGCACCTCAAGGCGGCCGGCGACCTGGCCTCGGCCGATGCTGACCTGTCGGCCAAGGCGCGAGCGGCCGCTGGGGCGAGTGGGTTCTACGCGAAGTGGCTGCCGCAGCTGGTGACCGGCGCAGGGTCGGTGCCGACGTCGTTCGGGGAGTTCGGCCCGCTGGCCCGGCACCTGCGCTACGTCGAGCGGTCGTCGCGCCGGCTGGCGCGCCAGACGTTCTACGGGATGTCGCGCTGGCAGGCCGCGATGGAGCACCACCAGCGGTTCCTGGGCCGCGTCGTCGACATCGGGGCGGAGCTGTTCGCGATGGCGGCCGCGTGCGTGCGGGCCGAGATGCTGCTCGCGGAGGACCCGGAGCGGGGCCGGTCGGCGCAGCGGCTGGCGGACGCCTTCTGCGGGCAGGCGCGGATGCGGGTCGACGTGCTGTTCGACGAGCTGTGGACCAACTCGGACGACACGGACCGCAAGCTGGCCGCGTCGGTGCTCGCCGGTGACCTCACCTGGCTCGAGGAGGGTGTGCTCGACCCGAGCGAGGGCACCGGGCCGTGGATCGCGCGGTGGGAGCCCGGAGCCAGCTCGGCGGAGTCGGTCTGGCGGGCGGTGCGCTGAGCCGGGGGCGGCCGGTGAGCGGCTCAGCGACGCTTGAGCAGCTCCTCGGCCACCTGCACGGCGTTGAGGGCGGCGCCCTTGCGCAGGTTGTCGCCGACGACGAACAGGTTCAGGCCCCTGCCCTCGGGGGCGGCCTGGTCGGCGCGCACCCGACCGACGAAGACCTCGTCCCGGCCGGTGGCCTGCAGCGGGTTGGGCACGTCGGTGACGATGACTCCGGGCGCCTTCCCCAGCACCTCGAGGGCCTCGGCGGGGCTGATGTCACGGTCGAACTCCGCGGAGATCGCGAGGCTGTGGCCCGAGAAGACCGGGACCCGGACACAGGTGCCCGACACCCGTAGGCCGGGGATGTGCAGGATCCTGCGCGACTCGTTGCGCAGCTTCTGCTCCTCGTCGGTCTCGAGCGAGCCGTCGTCGACGATGGACCCGGCCAGCGGCACGACGTTGAAGCCGACGGGCACCGCGTAGATCTGCGGGTCCGGCAGGTCGAGCGCCGAGCCGTCGAGGGCGAGGTCCTTCGGGTCACCCGACGCGTAGCCGCCGCGCAGCTGGGTGTCGAGCTCGACCAGGCCCACGCCACCGGAACCGGAGACCGCCTGGTAGCTGCTGACGTGCAGGCGCACCAGGCCGGCGAGGTCGTGCAGCGGCTTGAGCACCGGCATCGCGGCCATGGTGGTGCAGTTCGGGTTGGCGACGATCCCCTTGGGGATGACGTCGAGGTCCTCGGGGTTGACCTCGGACACCACGAGCGGCACCTCGGGGTCCTTGCGCCAGGCACTGGAGTTGTCGACCACGACCGCGCCGGCCCCGGCCACCCGCGGCGCCCAGATCTTCGAGGTCGACCCGCCGTTGGAGAACAGCGCGATGTCGAGCCCGGAGAAGTCGGCGGTCGCGGTGTCCTCGACGGTGACCTCGGTGTCGCCCCACGGCAGGGTCGTGCCCGCCGAGCGCGCGGACGCGAAGTACCGAATCTCCTCGACGGGGAAGTTCCGCTCGAAGAGCAGGGTGCGCATGACGTTGCCGACCTGGCCGGTGGCGCCGAAGACTCCGATTCGCATGTCGACCAGTCTAGAGAGCGCTCCGGACGCCGGCCGCCGGGCTCACGATGCGGGAGGCGCGGTGCACTTGGCAGTCCAGGTCTGGCCCGGTTTGGTCTGGTCTGGTCGAGTCAGGTCAGGTAGCGGCAGAGCTCGCGTTCGAGGTGGCTGGTCAGCCGCGGTCGTCGTGCTGGTCGTGGTCGTCCGGTCGCCGTGCTGCTGAGGGTGCGTGGTCGGCGCAGTGCTCGCTTTCGCCGCTCACCGGGCCGTGGCGAGCCTGACGCGTGACGGACGGCGAGGCGCGTCCGGGCGTGTCGGGCCCTGTGTCGGCTCGGGGCTCGCCGCGACGGCGTCGCTGGTCGCAGTCGACTCGTTGGGCAGGGCGGCGGTGGTGGTCGGTGGGAAGGACAGGCTGCCCCAGCCGAGCAGCGGTGGTGGTTCGGCGTCGTAGGTGTGCCCCAGTGGTGTGGTCACCCGCACCACCCGCCTCGCCCCAGGTGTGGCCTCGCCCGGCTCATGCTGGCGTCGGTGCGCTCACGTATCGCCGCTGAGGCGCCTGCGTTCCCCGTCGGCGCGCATGGCTCACCGCGCTCGTCGCTGTCGGTCGCGGCCGCTGCTCGGAACTGCTCGCGCGCACACCGATGTCGGCGTCAGCCAGGATCACGCGGGTGCGCCAGCCGGGGGCTTCCTTGGCGTAGTTGCACCGGGCGCACTTGCCGTTGCCCTCCTCGAACGAGGTCTCAGCGTGCTCACGCACCGGGGTCGCATGGTCGGCGTGCACGATCGGCGCCTCACACCACGAGGTGGTGCACACGTCATCACGCAGCACCAGCATCCGCCGCAGCATCCCCCCGAACACCCGCCGGCGTGAGTCCATCGCGACCAGGTCCCGCCCGTCCGGGGTCGTGTACAACCGCCGCACCCACACCCGCGCAACCGACGGCTGCTCCGCAGCCGTACCGGCCGGTGTTCGATCCGGCACGGCCTGCGGTGGCTTCGCGGTGGCGGTGGTGAGCGGTGGAGCGTCGAGGCCTTCCCGCAGCCAGGCCCGGGCCACCGCGGCCGGCACCGACCCGTGGCCCGGGATCCGGGCCGGCTCAAACACCGACCGGTCACCGTTGCCGGTGCCGAGCAGGGCCCGGTCGGTCATCACCAGCTGCACCTCCACCGGCTGCGGCTGACCGGTCGCCCGCCCCGACAACAACCGCAGCGCCGTGTCGGCCGCGACCGCACCCACCCCACGCCCCTCCGGGGGCTCATCGGGGCACTGACCACCCACCACACCGCGGGCTCGGGCCTGCACCGCCGCGTGCGCGCCGACCACGTCCTTCAACGGGCCGAGGACGGTCAGGTACGCCATCCCGTCCGGAGCCGGCCGCACACTGACCCGGCGGCTCCGCGCCGCCGCCTCCATCCGCGCCACCACCGACGCCGCGTCCAGCTCCGCCGCGACCCGCGCCGCCGCCGCACCCGCCTGCCGCACCCCCAACCGGGACAACAACGGCCCCACCCGAGCATCCACCTCGCCCCGGTCCTCCAGCGACAGCGTCGCCGTCGCCGCAACCACCGCCACCGCGACCCGCTCGCTGATCTCACCCCCGGACAGCGCGGCCATCGTCACCGGCATCTCGTGCACCAACGCCCGCGACAACCCCACAAACCGGTCCCCCAAGGTCGGCGACTCCCGCCGCGCCAACGCCACCACCGACCCCACCGACCGGGCCACATCTTGCGGAGCCACCACCTCCCGCGAACACCGCAACGCATCCGCCGCCCGCGCCTGCACCGCCGACGACGCACCCTTGACCCGCTCCAAACCCGCGACCAGCTCCACCCGCTCCCGATCCGTCAGCGAGTCGGCATCCACCCCGGCCAGCCACGCCCGAAACGTGTCGACCGCCACCACAACATCAGCGCCAAGGTCACCAGCCGCAGCGTCAGCAGCCGCAGCCGGCGGGCTCACGGCATCCGACAACCGGCCCGGCACCACCGAACCCGGGCCCACGACCCGCCCCTCCAACGCCCCCGCATCCATGCACCAATCGTACAAACGTCCACCGACAGTCACCCGAAACGACCAACACCTGTGGACAACTCAAGACCCGAACACGCCCTGTGGACAACCGGATCCGAGCAACGAAGGTGACCGGCCCACACCCGGCCCCAACCTTCCCCCACGACGCGCTGGCGAGAGCCGCTCACCCGGTCGACCGCAGGATCGCCGCGATCTCCCCGAGCCCGAGCCGCTCGGCGTGCTCCAGCGCCGTCACCCCGTCGCGATCGCCGATCGAGGCATCGGCACCGGCGCCGAGCAGGATCCGCACGACCTCCTGGTGCCGCACGCCCCCGTCGCCGAGGATCACCGCCTCGAGCAACGCGGTCCACCCCAGCGCGTTCACGTGGTTGACGTCGATGCCGGTCGACACCACCCGCCGCACGTACTCCACGTGGCCCCGCTCGCTCGCCGGGATCACCGACACCCCGCCGAACCGGTTGACCAGCCCCAGGTCGGGCCCGGCCGGCAGCAGCGCCTCCAGCATCGCGACACTCCCGGTCACCCCGGTGACCAGCCACGGTGTGTCGTGCTGGTCGTCGAGGGCATCAGGGTCGGCCCCCATGGCGACCAGCACCCGCGCCGCCTCGACGTGGTCCCCGGCGGACGCCAGCAGCAGCGCCGTCCGCCCCGACGCGTCCCGCGCCTCCAGCCGCGCCCCGTCGCGCAGCGCCAGCGCCACGGCATCGGCGTCACCAGACCCGGCCGCCGCCAGCAGCGCGGCATCCGGGTCGGACGACGGGCGGTGGCCATCGGCTGCACTCAGCACGCGTTCCAGTGTGGGGTACCCCCGCTCACGCGCCATCTGCAACGGCGTCAAGCCCTCGGTCACCGACGGACGTCCCAGCTCCACTCCACCCGCCACAAGCACCTGCACCGTCGCCACCTCGGGCGCAGCATCCGCCCCGAACCACACCGCTTCGTGCACCGCCTGGTACCCGATCCGGTTCACGTGGTCCTTGTCGATGCCGGCCCGCAGCAGCCGCCCCACCACCAGGTGGTGCCCCCGCTCGGCTGCGCGGATCAGCCCCGTCCCGTTCCACGAGTCCTTCGCGTCGACGTCCGCGCCCGAGGCCAGTGCGAGCTCGAGCAGGTCGAGGTACCCCTCGCTCGTCGCGATCAGGTAGGCCGACTGCTGCGTCTCGTCCTCGGCGTCGACGTCCGCTCCCTGCTGCACCAGCCGGCGCGCCGTCGGCACGTCGTTCGCCCAGGCGGCATCGCGCAGCGCCGCGTCCAGCGCGACGCTCGCCGACGGTCGCGCCGTGGGGCCGGGCTCCCCACCCACCGTGCAACCGCCGAGCACGAGCACGGCCACGGATGCCGTGACGAGCCCGCCGCTGCGACGGAACCGACGCGTTCTCACCCGACCATCATGGACGCGCGCAGCCGAGGCGGCGACGCCGCCGGCCGCGCCGCACACGCGTCGGCACGGACGCGCCGCCCCCTCGGGTTCGACGTGTCCGTGCCGACGGCGGTCCGTCGCACGGACCGCGTGGTGCGATGACGGGTCCGCGTAGGACTCACCACCGCGCCACCAGAGTGCTGCCAAAGTTCCGCTCGCGCCACTCGACTGCGAGTTCTCGCAATGGTGGAGCCGTCACGGCGCCCGGATGCGGTGCCCGCCCCGTCGCACGCCGGTGCGGCGCTGCCCGCCCCATGTGACATGTCGCACCCACTGAGCCCCTCACCTGCGCGAATACACTTACGCAGCACGTCCACGAGGCCCGGACATGCCCACGAGACGAAAGGGCAGGTCGCAATCCGGTGGACCCGATGACCACGCCCGAGCCGGCCGACCCGCCCGAGGAGTACCTCGCGTTCGTGACCCTGACCCAGTCGCTGATGGCCGAGCGCGATGCGTCGTTGCGATACCTGGGCATGAGCGCAGAGGCCGGCCGCGCCCTGGCCGCGCTGGCCGGGCAGACCCGGTCGACCATCTGGATCGCACAGCGCCGTGTGTCGTTCTACGCGTTGCGCGAGGGGCGCCGCCTGGACAAAGCTGCGCGCCGGCGTGGCGTGGCGGCGCGCCTGGTGGTGAACCCGGCCAGCATCACCAGAAATCCCGTCCTCTCCAGCTACGAGCCCGCAGTACGGGTGGGCGCGGTGCCGTCCCACCTCGTGATCCTGGACTCCCGCCACATCGTGCTGGCCAGTCGAGACGGCGACACCATGTGGACGTCATCGGAGCCCGACCTCGTCGCCCGTGCGGTCCGCGCCTACGAGGCGGTGTGGTCTGCGTCCCACCCGGCCGTGCCGGGGGGCGGAGAACCTCCGCTCACCCCGCGGATGGTCGAGATCTGCTGGCTGCTCGCCGACGGTGCGTCGGACCGCGTGATCAGCCGCTCCCTCGGGATCTCCGAGCGCACGGTGTCCAACGAGGTGCGAGAGATAGGCCGCCGCCTCGGCGCCGCCAACCGGGCGCATACCATCGCCCGAATCTGCGGCGCCCCGCTCTGACCCTCTGCAGCGCGACCGTGATGACCCTCGGCTCGACCCGTGACCTGCACGCATACACTCGATGGCGCCGGACGGCGCAGCGGTGGCGGTACAGAGGAGAGGGGCAGGTCGCATGGCAATGGAGCCGATGACGTTGCCCGCCCCGCCGACCGAATGGCTCGACCTCCTTACCCTGACGCAGGCGCGGATCGCGGAGCGCGATCCGTCGCTGACCTACCTGGGCACGACCTCCGAGGCCGGGCGCGCACTGGCTGACATGGCCGGGCAGACCCGGTCGACCGTGTGGAACGCGCAACGCATCATGTCGTTCTACGCAATGCGCGACGGCCGCGCCCTCACCGAAGCCGCCCGCCGGCGAGGTGTCGCCTTCCGCTTCATGTCACGCCCGGTCACCCTCAGCATCTCTCCCATCATGTCGAGCTACGAGCCTGAGGCCAGGGTGGGCCCCGTGCCCGGGCCTCTGATGATCATGGACGCGCGGCACGTCGTCCTCCCAGGTCGAGACGGCGAGAGCATCTGGACGTCATCCGACGCAGGCCTCGTCGCCCTCGCGATCCGCGCCTACGAGGCTGTGTGGTCAACGGCCAGCCGTGCGGTGCCAGAGGGCGAGGAGCCTCCGCTCACCCCACGGATGGTCGACATCTCCTGGTTGCTCGCCGACGGCGCCACCGACCGCATGATCAGCCGCGAGCTCGGCATCTCCGAACGCACGGTGTCCAACGAGGTGCGCGAGATCGGCCGCCGCCTCGGCGCGGCCAACCGGGCGCACACCATCGCCCGCATCTGCGGAAATCCGCTCTAGAAGCCGAGGCGGCCGAGCTGCTTGGGGTCGCGCTGCCAGTCCTTGGCCACCTTCACGTGCAGGTCGAGGTGCACCCGCTGGCCGAGCAGCTCCTCGATGCCGGCACGCGCGTTGGTGCCCACCTCACGCAGGCGCGACCCCCCACGCCCGATGACGATCGCCTTCTGCGAGTCGCGCTCGACGAACACGTTGACCCGCACGTCGAGCAGTGGCTTGCCCTCGCTGCGCCCCTCGCGCGGAACGATCTCCTCGACGACGACGGCCAGGCTGTGCGGCAGCTCGTCGCGCACTCCCTCGAGCGCGGCCTCGCGCACGAGCTCGGCGATCATGACCAGCTCGGGCTCGTCGGTGAGCACGTCGTCGGGGTAGAGCGGCCCCGGCGACGGCGGCAGGTGCTCGGCCAGCACCGACGCCACCTCCTCCACCTGGTCGCCGCGAGTGGCCGAGCACGGCACGATGGCCGCCCAGTCGCCGAGCTGGTCGATGGCGATGAGGTGCTCCGCCATCCGCTTCCGGTCGACCTTGTCGGACTTGGTCGCCAACGCCACCACCGGCGTGCTCTTCCCGCGCCTGAGCTCGGCGAGCTCGCGTGCGATGAACTGGTCGCCGGGCCCGATCCGCTGGTCGGCGGGCAGGCAGAAGCCGATGACGTCGACCTCGAGCAGGGTCTCGCGGACCAGGTCGTTGAGCCGCTGCCCGAGCAGCGTCCGCGGCTTGTGCAGCCCGGGGGTGTCGACGAGGATCAGCTGGCTCGTGGGCCCGGTGACGATGCCCCGGATGGTGTGCCGTGTCGTCTGCGGCTTGCTCGACGTGATGGCGACCTTGCTGCCGACCAGCGCGTTGGTCAGCGTCGACTTGCCGGCGTTCGGCCGCCCGATGAGGCAGGCGAAGCCCGCGACGTACCCCGGCCCGTGCTCGCTCATCCGGCTCGCTCCTCCATCTCCGGCGCGCCAAGCGCCGGCTCGACCCGCTCGACGACCACAGTCGCGATCCGGTGCCGGCGACCCGACATCCGTTCGGCGGTCAGGCGCAACCCTGCCACCTCGCAGGTCGAGCCGAGGATGGGCACCCGGCCGATGGTCTTGCCGATCAGCCCGCCGACGGTGTCGACCTCGTCGTCCTCGAGGTCGATGTCGAACAGCTCGGCGAGGTCGTCGACGTGCAGCGTGGCGGCGACGCGCAGCCGGCCGTCGCCGAGGTCCTCGACCTCGGGGGCCTCGCGGTCGTACTCGTCGGTGATCTCTCCGACGATCTCCTCGAGGATGTCCTCGATGGTGACCAGCCCGGCGGTACCGCCGTACTCGTCGACCACGACCGCGAAGTGGGTCTGGTCGCGCTGCATCTCGCGCAGCAGGTCGTCGACCGGCTTGCTCTCGGGCACGAACGGCATCGGCCGCATCAGCTCGCGCACCGGCACCGCGCCGGCCTCGGGGTCGGCGTTGGTCCGCCGGATGACGTCCTTGAGGTAGAGCAGGCCCACCACGTCGTCGACGTCCTTGCCCAGCACCGGGATACGCGAGAACCCCGACCGCAGGAACAGGGTCATCGCCTGCCGGCAGACCCGGTCGTCGTCGATGGAGACCATGTCGGTGCGCGGCACCATGACCTCGCGGGCGAGGGTGTCGCCGAGCTCGAAGACGGAGTGGATCATCTCGCGCTCCCCCGCCTCGATCAGCGCCGAGTCGCGCGCCATGTCGACGAGGTCGCGCAGCTCGCTCTCGCTCTCGAACGGGCCGTCGCGGAAGCCCTTTCCGGGCGTGACGGCGTTGGTGAGGGCGATGAGCAGCCGGCTGAACGGCCCGAGCAGCCGCCGCAGCCACACCGCCGTCGGGGCGGCGGCCAGCGCCACCCGCGAGCTGTGCTGTGCGCCAAGGGTTCCCGGCGACACCCCGACGACTGCGAAGGAGATCAGGGCCATGATCGCGATGGCGACGAGGAACGGCTGCCAGGTGCCCTCGACCCGGTCGACGACGGCCAGCGTGATCATCACCGCCACGGTCGACTCGGCGATGACCCGCAGGAACGACAGCACCGAGAGGTAGGCCGCGGTGTCACCGACGACCTTGACCAGCGCCGTGGAGCCGGGGCGGCCCTCCTCGAGCAGCTCGTGGGCGCGGGCGCGCGACATCCGCGAGAAGGCGGCCTCCGCGGTGGAGATCAGGAAGGCGACGAGGGTGGCGAGCACCGCCGCCGTGATGAGTCCGGTCATGGTGGGGGCCGGCCGGTCAGGCGGTGGGGCGACCGCGGGTGGCGAGGAAGGTGAGCAGCAGCTGGCGCTGCAGCTCGAACATCTCCTTCTCCTCCTCGGCCTCCGCGTGGTCGTAGCCCAGCAGGTGCAGGATGCCGTGCGTCGTGAGCAGCAGCAGCTCCTCCTCGGTCGCGTGGCCGGCCTCACGGGCCTGTCGCTGCGCGACGCTCGGGCAGAGCACGATGTCGCCGAGCACGCCTTCCTGGGGCTCGGACCCCTCACGCCCGGGTCGCAGCTCGTCCATCGGGAAGCTCATGACGTCGGTGGGCCCGGGCAGGTCCATCCACTGCACGTGCAGGGTCTCCATGGCGGGCTCGTCGACCAGCCGCAGGCACAGGTCGGCCTTCGGGTGCACCCGCATCTGGGCCATCACGTAGCGCGCGCACGCCACGAGCTCGAGCTCGTCGAGCCGGAACTCGGTCTCGTTGAGGACGTCGATGCTCACCGGCGGGGGCCCTTCGGCTGCTTCTCGTCCCAGCGGCCGTAGGCATCGACGATGGCGCCGACCAGGCGGTGCCGCACGACGTCGACGGCGGTGAGCTCGGCGAAGTGCACGTCGTCGAGGTCGGTGAGGATGTCGCGCACGACCTTCAGGCCGCTGGTGCCCCCGGGCAGGTCGACCTGGGTGACGTCGCCGGTGACGACCATCTTCGAGCCGAAGCCGAGGCGGGTGAGGAACATCTTCATCTGCTCGGCCGTGGTGTTCTGGGCCTCGTCGAGGATGATGAACGCGCTGTTCAAGGTGTTGTGCGTCAGCAGGAAGTCGTCCGTCACGTACAGCGAGTCGGGGGCAGAGACCTGAATGCACATCGTCTCGACCTCACCGAGCGGCTCGATCGAGTCGACGTAGCGCATGGGCCGCCCGCCGCAGTTGTTGTACGCGAGGCGCTTCCGCTCCATGCGGAAGGGCTGGTAGCCCTCGGGAAGGCGGATGTCCACCACAAAGGCATCGTGGTTGAAGGGCACCGGCCGCCCCTTCGCCAGACCCGGGGTGCGGCCTTCTGCCGGCCGGGTCCGCCAATAGGCCACTCCACCCAGGGATCGGACAAGCCACACGACGTCGTCTCGCAGGCGCGATGAGGTGGTGCAGTACTGCACCCGGCTGGTGCGGTCGCTCTGGAGGACGGGGCCACCGTCGGTGTCGAGCAGACCCTGGAGCACCGCAAGACGGACCCAGGATGAGTTGAGCCGGTAGGGCTCTGGGACGAACTTCGTCGAAGACGTCGTACCCAGGAGGTCCAGTTCACGCAGGATCGCCGTGACCGGATTGGCGGTTTTGAGGCCACCGCGATGCGTCCCGCGATGACGCAGGACATAGTCGAGGCCTGACTTCGACGTCAGGTCGACGGGAAGGCCGACGTTGTCGAAGGCCTCTTGCATCGCCTCGACCAGCTCTGGGTCGGTCGTCGTGAAACCAGGGGTCGTACGCCCGGTGATACACCCGTCGCCCAGCAGGAGCCCGAGTGAGTACGGATCCATGGGAACGTCCTGCGGGACGAAATCGACGGCATCCACGAGGGGAAGCTCGTATCGGTGGATGTGTCCGCGGCGCAGCCTTCCCACCATGTCTGCCGTGGACAGCGTTCGCCAGCGGTCTCGGCGCTTGTCCTCGGGGGTACGAACGGTCCACAGGTGCTCGCCGCATGCCAGTGTCGATGCACCGTCCTGGGTCGTGATGCGGTACACGGTGCGACGCCCTTGCGGAAACACCCCCAGGACGTGCGTCGGCATGCCGTTGCTGCCCACGACGAGGTCACCGACCTGGAGGTCCCCGAAACGCCGGAAACCCTCTGGGGTCAGGACTCGGCTGTCGAGAGGTTGTGCACGGCCGCGCATGTATGCCAGGGGCGCGACCTCGATGGTGCCGGCGGCCAGCAGCCGCGGGATCGACTCGGGGTCGACCATGTCGTGCAGCGCGTCGTAGAGCGGCCGCAGGTAGGGGTCGATCTTGTCGTTCAGGGTGCCGGGCAGGAAGCCGAGCCGCTCGCCGGCCTCGACGGCCGGCCGGGTCAGGATGATGCGGTTGACCTGCTTGGCCTGCAGCGCCGCGACCGCCTTCGCCATCGCGAGGTAGGTCTTGCCGGTGCCGGCCGGGCCGATGCCGAAGACGATGGTGTTCTGGTCGATGGCGTCGACGTAACGCTTCTGGCCCAGCGTCTTGGGGCGGATGGTGCGCCCGCGGTTGCTGACGATGTTCATGGTCAGCACGTCGGCGGGGCGCTCGACGGTCTGGGCGCGCAGCATCTGGATGGAGCGCTCGACCGCGTCGCGGTTGAGCGGCTGGCCGCCTTCGAGCACGTCGAGCAGCTCGTCGATGAGCCGCTCGACGAGAGCAACCTCGGCGCTCGGGCCGGACACGGTGAACTCGTTGCCGCGCACGTGGATCTCGACCCGGGGGAACTGGCGCTCCATCGTGCGCAGCAGCTCGTCGCGCGGGCCGAGGAGCGTGACCATGTCGACGTCGTCGGGGACGACCACGGTGTGCTGGCGGACGTGGGGGTGGGTCTGGCCGGCGGCCGGGTCGTCGGCCGCGGGCGGTGCGGTATGGGCGTCAGTCATCGTGGGACGAGTCTACGAGGCCGCACCGACCTCGGGCACACGAGAATGCCGGGCTCACCCGGGCGGCCAGGTCAGGGTGCGGCCGCCGATGACGTGCAGGTGGGCGTGGAAGACGCTCTGCTGGGCCGCCTCGCCGGTGTTGGCGACCAGCCGGTAGCCCGGCAGGCCCTCGGCGGAGGAAACCTGCGCGGCGAGCGTCACGGCATCCGCGAGCTCGTCGGCGGATGCCGTGGCGAGGCCGGCGAGGTCGGCCACGTGCCGGCGGGGCACGACGAGCACGTGGGTGGGTGCGGCGGGCTCGATGTCGCGAAAGGCCAGGGAGTGCTCGCTCTCGGCCACCACCTGCGCGGGGATCGCGCCGGAGACGATGCGGCAGAAGAGGCAGTCCTGGCTCGGGCTGGGGCTCATACCCCCGAATCTAGCCATACCGATGGTCCCCGCCGTCTGTCAGGATTCCTCGATGACCACCGCGATCCCCCGATGACGACCGAGCACCGCGACACCGACGCCTTCCGAGGCGCCACCTTCCGGCGCGTCGACCTCTCGGGCGCCTCGTTGCGCGAGGTCGACCTCTCCGGCGCCACCATCCGCGACTCCGACGTCACCGGGCTGCGCATCGTCGCCTCGGTGGTCGACGACGTGCACCTGTCGGGTCACGAGGGGGTGGGCCGGGTGTGGGTCGACGACGTCGAGGTCACGGCCTACGTGCGGGCCGAGCTCGACAGCCGCCACCCGGAGCGGGTGCTCGTGCGCGAGATGCGCACCATCGACGAGGTGCGCCGCGCCTGGGCGCACGTCGACGCCCTGTGGAACGACGCGGTGACGCACGCGGCGACGGTGCCGGAGGAGCTGCTGCACGAGCGGGTCGACGACGAGTGGTCGTTCCTCGAGACGTTGCGCCACCTCGTCTTCGCCGACGACATCTGGGTGGGGCGGATGCTGCGCGACGAGCCGGGAAGCTTCCACCCCCTCGGCGTGCCCCCCACCGACACCACGGATGCCGGTGCCGCCGAGATGGGCCTGACCCTCACCGCTCGCGCGCCGTTCGTCGAGGTGGCGGCCCTGCAGCAGGAGCGCCGGCGGCGGTTCACCACCCTGCTCGACGGCGTCGCCGACGCCGACCTGTTCGAGGTGCGCACCGCCGTGCTCGCCCCGGACTGGGGCGAGGAGTCGTTCACCGTGCTGGAGTGCCTGAGCGTCGTGGTGCGCGAGCACGTCGAGCACCTCCGGTTCGCGGAGCGCGACCTGGCGGTGCTGGAGGCCCGGTCGAGCTCCTAGCGCCAGCGAGCCATCGCGCTGAGCACGGCCAGCGCTGCGGGCCCGGCGCTCGACGAGCGCAGCACGGTGCCGCCGAGCCGCACGAGCACCGCACCGGCGTCCTCGAGGGCGGTGAGCTCGTCGGGCGTGATGCCGCCCTCCGGCCCGACGACCACCAGCACGTCACCGGACACCGGCAGCGTGACGCCGACGAGCGGGTCGGTGGCGTCCTCGTGCAGCACGAACGCGGATGCCGACCCGTGCACCCGGGCGACCACGTCGGCCGTGCTCGCGGTGGGAGCGAGAACCGGGCGCCGGGTGCGGCGCGACTGCTTGGTCGCGGCGACCAGCACGGCATCCCACTTGCGCCGGGCCTTCTCGCCGCGCTCCCCGCGCCACTGCACGACGCTGCGCGACGCCTGCCAGGGCACCACCTCGTCGACCCCGCACTCGGTGGCGGCCTCGACCGCCTGGTCGTCACGGTCGTTCTTGGCCAGCGCCTGCACCAGCACGAACCGCGGCTCCGGCTCGGGGTCGCTGCCGACCGACACCACCCGCAGGTCGAGCGTGCCCGCCCCCACGGCCACGACCTCGCCCTCCACGCGCAGCCCCGCCCCGTCGGTGAGCAGCAGGTGCTCCCCCACCCGGGTGCGCCGCACGGTGGCAGCGTGCCGGCCCTCGGGGCCGTCGAGCACGACCACGTCGCCGACCCCCCGCCCCGCCAGGACCTCGGGGGCCAGGAGGTGCAGCGGCAGGGTCATCGCGCCTTGAAGGCGTCGCGCAGCTTGCCGAAGATCGAGCCCTCGGCGGGGTTGGCGATGCGACCCTCGGGGCGCTCCTCGCCGCGTGCCGTGGCGAGCTGGCGCAGCAGCTGCTCCTGTGTGGCGTCGAGCCGGGTGGGGGTCTGCACCATGGTGTGGACGACCAGGTCGCCGCGCCCGGTGCCCCGCAGGTGGGTGACCCCGAGCCCGCGCAGCGTGATGGAGTCGCCCGACTGGGTGCCACGGCGCACGTCGAGGTCGCGCGGGCCGTCGAAGGTCTCCATCGGCAGCGTCGCACCGAGCGCCGCGGCGGTCATGGGCACCTCGATGGTGGCGTGCAGGTCGTCGCCGCGCCGCTGGAAGGTGGGGTGCCGGTTGACGGCCACCTCGACGTAAAGGTCTCCGGCCGGGCCGGCCCCGTGCCCGACCTCGCCCTCACCGGCGAGCTGGATGCGCGTGCCGGTGTCGACGCCCGGCGGCACCTTCAGCGTGAGGGTGCGACGGGTGCGCACCCGGCCGTCGCCGGAGCACTCGTAGCAGGGGTCGGTGATGATCTGGCCGAAGCCCTGGCAGGTCATGCACGGGCGGGTGGTCATCACCTGGCCCAGGAAGCTGCGCTGCACCTGCTGGATCTCGCCGCGGCCGGCGCAGACGTCGCAGGTGCGGGTGGAGGTGCCCGGCTGCATGCCGGCCCCGTGGCAGGTGGAGCAGGCCACCGCGGTGTCGATGGTGAGGTCCTTCTGGGCCCCGAACACGGCGTCGCCGAGGTCGATGTCGAGCCGCACGAGGGCGTCCTGGCCGCGGGTGGTGCGCGAGCGCGGCCCGCGCCCCGCGGTGCCGGCCTGGCCGCCGAAGAAGGCGTCCATGATGTCGCTGAACGAGAACCCCTGGCCGAACCCGGCGGCGCCCGAGCCGTAGGGGTCGGAGCCGTGGTCGTAGGCCTGCCTCTTGTCAGGGTCGGACAGCACGTCGTAGGCCTGGGAGAGCTTCTTGAACTGCTCCTCGGCCTCGGGGCCGGGGTTGACGTCGGGGTGGTAGCGGCGGGCCGACTTGCGGTAGGCGCGCTTGATGTCCTCCGCGGTGGCGTCGCGGGCGACCCCGAGGTCGGCGTAGTAGTCGTTCACAGGTGGGGAGGTCCTTTACTCCGCGAGGATTCGCGAGACGTAGGTCGCGACGGCGCGCACGGACGCCATCGTCGTTGGGTAGTCCATCCGGGTCGGGCCGACGACGCCAAGTCCTGCGACGAGGTCGGCGCCGGCGCCGTAGCCCGAGGTGACCATCGAGGTGGTCTGCAGCCCGGCATAGGGGTTCTCGTGGCCGATGCGCACGGCGATGCTGCCACCCTGCTCGGCGACGGTGCCGAGCAGCTTGAGCAGCACGACGTGCTCCTCGAGGGCCTCGAGCACCGGGCCCAGGCTCATGGTGAAGTCGGGGCCGACCCGCGCCAGGTTGGCGGTGCCGGCGAGCACGACGCGCTCCTCGCGCTCCTCGACCAGGGAGTCCTCGAGCGCGGTGCTGATGGCGCGCACGAGGTCACGCACGGCGGGGTCGAGGCGCTCGGGCACCGCCGACAGCTCGTGGGCCGCCTCGGCGAGGGGGCGCCCGCTCGTGGCGCGGTTGAGCTCGGTGCGCAGCGTCGACAAGGTGCCCTCGCCGTCTCCGGACAGCAGGTCGGTGCCGATCTCGATGACGCGCTGCTCGACCCGGCCGGTGGTGGTGATGAGCACCACGAGCAGCCGGTCGGTGCTGATCGGCACGAGCTCGACGTGGCGCACCGACGACCGCGCGAGCGACGGGTACTGCACCACGGCGACCTGGCGGGTCAGCGAGGCGAGCAGGCGCACGGTGCGGTCGACGACGTCGTCGAGGTCGACCGCGCCCTCGAGGAACTGGGCGATGGCGCGCTGCTCGGCCGCGCTCATCGGCTTCACGGCGGAGAGCCGGTCGACGAACAGGCGGTAACCGGCGTCCGTGGGCACCCGCCCGGCGCTGGTGTGCGGGGCGGCGATCAGCCCCTCCTCCTCGAGCGCGGCCATGTCGTTGCGCACGGTCGCGGCCGACACGCCGAGGTGGTGGCGCTCGAGCAGCGCCTTGGACCCGACCGGCTCGGAGGTCTCGACGTAGTCCTGGACGATGGCGCGCAACACGCGCAGCCGGCGGTCCTCACTCATCATGTGGTCACCTCCGGGACGGCTGGAACGGACGGCAGGGCGCGGGTGCTGGCACTCTCGCGCGTCGAGTGCCAATTCTAACGGCCCGGGTCCGACACAGGCGAATGCCGGGAACGTCCCTCGACGTCGCGTAGCCTTCCCGCCGTGACGGACAGGTACGGGGGCGACGTGCTGGGGGGCGACTGGCGGCGGCCGCCCCGGGGTCGCTCGGTCGAGCTCCCCGCCGAGCCCGGCACCGTGGTGGAGGACGTCGAGACCGGCTGGGTGGGCGCCGTCGTGCGCGTCGAGAAGGCCGGCGGCGTGCGCGTGGTGCACCTCGAGGACCGGCACGGGCGCACCAAGGGCTTCCGCCTCGGCCCCGGCTTCCTCGTCGACGGCGCACCCGTCACCCTCACTCCCCCACGCGCGAAGGTGGACGCCGAGCTGGAACGGGCGCGGGCGGCATCCGCACGCACCGCCAGCGGCTCACGGGCGGTGAGCGGGCAGCGGGCCCGGGTCGCCATCGGGTCGCGCCTCTACGTCGAGGGCAAGCACGACGCCGAGCTGGTCGAGAAGGTCTGGGGCGCCGACCTGCGGGTCGAGGGCGTGGTGGTCGAGATGCTCGACGGCGTCGACGACCTCGCCGGCGCGATCCGCGACGTCGCCCCGGGGCCGGGTCGCCGGATGGGCGTTCTCGTCGACCACCTCGTGCCGGGCACCAAGGAGTGGCGGGTCGTGCAGGAGGCGCGGGCCGTGCAGCCGTATGCCGCGCACGTGCTCGTCGTGGGCCACCCCTACGTCGACGTGTGGCAGTCGGTGAAGCCGCAGCGCCTCGGGATGGACGCCTGGCCGGTCATCCCGCGCGGCACGTCGTGGAAGGTGGGGATCGCCGCGCACCTCGGCTGGCCGCACGCGAACCAGGCCGACCTCGCCCTGGCCTGGCGCCGCATCCTGGCGTCGGTCGAGACCTACGCCGACCTCGAGCCCGAGCTGCTCGGCCGGGTCGAGGAGCTCATCGACTTCGTCACGGCCCCGGGCTGACCGAGGCGCGCGCGGCCGCCACCCCGCGGTCGAGCCATTCGTGGAGCGCTGCATCGGTGGCGACGACGTGGGGGTCGACGTGCACCCACCCGCGGCTCGTGCGCCCGCCCTTGACCATCGGTGCCACACCGTCCTGCTCGAGCAGGGCGGCCTGGGCGTCGGCACCGACCCGCACGAGCAGCCCTCGCTCGCTGGCCGAGCAGGCGAGGGCTCCGTCGACCATGAACCCGGTGCCGCCGAACATCCGCTTCTCCTCGGCGGTCGGCAGGCGGTCACGGACGCGGTCGGTCAGCTCCATACCGCTCAGCGTGGCATCCAGGGCGTGTGCCAGCCACCGACGTCGGCGGTGATCGCGTTCCCGGCCTCCGGGCCCCAGCTGCCCGGCGCGTAGGGCAGCACCGGCGAAGGCGCGTCGAGCAGCGGCTGCATGATCCGCCAGGTCTCCTCGATGCCGTCCTGGCGGCTGAACCGCGTGCTGTCGCCGACCAGCGCGGCATGGAGCAGCACCTCGTAGGGCGTCGCCCCTTCGCCGCCCTCGTCGGCGAACTCCATGTCGAGCTCGATCGGGCCGATCCGGCCGAGGTCGGTGCGCTTGGCGTCGACCTGGAACCGGATGCCGGTGGCGGGGTCCATCTTGATCACCAGCTGGTTGGGCTCGGGGTCGTGGTCCTTGGGCCAGAAGCCCAGCCGCGGCGGCCGCTTGAAGACCAGCCGCAGCTCGGTCTGGGTCATCGGCAGCCGCTTGCCGGTGCGGATGAAGAAGGGGACGCCCGCCCAGCGCCAGTTCTCGATGTCCAGGCGCAGCGCGGCATAGGTCTCGGTGGTGGAGCCCGGTGCGACCCCCTTGATGTCCTGGTAGCCGTCGTACTGGCCACGCACGTAGTGGGCCGGGTCGGCCTCCTCGACCGCACGGAACAAGGCGACCTGCGACTCCTTGACGGTGTGCAGGTCACCGCGCGAGGGCGGCTCCATCGCGGCGGCCGACACGAGCTGCATCAGGTGGTTGACCACGACGTCGCGCAGCGCGCCCACCGGGTCGTAGAAGCTGCCGCGGTCGTCGACGCCGAAGCTCTCGGCCATCGTGATCTGCACGCTGTCGAGGTACTGGCGGCTCCACACCGGCTCGAGGATGGCGTTGGCGAAGCGCAGGTGCAGGATCTCCTCCAGGCCCATCTTCCCCAGGTAGTGGTCGATGCGGAACAGCTGCGCCTCGTCGACGTACTGGTGCATCTCGCCGGCGAGGTCGCGCGCCGACTGCTGGTCGTGGCCGAAGGGCTTCTCGATGACGAACCGGGCACCGGTGCTCAGCCCCGCCCCGGCGAGGCCGGCCACGACCTTCGCGAACAGGAACGGCGGGATCTCGAGGTAGAAGACCGGTGTGCGGGCGCCCCCCATCGCCTCCGCCACCCGGCCGTAGGTCGCGTCGTCGGCGAAGTCGCCGCTCACGTAGGAGAGCCGGTCGGTGAACCGGGCGAACACCTCCTCGTCGATGGTCTCCCCGGTCGCCGCGATGGAGGTGCGGGCCCGGTCGACCAGCTGCTCCATGCTCCAGTCGTCGGCCGCGACCCCCACGATCGGGCAGTCGAGCAGGCCGCGGGCCTCGAGCCGGTACAGCGACCGGAAGGTCATCACCCGGGCCAGGTCACCAGTGATGCCGAAGACGACCAGGACGTCGCCCGGCCGTGATGTCGTGCTGTCGACGCTCGTCGTCATTCCGAACTCCCCTTTCGTGCCCGCCACGATGCCGGGTCGGACGTCACGATGCCGGTTCGGTGGTGCCGCGACCATCCCCCGGGTGGGGTGATCCCCCTCTACGGCGGCTGACCGGTCGGGGTCGGCCCTGACCCGACCCTGAGAGCGACCCCGGCCACACCCCGGATCCGAATCTCCAGCGCCCAACCGGGTGTTTCATTGACGTAGACCCACCGAGCAAGGAGTACCGATGAGCGACACCACACCCCGCCCCGACGAGACGCCGGGCGACCCCACTGCTCCCGCGCAGCCCGCGGACGTCGAGGTGACCGAGTTCGTCCCCACGGCGGAGTCGGCCACGCCGCCGCCCCCGCCGGCGCACGACCAGCCGCAGTACGCCGCGCCGCAGCCGCCGCCCTACGACGCGCAGCAGCCGCCGCCGCCCTACGCGCAGCCGCAGCTCCCCCCGCCGACCTACGCCGGTGCAACCCCCGGCACGGCCGTCGCGCCCCCCAACCCGATGTCGCCGACCGAGGAGCGCACGACCGGCATGGCCGCTCACGGCGTGGCGCTGGGCGCGACGGTGCTGTCCGGAGGATTCCTCGGCTTCGTCGCCGCGCTGGTCATGTACCTGATCTTCAGAGACCGCGGGCCCTTCGTGCGCTACAACACGGCGAACGCGCTCAACGTGCAGATCATCGTCGGGATCGTCATGATCGTGTCGATCCCCCTGATGTTCGTGCTCATCGGGTTCCTGTCGTTCGGCGCCGCCTGGCTGTTCGCCGTGATCGTCCACATCATCGGAATGGTGAAGGCGAACAACGGTGAGTGGTGGGCTCCCCCGCTGACGCCGCGCTTCGTCAAGTGAGCTGAACCGACCACACGCCTGTGGCCGCCCGTCCACCCGGACTGGCGGCCACAGCCTTGTTCAGACCCCGAGCAGCCGGCGCACCACGGTGTCGGCCAGCAGGCGGCCGCGCAGGGTGAGCACCACCCGCCGGTCCCCCACCGCCGCCCGCCCGTCGACGAGGCCGTCGGCCACGAGCCCCGCCACGGCCGTGCGCCCGGCCGCGTCGAGCACGTCGACCGGCAGCCCCTCGCGCAGCCGCACCCCGAGCAGCACCTCCTCGTCGTGCCGCTGCTCGGGGGTGAGGGTCTCGCGCCCGGCCGCCGGCGACGCACCCGCGGCCAGCGCCGCGGCATACCGACGCGGGTGCTTCACGTTCCACCAGCGCACTCCCCCGACGTGGCTGTGCGCGCCCGGGCCGACCCCCCACCAGGCGTCGCCACGCCAGTAGCCCTCGTTGTGGCGGCACCGCCCGGACGCGTCACGCGACCAGTTGCTCACCTCGTACCAGTCGTAACCGGACTGTGCCAGAACCGAATCGGCCAGCTCGTACTTGTCGGCCTCGTCGTCGCCCTCGGGCATCGCCACCTCACCGCGCCGCACCTGCGCCGCCAGCTTGGTCCCCTCCTCGACCACCAGCGCGTACGCCGAGACGTGGTCGGGCTCGAGCGCCACCGCGGCATCGAGGCTGGCCCTCCAGTCGGCCAGGGTCTCGCCAGGTGTGCCGTAGATCAGGTCGACGCTGGTGGCGAGCCCGGCCGCCTCGGCACCGGCCACCGCGGTCGCCACGCGGGCCGGGTCGTGCGTGCGCTCCAGCGTCGCGAGCACGTGTGGCACCACCGACTGCATGCCGACCGACACCCGGGTGAACCCTCCGGCCGCCAGCACCTCGAGGTCGGCGTCGGTGACCGAGTCGGGGTTGGCCTCGGTCGTCACCTCGGCATCCGGTGCCAGCCCGAACCGCTCCCGGATGCCGGTCACGCACCGCACGAGGTCGGCCGCCGGCAGCAGCGTGGGCGTGCCACCCCCGACGAACACGGTGTCGACCGGCCCCGCCCCGGGGCCGAGCACGCGTGCGGCGACGTCGAGCTCGGTGAGCGCCGAGTCGACGAAGGTCGCGGTCGAGGCGCCCGGGCCGAGCTCGGTCAGCGTGTAGGTGTTGAAGTCGCAGTAGCCGCAGCGCACCGCGCAGAACGGCACGTGCACGTACATCCCCAGCCGCGAGCCCGCGAGGGTGTCGAGCGCCTCTGGCGGCAGGTCGCCCGTCTCGGGCGCGGGGTCGCCGTCAGGCAGTCGGGGCACCGCGCCATTCTCCCCCGGCACCCCGACCTACGATGACACGGTGACGGACCGGTGGATCGAGCTCGACGGCATCGTCAACATGCGTGACCTCGGGGGGCTCCCGACACGCGACGGCGGGCACACGGCATCCGGGCGGCTGATCCGCTCCGACAACCTGCAGGACCTCACCGGGTCCGACGTCGAGCACCTGGTCGACGCGCTCGGGGTGACCGACATCGTCGACCTGCGCACCGGCATCGAGCTGCACCTGGAGGGAGACGGGCCCCTGCGGCGCGTGGAGTCACTGACCCACCACCACCACTCCCTGATGGTGGAGGAGGTTCCCGGCGAGTCCGTGGAGGAGGTCGGCGCTCGGGCCCTGCCCTGGCGCGGCGACGACCCGGTGCGCGACGCGACGTTCTGGGCCGAGCACTACCTCGGCTACCTGGCCCGCCGGCCCGACTCGGTCGCCGCGGCCCTCGAGGTGGTCGCGAACGCCGACGGGGCCGTCGTGGTGCACTGCGCCGCCGGCAAGGACCGCACCGGCACCGTGGTGGCGATGGCGCTCGACGTCGCCGGGGTGCCGCACGACGAGATCGTGGCCGACTACGTGCTCACCGGCGAGCGCCTGGAGCAGATCGTGGGCCGGCTGATGCCCCGTGAGGCCTACGGCGCCGCGCTGGCCCAGCAGAAGCTGAGCGACCAGCTGCCCCAGGGGGACTCGATGCGCGCCATCCTCACCGCCGTCGACGAGGGCTGGGGCGGAGCGGCCGGCTGGCTGGTGGCCCAGGGGTGGAGCCAGGCCGAGGTCGAGCGGCTGCGCCGCCGGCTCACCGAGCCGGCTTCTCGCTGACGTAGATCGTGATGACGCCCTCGACGACCACGACACCGTCGGTGCGGACCGCCCTGACCCGCACCGGCACGTCGCCCACCTGCGCCCAGTCGGCGGGGTCGGTCTCGGCCAGGCACAGCAGGTCGGTCGTCGACTTCGCGAGGTAGGCCACCTGCATCCCCTTGGGGATCCAGCGCCGGTCCTCGGGCGTCGTGGCCTCGGCGAGCAGACCCATCGCGGCCTCGAGCCCGTTGCAGACCGCGATCGCGTGCAGGGTGCCGATGTGGTTCTGCACGGCCCGGCGCTTGCGGATGCTGAGCTCGGCGTGGTTCGGGCGCACGTCGCGCACCTGCGGCCGCACGGTGCGGAAGTAGGGGGCCTTGCTCGCGAACAGCAGTGAGAAGGCCCGCTTGCCGAGCGGCCTGGCGGACATCGACCGGTAGAGCGCATAGGTGTCGGGCACCCGTCGATGTTACCCGTCGGTAGGGCGGCCCGGGTTAGCGTGTGGCGGTGTCGTCGTCCCCGCTCCCCGGCCAGCCCGGTTTCGTCGTGCCCGCCCCGCAGGACCGGCCCCGCTACGCGCGGCGCGCGGTGCGGGTGCTCGTGCTCGACGAGACCGACCGGATGCTGCTCTTCCTGGACTCCGACCTCGGCCTGGACCCGGTGACGCACTGGTGGGTGACGCCCGGCGGTGGCGTGGACCCCGGCGAGAGCGACCTCGAGGCCGGCGTGCGCGAGCTGTGGGAGGAGACCGGCCTGGTCGTGACCGGCGCCGACCTCGTCGGCCCGCTGCTGACCCGCACCGTCGTGCACGGGTACAGCGACAAGGTCGTCGACCAGGTGGAGGTGTTCTACGTGGTGCGGGTGCCCGCGTTCGAGGTCGACACGGCAGCGCACACCGAGGAGGAGCAGCTGACGGTGGCCGACATCCGGTGGTGGCCGCTCGCCGACCTCGCCACCACGGCGGAGGACGTGTGGCCACGCGACGTGCTGGCCGTGCTCGAGCTCGCCGCCCATCCCGAGCAGTGGCGGGAGGGGCCGGTACAGGCGCCCGCCGTCGAGGAGTCGAGTGTCCCCGCCGGCTGACAGGCTGGGGGGATGGACGCGAAGTCGACGGCATGGAACTACCTGCAGGGCCTGCGCGAGGCGGTGATCTGGAAGGTCGAGGGCCTCAGCGAGCGTGACCAGCGGATGCCGTTGACCCCCACGGGCACGAACCTCCTGGGCGTGGTCAAGCACCTCGCCGGGGTGGAGGCGGAGTACTTCGGCGCCTGCCTGGGGCGACCGTGGCCCGAGCCGATGGCGTTCTGGGCCGATGATGCCGAGCCCAACGCCGACATGTGGGCCACGCCTGACGAGTCACCGGCAGAGGTGCTCGACCTCTACCGCAGGGTGACGGCCTTCGCCGACGCGACGATCGAGCCGCTCCCGCTCGACGCACCGGCATCCGTGCCGTGGTGGCGCACGCCCGACACCGACCTGCACACGCTGCTGGTGCACATGGCGGTCGAGACGGCGCGGCACGCCGGGCAGCTCGACATCCTGCGCGAGCAGCTCGACGGGGCGCGCGGCATGCGGGAAGGGGGCTCCAACCTCCCCGACGTCGACGTGGCGTGGTGGGACACCTATGTCGCGAAGCTGCGCGGCATCGCCGAGCAGTCGCCCGGCGGGGGCTCGGCGACCGGCGGCTGAGCCGCCTCCTGCACGGCACATGGTTTCCCCAAGGCTGGGCTGGCCTGATAGTGACGTCGGGCCGGTGCCGACCGCGACCGGCCCCCGGTGGACCTGCTATCCGCCGGGGGCCGACACGGTGTCGAAGGGGGGCCGGCACCCCGGCATCGGCCGTTCGGCCCCCCGGTCATCACCCGATCGGGCCCCGTCACCTGCAGGGTCGGATGACCCCCTTCCTGCGGCTACCCGGCATCTGCGCGATGGTCGAAAGTTGAACCAGATCGCGGGCCGGCAGGGGAACGCGACGGGCACCGTGCAGGGGTGACCATGTTCGACATCAGGCTTTTCGGGACCACGACGGTCCGCAGCACCACGACCGAGGTCGTGGGCTCACAGCTCGGCGGCATCAAGCCGCGCCAGGTCCTCGAGGTCCTGGCCCTGGCCGGTGCAGCACCGGTGACCAAGGACCGGCTGGTGCAGGTGCTCTGGGGCGACAGCCCCCCCGCGTCGGCGGTGCCGACCCTCGAGAGCTACGTCTGCGTCCTCCGGCGCTCGCTGGGCCTGGGCAAGGGCACCAGCTCCCCCATCATCACGACCTCGGCGGGCTACCGACTCGACCGCGAGCGGGTCTCGGTCGACGTCATCCGGTGCCGGTCGATGCTCGCCCGGGCCGCCACCGCGGACGATGCACAGGCCCTCGCCCTCACCCGCAAGGCCCTGCGGTACTGCGAGCAGCCGCTGCTCGCCAGCGAGAGCCGCGCCGGCTGGGCGGACCAGACGCGCGAGGAGTTCCGCCACGAGCTGGCCACCGCCTGCGGTCGCGCCTCACGCGCTGCCATCGCCGTGGGTGAGTACGAGGAGGCGGTGCAGCTCGCCACGCGCGGCACGACCTTGGAGCCCTACGACGAGGCGCTGACCCGCGACCTCATGCGGGCCCTGTCCGCCGCCGGTCGCCGGGCTGCTGCCCTCAGCGCCTTCCTCGACCTGCGCCGCCGGCTCGTCGAGGAGCTCGGAGTCGAACCGGGCCCACAGACCCGCGCCCTCTACGTGCAGGTGCTCACCGACGACGCCCCCACGGGTTCGGATGCCATCCCCACCCGGGTGGAGGTGCGTGGCCTGGTCGAGCTGCTGCGGGACACCCTGGCCCGGATGCCGGGGGTCGACGTCGTGTCCGTGGACCGGGCACTCGCCCAGGTGACCGGGCAGGCCCTCGGAATCCACTGACCGGCCGCGACCCTCGACAACGTGACGGACCGAACCGTCCAGTTCGGCTCAACCTGCGGACAGGGCTGCCCGGTGCAGTCCACACTGTCGGGGTGAGCGACCACCCGCAGGGGGTTACCGACTCGCCGGTCACGGTTGTGGTGGTCGATGACCACCGGATGTTCGGTGAGCTGCTCCGTCGTGTCATCTCCACGGACCCCGGGATGGCCTGCGTCGGCACGGCCGACAACGTCTCCGACGGGTTCTCGATGATCGACGCCCTGCGGCCGGACGCCGTCATCATGGACGTGCAGGTCGGCTCGGAGGACGGGATCGTCGCGACGGCCGAGCTGATGCGCAGGCACCCCGGGCTGCGCGTCGTGGTGCTGACGGCGTTCTCCACCGAGCCGCTCCTGCGCCGGGCCGTCAGTGCCGGCGCCAGCGCGCTGCTGGCCAAGGACGGCGCGGTCGAGGACCTGCTGGCCGCCCTGAGGCCCGCCGGCCCGGACGAGTTCAACGTCGACCCCGCCCTGCTCCGCCGGCTGCTCACCACCCGACAGGAGAAGGGCGTGCGTGCGGTGATGCTGACCACGCGCGAGGACCAGGTGCTCCACCTGCTCGCCGAGGGCCTGGACACCACCGCCATCGCCGCGCGCCTCGGCATCTCGCGCAACACCTGCCGTGGCTACGTCGGCGCACTGTTCGGCAAGCTCGACGCGCACTCACAGCTCGAGGCGGTCGCGGTCGCCAAGCGCAAGGGACTGCTGCGTGAGTCGAGCTGACCACGGGCGCGCCGGGCGCGCGGCCGTCGACGGCAGCACCGCGGCTGCCACCCGCACCGCCCTGGTGCGCTTCGTGGCCCTCAGCGTCGCCACGCTGCTCCTGCTGGCGGTGGGCGCCGTGGTCGTCGGCGAGCGGATCGCGAAGCAGTGGGCGATCGACGACGCCCGGCTGCGGGGAGCCGCGGTGGCCGACGTCATCGCCGGCTCCCTCGTCGACGCCCGCGTGCGTGCCGGGAACCAGGAGGCCCTCGGCCGCCTGGGGACGGTGCTGCGCGACGCGATGTCGCACGGCGGCATCGAGCACGTGAAGCTGTGGACGCCCGAGGGGGTGGTCCTGTGGTCGGACGAGGGCACGGTCATCGGCCAGCGCTTCCCGCTGGACCCTGCTGTGGAGCGGTTGTTCGGCACCGAGGGCGTCACGGCAGAGCTGTCGAGCCTGGACAAGGCGGAGAACGCCGCCGAGCGCGACGAGGGCGAGCTGCTCGAGGTGTATGCCGGCACCGCCGACGCCGCCGGCGCGCCGCTCGTGGTGGAGGCCTACCTCACCACCGCACAGCTGCGGGCCCGGCAGCGCACGCTGCTGCTGACCGTGCTCGGCCTGGCCCTGGGCATGCTCATCGTCTACTTCCTGGTGGTCGTGCCGCTCGCCGTGAACCTGGCACGCCGGGTCGAGCGGGGGCAGGAGCACTACGCCCAGGTGCTCCGCCGGTCGCTGCTGGCGACGCACCGGGAACGCCAGCGCATCGCCCACGACCTGCACGACGGCGTCGTGCAGGACCTCGCCGGCCTGCGGTACGCGATGCCGCTGGTCGCCAACCAGCTGCCGCCGACGCCGGACGCCTCCCTCGCGCGCCAGACCGTGGCCGACGCCTACGCCATGCTCGGGCGCGACATCGAGGCACTGCGCTCGCTGATCATGGACATCCAGCCGCCCGACCTGGAAGGGCCCGGCCTGGCGGAGGCGGCCAGTGACCTCACCACCCGGGTGAAGTCCGCGGGCACCACCGTCGACCTCGACGTGCCGACCGACCCGGACTGGTCGGTGGCCACCTCTCGCCTGGTCTACCGGGTGCTGCAGGAGGGCCTGCGCAACGTCGTCAAGCACTCGCGGGCCACCCGCGCGGCGGTGACGGTGCGTCGCGTGGGCGCCGAGGTGCACGTCGAGGTCAGCGACGACGGCGTGGGCGTCGACGGCGGCGTCGAGCCGGAGCCGGGGCACGTCGGGCTGGAGCTGCTGCGCGAGAACCTCCTCGACTTCGGCGGCTCGCTGACCCTGCGGCCCCGCGAGGGAGGCGGCGCCACGCTCGTCGCCACCATCCCGGTCGACGTCGTCGACGGCTGAGCCGGCCCCGAGCCGGGATTGCTACTTCTTGGTGGCCTGGGCGCCGGCGCCGTCGGAGGTCAGGGCCGCGATGAAGGCCTCGGGCGGCACCTCGACCGAGCCGATGTTCTTCATCCGCTTCTTGCCCGCCTTCTGCTTCTCGAGCAGCTTGCGCTTGCGCGAGATGTCACCGCCGTAGCACTTGGCCAGGACGTCCTTGCGGATGGCGCGGATGTTCTCGCGTGCGATGACCCGGGCCCCGACGGCGGCCTGGATCGGCACCTCGAACTGCTGGCGCGGGATGAGCTCCTTGAGCTTGCCGGCCATCATCACGCCGTAGCCGTAGGCCTTGTCCTTGTGCACGATCGCGGAGAACGCGTCGACCGTCTCGCCCTGGAGCAGGATGTCGACCTTCACCAGGTCGGCGGCCTGGTCGCCGTCGGGCTCGTAGTCGAGGCTGGCGTAGCCGCGGGTGCGCGACTTGAGCTGGTCGAAGAAGTCGAAGACGACCTCGGCGAGCGGGAGCGTGTAGCGCATCTCGACCCGCTCGGCCGAGATGTAGTCCATGCCGAGCAGGGTGCCGCGCTTGCCCTGGCAGAGCTCCATGATCGCGCCGATGAACTCGCTCGGCGCGAGGATGGTGGCCCGCACCTTGGGCTCGCGCACCTCGGCGATCTTGCCGCCGGGGAACTCGCTGGGGTTGGTGACCGTGATCTCGGTGCCGTCGTCCATGGACACCTCGTAGACCACGTTGGGCTGGGTCGAGATCAGCTCGAGGTCGAACTCGCGCTCGAGCCGCTCGCGCACGATCTCGAGGTGCAGCAGGCCGAGGAAGCCGCAGCGGAACCCGAACCCGAGCGCCACCGAGGTCTCGGGCTCGTAGACCAGCGCGGCGTCGTTGAGCTTGAGCTTGTCGAGTGCCTCGCGCAGGTCTGGGTAGTCGGAGCCGTCGAGCGGGAACAGGCCCGAGAACACCATCGGCTTGGGGTCGCGGTAGCCGCCGAGCGCGGTGGATGCCGGCTTGCCCAGGTTGGTCACCGTGTCGCCGACCCGGCTCTGGCGCACGTCCTTGACGCCCGTGATCAGGTAACCGACCTCACCGACGCCCAGGCCCTTGCTGGGCACCGGCTCCGGGCTGATCACGCCGATCTCGAGCAGCTCGTGGGTGGCTCGGGTCGACATCATGATGATCCGCTCGCGCGGGTTGAGGTTGCCGTCGATCACGCGCACGTAGGTGACCACGCCGCGGTAGGTGTCGTAGACCGAGTCGAAGATCATCGCGCGCGCCGGGGCCGCGGGGTCGCCGGTCGGGGACGGGACCTGCCGCACGATCTCGTCGAGCAGCGGCTCGACGCCCGCGCCGGTCTTGCCGGACACCTGGAAGCAGTCTTCCGGCTCGCAGCCGATCAGCTTGGCGAGCTCCTCGGCATACTTCTCGGGCTGGGCCGCCGGCAGGTCGATCTTGTTGAGCACCGGGATGATCGTGAGCTCGTTCTCCATGGCGAGGTAGAGGTTCGCCAGGGTCTGCGCCTCGATGCCCTGCGCCGCGTCGACCAGCAGCACGGCGCCCTCGCAGGCGGCCAGGCTGCGGCTCACCTCGTAGGTGAAGTCGACGTGCCCGGGGGTGTCGATCATGTTGAGCACGTGGTGCTGGCCGTCCAGGTCCCACGGCATCCGCACGGCCTGGCTCTTGATCGTGATGCCGCGCTCGCGCTCGATGTCCATCCGGTCGAGGTACTGCGCCCGCATCGACCGGTCGTCGACGACGCCGGTGATCTGCAGCATCCGGTCGGCCAGGGTCGACTTGCCGTGGTCGA
>CAWDBL010000025.1:0-179466 GCA_963800505.1 uncultured Actinomycetota bacterium
GATCTGGTCGTCCGCGACATCGAGCGCATCCTCGGCCGACGCCTCGACGAAGGTGACCTCCGGGCCCTCTCCCCCACGGGCATACATCCGCATCGGCGCCAGCGGGAGGAACGTCTCGCACACCTGGCGGGTGTTGCGAAGGGACTGATCGCTTACTCGCTGACCGAGCTAGCCTCCGCCGAGCATCTGCTCGGGGGAGACTCCGCGCCGCTTCCTCTGAGCTCAGCTGCAGCCGCTGGTGCTTCCGCAGCCTTCGCAGACGTAGCAGGAGCCAGCCGGGCGCATCTTCGTCCCGCAGGTCATGCACATCGGCGCGTCAGCAGCCTTGGAGTCACCGAACGCCGCGAGCAGGTCGGCCGAGGAGTGGATCTCCGAGGAGACCTCACGGGCCGAGGCCGCACCAGCACCGGACGAGACCGTCGAGGCGTCGAGCGACTTGCCCGACTCCCCCGCCGCAGCGGAACCGGACTTGGCCTCCGAAGCCGGCGCACCGGCATCCGACTTCTTGGACGAGGCGCCGATGCCCTGGCTGAACGACTCGATCTCCTCCTCGAGGTCCTCACCGGTGTCCTCGTCGACCGGCTGGTACGACCCGGTCTCGAGCTGGCGAGCGCGCTCGTCGGCGGTGTAGATGCCCATGTAGGAGCGGGTGTCGAAGTCGAGGTAGTCCAGGGCCAGCCGCCGGAACACGTAGTCCATCAGCGACTGAGCCATCCGCACGTCCGGGTCGTCGGTCATGCCGGCCGGCTCGAAGCGCATGTTCGTGAACTTCTCGACGAACGTCTCCAGCGGCACGCCGTACTGCAGCGCGACCGAGGTGACGATCGAGAAGGCGTCCATGACACCGGCGAGCGTGGAGCCCTGCTTGCCGAACTTCAGGAACAGCTCACCGAGCCGCCCGTCGTCGTAGGTGCCGGCGGTGAGGTAGCCCTCGGCGCCGCCCACGGCGAACGAGATCGTCTGCGACGCACGGCGCTTCGGCAGGCGCTCGCGGGTGGGCCGGTAGACGACCTTCTCCACGATCTCCTTCTGAGCGGCCGCAGCCACAGCAGCCGAGGCCTTGTCAGCAGCAGCGTCCTTGGCGGTCGAGCCGCCATCGGACAGCGGCTGGCCGACCTTGCAGTTGTCGCGGTAGACGGCCAGCGCCTTCAGGCCCATCTTCCAGCCCTGGACGTAGACGTCCTCGATCTCCTCGACCGTCGCGTTCTCGGGCAGGTTGACCGTCTTGGAGATCGCACCGGACAGGAACGGCTGCACCGCGGCCATCATCCGCACGTGGCCCATCGCCGAGATGGCGCGCGCGCCCATGGCGGTGTCGAAGACCTCGTAGTGCTCGGGCTTCAGGCCGGGGGCGTCGATGACGTGGCCCTTGTCGGCGATGTACTCGACGATCGCCTCGACGGTCTCCTCGGTGTAGCCGAGCTGGCGCAGGGCCCGCGGGATGGTGAGGTTGACGATCTGCATCGAGCCGCCACCGACGAGCTTCTTGAACTTCACCAGCGAGAAGTCGGGCTCGATGCCGGTGGTGTCGCAGTCCATCATGAAGCCGATGGTGCCGGTGGGGGCGAGCACCGACGCCTGGGCGTTGCGGTAGCCGTTCTGGGTCACCGAGCTTGACGACGTCGTCCCACGCCTTGGTGGCGACGCGGTGGATGTCCTTGTCCATCGTGGCGATGGTGCGGATCTGGTCGTTGGCGGCGGCGTGCTTGCGCATGACCCGCTTGTGCGCGTCGGCGTTGCGGGCGTAGCCGGCATACGGGCCGACGACCGCGGCGAGCTCGGCGGAGCGCTTGTAGGCGGCACCGGTGAGCAGCGAGGTGATCGACGCGGCGATGGCGCGGCCACCCTCGGAGTCGTAGCCGTGGCCGGTGGCCATCAGCAGCGCGCCGAGGTTGGCGTAGCCGATGCCGAGCTGGCGGTAGTCACGCGTGGTCTGCGCGATCGGCTCGGTCGGGAAGTCGGCGAAGCAGATCGAGATGTCCATCGCGGTGATGACCAGCTCGACGACCTTCTCGAACAGCGGCGCGTCGAAGGTGTCGTCGTCGCGCAGGAACTTGAGCAGGTTCAGCGAGGCCAGGTTGCACGAGGAGTTGTCGAGGCTCATGTACTCCGAGCACGGGTTGGACGCGGTGATGCGGCCGCTCTCGGGGTTGGTGTGCCAGTCGTTGATCGTGCCGTCGTACTGGATGCCCGGGTCGGCGCACTCCCACGCGGCGGCGGCGATCTTGCCCATCAGCTCGCGGGCGTCGACGGTCTCGATGACCGAGCCGTCCTTGCGCGAGGTGAGGCCGAACTCGCGACCCTCCTCGACCGCACGCATGAACTCGTCGGTGACCCGCACCGAGTTGTTCGCGTTCTGGTACTGCACGGAGACGATGTCCTTGCCGCCGAGGTCCATGTCGAACCCGGCATCGCGCAGCGCGCGGATCTTGTCCTCCTCGCGCGCCTTGGTCTGCACGAACTCCTCGATGTCGGGGTGGTCGACGTCGAGGACGACCATCTTGGCCGCGCGACGCGTGGCGCCGCCGCTCTTGATGGTGCCCGCGGACGCGTCGGCGCCGCGCATGAAGGAGACCGGGCCGGAGGCGGTGCCACCGGAGGACAGCAGCTCCTTGGAGGAGCGGATGCGCGACAGGTTCAGGCCGGCACCGGAGCCGCCCTTGAAGATGAAGCCCTCCTCCTTGTACCAGTTGAGGATGGAGTCCATCGAGTCGTCGACGCTGAGGATGAAGCAGGCGCTGACCTGCTGGGGGCTGGCGGTGCCGACGTTGAACCAGACCGGCGAGTTGAAGCTGAACACCTGGTGCAGCAGGGCGTAGGTCAGCTCGTGCTCGAAGATCTCGGCGTCCTCGGCGATGCCGAAGTAGTCGTAGTCCTTGCCGGCCTTGACGTAGGTCAGCACGACGCGGTCGATCAGCTGCTTCAGCCCGGTCTCACGGGCGTCGGTGCCGACGGCCCCGCGGAAGTACTTGGTGGTGACGATGGTGGAGGCGTTGACGCTCCAGAAGTCGGGGAACTCGACGCCGCGCTGCTCGAAGATCGTCTCGCCGGTCTTCCAGTTCTGCTGGACGACGTCGCGCTTCTGCCAGGTCACCTCGTCGTAGGGGTGCACGCCCGGCGTCGTGAAGATGCGCTCGACGGTGACTCCCTTGGCGCGGGTGGACTTGCGAGCACCTGCACGTGCTCCTGCGGTCTCGGTCATGCTGTGCCTTCCTTCTGCCCCCCTGCCGGGGGCCGTGGTGACCTGGTATCTGACTGTTCTACTGCTGGGGTGTGACAGCCCCGGCGGACGTGCCGCGGGCTGCCCGGATGCCGGCCGGCTCCTCCCCCAGCGCGTCACGCTCGGCGCGCAGGAGGGTGATGGCCGACTCGAAGTCCTCGAGGTTGTCGAAGGCCTGGTAGACGGAGGCGAAGCGCAGGTAGGCGACCTCGTCGAGCTCGCGCAGCGGCTCGAGCACGGCCAGGCCGACCTCGTGCGCGTCGATCTCGGCGCTGCCCTGGCTGCGGATGGTCTCCTCGACGCGCTGGGCGAGCAGCGCCAGGTCGTCCTCGGTGACCGGGCGGCCCTGGCAGGCCTTGCGGACGCCGACGAGCACCTTGGCGCGGCTGAACGGCTCGGTGGCGCCGGAGCGCTTCACGACCGCCAGGCTGGCCGTCTCCACGGTGGTGAAGCGGCGCCCGCACTCGGGGCACTGGCGACGCCGGCGGATGCTCGAGCCGTCGTCGGTGGCACGCGAGTCCATGACCCGTGAGTCGGTGTGGCGGCAGAACGGGCAGTGCATTTCGGACCCCCTCGCGTGGCGGTTGCGGCTCGGCGCTTGTGGACGAGCGGTGGACACTGGTGTTAACAACCTGTGGGTAACCGAGATTTCGTGTGCACAACATGTGGACGAACTACATCGGTGTAACCACTAGATGTAGTGGCCATCTTGTCCCGATGTGACGCGGACCGCAAGCGGATCGGCCAAAGTCGGCGGGTCGGGTGTGTTTGCGCAGGTCAGCGGCCCGGATGCCGTGTCGTCCAGTGCCGCTCGGGCGTGTCGCCGGCGTGACGGGGCACCACTGCTGGGGCCGATGTGACGCCAGAGGCACCAGATCTGGGGTCCGAGCGCGCCGACCGTGCACAACGCGGGGACGCCGCCGTGCCGGCGCCGGCGGCATCCGACTGCGCTGCCAGCAGTGGACAGTGGGACGGATCCAGGCGCCCGTGATCGCTGGGACGACCAACCCATCACCCGTTCGGCCAGTCCTGCGCGACACGCCGGGTAGAGCGAAGGTAAAGGCTTCCGCAGCCACAGGTCCAAGTCCTACGCTGGCCGCGCAGGGAACGTCGTGCAGGGGCACGAAGCGGGTGCGACCGACAGGTGGCGCTCAGACAGGGCTGTTGCGCTCATGGACGGGTCCAGGTCCTTCCCTCACTTCCACTCCAACGACGTCGTCGTCCCGCCCGGTGATGCGGGCCATGAAGAGCTGGTCGCAGAGCTGCGACGCCTCGCACGGCGCTACTTCGAGGACGAGCAGCAGGGCCACAAGGGTGGCAAGCACGCGCGCTCGACCACGCAGACCTGACGCAGCCTGGACCGGTGTGCCGCCGGCGCGATGCCGGTCACTCCCCCGGGCACGCGCCCTGGTGCACCAGCGCGGCGGTGACCATCCAGTGCCAGTCGGTCGAGGACACCCCGCCGCGGGCGCCGGCGCCGCATCCGCACTCCCAGTGCCAGCGGCCGAGCGCGTCGCACGCGACGGCCGGGTGGTGGCTGCGTCGGGCGGTGCGCCTGCGGGTCATCCTCATGTCGACAAAGAGGCCTCACGAGCCCCACTGATACCTCTGCGGCACAGGCGAGGACGTCAGGGATGGAGCAGGGCCGCCAGCTCCTCGACGCCGTCGACCAGGCGCGGGCCGGGCCGCGCCCACTGACCGTTCGCGTCGACGGCGTGCACCACGACACCGGCCGGCAGCAGCCCCGCCGCCACCAGCCCGTCCGCCTGCTGCTGGGCCCCGGCCCGGTCGAACCCACACGGCGCGACCACCACGACGTCCGGCGCTGCGGCGTGCACGGCATCCCACGTGACCCGCACCGACTTCTCGCCTGCCGCGCCGAGCACCGGCTCTCCCCCGGCTGCCTCCACCATCTCCGGGATCCAGTGGCCCGGGGCGTACGGCGGGTCGCTCCACTCGAGCACGACCACGCGCGGACGCGGGCGTCCGCGAACCCGCGAGCGCACGGCATCCAGCCGATCGCGCAGCGACCCGACCAGGGTGAGCGCGGCGCCCTCGTGGCCAGTCGCCCGACCGACCGCCACCACGGACTCGAGCACCTCGTCGAGGGTGTGCGGGTCGACGGTGAGAACCGTTGCGCGGCAACCGAGGTGGGCGAGAGCATCGTCGACGGCCGTGACGTCGACGGCGCAGACCGCGCAGAGGTCCTGGGTGACGACGAGGTCGGCGTCCAGGTCGGCGAGGGCACCGGCATCCAAGCGGTAGAGGTCCTCCCCCGCCGCCACCGCACGCGCCACGGCGTCGTCGATCTCGCGCGGGCTGAGCCCCTCGGGCAGGGTCGTCGACGACACCACCCGTCGCTCACGTGCCACCGCCGGGACGTCGCACTCGAACGTCACCCCCACGACGTCGTCACCGGCGCCCACCGCGAAGAGGATCTCGGTGGCCGACGGGATCAGGCTGACGATGCGCACCCGCCCGACCCTACGTGCGTCGGATGCCGGGGCGCCCGTCAGCGGGCCAGGCGCACCTCGTCGCCGAGCCGGGTGAGCTTGTCGGGGTTGCGCACGAAGTAGAGCGACGCGATCACGCCGTCGACGGCATCGATGGTGATGACGCTGTCGACCACCCCGTCGATCACCGCCACGAGCCCGGGCTGTCCGCCAACCCACTCGACGCGGAGGTCGACCTCGACGTCCTGGGGGGTGACGGCTGCCAGGAAGCGCAGCACCTTGTCGCGGCCGAGGATGGGGCGCAGCGCCGCCTTGCGCACACCGCCGCCGTCGGTGACCAGCACGACGTCGGGTGAGAGCACGTCGACGAGCGCCTGCAGGTCGCCGGTGTCGGCTGCCAGCCGAAAGCGCTCGAGCACCGCTGCGTGCTCGGTGCGGTCGACGCGCTGGCGCGGGCGCCGGGCCGCGACGTGCTCGCGGGCCCGGTGGGCGATCTGCCGCACCGCAGCCGGCGTGCGGTCGACACCGGCGGCGATCTCGTCGTAGGGCACGTCGAACACCTCGCGCAGCACGAAGACCGCGCGCTCGACGGGGGTGAGGGTCTGCAGCACCAGCAGCATCGCGGTCGAGACGCTGTCGGCGAGCTCCACGTCATCCGCGACGTCACTGACCGTCAGCAGCGGCTCGGGCAGCCACGGCCCGACGTAGGTCTCGCGCTGTCGCTTCACGGTGCGGAAACGGTTGAGCGACAACCGGATGACGATACGCACCAGGTAGGCGCGGGGGTCGCGCACCGTCGTGGGGTCGACCCGCGACCAGCGCAGCCATGCCTCCTGGACGACGTCCTCGGCATCCGCCGCGACCTCGAGCATCTCGTAGGCGACCGTGAACAGCAGCGGTCGGAGCGCCTCGAACTCGGCCGCGTCGGGCGCCTGCGTCATGCGTGCGAGGGTAGGGCCAGCGGCAGCTCGCAGACGTCGGAGTAGCCCTGCGACTGCAGGCCGGCGGCGCTGTTGAAGCGGGAGCGCATGTTCTCGAGCGCGACGAGCTGGGTGAGCTCGACCACGGCCTTGACGCCGAGGGCCTCCTGGAGGCGGTGGCTCAGCTCGTCGTCGACGGCGCAGGGGGTGGCGCTCATCGCCTCGGCGTACTCCAGCACGTCGCGCTCGAGCGGGGTGAACACGTCGGAGTCGCGCCAGCGGGGCACCTCGCGCACCTTGGCCTCGTCGAGTCCCTCGTCGTGGGCGAGGAAGTAGCCGAAGTCCATGCACCAGCTGCAGCCGATGACCGCGGCGCTGGCCAGCTGTGCGTAGGAGGCGAGGTGCTTGTCGAGGGCGTCCCACGTCGCGACCTTGCGCTCGAAGCCGAGCACCGCCCGCATCACCTTCTGGTGGTGCCAGAGCACGTACGCGGTGTCGGGCACGGCGCCCCAGGTGCGGCGGGCGTAGGTCTTGAGGATGCCGGCGTAGGGGCCGCTCATCGGGGCCTTGGGGATGCGGAAGGTGCTGGGCACGGTGGTCCTCCTCGGGTGGGGGCGGCCCGGGTGGCCGTCCACCCCTTCAGACACCGGCCGCTGGCGGGGTGTGACACCTCCCCGACTGCGACTTCGTGCGACTTCGGCGCGTTCAAACCCTGCGGAGGGATGCGAGAACCGTGTGTAACTCGCACGAAGTCGTGCAGGCGGTGGTGGGCCGCGGATGCAGGCTCGTGGATGCCGTGGGCCCCCGTCTGTCGGCGCGCGGTGGTTGGGTGGGGCGATGGCAGCGACGGCGAGCGGGACGGCATCCGACGACGTGGTGTGGGAGACGCACCCGGTGACACCGGATCGGTTCGAGGACTTCGCGGACGTCATCAACCCCAACCGGCGGGCGACGCACTGCTGGTGCCTGTCGCACCGCATCAACGCCGGCGAGATCGAGCAGCTCGGCGGCGGCAGCCGGGAGGCCGCGATGCGACAGCTGTGCACCCGCGAGCACCCGCCGGGGGTGGTGACCTACCGCGACGGCACGCCGGTGGGGTGGTGCAGCATCAGCCCGCGCACCGAGATCCCACGGCTGGAGAACTCGAAGCTGATCCGCCCGGTCGACGACGTGCCGGTGTGGAGCATCATCTGCGTCGTGGTGCGTGGCGGGCACCGGCGCCAGGGCGTGGTCGGGCACCTGCTGGAAGGGGCGGTCGCCTATGCCGCGGCGGCCGGTGCGCCGGCGGTCGAGGCGCACCCCGTCGAGCCGACCGGGCGGATGGACACGACGATGGCGTTCGTCGGCACCCGCTCGATGTTCGAGCAGGCCGGCTTCTCGGTGGTCGGCACCACGGATGCCGTGGCGAGCCGGATGCCGCGCCTCGTCATGCGCCGCACCCTCACCTGACGCCCACCCGACCGCGGTGCGCATCGCCCCGACGCTGGCTCTACGCGGTTGAGTGCTCAGGTGGCTGCTCTGCCGGGACGACCAGCGCATCGGACCGGCTGGGCCCCGGCATCCCCGACTGATTGCGTTTTGCCCACCTGCCGAAGTCCCCTTCTGGGGCGCTGGCCGGGGTGAAGATTCGCAAGAAGTCGGGGCTCTCACTCGTGGACGGTCACGAGTACGTTGCCGAGCTTCTGGCCGGTCTCGACGTAGTGGTAGGCGGCCACGATCTCGTCGAGCCGGAAGGTCGTCGGGTCGAGCAGCGGGCGGAAGGCGCCGCTCTCGAGACGCGAGCGCAGGTGCTCGACCACCTCAGGAGAGGTCGACGGGAACGGGAAGACCACCCGCCGGCCGCGACCGAGCCTGGTGACGAGCGGCAGCGCGATGTTCTGGGCGAACGGCCCGAGGTCGCTCGACACGTAGACGCCGTCGGGCGTCAGCAGCTTTCGGCAGGCGCCGAAGGTGCTCTTGCCCACCATGTCGAGCACGACGTCGACGGTCTCGTCGATGGCCGTGAAGTCCTCGGCCTCGTAGTCGACGACCCGGTCGGCGCCGAGGCCGCGCACGAGCTCGACGTGCGCGGTCGGTGCCGTCGCGATGACGTGCGCGCCCAGGTCGGCGAGCAGCTGCACCGCCGCCGAGCCGATCGCCCCGGTCGCGCCGTGCACCAGGACCCTGTCGCCCGGCTGCACCCCGGCGCGGCGGATGCTGCTCAGCGCGTAGTGCGCACCCTCGGTCGCGGCGGCGGCCTGGCGCAGGTCGACCCCGTCGGGAACCGGTGCCACGAAGGAGGACTCGGCCACCGCGACGAGCTCGGCATGGGCACCGAACCGAGGCTCGGCATAGCCGAACACACGGTCGGCCACGGCGAAACGGGTGACGTTCGGGCCGACCCGCTCGACGACTCCGGCGAACTCGGTGCCCCAGACGGGCACCTTCGGCCCGCGCCAGCCGGACACCGCGCGGATGAAGAACGGGTAGGCGCGCCGGTAGGCCGCGTCGGTGCGGTTGACCGTGGTGACGTGCACCCGCACCAGTAGGTCGTCCGAGGCGACCTCGGGCTCCGGCACGTCGTCGGCGACGCGGACGACCTCGGGTGGGCCGTACCTGGTGCTGACCGCAGCCCTCATCCCCGGAACGCTACTCCGGCCCGTCGAGCCGGCCGTGCTGACGGCGCTGTAGTCACGCCGCGCTGCAACCCGACTTCGTGCGACTTGGGCGCGGTTTCGGGCAGGCGGCCCGGCGAAAACCGCAGCCAAGTCGCACGAAGTCGTTGGTGCCGGAGACGGGAAGCGGCCCGTCACCTCCGGGGAGGTGGCGGGCCGCTGCCGGTGAGGCGGGCGCGTTCGGATGCGGACGGCATCCGGTGCTCGTGCTCTGGGCTCAAGAACTCAGCGCTCAGAGCTCGGGCCCCTTGGCGCGCAGCTTGTCGACCTCGGACATCTTCTCGCGCAGCTCGGCGAGCCAGGTGTCGGCGTGCTCGCCGACGACCCGCACCGACCAGGCCAGCGCGTCGCTGCGCGACCGGGCGACGCCGGCGTCGACGAGGGTGTCGAGCACCGCCCGCTCGGGCTGGCGCAGCCGGGTCATGACCGGTACGGCGAGGTGGGTGAACAGCGTGGTGGTGCCACCGACGCTCGCTCCCCAGGAGACGGTGCGCTGGTAGCGGGCCTGGGCCTCCTGGGCGATGGCGATGCGCTCGTCGCGGGTCTCGGCGCGGAAGCGGCTGATCCGCCCCTCGGCCTCGGCCGCGTCGGTGCTGGCGTCGACGCCCGCGAGGGTGCCGATGACGGTGATCTCCTCGCGGTCGGCGGTGACGACGACCTCCTCGAACCAGGCCTCGGGCAGCCGCCCGGAGAACCAGCTCTGGGCGTCGTCGGCGCTGGGCAGGTCGCCCTGCTGCCAGCCGCCGGCTCGGCCGAAGCCGCGCCCGCGGCGCATGCCCTCTGGGCCGCCGCCGGGGCCGGGTCGGCCACCGCGCGGGCCACGGCCGGGGCCGCGTCCGCCACGGGGACCGCCACCACGGGGGGTGAGGTCGTCGTCGTTGATGGAGTCATGGGGGTGGGGTGTGTGTGGGTGTCGCATGATTCTCTCCTTGCAGTGATTACTTGATTACACCACTGCAAACGTGCATCGGCAAGGATCCTGTTCCCCGTGTTCGCCCAGGGCAGACGGAGCCCTCGACGTGCGGGCCCATGCGCCGCACCGGCACTGCTGCGCCATTGCGGGCCCTGATGCCGGGTCGGTGGGCGGTGCGAGGATGTGCCGGTGCCTGCCCCTCCCCTCTCCCGCGTGCACCGTCGCCGGCTCGCAACCCAGCGACTCTCGTCGACCGGTGTGCAGCACGGTGCCGACGCCGTGCGGTTGCTCGGCTGCGTGCAGTCGCAGGACGCGCCGCTCGCCGCATGGTCGCTCGGCATGCGGATGGCGACCGGCACGACGTATGCCGGCGTGCTGGCAGAGCAGTCGGCCGGCGGGTGGCTGCGCACCCACGTGCTACGACCGACGTGGCACCTGCTCGCGCCCGAGGACCTGCGCTGGGTGCAAGGCGTCACCGGGCCGCGGGTCGAGAGCGGGAGCGCCGGCGTCAACCGGCGGCTGGGGCTCACCGACGAGGTCGTCACCCGGAGCCTCAAGGTGCTCGATTCGCTGCTGGCCGGTCCGACACCGGGTACGCGTCGCGAGGTGCGGGTGGCCTTCGACGCGGCCGGGCTGCCCACGGAGGTGCAGGCCTTGGCGCACCTGCTCATCATCGCGGAGCTGCGGGCCATCATCTGCTCGGGTCCGCCGCGGGGGGTGGAGCACACCTATGTGCTGGCCGACGAGGTGGTGCCGCCGGGGCCCAACGACACGCTGGTCGACGACGACGCCCGCCGAGAGCTCACCCGGCGGTTCCTCGCTGGGCACGGCCCGGCATCCGAGCGCGACCTGGCGCGCTGGTCGACCCTGACGTTGACCCAGATCCGCAGCGCCCTGGCCGACCTCACCGACCAGCTCGAGCGGATCGACGTCGACGGGCGCGAGCTGTGGTTCGACCCCACGGTGCCCGCGCGCACGTCTCGCGAGCACGCGGCGTACCTGCTGCCGACCTTCGACGAGGTCTGCCTGACCTACCAGCACACCGGGTTCCCACGGCGCATGCCGGACGCCACTCGGCAACGGCTGCTCTCGGAGTCGGGGGGCGGCATCGTCGTGGTGCACGGCGAGGACGTCGGCATCTGGAAGCGGACGGTGTCGCCCAGGTCGGTGCGGGTGATCGTGAGCGCCGACGCGCCGTTGGGCAGCGACGACCAGGATGCCATCGCCGAAGCCGCCCAGGCTTTCGCCGACTTCGTCGAGCGCCCCCTCGACCTTGTGTTGGCCTGAGTCAAGCATCCGCACCTGACCGCACGAAGGGCGCCGCATCCCCTGCACGGGGGGCGACGCCCTTCGGCGTTCTGAGTCGGGTCGAGGGACTCAGGACGGTGGGACCGGCGCGGACCGCTCGGGGTCAGCGGCGGTCGACTGCGGTCAGGACCGCGGGATGACGAGCTGCTGGCCCGCGCTGATCTGGGCAGTGCTCAGCTGGTTGGCGATCTGGATCGCGACGACGGCCTGGCTCAGGTTCATCTGGGGCAGCTCGGCGAGGGCGATCTCGGAGAGCGTCTGGCCCGGGGCGACCGTGACGGTGGGCACCGGCTCGGCGGCACCGGCGCCGCCCATGCCCATCAGGCCCACGACCGCGACGATGGCCAGCGCCAGCGCCAGCAGGGCGAGCCGGCCGCGGCGGGTGATCCGCACCGGGGTGACGGGCGCCGGGCGACCGGCCCCGCCGGGAAGCACGACGAGGTGCGGTCGACGCGGCGCCGGCGACCCGGCATACCCGAGGTCGGTGGGGCTCCACTCGAGTGCGCTCATGCTTCCCTCCATCCCGGCGGCCAGGGCCACCGTCGAACCGGTGTTCGATAGAACGTCTGTACGAGTTGTAGCACGGATGTTCGAGCCGTTCAAGACACGCCTCGAAGAAATGTTTGAATTGTGTGTACGAGACTCGTACGATGTGTGCATGCCGGTAAGCCTGCCGAGCACCACTGACAGTCGGGCTGACCTGCGGAAACATCCGGAGCCCACCCGGCTCCGGCGCAGGACCGCACTCCCGACAGCAGGGATGACACCGAAGGGGTCGACATGGCACGTCCGAGGAACGCCGACATCCACGAGATGCCCGATCGTGGCGACGGCGGGGCGCTCACGCACCGCCAGCGCAAGGTGCTCGAGGTGATCCGCAACTCCATCGACCGGCGCGGCTACCCGCCGAGCATGCGCGAGATCGGCGACGCCGTGGGCCTCACCTCCCCCAGCTCGGTCGCCCACCAGCTCTCGGCCCTGGAGCGCAAGGGCTACCTGCGCCGCGACCCCAACCGGCCGCGCGCCATCGAGGTCATCTCGCCCGACACCGCCAGCGACGAGCCGGGCTACCGGGGCGCCGCCGAGCACGACGACGTCGACGTCACCGGCATCAACGACCAGCGACCGGAGGCCACCTACGTGCCGGTGCTCGGCCGGATCGCCGCCGGTGTGCCGATCACCGCCGAGGAGGTCGTCGACGACGTCTTCCCCCTCCCCCGCCAGATCGTCGGCGAGGGCTCGCTCTTCCTGCTCAAGGTGGTCGGCGACTCGATGGTCGACGCCGCCATCTGCGACGGCGACTGGGTGGTCGTGCGCCAGCAGCCCAGCGCCGACAACGGCGACATCGTGGCCGCGATGCTCGACAACGAGGCCACCGTGAAGACCTTCAAGCGGCGCGACGGCAAGGTGTGGCTGATGCCGCACAACCCCGCCTTCTCGCCGATCGACGGTGACCACGCCACCATCCTCGGCAAGGTGACGGCCGTCCTGCGCCGGGTCTGACCCGCTGCACGCGACGAGGGCCCGACGTCCACCCCGGACGTCGGGCCCTCGTCATTGCGGGCTGCCCTGGTGAGTGCCGGTCAGTCGTCGCGGTCGCCGAGCCAGGCCAGCGCGCGGTGGCACGACGCGGTGACATCGTCGGCCAGGCCGGCCTCGTCCCACAGCTGCCACCACTCGCTGTCCTGCGAGCGCACCGCCCGGCGCAGCACCTGGCGCGCCTTTTCGCGAAGCTCCTCGTCGCCGGTCGGCAGCGGCTCGGTGGCGAGCCAGCCCGGCAGGTTTCGTTCTCCGACAGCCGCGTCGGGGTTCACCGAGGCGCCGACCGCCGCGGCTCCGGCCACGGCCTCGCACATCTGCGGCGCCTCGACGTAGCCGGTGCTGAGCAGCACGGAGTCGAGCGCCTCGAGCACCCGGTGCCCCCGGTCCTGGGCCGGCAGGTCGGCGAGCTCACCCAGGAAGTCGAGCGCGTCGTCGTTCTCGAACGGTCCGGACCCGATGGCTCCCATGGGGGCAGCGTATCGCCGCCGTCAGCGGGCCGTGACGGGGGCCACGCGGCCCCACCCCCGGCATCCGGCTAGCTGCGCACCCGCTGCCACCAGGTGGTGTCGACCCACCGGTCGAACTTGCGGCCCACCTCGCGCAACGTGCCCACCCGCTCGAAGCCGAGGGCTTCGTGCAGCGCCTCGCTGGCGGCATTCGGCTGGGCGATGACGGCGAGGCAGACGTGGATACCGTCGGCGTCGACCCGCGCGAGCAGCTCCTCGTAGAGCGCGCGCCCGAGGCCGCGGCCGCGTGCGTCCGGGGCGAGGTAGACCGAGGTCTCCCGGGTGCCGTCGTACGCCGGGCGCGGCCGGTAGGTGGCGGCATACGCCATGCCGATGACACGGCCCCGTTCCTCCGCGACGACCACGTGGTCCCCTGGTCGGGTGCTCGCGACGCGCTCGGCGAACAGCTCGGGCGGCTGCGGCTCGACGTCGAAGGTGGAGACGCTGTGCGCGACGGCCTCGTTGTAGATGTCGGCCAGCGCGGGCAGGTCGTCGGCGATCGCCGTGCGCAGGGTCAGGCGTCCGGATGCCGGGCGCCGGCTCGCGTCGTCCGTCGCCTCGCGGAGGGGGTCGGCCATCAGGCGGCGACGCCGGCGCGGAGCACCTCGCCGAGGGTGGGGGCGAGGGAGGCGTCGACGCGCAGCGTCATCAGGTCGTCGCCACGGGTGGGGCCACGGGTCACCGCCATCACCGGGATGCCGCGCTTGGCCGCGTGCCGCACGAACCGCAGCCCGCTCATCACGGCGAGCGAGGAGCCGAGGACGAGGAGGGCGGGGGCGGCGTCGGTGAGGGCGTAGCAGGCGTCGACCCGCTCCCTTGGCACCGAGCCGCCGAAGAACACGACATCGGGCTTGAGGGCGTCACCGCCGCACACCGTGCAGCGCGGCAGGTGGAAGCCGGCGACCAGGTCGTCGTCGAGCACGATGTCACCGTCGGGGCGGATCTGGCTGCTGACCCGCGAGCCGTCGGGCGCCTCACCGCTGGCCAGCCGGTCGAAGCCGTGGTTGGCCTCGTACATCCGCGCCTGCAGCAGGTCGCGGTCGGACCGGTCGCCGCAGGTCAGACAGACCACCTCGGCGAGGCTGCCGTGCAGCTCGGTGACGTCGCGGCTGCCGGCGGCCTGGTGCAGGCCGTCGACGTTCTGGGTGATCACCGGGCCGAGCACCCCGCGGCGCTGCAGGTCGGCGACAGCGAGGTGCGCGGCGTTCGGCTCGGCCGAGCTGAACCGCTGCCAGCCGATGAACGAGCGTGCCCAGTAGCGCTGGCGGGCCTCGCTGGTGCCGATGAACTCGCCGTGCTGCATCGGGGTGACCCGCCTGGTGCCGTCGGGGCCGCGGTAGTCGGGGATGCCCGAGTCGGTGGAGATGCCGGCACCGGTGAGGACGAGGGTGCCCGGGTAGGCGTGGAGGAGCGCGGCGAGCGCGGCGGCATCCGGCATGGCGACGATTATCCCCGGCGTGACCGTCTCCGGCGCGCCACGTCGAACGTGCCGGGTCCGGCGGCGCCGGGCGGACGGCATCCGACTGATTGCGGATCACCCACCTCGGACCCGGCTTCGGGACGCCCTGAGAGGTGGGAGAACCGCAAGAAGTCAGGTGGGAGAACCGCAAGAAGTCAGGTGGGAGAACCGCAAGAAGTCGGGTGGGAGCTGAGAGTGTGACCGCAAGGAGTCGGGGATGGCGAGCTGAGAGTGCTGACCCGGACGCTCCAGGCGAAGCATGACGGTTCGTGTGGGGATGTGGCGAACGGATAACGTCGCGTTATAGAATGCGCTCATGATCGACGCCGCGGGACTCCGGGTCATGAAGGCCATCTCCGACGAGGGCAGCTTCACCGCGGCCGCCGTCTCGCTGGGGTACACGCAGCCCGCCATCTCGCAGATGGTGCGCCGCCTCGAGCAGCGCACCGGCACCGTGCTCGTCGAGCGGGTCGGGCGCAACGTGCGGCTCACCGAGGCCGGGCAGGTGCTGGCGCGGCACGCGACGCCGGTGCTCGCCGCGCTGGATGCCGCCGAGGAGGAGGTCGCGGCGATCGCCGGGCTGCGCAGTGGGCGGGTGCGCCTGATGGCCTTCCCGTCGGCGTCGGCCACCCTGGTGCCGCGGGCGCTGTCGCTGGTCAAGCAGCGCTTCCCCGACGTCCACATCAGCTTCACCGAGGCCGAGCCGCCCGAGAGCCTGCGCGCACTCAAGGCCGGCGAGTGCGACCTGGCGGTGGCGTTCGCCTACGAGGGGACCGACCTCGGGCGCGGCGAGGAGGATCTCAACCAGTTCGTGATCACCCCGCTGCTCGACGACGAGGTGCGGCTGGCCGTGCCCGACGGGCATGCCGTGTCGGGGCAGGAGAACGTCGACCTGGCCGACCTGGCGGCCGAGCCGTGGATCGCGGGCTGTCCGCGCTGTCGTGGTCACCTGTTGCAGCTGACGCACGACGCCGGCTTCCGCCCGGACGTCGCCTACGAGACCGAGGACTACGTCGCCGTCATGGGCCTGGTCGCCGAGGGGCTTGGCGTCGCGCTCATCCCCGACCTCATCCTGCGCACGGTGCACCACGGCGACGTCGTGGCGCTGCCGATCACGCCGGCATCGCGGCGCTCGATCATGGCCGTGACCACCCCCGACCTGCAGCGCGTGCCGGCGGTCAAGGCCACTCTCGACGCCCTCGCGGAGAGCGCCAAGGCACAGTCGACCGCGCCGACGGTCCGCGGCCCGGAGCCGGCCTTCTCGATCTGACGCCTCAGCCGCGGCGCAGGCGTTCGCTGGCCGTGGCGAGGATCTTGTCCTCGATCGAGGTGTTCGCCCCGAGCAGCTCCAGGAAGTCGGCCTTGGGGAGCACGAGCAGCGAGCCGGGCTCGGTGGCGACTGCCGTGGCGGTGCGGGTGCCACCGAAGAGGATCGCGATCTCGCCGAGGAAGTCACCGGGGCCCAGCGTGCGCAGCTGCTGTTCGTGGGCGCTGACCGTGACCACTCCGCGCTCGATGACGTAGAACTCCTCGCCCACCTCACCCTCGGTGGTGAGCACCGTGCCGACCTCGAGCGGCCGGATGGTGGTCACCGTGGCGAGGGTCGCGAGGTCATCCGGTGTCAGCGCGGCGAACAGCGGGACGCGACCCAGCGCTGCCACGACGGGATCGGCCATGATCCCGTTCGTCTCGCGTCCCATCGGTGCATCCGTTCTCTCGATCCGGGGCTGTGGACTGTCGCCACGGTGGCGAGCGCCGTCTCGGCGCACAGCAACGTCCGCGGCGAGTCTCCCCCCTGACGGGGTCGGCGGGATCCAAATCGCTCAAATCGAGTCAAGAACCGTCCGAACGTCTTCCTCGAGGCGTCCCAACGGCCAGCGCTCACCGGCCGGTCTCGATCGAGACCACCCCGCTACGCTCGACCACCGCGACGTCGCCACGCTGGTCGGTGCGGTAGACGGCATACCCATCCCGCCGCAGCACGTCGAGGTGGTGCGCCGCGGGGTGCCCGTAGTCGTTGTCCTCCCCGACGCTGATGATGCCGACGGGTGCGGCAACCGCGGCCATCAGGTCGTCGTCGAGGTTGGCACTGCCGTGGTGCGGGGTCTTGACAACCTCGAAACCTGCTGCAGCAGAGGCCATCGAGGGCTCACGGCGGATGCGCAGGAGGAGGTCGTGCGCTGCCTCGCGCTCGACATCGCCGAGGAGCAGGGCGTCGACGGAGCCGGTGCGCACCGCCAGCACGACGCTGGCGTTGTTGGGCACCGACCCGTCGGCGATGCGCCGGGACGGGCTCCACACCGCTGCGGTGAGCTCGCCGACGGTGAGCCGGTCACCCGCGTGCAGCACTGCGGTCGGGATGCCGTGTGCGCGCGCCACGCTGTCGACCTGGTCCGCCGACTGGGTCGGCTCGCGGATCGGGCCGACGAGCAGCCGGCCGACGGCGCGCCCGTCGACGGCACCCGCCAACCCGTCGACGTGGTCGGCGTGGAAGTGGGTGAGGACGACGGCATCGAGCGTGGTGACACCGAGGTGGCTCAGGCAGCGGTCGACCAGGGGCGGGTCGGGGCCTGCGTCGACGAGGACGGCTCGGTGCGGGCCGCTGCGCAGGACAACTGCATCGCCCTGGCCGACGTCGCAGACCACCACCCGCCAGCCGGCCGGCGGCCAGGTGACCGTGCGGGTGGGGACCAGGCCGGCGGCGAGGACGAGGGCCGCACCCAGGGCCAGCACCGGGTGCGCCGCGACCCCGGTGGCCAGGGCTCGGCCGGTGAGGAGCACCGCCATGGTGAGCCCGGCGAGGAGCAGGGCGCCAGGGGCGCCGTCGGGCCAGGGCAGCGTGCCGCCGGGCACCTCGGCGAACCGACGGGCGACCTGGGCGATGACCTGGGTGGGGACCACCCCGGCCCAGGCGACCAGCTCGGCGCCCCGCGACCAGGCCAGCGAGGTGAGCGCTGCGGCGACCCCGGCGATGGTGGCCACCGGCACGAGGGGTGCGGCGAGCAGGTTGGCCGCGACGCCGATCAGGCTGACCGAGCCCTGGAGCAGGACGATGACGGGTGCGGTCATCGCCTGGGCCGCCACCGGGATCGCCAGCGCGGGGCCGAGGCCGCTCAGTCGACCGGGGAGCCGGGCACCGATCGCGTCGCCCCACGGACGGGTGAACAGCAGTAGCCCCAGGGTGGCCAGGGAGGAGAGCACGAACCCGAAGGAGCGGGCCAGCCACGGGTCGACCAGGAGCACCAGCACGATCGCCGCGCCGAGCACCGGTGGGCCGGCCGATCGCCGCGACCGGCTCAGCCCGAGCAGCCCGATCGCGCCCATGGCCGCAGCCCGCACGACACTCGGCTCGGGACGGGCGAGCACGACGAACCCGGCGAGCGCAGCCAGGGCGAGCACCGGCCGCAGCCTCCTCGGGACGCCGACGAGCACGCAGCACCCGAGGGCGAGGCCGGTGACGACGGCGACGTTGCTGCCGCTCACCGCCGTGAGGTGGGTCATGCCGGTGGCCAGCATGGCCTCGGTGAGGTCGGGTGGGGTGCGGCTGGTGTCGCCGATGACCAGGCCCGGCAGCAGCCCCCGCGCGTCGGCCGGTGCGTGGTCGACCGCCTTGCGCAGGCCGGCGCGAAGCCGCTCGGCCGCCGAGGCGATCGTGCCCGGTTGGGCCAGGACCGCCGGCGGCCCCCGCACCGACAGGGTGGCGACCCGGTCGTCGGCCCGTTCGGTCGGCCCCAGCCGCCCATGCACCTGCACGGTGGCGCGCCACGGGGCGTCGGCGATCGCCGGGTCACCGGTCAGCAGCACCGGAGCGGAGGTGTTGCGGCGGAGCCCGCGGGCGTCGAGCAGGTGGATGGTGGCCTCACGCAGCACGACCGGCCGGTCACCTCGGGCGGGCAGCACGATGGCGTCGCCCGTGAGCACGGCGGTGGCCGTGACCGCCGCGCGGTCGCGAGCGAGCGACTCGACGTCGCCCCGGGCTCGCAGGATGCCGTGCCCCGCCGCCGCGACCTGCAGCACGGCGACGAGCGCCACGGTGAGCAGCAGCGGCCCAACAGCACCCCACCGGCGCAGGGCGCGGCGAGCCGGTGCGGCGCAGGCTGCCGCGCCGACGACCAGGGCCGGTGCCGCGGCCAGCAGCAGGTGAGCCCTTGGCGCCAGGCCGAGGCCAGCCGCCGCCACTGCCCAGGCGAGCACGGCCGGCCCGAGCAGCCGGAGGTCGGTCGCCGCCCGCACCCGGCGCGGAACCTCGGGTAGGTGGTCGTCGAGCCGCCGGGACGCCACGACCTGGGTGTGGTCGACGGGCCGTCCCGCCGACGTCCACACGCCGTTGGGAGAGGCCGTCGACGAGGGTCGGCCGCCCCCCGAGGCTCGAGGCGCGCTCACAGCGTCACCAGTGGGGTGAGCTGGGCCAGCAGCTTCTCTCCGATGCCGCTGACCTCACCGAGCTCGTCGACGCTGGTGAACCGACCGTGTGACGAGCGCCAGTCGAGGATGCGCTGGGCCAGCACCGGACCCACACCGGGCAACGAGTCGAGCCCGGCGAGATCGGCCGTGTTGATGGAGACCGGCGCCCCCGCGCGCCCAGGCCCCCCTCCCCCGCCGGTTGCCGCCCCGGCGCCCGTGGTGGGCACCGGCGCCACCGGTTCACCCACCGCCGGGACGCGCACCTGCTCGCCGTCGACGAGGACGCGAGCGAGGTTCAACGCCGAGAGCTCAGCCCGTGTAGCCACCCCTCCCGCCGCCTCGACGGCATCGGTGACCCGCGACCCCATCGGAAGCCGGCGCACACCCGGGTGCTTCACCCGCCCGACCACGTGCACCACGACCACCCCGGCCGGCGCGGACGGCTGCGCCTGCCCCGTTGGCCCCGCCGATGCCGTGGGAGTCGCCCCTGGCGACCCGCCGCCCGCTGAGCCGGTCACCCCGACGGGGACCGCGCCCGCCGTCACCGCACTCGGCCCGGCCCGGGACCCACCACCCGGCGCGATGACCGTGCCACCGCCGGCGGACTGCGCCCAGGCCACCCGGAGCCCGAAGACGGCCGCTGCGAGGAGCACGACGAGGACGATGCCCAGCAGCGCCGCCCGGCCCGGCTGCCACCGCGCCCCGACGAACGCGGCCGGCAATCGGACCCACCCACCCGGATGCCGTGCCCGTGCGTGCCGTCCCCCGCGCGCTCCGGCTTCGCCGAGCCCACCTTCGGCTCGGGAACGATCGGCGTCGTCGTGCGCGTCGGGGCGGGTGACGGCACGCGGACGGTCTCCGGCCTCCTCCCCCGGACGGCCGGCCGGTCCGGGCCGGATCGACCGCCTCGAGGTCGAGCTCGGTGGGCACGTACGCGCCGGGACTGGCCCGCAACCGGGCCAGCGCCCGCGGTGAGAGGGCTTCGGGAGGGTGGCGTCGCGGCATCCCTCGACGTTAGGAAGACCGCGCCTGCTGGTCTGTGCCGCAACCGGATCTGTGGACGACGCCGCCGGCGACCGCGCCCTGTGGACGAGCAGCTGCCCGTGGCTCAGCACGTGAAGCATCCGGACTCACCGGACCAGCGGATCAGGCGGGCCGGACCGTCCCCGAAGTGACCTATTGGTCGATTCCGGGACGGCCGGATGGCGGGGAGGGCGTCCCCCGTGCGCAGGTCAGGTGAGGTGCCGCTTCCACCAGGCCACGATGTTGCGCCGGTGCCGCGACAGCACGAGCACCGCGATGGCCATCAGCCACACCCCGACCACCGGCGTGATGAACGGCACCGCCCCGACCGTGGCCAGCGCTCCCACCACGCCGACCAGCCCCATCGTCACGACCGACGCCTCGCCCACGAACGGCACGGCGATCTTCACCAGCCCGAACACCACGAGCGCCCCGAACGCGACCCACGGCTCGATGGCCAGCACCGTGCCGAGCGCGCACGCCACCCCCTTGCCGCCCCGGCCCCGCAGGAACGGCGAGAACACGTGCCCCAGCACCACCGCGAACCCCGCCACCAGGGCGGCGACCAGTCCCGTCGTGCGCAGGACCACCAACGTCGGTAGGTAGGCCTTGAGCACGTCGAGCACCAGAACGAGGGCTCCCCACTTGCGGCCCAGCACCCGTCCCGCGTTGGCCGCCCCGGGGTTCCCCGACCCGGACGCCCGCAGGTCGCGCCCCAGGGCCCGGGCCAGCAGGGTGGCGGGGTTGATCGAGCCGATGAGGAAGCAGACGACCGCGAGGACGGCGATCTCGACGACGACCAGCAGCGCCATGGCTCAGCGCGCCGGTGCCGACGCGATCCGGGGCACGACGGCGACGGCCAGCGTGCCCGGCCCGACGTGCGCCCCCACCACGGCCCCGAGCTCGACCACCCGCAGCCCCACCTGGTCGCCCAGCCGCGCCCGCAGCCGTTCCGCGAGCCGCTCGGCGCGCTCCGGTGAGTCGAGGTGCTGGATGGCGACGTCCACTCCGGTCGCCCTGCGAGGAATCGCGGCCGCCGCCTCGGCCGCGAGGTCCTCGATCCGGGCGATGGCGCGGGTCGAGGTACGGACCCGCTCCAGCGGCACGATGTGCCCGTCGCGCAGCCCGAGGATCGGCTTGATCGACAGCGCCGAGCCGACCAGGGCCCCCGCCTTGCCGATCCGGCCGCCACGGCGCAGGTACTCGAGGGTGTCGACGTAGAACACGACGGTGGATGCCGCGCACGTGGCGCGCACGGCATCCGCCACCTCCGTGGCCGACGCCCCACCGACGGCCAACCGCGCACCGTTCAGCACGGCATACCCCATCGCCATGCCGAGGGCCCGGGAGTCGACGACCGTGACCGGCACCGGCGACTCCTCGGCGGCGATCGCGGCGCCCCCGATGGTGCTCGACATCTCGCCGGAGATGTGGACGGAGACCACCGCGTCGGCGCCCGCGTCGGCCGCCGCCCGGTAGGCCGCCAGGAAGGCCGTCGGCGCCGGGCGCGAGGTCGACACCGGCGTGAACGAACGCAGCGCCGACGCCACTTCCGAGGGGTCGATGTCGACGCCCTCGGCGTGCTCCTTGCCGCCCACGACCACGTGCAGCGGCACGACCTGCACCGGCAGACCCTCGAGCAGGTCGGCGGGGAGGTAGGCCGTGGAGTCGGTGACGAGGGCGGTGCTCACGCGAGCAGGCTAGTGCTCACGCGTTCTGCCGTGCGGCCAGCTTGGCGGCGCGCTCCTCGCGCTTCTCGACGAACTTGCTCGCCTCGGCATCCAGCGCCTTGACCGCGGCCGCCAGCTCGTCGCGGGCCGCCTCGCCGTCGGCGTCGAGGCCCTCGAGCTCCCAGATGCCCCACTGTCGCAGCAGCGGCGCGACGATGTCGTCGTGGTGGATGCGCAGGTCGTAGATGCCGGCCATCGCCATCTGCACCGCCTTGCGCCCGAAGCCGGGGATGATCGAGCCCGGCATCTGGAAGTTGACGACCTCGTCGGTGATCGCCCGCATCGTCTGGCTGGGGGTGAGGTCGAGCGCCGCCTGCACGATGTTGCGGTAGAAGATCATGTGCAGGTTCTCGTCCTTGGCGACCCGCGTCAGCAGCTTCTCGGCGATGGGCTCGTCGGTGAACTTGCCCGTGTTCCGGTGCGAGACACGGGTGGCCAGCTCCTGGAACGACACGTAGGCACACACGTTGAGCAGCGGCTTGTCGCCGGAGTCGTAGCCGGTCTCCATCGTCGACATCCGCGCCCGCTCGAGCTCGTCGGGGTCGACGCCGCGGGTGACGAGCAGGTAGTCACGGATGCAGAACGCGTGCCGGCCCTCCTCCGCGGTCCAGCGGTTGACCCAGGCACCCCAGGCGCTGTCGCGCCCGAAGGCGCGCTCGATCTCGCGGTGGTAGCTCGGCAGGTTGTCCTCGGTGAGCAGGTTGACCTCGAGCGCGGTGCGGGCGATCTGTGACAGCTGGGACTGGTCGACCGACCACGGGTCGCCGCCGAGCTCCTTGAAGTCGCGGCCCAGCGACCACGGCACGTACTCGTGCGGCATCCACTCCTGGGCGACGTTGATGTGCCGGTTGAGGTTCTCCTCGGCGACCGGCTCGAGCGCGGACAGGAGCTGTGCGGTGTCGAGATCAGCCATGGTGGGTCTCCTCGGTACTGGGTGAGGTTCTCGGTGAGGTTCTCGATGAGGTGCTCGGTGAGGGGCTCGGCGTGGTGTTCGCATGCTCCTGACCCTCAGAGTGCACCCTCTCCGAGGGGCGGACCCCCGACCGTGACCGACTTTCGGATGATGTGGTGTCGCCGGCCCCCAAGCGAGTGCCGGGCTTCAGCAGGGTGGGGACCTCGTCGACGCAGCGCAGGTAGATCTCGACCTCCCGCTCGGTGGTCTCGAACTTCACCTCCAGCGCGCCGCGCTCGGACTCCGGGTCGAAGCGCCAGCCGTCGCGCGGGCGGATCGACGTCACGGAGATCTTCGACCCCCGGCAGGTGGCCACGACGGTGCCCCCCGCGGTCGTGAAAGAGGCTGTGCGCGGGTCGACGGCGGGCGCAGTGGGGCGAGGAGCCCTCGACGTCGGCGTGGGGTCGGGGGTGTCAGAGGGCCTGCTGGTCCCGGTGGTGGTAGGAGCCGGCGTGGCTGACGACGGGGGCGGCGTGCGCGACGGCGTGGCGGTGCCGGTGGGCGTCACGGTCGTGGATGCCGAGTCCTCCGGCGTCACGACCACGACCCGCTCGGCGGCGGACGCCCCGCCGAGGCCGCTGCCGGCGTTGCTGACGACGACGAAGGTGATCGTGCCGACCACGCCGACCACGGCGAACCAGCCCAGCACCATCACCAGGAGTGGGCGACGTCCCATCCTCACCACCTTCGGCCTCTTCCTGCTCTAGCGTGCCAACTGTGACACACGTGCTGGTGATCGAGGACGACCCCGGGATCCGCTCCTCGCTCGTCCGCTCGCTGACCGACCGCGGCTACGCCGTCTCGAGCGCCCCCTCCGGGCTGATCGGGCTGCAGAACGCCCTCGACGAGGAGCCCGACCTGGTGCTGCTCGACCTGGGCCTGCCCGACCTCGACGGGCACAGCCTGCTCACCATGCTGCGCGCCGTGCGCCGCACCCCGGTCATCATCGTGACCGCGCGCGACGACGACCCGTCGATCGTCAAGGCCCTCGACGCCGGCGCCGACGACTACGTCGTCAAGCCGTTCGGGATGGACCAGCTGGAGGCACGGATCCGGGCGGTGCTGCGCCGCACGGAGGCCGAGGAGCCCGACGAGCCGCTGCGGGTCGGCGACCTGGTCATCGACGCGGTCACCCGGCACTGCACGCTCGCCGACCGCGACGTGGAGCTCTCGCGCCGCGAGTTCGACCTGCTGCTGCTGCTGGCCCAGCGGGCCGGGGAGGTGGTCACCAAGCGCGAGATCCTCGAGGAGGTCTGGAACCAGCCCTACGGCGGCGGTGAGCGCACCGTCGACGTGCACCTGTCCTGGCTGCGCCGCAAGCTCGGCGAGACGGCCGCTCATCCGGTGTACCTGCACAGCGTGCGCGGCGTGGGGGTGCGCCTCGCGCCACCCTCGGACGACGAGGATGCGGGTGGCGACGCCGGCTCGGCCAGCACCGACACCCCCGTCGACATCGAGACCTGATGGCCCGGCGCATCGCCTGGCTGGTGGCCGCCACGACCTCCGCGGTCGTCGTGGCGTTCATCGTGCCGCTGTGCTTCCTCGTCGCCAACCTCGCCAGGAACACCGCCACGACCGACGTGCGGGTGCAGGCCCAGATCGCGGCGACGCTGGTCGCCGCCCTCGACGACGACACCGCGGCCATCTCGCGCAACGTCAACGAGCTGAACAGCCGCGGCCCCCAGGTGGTGGTCGTGGAGCCGGACGACCAGCTGCTCGGACCCCAGGAGCCCCTGAGCCGCGAATCCGCCGCCGCGGCCGCCACGGCCCGCCGCGAGCGGAGGGCCTCCACCGTGCAGACGAGCGAGGGGCTCGACTCCCTGGTGCCCGTCCAGACGCCCCGCGGGATCTATGTCGTGGTGGCGTCCACGCCGACCTCCGAGCTGCGGTCCGGTGTGTATGCCGCGTGGGTGGCGATCGTGGGGCTCGGCCTGGGGCTGGTGGCGGCGTCGGTCGGCGTGGCCCTGTGGCTCGGCCGCCGGACCAGCGTGCCCGTCACCGAGGTCGCCGAGGTCGCTCACCGGCTGCGCGAGGGTGACTCCAGCGCCCGTGCGGTGCCCGGCGGGCCCCCGGAGACGGTCGAGCTCGGTGAGGCGCTCAACGCCCTCGCCGACCGCATCCACGGCCTGGTGGCCGCCGAGCGCGAGCACGTGGCCGACCTGGGCCACCGGTTGCGCACCCCGGTGACCGCGCTCCGGCTCGACACCGACCTCGTGGAGGACGAGGACGTCGCGGCCCGGCTGCGAGGCCACGTCGAGGACCTGCAGCGCAGCATCGACGACGTGGTGCACGAGGCCCGCCGGGCGGTGCGCGACGAGCTGCCCGCCACCTGCCGGCTCGCCCCGGTGGTCTCCGAACGGGTCGCCTTCTGGCTTCCCCTGGCCGAGGACCAGGGCCGCCGCCTCGACCTCTTCATCGAGCTGCGCACGCCGGGGGGCTCGCCGCTGGTGCCCCTTGCGGCCGACGACCTCGGCGAGCTGGTCGACATCCTCATCGACAACGTCTTCGCGCACACCCCCGACGGCACCGACGCGCGGCTGCGGGTGCGCACCGCCGGCAACGAGGTGGTCGTCATCGTCGAGGATGCCGGGCCGGGCATGGAGCAGCCCTACCTGGGTCGTGGGCACAGCCACGGAGGGTCGACCGGCCTGGGGCTGGCGATCGTGCACCGCATCGCCGACGGAGCCGGCGGATCGGTCGACATCGAGCCCTCGGCGCTCGGCGGCCTGAAGGTCAGCGTGCACCTGCCGGTGCAGCCCGAGGACCCCCAGCCACGCCGGGGCGCGGCGGCCGCCAAGCGCTGAGCGGGTCACCGGCAGCACGGGTCGGGACCGGCGCCCGAGCGTCAGTCGTCCTCTTCGTGGTCGCGGGAACGCTTGGTGGGCGTGGGGCGCGGGTCCACCGCCGCCGGGTCGCTGACCGTCGGCGGGGACGTGGGGGTCGGTGCGGTGCGTGCGGTCGCGCGGGGCGTCGTGCGCGGTGAGGAGGTCGGCGCACCGGTCGACGCCACCGCCGCGGTCCGGGTGACCACCTTGGTGGTGACGCAGACGCCCTTCTTCAGCTTGGCCGGCGGCGTGCAGTCGGCGAGCTGGGTGACTGTGGGGGTCGGGACCGGCGCGAACGTCGGGGCGGCGGGCGCGGCAGCACGACCCATGTCGTCGGGCCCGATGGACACGAAGATGCCCAGGGCGGCGACGGAGCCCACGAGGGCTCCGGCGGTGACGGTACGGATGAGGGACACGGGACCTCCGGTTGGACGGTGCAGGGTGCGGCGGCGTCAGGGCGCGACCGCGGAGCAGGTCAGGGCCCGATCCTCGCTGGTGGTCGGTCAAGCGCGGGTCGTCACCGTGTCAAGGGAGGGTTAAGGCCCAGCGGCCTTAACCCTCCCTTGACAGGCGGATGACGCGGCCTTGTCGTGCGGGCAGGCATTGTCTTCTCCCGGCACCACGATCCGTCGTGCCACGAACCAACGAGAGGACCGCACCCGTGAGAGCCCTGCTGAGCACCGGTCAACGAGACCGGTCCCGCGTCGTGCTCACCGTGCTGAGCGGAACGCTCGCCGCCGCGACCATCGCCGGAACCGGAGTGGCCACCGCCTCCGCCGCCCAGGAGACCGCCGCCAAGAACGCGGAGAAGGCCCGCGTCAAGGCCGCGGCCGACGCCGCCGCCGCCAAGACCCACCACGATGCCCTGGTCAAGTGGGCCAAGGAGAACCCGGTCGTGGTGACCAAGAACCGCACCAAGAAGACGGTCATCAAGCACGTCACCATCGCCGCGGCCACGGCCCCCGGCAGCTCGACGGTCGGGTCCGGCTCGTCGTCGTCGCGCTCCTCGTCGTCGCGCTCCTCGTCCTCATCCTCGTCGTCGTCCTCTTCCTCGTCCTCGTCCTCGTCGAGCACGAAGAAGAAGACCAGCAAGCCGGCACCGCCGCCCCCGCCGCCGCCGCCGAGCACCGGCTCGTGACGACCCTGACCCACGAGCCGGCCAGCAGCGCGAGCGTCGACTCCGAGCGCGGCGCCTCGTCGTGGCGCGCCCTGGGCACCTACGTCGAGCTGCGCACCACCCCGGATGCCGTGGCCGCCGCCACCGAGCTGGCCGCCCAGGTGCTGGACGAGGTCGACGTGGCCTGCAGCCGCTTCCGCGACGACAGCGACCTGATGCGCGCCAACGCCGCCGCGGGCGAGTCCGTCGAGGTCTCCCGGGTGCTCGTCGGTGCGGTGCGCCTGGCCCTCGAGGCCGCCGCCGACACCGACGGCCTGGTCGACCCCCTGCTCGGCGACGTGCTGCGCTCGGCCGGCTACGACCGCACCTTCTCGCTGGTGCCCGCGAACGACCCGACCCCCACCGCCCTGCCGGTGCGGAGTGGCTCGTGGGAGCAGGTGGTCGTCACCGACACCACCGTGACCGTGCCCCGCGGTGCGGCCCTCGACCTCGGCGCCACCGGCAAGGCCTTCGCCGCCGACCTCGTGGCCCTCACGATCACCGACACGCTCGACGTGCCGGTGCTGGCGTGCGTCGGCGGCGACATCCGCCTCGCCGCACCCGGCGACGAGCCGCAGGACCAGCCGGTCGTGCTCGGCCACAGCCTCGCCGACCTGGATGCCGGCGGCCCCAGCACCTTGGTGCGCCTCGCCCGGGGCGGCCTGGCCACCTCGAGCGTCTCGGCCCGGCGCTGGCGCCGCGGCGGGCGCCAGTGGCACCACGTCGTCGACCCCCGCACCGGGCTGCCCGCGACGGGCCCGTGGCGCACGGTCACCGCGCTGGGCCACACCTCCGCGGCGGCCAACGCCGCCACCACCGCGTCCATCGTGCTCGGCGACGCCGCCCACGACTGGCTCGTCACCCGCAACGTCGCGGCCCGGCTCGTCGACCACGACGACCGGGTGACCCGCACCCCTGCCTGGACCGCGTCCGGCATCGAGGAGAGCTCATGACGTCCCCCCTGCTCTGGTACCTCAACCGTGGCACCGGCGTGGTGCTGCTCGCCGTGTTCACGGCGACCGTGGTGCTGGGCGTGCTCGCGACCGGCCGCTCGGCCACGCCGCTGTGGCCGCGCTTCGTGACGCAGGGCCTGCACCGCGCGCTGGCCGCACTGTCGGTCTTCATGCTGGTCGCCCACGTCGTCAGCGCCGTCGTCGACTCCTACGTCGACATCCGCTGGTGGCAGGCCTTCGTGCCGTTCGGCGCGACCTACGAGCCGGTCTGGATGGCGCTCGGCGCCATCTCGCTCGACCTGCTCGCGCTCGTCATCGCCACTTCCCTGGCCCGTGCCCGGATCTCGCACCGCGTCTGGTTCGCGGTGCACCTCACCACCTACGTCGCCTGGGCCGCCGCCGTGGTGCACGGCCTGTTCATCGGCACCGACTCCGGCGAGGGCTGGATGGTGGCCATCTACGTCGCCTGCGTCGTCGCGGTGGGCCTCGCGGTGCTCGCCCGGGTCATCGCGGTGCTCGTCCGCACCCGGCGCAACCACCGGTACGCGCCGCAGCGCGGCCGCCGCCGTGCGGACGGTCCCGACTCCGGCGTCGAGCGCACCGCCCGGCACGCCCACCGCACACCGGCCCACTCCGGAAGCCGAGGTCGCTCATGATCCGCCCACCCGCCAGCGTCGACGTGCACAGCGGCCCGCTCCTGCTGTCCGGCATCGACCGTGGTCCCGGGCTGGTCGCCCACCGGTCCCGGCTCGGCGCGCTGCCCGAGCCGGGGGTCGAGGCCCTGCTCCAGCTGCTCGGCGAGGTCGAGGTCCGTGGCCGCGGTGGCGCGGGCTTCCCGCTGTCGCGCAAGCTGCAGACCGTGATGCGGGCCCGTGGCTCGCGGGCCAAGGTCGGCGGTCGCCGGCCCTACGTCGTGGTCAACGCGGCCGAGGGCGAGCCGGCCAGCGCCAAGGACAGCGCGCTGCTCGACGTCGCGCCGCACCTCGTGCTCGACGGTGCCGTGATCGCCGCCCGGGCGCTGGGCGCCCGCGAGATCCACGTGGTCAGCTCGGAGGACCGGCCGTGGGTCGGCGCCGCCGTGCACCGGGCCACCACCGAACGTGACGACCGCGGCATCCGCTGGGTGCAGCACGAGGCCGCCTCGCGGTTCGTGTCCGGCCAGTCCCGCGCGATCGTCGAGCTGATGGCCGGCCGCCCCGGACTGCCGGTGACGTCGTGGGCGCCCGAGGCCATCGACGGCCACCAGCGCCGCCCGACCCTGCTGTCGAACGCCGAGTCGTACGCGCACCTCGCCGCCCTGGTGCTGTGGGGCCTCGACGCGTATGCCGCGCACGGCACGCCCGACGAACCCGGCACCACCCTGCTCACGCTCACCACGCCACCCGCCTGGGACGGGGTGTTCCGCGATGTCCACGTGGTCGAGGTGGAGCACGGCTCCAGCGCGGCCAGCGTGCTCGAGCCCGAGGCCCTCGCCGCGCCGCTGCTCGTCGGCGGGTTCCACGGCACGTGGGTGCACCCCGCCGACGTGGCCGGCCTGCAGTGGTCGAACGCCGGGCTCGGCGAGGTCGGTGCCCGCCTCGGCGCCGGCTCGCTGCTCTCACTGAGCGACGGGTCGTGTCCCGTGGCCGAGACCGCCCGCTACACCACCTACCTCGCCGCCGAGTCGGCCGGGCGCTGCGGACCCTGCCGCAACGGCCTGCCCGCCATGGCGACCGAGATGCAGGGGCTCACCGACGGCGCCGACACCCGGCTGCGACTGGTCGAGCTCTCGGGCCTGGTCACCGGGCGCGGCGCGTGCGCCCACCCCGACGGCACCGCCCGGCTGGTCGGCTCGCTGCTGAGCACCCTGGAGGACCACGTCGAGGCGCACCTCGACCGCGCCTGCCGGTGCTCGAGCCGAGCGCCCCGCGGCCACCGGGTCGCGGTCTCGGGCACCTCGCGCCTGGCGGTGCAGCGATGAGCCCCCGCGAGACCGTGCTCAAGGTCGACTGGCCGCAGTGCCGGGCGCGCGGCCTGTGCGCCGAGCTGTTCCCCGAGAAGATCCGGGTCGACGAGTGGGGTTACCCCGTGGTGCTCGGCCCCGTGCGGCGTGAGGAGGAACGCATCGCCAAGGAGGCCGTCGAGGCCTGCCCGCGGCGTGCCCTGCACCTGCGCACCACCTAGAGCCCAGCGACCCCGCGTGCCTGCACCGCGCGAGGTCGCTGTCCCCAGCCGGTCCCGCCGCACCCACCCCCTGCAGGTGCGGCGGGGCCGGCGTCTTTCTGTCAGGACCCGGATGCCGGGAGCCGGGAGCCACGTCACCAGGGCAGCGGCGTGGAGAGCTCGCGGGTGTCGTCGACCGGCACCCAGCCCTGCTCGGCGGTGTGCTCGTAGGGAGCACCCGGGCCGTGGGCGGCCAGCGTGGCCACCGCGGCCAGCAGGCGCTCGACGTGCTCGGGCCGGCTGGCCAGGCCCGCGCTGACCCGCACCGCCGTGTCGTGCTCGTCGGAGCCCTCGTCGAGCAGGGCGTCGACCAGCAGGTGCGCGCAGAACTTGCCGGCCCGCACGCCGATGCCGTGCTCGGCCGACAGGGCCGTCGCCACGAGCGAGCTGTCCAACCCGTCGACGGTGAAGGTGACGACCGGGCCGCGCTCGGTGTCGTCGCCGAAGATCGAGTAGGTGGTGACGCCGTCGATGTCGCGCAGCCCGTCGACGAGGCGGGAGGTGAGCCGGGCCTCGTGGGCCTCGATCGCGACCCGGTGCTCGCGGATGGTGGCGCAGGCCGCCGCGAGCGCGATGGCGCCGAGCACGTTGGGGCTGCCCGCCTCGTGGCGTGCCGCGCCGGTGGCCCAGCGGGTGCCGCGCTCGGTGACCTGCGCGGTGGCGCCGCCGCCGGCGAGGTAGGGCTGCGCGGCATCCAGCCAGTCGCTGCGGCCGGCGAGCACGCCGGTGCCGTAGGGGGCGTGGACCTTGTGGCCGGAGAAGGCGACCCAGTCGACGTCGAGGGCCTCGAGGTCGAGCGGGCGGTGCGCGGCGTACTGCGCGGCGTCGAGGAGCACCCGGGCACCGTGCCGGCGGGCGATGGCGGTGAGCCGCTCGACCGGCCAGAACTCGCCGGTGACGTTGGAGGCGGCGGTGAGCACGACCAGCGCCTGGCGCGGGCGGCGCGAGGTGCCGGTGGGCAGGGCGCGCAGCGCGGCCTCGAGCAGGGCCTCCGCGTCGCGGGTGCTGGCGGGCACGGGCAGGCGCACGGTGTCGCGGCCGCGCCAGGGCAGCAGGGTCGCGTGGTGCTCGGAGGCGAAGACGACGACCGAGGTGTCGCGGGGCAGGGCCCGCGCGAGCAGGTTGACCGAGTCGGTGGTGCTGCGGGTGAAGACGACCACATCGTCCGCGCGGGCGCCGACGAAGCGGGCCACCTCGTCGCGGGCGGCCTCGTAGTGGGCGCTGGTCACCCGCGAGAGCCAGCCGGTGCCGCGGTGCACGCTGGAGTAGGTGCGGGTGGCGGTCTCGACGGCGCGCGCCACCCGCGAGAAGGCCGGGGTGGATGCCGCGTGGTCGAGGTTCGCGTAGTCGACCAGGTCGCCCGAGAGGGTCGGAACCAGGTCGGCGCGCACCACGGCCGGCAGGTCACGGGCCGGGTCCGGGGCGCCGAGGTGGCGGTGCGCGACGGCATCCGGCACGGCGCGCAGCCGCGGGCGGCGGTGGAAGGTGGGGGTGGGTGCAGGGGCGGTGAGTGGTGCAGGGGTGCTGGCGATCGACACGGTGGGTATCTCCGATGGTCCTAGGACCTCGGGCGTCGACCCGGGATCCCGCGCTTGCCGGCGCCAGAGGGGTCGCCGACCAGGTCGTCACCCGGAGCACCCCACCGCGGAGGAGGGTTGCTGGCCAGCGAGCCGGGGCTTGCCACTAGCACTCATGACCTACGCCGAGCAGTCTAGGGATGCCGGGTGGGGGCGCGTCGACCGCGGTCCACGACCCGAGACACCCCGTTCTCAGGCCTGGTTCAGGCGTCGGGCGCGGCGTGCACGCGGCGGCCGTCGACGAAGGTCTGCAGCACCCGGGTGTCGGCGATCTCGTCGGACGGCCCGGTGAACGGGTCGCGGTCGAGCACGACGAGGTCGGCGAGCGCGCCGGGGCGGATCGTGCCGCCATGCTCGAGGTGGTTCACGTGGGCCGAGCCGGCCGTGTAGGCGGTGAGCGCCGTGGCGAGGTCGAGCCGCTGCTCGGGCAGGAAGGCGGGGTGCACGACGTCGTCCTCGCGCAGCGCCTCGGGCACGGTGCGGTTGACGGCGACGTGCAGGGCGGCGAGCGGGTCGGGGCTCGAGACCGACCAGTCCGATCCGGCGGCCAGCAGCGCTCCGGAGCGGTGCAGGTCGCCGAACGGGTACTGCCACGAGCCGCGGGGCTCGCCGAGGAAGGGCAGGGTCAGCTCGACCATCTGCGCCTCGAGGGCAGCCCAGAGCATCTGCAGGTTGGCGACCACGCCGAGCTCGCGGAAGCGCGGCACGTCGTCGGGGTGCACCACCTGGAGGTGGGCGATGTGGTGGCGGGCGTCGCGTCGTCCGTTGCGGGCGATGGCGTGCTCGACGGCATCCAGGCACTGGCGCACCGCGAGGTCGCCGATGGCGTGGAAGTGCAGCTGGAAGCCGTGGGCATCGAGCGCGGCCGCGGCCGGCAGCAGCACCTCGGGCGGCACGAACGAGATGCCGGAGTTGTCGGTCGGGTGGCCGTGCCCGTCGCAGTAGGGCTGCGACATCGACGCGGTGAAGTTCTCGGCGACGCCGTCCTGCATGACCTTCACGCTGGTGGCCACGAAGCGACCCAGCGAGAGCTGCTCGCGCCGGGCCACGAGGTCGTCGACCTGCTCCAGGCCGCGGGTGCGGTCCCACCACAGCGCGCCGACGACCCGGGCGGTGAGGGCGTCGGCGTCCACGGCGGCGCGGTAGGCGACCGCCGGGTCGGTGCCGTCGCCGTAGTCGCCGACGATGGCGTCCTGCCAGCCGGTGACCCCGAGCGCGTGCAGCGTGGACTGGGCGAGCAGCAGCCCCTCGAGCAGGTCCTCGTCGGTGGGCGTCGGGGCGAGGGCGCCGACCAGCCGCATGGCTCCCTCGTGCAGGGTGCCGGTGGGGGTGCCGTGGGCGTCGCGCTCGATGCGCCCGTCGGCCGGGTCGGGGGTGTCGGCGTCGATGCCGGCCAGCCGCAGGGCGGCGGAGTTCACCCAGGCGCCGTGCGAGTCGGCGTTGGTCAGGTAGGCCGGCCGGTCGGGCACGACGGTGTCGAGCGCCGCCGCCGTGGGCGTGCCGCCCGGGAACGCCGGCATCGACCAGCCGGAGCCGAGCACCCAGGGCAGGTCGGGGTTGGCCCGGGCGTAGGCACCGATCGCCTCGAGGTAGGCCGGGGCGGTGGCGAGCTCGGCCAGGTCGCAGCGCAGCAGGTGCAGCCCGGCCCAGACCGGGTGCACGTGCGCGTCGACGAAGCCGGGCACGAGCAGCCGCCCCCGTAGGTCGACCCGCTCGGTGCCCGGGCCGGCGAGGTCGAGCACCTCGTCGTGCCCGACCGCGACGACCCGACCGTCCTGCACCGCAACGGCGGTGGGCCACACGGCATCCGCGCCGTTGACGACGCCGGGCGTGAACACCGGCCCGCCGTGCAGCACCAGGTCGACCATCTCGGCCATCCTCCTCGGCGCGGGTCCGTGCCGTGCCGGTCAGGCCGGCACGACGTTGACCAGCTTGGGCGCACGCACGATGACGGTGCGGATGCCGTCGGGCACCGCCGCCTGCACCTTGGCGCTGGCCAGGGCCAGCTCGCGCAGGGCGTCCTCGGTGATGTCGGAGGGCACCTCGAGCCGGTCGCGCACCTTGCCCTTGACCTGCACCACGCAGGTGACGGTCTCCTCGACGAGCAGGGCCGGGTCGGCGACCGGGAAGTCGGCGTGCACCAGCGACTCCTCGTGACCCATCCGCGCCCACAGCTCCTCGGCGATGTGCGGCGCCATCGGGGCGACCATGAGCACGATCGACTCGGCCGCCTCGCGGGGCACCCCGCCGTCGAGCTTGGTCAGGGCGTTGTTCAGCTCGGTGAGCCGGGCGATGGCGGTGTTGAAGGCCAGGCCGGCGTAGTCGGTGCGCACGGCGTCGATGGTGCGGTGCAGCACGCGGGTCGTCGCGGCATCCATGGCGGTGTCGGTGATGACGACCTCGCCGGTCTCCTCGTCGATCACGTTGCGCCACAACCGTTGTAGGAAGCGCTGGCTGCCGACGACGGCCCGGGTGTCCCACGGCTTGCTCTGCTCCAACGGGCCCAGGCCCATCTCGTAGAGCCGGAAGGTGTCGGCGCCGAACGCGGCGTACATCTCGTCGGGGCTGACCATGTTCTTCAGCGACTTGCCGATCTTGCCGAACTCGCGGGTGACCGGCTGGCCCTGCCAGGTGAGGGCTCCGTCGGCGGCCTCGTCGACCTCCTTGGCCTCGACGTACTGGCCGCGGGCGTCCTTGAACGCGGCGGCCTGGATGTAGCCCTGGCTGAAGTAGGTGCGGAACGGCTCGTCGCTGCTCAGGTGGCCCAGGTCGTGCAGCACCTTGTGCCAGAAGCGGGCATAGAGCAGGTGCAGCACGGCGTGCTCGACGCCGCCGACGTAGAGGTCGACGCCGCCCGGGTCGCGGGTGCCGGGGGCGGCCCCGGCGACCGGCTCGGGGCGCGGGCCCATCCAGTACTGCTCGTTGTCGGGGTCGACGAGGGCGTCGCGGTTGGCGGGGTCGAGGTAGCGCAGGTAGTACCAGCACGACCCGGCCCAGTTGGGCATCGTGTTGGTCTCGCGGCGGTAGCGACGGGTGCCGCGGCCGTCGCCGAGGTCGAGGTCGACGTGCACCCACTCGTCGACCCGAGACAGCGGCGGCTCGGGCTCGCTGCTCGCGTCGTCGGGGTCGTAGGTCTTGGGGCTGTAGTCGGGCACCTCGGGCAGCTCGACGGGCAGCATCGAGTCGGGCACGCCGTGGGCGATGCCGTCCTCGTCGAAGACGACCGGGAACGGCTCGCCCCAGTAGCGCTGCCGGCTGAACAGCCAGTCGCGCAGCTTGTAGGTGACGGTGGGCTCGCCCATGCCCTTGTCCTGCAGCCAGGCGGTGATCCGCTCCTTGGCCTCGGGGACGTCGAGCCCGTCGAGGCTCAGCTCGGCGTTGCTGCTGTTGATCGCCGGGCCCGCGCCGGTGAAGGCGGTGTTCTCGTCGTGGTCGGCCGTGGGCTGCACGGTGCGGATGATCGGCAGGTCGAACGCCTTGGCGAAGTCCCAGTCGCGCTCGTCCTGGCCGGGCACGGCCATGATCGCGCCGGTGCCGTAGCCCATCAGCACGTAGTCGGCCACGAAGACGGGGAGGCGGGTGCCGGTCACCGGGTTGGTCGCCCAGCCGCCGGTGAACACGCCGGTCTTGTCCTTGCCCTCGCTCTGCCGCTCGACGTCGTTCTTGCGGGATGCCGCGCGGCGGTATTCGTCCACGGCCTCGGCCGGGGTGGTGGCGCCGCCGGTCCAGGCGTCCTTGGTGCCCTCGGGCCAGCCGCCGGCCGGCACCAGCTCGTCGACCAGCGGGTGCTCGGGGGCCAGCACCATGAAGGTCGCGCCGAACAGGGTGTCGGGCCGGGTGGTGAACACCTCGATCCCCGGCGTCCCGGAATCGACCAATAGGTCACGGGAGGGACGCTCGGGCGGCGCGTCACCGGCATCCGAGGAACCGCCGGAGGCGACCGGGAAGGTGACGCGCGCGCCGGAGCTGCGGCCGATCCAGTTGCGCTGCATGATCTTGACCTTCTCGGGCCAGTCGACCCGGTCGAGGTCGTCGGCCAGCCGGTCGGCGTAGGCGGTGATGCGCATCATCCACTGGCGCAGGTTGCGCTTGAACACCGGGAAGTTGCCGCGCTCGGAGCGGCCGTCGTTGGTGACCTCCTCGTTGGAGAGCACCGTGCCCAGGCCGGGGCACCAGTTGACCGGCGCCTCGCTGGTGTAGGCCAGGCGCTGGCCGTCGAGGATGCCGGCCCGCTCGACGTCGCTGAGGTCGTCCCAGTCGCGGCCGTCGTCGGCGGGCAGCGGGCGGGTTCCGTTGCGGTACTCCTCGATCAGCTCGGCGATCGGGCGGGCGCGGCCCAGGCCGCCGTCGGGGCGCACGGCATCCGGGTCGTACCAGGAGTTGTGGATCTGCAGGAAGATCCACTGCGTCCAGCGGTAGTAGTCGGGGTCGATGGTCTGGATGGCGCGGCGGTCGTCGTGGCCCAGGCCCAGGCGGCGCAGCTGGCGCGCCATGATGACGATGTTGTCCTCGGTGGTCTTGCGCGGGTGCTGGCCGGTCTGCACCGCGTACTGCTCGGCCGGCAGCCCGAAGGCGTCGTAGCCCAGGCAGTGCAGCACGTTCTTGCCCATCATCCGGTTGAAGCGCGCGACGACGTCGGTGGCGATGTAGCCCAGCGGGTGGCCGACGTGCAGGCCCGCGCCGCTCGGGTACGGGAACATGTCGAGGACGAGCAGGTGCCCGTTCGGGTACGCGGCGACGGCGTCGGGCTCGGCCCACGGGCCGGCGGGGTTGGGCGCGTGGTAGGTGCCGCGCTCGGCCCAGCGGTCCTGCCAGGCGACCTCGATCTGCCCGGCCAGCTCGGCGGTGTAGCGGTGCGGGGTGTCGCTCATCTCGTCCTCGTGGGTCTCGGTGGTGGGTTCGGGCGTTCGGACAGAAAAAAACCCCTCACGCAGGAGGGGTCGCCGCGCGGCCGGGTGGCCGACGCGGCTAGGGAAGAAGCTCGAACCTCGTCACGACCTCAGGGTATCGCAGCAGCGCCAGCGGATTCTGGACAGGTCGGATGCCGTGCGGCCGCCACGTCGTCGAAGTCCCGCGACACGCTGACCGAACGTGCGCGGCATGAGCGCGTCGTGGGACCTCGAGGCGTCAGTGCAGGCCGTGGACGACCGCGTGGCCGCGGCCCCGGGCGATGAGCCAGCGGTTGACCGGCACGGTGAGCACGAACGCCACGGCGAGCGAGGCGGCCAGCGAGCCCCAGAACAGCGCGGTGGTGAGGCCGGCATCCATGGCGCCGGGGATGGCGAGAACGACCGAGTTGTCGACGAGCTCCATGACGGTGATCGACACGGTGTCGGCGGCCAGGGTGACCGCGAGCGCGGCCTTGAGGGCGACGCCGGAGCGCAGCACCGGGGTGAGGGTCAGGGCGTAGCCGAACACGAACGCCAGGGCGATGGCGAGTGCGATGGTGGCGCCGGTGGAGAGCCCGAGGGCGGTGCCGATCACGAGGCCGAGGATCTCGCCGATGGCGCAGCCGGTGAGGCAGTGGAGTGTGGCCCGGGCGGCCCCCGACCACGACCCGCCGGTGGCGGCATGGGCGTGCGACGCGTCGTGGGTGTGGTTCGTCGTCCGCATAAAGCAGACAACGGGTACCCCCCAGGGGTATATTCCGGTTCGGCCGGATGTCCCTGCTGTGACCTATTGGTCGATCTGGGGACGCGCTCCTTCAGGTGAGGAGGCCGGCCACGATCAGGGCCTGGGCGAGGTGGTAGGTCACCATCACGACGACGTGGGTCGAGCGGCGGTCCTGCACGAACCGGCCCATCGCGAGCACCGTGTCACTCACGACGAACAGGCTCGCGCCGAGCCCGACGAGGGGGCGGCCGGTCGCCCAGCCGAGCACGGCCATCGCACCGATCACCGCCATGTAGACGGCGACCGGAACGGCCAGCGCGGGCCCGCCCTGCGCCAGGGCACCGGGCAGGATGCGCCGCCCCACGACGAGCGCCACGAGCAGCACGCCCGCGCCGATCCAGCCCAGCGCGGGGCGGTCGAGCCCCACGGCGACGAACGACGCCACGTAGGCGAGGTGCCCCACCAGGAAGGCGGCCAGCCCACCGACGAACCGGCTCGGGGTGTCCTCGAGCAGGAAGACGTCACCGACCAGCCCGAGCAGCAGCGCCAGCACCAGCCAGCGCCCGGCGGAGCTGTCGGTGGCGCCGGCCAGCAGGGCCACCGAGAGCAGGCCCACCATCGCGGCCGGCTTCGCCAGGCGCTCGACGTCGTGCCGCCGGTGCCACACGGCCCACCAGTCGGCGGCGAACAGGGCTGCGGTGGCCACTGCGGCGACCCACACGGCATACGTCACGGGTGGATCCTCGCAGCCCGCCGCGAGCGGCGAGGGCCGACGCGGGCGATGTGGGCGGCACCACCCAGGTATCACCCGGCGCCCGCCGTGCTCCTCTCCCCCGTGGGGCCACCGCAGGGGGTGGTCTCGACACGCAGGGAGCACACCATGGGGTCACCGAGGCAGCCCGGCGCCGGCAGGGGCGTCACCACGGCCCTCGCCCAGGGTCGGCCCGCGAACAAGGGCGTCGTCCCATGAGCACCTCGCACGAGCTGCGACGCCGGCTCGCGCACGGCCTCCGGCTGGGCGCGGCCGGCGTCGCCGTGGCGGCCGAGGGCCGCCCCGGGGTGGGCGGGGCCCGCGCGCTCGTGCCGGCCGAGGTGCTCGGCGAGACGGCCCTTCTCTGCCGGGTCGCCGGGCGGCTGCTCGCCGACGACCCGACCCTCGCCCGCTTCGAGGGGCTCGGCGCAGCGCAGGCCCGCCTCGGCGAGGCACTGACCCGCTCGCTGGACCCGCTGCGGGCGGCTCTGGCCGTGGCCGCCGACCCGCGGTGCCGCGCGCGCGAGGCCTTCCCGTTCGCCCTGCTCGGCGACCTCGACACCGACCACCGCGCCGTGGCCCGGCGGCTGTTCGACCTCGCCGACCCCGTCGACGACGACCTCGGTGACCAGGCCGACCCCGTCGACCGCCTCGAGCTGTCGTGGCTGCAGGGCCTGGCCGAGGGCTGCGCGTCGCCCGATGTGCCGGCCGGCTCGGTGCTCGAGCGCGGCGCCGACCTGCTCAACGGCGACCTCAGCGACGCCTACGCGCTCACCCACGCCGTGCTGCACGCCACCGACTGCGGCCTGCTCGCACCCCGCTCCGCCCGCCCGGCCAGCTCGGTCGCCGACGATGCGGAGGCCCTGCTGGGTGCCGCGCTCGCGTGCGGCAACCTCGATGTCGCCGCCGAGCTGCTGTGGACCTGGCCGATGCTCGACCTGCCGCTCAGCCCCGGCGCCCGGTATGCCCTGGCCGAGCTCGACCGAGCCGAGGCCACCCATGGCTTCCTGCCCGGCCCCGAGCACGACCGAGCGGTCTCGGCCACGCTCGAGCCCGCCGACCGCTCCACCTACGTCATCCAGACCAGCTACCACACGGCCGTCGCCGGGGCGGTGCTCGCCGCCGCGCTGCTGCGCCGCACCGAGGATGCCGACCGGGCACCCGCCGCCGCCCGTCCGGCATCCGCCCGCCGTGCCGCGCCCACCGCGGATGCCGACCCGCTCCCCCTCCTCCGGCACGCCGACGGGCCGTGGGCGGCGGCGCTGAGAACCCGGCCGCTGCCCGACCGGGTGGCCTGCACCGAGCTGCTGGTCGGCGCCGAGCTGCGCTCCGCCGCCGCGCGGCGTGACCACGCGCAGGTGCACGTCGTCGTGGCGTGGGCCGCCGAGCACGGCTGGGCACACCTGCCGCCGGTGCGCCAGGCCGCCGCGCTGCTCTCGCGCGTCGCCCGGGTCGCCGCCCAGCCGGTCAGCCTGGCCAGCTGAGGGTGGTCAGCGCAGCTCGAGGTGGCCGTCGTCGACCCGGCTCAGCCGGGTGACCGCCACGTCGTAGACGTAGCTCTGCACCACCCGCCACGGCCGGTGGTGGCCCTGCCGCGGCAGCAGGTGCGCCGCACGCTGCACGTAGCCCGAGGTGAGGTCGAGCAGCGGTCGCTCCCCTGTCTCGGGCTCGTCGTAGCGCGGGATCGCGACCGTGAGATCGTGCCGGTCGAGGTGGCGCAGCAGCGAGCAGAACCAGCGCGCCGACAGGTCGGCACGCAGGGTCCAGCTGGCGTTGGTGTAGCCCACGGCCATCGCCATGTTGGGCACCCCCGACAGCATCGTCCCCTTGTAGACGTGCCGGCCCGGAAGGTCGACCGGCTCGCCGTCGACCACGAGCTCGGCGCCGCCCCCGATCTGCATCTGCAGGCCGGTGGCCGTCACGACGAGGTCGGCCTCGAGCAGCTCACCGCCGGCCAGCCGGATGCCGTCGCGCTCGAACCGCTCGATGGCGCCGGTCACGACCTGGGCCCGCCCGTCGGCGAGCACGTCGAACAGGTCGCCGTCCGGGGCGACGCACAGCCGCTGGTCCCACGGGTCGTAGGCGGGGGCGAAGTGGGTGTCGACCGGGTAGCCGTCGGGCAGCAGGCGCGCGGCCCGGCGGCGCAGCATCCGGCGACCGGCCTGGGGGTAGCGCCGCAGCACCTGATAGCCCGCGGTCGAGAGCAGCACGTTCTTGCCGCGCACGAGGCGGTGCGCAACGGCATCCGGCAGCACGGCCCGCAGCCCGTCGGCCACGACGTCGCGCGACGGCAGCGAGGCGACGTAGCTGGGGCTGCGCTGCAGCATGGTCACCGAGGCGACGCCCTCGTCGACCAGCGCCGGCAGCAGCGTGATGGCGGTGGCGCCGCTGCCGATGACGACGACCCGCCGGCCCGCGACCGGCAGGCCCTCCGGCCAGGCCTGGGGGTGCACCACCTCCCCCGCGAAGTCGGCCTCGCCGGGGAACTCGACGACGTGACCCGACGCGTAGGAGAAGTAGCCGGTGGCGAGGTAGACGAAGCGGGCGGTGTGCCGCACCACGCCGTCGCGGGTGCGGCTGGTGACCGTCCAGCGCCGGTCGGCCGAGCTCCACTCGAAGCGCTCGACGTGCTGCCCGAAGTGCACCCGCTCGGCGACCCCCTCGTCGTGCGCCGTCGCCTGCACGTAGTCGCGGATCTCCCCGCCCGTGGCGATCGACGACTCCCCACGCCAGGGCCGGAACGGGAAGCCCAGCGTGTACATGTCCGAGTCCGAGCGGATGCCAGGGTAGCGGAACAGGTCCCAGGTGCCGCCGATGGCGTCGCGCGCCTCGAGCACCGCCCACACGGTGTCGGGGCAGTGCTTCGACAGCCGGCAGGCCGCGTCGACCCCGGCGATGCCGGCTCCGATGACGAGCACGTCGACGTCGAGCGGGGGCCCGGGCGGCACCTCGGCCGCGGTGCGGTCGGCGGGCTCGGTCTGGACGACCGCCGAGGTGGCGTCGTCGTGGTGGGTCGCGGGGTCGGGCACCGCCTCAGGCTATTGCGGGGACCGGCGCGCGACGGCGGAGCCGTCCAACCTGGCCCGACCGGCTTCGGTCAGGGTTCGCGCGCCGTGTGACGATATGGCCATGACGACGATCTCCGACTTCACCGCGACCACCCTCACCGGCGACGAGCGCGACCTGTCCGACTACGCCGGCCAGGTGGTCCTGGTCGTCAACACGGCCAGCGCCTGCGGCTTCACCCCCCAGTACGCCGGGCTCGAGCAGCTGTACACGGACCTGCACGACGAGGGCCTGGTCGTGCTCGGCTTCCCGTGCAACCAGTTCGGTGCGCAGGAGAAGGGCAGCGCGGCGGAGATCGGCGAGTTCTGCTCGATCAACTACGGCGTCACCTTCCCGATGTTCGCCAAGGTCGACGTCAACGGCAAGGAGGCCCACCCCCTCTTCACCTGGCTCAAGGACGAGAAGAAGGGCCTGCTCGGCGGCACGATCAAGTGGAACTTCACCAAGTTCCTCGTCGGTCGCGACGGCCAGGTCCTCAAGCGCTACGCCCCGAACACCGAGCCCAAGGACATCGCCGACGACATCCGGGCGGCGCTGGCCGCCGACGCCGCTTGAGCGCCTGGTTCCTCCTGGTCCCCGTCGGGGTCCTGCTCGGGTTCCTCGCCTTCGTCTGGCAGCGCCTGGCCGTCGCCCCCGGCTGGCGCCCCCGCTGGGTGAGGTATGCCGTGGCGCTGGCGCTGCTCGTGCTCACCGCGCTCGCGCTGGCCGGGTTCGACGTGTGGGGCGGCTGGTTCACGCCCGCACAGCTGCGACCCGCCGTGTGGGTGGGCCAGGCGTTCCTGGCGGCCTGCCTCTACCTCTTCCTCGGGCTGGTGCCGGTCTGGCTGGTCTGCGTCGGCATCTGGCTGGTGCGCTGGCGGCACGACCACGGGCGGGTCGGCCGCCGCCGGCTCAACCGGGTCGCCTCGCCACTGGTGGTGGCCGTGGCGGTGGGCGTCACGGCATACGGCGCGGTCGAGGCGGCCAGCCCTTCGGTGACGCGGTTCGAGGTGGCCTCGCCCCAGCTGCCGCAGCAGTTCGACGGGGTGCGCGTGGCCCTGGTGACCGACCTGCACGCCGGCGCGGTGCGCAGCGCCGCGTTCACCCGGCAGGTCGTCGACCTGGTCAACGCCGAGCGCCCCGACCTGGTCGTCATCGCCGGTGACCTCGTCGACGGCACCGCCGCCCGCTACTCCCCCGAGATCGCGCCGCTGGCCGACCTCGAGGCGCCGCTCGGGGTCTACGCGACCACCGGCAACCACGAGATGTTCCGCGACACCGCCAACTGGGTCGCCGCCTTCGAGGACGTCGGCCTCACGATGCTGCAGAACTCGGCGGTGCCGCTGGAGCGCGACGGCGCCACGATCACCCTCGCCGGGGTGCACGACCTCACCGGTGAGGGCCGCTGGGCGCCCGACTACGACGCCGCGCTCACCGGCACGGATGCCGGTGCCTTCACCCTGTTCGCCGCGCACCAGCCGCTGCAGGCGCTCGACGTGCGTGGGCGGGGAGTCGACGTGCAGCTGTCGGGGCACACCCACGGCGGGCAGATGTGGCCGATCAACTACCTCGTGCCGCTGCAGCAGCCGATGCTCGAGGGCAAGGCCGTGGTCGGCGACACCACCGTGGTCACCTCGCGCGGTGCTGGTGCCTGGGGCCCGGCGATCCGGGTGGCCGCGCCGCCGGAGGTGCCGATCGTCACGCTGAGGCGCTCGTGAGCGGCCTCGATGTCGTCGTCGGCGACGACGGGCTGGCCCGCCCTGCCTGGGCGTCGGTCGACCCGTTGCTGCGCGACTACTACGACACCGAGTGGGGGATGCCGGTGCGCGACGAGCGGGGGCTGTTCGAGCGGCTCTCGCTCGAGGCCTTCCAGTCCGGGCTGTCCTGGGCGACCATCCTGCGCAAGCGCCCGGCCTTCCGGGTGGCCTTCAGCGGCTTCGACCCCGAGGTGGTGGCCGCGTTCGGCGAGGCCGACGTCGAGCGGCTGATGGCGGATGCCGGCATCGTGCGCAACCGCGCCAAGGTGCTCGCGACGATCACCAACGCCCGGGCCACCCTGGCCCTGCGCGACGACCCCGAGGGTGACCTCGCGGCCTTCGTCTGGTCGTTCCGGCCGGCCGACACCCCGCGCCCGAACACCTATGCCGACGTCCCCACCTCCTCCCCCGAGTCGCTGGCCCTGTCCAAGGCGCTCAAGCGCAAGGGCTTCGTCTTCGTGGGGCCCACGACGATGTACGCGCTGATGGAGGCGGTCGGCATCGTCGACACCCACCTGCTCGGCTCGCACCGGCGCGGGTCCAGCGGCGTCTGGCCCGGCTGACGACCGGCGCATCTCGCGCGCGCGATCAGCGCTCGGACTTTTCGGTGCCCTGGCACCGAAAAGTCCGAGCGCTGATCGGGCACAGAACGACCGAAGGCCCGGCAAGAGCGTGCCGGGCCTTCGGTCGTTCTGTGGAGCTGAGGGGATTCGAACCCCTGACCCCCTGCATGCCATGCAGGTGCGCTACCAACTGCGCTACAGCCCCGAGTGGGTGTCCCCCGAAGGGGCGACGGCGAGTCTACCCATGCACCCGGGACTGCCCAAATCCGCCTCAGGGCGGGGACGACCCGGTCACCGACGCCACCCCCGAGGAGGCGTTCCAGGTCTGGATGCGCCACCCGGCCCGGCCCTCGACGAGCTCGGCCCAGTGGCAGTTGCCCAGCCCGCCGAGCACCCGCCAGGCCACGTCGGGCTGCAGGCCGAGCAGCCAGCCGGCGGCGGTGCGGCCCGACGCGCCGTGCGTGGAGACGACGAGGCACTGACCCGGCCCGAGCGCGTCGAGGTGCTCGGTGAGCGCGGCAGCGACCCGCTCGGCGACCTCGGCCATCGTCTCGCCGGAGTCGCCCCGGCGCGCGTCCTCGCCGCGTGCCAGCCTGGCCTGCACGTCGGCCCACCCCTCGCCCACCTGCGCTGCCGACAGGCCCTGCCAGGCGCCCACGTCGATCTCGCGGAGCCGTGCATCCAGCTGCACGGGGATGCCGCACGCCCGCCCGACGCTCTGCGCCGTCAGCCGCGCCCGGGTCAGGTCGGAGGAGACGATGCGGTCGGGTGAGAGGGCAGCGATCGCCGGCCCCACGGCATCCGCCTGCTGCTGCCCGCGCTCGGACAGCCGGGAGTCCAGGTGGCCCTGCAGGATGCGGGCGGCGTTGTGGTCGGTCTCGCCGTGCCGCAGCACGATGACGCGCCGGGGCGCCGCCGCCGGGACGGTGGGGCTCACCGACCGCCCTGCTCGGTGCCGACGACGCCGAGGTCGATGCTCGGGCAGTCCTTCCAGAGCCGCTCGAGCTCGTAGAACGAGCGCTCCTCGTCGTGCTGCACGTGCACGACGATGTCGACGAAGTCGATGAGCACCCAGCGCCCCTCGCGCTGGCCCTCGCGGCGAACCGGCTTGGTGCCCATGTCGCGCAGCCGGTCCTCGACCTCGTCGACGATCGAGCCGACCTGTCGCTCGGACTCGGCGGAGACGATGACGAAGACGTCGGTCAGCGCCAGCTGCTCGGACACGTCGATGCCCGTGATGGTGGTCGCGAGCTTGGCGGCGGCGGCGCCGGCCGCCGCTCGGGCCAGCTCCAGCGCGCGGTCAGTGGCGGTCACGGTGCTCCTCGGTGGGGTTCTCGGGTTCGGGGTGCTCGGGGGCCGCGTCGGGGGCCGGCGCGGCATACAGGTGGTGCTTGGAGATGTACTGCACGACGCCGTCGGGCACGAGGTACCAGACCGGCCCCCCCGCACGGACCCGGTCGCGGCAGTCGGTGGAGCTGATCGCCATGGCGGGCACCTCCATCAGGTCGACGCGGTCTGCGGGCAGGCCGGTCTCGGTCAGGTGGTAGCCCGGGCGGGTGACGCCGATGAACTGGGCGAGCTCGAACAGCTCGTCGGAGTCCTTCCACGACAGGATCTGCGCCAGGGCGTCGGCGCCGGTGATGAAGAACAGCTCGGCCTCGGGGCGCTGGGCGCGCAGGTCACGCAGCGTGTCGATGGTGTAGGTGGGCCCGTCACGGTCGATGTCGACGCGCGAGACGGTGAAGCGGGGGTTGGATGCCGTGGCCACCACGGTCATCAGGTAGCGGTGCTCGGCGGGGGCGACGTCGCGCCCCTCCTTCTGCCAGGGCTCCCCGGTGGGGACGAACACCACCTCGTCGAGGCCGAGGAGGGACTGCACCTCAGAGGCGGCGACGAGGTGACCGTGGTGGATGGGGTCGAAGGTCCCTCCCATCACCCCGAGCCGCATGCGTGCAGTGCTCAGGAGTGGCCGTGCCCGGGGTGCTCGGGCCAGTGCGCCTCGTCGTCCTCGGGGTGGGCCGGGCCGGCGTCGGCCTCACCGGGCTTGACGCCCCGCAGGTCGGGCCGGGCGTACTTCTGGGCGGTGCCGCGGAAGGACCAGGTGACCCCGAGGAGGAACACGAACGCCGTCAGGGCGATGACGGCGAACAGCCACGGCGGCATCGGCAGCTCGCGGGCGGTGGGCAGCTCCTCGCTCAGGAAGCGGGCAACGGTCATCGACATGCGGGCCAGCCTAGCGCCTCGCTTGTCCACCGACTTCGTCCACAGCCCTGTGCACGGACGAGGCGCTCGCGCTCACTCCTTGTGGACGACACGCCAGGGCATGGGATACCACACACAAATGTTCAGGTCCGCTTGCGCGGCAGGCCATTTCGGCACTAGAAAGGTCGACACGCCCCCTTGGCCGCCCCGGCGAGAAATCGTCGGATCGACCACGGAGGCAGGTCGTACGGATAACGGCACCGACCTCGCCCGGCTTGCTGGGACGGACGTGGCAGCCCCGCAAGGGCGGTCACGAGCGCGCGACGGCGTGGGTGCCGCGGCCAAACGACCTGAGTCGAAGCTCGTCCCTTTCACGGGGGCGGCGCCACCGTCGCGTGGCTGACCCCGCGGTTCACGCCGCAGGGACCGACCGGCTCGACATGTCGGCACCGCCGGCCGCCGAGGGCCCCCGATCTCATACTCGGGGGCCTTCAGCCGGTGCGGGGCCGCGGCCGGTCGGGCGGTGCCCCAGCGGGCGCCCCTCTACCCTTGCCCCATGCCCACCGCCCCGGTCGACCTGAGCGTCGTGGTCCCGATCTACAACGAGGAAGCGGTCCTGCCGCTGCTCGTGGAGCGACTGCGCCCGGCCGCCGACGGATGGGGTGTGTCCTACGAGGTCCTCTGCGTCGACGACGGCTCCACCGACGGCACCCCGGTGCTGCTGCAACGGCTGCGCCGCGAGTGGCCGCAGGTGCGCGTGGTCCGGTTGCGGGCCAACGCCGGCCACCAAGCGGCCATCTCGGCGGGCCTGGCCCGCGCCCGAGGTCAGTGGGTGGTCACGATCGACGCCGACCTGCAGGACCCGCCCGAGGTCATCGGCGAGATGCTCGCCGTCGCCAGCGGCCAGGGCGTCGACGTCGTCTACGGCGTGCGCACCGACCGGTCCGCCGACACCGCGTTCAAGCGCGTCACCGCCCGGGCGTTCTACCGCTCGATCCGGGTGATGTCGGACGTCGACGCCCAGGTGGATGCCGGCGACTACCGGATGATGTCGCGCGCCACCGTGGATGCCGTGAACGCGCTTCCCGAGCACGGCCGGGTGCTGCGGCTCGTCGTGCCCGCGCTCGGGTTCCCCAGCGCCTCGGTGAGCTACTCGCGGGCGCCGCGTGCCGCGGGAGACTCCAAGTACCCGCTGGGCAAGATGATCCGGCTCTCCCTGGACGGCATCACCGGCTTCTCCACCGCACCGCTGCGCTTCGCGACCTGGATCGGGCTGGTCGGTGGGGTGGCGGCCATCGGGGTGCTCATCTACGCGCTCGTGGCGCTGCTGCTCGGGAACACCCTCCCCGGCTGGACGTCGACGGTCGTCATCGTCGCGGCGGTGGGCGCGGTGCAGCTGCTCGCGCTCGGCATCCTCGGGGAGTACGTGGGCCGCACCTACGTCGCCCTGCAGGCGCGGCCGTCGTACTTCATCGCCCACGACTCGCTCGACCTGGCCGCGGGCGAGAGCCGCGACGGTCAGACCCGGATCTGACCGTCGCCCTCGACGACCCACTTGGTCGTCGTCAGCTCGGGCAGGGCCATCGGGCCGCGGGCGTGCAGCTTCTGGGTCGAGATGCCGATCTCGGCGCCGAATCCGAACTCGCCGCCGTCGGTGAACCGGGTGCTCGCGTTGACCATGACCGCGGCGGCGTCGACCTCTGCGGTGAACCGGCGCGCGGCGGCACGGTCCTCGGTGACGATCGCCTCGGTGTGGCCCGAGCCGTAGCGGCGGATGTGGGCCAGCGCCGCGTCGAGGTCGTCGACCACGCCGACCGACATCTCCAGGCCGTGGAACTCGGTGGCGAAGTGCTCGTCGGTGACCGCGTCGTGGGCGACGCCCGCGGTGTCGGCCTGCGCACCGGCATCCGGGTCGGTGTGCAGGGCGACGCCCTCGCCGGACAGGGCGGCGAGCGCCTTGGGCAGGAACGCGGCGGCGACGTCGCGGTGCACGAGGAGCGACTCGGCCGCGTTGCAGACGCTGGGCCGGTGGGTCTTGGAGTTGACCGTGATGGCGAGGGCCTTGTCGAGGTCGGCCGCCCGGTCGACGTAGACGTGGCAGTTGCCGATGCCGGTCTCGATGACCGGGACGGTCGACTCGGTGACCACCGTCTGGATGAGGTCGGCGCCGCCACGCGGGATGAGCAGGTCGACCAGGCCGCGGGCGGTCATCAGCGCGCGAACGGCGCCGTGGCCGCCCTCGAGGAGGCCGACGGAGTCGGCTGGCAGGCCCTGGCGCTCCAGGCTGGCGCGCAGCACCGCCACGGTGGCCCGGTTGGTGTCAGCGGCGGCGCTGCCACCACGCAGGATGACGGCGTTGCCGCTCTTCAGGCCCAGGCCCGCGGCGTCGACGGTGACGTTGGGCCGGGCCTCGTAGATCATGCCGACCACGCCCATCGGGACGCGGACCTGGCGGATCTGGAGCCCGTTGGCGAGGGTGGAGCCGCGCACGACCTCGCCGACGGGGTCGGGCAGAGCGGCGATGTCGCGCAGGGCCTGGGCGACGGCGGCAAGACGGGGCGGGTCGAGGCGCAGGCGGTCCTGGAGGCTGTCGGGCATGCCGTTCTCGCGGCCGCGGGCGAGGTCGCGCTCGTTGGCGGCGACGACCTCGTCGGTGGCGGCGTCGAGGTCGTCGGCGAGGGTGCGCAGCGCGGCGTCCTTCTCGGCGCGAGAGAGCAGGGCGAGTCGGCGCGAGGCGGTGCGGGCCGCCTCGGCGAGCTCGCGGACCCGCTCGACGTCAGCCGGGTCGATGCCGGAGGTGCGGTCAGCCATGCCTCCAAGGGTATGCCGCGCTGCCGGCGGCCGCGGAGCGCCGCCCACGGCTCGGGCGGCGGACAGGCAGCCGGAGGCGGGCCAAGAGAGAAGTGTTCGCCGCCCTATTGGATGCTCACCACCGGTGAGCAACTTTCAAAGTTGCTCACCGGTGGCGAGCAACTTTCACAGTTGCTCACTGAGGGGGTGCATCCAATAGCGGCCGGGAGACGACTCATTGGCGCCGCCCAGGAACCGCTTGTACGGGGAGGTCCGGCACTGGGCGGCCTTGTATGGGCGGCGCCTCGCGGGCCGCGCCCCAGCTGCCACAGGCACCTCAGGCAGCTTCGACCGCCCGCCGCGGTCGCGTCCACCCGGGTGCGAGGATGGGCCGGTGACGACGATCCTGTCCATCCAGTCCTCGGTGGCCTACGGCCACGTCGGCAACTCCGCCGCCGTCTTCCCGCTCCAGCGGCTCGGCGTCGAGGTGTGGCCCGTGCACACCGTGCACTTCTCCAACCACACCGGCTACGGCGCCTGGCGCGGCCCGCTCATGGCCCCGGAGGACGTCCGAGAGGTCGTCACCGGCATCGAGGAGCGGGGCGCCCTGCCCGAGGTCGACGCCGTGCTGTCCGGCTACCAGGGCGGCGAGCAGATCGGCGAGGTCATCCTCGACGCCGTCGCCCGCACCAAGGCCGCCAACCCGGCCGCCATCTACGCCTGCGACCCGGTCATGGGCAACGCGGCCTCCGGCTGCTTCGTGCACCCGGCGATCCCCGTGCTGCTGCGCGAGAAGGTCGTGCCCAAGGCCGACCTGATCACCCCCAACCAGTTCGAGCTCGGCTTCCTCACCGAGACCGACCCGGGCGACCTCGACTCCACCCTCGCCTCCGTCGAGCGGGCCCGCGAGATGGGCCCGAACACGGTGCTCGTCACCAGCGTGCTGCGACCCGACCGGCCCGAGGGCACCATCGAGATGCTCGCCGTGCACGGCGACGGCGCGTGGATCGTGCAGACCCCCCAGCTGCCGATGAAGGCCAACGGCTCCGGTGACGTCACCGCGGCCCTGTTCACCGCCCACCTCCTCCAGACCCAGGATGCCGGCCTCGCCCTTGGCCGCACCGTCTCGAGCGTCTTCGACCTGCTCACGACCACGCACGAGTCGGGCCGCCGCGAGCTGCAGCTCGTGCAGAGCCAGGACGCGATCGCCCACCCGCGGATGCAGTTCGAGGTGCAGCAGCTGCGCTAGCCGCTCAGAGCACCACGAGGTCGTCGCGGTGGATGACCTCGCGCTCGTAGGCCGGCCCGAGCTCACGGGCCAGGTCGCGCGTCGACCGCCCGAGCAGCCGGGGCAGCTCCGCCGAGGCGTAGTTGACCAGCCCGCGGGCGATGACCAGCCCCTCGGGCGTGCACACGTCGACGGGGTCCCCGGCCGCGAACGCCCCCTCGACCCCGGTGATCCCGGCGGGCAGCAGCGACTTGCGCCGCACCGTCACCGCCGCGACCGCGCCGTCGTCGAGCACCAGCCGACCACGCGCCGTCGTCGCGTGCGCCAGCCAGCGCTTGCGCGACGCCCGCGTGGCGGCCGCCGGGGCGAACACCGTGCCGAGGTCAGCACCCGACAGCGCCGCCGTCACGTCGGCGAGCCGGGTCAACAGCGTCGGGATGCCGGCCGCACCCGCGATGCCGGCCGCCTCCACCTTGGTCACCATGCCGCCGCTGCCCACCGACGACCCGGTGCCGCCGATCGTGACCGCGTCGAGGTCGTCGGTCGTCGCGACGAGCGGCACCCGGCGCGAGCCCCCGCGCGACGGCGGCCCGTCGTAGAGCGCGTCGACGTCGGTCAGCAGCACCAGCCCGTCGGCCGCCACCAGGTCGCTCACCAGAGCCGCCAGCCGGTCGTTGTCGCCGAACCGGATCTCGTGGGTGGCGACCGTGTCGTTCTCGTTGACGATCGGCACGATGCCGAGCTCGAGCAGCCGCTCCAGGGTGCGCCGGGCGTTGGTGTAGTGCGTGCGCCGGGTGACGTCGTCGGCGGTGAGCAGCACCTGCCCGACGGTCAGCCCGTGCGCGGAGAAGGCCGCCTGGTAGGCCGCGACCAGCGCCCCCTGCCCCACCGACGCCGCCGCCTGCTGGGTGGCCAGGTCGGACGGCCGCCGCGCCAGCCCCAGCGGGCGGATGCCGGCCGCGATCGCGCCGGACGACACCAGCACCACCTGGTGCCCCGCCGCGCGGCGCGCCGCCAGCACGTCGACCAGGGCACCGAGCGCGTCGACGTCCAGGGGTCCGCCGTCGGCCGTCGTCAACGACGAGGACCCCACCTTGACCACGAGGCGGTGCCCCTCGCCCACGGTGCGCCGCAGGCGCGCGGCGGTGTCCGGCATCCGGCTCAGTCCTCGTCGGCCACGGACGCCCAGTGCCCGGCGTCGCGCTCCTGCGCCAGCTCGGTGCGAGCCGCGGTCTGGGCGTCCTTGCGGGCGTGGAAGTGCGCCCGGCGCTCGTCGCGGGTCTTGCGCCCGCCCTCGGCCTCGAGCCGCACGTCGCTGCCGCGCGGGCCGCCGAGCAGCTCGGCGCCGGCTGACATGGTCGGCTCCCAGTCGAAGACCACGGCGTTGTCCTCGGGGCCGATCAGCACCGTCGAGCCCGACACGGCACCGGCCTTGAGCAGCGCGTCCTCGACCCCGAGCCGGCTGAGCCGGTCGGCGAGGTAGCCCACGGCCTCGTCGTTGGAGAAGTCGGTCTGGTTGATCCAGCGCCGGGGACGCTCGCCGAGCACCCGGAAGACCTCGCCGTCAGGGGTGTTCTCGCGGCGCACGACGAACCCGGCGTCGTCGACGGCGACCGGCCGGATGACGACGCGCGGGCGCTCGATGACCCGCGCCTCGATCTCGGCCCGGGCGGCGAGCACGTGACGGGCCAGGGCGAAGGTGAGCTCCTTGAGCCCGGTGTGCGCGACCGCCGAGACGATGTGCACCTCCAGGCCGCGCTCCTCGAGCAGGGGCCGCACCATCTCGGCGAGGTCGAGCGCGTCGGGCACGTCGGCCTTGTTGAGCACGACGACGCGGGTGCGGTCCGACAGCGGCCGGCCCCCGAGCGAGTCGTCGGTGACGTAGGCGGCGAGCTCGGCCTCGATCACCTCGAGGTCGGTCATCGGGTCGCGGTTGGGCTCGAGCGTCGCGCAGTCGACGACGTGCACCAGCACCGAGCAGCGTTCGACGTGGCGCAGGAACTCCAGGCCCAGGCCCTTGCCCTCGCTGGCGCCCGGGATCAGCCCGGGCACGTCGGCCATCGTGAACCGCTGCGAGCCGGCGGTGACGACCCCGAGGTTGGGCACCAGGGTGGTGAACGGGTAGTCGGCGATCTTGGGCCGCGCGGCCGACATCACCGACACGAGCGAGGACTTGCCGGCGCTCGGGAAGCCGATCAGGGCGACGTCGGCGAGCGACTTGAGCTCGAGCACGATGTCGATGGACTCGCCCGGCTCACCGAGCAGCGCGAAGCCGGGCGCCTTGCGCCGAGGAGACGCCAGCGCCTTGTTGCCCAGGCCGCCGCGGCCGCCCCGGGCCACGACGAAGGTGGCGTCGTGCCCGACCAGGTCGGCGAGCACGGCACCGGTGCCGTCCTTGACCACGGTGCCCTCGGGCACCGGCAGCACCAGGTCGGCGCCGTCGGCGCCGTTGCGCTCGTCGCCGCCACCGGGCTTGCCGTTGGTGGCCTTGCGGTGCGGGGTGTGGTGGTAGTCGAGCAGGGTGGTCGACTGCGGGTCGACGGCCAGGATGACCGAGCCGCCCTTGCCGCCGTTGCCGCCGTCGGGGCCGCCGAGCGGCTTGAACTTCTCACGCTTGACCGAGGCCACGCCGTGGCCACCGTTCCCGGCGGCGACGTGCAGCACGACGCGGTCGACGAAGGTCGTCATGCTTCTCGCTCCTCAGGGTCTTCGTGGATCTGTTCTGGGATGCCGCGAGGGGCGGGCCTTCAGCGGCCCGCCCCTCGACAGCGTGGTTCTGCGGCCGGGTGACGAGCACCCGGCGCCGGAGTCACTCCGCGGCGACGGTCTCCGCCGGGATGATGTTGACGGTCTTGCGGCCGCGCTTGGTGCCGAACTTCACCGCACCCGCGACGAGCGCGAACAGCGTGTCGTCGCCGCCACGGCCGACGCCGTCGCCGGGGTGGAAGTGCGTGCCGCGCTGGCGGACGAGGATCTCGCCGGCGTTGACGGCCTGGCCGCCGAAGCGCTTGACGCCGAGGTACTGGGCGTTGCTGTCGCGACCGTTGCGGGTCGAGGACGCACCCTTCTTGTGTGCCATGTCAGTAGTCCTTGTGTGTCAGTGGTTCGAAACGGGCTCAGGCGTCGATCGCGGTGATCTTGACCTGGGTCAGCGGCTGGCGGTGACCCTGGCGCTTGCGGTAACCGGTCTTGTTCTTGTACTTCAGGATCGTGATCTTGGGACCCTTGGCGGCCTTGACGACCTCAGCGGTGACCTTGACCTTGGCGAGCTTGCTCGCGTCGCTCGTGACGGTTCCCCCGTCGACGACGAGCAGCGGCTGCAGCTGCACGGTGTCACCGGCCTGGCCGATCTTGTCGATGAGCAGGACGTCGCCGACGGAGACCTTCTCCTGGCGACCACCTGCGCGCACAATCGCGTACACGTTTCGTACTCACTTTCGCTACGGGAGCGCTCTCTGGGAAACCGGCTGATGTGACTCCCGCTTACGACACAGGACATCGGCTCGGTGGGCGCACCGACTGTCGAGACTACCGGTGCCGATAGTGGGCGGCCAAATCAGTGGGCGGGCACCTCGGTCGGCTCGGTGCCGGCGGCGCTGCTGCCGTCGTCGGATGCCGTTGCGCGCGGCGGTCCCGCCGGGGCGACCACCCGGCCGCGCTTGCGGCGGGCTCGAGGAGCCACCGCCACCGGCTCGGGTGCGGCGACGACCGGGTCGGGCTCGGCGACGACCGGGTCGGGCTCGCCGGCGACCGGCGCGGCGTCCACCGCGTCGTCGACGGAGGGCTCCACGGCGGCGCCGTCCAGCGGTGCGGCGCGGACGGGCGACGCCGGGTCGACGATCGGCACGGCATCCGCCGCCTCGGCGTCGACGACCGGCTCGCTGTCGACTCCGGATGCCGGCTCGGCTCCGGGCTCGACAGCAACGGCGGTGGCGTCGGCATCGGTCGTCGCGTCGAAGGAGGTCTGGGCCACGGCGGCCTTCTCCTGCTCGGTGGCGCTGGAGTCGTCGAGGTCGGTCGTGGCCTCACCGGCCTCGGCGCGGCGCAGGGCCGCGGCGTGCGCGGCCGCGGCGATCTGGGCCGCGGTGGGCCCGGAGCGATGGCCCTCGTCGCCGGTCGGACCGTTGCCGCCGTTGCCGCCGTTACCGGGCTGGGGCGTGCCGGTGGTGGTGCCGCGACGGCCGCGCCCGGAGCGGGACGCGCCGGAGTCGCTGCTGCCGCCACCGTTGGCGCCGCTGCGGTCGATCGGCTCGGTGTGCACGACGATGCCGCGCCCGCCGCAGTGCTCGCACTGCTCGGAGAACACCTCGACCAGGCCGGAGCCGACCCGCTTGCGGGTCATCTGCACCAGTCCGAGCGAGGTGACCTCGGCGACCTGGTGCTTGGTGCGGTCGCGCCCGAGGCACTCGAGCAGCCGGCGCACGACGAGGTCGCGGTTGGACTCCAGGACCATGTCGATGAAGTCGATGACGATGATGCCGCCGATGTCGCGCAACCGCAGCTGGCGCACGATCTCCTCGGCCGCCTCGAGGTTGTTCTTGGTGACGGTCTCCTCGAGGTTGCCACCGGAGCCGACGAACTTGCCGGTGTTGACGTCGACCACGGTCATCGCCTCGGTGCGGTCGATGACCAGCGAGCCGCCCGAGGGCAGCCACACCTTGCGGTCCATCGCCTTGGCGAGCGACTCGTCGATGCGGTGCGCCGCGAAGACGTCCTCCTCGGCGGTCCAGCGCTGCAGGCGCGGCGCGAGGTCGGGGGCGACGTCCTCGACGTACTGGCTGACCTCGCCCCACGCCTTGTCGCCGGAGACGACCAGGGAGGTGAAGTCCTCGGTGAACACGTCGCGGATGACGCGCACGGTGAGGTCGGGCTCGCCGTGCAGCAGCACCGGGGCGCCGCCGCTGCCGGCCTTCTTGGCGCCGGCCGACGCGGCCTTGGCCTTGATCTTGTCCCAGATCTTGGTGAGCCGCTCGACGTCGGCGCGCAGCTCCTCCTCGGAGGCACCTTCGGCGGCGGTGCGCACGATGACACCGGCGGAGTCGGGCACGACCTCCTTCAGGATCGCCTTGAGCCGGGCCCGCTCGGTGTCGGGCAGCTTGCGCGAGATGCCGGTCATCTGGCCCTCGGGCACGTAGACCAGGTAACGGCCGGGCAGGCTGATCTGCGAGGTGAGCCGGGCGCCCTTGTGGCCGATCGGGTCCTTGGTGACCTGGGCGAGCACGGTGTCGCCCGAGCTCAGCGCGTTCTCGATACGGCGCGCTGAGCCGCCCTCGAGCCCGGCGGCGTCCCAGTTGACCTCACCGGCGTAGAGCACCGCGTTGCGGCCCTTGCCGATGTCGACGAAGGCGGCCTCCATCGACGGCAGCACGTTCTGCACCCGGCCGAGGTAGACGTTGCCGGCCATGGATGCCGTGGTCTCGCGCGAGACGTAGTGCTCGACGAGCACGCCGTCCTCGAGCACGCCGATCTGGGTGCGGTCGCCGCGGCCGCGCACGACCATGACCCGCTCGACGCTCTCGCGGCGGGCGAGGAACTCGGCCTCGGTGATGATCGTGCGGCGCCGGCCGGCCTCGCGGCCCTCGCGGCGACGCTGCTTCTTGGCCTCCAGGCGGGTCGAGCCCTTGACCGCGGTCGGCTCGTCGCGCTGGCTGCGCGGCTCGCGCACCCGGGTGGTGGTGCCGGGCGGGTCGTCGTTGTCGCCGTCGCCGGACGCGCCACCGCGGCGGCGGCGCCGACGCCGACGGCTGGTGCCGCCGTCACCGTCGTCACCCTGCTCGTCGGGGCCGGTGTCCCCTGAGTCGTCGGTGGACTCCCCCGAGGAGTCGGAGGCGCTGCCCTGCTCGTCGTCGCTCGAGCTGCGGCCGCGGCGCCCGCGTCCGCCACGGCGCCGGCGGCTGCGCGAGCCGCCCTCGCCCTCGTCGGTGGCGCCGTCGTCGGGGCCGCGGTCGCCCGTCGCGCCGTCGGCCTGCTCGGTGTTCGCCTCGCCGTCGGCGGCCTCGGTCACGTCGCTGGGCTCGGTGCCCTCGCCGCCCTGGCCCTGGCCGCTGCGCGCACCACGCCCGCCACGCCCACCCCGGCTGCGGCGGCCGCTGCGGGGCTCGGCCACCTCGGCGGGGGCCTCGTCGTCGGCGGGGGCGTCGGGCTCGGTGCTCGCTGCCGGGGGCTCCTGCTCGGCGACCCGCTCGGCGGGGGCCTGCACGGGCGCGGTGGCCCGGCGGCGGCGGGGGGTGACCTGCTCGGGCGCCTGGAAGAGCACGCCGAAGCTGGGCACCACCGGGGAGTCCTCGGCCTCCGCGACGGGCTCGGGCGCCTCGCTCTGCACGTCCTGCTCGACGTCGAGGGCGTCGTCGTCGATGACGGCCTCACCGGTGTGCGCCAGCGGCGCCAGCAGCTCGTCGTCGGACGCCGCGGGGGCGTCCTCGGTTCCCGGCTCAGCGGCGGGCTCCGGGGCCTTCGCGGCCTTGGTCGCCTTGCGGGTCCGCTTGGCGGGGGCCTTGCTCGCGGACTTCTTCGTGGTGGTGTTCGTGGTCGCAGCCTCGGTGGGCACAGCCTCGGGGCTCGCCGCAGCCTCGGTGGTCGCCGCAGCCTTGGCAGTTGACTTCTTGGTGGCTCGCTTGCGGGGAGCCTTCTTCACCGGCGCCTCGGCGTCGGGCGCGATCGGGTCGGCGTCGGCGATCGCAACGGCCACGGCATTCGGCTCGGCGGCGGCATCCGGCAAGGCGTCGGTGACGACTCCGGCATCCGGGGCGGCCTCGGGGGCGGCGGCCTTCTTGGTGGCGCGACGCCGCTTGGGCTTCTCCGCGGGTGCCGACGCGTCGGCGCCGGGGACGTCGACCGCGAGGACGGCATCCGCGGTGGCGTCGGTGGTGGGCTGGTCGTTCTCGGAAGCCATCGGGGGCTCCTTTCGTCACCCACGTGGCGACGCCCACACCGGCTCCGGCCTGCAAAACGACCGGCTCCGCGTCGACCGCGTGGTGCGATCGGATCGTGCGGGGCGCACCCCGTACGGAAGTCGACTAGCTGCCCCGGAGCGGCTCGCGCGGGCGGCGCGGCACCTATCCGGAGCCGGCGGCGTCCTTGTCGGCGGCCAACGGGTCGGCCACCCCAGCAGTTGCGTCGAGCAGAGGCCCTTGCGCCAGCCGGGTCACCAGGGGTGGGACCGGTGGCGAGAACCCGGTCACTGCGCGCAGTGCGGTCAGGATGTCGTCGGGGCGCACGGCCGGTGTGGTGTGCCGAGCGACCACCCGCAGTATCGCACACCCCTCGTCGTCGATCCCGGTGACCTCCATGGCCAGCACCGCCCCGCGCGTGTCGAAGGTGCGCGGCCCGGTCTTGAAGGTGCGGGTCGCCTCGGCGACGTCGCAGGCGAGGTAGCCGGCCACGGCATCGCGAACCGCCGCCGGCTCGGCGCCGCGCACCACGATCTGCCACTCGCTGCCCTCGAGCCGGTCGGCGAGGGACCCCGGCCCGGCCTGCACCACCTCGACCACGTCGAGGCCCTCGGGCAGCGCCTCGTCGAGCGCCTCGCGCACGGCATCCGGGTCGACCCGCTCGGTCACCCGGATCTCGAAGTACTCCGCCTCGGATGCCGTGCCGGTGGGCGCCGCGTTGGCGTAGGAGATCAGCGGGTGCGGGTGGAAGCCGCCGGAGAACGCCATGGGCACGTCGGCCCGGCGCAGCGCCCGCTCCAGGGCCCGGGCGAAGTCACGGGTGGAGGAGAAGCGCAGCCGGCCCCGCTTCGCGTAGCGGATCCGGAGCTTCTGGACCGCCGGGGCGGGCGGGGGTCCGTCGGGGGTGCGCTGGGCCATGGCGCACCACCCTAGGCGGGCGGATGCCGTGACCCGGCATCGCTGCGGATCCCGCAGCCTGTCGGCCGCTTCACCGACGTATCCGATGGCGGAACGCCCTGTCGCGCACGCCATCGGTGGCGATAGCGTGCCACCATGCCGGACATCGACCGCACCCGCCTCCACACCCTGCTCGCCGCCGAGCAGGCCGACTACACGCAGGGCCACCCGCGCAGCCGTGAGCTGTTCGAGCAGGGCAGCAACCTGTTCGGCAGGGTGCCGATGACCTGGATGAACAAGTGGAGCGGCGGCTTCCCGCTCTACCTCGACAACGCCAGCGGCAACCGGATCTCCGACGTCGACGGCCACACCTACGTCGACTTCGCCCTCGGCGACACCGGGGCGATGGCCGGGCACTCGCCGCGCGCCACCGTCGAGGCCGTCGCGCGCCGGATGGGCGACCTCGGCGGCATCACGACCATGCTGCCGACCGCCGAGGCCCAGGAGGTGGGGGCCGAGCTGACCCGGCGCTTCGGGATGCCGCTGTGGAGCTTCACGCTCTCGGCCACCGACGCCAACCGCTGGGCCGTGCGCCTGGCCCGCCTGGCCACCGGCAAGCCGAAGATCCTGGTCTTCGGCTACTGCTACCACGGCTCGGTCGACGAGACCTTCGCGATCCCCGGCCCCGACGGCAAGGCGCAGTCGCGCCCCGGCAACGTCGCTCCTCCGGTGCCGCTCGACCTCACCACCCGGGCCGCCACGTGGAACGACCTGGCCTCGGTCGAGCGCGAGCTGGCCCACGGCGACGTCGCCGCCATCCTCACCGAGCCGGCGCTCACCAACATCGGCATCGTGCTGCCGGAGCCCGGGTTCATGGAGGGGCTGCGCGAGCTGGCCACCGGCTACGGCGCGCTGCTGATGATCGACGAGACGCACACCTTCTCGGCCGGCTGGGGCGGCGCCACGACGGAGTGGGGGCTGCGGCCGGACATCTTCGTCATCGGCAAGTCGATCGGCGGCGGCATCCCGTCGGGCGCCTACGGCCTCACCGAGGAGGTCGCGGCCGCGATCACCGGCCACACCGATGCCGGTGACGCCGACATCATCGACGTCGGCGGGGTCGGTGGCACGCTCGCCGGCAACGCGCTGTCGACGGCGGCGATGCAGGCCACCCTGGGCGAGGTGCTCACCCCCGAGGCGTTCGCCCACATGACCGAGCTCGCCACCGTGTTCACCGCGGGGGTGCAGGCCACCCTCGACGAGCTCGACGTGCCGTGGTCGATCGCGCAGCTGGGGGCCCGGGCCGAGTACCGGTTCAGCCGGCCCGCGCCGCGCACCGGCGAGGAGGCCGCCGAGGCGCACGACGACGACATCGACGCCTACCTGCACCTCGCGATGTGCAACCGCGGCATCCTGATGACGCCGTTCCACAACATGGCGCTGATGTGCCCCGAGACCACCCGGGCCGACGTCGACCGGCACACCACGGCGTTCCGCGAGGTCGTGGGCGCGCTCTACGCGTAGGCCTTCCCTTCGCCGTCTCGCGATCGTGGGTGAAGATCGCCGGCAGCGCGACGATCTTCACCCACGTTCGCATGATCCGGGTGTCAGGGCTGGCTGGCGCTGCGGGCCGGCCGCGAGCTGCGCACCGCCTCGACCACGCTCCACACGAGCACGACGGCGACGCCGACGGTGGTGGTGACGGTCAGGTCGCGCTCGGCGTTCACCCAGCCGCCCTCGACGAGCACGTCGACGAAGGCGGGGTTGAAGAGGTTGCCGGCCCGCAGCAGGAGCAGCACCGGCACGGCGAACGCCAGGTCGAGCCCGACCTGCGCGGCCGCCAGTGGGGTGGTCCAGCGACCGCGCCGGTAGGCGGTCACCGCCACGACCGCCTGCCCGGCGAGCACCACCACCAGCCAGGGCAGCACACCCGACCAGAGGGCCGGGTCGAGCACGGGCACGGACTCGCCGTCCTGGGTCACCGGCGAGCTGGTCTGCTGCCAGAGGATGGCCAGGGCCGCAGCGAGCACGAAGCCGACCGAGGTGACCGTCTCGCCGAGCGAGACGGAGTCCGTGTCGTCGGCGGGCAGCTGGTCGGGGTTCCAGCCGAGCTCGACGTCGGTGACCTGCCCCCGCTCGGCGAGCACGAACACGACCGTGACCCAGAAGACCACGTTGACGGCGACGATGAACCCGGTGGTGAGGGCTCCGACGACCACCGGGCCGATGCCGTCGGTCGCGACGTCGTCGACGAAGAGGCGCACGACCAGGTTGATCGCCGCCACCAGTGGGGGCAGCGTCGGGAGCAGGAGGGTGAGCACCCGGCGCCACTGCGGGTAGACGGCCGGGCCGATGAGGTACAGGGGGCGCCCGGAGTAGCCGGCCGCCAGGCGCACCGGGTCGCCGAGCTCGACGAGCACCTCGCGCTCGGCATCCGGCCTCGACGGGGCGCCGGCCTGCAGCCGGCCGTCGATCATGTCCTCGATGGTGGTGCGCAGCTCGCGCTCCACCTCGGCACGCTGCTCGTCGTCGAGGGTGCGCACGGTGGCGTTCACGTAGCGGTCGGTCAGTGAGGAGGTCATGGCTCTCCCTCTCGCTCGGGTGGTCAGGTCTCGTCGGTGCGGGTGGTGGCGCGTCAGGTCAGCTCGGTGATGGCGGCGTCGAGCGCCCGCCAGTCGTCGCGCAGGGTGGCGAGCAGCTCCAGGCCGGCATCGCTGGTGCGGTAGAACTTGCGCGGCCGGGTGTCGTCGGTGTTCCACTCCGACACCAGCAGGCCCTGCTTCTCGAGCCGGCGCAGCAGCGGGTAGAGCGTGTTGGCGTCGACGCCGAACCCCGCCGTGCCCAGCGTCTCGAGCAGGGCGTAGCCGTAGCCCGGGGTGCGCAGCGTCGCCAGGCAGGCGACCACCACGGTCCCCCGCCGCAGCTCCTGCAGGTGCTGCGCGAGCACGTCCTCGTCAACCGGCATACCCAACACATTACTGTGCGTCACACACCATCGTCAACCACACAGGCTCCGACTTCGTGCGGATCTCCCCCGCAGCCAGCCGCTCCGAGCCCGACGGCAGCAGTGGGAAATCCGCAATCAGTCGCACTCTTGGGCAGTCGAGCGGATGCCGGGTCGAGGTGATGTTCTGACCTCTCGGACCAGCGGATCACCTCGAACCAGGGTCAGTCGCCGAACTGGTCGCGGATCCGCACGAGCTCGACCGCGTGGGCGTCCAGGGCCCGGTCCTCGTCGTTGGCCGGCACCCAGGTGGGGCAGGGCACCGCCCGACGCTCGTCGTCGATGGCCACGAAGATGGTGCGGCAGTAGGTGGTCAGCTCCATGCCGTTGGGCCCCTGCGACGGGTCGCCCGAGCGCACGTGCACCCCCACGTGCATCGAGGTGCGGCCGGTGTGCAGCAGCCGGGCTTCCACCTCGACCACGTGCCCGATGCGCAGCGGCCGGTAGAACCGCACCCCGCCGGTGAAGATCGCGACGTTGGTGCGGTTCCCCGTCCACTGCGTGGCGAGCACGTGCGCGGCCTCGTCGATCCACCGCATCACGATGCCGCCGTGCACCTTGCCGCCCCAGTTGACGTCGGTCGGGGCCGCGAGGAAGCGCATCACGACGCGCGGCGCGGTGCCGGCATCCGTGTACTCGACCCCGGCCATCGCGGCCTCGACCTGCGCCCGCAGGTCCGCCCGCCGAGCCGCCCAGCGCTCCTCGAGCTCCTGGCCCTGGGTGCGCGGCGCCAGCGCCGGCACCGGCGTCGAGCGGCCCTCCTCGTCGACGGCCACGAAGATGATCAGGCACCGCGTGGCCGGTGCCATCTCGCGGGTGCGCGGCTGGCCGGATGCCACGTCGACCGTGATGTGCATCGAGCTGCGCCCGGTGTGCACCACCCGGGCGGTCACCTCGACGAGCTCGCCCACCGACACGGGCCGGGTGAACCGCACGTTGCCCACGTAGGCCGTGACGGCGTACGTGCCGCTCCATCCGGCGGCCGCGGCATACCCGGCCTTGTCGATCCACTCGAGCACCCGCCCGGCCGAGACCGAGCCGGACTGACCGGCATCCGTGGGCGCCGCGAGGAAGCGCAGGGTGATCTCGGCCGCGGGGGCGAGGGGGCTCATGGCCCCATTCTGCTCAGCCGGCGGCCGACGCGCGCAGGGCGCTCACCTGCTCGGGCGAGCCGAACACGATGAGCGTGGCGCCGGCCTCGATCGCGGTGTCCGCCGCCGGGTTGGGCAGGAACGCCCCCTTGCGTGGCTGGCGCACCGCGAGCAGCTGGCAGCCGGACAGCGCCGGCACGTCGACCTCCCCCACGCAGCGGCCGGCGAGCGGGCTGCGTTCCCCCAGCCGCACCTGCTCGATGCGGAAGTCGAGGTCGTCCTCGTGCATCACCTCGTCGAGGAACTCGGCGACGTCGGCGTAGAGGGCGAACGACGCCATCCGCCGCCCGCCGATCAGCTGGGGGTTGACCGCCCGGGTGGCCCCGGCGAGCACCAGCTTCTCCTTGGAGTCCAGGGTGCGGGCCCGGCTGATGATGACCAGGTCGGGGCGCAGCGCGCGGGCCGACAGGGTGGCGTACATGGTCTCGGCGTCGGTGCCGAGCGCGCAGATCAACGCCCGGGCGTGGTCGATGCCGGCCTCGTGCAGGGTGTCGTCGCGCGAGGCGTCGCCGAGCACGTGCGGCTCGGTGAGCCCCTCGAGCTTGAGCGGGTCGCTGTCGACGACGACCACCCGGTGGCCGGTGTCGACGAGCGCCCGGGTGGCGGAGCGGCCCACCCGGCCGTGGCCGCACACGATCACGTGGTCGTGCAGCTGGGCGATGTCCCGGTCCATGCGGCTCCTCCAGAGGTACTCGCGCAGGTGGCCCTCGGTCACGGCCTCGACGAGCACGCCGAGGTTGTAGAGCACGGTGCCCACGCCGAGGACGATGAGCACCATGGTGAAGACCTGGCCGGCGTGGTTGAGCGGCTGCACCTCGCGGAAGCCGACCGTCGCGACGGTGGTGACGGTCTGGTAGAGCGCGTCGAGCGGGCCGAACCCGAGCACGACGTAGCCGACCGTGCCGAAGACGGTGACGATGAACAGGGCGACGACGGCGATGGCGATCCGCCGGATCGCGTCGCGACCGGAGTCGGTGCCAAGGAGCAGCGTGCGCCGGTGGCTGCTCGTGCTCGCCGTGGCCACGTCCTCATCCTGTCACCGGCGCGCGCACGGCATCTCACGTTTCGGGGGTGACCCCACCCACCCAGGATGCCGGGGGGTCGCCGACCGCTCGCGGGCGTCAGGCGTGCGTGTGCTCGGCCAGCGCCGGGCGGCCGGCACCGAGCACGGTGAGCGGCAGCAGGGTCTTGCCGGTGGGGCCGATCTCGATGGCCGTGTTCATCTGGGGGCACACGCCGCAGTCGAAGCAGGGGGTCCAGCGGCAGTCGTCGACCTCGGTCTCGTCGAGGGCGTCGAGCCAGTCCTGCCAGAGCCACTCCTTGTCGAGGCCGGAGTCGATGTGGTCCCAGGCGAGCACCTCGCTCTCCTCGCGCTCGCGCGTGGTGTACCAGGCGACGTCGACACCGAGCGGGGTCAGCTCGCGCTCCGCGGCCGCCATCCACCGCTCGTAGGAGAAGTGCTCGCTCCAGCCGTCGAACCGCCCGCCGTCGCGCCAGACCGCCTCGATGACGCGGCCGACCCGGCGGTCGCCGCGCGAGAGCAGTCCCTCGACGATGCCGGGCTTGCCGTCGTGGTAGCGGAACCCGATGGCCGAGGCGTAGCGACGGTCGGAGCGGATCGCCAGGCGCAGCTTGTCGAGCCGGGCGTCGGTCTCCTCGGCGCCGAGCTGTGCGGCCCACTGGAACGGGGTGTGCGGCTTGGGCACGAAGCCGCCGATCGACACGGTGCAGCGGATGTCGCGGCGCCCGCTGACCTCGCGGCCGGTGTCGATGACCCGCTTGGCCATCTCGGCGATCTGCAGCACGTCCTCGTCGGTCTCGGTGGGCAGGCCGCACATGAAGTAGAGCTTGACCTGCCGCCAGCCGGCGCCGTAAGCGGCGGCGACGGTGCGGATCAGGTCGTCCTCGCTGACCATCTTGTTGATGACCTTGCGCAGGCGCTCGGAGCCGCCCTCGGGCGCGAAGGTGAGCCCCGAGCGGCGGCCGTTGCGGGTGAGCTCGTTGGCGAGGTCGATGTTGAAGGCGTCGACCCGGGTCGACGGCAACGACAGGCCGGTGTTGGTGCCCTCGTAGCGGTCGGCCAGGCCCTTGGCGACGTCGGCGATCTCGGAGTGGTCGGCCGAGCTCAGCGACAGCAGGCCGACCTCCTCGAAACCGGTTGCGGCCAGGCCCCGTTCGACCATCTCGCCGATGCCGGTGATGCTGCGCTCGCGCACCGGGCGGGTGATCATCCCGGCCTGGCAGAACCGGCATCCACGAGTGCAGCCACGGAAGATCTCGACCGACATCCGCTCGTGCACCGACTCGGCCAGCGGCACGAGCGGCTGCTTGGGGTAGGGCCACGCGTCGAGGTCCATGACGGTGTGCTTGGCGACCCGCCACGGCACGCCGGGGGCGTCGGGGCTGGGGGCGATCCGCTGGATGCGGCCGTCGGGCAGGTAGCTCACGTCGTAGAACGCCGGCACGTAGACCCCGCCGGTGCGGGCCAGGCGCAGCAGCACCTCGCGGCGGCCACCCGGCATCCCCTCGCGCTTCCAGGCGCCGACGATGTCGGTGATGGCGAGCACGGCCTCCTCGCCGTCGCCGACCACGGCGGCGTCGACGAAGTCGGCGATCGTCTCGGGGTTGAAGGCGGCGTGGCCGCCCGCCACGACGATCGGGTGCGTGTCGTCGCGGTCGACGGCGTGCAGCGGGATGCCGGCCAGGTCGAGCGCGGTGAGCATGTTGGTGTAGCCGAGCTCGGTGGAGAACGACAGCCCGAACAGGTCGAAGTCGCCGACCGCGCGGTGCGCGTCGACGGTGAACTGCGGCACGTCGTGCTCGCGCATCAGCGCCTCGAGGTCGGGCCACACCGCGTAGGTGCGCTCGGCCAGGGCGTCGGGGCGCTCGTTGAGCACTTCGTAGAGGATCATGACGCCCTGGTTCGGCACGCCGACCTCGTAGGCGTCGGGGTACATCAGCGCCCAGTGCACGGTGGCGTCGCCGGCGACGTCCCAGTCCTTGACGGTCGAGTTCAGCTCGCCGCCGACGTACTGGATCGGCTTGCTGACCTGCTCGAGCAGCGGCTCGAGCCGGCGGAAGACGGACTGTCCGGGCATCCGTCAAGAGTAGGTCGCGGCGGGCGGTGCCCCAAAACCGTGGACGTGCCGCCCGGGATGTCGAGGGTGCACGGCCCTCCCCGTGGGCGCCGCCCGCGTGCTTGGCTTGCACCCATGAGCACCGACACCCCCGTGGACCTCGTCGTCATCGGCCTCGGGCCCGGTGGCGAGCACCTCGCCACCGAGGCCGCCAAGGCCGGCCTCACCGTCGTCGGCATCGACGAACGCCTCGTGGGCGGCGAGTGCCCCTACTGGGGCTGCATCCCCTCGAAGATGGCGATCCGCGCCGCCGACCTGCTCGCCGACGCCCGCCGGGTCGGCACGCTCTCCGGTGCCGCCGAGGTCTCCCCCGACTGGGGTCTCGTGCACGCGCGCATCCGCGACGAGGCCACCGACGACTGGGACGACACGGTGGCCGTCGAGCGCCTCGAGCAGGCCGGGGTGCGCTTCGTGCGCGGTCACGGCCGGCTCGTCGACACCGGCGTGGTCGAGGTGGGCGGCACCCGGTTCGTCGCCGAGCGCGGGGTCGTGCTCAACACCGGCACCTCGCCGTCCGCTCCCCCGGTCGACGGGCTGGCCGACACCCCGTTCTGGACCAACCGCGACGTGCTCGAGACCGCCGAGCTGCCCGCGTCGATGGTCGTCATCGGCGGCGGCGCCATCGGGGCCGAGCTGTCCCAGGCGTTCGCCCGCTTCGGCACCACGGTCACCCTCGTCGAGGCCGCACCGCGCATCCTGGCGCTGGAGGAGCCGGAGTCCTCCGAGGTGGTCGCGGCTGCGATGGCGGCCGACGGCATCCGTGTCATCGCCGGCGCGACAATCGGGTCGGTGCGCCACGCCGACGGCCGGTTCACCGTCTCCCTCACCGATGCCGGGGGCACCGACGTCGAGCTGGGCTCGGACCGCCTGCTCGTCGCGGCCGGCCGCCGCCCGAACATCTCCGACGTCGGCCTCGAGACCGTCGGGCTCGACCCGTCGGCCCGCTCGGTCGACACCGACCCGCAGATGCGGGCCGGCCACAAGCTGTGGGCGATCGGCGACATCACCGGCAAGGGCGCCTTCACCCACATGTCGATGTACGAGGCGGCGGTCGCGCTCGCCGACATCACCCGCCGCTCCGGCGTCGACGCCCGGTCCGCCGAGTACCACGCCGTGCCGCGGGTGACCTTCACCGACCCCGAGGTCGGGTCGGTGGGCCTGACCGAGCAGCAGGCCCGCGACGCCGGCGTCGACGTCGCCGTGGGGCGCGCCCCGCTGGCCGAGTCGACCCGCGGCTGGATCACCGGCCCCGGCGGCGAGGGGATCATCAAGCTCGTCGAGGACCGCTCGGCAGGCCACCTCGTCGGCGCCACCTCGGTCGGCCCGATGGGCGGCGAGGTGCTCTCGATGCTCGCCACCGCGGTGCACGCCCGCATCCCCACCGCCACCCTGGCGCGGATGCCGTTCGCCTACCCGACCTTCCACCGCGCCGTCGAGACGGCGCTGGCCGACCTGCGGGGCTAGCCGGCGTGGACGCCGCCGGGCGGGTGCGGGCCGCGATGGCGCACCATCCCCGCGAGCGGTTCCTCCCGCGCGCCGAGCGCCGGCGGGCGTCCTACGACGGTCCGCTCGACATCGGCCACGGCCAGACCAACAGCCAGCCCCGCACCGTGCGGGCGATGCTCGAGCTGCTCGACGTGCAGCCGGGGCACCGCGTGCTCGACGTCGGCTCCGGGTCGGGCTGGACCACCGCGCTGCTCGCCGAGCTGGTCGGGCCCACCGGGTCGGTGCTCGGGCTCGAGCGGGTGCCCGACCTGGTGCTCACCGGGTGCGCCAACGTCGAGGCATCCCGGATGCCGTGGGCGCACGTCCGTGCCTCCGTCGCCGGGGTGCTCGGGGCGCCCGAGGAGGCGCCGTTCGACCGGGTCCTGGTGTCGGCCATGGCGACCCGGTTGCCGCTGGAGCTGGTGGCCCAGCTCGGGGCACACGGCATCCTCGTGGCGCCGGTGGCCGGCCGGATGCTGCGGGTGGCGCGCGACGACGCGGCCCCCGACGGGCGTCGGATCACCGAGCACGGCCACTACCGCTTCGTGCCCCTCATCCCCTGACCTGGGCGCGAACCCGGGTCAGCTCGTGTAGTGCGCGTCGAGCTGGTCCCGATACTTCTCGGAGACCACCTTGCGCTTGAGCTTCAGGCTGGGGGTGAGCTCGCCGTCCTCGACCGTGAGGTCGTTCTCGAGGATGGTGAACTTCTTGATCGTCTCCCAGCGGTTCAGCCCGGCATTGAGCTGGTCGATGTAGCCCTGCACCATCTCGCGGCACGCGTCGGACGTGACGATCTCGGTGTACGACTTGCCCTCCATGCCGTTCTCCGCGGCCCAACCGGCGATGGCGTCGGGGTCGAGGGTCACCAGCGCGGAGACGAAGTTGCGGTCGGCCCCGTGCACGACGAGCTGGCTGGCGTACGGGCACAGCCCCTTGAACGTCGACTCGACGATCGAGGGAGCGACGTACTTGCCGTTGCTCGTCTTGAACAGGTCCTTCTTGCGGTCGGTGATGCGCAGGAAGCCCCGGTCGTCGAGCTCACCGATGTCGCCGGTGTGCAGCCACCCCTCGGGGTCGATGGTCTCTGCGGTCGCGTCGGGGTTGTTGTGGTAGCCCTCCATGTTGCCCGGGCCCCGCAGCAGCACCTCGCCGTCGGCGGCGATCTCCACCTCGGTGTTCGGCAGGGGCCACCCCACCGTGCCGTAGCGGTAGGCCCGCGGGCGCGCCACGAACGACGCGGCACTCGTCTCCGTCATGCCGTACCCCTCGAGGATCTGCATCCCCATGGCGTCGAACCAGCGGGCGATGTCGTTGTTGAGGGCCGCCGAGCCGGAGATGAAGAAGCGGATGTTTCCACCGAACCGCTCGCGGATCTTGGTGCCGATGATCTTGTCGGTGACCGAGTACTTCAGCGACAGCATCCCGGACGGGTTCTTGCCCTGCTCGCGCAGGGCGCTCACCTCGCGGCCCACGTCGCTGGCGAGGTCGAAGAGCTTGGCCTTGACCCCACCCTCACCGGCCATCATCATGCTGATCCGGCCGTAGGCCTTCTCGAAGATGCGCGGGGCGGCGCCCATGAAGGTCGGCTTCACGACCGCGAGGTTGTCGACGATCTTGTCGATCCGGCCGTCGATGGCCGTGGGGAAGCCGATCTGCAGCGGCAGGGTGAGCAGCACCTTGCCGAAGACGTGGGCCAGCGGGAGCCAGAGGTACTGCAGGTCGTCCCCGCTGAGGATGTTGGTGCTCGCGACGGCGGCGCCCTCGTAGGTCCACGCGCTGTGCCGCAGCCGTACGCCCTTGGGGCGGCCGGTCGTGCCCGAGGTGTAGATGATCGTGGCGAGCTGGTCGTGCTGGATGCCGTCGATGCGCGCGTCGATCGCGCCGGGGTCGCCCTCGAGGTACTCGCGGCCGAGCTGGCGCACCTCGTCGAGGGTGAGGGTCCAGGCGTCGGCGTCGGACACCCCGTCGAAGACGATGACCCGCAGCACCGCGGGTGTCTCGGCCCGGATGCCGCGCAGCTTCTCGAGCTGCTCGGCGTTCTCGGCGAAGACGACCTTGGCCCCCGAGTCGGACACGATGAACGACACGTCGTCGGCCATCGTCGTCGGGTAGATGGTGGTGGTGGCGCCACCGGCGACCATCACCGCGAGGTCGGCCAGCGCCCACTCGTAGCGCGTGCTCGAGGCGATGGCGACGCGGTCCTCGGGCTCGATGCCGAGCGCGATCAGCCCGGCGCCGATCTCACGGACCACCACGTCGAGCTCGGCCCAGGTGACGGTGACCCACTGGTCACCGCTGTCGGTGACGACGGCGTGGAGATAGGCGGGGCGGTCGGGGCTGGCGTTGATGCGGTCGCGGAACATGTGTCCGACGCTCTGCGCTTCGCGGCCCAGCACGGACTGGTCGACCGGTTCGTCGGCGGGAGTGTGGATCTGCGGGGAGGCAGTGAGCATCGAGCATCCTCGTCGTTGGGGAGCGTGGTGCGCCGCATCTTGTCACAGGGCGCGCTTCGAGGCTACGCCACCTCAGCGACGCGCCGACGTGGCGTGCGTCGCATCGACGAGCCCGATCGCCAGCCACGACACCAGCATCGAGGAGCCTCCGTACGACACGAAGGGCAGCGGCAGGCCGGTCACCGGCAACAGCCCGAGGTTCATGCCGACGTTCTGCGCGACCTGCACGGCCAGCCAGGTGGCCACCCCCACGGCGACCAGGCGGCCGAAGGCGTCCTCGGCGCGGGCGGCCACCACGAGCACCCGGCCCACGACGAACGCCAGCAGCAGGAGCAGCCCGGACGCCCCCACGAAGCCGAGCTCCTCCCCCGCCACCGAGAAGATGAAGTCGTTGAGCTGGTAGGGCACGAAGCCGCCCTGGGTGCGCTCGCCGCGCTGGAAACCCTGCCCCCACAGCCCGCCCGCCCCGATGGCCAGGCGCACCATCCGGGTCTGGTAGCCGCTGCCCTGCGGGTCCGCCGACGGGTCGGCGAACGACGTCAGCCGGTCGCGCTGGTAGTCGCTGAGCACCGGTGTGGTGAGGGCCACGACCACCACGACCAGCCCGAGCAGCACCGCCCCGACCACCCACCGGCGCGGCACGCCGGCCACCGTCACGACGACGGCGCCGATCGCCACGACGACCGCGGCGGACCCCAGGTCGGGCTGCAGCAGGATCAAAGCCGTCGGCAGCGCCACCAGCACGCCGGCGAGCACCACCTCTCGTCGCCCGGGGGCCAGCCCCCGCTCGGCCTGGCCCGCCAGCAGCGTCGCGAGGGCCAGGCACAGCCCCACCTTGGCCAGCTCGGCCGGCTGCACGGTGAACCCCCCGACGAGCGGGATCCACGACCGCGACCCGTTGACCGTGCGGCCCACCGGGGTCAGCACGGCGAGCAGCAGGAGCAGCGACCCGGCATACACCCACGGGGCCGCCAGCCGCACCCGGGCCTGGCCGACCCGGCTCACGAGCAGGGCCAGGCCCAGCCCGACGGCCGCCGTGACCAGGTGGCGGACGAGGTAGGCGGTGCCGTCGGTGCGCACCGTGGCCGACCACACGAGCAGGGCGCCGACCACCGAGGTGCCGGCGGCGGCGAGGTAGAGCCCGACGTCGTGGCGGGCCCAGGGGCTGTCGGGCGCGCTCAGGCGGGAACGATCCGGGCGAGCAGCTCGCGGCAGCGCGCGACGTCGGAGGCCATCGCCTCGAGCAGCTCGTCGATGCTGTCGAACTTCAGCGTCGGCCGGATGTGCGCGGTGAACTCGACCATGACGCGCTCGTCGTAGAGGTCGAGGTCGTCGCGGTCGAGCACGTAGGCCTCGACGGTGCGCCGGTCGTGGGTCTCGAAGGTCGGGTTGGTGCCGACGCTGATGGCGGCCGGCATCGTGCGGTCGCGCTCGCCCTCGGCGAGGTCGAGTCGGGTCAGCCAGCCGGCGTAGACACCCTCGAGCGGCACCAGGCCGAGCGAGTCGGCCGACAGGTTCGCCGTGGGGTAACCCAATGCCTTGCCGCGGTGGTTGCCGTGCACGACCGTGCCGACGACGCGGTGCGGGCGGCCGAGGATGCGGGCGGCCTCGCCGACCTCGCCGGCGCGCAGGTGGGCGCGAACCACGGTCGAGGAGAAGCGCTCTCCCTCACCGACGTCGTCGAGCGCCACCACCTCGAAGCCGAACTGCTCGCCGAGGTCGGCCAGCGTCGAGACGTCGCCGGAGTTGCGGTAGCCGAAGCGGGTGTCCATGCCGACCACGACGCAGCGCGCGTCGAGCCCCCGCACGAACACGGCCCGCACGAAGTCCTCCGGGGTCTGCTGGGCGAACTCCTTGGTGAAGTCGAGCACCAGCAGCCCGTCGATGCCCGTCTCGGCGATCAGGTCGTCGCGGACCGTCCCCGGCGCGACGAGCTCGGGGGCCTGCTCGGGACGCAGCACCGCGACGGGGTGCGGGTCGAAGGTGATGGCCACGGCGGGCAGGCCGAGCCGGCTGCCGGCGTCGACGAGGGCGTTGAGCACCGCCCGGTGCCCGCGGTGAACGCCGTCGAAGTTGCCGAGGGTGAGGACGCAGGGCCGCAGGGCCTCGGGCGTCTCGGAGGGGTCGGTCCAACGATGCACGGGGACCACTCTACGAACTCGCCGGGGCAAAGACGACGAGACTGCGCGCTGTGGGACGCGACTCGTCGAGCATCGCCACCAGGGTGCCGTCCGGGGCGATGGCGGCGACCGGCTCGGTGCGCCCCGGCTGGGCCGACTCCAGGCGCTGGCCGAAGCCCAGCGTGCGGGCCTGCGCCTCGTCGATCTCACGCACCGCGAAGGCCGCGCGGGCAGCGTCGGCGAGGGGCGTGACCGGCATCCGCTCGCCCTGTCGCGCCTGCAGATCGGCGAACGGGTGGGCGTCGGCGATGGTGAACCCGCCGACGCGGGTGCGCCGCAACGCGGTCAGGTGCCCGCCGCAGCGAAGGGCCGCGCCCAGGTCGCGCGCCAGCGCGCGCACGTAGGTGCCCGACGACACGGTGACCTCGACGTCGACGTCGAGCACCGGGATGCCGTCGACCTCACCGGCGCGGGCCTCGCCCACGACGAAGCGCGACACGGTGACCGCCCGTGCGGCGAGCTCGACGCTCTCGCCGCCGCGCACCCGGGCGTAGGCGCGCTCGCCCTTGACCTTGATCGCGCTGACCGAGCTCGGCACCTGCTCGATGTCGCCGGTGAGGGCCAGCGCGGCGGCCACCACGGCATCGCGCTCGATGCCGGCCGCACCCGCGGATGCCGTGACCTCACCCTCCGCGTCGTCGGTGAGCGTGGCCTGGCCGAGCCGGATCGTGGCGGCGTAGTCCTTGTCGCAGCCGACGAGGAAGGTGAGCAGCCGGGTGGCCCGCCCCACGCCGAGCACCAGCACCCCGGTCGCCATCGGGTCGAGCGTGCCAGCATGACCCACCTTGCGGGTGGCGCACAGCCGGCGGGCGCGGGCGACGACGTCGTGGCTGGTCCAGCCCGGCGGCTTGTCGACGACCAGGATGCCGTCGGGCGTGGGATCACTCGTGGTGGTCACCCGACTCCTCGTCGTCCTCCTCGCGGTCCTTCTTGTAGGGGTCGGCCTCACCGGCATGCACGGCGCCGGCGGCGGCCGCCGCGACGGCGGCGTCGCGCTCGCGGGCCTCGCGCAGGAGGTCCTCGAGGTGCGCGGCGGTCTCGGGGATGGCGTCGGCGATGAACTCCAGGCTGGGCGTGAGCCGGATGCCGAGCTGCTTGCCGACGAACGAGCGCAGCTTGCCCTTGTTCAGCTCGAGGAGGCGCGCGGTCTGGGCGCGCTGACCGGCATCCCCGAAGACCGTGTAGAACAGCGACGCGTGCTGGAGGTCGCCGGTGACCCGGACGTCGGTGATGGTGACGAACCCGAGGTCGGGGTCCTTGACGATCGCATCCAGGTTCTCGGCGGTCAGCGTCTTGATGCGGTCGGCGATCTTCTGGGCGCGTGCGGTGTCGGCCACGGCTCCTCCTCACGTCGTCGGGACAGGGGCGCCACCACCCTAGTGAGGGAGGTGGCGGTTGACGGGAGCGGGCGGCACACCACGAGTGGTGTGCCGCCCGCGACCCGTCAGGACACGCAGCGCGTCAGGCGCGCGGCTTTTCTCGCATCTCGTACGTCGCGATCAGGTCATCGATCTGCAGGTCGTTGAACGACCCCAGGTTGATGCCGCACTCGAAGCCCTCGCGGACCTCGGTGACGTCGTCCTTGAACCGGCGCAGCCCGGCGATCTCGATGTTCTCGGACACGACGACCCCGTTGCGGGTGATCCGCGCCCGGGTGCCGCGCCGGATCTCGCCGCTGCGCACGATCGAGCCGGCGATGTTGCCGAACTTGCTGCTGCGGAAGATCTCGCGGATCTGCGCGGTGCCGAGCTCGACCTCCTCGAACTCCGGCTTGAGCATGCCCTTGAGGGCCTGCTCGATCTCGTCGATCGCCTGGTAGATGACCGAGTAGTAGCGGATCTCGACGCCCTCGCGATCGGCGACCTCGGCGTTCTGGCCCTCGGCCCGCACGTTGAAGCCGATGATGATGGCGTCGGACGCCATCGCGAGGTTGATGTTGTTCAGCGTGATCGCGCCGACACCACGGTCGATGATCCGCAGGTCGACCTCGTCGCCGACGTCGATCTGGAGCAGGGCGTCCTCGAGCGCCTCGACCGAACCCGACACGTCACCCTTGAGGATGAGGTTGAGGGTGTCGACCTTGCCCGCCGCGAGGGCCTCGTTGAGGTCCTCGAGCGAGATGCGCTTGCGGGCCTTGGCCAGGCTCGCCTGACGGTCGGCCGCCTCACGCTTCTCGGCGATCTGGCGCGCGGTGCGGTCGTCGGGGGCGACGACGAAGGTGTCGCCGGCCCGCGGGACCGAGGACAGGCCCAGCACCTGGACCGGGCGGGACGGGCCCGCCTCCGGCACCGGGGTGCCGTGCTCGTCGAGCATCGCCCGCACACGACCGTGCGACGAGCCCGCGACGATGGCGTCACCGACGTGCAGCGTGCCGGTCTGGATGAGCACCGTCGCCGTGGCGCCGCGACCCTTGTCGAGGTTGGCCTCGATCGCGATGCCTCGGGCCTCGCGGTCGGGGTTGGCCCGCAGGTCGAGCGCCGCGTCAGCGGTGAGCAGCACGGCCTCGAGCAGCTGGTCGATGTTCTGACCCTGCTTCGCGGACACGTCGACGAACATCGTCTCGCCGCCGTACTCCTCGGCGACGAGGTTGTACTCGGTGAGCTGCTGACGCACCTTGGACGGGTTGGCGCCCTCGACGTCGATCTTGTTGACCGCGACGACGATCGGCACGTCGGCCGCCTGCATGTGGTTGAGCGCCTCGATGGTCTGCGGCATGACGCCGTCGTCGGCCGCCACCACGAGGATGGCGATGTCGGTCACCTTCGCGCCACGGGCACGCATGGCGGTGAACGCCTCGTGGCCCGGGGTGTCGATGAAGGTGATCGGACGGTCGACGCCCTCGTGCTCGCGGTGCACCTGGTAGGCACCGATGTGCTGGGTGATGCCACCGGTCTCGCCGCCCGCGACGTCCTCGTTGCGGATGGCGTCGAGCAGGCGGGTCTTGCCGTGGTCGACGTGACCCACGACGGTGACGACCGGCGGACGCGCCTCGAGGTCGTCGTCGTCCTCGCCCTCGATGCCCGTCTCCAGGTCGATGTGGAAGGAGTCGAAGAGCTCGCGCTCCTCCTCCTCCGGGGAGACCATGCGGATGTCGTAGCCGAGCTCGCTGCCGAGGAGCCGGAAGGTGTCCTCGTCGAGGCTCTGCGTCGCCGTGGCCATCTCACCGAGGTGGAACAGCACGGTGACGAGCGCACCGGGGTTGGCGTCGATCTTGTCGGCGAAGTCGCTCAGGCTCGCGCCCTGACGGATCTGGATGACGGTCTTGCCGTCGCCGCGAGGAACGCTGACGCCACCGATCGACGGCGCCTGCATCTCCTCGAACTCCATGCGCTTGGCGCGCTTGGACTTGCGGGCGCGACCGGGACGACCGCCACCGCGACCGAAGGCACCCTGGGTGCCGCCACGGCCACCGGGGCCGCCGCGGAAACCGCCGCCACCGCCACCGGGACGGCCGCCGAAGCCGCCACCCGCGCCGGGACCGCCACCGGGACGCGCACCGGCTGCACCGGGACGCGCGCCACCACGGGCCGGGCGCTCACCGGGACGGGCCACGGCCGAGCGGTCGGGCATCATGCCCGGGCTCGGACGGGCGCCACCGGGACGCGGACCGGCCGCGCCACCGGCGCCGCCGGGCCCACCGGCACCGCCGGGACGGGTGCCCGGACGGCTCTGCGGACGCGGCATCCCCTGGCTGGGGGCGAACGGGTTGTTGCCGGGCCGTGCCGCCGCCTCGCGGGAGCGGCCCATGCCCTGGCTCTGCGCGAACGGGTTGTTGCCCGGGCGCGGGGTGGCCGGGCGCGGAGCACCCGGACGCGGGGCGCCCTGGCCGGCGCCACCCTCACGGGCGGCCGGAGCCACGGGTGCGGCGGGTGCGGCGGGCGCGGACGGGGTCGACGCAGCGGCCGGGGCCGGTGCGGCGGGGGCGGCAGCGGCCGGAGCCGGTGCTGCCGGTGCCGGTGCAGCTGGCGCCGGGGCGGCCGGCGCGGGGGCCGACTTCGTCGGGGCGGGAGTGCTCGGGGCGGGAGTGCTCGGGGCGGGAGCGGCGGGAGCCGCCGCGGCGGGTGCCGGGGTGGCCGGAGCCGCCGCAGCCGGTGCTGCAGCGGCGGGCGCCGGGGCAGCCGGGGCGGCCGGAGCTGCCGGGGCCTTGGTGGCCGGTGCCGGGGCAGACGGAGCCGACGCGGCCTTGGTGGCCGGAGCAGCGGCAGGCGCCGCGGCCTGGGGGGCCTCGGCGGGGAACTTCTCGTTGTACCTGCGCACGACCGGGGTCTCGATCGTCGAGCTGGCGCTCTTGACGTACTCACCCATGCCGTTCAGGCGCTCGAGGAGGACCTTGCTGGTCACTCCGAGCTCCTTGGCAAGTGCGCTCACACGGACTTTAGACACATCTCTCCTGTCCAGGTCCGTGCTCTGTTGCGCGGACCGTCGTTACAGCTGGGGGGTGCTCATCGCTGAGTACTCATCGGGTGCTCATCAGCGTCAAACCCGCTTTCGGTTCTTGCTCTCGGACGGTGGCTCCTGCGGTTGTGCCCGAACCCAGTCGGAAACCGCTGAGTGGTCGGGGGGCGTGCTGCTGCGCAGCGCGCGCCCGAACGCCCGGCGGCGGACGGCGAGCTCGAGGCACGAGAGGACCGGATGCAGCCATGCGCCGCGCCCGTGTCCACGGTGCTCGGGATCCGGCAGGACGACAGGGATGCCGTCCGCACCAGGCCCGAGGACCACTCGCAGGAGTGCCGACCGGCTATCCGCCCCACGACACCCGATGCAGGTGCGCACCGGGTGGCCGGGCCGGAGTCCAGTCCGGTCGGTCCGCACCAGTCTACCGCCTACGGGCGCCGGGGCGCGTCATCGGCGCTGGTCGGCGCCTGCGCGGTCCCCTCGGTGTCGGGGCGGATGTCGATCCGCCAGCCGGTGAGCTTGGCGGCGAGGCGGGCGTTCTGGCCCTCGCGGCCGATGGCCAGCGACAGCTGGTAGTCGGGCACGATGACCCGGGCCGAACGCAGCTGACGGTCGACGATCTCGACCGACGACACCCGGGCCGGCGACAGCGCGGCCGCGATGAAGGTCGCGGGGTCGTCGGACCAGTCGACGATGTCGATCTTCTCGCCGTGCAGCTCGCTCATCACGGCGCGCACCCGGGCGCCCATCGGGCCGATGCACGAGCCCTTCGCGTTCAGGCCGGCCACGCTGGAGTGCACGGCGATCTTGCTGCGGTGCCCCGCCTCGCGGGCCAGGGCCTCGATCTGCACGCTGCCGTCGGCGATCTCGGGCACCTCGAGGGCGAACAGCTTCTTGACCAGGTTGGGGTGGGTGCGCGACAGGCCGATCTGCGGCCCGCGCATGCCGCGCTTGACCGAGACCACGAAGCAGCGCAGCCGCTGGCCATGGACGTAGTTCTCGCCCGGCACCTGCTCGGCGAGCGGGAGGATGCCCTCGACGGTGCCGAAGTCGACGGTGACGTGCCGCGGGTCGGGGCTCTGCTGGACGATGCCGGCGACGATGTCGCCCTCGCGGCCCTTGAAGTCGCCGAGGATGGCGTCGTCCTCGATGTCGCGCAGGCGCTGGACGATGACCTGGCGGGCGGTGGCCGCCGCCACCCGGCCGAAGCCGGTCGGGGTGTCGTCGAACTCCGGGCCGATCTCGCGGCGCGGCCGGGCCGGGTTGCCCTCGTCGTCGAGCTCGCCCTCGGCCGGGGGGACCTCGGTCTCCTCCCGCGCCCAGATGACGACGTGGCCGGTCTTGCGGTCGAGCTCGGCGCGCGAGTGGCGGTAGTGCCCGTCGGTGCGCTGGTAGGCGAGCACGAGGGCCTGCTCGATCGCCGGGATCAGCATGTCGAGCGAGATGCCCCGCTCGCGCTCGAGGGCGCGCAGCGCGGCCAGGTCGATGTCCATGGTCAGCTGTCCTTGTTCTGGTTCTGGTCGGGGCGGGCGAACTCGACCTGCACGACGGCACGCTCGACCGCGGCATACGGGAGCGTCTCGGTGCGGGCGGGAGCGGCCTTGGTGGCGGGGACCTCGAGGGTGACCTCGGTGGTCGAGGCGCCGGTCACCCGCCCGGTGACCTCGCCCCCCGTCGTGGTGGACGGTGACGAGCCGGCCGACGTTGCGGCGGAAGTGGCGGGGCTGGGTGAGGGGCCGCCCGACGCCCGGGGAGGAGACCTCGAGGGTGTAGGGCTGCTCGCCCATGGCGTCGGAGGCGTCGAGGGCGTTGCCGACGAGGTGGGTCGCGTCGGCGACCTCGTCGAGGGTGAGGGGCTCGGTGGGCTCGGTGACCGTGCCCGCGTCGTCGAGAACGCGGTCGACCAGCACCTTGACGACCCGGCGACGGCCGGCCGGGGTGACGGCGACGTCCTCGAGCACGAAGGGCCCCGAAGCCAGGGCCTGCTGCAGGGTGGGCCGGATGCCGTCGGCTGTGGTCATCGTGCACCGTCCCTTCTCTGCAGTTTGTCGGTCGGCGGAGAACCGCCGGACCCCACTCTAGGACAGAACTTATGACCCCCGAACCCGTGCGATGATGCGCCCATGACGCAGGGACCGCGCCCCGGCGTGCCCCGGCGCACCGTCGTCGCGGGGGTCGTGGCCGCGGTCCTGTCGGCCAGCGGCTGCGGCATCCGGCTCGAGGACGACGCGCCCCGGGTGCCACTGCTGCCGACCCGCACGCCGATGCCGGCCGAGGCCGAGCTGGTGGCCCTCACCCGCGGCACGGCAGAGCTCGCCGCGCTCGCAGCCACCGTCCCGGGCGCGCTCGCGGCCGACCTCGCCACCCTCCACCTGCGTCAGCACACCGTGCTGCGCAGCGCGTTGCTCGCCGAGGGCGTGCCGGCCACCGAGCTGGACCCGAAGCCCACCGCGACACCCTCGCCGACCCCGACGGCATCCCCATCGCCGACTCCCTCGCCCGCGGCACACCGGGCCGCGCTCGCCACCGCGGAGGCGGCGTCCGCGGCATCCGCCGCTGCATTTGCCGGGGTCGCCGACGACCTGCGGGCCACGATCGCGTCGCTGCACGCGCAGCGGTACGCCGCGGCGACCCTGCTCGCCGGCCGCCCCCCGAAGGTTCCCCTGGACCCGGTCGGTGGCGACCGGGTCGGCGCGCTGGCCACGCTCACGCACGCCGCCGTCTACTTCCAGGAGGTGGTGAGCGCCCGGTCCACCGGCGCCCAGCGGGCTCGGTCCGACACCACCCTCGGCGCGCTGCGCGCCCTGCTGGTCGACCAGCAGGCCGGTGGCGCCCGGCCGGACACCTCGCTCGGGCATCCCCTGCCGTTCCCCGTCGAGGGTGCCGCGGCCGCGGCCCGGCTCGCCCGCAACACCCTGGCCACACTGCGCGCGGCCTACGGCGAGCAGCTCGGGCCGGTGGTGGCCGCGGACGGCGGCCCGGGCCTGGCCGCGCTGACCCGCTGGCTGGGCAGCGTCGAGGTCGAGGCCCACCGGTGGGGCGTCCCCCTCGAGCCGTTCCCGGGGCTCGGATGAGCGCACCGGTAGCGCTCCCCCCGGCCTGGGTGGCGCAGGTGAGCGGCTACCCCGCCGAGGGTGGGCCCAGCGGCGCTGCCTGGTTGGCCACGGTGCCGAGGCTGCTCGCCGAGGGGCTGGAGCGCTGGGGGCTCGCCGTCGACGGCGAGCCCCGCACGGGCTACACGGCGATCGTGGTGCCCGTGCGCCGCGGAGTGCAGCGGCTGGCCCTGAAGGTGACCTGGCCGCACCCCGAGGCCACCCACGAGGCGCTCGCGCTGCGCACCTGGGCCGGGGAGGCCGGGGTGCGGCTGGTCGCCGCCCTGCCGTCGGACGGGCTGCTGCTGATGGAGCGGCTCGACGCCGATGCGGACCTCAGCGAGCTGTGGGTCGACGAGGCCTGCGAGGTCATCGGTGAGCTGCTCGGCCGCCTCCAGGTGCCCGCTCCCCCGCAGCTCGACCGGCTCGGGCCCTACCTCCAGCCGCACCTGGAGCGAATGGCACGCCGCCCCGCGGTGCCCCGCCGGGTCACCCAGCGCACCACCGCCCTGGCCCGCGAGCTGCTGGCCGACGACGTGCCGGAGCGGCTGCTGCACACCGACCTGCACTTCGAGAACGTGCTGCGCCGCCGCGACGGCAGCTACGCCGCGATCGACCCCAAGCCGCTGGCCGGCCATCCGGGCTTCGACGTGTTCCCGGTGCTGCACAACCGGGTCGACGAGCTCGGCACCGGCTCGGAGTTCCGCTGGTCGGTGCGACACCGGGTCGAGCTGGTGGCGCAGGCCGCCGGCATCGACGCCGACGAGGCCAGGGTCTGGTCGCTGCTGCGCGCCGGCATCGAGGTGAGCTGGGTGAGCCAGGAGGGCAACCCCGATGCGTTGTCGACGGCGATCGCCCTCACCAAGGCGCTCGACGACTGACCGCAGCCCGTCACGCACCGGCCACCCGGCATACGGTGGAGCGATGGCGAACCGGCTCGCGGGCTCCTCGAGCCCCTACCTGCTCCAGCACGCCGACAACCCGGTCGACTGGTGGGAGTGGTCGGACGAGGCGTTCGACGAGGCGCGCCGGCGCGACCTGCCGGTGCTGCTGAGCGTCGGCTACGCCGCCTGCCACTGGTGCCACGTGATGGCGCACGAGTCGTTCGAGGACGACGAGGTCGCCGCCGTGGTCAACGAGGGGTTCGTGGCGGTCAAGGTCGACCGTGAGGAGCGCCCCGACGTCGATGCGGTCTACATGGCGGCGGTGACGGCGCTGACCGGGCACGGCGGCTGGCCGATGACCTGCCTGCTCACCCCCGACGGCGACCCGTTCTTCGCGGGCACCTACCTGCCCAAGCCGCAGCTGCTGGCGCTGCTCGCCAACGCCGGCGAGGTCTGGGGCCAGCAGCGCGAGCGGGTGCTGGCCTCCGGGGCGAGCGTCGCCGAGCAGCTGCGGCTGCACACCGGCCCGCCCGCGCCGTCACGGCTGGATGCCGCGGTGTGCGGCACCGCCGCCGCTCGCCTGCGCACGACGTACGACGAGGCCCGCGGTGGCTTCGGCGGTGCCCCGAAGTTCCCGCCGTCGATGGTGCTGGAGTTCCTGCTGCGCCACCACGCGCGCACCGGCTCGGCCGACGCGGTGGCGATGGCCCGCGGCACCTGCGACGCGATGGCCCGGGGCGGGATGTACGACCAGCTCGGCGGCGGCTTCGCCCGCTACTCCGTCGACGCCGCGTGGGTGGTGCCGCACTTCGAGAAGATGCTCTACGACAACGCCCTGCTGCTGCGCGTCTACGCGCACCTGTGGCGCGCGACCGGCGACCCGCTGGCGCGGCGCGTGGCCGAGGAGACCGCCGACTTCCTGCTGCGCGACCTGCGCACCGGCGAGGGCGGGTTCGCGTCGGCCCTCGATGCCGACACGGTGGTCGACGGGCACTCGCACGAGGGCCTCACCTACGCGTGGACCCCCGGCCAGCTCGTCGACGTGCTCGGCGCCGACGACGGCGAGCGGGCCGCAGCCCTGCTCGAGGTCACCGCCGCCGGCACCTTCGAGGCGGGCGCATCCACCCTGCAGCTGCGGACCGACCCCGACGACCCGGCCTGGTGGGCGAGCACGCGCGAGACGTTGTTCGCGGCCCGGTCGCAGCGTCCGCAGCCGAGCCGGGACGACAAGGTGGTCACGGCCTGGAACGGTCTGGCGGTCGCCGCCCTCGCGGATGCCGGGGTGCTGCTGCAGCGCGCCGACCTCGTCGCTGCCGCCGAGACCGCAGCGGCCTTCGTGCTCGACGTCCACGTCGTCGACGGCATCCTGCGGCGCACCTCCCGCGGTGGGGTGGTCGGCACGGCGCCCGGGGTGCTCGACGACCACGGCGACCTCGCCGAGGGGCTGCTGGCGCTGCACCAGGCGACCGGTTCACCGCGCTGGGCGGTAGCCGCGGCGTCCCTGCTCGACACGGCGCTGGAGCGGTTCGTCGACGAGCACGGCACGGTGCACGACACGGCCAACGACGCCGCCCCGCTGTTCGCCCGCCCGGCCGGGCGCACCGACAACGCCGAGCCCGCGGGTGCGTCCGCGCTGGCGGGGGCGCTGGTGACTCACGCGGCCCTCACCGGGTCGGCGCGGCACCGCGAGGCAGCGGCATCCGCCCTCGACGCCTGCGGCCCGGTGGCCGCCCAGGACCCGCGGTTCGCCGGGTGGGCGCTGGCCGTGGCCGAGGCGGTCGCGGCCGGGCCGCTGCAGGTCGCCGTGGTCGGTGATGGTGCGGGAGCGCAGCCGTTGCTCGACGTCGCGCGGGCCGCGACGTCACCCGGCATCGTCGTGGTGCACGGGATGCCGGACGCCGCCGGGGTGCCGCTGCTGGCGGACCGTCCACTGGTCGGCGGAGCCCCGGCGGCCTACGTGTGCCGGGGCTTCGTGTGCGAGATGCCGGTGACCACGCCCGAGGCGCTGCGCACGGCCCTCGCCGAGTCTCAGAGGGTGAGCAGCGAGTAGGCGGGGTCTCGCTCAGCCATCAGGGCCGCCGCCCGAACCGGGTCCACCCACGCGGCTGTTGCCCAGACGTCGGCCCAGAGCAGGTCCGGCCCGACCACCGTCGCCGAGCCGTCCCGCCCGATGGCCCGCCCGGTGCGGGGGTCGACCACGTGGGCACCACGAGCCGCGGCCCCCGACGTCGCGACCGCCCCGCGCCGCACCGAGACCACCCGCGCCACCGCACCCGGATGCCGGGGGTCCTCGATGCCGATCCGCCAGCTCGGCGCCGCCGCCGACGGCCCGCGACCGGCACCGACGACGATGTCGCCGCCGGCACCGATGCTGTAGGAGATCTCCGGCACGACGTCGAGGTGCGCCGCCGCGGCCGCGACGGCCCAGCCCTTCACCAGGCCAGTGGGGTCGTAGGCGAGCCGGCCACCGGGGCGCCGCCGCCACGCCTGGAACAGCCCGTCGGTGCGCTCCTCCGCCTCGAGGCACAGCTCGGTGACGTCGGCGACCCACGGGTGCGCCTCCTCGCGCTCCCCGTGCTGCAGCCGCAGCAGGTCGCTGTCGGCGCGCCAGGTGCTGAGCACGGCGTCGACCTTGCGCAGGTGCGCGTAGACGCGGGCCACACCCGCCTCGAGGTCGGGCCGGGTCGGCTCGACCGCGCGCACGTGCACGCTGATCGGCATCCCCATGACCTGCTCGACCCAGGCGCGACGGGCCAGCCGCGGCGGGGCGGGGGCGGCCGGGGTCACCGGGATCTCGGCGGTGATCACAGGTTCGCCTGGTCGATCGCCGACTGCAGCGAGCCGATGTAGCCGTTCGAGGTGTAGGTGGCGCCGGACACCATGTCGATGTTCGCGCTCTGGGCGTCGACGGTCTCGGAGTTGAGGATCGGCACGGCGTAGGAGTTGATCTCCTGGTCCTTGCCGTTGTTCCACGGCACCTGGAGCACGGCGGACTTGGTGATCCTGCCGTCCTTGACGGTGATCTCCACCTGCACGTCACCGAAGCGGGTGGACACGGCATCGCCGGTGTAGGTCTTCGCCGTGGCCGCTGAGGACGAGCCCGAGCTGCCGGAGGGCGAACCGCTGTCGGACGAGGAGCCACGGCCCGATGAGGAGCCGCTGCCGGACGTGGTGCCGGTGTCGGTGCCGGACTGGGCGACGATGCTGCTGGACGTCGCCGAGCTGGTCGAGGTGTGGTAGCTGAAGAGGAGCACGAGGGCCGAGACGGTGCTCAGCAGCCAGAGGGTGATGCGGCGCATTGCGGGGTTCCTTGGGGGGCTCAGGTCGGGGTCAGTAGGCGAAGCGCTCGAGGTGCACGGCATCGCGGGGGACGCCGCCGGCGATCGCGGCGGCACGCGCGGCGGTCATCCAGCCGTCCGAGCCGCAGAGGTAGACGTCGTGGTGCTCGAGGTCGGGCACGATCTCGCGCAGCGCCTGCACGTCGGTCAGGTGGCGGGCCTGGGCCGGCAGCCAGCTGTTGCGGCCGGGCACGCGCGGGCCCTCCACCAGCAGGTACCGGGCACCGCGGGCCGCGGCGAGCGCCGCGATCTCCTCACCCAGCACGGCATCGTGCCGTGAGCGCACCCGGTGGACGACCGTGACGTCGCCGGGAGCCTGGTCGAGCTCCTCGAGCAGGGCGCGCATGGGGGTGATGCCGATGCCCGAGCCCATCAGCAGCACCTTGCGGTGCGCGCGGACGCCCTGGTGCATGCGGCCGTAGGGGCCCTCCACCAGCACCCGGGTGCCGGGGCGCAGGGTCGCGAGCCGGGCCGACCCGTCGCCGACGTGAGCCGCGGTGAACCGCAGGGTCCGTCCGTCGGGGGCCGCCGAGATCGAGTAGGGGTTGGCGCGGGTCCATCCCGGACCGTCGACGAAGCGCCACTGGAAGAACTGCCCGGCGCGCACCGGCATCCGGCGAACGCCCCGCCCACCGACGGTCACCGTGGTGACGCCCGGGCCCTCGGCCCTGACGTCGAGGACGCGCAGCGACGAGCTCAGCGAGCGCCACAGCGGCAGCCAGACGCGGAAGACGAGCACCGCCCCGGCGCACAGGACGTACAGGCTCCACCAGAACACGGTCGCGGTGGTGGAGGACAGGAAGTCGGTGCCGGTCCACAGCTGGTGGGGCAGCGCGAGGCCGGCCCCGAGGTAGCCGTAGAGGTGGATGAGGTGCCACGACTCGTAGCGCAGCCGGCGGCGGGCCCTCTTCACCGACGTCACGACCACCATCACCAGGGCCGCGGTGCCGGCGACGGCGAGCAGCATGCCGGGGTAGCTGACGACGAAGTCGACGATCGTGCCCCACAGCCCCAGGCTGGAGCCCGCGGCGTAGCCGAGCGTGATGAGCACGATGTGCGCCAGCATCAAGGTGAACGAGGTGAAGCCGACCCACCGGTGGGTGCGGGCGAGCTCGTCCTGCCCCCACGCCTGCTCGACCCACGGCACGCGCGCCATGAGGAACACCTGGATCAGCAACAGCGCCGAGGCGATGAGGCCGGTGAGCCGCCCGGTCGACAGCAGCGCGTCGGAGACCGAGGTCAGCTGCTGGATGCCGCCCCCCTTGACCCACAGGGCCGTCACCACGAGCAGGACGAACCAGCCCGCGACGACGCTGGCGTCGCGCCACCACCGGGGCACCGGGCCGCGGCGCCGGGCCAGCGGCGCCATGGCGATGCCGACGGCCTCGGCCGCCGGGGCGAGCGTGCCGAGGGCCCCGGTGGAGGGCGGGCTGCTGATCGTCATGGGCACAACCTCTTGGACTTTCCTGTGCGCGACCTGTGCCTGCCATCGGCGTGGACCGTGAGCGTGTGGAAACGGTTGCGCAGATCCGCAAGAATGCGCGCGTGAGAGCACCGGTGCCGCCCCCCTCGATCCCCGTGCCCGAGGGGCTGAGCAGCGACCGCGCGGCGATGCTCCGCCTCCGGGTGGAGCGCTGGTGGCCCGACCTGCTGGCCGGGCTGACCGCCGTCTACGGGGCGCGGCGGGCTCCAGAGCTCGGGGCCGACCTGCTCGAGCTGGCGGCCACGGCGTTCAGCGTGCGCTCCGACCGGCTGCACGTGCGCGACCTGCAGCGGATGCTGCGCCCCGACTGGCTGCAGGACCCCGCCATGATCGGCTACGCCGCCTACACCGAGCGGTTCGCCGACGACCTCGCGGGCGTCGCCGAGCACCTGCCCTACCTCGACGAGCTGGGGGTGCGCTACCTGCACCTGATGCCGCTGCTACGACCGCGCGACGGCGACAACGACGGCGGGTATGCCGTGGCCGACTACCGCTCGGTGCGCCCCGACCTGGGCACGATGGACGACCTCCAGGACCTCGCCGAGCAGCTCCACGACAGTGACATGAGCCTGGTGCTCGACCTGGTGCTCAACCACGTGGCGCGCGAGCACGAGTGGGCGCAGCGGGCCCGCGCCGGCGAGCCGGCCTACCGCGACTACTTCCACGTCTTCCCCGACCGCGAGATGCCCGACGCCTACGAGCGCACCCTGCCAGAGGTGTTCCCCGACTTCGCGCCGGGCAACTTCACCTGGGACGACCACCTGCAGGGCTGGGTGTGGACCACCTTCAACGAGTTCCAGTGGGACGTGAACTGGGCCAACCCGGCGGTGCTGCGCGAGTACGCCGCGATCATCCTCGAGCTGGCCAACCGGGGCGTCGACGTGCTGCGGCTCGACGCGATCGCCTTCATGTGGAAGCGACTGGGCACCGACTGCCAGGGCGAGCCCGAGGTGCACGCCATCACCCAGGTGCTCCGGGCGGTGACCCGCATCGCCTGCCCGAGCGTGGCCTTCCTCGCCGAGGCGATCGTGGCCCCCACCAAGCTGCTGGCCTACCTCGGCACCGGGCCCTACACCGGCAAGGTCAGCGACCTCGCCTACCACAACAGCCTCATGGTGCAGATCTGGTCGATGCTCGCCGCCCGCGACGTGCGGCTCGCGGTGCAGGCGCTCGGCTCGCTGCCGCCCAAGCCCCCCACGGCCACCTGGCTCACCTACGTTCGCTGCCACGACGACATCGGCTGGGCGATCATGGACGAGGACGCCGCGGCGGTAGGGGTCACCGGCCACGGGCACCGCAGCTTCCTGGCCCACTGGTACGCCGGCGACTTCCCCGGCTCGCCGGCCCGGGGGCTGGTGTTCCAGTACAACCCCGAGACCGACGACCGGCGCACGAGCGGCAGCGCGGCATCCCTGATCGGCCTCGAGGCGGCGCACTCGGTGGCGGAGGTCGACCGCGCGGCATCCGCGCTGCGGCTGGCGCACGCGCTGGTGCTGGGCTGGGGCGGCATCCCGGTCATCTGGAGCGGTGACGAGCTCGGCCAGCCCAACGACCCGGCGTGGGCCGGCGAGCACGGGCACGAGGACGACAACCGCTGGGCGCACCGGCCCCGGCTCGACTGGGCCCGCGCCGAGCAGCGGCACGACCGCGGCACGGTGGCCGGGCGGGTGTTCAGCGACCTCGTCGCACTGGTGCGCGCTCGTGGCCGGCTGGTGCACCTGCACGGCTCGGTCGAGACCAGCGTCGGTCCGGTCGACGACCCGGGCGTGCTGGTGACCGTGCGCGAGCACCCGGTGGGCCGGTTCGTCGGCGTCTACAACGTGACCCCGCAGGCGCGGCCGTGGCTGGGCTGGCGGGTCAACGAGCTCGGCGTGGCCGACGCCCGCAACGAGCTCACCGGCGAGATCCTGCCCTGGGGTGACGACGGCAACGTGTGGCTGCCGCCCTACGGCGTGCTCTGGCTCACCGCCGACCGCCCCTAACGGCTGGCGCTCGCCTCCCCCGCCGCCCCCCTCCCCGCGAACGTGGGTGAAGACCGTCGTGGAGACAACGGGAATCACCCACGTTCGCGGAGGCCCGGCAGAACGTGGGTGAAAGCCGTCGTCTGGACGACGGGAATCACCCACGTTCGCGAGCCTGTGGATAAGGGCGAGGGTGCCTTTCGGCTTCCGGGAATGCTCGGGGGATGCCGGAGCAGCCCGCCCCCAGCCGACGAGCGCGCCGCCATGCCGCCGCCGAGGTCGCTGCTGGCTTCGACGGTGTCTTGACCCTGGGCCGGCTGAAGGGGCTCGGGTACGACCACGCTGCAGTCAGCCGCGAGGTGGACAACGACCGGTGGACGCGCCTCGGCACGCACACGGTCGCACTGCACACCGGCCCGGTCGACTCGGCGGCCCTGCGCTGGCGTGCGGTGTGGGAGGTCGCCGAGCAGGTGGCCCTCGTCGACGGCGTCTCCGCCCTGCAGGCTGCGGGCATGACCGGCTACACCGAGGACGTCATCCACGTTTCGGTACCCCGCGGAGCACAGTGCCCGCAGGTCGAGGGGGTGCGCATCCACCGGGTCACCCGCCGGGCCGACGAGGCCGTACCCAGCGGCCTGCCGCGCACCCGGCTCGAGGTCGCCGCGCTGCGGGGCGCCGCCTGGGCCAGAACTGACCGGCAGGCGGCGCTGGTGCTCTGCCTTGCGGTGCAGCAGCGCCTGACCACCGGCCAACGGTTGCTTGCGGCGCTGCCGCGCGTGCGCAACCGTGGCCGACGGCCGTTCGTGCGCCAGGTGCTCGCAGACATCGCGGACGGGGCCCAGTCCCTGGGCGAGCTCGACTTCGCCGAGATCTGCCGCCGGCACGGCGTCCCGCCACCCGACCGACAGGTGCTGCGGCGCACGGCACTGGGCCGGGTCTACCTCGACGTGCGCTGGGACGGCAGCCGGTTCGTCGTCGAGATCGACGGCGCCGGGCACCGGGTCGGGCTCGCCGTCACCGACGACAACCTGCGCCAGAACGAGGTGACGCTCGGCGACGACCGGGTGCTGCGGATCGACCTCATCGGGCTGCGAGTGCATGAGGTGGCATTCATGGATCAGGTCCGCCGCGGGGTGGGCACACGCAACGCTGCCTGACCCCGGCCCTCGACTCCGCGGATGTGGGTGAAGACCGTCGTCCTGGCGGCGGAAATCACCCACGTTCGGGGGAGGCTCCGCGGACGTGGGTGAAGATCGTTGCCCTGACGGCAACTTTCACCCACGTTCGGGCGGTCACCAGAAGCCGAGGAGGTCGCCGCCGATCCGGACGATGAAGGCCCCGACGACCACGATGAAGACCACCCGCACGAACCGGTTGCCCCGGGACACGGCGGTGCGGGCGCCGACGTAGCCCCCGGCGACGTTGGCCACCGCCATCACCAGGGCCACCCGCCACACGATGTGACCGCCCGGCGCGAACACGGTGATGGCGCCCAGGTTGGTCGCGAGGTTGGCGATCTTGGCCTTGGCACTGGCCTCGAGGAACGAGTAGCCCATCAGGCCGACCAGGGTCAGCACGAAGAACGAGCCGGTGCCCGGACCGAGCGCACCGTCATAGATGCCGATGACGAACCCGATCAGCATCGCGACGGCGGTGTGCCGGTGCCCCGACCAGCGAAGCACGGTGGCCTCCCCCAGCGACGGCTTGAGCAGCGTGTAGGCCCCGACCGCGATGAGCATGACCAGGATGATCGGGTTGAACGCGGCCTTGGGGATGTGCAGCCCGATCAGTGCCCCGACCACCGCCCCCACGTAGGCCACGGCCGCCATCGGCAGGGCGGTGCGCAGGTCGGGCCGCACCCGTGTGTAGTAGGTGCGCGCGGCCGTCGCCGTGCCCCACACCGAGGCGAACTTGTTCGTGGCGAGCACCTGCGCGGGTGCCGCTCCCGGCATCCCGATGAGCAGCGCCGGCAGCTGGATCAGCCCTCCCCCGCCGACGACGGCATCCACCCACCCTGCAAGGAACCCGGCGACGCCGAGCAGCGCGACGACCCCGCCCCCCGGGTCGGCCACGGGTGGCTCAGGCCTCCGCGGCCCAGGCGTCGACGATGTCGAGCACGTCGAGCAGCTGGTGGGCGTGGCCGTCGGGCATGGCGGTGACCTCGACCCGCTGGGCGGCCGGGATGTCCGAGTGCGGGATCCAGATGGCGCGCATGCCCACCTGCTGCGGGCCGTGAACGTCCTCGAACACCCGGTCGCCGACGTAGACCGCCTGCCGCGGCGCGACGTCGAGCGCCCGGCAGATCGCCCGGAACGCCTCGGGGTGCGGCTTCACGTGGTCGATCTCGCTGGAGTAGAGGTCGGCGTCGAGCAGGTCGAGCACCCCGTCGCGCTCGAAGATGCCGCGGTGGTACTCCCGGGTCCAGATCGTGTTCGAGAGCACCCCCACCTTGATGCCGCGCGCGTGCAGCCCCTCCCACAGCGGGCGCACCTGCGGGTCGGTGAGGGTGTACGGCTCCCAGAACCCCCGGTACGCCGCCAGCGCCAGGTGGTGCCGGTCGTGGGCGGCGTCGACCCCGGCGTCGACCAGGATGTCGGCGAGCGCGGCCGAGGTGTGCTCCTGGCGGCCGCGGGCCCAGGCGGCCGACTCGGCCTCGAGGATGCGGTCGGCGAGCCGGTGCGCCTCCTCGAGGTCGGCGTCGGACACGTCGGGCGACTCGACCGGGATGCCGTGCACCTCGCGCGCGAAGACGCGCCACTGCTCGGGCAGGTCGACGGTGTGCCAGGGCGTGAGCGTGCCGCCCCAGTCGAAGACGACGGCGTCGACGGGCTGGGTCACGAGCGGCCGATCTCGGCCAGGATCTCCGCCACCGCCGAGTCGACCGCCAGGTCGCGCCGCTCGCCCGAGCGCCGGTCCTTGAGCTCGATCGTGCCGTCGGCCAGCCCGCGACCGACCACCACGATGGTCGGCACACCGATCAGCTCGGCATCCTTGAACTTCACCCCCGGGCTGGCCTGGCGACGGTCGTCGAGCAGCACCTGCACGCCCTGCACCTCGAGGGCGCGGGTGAGCTCCTCGGCATACGTCGCGACGGCCTCGTCCTTGCCGGTGACCACGACGTGCACGTCGGCGGGAGCCAGCGCCCGCGGCCAGATCAGGCCGAGGTCGTCGTGGTTGCCCTCGGCGACGCAGGCGACGGCCCGCGAGACCCCGACGCCGTAGGAGCCCATGATCACCGTGCGCAGCTTGCCGTGCTCGTCGAGCACCTTGAGGTCGAGCGCCTCGGCGTACTTCCGGCCGAGCTGGAAGATGTGCCCCATCTCGATGCCGCGCGCCGACTCCAGGGCGTGCCCGCACGAGGGGCAGGCGTCGCCGTCGCGCACCTCGGCGGCCTCGATGGTGCCGTCGGCGGTGAAGTCGCGCCCCGCCACGAGGTCCAGCACGTGCCGGCCGTCCTCGTCGGCACCGGTCACCCAGGCCGTGCCCTCGCTGACCCGCGGGTCGAGCAGGTAGCGGATGCCGGACGCCTTCTCGGCGCCGAGCACGCCGGGCCCGATGTACCCCTTGGCCAGCGAGGGGTGCGCGGCGAAGTCCTTCTCGTCGAACGCCTCGACGGCGGCCGGCTCGACCTGCGCGCCGAGCCGCTTCTCGTCGACCTCGCGGTCGCCGGGCAGCCCGATGGCCAGCGGCTCCCGGGTGCCGTCAGGGTGCACGAGCATCACGAGCACGTTCTTCAGGGTGTCCGAGGCCGCCCAGCCCCGGCCGTCCGATCGGGGGAAGGCCGACTCGAGGTGCGCGACGAGCGTGTCGATGGTGGGGGTGTTCGGGGTGTCCTCGACGTGCGCGGCGGGCACCCCGGACGCGTCCACGGCATCCGGAACCGGCACGCGCACGGCCTCGACGTTCGCCGCGAAGCCGCAGTTGGCGCAGCGCACGTAGGTGTCCTCGCCGTTCTCGGCGGTCGCGAGGAACTCCTCGGACTTCGAGCCGCCCATCGCCCCGGCCATCGCCTGGACGATCACGTAGTGGAAGCCGAGCCGGTCGAAGATCCGCACGTAGGCGTCGCGGTGCAGCTGGTAGCTCTTGTCGAGCCCGGCCTCGTCGATGTCGAAGGAGTAGCTGTCCTTCATCACGAACTCGCGCCCGCGCAGCACCCCCGCACGCGGCCGAGCCTCGTCGCGGTACTTGATCTGGATCTGGTAGATCGACAGCGGCAGGTCCTTGTACGAGCTGTAGAGGTCCTTGACCGCGAGGGTGAACATCTCCTCGTGGGTCGGCCCGAGCAGGTAGTCGTTGCCCTTGCGGTCCTTGAGCCGGAACACGTTGTCGCCGTACTCGTCCCACCGGCCACTGGCCTCGTAGGGCTCGCGCGGCAGCAGCGCCGGGAAGAGCAGCTCCTGGGCGCCGATGGCGTCCATCTCCTCGCGCACGATCGTCTCGACGTTGCGCAGCACCTTCAGGCCGAGCGGAAGCCAGGTGTAGATGCCGGGGCTGACCCGGCGGATGTAGCCGGCCCGCACGAGGAGCTGGTGGCTCGGGACCTCGGCGTCCGCCGGGTTCTCGCGAAGGGTTCGCAGGAACAGGGACGACATGCGCATGGCCACGGGGAAGCTCCTGGAGGTGGTTGGACAACCCGCCAAGGATAACGACGCAGCGGGATGCCGTTCACGCGCCTTTCGTGTCGGCCTTCGGTGGCGCGGTGAGCTGGGTGTAGCGGGCCCGGACCCCGTGGTCCTCGAAGCCCAGCCGGAGGTAGAGCTCGTGGGCCGGGTTGTCGACGTTGACGGCCAGCCAGGCCTGGTCGCAGCCTGCCTTGACCAGCGCCCGCAGCGACCGCACCACCAGGTGCGCCCCGAGACCACGACCGCGCCAGGCGGGCACCACGCCGACCTGGTCGATCCAGTCCTCGGTGATCGTCACGAAGCCGACCGGCAGGCCGTCCGGGTCGAGCGCCACCCGGGCGGCGCCCGCCCGGAAGCCGATGTCCTCCGACACCTCGCGCACCCAGACGTCGCGCGGGGGGTCGGGAAAGCCCGGCCGCTCGGCGAATGCCTGCTGGTAGGCGGTGAAGAACAGCCCGGCCGTCTCGTCGTCCCAGGCGGTGACGTGCAGCCCCTCGGGCCGCTTGACCTTGGGGATCTCCTCGAGCGGGTGCCGCATGACGTGCTCGGCGAAGGTGCGCTTCAGCCCGAGCTCGGCGTACAGGGAGTCGGACTCCGGCGAGGTCGTTTCGGCGACGACGCGCAGCGGCGACCCGCCGGAGCGCTCCTGGGCCCACTGGGCCAGCTCCTCACCGATGCCCTGCCAGCGGGTGGACGGGTGCACCAGGCCGGTGGCCGTGCGGTGCCCGGCGTCGTCGACGAAGACGGCAGCCGCCGCCACGATGTCACCCGTCTCGTCACGCCCGCCGATGCCGCTGCCGCTCAGGAAGAGCCGGCGGATGGTCTGCTCGTGTGCGAGCTGCGGCAGGCCTCCGTCGACGGCGAGGCACCGGCGGGCGAGGTGGCGCAGGTCATCGAGGTCGCCCTCGGTGAGCGGCTGCCAGGCCAGGGTCGACATGACCAGCCCTCAGTGGCCCGCGGCGCGCAGCGCCGTGCGGATCATCGGCACCTGTAGCGGCAGGCGCGCGAGGGTCGCGACGAAGGTGGCCCGGGATGCCGGGTCGCCCTTGCGCTGCGCGCGCTGGCCGGAGTCGACACTCATCTGCACGTTCGCCGGGAACACGGCGACCAGCAGCGCGGCCGCCGCGTAGCCGGCCGGTCGGCGGGTGGACGGCATCAGCAGCCCTGCGGCACAGAGCAGCTCGGCGACCCCCGAGGCATAGACGAGGGCACGGTGGTTGGGCAGCACCCGGGGGACGATGCCCTCGAAGACCTGCGGTCGCACGAGGTGCACGACTCCCGAGCTGGCCAGCAGCGCGGCGAGCCCGGCGACGTCACGGCTGAGGGCGGGGGCGGGGGCGGGGGCCATGCCCCATCCAACCATCCGCCGCTGGGCGCCCCCTCGGCGGTTCAGCCCTGCGGCACCGGGGACGCGGCGACGCAGAGGACCCCCGTGTTGCCGTCCTGGTCGGCGATCACGGTGAGCGACGGCGCGTCGCTGTCGTCGACGACGGTCCCGCCCGCGGCGACGGCGGCCGCGAGGCGTTGCCCGGCCACCTCGGGCGCGACGTAGACCTCGACGTGGAACCGCTGGCGCTGGGACCCGGGCTCGACGGCATCCCCGAACCACAGGTTCGGCACCCGCCCCGTGGCGTCGCGCACCTCGTCGCCGGGCGTGCCGCGGCCCTGGGCGTCGGCGTCGCCGGTCAGCAGGGCGGCCCACACGGGCGCGATCACCGCCGACCGGGCCGTGTCGAGGCCGAGCTCGACGACGCTGACCGATGCCGGGTCGGCGCGGAGCCCGTGGTCGGCGGCGACCTCGGTGATCCGGCGGGCGAGGTCGACGTCCTGCTGCGTCACCCACTCCACGACGTACTCGGTGCCGTCGTCGGCGCGGTAGACGGCGTCGGCGCTGGCCAGCTTCAGGTCGACGAACCCCGCACCCATCGCGACGGTCGGGTGGTGCTCGAGCGCGTCGCCCGCCTCGCCCACGGCGGCGACGAACCGTGCGCCGCTGCCGAAGTCGTCGACGAGGTAGCGGGCGTGCAGGCCCTGCGCCAGCTTGCGCCAGTCGGTCAGCCGCGCCCCGGCGATCTCGTCGCCCGTCAGCATGTCCATCGTCGTCCCCTCACCCCTGCGCAAGTCCGTGTCGGAGGACCCTATCGAGGGATGCCGCGTCAGAGCAGGACCGTGCTGAAGTCGCCCACCTCTCGGAAACCGATGTGGGCGTAGGTGGCCCGCGCCGCGGTGTTGAAGTCGTTGACGTAGAGCGTGACCAGCGGTGCCGGGCCCACCATCACCTGCTCCACCACGCTCGCCAGCATCGGCACCGCCAGACCGCGGCCACGCAGCTCAGGGGCCACCCAGACGCCCTGCAGCTGGGCGCAGCCCAGGGCCAGGCTGCCGATGTCGGTCTTGAACACCACGCGGCCGCCCTCGACGACGACGTAGGTGTGCCCGCGCGCCGCGAGCGAGGCGAGGGACGCCCGGTAGCCGCGGTCGCTGCCGCGGTAGGGCGGGTAGCCGATCTCGGCGGTGAACATGTGCTCCGCCGCGGGCAGCACCAGGTCGACCTCGTCGACCCGGGCCGGCCGCACCCGCGGGTCGAGCGGCACCCCCAGGGTGGAGGGGAGCCGGTCGGTCACCAGCAACGGCTGGCTGTCGCGCACGGCGCGGGCCGGCCCCCAGTGCGGCTCGAGGTGCTGCCACAGGCCCTCGACCTCCTCGCGCGGGCCGAACACCGAGGCGCAGCGGCCCCGCCAGCGGCGCACCCGGTCGGCGAAGGCCGCCCGGCTCTCGGGTGTGGTGCCCACCGGCACGACGTTGGCGCTGGCCCAGCACAGGGCCCTCAGCTCGCCGTCGACCCGGTGGCCCAGCACGCCGGCGAGCGAGCCGGTGCGCGCCCCCTCGAGCACCCGGGCGGCCACGAACACCCCCCGGGGCAGGTCGCGGGCGCACACCTCGAGGGCGTCGTCACGGTCGGCGAGCGACAGCGGACGGACCGGTGAGCGGGTGCGCAGCACGACGTCAGCCTAAGGTGCGGCCCGCTGCGTGCGCGCCCTGCGTTCCTCAACCGTCGACATCCCGGGCGAGGCGGCAGCGCTGGTGAGCGCCGGGGCGTCGAGGTCGGTGTTGTCGAGCACCCAGGTGGCGCGCCGTGCCGGGTCGGCCTCGGCGAGGTAGAGCCGCTGGCCGCCGACGTAGCGGGCGTTGACGTCGGATGCCGGGTCGGCGGCGTCCGCGTCCACCGCACCGAAGCGGGCGTTGCCACGCGGCACCGAGACCTCGAAGGGCACGTCGACCCAGACGCTGGCGTCCCACAGGTCGGCGAGCTCGGGGCGGTGCAGGAAGATCCCGTCGAGCAGCAGCAGCGCGTCCGGGCCTGCGGCAGGCTCGGGCACGGCGTCGACCGGCGACTCCGCCTCGACGTCGTGCACGGCCCGCACCCACGGCTCCCCCGCCCGGAACGGCCCGACCAGCCGGTGCCGGATCGCGTCGTGGTCGTAGCTGTCGCGGTAGAAGCCCTCGGCGGTGCGGCCACGCGCGTAGCGGTCGGCCCGCACCCGATGGAAGCCGTCGACCGAGGCGCGGCGCACCTCGCGGTGCGGCCCGACCAGCGCGGCGAGCTCGTGCCCGAGCACCGTCTTCCCAGCCCCGTCGACACCGTCGACCGCCACGACCCGTCGCCCCGCGGGCAGCTCGACCACGGCGGCGGCGAGCGCACTGAGCACCTCGGCGCGGCGACCGGCCGGCGGGGGTGGGACGAAGGCGTCGAGGCGAGCGGGCGGCATCCGGCGCGGTGGTTCGTGGTGGTGGTGTGTGGTGGTGGTCGTTGGCGGTGCGCGAAGGTCAGCTGACCGAGACCGACGGGACGCCTGCGGACTCCTCGTCCATCGGCTCGCCCATCTCCTCGGCGATGCGCATGGCCTCCTCGATGAGGGTCTCGACGATCATGCTCTCGGGCACGGTCTTGATGACCTCGCCGCGCACGAAGATCTGGCCCTTGCCGTTGCCCGACGCCACGCCGAGGTCGGCCTCGCGCGCCTCGCCGGGGCCGTTGACGACGCAGCCCATGACGGCGACGCGCAAGCGGCACGGTCATGCCCTCGAGCCCGGCGGTGACCTCGTCGGCGAGCTTGTAGACGTCGACCTGGGCCCGGCCGCACGACGGGCACGACACGATCTCGAGCTTGCGCGGGCGCAGGTTGAGCGACTGCAGGATCTGGATGCCGACCTTGACCTCCTCGACCGGAGGAGCCGACAGCGACACCCGGATCGTGTCGCCGATGCCCTGCGAGAGCAGCGCCCCGAAGGCGGTGGCCGACTTGATGGTGCCCTGGAACGCCGGCCCGGCCTCGGTGACCCCGAGGTGCAGCGGCCAGTCGCCGCGCTCGGCCAGCAGCTGGTAGGCGCGGATCATGACGACCGGGTCGTTGTGCTTGACCGAGATCTTGAAGTCGTGGAAGTCGTGCTCCTCGAACAGGCCGGCCTCCCACACCGCCGACTCGACCAGCGCCTCGGCGGACGGCTTGCCGTACTTGTCGAGGATGCGCTTGTCGAGCGACCCGGCGTTGACGCCGATGCGGATGGAGACCCCCGCGGCCTTGGCGCGCCGCGCGATCTCGCCGACCTGGTCGTCGAACTGGCGGATGTTGCCGGGGTTGACCCGCACCGCCGCGCAACCGGCGTCGATGGCCGCGTAGACGTACTTCGGCTGGAAGTGGATGTCGGCGATGACCGGGATCTGCGACTTCTGGGCGATGGCCGGCAGCGCCTCGGCGTCGTCCTGGGTCGGGCAGGCCACCCGCACGATGTCGCAGCCGGATGCCGTGAGCTCGGCGATCTGCTGGAGCGTGGCGTTGATGTCGGTGGTCGGGGTGGTGGTCATCGACTGCACCGACACGGGGGCGTCTCCGCCGACCTCGACCTTCCCGACCTTGATCTTCCGGCTGGCGCGGCGGGGGGCGACGACGGGCGGGGGCAGCGGGGGCATACCGAGGGAGACGGACATGCGCACCAGCCTACGGCGCAGCTCAGCCCCCGAGGTTCACCGGTTTGACGAGGTCGGCGTAGATCAGCAGCACGGAGGCGCCGAGCAGCACCGTGGACACCGTGTAGGCGATCGGCAGGGCCTTGGCCACGTCGACGTAGCCCGGGTCGGGGCGCCCGAGCAGCTTGGCGGACCCGCGCTTGAGACCCTCCCAGAGCGCACCCGCGACATGGCCGCCGTCGAGCGGCAGCAGCGGGATGAGGTTGAACAGGAAGAGCATGAAGTTCAGGGCGGCGATCAGCCCGACGAGGAACCAGAGCTTGTCACCGAACGACTTGCCGACCAGGGAGTCGTACTTGCCCGTGCTGGCCTCGCCGGCGACCCGCCCCACACCGACCACCGACATCGGGCTGTCGACCTCGCGCTCGGCGCCGCCGAAGGCCGCCTGCCACACCCCCACCATCCGCTCGGGCACGTGCACCAGGGCCTGGGCGGTGCCGCTCACGTAGCCCCACAGCATGCCGGGCACGGCGCTGACCGGCTGCGGCTCGTAGGCCACCGGCGCGGCCGACCGCACGCCGAGGAAGCCCGCCTCGGTGGTCTGGGTGGTGCCGTCGGCGGCGGTGACGGGCAGCCCCTTGTCGTCGAGCACCGGCACGATGTTGCGGATGGGAGTGGCCGTGAGGGTGACCTGCCGGCCGTCGCGCTCGACCACGATGGGCACTGCCTCGCCGACGCGGGGGCGGATGAGCGTGCCGACGTCGGTGGTGTCGTCGACCGGCTGGCCGGCGATGGACACGAAGCGGTCGCCGGGCAGGATGCCGGCGGCGAGCGCCGGGGTCTGCGGCTGGTCGGTGCAGGTAGTGGCGTCGCCGGCCTTGGTCACCGGCACCACGCACTGCGACACCGACGCCACCACGGCGCCCGGCTGCGCGGTGGCCACGCCGTGCACGGTGACCAGGAGGGTGAGCAGGACGACGCCGATGAGGAGGTTCATGGTGGGGCCGCCGAGCATGACGATGACCTTCTGGTGCACCGGGAGCCGGTAGAAGACCCGGTTCTCGTCGCCGGGCCGCACCTCTTCGAGGCTGGCGGCGCGGGCCTCGTCGACCAGCTGGCTGAACCGCCCCGTGCTCGACGCCCGCACCGTGCCGGGCTGGTCGCCGGGGCGCGGGGGGAACATGCCGATCATCCGGATGTAGCCGCCCAGCGGAATCGCCTTGACGCCGTACTCGGTCTCGCCACGCTTGCGCGACCACATGGTGGGCCCGAAGCCGACCATGTACTGCGTCACCCGCACGCCGAACCGCTTGGCCGGCACGAGGTGGCCGACCTCGTGCAGCGCGATCGACGCGGCGACGCCGGTGGCCATGAACAGGACACCGAGGACGAAGGCGAGGGTGGACATGCGATACAGGGTACGTCGGCCCCCTGACCGGGCCGTCCAGACGACAGTTTCCGCTCCGGCATGCCCCTCATGCACGCAGTGTCTACCGTGGGGGCTATGAGCGACGGCAGGTCCTTCGGCATCGTGCCGGCCGGACCGGTCGGCACCGCGACCCCACCCGGGGGCCCCACTCCGGATCGCAGCGCGGCGGTGGTCGCCGCCGCCCTCGACTCCATCGTCACCATCGACGAGACCGGCCGGGTGGTCGAGTTCAACCCTGCCAGCGAGACGCTCTTCGGCTGGAGCCGGGAGGAGGCGTTGGGCCGCGAGCTCGACCAGCTCTTCATCCCCCGCCAGCACGCCGAAGCGCACCGGCACGGCATCCGGCGGTACCGGCGCACCGGGGAGGGGCCGGCGCTCAACCAGCGCCTCGAGCTGCCCGCGATGCGCCGCGACGGCACCGAGCTCACCGTCGAGCTCATCGTCGTGCCCACGGGCGCCGACGGGCGCACGGAGTTCACCGGGTTCATCCGCGACATCACCGAGCTGCGCCGCACCCAGGAGCTGCTGCGCCGTTCGCAGGCCCGCTACGAGGCCATCGTGCGGCACTCCACCAAGGCCATGGTGCTGTGCTCGCCCGACGGCTCGAGCGGAACCTTCCTCGCCGGCGAGCGGTTGCTCGGCCTGCCGGCCGGGTCACCCCTGGACGGCGGCTTCCTCGCGATCGTGCACCCTGACGACCTCCCGGCCGCCCGCCGACTGCTCAGCGAGGTCGTGTCGGGCACCCGCGAGCCCCGCGAGGGCCTGGACCTGCGGCTGGAGGGGTCCGACGGGGCCTACCGACGGTGCGACGTGGTCGGCGAGGACCTCACCGCCCTGCCCGAGGTCGCCGCCCTCCTGCTGCGCATCGACGACGTCACCGAGGAGCGCCGACGCGAGCAGCGGCTGGCTGACGCCACGGCCCAGATGCGCACCCTCATCGACCACCTCGGGTCGGCGGTGCTGCTCGAGGACGACACGCGGCACGTGCTGATCGCCAACGACGTGCTCGTCGACCTCTTCGGGCTGCCGGTCAGCGTGGCCGACCTCGTCGGGACGGACGGCTCCCGTGCCACACAGCTGATCAAGCACCTGTTCGTCGAGCCGGAGGCGTTCGTCACGGCCGTTGCGCGGCGGGTCGGCCAGGGCATCCCGATCCTCGGCGAGCAGCTCGCGCTCGTCGACGGCAGCACCCTGGAGCGCGACTACCTGCCCATCGAGAGCGCCGGCCGGCACGTCGGCCACCTGTGGGTCTACCGCGACATCACCCAGCACATCGCCGAGCGGCAGATGCTCACCGACCAGAACCGCTCGCTCGCCGAGCTGGCCGCCCTGAAGAACGAGTTCGTCGCCACGGTGTCGCACGAGCTGCGCACCCCGCTGACCTCGGTCGTGAGCTTCGCCCAGATGCTCAAGGACCCGTCGATGGGCTCGCTGACGCCCGACCAGGCGACCTTCCTCGAGATCATCGACCGCAACTCGCAGCGGCTGCTGCGGCTCATCGAGGACCTCCTGCTGGTCGCCAAGCTCGAGTCGCACACCCTGCCCCTCTCACTCGGCATGGTCGACCTGCCCGACACCGTGGTCCAGGTCGTCACCGAGCTCGAGCCGGTGGCGAGCGAGCGCGACGTCGAGCTGAGCGTCGCCACCGGCACCGGGCCGCGGGTGCGCGGCGACTGGGTGCGCCTGCAGCAGGTGGTGTCCAACCTTGTCGGGAACGCCATCAACTACACGTTGCCCGGTGGCGCCGTACACGTCGCTGCCGAGGTGCTGCCAGAGGCCCGGCAGTGGTCGATCACGGTGTCGGACACCGGGGTCGGCATCCCCGAGCACGAGCTGCCGCACGTCTTCGACGCCTTCTTCCGGGCCTCGAGCGGGGCTGGGGCCACCGGCGGCACCGGCCTCGGCCTGGCGATCAGCCGGCTGATCGTCGACGAGCACCACGGGCGCATCTCGGTGCAGAGCCCGCTCGGGCTGGGCACCACCGTCACCGTGCAGCTGCCCTACGAGGAGGCCTGACGTGGCACGCCTCCTGGTCGTCGAGGACAACCCCGACATCGCCCTGGCCATCGCCACCCTCCTGAAGCGGCACGGCCACGAGGTCACCCGGGCCGGCGACGGCGTCGAGGCGCTGCGCGTCGCCTACGACCTGCACCCCCACCTCGTCGTGCTCGACATCGGGCTGCCCCGGCTCGACGGCTGGGGCGTGCTGTCGCGCATCCGCGAGCTGAGCGACATCCCCGTGCTGCTGCTCACCGCGGCGGGGCGCGACGCGGACAAGGTGCGCGGCCTGCGCGGCGGCGCCGACGACTACCTGACCAAGCCGTTCAACAACGCCGAGCTCGTCGCCCGGATCGACGCCCTGCTGCGCCGGGCTGGTGACGCCACCTGGTCGGTGTCCGACCTGGGGCACGGCGCGGTCGTGCTGTCGCCGACCCGCCACGCGGTGACGGTCGACGGCGCCGACGTGTCGGTGACCCCTCTGGAGTTCGACCTGCTCAGCATGTTCCTGCGCCACGAGGGCCAGGTGCTGACCCCGAACCAGATCCTGTCTGCGGTGTGGGGCGACCGCAGCGGCGGTGGCCCCGAGCGGGTGAAGTTCGCGGTGCTCCGGCTCCGGCGCAAGGTGAAGTGGGACGACGCGGCCACGTCACCGCTGAAGTCGGTGCGCGGCATCGGCTACCGGCTCGACCCCCCGACCTGACTGCTCCCGATCTGCACCCGAACCGCTCCCGGTCGGGCACCCGGTAGCCGACAGGGTTGCCACCATGAGCGAAACCACCCGTGTCCTGGTCGTCGACAACGACCCCGACTCCCTCCTCCTGCTGCGGCTGATCCTCCGCTCCCGGCCGACGTACGACGCGGTCTTCCACGACAGCGCCGCGAAGGCTCTCGCGCACCGTCCCGACCGGCCCTTCGACGTCCTGGTCACCGACCTGCACATGCCCGGCATGGACGGCCTCGAGCTCGCGGCGACGCTGCGCGAGTCCGACCCGACGCTCCCGGTGCTGCTCATCACCGCCCACGCGACCGTCGACGCGGCGGTGCGCGCCGTGAAGGGCTCGGTCACCGACTTCCTCACCAAACCCCTTCTGGCGGATGCCGTCCGCGACTCCATCGACGCCGCGGCCGCGGTCCGGCGTGACGCCGGACGCCGCATCCTCGCCATCGGCGCCGACCCCGACGACGCCGAGCTGCGCCGGGCCGGGCTCACGAGTCGGCCGGCCGCCTCCGTGCCCGCCTGACCATGGGCGACCTGGAGGACACCGCCATCCCCGACCGCGGCCCGACGATCACCGTCATCCCGGCCGAGGCCGGCCTGGAGGTCGACAGTGCACACGTCTGAGCAGGCCGTGCCGACCCGGCGACGTCGGGTGCTCGTCACCGGAGCCGGCGGGCCGGCCGCCGTCGGGTTCCTCTACCTCGCCGAGCGCGCCGACGTCGACTTCTACGCCGCTGACGTCGACCCGGTGGCCTCCGGCCTCTACTTCGTGCCCGCCGTGCGCCGGGTGCTCCTCCCCCGCGGCGACGCACCGGAGTTCGTCGCCACGGTCGTCGACGTCTGTCGCCGGCTGGAGATCGACGTGCTCGTGCCCACCGTCGACATCGAGCTGCTGCCGCTCGCGGCGGTGCGCGGCGCGCTGGCCCGGTCCGGCACCGTCCTGCTCGCGGCACCCGAGGTCACCCTCGTCGCGTGCCTGGACAAGGCCGAGCTGGCCCGCGTCTGCGCCGCCGACTGCGAGCTGCCCGACACCGCGGTGCTGACCGAGGGCACCCCGGTGTCGCTGCCCAGCGTCGTCAAGCCGCGCGCCGGCAGCGGCTCGCGCGGGGTGCGCCTGCTCACCGAGCCGCAGGACCTCGTGGGCGTGCCGCGCGACGGCAGCCACATCGTGCAGGAGTACCTGCCCGGTGAGGAGCTGAGCGTCGACATCTTCGTGCGCTCCGACGGGGTGGTCGTCAGCGCGGTGCCGCGCACCCGCGACAAGGTCGACTCCGGCGTCGCCGTCGCCGGCCGCACCGTCGCGGATGCCGAGTGCGTCCAGGTCGCCATCACCGTCGCCCGTGCGGTCGGCCTGCGCGGCATCGGCAACGTGCGGCTGCGTCGCCGCGCCGACGGCCGGCCCGCCCTGCTCGGGGTCAACCCCCGCCTGCCCGGGTCGCTCGTGCTGACCGCCGCCGCGGGCGCCAACCTCGCCGCGCTGGCCCTGGCCGAAGCCCTCGGCGAGGCCGTCCCCTCCCACGTGCCGTTCCGCGAGGTGGCGATGGTTCGCTTCCTCGCCGAGACCGTCGTCGAGATCGACGACTACGCCCGCGCAGAGCCGGCCTTGGTCGCTGGCGCGCTGGCATGAGCGCCGCCCTCGACCTCGGCACCGACTGGCACACCCACACCACGGCCACTGACGGCGCGGCGACCCCTCGCGAGATGGTGGATGCCGCGGCGGCCGCCGGGCTGCACCGGCTGCACCTCACCGACCACGTGCGCGCCGGCAGCACCTGGCTGCCCGAGTACGTCGCCGAGGTCACCCGGCTGCGGTCTGGCGCACCGGTGGAGGTCGTCTGCGGCGTCGAGGCCCAGATCCTCGACGTGAAGGGCGCCGTCGACCTGCCCCCCGACCTGCGCGGCGTGGAGCAGGTGGTCGTCTCCGACCACCAGTTCCCCACCCGCTCCGGCCCCGTCAACCCTGAGGAGATGCGTCGCCGCATCGAGTCGGGAGAGGCGGACGCGCCCGACGCACTGGCCGACCTGGTGCTCGCGACCAGCCGCGCCGTCTTTGCGCACGACCGCGTCGTCGTGGGGCACCTGTTCAGCGTGCTGCCCAAGGCCGGCATCGACCCGGCCCTGGTCACCCCCGACCTGCTCGCCCTGCTGGCCACCGCGTGCCGCGCGGCAGGCGCCGTGGTCGAGGTCAACGAGAGGTGGCGCACCCCGAGCCTCGGGGTCGTGCGCACCCTGAGCGGTCTGGGCGTCGAGCTGGTGCCGTCCTCCGACGCGCACGACGTCACCGCCCTCGGTCGGTGGGACCACGTCGCCTCCGCGGCCGGGCTGGTCACGGCCTGATGCCGGTGCGCGACGCGTCGGTGTGGCTGGCGAACCTCGGGCTCCGGGTGCTCGCCCTCAGCGTGATGGTGCTCTTCTGCGCGATCACTGTGCTCCTCAGCCGTTAGCCCAGCCGGCGCTGCCCCCCTCACGCCGGCGAGAGGGCCGAACCCGCTCTTCGCGGCAGACGTGGCACACGTCTGACGAGGAACTGACCCAGTGGGCCGCGACATCGACATCCCGACGCCAGGTGAGCTCGACGGAAGCGAACCTGTCGATGACCCGCCGGTCGGGTTCGCCACCTGGGACGAATGGCGCAGCGATCGCTGGCTGCCGTCCGTGGGCTGACCGGGGTTCTTGCACCACGACGGCCCACCGACACGATCGACGGGCAGGTGCGATCACAGGCCGTCGACCAGTTCGAACAGCTCGCAGGTCGAGTCCAGGTACTGGAACCTAGCCATCACGTCGTCATCGAGCCGGCAGGCTCTCACCTTCAGGGTCGTTCCCCGCTGACGCCGAGCACCCGAGCGGCCTCGTCACGCGCCCACGCATCCGCGGCCAGCACGCCCTCGACGCTGTGCGCGTCGCCCTCCTGGCCGGAGTGCGCGTCGACCACCCGCTCGATGGTGTCGACGATGTCGGTGAAGCGGATCGTGCCGTCGTGGAACGCGTCGACGCACACCTCGTTGGCGGCGTTGTAGACCGCCGGGTAGGTGCCGCCGGCCGCGCCGACCTGCCGGGCCAGCCGCACGGCCGGGAAGGCGTCGTCGTCGAGCGGGTGGAACTCCCAGCTCTGTGCCCGGGTCCAGTCGCACGGCACGTCGACGTCCTCGAGCCGCTCCGGCCAGGACAGCCCCAGCGCGATGGGCACGAGCATGCGCGGCGGCCCGAGCTGGGCGATGGTCGAGCCGTCGTGGAACTCGACCATCGAGTGGATCTGCTGCTGCGGGTGCACCACGACGTCGATCCGGTCGAAGGGGATGTCGAAGAGCAGGTGCGCCTCGATGACCTCCAGCCCCTTGTTGACCAGGGTGGCGGAGTTCGTCGTGATCACCCGGCCCATCGCGAAGTTGGGGTGGGCGAGCGCCTGCTCGGGCGTGACGTCGGCCAGCTCGGCCCGGGCGCGCCCGCGGAACGGCCCGCCGCTCGCGGTCACGACGAGCCGGCGCACCTCCTGCGCCCGCCCGCCGCGCAGGCTCTGGGCGATGGCGCTGTGCTCGGAGTCGACCGGCACGAGCTGGTCGGGGCCGGCGGCCGCCTTCACCAGCGGCCCGCCGATGATCAGCGACTCCTTGTTCGCCAGCGCCAGCACCGACCCGGCTGCCAGCGCGGCCAGGGTCGGGCGCAGCCCGATCGAGCCGGTCACGCCGTTGAGCACGACGTCGGCACCGCAGCCGGCGGCGACCGTGGCGGCATCCGGCCCGACCACCACCTCGGTGGCGGATGCCGGCCGGCCGGCATCCGCTGCGGCCGCCGCGAGCGCGGCGCGCACCTCGACGACGTCACCGCGCGCGGCCGCCACCAGGGGCACGTCGAACTGCACCGCCTGGCGGGCGAGCAGGCCGAGGTTGCCGCCGGCCGAGAGCGCCGCGATGGTGAAGCGGCCCGGGTGCGCCGCCACCACCTCCAGGGCCTGGGTCCCGATCGAGCCGGTGGAGCCGAGGAGGGCGACGGAGCGTGTGGTCACGAGCCCATTGTCCGCGCTGGCGACGGCACGTGGAACCGGGGCTCGCGGCGGCCGCCGCAGTGACTATGAGCCCGGCGTGACCATGAGCCAGGGGGAGCCGCCGGCGACGTTCTCTCCGGGAGTCTGTCCCTTCGACCACCACTTCGCCTCGTAGGGCACCAACCCGACCTGCACGCGCGCGCCCGCTGCGTAGGCCTGGGTCGGCTCCCACTGGGGGTAGGTGCCGGCGCTGAGGGTCGGCAGGGGGGCCGGCGTGTCACCGGGGAGCACCGGGCCGACCAGGGCCCAGGGAGAGTCACCGGCGTTGGCCACCGGCATGTCGGGGGCGACGCCGCTGGTCCAGTAGCGGGCGATGAAGACCTGGTGGTGCCAGACGACCTTGGTCCCACCCGGGTAGCGCCCCAAGGGTTCCCAGACGGGGAAGGGGCTGTGCGCGGGGTCGTCGACCGTCCCGGTCGGCGACGGGGTCGCCGCTGCGGGGGTGCCCGACGTGGACGGTTCGACGGAGACGGACGTCGACGGACGGGTGGTGCCCAGCTTGGCGTTCAGCACGTCGGCGAACCGCTGGTCCCCCTGGTCGATCCCGCTGCACGAGTTCTGGACGACGGGGAGGATGGCGGGAAGCGGGGGTGCACAGGTGGAGTCCCGGTTGAGCGACCACATGGACAGCTGTGCCACGCCGTGTGTGCGGGCGAACGCGTTGACGGCGGCGGCGTCCGCGAGGGTGAACTGCTGCGCCGGGACGTCGTTCTGGCCGATCATCGGGGTGATGCCGACCTTGGCCCACCCCTGTCCGTCGTCGAGGGTGTGCCCGGCCTGTGCGAAGGCCGCCCGCACGTGGCCCTGCAGTGCGGTGGATGCCTTGATGACCTGGGCGGACATCGGCTGGGCGGGTGACTCCCCGCTGCCGAAGTCCATGGTCATCCCGTTCACTCCGGCCACGTCCACGCCGGCGGACAGCATCCCCGCCAGCACCGCTTGTTCCTCGGCCGTGAGCCCGGTCGGGCCTACTGGGAGGGTCAGCCAGACGGCCAGGGGACGGTCGATGCTGCTCGCGTGGTCCTGGACGACCTTGATCGCGCCGGCCCGACGCACAGCGGCTGCAGCGTCGCCCTGGGAGGTGCCCTCGAGGTCGAGGTCGATGCTCGTGAGCTCGTAGCGGTCGACGACCGCCTGGTACGCGTCGGCCAGCTCCGTCGGGTCGGTGCACGTCGACGCCAGCTCAGTGCCGGCCGCGCCACCGAAGGACACCCGGACCTGACCGCCCACGAGGCGAAGCTGGGAGATCCGGCGGTCCAGGTCGAGGTCCGATGACGCCGTGTCCAGGGTGTAGGCCCCGCCCCACATCGGCGCGCAGCCGTCGTCGGGGCCGGACACGACGAACGCCAGCGTGACATTCGACTGCGCCGGGCCCGACGGGGTCTCGAAGGGGTAGGCCGGCGTGTTCGTGACGTCCACGTAGCCGGAGAAGTACGTCGGGCCAGGGACGTCGACCGGGGTGACCGCGGACGAGATGGCTCGCGTCCCGAACCAGCCGACAAGGACCGTGCAGAACAGCAGGACAGCCACACGCAGGGGAGAGATCCGGGTGCGGGCACGACCCGGCGCGACGGTGGTCGAGCTCATCATGACCTCTCGTGGGCACGGGTGTCGCCACGGCGGGGTGGCGGTGCCGTGGTGACCGGGATCTGTGACCGTTCGATGGACTCGGTCGCGTCCGGACCGAAGTAGAGGACGGACGTCCAGTTCGCGGTGACCGGGCCGGTGGCTGCCGTCGCGCGTCTCTTCTTCTTCGGGGCCCTGGCGGGCACCCGGACCCACTGCACCATGCCCAGGACCACGTCGACGATCGAGTTGCGCACGCCGATGAAGGCGACGATGGCGTACAGGGTGAGCGAACCGTTGAAGACGGCGAAGACCCCGTTGCTCCAGTTCTGCGACTTGATGTCGTTGGCGAGGGTCACGAAGGCGAACACCGCGATGAGGTAGGCGGCCAGGACGTAGAGCGCCGGCACCGCTGTGCGGTCCTTGACCTTCGGGGTGCGCGCGAACGCGATCTTGGACTTGGCCGCGGCCTGCTGCAGGGACTTCAGGGTGCCGGCGAGGTTGACCGGGAGCAGGACGAGGTTGAACGCGTAGATCCGGAAGACGTCGGTGCGCTTGTACCCCAGCCGGTGCAGGTCCGACGACATCGCCAGGAAGTAGGGCAGCGCCGCTGCCAGGAGGATCGGACTCAGCAGCTTGCTGTCGAACGGGAAGACCAACAGGAACACCAGGCCGACGCTCGCCCACGCGATCGACGCCATGTAGTTGAAGCGCAGCGCGATCGCAGCCTTGGGCACGCGGTTCCCCTCCTTGCGCCGGCGACGGATGAGGCGCCAGAACTTCGGTGCGATGAGGAGCCCGCCGTTGGCCCACCGGGCCCGCTGTACCGACAGGGAGCCGAAGTCCGTCGGTGTGGCGCTGTAGCTCAGGCGCTCGGGGTAGTTGGACAGCGACCACCCGGCGGCGACCAGGTCGATGCTCGACTCGGTGTCCTCGATGACCGTGCGGTCCTGGACGTACCGCCGCACCTCCTGACCCCCGACATAGGAGACCTCGACGATGTCGTCCAGGGCGATCTTGCGGATCACCGCGTTGGCACCCACCCAGAAGGTGGCGTCGAAGTACGTCAGGCCCTGGTGCACGAGGTGCTGGATGTCGGTGGTGGCGCCGGCGACCCGCTCCAGGCGTGTGCTGGCACCCCGGAACGCCGAGTAGGGGGTCTGGATGACCGCGATGCGCTCGTTCCCGGGAAGCTCGAGCTGGTGGACCAGCCGGAGGCAGTACTCGCGCAGCAGCACGCTGTCGGCGTCGAGGGTGAGCACGTAGTCGCTGTCGGGGAACTCCACTGCGTCGGGCCCGTCGGTGTTGCGCAGGACGGTGCCCAGCTGGGTCTCCACCTGCTGGACCCGGCGCCCCATCAGCCCGAGGTAGGCGTTGAGGTTCATCGCCTTGTTCGCGTCGTGGGGAAGGTGGGCGTACTTCTTGCGCTCGAAGGAGCTGACGTTCCCCTCGAAGGTCCACACCAGGCGCCGGGCCAGCTGGAGGAGCCGCTCGGTGGGCAGGACCGCCCCGTCGTCCAGCGCCGCGAAGAGCGCCCGAGCGGTGATCTCGAGGTCTCCGGCAAGGGCACCCAGCACCTCGTCGGCGAGGAAGTCGTCCGCGTTGGAGGTCCGCGGGAGGGCGTGCGCCTGCTCGCGCAGCCACTGGCCGGCCCAGACGAAGTCGAGCGCCAGGGCACGGACCTGGTCGTTCGTGCTCCGGCCGCCGTTCACCAGGGCCGCCTCGTGGCTTTCCAGTGAGGTGCGGAACCGCTCGTGGGGCCCTGCCAGCAGGGTGTTGATCTCGTCGGGCAGGGCGCGACAGCCGGCGAGGCTCGCCGCTGCAGCCGGGTCGGTGGGGCTCGGCGGGTCGTCCAGCAGGAGGACGGTCCGGGTCGCCGGATACTCCTGGAGGGCGACCGACAGCAGGGTGGAGCGCACCACCGCGGGGTCCTCGCAGTAGGACGGCACCAGGACCGTGAGGCTGGGCTGCGAGCCGGCCATGAAGGCGTCGATCTCGGCTCGCGGCACTCGAACGTGCTCCCGGGACCGGTAGAGCGCACCCTGGCGCGCCAGCAGGTACATGCACGCCGAGAAGGTGAGGAACGTCATCACCACGACGTAGGCGATCGTCTGTCGGACGAACTCGCTGCCCTGCAGCCCGTTGTCGATGAACTGGGAGAAGACCGCCCAGCCGAGGTAGCCCAACCACAGGGCGATGGTCGCGACGATGGCGAAGCCACCCGCCCAGGTCAGGGTGTGGCTCGCGGGCGCCTCCATGATGGCCAGTGGCGGCCGTGGCCGCTCCGACCCCCACTGCCGGCGGCGAGGCACCGGTGCCGGAGGGTTACTGACGTCGGCCGGCCCGTGCGCGACAGGGGCCGGCGCTGCGTGGTCGATTTCGGGGCCACCTGCAGTCGGGTCGTTCGGTCCGGCGGCGGCTCCAGGGGACGCGTCGGCCCGGTGCCCAAGCCGGTTCTTGACCAGTGACCTACTCATGCGCACAACCCTTGTCCCCGAGATGGCAGAGAATTCACCATTGGCCTTCAGGATCGCGCCCCCACCCGGCTCCTGCAGGCTGTAGGAGACAATCGTCTCCGAACAGCCAATGGGGTTCGGCCGAACGGATGACACGGGCCGTCAAGCAAAGACCGAAAGAACCAGACCGTTCAGGGTCCTGTCGGTAGTCTGCAAAGGAGGCGGCCAGCGTTTCCGCCGCCCGGGTGAGGTGGTCGACCGTGGTGCAGAATTCCACCGGTGTCGCTTATGTCGCGGCCGCGGCGGTCTTTTTCTGGATCGCCGTCGTGACCTGGCAGCGACGAGCCCACAACCCGACGATCGCGATCTCCTTGGTCGTGGTGACGCTGGGGCTCGGCCTGTCATCCGTCGCCGACGCCGTGGCGGTCGCGTCCACCACGGAAAGGGCGGCGGCGATCGCCTCGTTGGCGATCCTGCCAGGGGCGGGCATCGCCTGCGGGGCCTTCGCGTGCCTGGCCTTCGGCATCGGACGGCCGCACTGGGCGCCCCCGCGGTGGCTCGTGCTCCTGCTGGTCATCGAGCCGGTGCTGGTCACGGTGGCCGCCGTGACGAACCCGCTGCACCTGTGGGTCTACACCGGGGCGGGGGCCGAGAACCTGACCGGGTCGGCGGAGTGGGGGCACGGGGCAGCGTTCTGGTGGCACACCGCGTACTGCTACCTCCTGCTCGCCGTGGGGGTCTGGTTCCTTGCCTGGGGGGTGTGGCGGCCACCAACGCACGTCCGGCGACAGCGGCTCACCATCCTGCTCGCCACTCTCATCGCCTGCGCCTCGAACGTGATCTACCTCAGTGGAGGGTCCGGCGCGCTCGTCGACTCCACGCCCTTCGGCTTTGCACTGACGGGTCTGGTGACCTTCTACGCGATCTTCCGGCAGGACTTGATCACCGTCAGCCCCGTGGCGCGGACCTTGGTCTTCGACCAGCTCCGAGAGGCGGTCGTGGTCGTCAGCCCTGCCGGCAAGGTGCTGGATCTCAACCCGGCCGCCGTCGACCTGCTGCGGAGCATGTACCCGGACGCGCCCACGCGGTTGGTCGGGCAAGCAGCCCAGCCCCTGCTCGGGAAGAGCCTGGACACCTTCAGCGGCGGCGAGACGGAGCTCGTGGTCGAGCTCGCCGCCGAGCGCCTCGAGTTCCAGGTGCGAGCGTCCCTGCTGATCGACCGCTACCACCGACGCCTGGGGACGGTGCTCGTGGCGCATGACGTGACCGAGGCCAACAACCAGGTCCGGCGCCTCGCCGCCGCACACGCGCAACTGGTCGGGCAGGTCGAGACCATCGACCTGCTTCGAGCGGACCTGGCCGAGCTGGCCAGTCACGATGACCTGACCGGGCTGCACAACCGACGCCACCTGGTCGAGGAAGTCGCCGCCATGATCACCGCTGCCGAGCGGACCGGCGAGACCTTCGCCGTCATCCTCGTCGACATCGACAGGTTCAAGGCCGTCAATGACGAGCACGGACACCAAGCCGGCGACGCCGTGCTGGTCGGGCTCGCCCGGCTGATGCAGGAGCGCGCCCCTTGTGGATCGTTGATCGCCCGCTGGGGTGGGGAAGAGTTCTTCCTGGCCCTCCCCGGGGCTGACGTCGCAGCAGGGCTCGCCTTCGCGGACGACCTGCGCCGCGCGGTACGAGCTCACGCCGACCGTCGTCGAGGGCCGAACGATCGCCTGCACGGTCAGTGCGGGCATCGCGACGTACCCGGCATCGGGTACGTCGATGGACGAGCTCTTCCACGCCGTGGACCTCGCGTTGTACGACGCCAAGGACAGCGGCAGAAACGTCGTGCGGGCCCACGACCCCGAGGGCCTGCTGCAGGTCAATCGCTGGCCCAGGGCTCGCCTTCAGGAGCGCCGACAGCGCTCGAGGCGCGTGGTCGGCCGAGCAGGTAGCCCTGTCCCCAGGGAACCCCGAGGTCCTGTAGCGCGGTGAGCTCGTCGGGCTGTTCGATGCCTTCGGCAATGACTTGCGCACCCACCTCGTTGGCGAAGCCGAGCAGGGCACGGGTCAGCGCCCGCTGTCCGGTGTTGCGGTCGATGCCGGCGACCAGCGAGATGTCGAGCTTGATGATGTCGGGCTCCAGCCGGAGCAGGTGCCGGAACCCGGCGTAGCCGGACCCCAGATCGTCGACGGCCAGCCGCGCCCCGTGCGAGCGGGCCATGGCCATGGCCATGTGAAGGGCGTGGTAGTCCTCGACGTGAACGTGTTCGGTGAGCTCGATCACGATCCGGGGCCACATCTGTGGTTGACACAGCTGGTCCTCCGCGAGACGCAGCACCGTGGCGGGGGACAGGTTCACGGCCACGAACATCGGCGGTGGCGCCGACTGCAGATGGGTCAGCCCAGAGGTGGCTGCCAGCCACTCGAGCTCGACGCCGAGCCCGACCGTGAAGGCGTCAGCGAACCACCGCTCCGGCCCGCTCAAGGTGGGGTTCGGGAAGCGGGACAGGGCCTCGTGCCCGACGGCGTCACCGGTGGCCAGGTCCCGGATCGGTTGGAACACCTGGCCGATCGACCTGTCCCGCAAGACAGCCCGGATGCGAGCCTCCACCTCGCGGTGGTCCTCGTCCGGCTCGGTTTCGGCGGGGGTGGAGGGGGCGGTGACGTGGCGAAGGGTGGCGTAGAGCTGGCGGGTCTGCAACAGGTTCGCGATCCGAAGGGTGGCCTCGGTCGCGTCGATCGGCTTGGTCAGGAAGTCCTGCGCGCCCTGGGCCAGTGCCCTGTCCCGAGAGGCCGTGGTGGTGTCCGCGGTGAGGACCATCACCGGCAGATAGCTTCCGGCAGCGAACCCTCGAATCAGGGAGAGCACCTCGAAACCGTCGACATGGGGCATCCGCAGGTCGAGCAGCACGAGGTCTGGCCGGTCCTCGGCGAGCCGCCGCGGGACCGCCCTCGCGTCGACCTCGCTGTAGACCCGCAAGAGCCCCTGGCGTACCAGCAACCGGTTCAGGTAGGCGAGGTTTGCCGGGTTGTCATCGACCAGCAGCACGCTCATCCCGGCAAAGCGCTCCAGCGGCCGACTCACCACAATCCCCGGACCGCGTCGCGCCCCGTTCCGTCGATGCGCGGGTCTGTCAGGAGTAGGAAGCCGCTCCGCACGCATTCCTGACTTCGAGGCGCCACACCGTCCACTCCTCAGGCTTCTCGACACCACACGCTGCCAACCAATGAAACTAGCACCACCAGCCCGGGCGCCAACGCCAAATGCCCCGGGGCAGGGCAATTCGCCCGGCGATACCCGTCTCGTTGGGGCGACCTGTTCGGACACGGTGCAGCTCTTCATGCCTGACGAACTCGCAGCGCGCGTCACACTTTCTCAACTCGGGAAGCAGCGGAGGGCATCGAGACTATTGTTGTCAGGGGGCCATGCAACGCACCACCGAAATGTCGGTTAAGAGGTCATCAAGGTGCCGCTTCTCCTGTGGATGCAGCCCCGCAGCCATTCTGCGGCGCTGCGGAGCATCTTCATGCTCGCCAGCGTCGCGGTCCTGGTGACGATCGTCTTCCTGCCGCTGCAGCCGGGCGGCCGGGACCTGACGCCGACCGCGGCTGTCCTGTTGCTCGGCTCGGCCGCGGTGGTCATCACCGGGTGCTGGGCAGCCCGGTACCGTCGCATCCCGGCACTGATTGCGTGGGCGCTGGGTCCACTGGTGGCTGTCGTGGCGATCGTCGTGCTCGACCTCCTGACGTCCGACGTCTCCGTTTCGGCACAGGTCTTCTTCTTCTTCCCCACGCTGTACGGCGCCTCGCAGCTGCGACGCCCAGGCGCTGTGGTGATGACAGCGGCATCCGTTGTCGGCGTGAGCATCGTCGTCATCGGCTCCCTGCCGCTTGCCGAGGCCGCCACTGACATCACCTACGTCTCGGCGGCACTCATCACGACCGCCGTCCTCCTGATCCGAGCCGGCGAACGGCAGGACGAGCTGGTGACGAGACTCGAGCGCCAGGCCGCGGTCGACGCGCTGACCGGCCTGGCGACCCGGCGAGTGCTGGACGAGGCCGCGAGATCGGCCATCTCCGGCGCCGTCAGCCATGCAGGAACGTCCCTGATCCTTCTGGACGTCGATGAGTTCAAGTCGATCAACGACCGCTACGGACACCCTGCGGGGGACGAGGTGCTGGTTCAGCTGGCTGACTACCTCGTGCGGTCCGCGCGCCGCGACGATGTCGTGTGTCGGCTCGGTGGCGACGAGATGGCGGTGCTGCTGCCCGGGTGTTCGGTGGTCCCTCTTCACCGTCGCGCCGAGCAGATCGTCGCGGACGTCGGCACCCACCCCTTCGTGCTGCCCAGCGGTGAGGCGATTCGGGTCTCGGTGAGCGTGGGCCTGGCCAACGTTCCCGCCGACGCTGTGGATCTTCCTGGCCTCTACGTCGTGGCCGACCGGGCCTTGTACGAGGCGAAGCGATCGGGCCGCAACCGGGTCGGAATACTGGCGAACGGCACACCGCAGCCGCTGGTGGAGTGACTGCACTCAACAGCGCATCTCGCCGTTCCCGCGGATCAGGTGGTGAAGACGCGCTCCTCGATGAGCCGCTCGGTGACGACCTGGGCGTGGGGGTGGAAGCGGCCGTGCTCGAAGTCCTTCTGCAGCTCGAGCTCGACCTGGCCCTGACCGCTGCGGTTCTTCTCGACGGTGAGCACCGACCACTGCTCGTAGCGGCCGCGGCTGCCCAGGTCGTAGACGAGGTGCTCGCGCGAGACGATGTTCTCCTTGCTCGACAGGATGAGCACCAGGTCGGCCTCGTAGGCCAGCGCGGAGGATCCCCGCAGGTCGCGGGTGCGCATCCGGTGCCCGGCCCCCAGTGCCTCGCGGTCGGCGGCCGCGATGCACACGATGGGGCACTCGAGCTCGAGCGAGAGGTCCTTCATCGTCTCGGTCACGATGGTCACCCGCGCGGTCTCGTCACCGGTGAAGCCGGTCAGCGGCATCTTCTGCAGGTAGTCGACGAGCACGATGGGCGGCTCCCCGGCCTCGCGCGAGATCGCGCTCACCACCCGGGCGATCTCGTCGGGGGTGGTCTCCTTGCCGGACTCGTGCAGGTGCAGGCGCCCGGCGTACTGCTGCATGGCCGCCAGGGCCTCGGCGCCATACGGGATGCCGGCCAGCGCCTCCGCCAGGCCGCGGCGGTCGGGGTCGTCGGCCTCGAAGACCGAGCGCACCGCGTGCACGTCGGCTGCGATTGCGGGGTACTGACCGGCGGCGACCGCCGCGCCGGCCGCCTCGAGCGCGAGCAGCCGCTGCAGGAGGCTCTGGGCCGAGTGCTCGTAGGAGAACACGACACCGTGCCGGCCTCCGGCCACCGCGTTGCGCACGAGCTGGAGCGAGATCGTCGTCTTGCCCGACCCCTCGCTGCCCCCGAGCAGCACCAGCTCACCCGAGCGCAGGCCGCCGTCGAGGGTGGCGTCGAGCAGCTCGACACCGGTGGGCCACACCTGCGCCCCCGGCCGGGCGCCGCGGCGCAGCGACTGGTCGCTGCTCTCGAGCAGCGCCGCCACGGTCTGTGGGCTCATGCCCCCATGACACCACTCGGCGGAGCGCCATGACCCGGGTTCGAGGGAACCCGGGTCACGGCGCTCAGAGCGCGATGCCGACGTACTTGGTCTCGAGGTACTCGTCGATGCCCTCGAAGCCGCCCTCGCGGCCGAAGCCGGACTGCTTCACGCCGCCGAACGGGGCGGCCGGGTTGGAGACGATGCCGGTGTTGACGCCGATCATCCCGAACTCCATGGCCTCGGCCACCCGGATCACCCGGGTCTGGTCGTTGGTGTAGATGTAGCCGACCAGGCCGTACTCGGTGCCGTTGGCCTTGGCCACGGCATCCGCGTCGTCGGTGAAGGTGCAGACCGGTGCCACCGGGCCGAAGATCTCCTCGCTCAGGCAGCGGCTGTCGCTGGGCACGTCGGCCAGCACGGTCGGCTGGTAGAAGTAGCCGCGCCCCGGCACGGGGCTCCCGCCGGTGAGCACCGTGGCCCCCTTGCCCACGGCATCCTTGACCAGCTCGTCGACGCCGTCGCGGGCCTTGGCGGTGATGAGCGGGCCGACGTCGACGCCCTTCGTGGTGCCCTTGCCGACCACGAGTGCGCCCATCCGGGCGGCCAGCTTGGTCGAGAACTCCTGCGCGAGCGACTCGTGCACGAAGAACCGGTTGGCCGCGGTGCAGGCCTCGCCGATGTTGCGCATCTTGGCGAGCATCGCGCCGTCGACCGCCGCGTCGACGTCGGCGTCGTCGAAGACGAGGAACGGGGCGTTGCCGCCGAGCTCCATCGACAGGCGCAGCAGCTGCTCGGCCGACTGCTCGACGAGCTTCTTGCCCACGGCGGTGGAGCCGGTGAAGGTGAGCTTGCGCAGTCGCTCGTCGCGGATCACCGGCTCGCACACGGCCCCGGAGTGCATCGTGGTGACGACGTTGAGCACGCCGTCGGGCAGCCCGGCCTCCTGCATGACCTCGGCGAGCAGCAGCATGGTCAGCGGCGTCTCGTGGGCGGGCTTGACCACCATCGTGCAGCCGGCGGCGACCGCGGGCCCGATCTTGCGGGTGCCCATGGCGAGCGGGAAGTTCCACGGCGTGATCATCAGGGTGGGGCCCACCGGCTGCTTCATCGTGAGCAGCCGCGAGGCGCCGTTGGGGGCCACCGAGTAGCGACCGTGAATGCGTACGGCCTCCTCGGCGAACCAGCGGAAGAACTCGGCGCCGTAGGTGACCTCGCCCCGGGCCTCGGCGACCGTCTTGCCCATCTCGAGGCTCATCAATGTGGCGAACTCGTCGGCCCGGGCCACGAGGGCCTCGAAGGCCCGGCGCAGGATCTCGCTGCGGTCGCGCGGCGGGGTGGCGGCCCAGCCGGCCTGCGCTGCGTGCGCGGCGGCCAGCGCGGCCAGGCCGTCGTCGGGCGTGGCGTCGGCGCAGGTGGTGAGGGTGGCCCCGCTGCTCGGGTCGTGCACCTCGAAGCGATCGTCGCTGCTCGCCTCGCGCCACTCGCCGCCGATGAGCAGCTTGGTGGGCACGGAGTCGATGAGGGACTTCTGGGTGATGGCCATGGATCCATCCTTTCGCACGAGCAGGGGTCAGCGGTCCTCGAGGCCCCAGGGGGAGCCGTAGCCCTGCGGCTTCGGGGCCGCGAGCAGCTCGAGGAAGGGCACGGCGTCGAACGCCTCGGGGCCGAGCACGCCCGCCCCGCTCCACCGGCCGGCGGCCAGCAGCTCGAGCGCGACGACCGGGTTGACCGCGGTCTGCCACACCACGCACTGGGCGTCGTAGTCGCGCATCGTGTCGGCGTTGTCGCTCACGTGGTAGAGGTAGGTGCGGCGCGGCCGGCCGTCCTTGCCGGTGCCGGTCACCCAGAGCCCGGCGCAGGTCTTGCCCTCCATGCGCGGGCCGATGGTGGCCGGGTCGGGCAGCACGGCGGCGACGACGTCGCGCGGGCTGACCTGCACGCCCTTGACGCTCACCGGGTCGGTGCCGTCGAGGCCGAGCGTGTGCAGCGTGCGCAGGATCGAGATCATCTCCTCGCCCAGGCCGTACTTGAAGGTGACCTTGTCCGCCTGGACCCAGCGCGGCATCAGGAGCACCTCCTCGTGCTCCACGTGCACGCACTCGACCGGGCCGATGCCGTCGGGGAACTCGAAGACCTCGGGCTCGGCGAACGGCCGCAGGGTGTAGAAGCCGGCCTCGACGTCGTAGGACCCGTCGGCGCCGACCGCCCGCGCGCGCTCCCACACCACGGGCGGGTTGAGGCACTCCTCGATGATCGTCCACATCGAGAACCCGGGCGCGAAGACCTCGTTGCCGTCCTCGTCGCGGATGACGAGGTTGGCGCCGTCGCGGGTGCCCAGCTCGTCGATGTGGCTGAACAGGTGGTCGGCGGCGTAGCGGGCGAAGACGTCGGACAGCCCGGGCTCGACGCCGATGCCGACCAGGGCCAGCCGGCCGTCGGCCTCCCACTGCGCGGACTGGGCCAGCTGGTCGTCGCCGAGCTTGACGCCGACCTTGGCGTAGGGCTCGCTCGGGTGCCTGCTGGACAGGCTCATCGCCATGTCGAGGTAGTCGGCGCCCGCCGCCTTCGCTCCCTCGAAGATGGTCAGCACGAAGCGCGGGTCGACCGCGTTGAACACGTGCGTGGCACCCACCTCGCGGGCCAGCGCGGCGACGGCACCGGCATCCGAGGCGTCGACCCGGGCGGCCCGGAAGCGGGTCTCCCCCTCGTGGCGCGAGGTGACGGCGTCGACGGTGTGCTGGGCCCGGGAGAGGTCGTAGTCGGCCACCACCCACGAGTCGAAGAAGGGGCGTTCGGCGGCGATGCGGGCGGCGGCGTCGCCGACGCCGCCCGCTCCGACCATGAGGACGTGCATGCGGGGATCCTGTTCGGGTGCGGCGAGGTGTTGTGAGCTTTGACGGCGTGGTGCTACTTCTTGCGGGCGTTGCCCACGAGCTGGCCGATGATGACCAGTGAGACGGCGATCACGAACATCGAGAAGCCGATCACGTTGGCCTGCGCAGGGATTCCGCGCAGGTAGGAGACGTAGACGAACTTCGGGAAGGTCGTCTCGTTGCCGGAGACGAAGTTGGTGATGATGAAGTCGTCGAAGGACAGCGAGAACGCCAGCAGGCCGGCGCCGATGATGCCCGGGAGCACCAGCGGGAAGGTGATCTTCCAGAACGTGCTGCCCGGGCCGGCGTAGAGGTCCTGGGCGGCCTCCTCGAGCCGCGGGTCGAGGCTCTGCAGGCGGGCCTTGACCGTGACCACGACGAAGCTGATGCAGAACATGATGTGCGCGATGACGATCGTCGTGAAGCCGAGCCCCAGGCCGACGCGCCCGAAGCCCTGCACGAAGATGGTCAGCAGGCTGGCGCCCAGCACGATCTCGGGGGTCGCCATCGGCACGAAGACGAGCACGTTGCCGGTGCCGCTGCCCCTGAACTTGTGTCGCACCAGCGCGAACGCGAGCAGCGTGCCGAGCGCCATCGACACCAGCGTGGCGATCAGGCCGATCTCGAGCGAGGTGACCAGCGACTCGCACACGCCGGGGGCGCCGCACGGGTCCTTCCAGTACTTCAGGGTCGGGCTGCCCACCGGGTTCCAGACGATGTTCGACTTCTTGTAGTTGTTGAACGAGAAGACGAACGTGTAGGCGACCGGGAGGAAGAGGTAGAGCAGCACCAGGATCGCCGCAATCATGGCGAAGCGGTTGCCCAGCCAGCGCCTCATATCAGCTCCTCCGTCCCGAAGCGGCGTACGTAGAGGAACACGAGCGCCAGGATCAGCGCCATCAGCGTGAAGGACAGCGCCGCAGCGGTCGGGAACCCACCCAGCACTCGGAAGAACTGGCTCTCGATGACGTTGCCGATCATCTTGGTGTTGTCGGAGCCGAGCAGCTCGGCGTTGACGTAGTCACCGGCCGCCGGGATGAAGGTCAGCAGGGTGCCGGCGAGCACGCCGGGCATGCTGATCGGCAGCGTGACCGTGCGGAAAGTGGTGAACCCGTTGGCGTACAGGTCGCCGCCGGCCTCGATGACGCGCGGGTCGGCCCGCTCGAGCGAGGCGTAGATCGGCAGCACCATGAACGGCAGGAAGTTGTAGGTGAGGCCGGCCACGACCGCGACCCAGGTCTCGGTGATCCGCCCGCCGGGGAGCAGGTGGAGGTAGTTGAGCGTCGAGGCGACCGGGCCCTCGTCGGAGAGGATCTGCCGCCACGCGACGGTGCGCAGGATGAACGAGGTGAAGAACGGCGCGATCACCGCGATGAGCATGACGTTGCGCCAGCGACCCGCCTTGAAGGCCATCGCGTAGGCCAGCGGGTAGGCCAGGCAGAACGCGAAGAAGGTGGCCAGGCCGGCGAAGGCGAACGAGCGGAAGAACTGCGGCGCGAAGTCGGTGAGTGCGGTGGCGTAGTTCCCGAAGTTGACGTCGCGGTAGTAGAACCCCGGGTAGCCCGGGAACTGCGACTGCAGGCTCACGGTGAACAGCTGGACCAGCGGCACGATGAAGAAGACGATCAGCCACAGGGTTCCGGGCAGGAGGAGCAGGTACGGCACCCACGTGCGGCTCTTGTGGTCGGCCTGCGGATGCGGTGGCGGGGTCTCCTCGCCCGCGCCGGCTGAGACGTGCGTGAGGGCGCTCACTCAGACCGCCTCGGCGGCGGCGCGGGCCTCGGCCTCGTCGACGGGCACGCCGAACGCGTGGTGCGGGTCCCAGGTGATCCAGACGTCGTCACCCGGCCGGAGGTCGATCGGCTCGACGTCGAGGTTCTGCTCGTAGCAGCTCCACATGGCACCGCTCGGCAGCTGCACGAGGTACTGGGTGGCGACGCCGGTGAACGAGACGTCGAGCACGATGCCCTTGACGTCGTCGCCGATGCCGTCGCCGCGGCTGCGCATGACGCGCACCTTCTCGGGCCGCACGCCGAAGGTGACGTCACCGTCGTGGACCGCGCTGCGCGCCAACGGGATCTTGACCTTCGAGCCCTGCACCTCGGCGATGACGTGGTCGCCGTCGCGGTCGAGGATGCGGCCGGTGCCGAGGTTGGACTGGCCCACGAAGTTGGCGACGAAGGAGGTGCGCGGCAGGTCGTAGAGGCTCGCCGGGGCGCCCATCTGCTCGATCCGGCCGTGGTTCATGACGGCCACGGTGTCGGCCATCGTCATGGCCTCCTCCTGGTCGTGCGTGACGTGGATGAAGGTCAGGCCCACCTCGGTCTGGATGCGCTTGAGCTCGACCTGCATCTGACGACGCAGCTTCAGGTCGAGCGCGCCGAGCGGCTCGTCGAGCAGCAGCACCTCGGGGCGGTTGACGATGGCGCGGGCCAGGGCCACGCGCTGCTGCTGACCACCCGAGAGCTGGGTCGGCTTGCGGGTGGCGAGGTGGTCCATCTGCACCAGGGTCAGCGCGTCGTCGGCGAGCTTCGCCGAGTCGGACTGGCCCCGCCGCTTGGGGCCGAAGGCCACGTTGTCGCGGATGGTGAGGTGCGGGAAGAGCGCGTAGCTCTGGAACACCGTGTTGACCGGCCGCTCGTAGGGGCGGCTGCCCGTGAGGTCGGTGTCGCCGATGAGCACCCTTCCGCTGGTGGGCTGTTCGAGTCCCGCGACCATCCGCAGGGTCGTCGTCTTGCCGCAGCCCGAGGGGCCCAGCAGGGCGAAGAACGAACCGCGGGGGACGACCAGGCTCAGGTCGTCGACCGCCTTGAACTCGCCGAACGCCTTGGTGACGTCCTCGAGGCGCAGGTCTCCACGGGCCTCCCGGAAACCGCCTTCACTGGAACCGGCCATCAGTTGCCCTGCACCTTCTGCCACCTGGCGCTGTACTTGGCGTCCTCTTCGGGCGTGAGCGCCCGGAAGCCCTGGATGTTGTTGTCCTTGATGTACTCGGGGCTGGGGAAGATGAACGGGCTCTCCGCCAGGTCCGGGTCGGACTTCGCCAGCTCCTCCTGCGCGCCGACGACGGGGCACACGTAGTTGACCCACGCCGCCACCTGGGCCGCGATCTCCGGCTGGTAGTAGTAGTTCATCAGCGTCTGCGCGTTCTGGCGGTGCGGCGACGTGATGGGGATCATCATGTTGTCGCTCCACAGCGTGCCGCCGGACTCGGGGATGACGAACTGCCAGTTGTCGTTCTCGGTCTCGGCCCGCAGCACGAACAGGTCACCGCTCCACACGATGCCCGCGATCGCGTTGCCCGACTTGAGGTCCTCGAGGTAGGAGTTGCCCTTGATCCGGCGGATGTAGCCCTCCGACATCCGCCGCTCGATCTCGACGACCGCCTTCTCGAACTCGGCGTCGCCCCACTCGGGCCCGGAGATGTCGACGCCCTGGCTCTGCATGACGACTCCCACGGTGTCGCGGAACTCGCTGAGCACGACGATGCGGCCCTTGAGCTCGTCGGTCCACAGGTCGTCGATGGTCTTGGGCTCCTTGGTGACCTTCGACTTGTCGTAGCCGATGCCCGCGAAGCCGGACTGCCAGGTCAGCGAGTTCTGGCGGCCCGGGTCGAAGCTGACGTCCTTGAGGCTGTCGAGCAGGTTGCTCGCGTTCGGCATCCGGATCAGGTCGAGGGGCTGGCACAGCCGCTCGCGGATCACCCGGTTGGCCATCCAGTCGGTGAAGACGAAGATGTCGCGACCGATGTCCTGGCCGGCCCGCAGCTGTGGCGCGATCTTGTTGAAGTAGGAGTCGTTGTCCTCGATGTCCTCGCTGTAGGTGGCAGCGATCCCGGTGTCCTTGATGAACTGCTCGAGGGTCGGGTACTTCTTGGTCTCCTCGTCGTAGTCGAGGTAGGCCGTCCAGTTCGCCCAGCGGACGATCTTCTGGGTGTCGGACAGGTCGGTGGGCAGCTCCAGCGCCGCCACCCCGCCGGACGGCGGCGGCGGCGGTGCGCACGCCGCGAGGGCGGCAGCGGCGCCACCGAGCGTGGCGGTGCCCAGCAGGGAGCGTCGGGTGAGGTTGCTCGACGTCGCGGCGCGGATCAGCTCGCGCGCCATGGGATCGGCCGGGGGTCGCCGTCTCAGTGCCATTGGGGTCGTTCCTAGCTCTCGATGTTCGCCATGACGTGCTTGACGCGGGTGTAGTCCTCGAAGCCGTACATGGACAGGTCCTTGCCGTAGCCCGACTTCTTGTAGCCGCCGTGGGGCATCTCGGCCACCAGCGGGATGTGCGTGTTGATCCAGACGCAGCCGAAGTCGAGCGCGCGCGACATCCGCATCGCGCGCCCGAAGTCCTTGGTCCACACCGAGGAGGCGAGCCCGTAGTCGACGCCGTTGGCCCAGGCGAGCGCCTCGGCCTCGTCGGTGAAGCGCTGCACCGTGATGACCGGGCCGAAGATCTCGTTCTGGATCGCCTCGTCGTCCTGCTTCAGGCCGGAGAGCACGGTCGGCTCGAGGTAGAAGCCGTCGCCGAGATCGGTGCGGCGGTTGCCACCGGCCGACACCGTGGCGTGCGAGGGGAGCCGGTCGATGAAGCCCGACACGTGCGCGAGCTGGCGGGCGTTGTTGACCGGGCCGAACAGCGCGTCCTCGTCGGTCGGCAGCCCGACCGGCGCCGAGCCGTTGGCGTACTCCGACAGCGCCGAGACGAAGTCGTCGTGGATGTGGGGCGCGGCGAGCACGCGGGTCGCCGCCGTGCAGTCCTGGCCGGCGTTGAAGTAGCCGGCGATCGCGATGCCCTCGACCGCGGCCTCGATGTCGGCGTCGTCGAACACCACGACCGGGGCCTTGCCGCCGAGCTCGAGGTGTACGCGCTTGACGCTGGGTGCGGCGCTGGCCGCGACCTCGGCGCCGGCGCGCACCGAGCCGGTGATGGCGACCAGGCCCGGCGTGCGGTGCTCGACCAGCATCCGGCCGGTGTCGCGGTCACCGGTGATCACGTTGAGCGCACCCGCCGGGAGGAACTCGGAGGCGATCTCGGCGAGCCGCAGCGTGGTCTCGGGGGTGGTGTCGCTGGGCTTGAGCACCACGGTGTTGCCCGCGGCCAGAGCGGGCGCGATCTTCCACACGGCCATGAGCAGCGGGTAGTTCCAGGGGGTGACCTGGCCGACGACCCCGATCGGCTCGCGCCGGATCCAGGAGGTGTGGCCGCGCATGTACTCCCCCGCCGCCTTGCCCTCGAGGACCCGGGCCGCACCGGCGAAGAACCGCAGCTGGTCGACCATCGGCGGGATCTCCTCGCTCGCGGTGAGCGCCTGGATCTTGCCGGTGTTCTGGGACTCGAGCGCGATGAGCTCGTCGGCGTTGGCCTCGATCGCGTCGGCGATCTTCAGCAGGGCCTGCTGGCGCTCGCTCGGGGTGGTCTGACCCCACTCCGCGAAGGCCGCGTCGGCCGCGCCGTAGGCCGCGTCGACGTCGGCCTGGCCGCTGACCGGAGCGGTGGCGACGACGGATCCGGTGGCCGGGTTGACGATGTCGGTGGTGGATTCGGTGCGCCCGTCGACGTACTCGCCGCCGATGAAGTTGCGCAGGCTGCGCGGATCGCTCATGTGCATGGCTCCCGAGGGGGTGGAGGGGACGGCATTGCAGGGGGACTCTAAACCCGACCCTCGCGAAATCACTAGGGTTTCGGCTGTGAAAATGATGAAAAGTTACACACTGAGACACCTGAACCAACGGATTCCGTCACTGATGGACTTGCGTAACGAAGGAATCAGCGTCACGATGGCGCGGTGACCCGCACCACACCCCCGGCCCGTAGCCCGCGCACGGCCTCCGAGACCCGGCTCGATGACGTCGCCAAGCGCATCATCGAGCTGCTCCAGGAGGACGGCCGGCAGTCCTACGCGGCGATCGCCAAGGCCGTCGGCCTGTCCGAGGCCGCGGTGCGCCAGCGCGTGCAGCGCCTGCTCGACGCCGAGGTCATGCAGATCGTCGCGGTGACCGACCCGATCCAGGTCGGCTTCTCGCGGCAGGCGATGATCGGCATCCGCGCCGAGGGTGACCTCATAGCGCTCGGTGAGGCGCTGTCGAGCATGACCGAGGTCGACTACGTGGTGACCACGGCCGGCAGCTTCGACATCCTCGCCGAGGTCGTCTGCGAGGACGACGACCACCTGCTCGACCTGCTGACCAACCAGATCCGCACCCTCCCGGGCGTCCGGTCGACCGAGACGTTCGTCTACCTGAAGCTGAACAAGCAGCACTACAACTGGGGTACCCGATGAGCACCTACCCGTCCGACGTGTGGGAGCCCAGCTCCGACCGCCACACCGCCACCGGCGCGCTGTACTCCGACGCCGCTCGAGACCACCTGTGGATGCACTTCACCCGGCACTCGACGTTCGAGGAGACCGGGCTGGGCCACACCGTGCCGATCATCACCCGGGGCAAGGGCTGGACGATCTGGGACGACCGCGGCAACGAGTACATCGACGGCCTGGCCGGCCTGTTCGTCAACAACGTCGGCCACGGCCGCACCGAGATCGCCGAAGCGATGGCCAAGCAGGCCTCCGAGCTGGCCTTCTTCCCGCTGTGGTCCTACGCGCACCCGCGCGCCATAGAGCTCGCCGAGCGGCTGGCCCACAACGCCCCCGGCGACCTCAACCGGGTGTTCTTCACCACCGGTGGTGGCGAGGCGGTCGAGACCGCCTGGAAGCTGGCCAAGCAGTACTTCAAGCTCACCGGCAAGCCGACCAAGCACAAGGTCATCTCCCGCTCGGTCGCCTACCACGGCACCCCGCAGGGGGCGCTGTCGATCACCGGCATCCCCGACGCCAAGGTGCCCTTCGAGCCGCTGGTGCCCGGTGGCCACAAGGTGCCCAACACCAACATGTACCGCGCTCCCGAGCACCTGCGCGACGACGAGAAGGCGTTCGGGCGCTGGGCCGCCGACCGCATCGCCGAGGCCATCGAGTTCGAGGGCCCCGACTCGGTCGCCGCCGTCTTCCTCGAGCCGGTGCAGAACTCCGGCGGCTGCTTCCCGCCGCCGGCCGGCTACTTCGAGCGGGTCCGCGAGATCTGCGACCAGTACGACGTGCTGCTCGTCTCCGACGAGACGATCTGCGCCTTCGGCCGGATCGGGTCGATGTTCGCCTGCCAGGACTTCGGCTACCAGCCCGACATCATCACCACGGCCAAGGGCGTCACCAGCGGCTACGCACCACTCGGCCTGATGATCGCCAGCGACCGGCTCTTCGAGCCGTTCCGCCACGGCACCACCTACTTCCCGCACGGCTACACCTGGGGCGGGCACCCCGTCTCGTGCGCCGCGGCGATGGCCAACCTCGACATCTTCGACCGCGAGGGCCTCAACGACCGGGTCAAGGAGAACGCCCCGATCTTCAAGGCGACCCTCGACAAGCTGCTCGACCTGCCGCTCGTCGGTGACGTGCGCGGGGCCGGCTACTTCTACGGCATCGAGCTGGTCAAGGACAAGCAGACCCGCGAGACGTTCGACGACGCCGAGGCCGAGCGGCTGCTGCGCGGCTTCTTGTCCAAGGCGCTGTTCGACGCCGGGCTCTACTGCCGCGCGGACGACCGCGGCGACCCCGTCGTGCAGCTCGCCCCACCGCTGACCATGGGGCCCGAGCAGTTCGACGAGATCGAGCGCCGGCTGCGCTCGGTGCTCACCGAGGCCGAGAACCACCTCTGAGGTGAGCTCGGCAGCCCTGAGCGGGTCGACCGGCCCGCTGTGGTGGGACTCCCCCGCGCAGCCGCACGCACACCCGGCATCCGAGCTGCCCCAGACCGCGGACGTCGTCGTGGTCGGCGGCGGCCTCACCGGGCTGTGGACCGCCTACTACCTGCTGCGGGCGCAGCCCGGTCGTGAGGTGCTGGTGCTCGAGGCCCAGCACGTCGGCTTCGGGGCGAGCGGCCGCAACGGCGGCTGGGTGTCGGCCCTGTGGCCGGTCGCGGCCGACACGATCGACCGCCGGCACGGGCGCACGGCCACCCTGAGGCACCTTGCCGCGCTGCGCGACACGGTCGACGAGGTGGGTCGGGTCGACGCCGAGGAGGGCCTGGGCGCGGGCTTCGTCAAGGGCGGTGCACTCGTCGTGGCTCGCACCCCGGCGCAGGAGGCACGCGCCCGGGTCTCCGCCGCGCACGCCGCCTCGTGGGACGACGGCACGGTCTGGCTGGATGCCGCCGCCACCCGCGAGCGGCTCGACGTGCCGGGCGCGCGCGGCGCCACCTTCACCCCCGACTGCGCCCGGGTGCAACCCCGCCGGCTCGTCGACGGTCTGGCTCAGGCGGTCCGCCGGCTCGGTGGCCGCATCGTCGAGGGCGCCCACGTGGCGCGCGTCCGCGACCGGGTCGTGGTGCTCACCGACGACCGCCGGGTCTCCGCCGCCAACGTCGTCGTCGCCACCGAGGGCTGGACGGGAACCCTGTCCGGGATGTCGCGGCGGGTCGTACCGGTCTACTCGCTGATGGTCGCCACCGAACCGATCGACGACGAGCGCTGGGCCCGCATCGGCCTCGCCGGCCGGGAGGTCTTCGCCGACCACGGCCACGTCGTCATCTACGGGCAGCGCACCGACGACGGCCGGATCGCCTTCGGCGGTCGTGGCGCGCCCTACCACTGGGGCAGCGCGGTGCGGCCCGAGTTCGACGAGGAGCCCACCGTCTTCGCCGCGCTGCGCACGACGCTGCGCGACCTGCTCCCCGAGCTCGACGGCATCGCCTTCACGCACGCATGGGGTGGCCCGCTCGGCATCGCCCGCGACTGGCACCCGTCGGTCACCTGGGACCCCGTCACCCGGGTGGGCCGTGCGGGGGGCTACGTCGGCGACGGCGTGGCGGCGAGCAACCTGGCCGGGCGCACCCTGGCCGACCTGGTGGCGGGGCGCGACACGGCGCTGACCACCCTGCCCTGGGTCGGGCACCAGTCCCCGCGGTGGGAGCGCGAACCGCTGCGCTGGCTCGGCATCAACGCCGGCCTGCGGCTGGCCACGCTGGCCGACCGCGAGGAGGAGGCCACCGGTCGCCCGGCCCGGCTCGGGGCCCTGCTCGACCGGCTCACCGCCCACTGACCCCCAGCTTCGGCGGCATCCCTGACACGATGCGCGGGTGAGCATCGAGGACGTCGCAGGCGAGCTGTACGGGCTCGCACCCGAGGACTTCACGGCGGCGCGCAACGCCCGGGCCAAGGAGGCCAAGGCGGCCGGCGACACCGAGCTGGCCGGCCGGGTGCAGTCGCTGCGCAAGCCGACCGCGGGCGCCTGGCTGCTCAACCAGCTGGTGCGGCAGCACGCGGACGACGTCCAGCAGGTGCTCGAGCTCGGCGGGCAGCTGCGGGCGGCCCAGGGGACGCTGGGCGCCGATGAGCTGCGAGCGCTGGACCGGCAGCGGCGTCAGCTGACCCATGCGGTGGCCGAGCAGGCCGCGGGGCTCGGGCGCGACGCCGGGCGGCGGGTCACCGCGGCGACCACCGCGGAGGTGGAGGAGTCGCTCCGGTCGGCGATGGTCGACCCCGTTGCGGGGGCAGCGCTGGCGACCGGGCTGCTCACCGACACGTTCAGCTCGACCGGGCTGGAGCCGGTGGACCTGTCGCGGGTGGTGGCCCTGCCGCCGGAGGGGGCCACGGCATCCACGGAGTCGGGCCCGACGGCATCCGGGGCGGATGACGACGACAGCGCCGACGCCGCCCGGCGGCGCCGGGTGGCCGATGCCGAACTCGCACTGGAGGAGGCCGAGTCGGCGCTCCGGACGGCGCGTACGGTGCTGGCGCAGGCGGAGCAGGACGCCACCGAGGCACAGGAGCGTCGCGACCGGCTCGAGGCGGAGCGGGAGGAGGTGCGGCGCCGGCTGGACGACCTCGACGGCCAGGTGGCGGCCTCCGCCGAGGCGGCGGAGACGGCAGCCCGGGTGCAGCACGCGGCGCAGCGCGAGGAGAGCTCGGCCGAGAAGGCCGCGGCCCGGCTGCGGGAGAAGCTCGAGAAGCTGTTGGGGTGACCCCTCAGCGGGGGGTCAGCAGGACGATGCCGAGGCACATCTCGTCGGTGGTGCCCTCGCCCCAGGCGACGTAGCGCTCGCGGGTGCCCTTGAAGGCCGGCAGCAGGTCGCGCAGCCCCTGGTCGTGGGTGCAGGTGACCGTGATCGTGTCGCCGGGGCCGACGTCGAGCGGCTTCTTCAGGGGGATGCTGGCCTGGTCGTCGAAGTTCCAGACCGGGATGTCGAGCACCCGCTCGGCCTTGGCGGTGCCCTTGTTGACGTCGACGGTGATCGCCCGGCCCAGCAGGTGCATGTGCCCGGACACCGCCCGCAGGGTGCCCTCGCTGCGGATCGGGCGGGTGCAGCTCTGCACCGGGTTCGCCACGACCGGCCCGCAGAGCAGGTGCAGCAGGTCGGCGGTGGCGGGCTCCTCGCCGAAGCGGCGCTTGAGGTCGGCGACCGCGACGGTGCGGTTGCACAGGCCCTTGGTGCGGTTGTCGCGGCAGGGCAGCTCGACCGGCGCCGGGAGCAGCATCGTCTGCAGCGCCTGCTTGGAGCTGCCCTTCGCCTCGGACAGCCGCAGCCGCACCGTGCTGCGGTCGGCGCCGTTCCCGGCCAGGAGGTTGTAGTGCATCTGCACGACCAGCTGGGTGCCGGCCTTGAGCGGGATGCCGATGTCGTCGGCCATCACCCGCTCGCCGCCGCCCGGTGCCCAGGCACCGACCCAGTCGGCGTTGTCGAGGTTGCCGGCCACCCCGGCGATGCCCGCCCCGCCGAAGCAGGTGTAGCCGTCGCCGGGGTCCTTCGCGTCGATGGCGCGAGCCTTCGCGACGTCCTGCGGCTCGACCTTCGAGACGATGACGTGGTGCACGATCTCCGCGTTGTCGGGGGCGATCTGCACCCCGCTGACCAGCTGGTCGGTGGCGAACTCCGGGTCGATCAGGAAGCACCGGTAGTCGTCGGTGCCCGTGCCGTTGGGCGCCTTGGGGGTGTAGGCCGAGGGCAGCCGGAGGCTCTCGAACCGCTCGCCCTCGCGCAGGGCGACGTCCTTGACGGCCGCCTCGGTGGTGGATGCCGTGGGGGCCGACGGGGACGCCGCGTGGGAGCTGGCATGGGTGTCGGCGCTGCGCAGGCTGCTGGGGAGGTCGGACTCGCTCCCGCACCCGGCGAGGAGCAGGGCGAGGGCGGCAGTCACCGCGGGCAGGGTGCGTCTCACCACGGAAGTATAAGGGCGCTACGCGGTGGCGGCTGCCAGCTGCCCGCAGGCGCCGTCGATGTCGGAGCCGCGGGTGTCGCGCACGGTGGTGGGGATGCCGTGTGCCCGCAGCCGCTCGACGAACTGCTGCTCGACCCCGCGGCGCGACGCGGTCCACTTCGACCCCGGCGTCGGGTTGAGCGGGATCGGGTTGACGTGCACCCATCCGCGGCCGCGCGCGACGAGCTTCTCGCCGAGGAGGTCGGCCCGCCACGCCTGGTCGTTGATGTCGCGGATCAGGGCGTACTCGATGCTGACCCGGCGGCCGGTGGCCTCGTAGTAGCGGTGGGCGGCGTCGATCGCCTCGTCGACCTTCCACCGGGTGTTGATCGGCACCAGCTCGTCGCGCAGCTCGTCGTCGGGGGCGTGCAGCGACAGTGCCAGGGTGACCGGGATGCCCTCGGCGGTGAGCTTGTCGATGCCGGGCACGAGTCCCACGGTCGACATGGTGATGCCGCGCGCGGAGATGCCCAGCCCGGAGGGCGCGGGCTCGGTGAGCCGGCGGATCGCGCCGATGGCGGCGTTGTAGTTGGCGAGTGCCTCCCCCATCCCCATGAAGACCACGTTGCTGACCCGGCCGGGTCCCGACCCGGCATCCTCGGCATCACCGGGCGCGGACCCGTCGGCCTCGTCACCGAGCGCTGCACCCTGGTCGCCACCACCGATGGCGGGCAGCTCGCCGCGGCGCAGCAGCCGGGCGGCACCCACCACCTGCTCGACGATCTCGGCCGTCGACATGTTGCGGGTCAGCCCCTCCTGGCCGGTCGCGCAGAACGGGCAGTTCATGCCGCACCCGGCCTGGCTGGAGATGCACACGGTGACCCGGTTCGGGTAGCGCATCAGCACCGACTCGACCAGGGCGCCGTCGAACAGCCGCCACACCTGCTTCACCGTGGCGCCGCGGTCGGCGGTGAGGCTGCGCACCGGGGTGAGCAGGGTCGGGAGGAGGTCGGCGACCAGGCCGTCGCGCACGGCCTTGGGCAGGTCGGTCATCTCCTCGGGCCGGTCGACCAGCCGCTCGAAGTAGTGCGTCGACAGCTGGCCGGCGCGGTAGGCGGGGTGCCCCAGGGCGACCGCGGCCTCGCGCCGCTGCGCGAGGGTCAGGTCGGCCAGGTGGCGCGGCGGCTTTCCGCGCCGCGGCGCCGTGAAGGTGAGCTGGCCGGGTGCGGGTCGCGGAGCAGGGGTCTCAGACATGGTCCGTCGATTCTCTCAGGTCGGTGTGGGTCATCTGACACCTCAATTGACCACCAGTTGTTCGCGTTCCGCGGCGGCGCCGACACTCCAGCCCCTACCGTGGAAGCGTCTCGCTTCGCAGGGAATCGGGACGCAGCGGATGAGGTCTCGATGCGCGTCTTCGAAAGGTTCTGGAGGTCACGGATCCACCCTTCACCGGTCCCGGCACTGCAGGGCCTCGCTGGGCACGGGCCGGGGCCGACGCACATGGTTCCCGACGCCGGCGACGAGCCCCACGAGTCCGAGTACGAGGCGGCGGTGCGCACCCACCTACGGCGCCTCTCCGCCGCGGCCGACGCCTACATCGGCGCGCTGTCCCCCGCACAGTTCGACGCCGCGCTCACCTCACGGCTCGTGGCGGCCGATCAGCTGCAGGCGTCCGGGCTGGGGTTCTCCTACGCCGACCCGTTCGCCGCGCACATCCACGAGGTGCTCACGCTCGACCTGCCCACGACGGTCGTCACGCTGGCCGACTCTCGCATCAACGCCACTGAGCGGTACGTGCCCGGCCTGTTCGGCAGCGGACGCGCCAACCTGCTCGCCCTGGTCCGTTCGACCGAGGTGAGCGTCCAGCGGGTTCGCGAGAACGGCGCCGGCGTGTATGCCGTGCTGGGCGAGTCTCCCTACACCGCGAGCTTGGCGCGGTTCCTCGACGACGCCGCCCATCAGTGGCTGCCCGACGCCGACGGCCGCAACGGCTTCGTCTTCGCCGTGCCGCACCGGCACGCCGTCATCCTCCAGCCGTGCTCGACCGCGCTGGAGGTGCACGACGCGCTCGAGCTGGTGCCCGCCCACGCCCAGCGGCTGCACGACGAGGGTGCCAGCCCGGTGTCGGTGCACACCTACCACTGGCTCGCTGGGCGCGTCACCTGCCTGACCAGCCAGGCGGAGGACGGCACGCTGCGGGTGCAGCCGACCGAGCTGCTGGAGCAGGTGCTGGGGCTGCGCCGCCAGGCGGGCTGACCCAGCAGGCCTCAGGCCAGCGGCACGAACCAGAGCAGCAGCGCCCAGGCGACGGGCGCGACGATGACGAGCGAGTCGAGGCGGTCCATCAGGCCGCCGTGCCCGGGTAGCAGCGCCCCCATGTCCTTGATGCCGAGGTCGCGCTTGATGCTGGACTCGATGAGGTCACCCAGGGTCGCACCCGATGCCGCGGCGACGCCGAGCAGGGCGCCCTGCCACCACTGGCCGCCGAGGACGAGCGGAAGGGAGATCGCGCCCACCGCGGCGCACGAGGCGACCGAGCCGGCGAAGCCCTCCCACGACTTCTTCGGGCTCAGTGACGGCGCCATCGGGTGCCGGCCGAACACGACACCCACGGCATACCCGCCGATGTCGGAGAACACGGTCACCAGGATGAACACGACGATGCGCTGCCGGCCGTCGTCGGGCGCCGCGAGCATCATCGAGGCGAACCCGCCGAGGAAGACCGGGTAGAACGCGACCAGCGCGGAGGCGCTCAGGTCGCGGGCGGCACCGGCCAGCCCGTCGGCCACCCGCCAGATGAGCAGCCCCACGATGGTCAGGCCGAAGGTGACGACCAGCGCCTCGGCACCGCGCAGGTAGGCCGAGACCAGCATGCCGACGGCGCCGAGCAGCAGTGGGACCAGCGGCACCACCATGCCGCGGGTCGCGATGGCGCGACGCAGCTCCCAGGCGCCGTACGACACCGCCACGACGATGACCACCAGGAACGCGCTGGCACCGACGACCAGGGTGCCGATGATCAGGCCGACGAGAAGCAGGCCCACACCCACCGCGGCGCGCAGGTCGCGACCCGCCTTCGGGGGCGCCGGTTCGGACACGATGGCGTCCACGGCATCCTCTGCGGGGTTGGGGGTGCCGGGCAGGCCGTCGGCGGTGTCGGCTGGGGCGTCGGTCATGATGGTCAGGCGCTCGGTCGTCGGTGCTCAGACGTCGAGGAGCTCGGCCTCCTTGTGCTTGAGCAGGTCGTCGATCAGGTCGACGTGCTTCTTGGTGACGGTCTCGAGCTCCTTCTCGGCGCGCGAGCCCTCGTCCTCGCCGACGTCGCCGTCCTTGACCATCTTCTCGAGCGTGGTCTTGGCATGACGGCGGATGTTGCGCACCGAGATCTTGGCGTCCTCGGCCTGGGTGTGCGCCATCTTGACGTACTCGCGGCGCCGCTCCTCGGTGAGCACCGGCATCACGCAGCGGATGATCGAGCCGTCGTTGCTCGGGTTGATGCCGAGGTCGGCCTGCTGGATGGCCTTCTCGATGGCGTGCATCGACGACTTGTCGAACGGGCTGATGATGATGGTGCGCGCCTCGGGGTTCTGGAACGACGCGAGCTGCTGCAGCGGCGTGGGCGCGCCGTAGTAGTCGACGAGGAGCTTCTGGAACATCCCCGGGTGGGCGCGCCCGGTGCGGATGCCGGCGAAGCTCTCCTTGGCGACCTCGACGGCCTTCTCCATCTTCTCCTCGGCGTCGAACAGGGTCTCGTCGATCATCGGGGCGGCTCTCCTTCACATCTGCCACGCGGCGAGCGCGGCGGTCGGGTCCAGTGTGTCAAACGGCGCGGGCCGGCGTGCCGGGCGCGCGGGAGGGGTGTCAGCGAAGGGGTGTCAGCCGGCGGAGACCAGCGTGCCGATGCGCTCCCCGAGCAGCGCGCGGGTGATGTTGCCGTCGCCCTCCATGCCGAAGACGACCATCGGCAGGTGGTTGTCCATGCACAGGCTGAAGGCCGCGGCATCCACGACGCGCAGGCCGCTGCGCAGGGCGTCCTCGAAGCTGACCCGCTCGAGCTTGCGGGCGTCGGGGTTGGTGCGCGGGTCGGAGTCGTAGACGCCGTCGACGCCGTTCTTGCTCATCAGCACCACGTCGCACTTGCACTCCAGCGCGCGCTGGGCGCTCACCGTGTCGGTGGAGAAGTACGGCATCCCGGCACCGGCGCCGAAGATGACGACCCGCCCCTTCTCGAGGTGCCGGATGGCGCGCCGCGGGATGTACGGCTCGGCCACCTGCCCCATCGTGATGGCGCTCTGTACCCGGGTGTCGATGCCCTCCTTCTCGAGGAAGTCCTGCAGCGCGAGGCAGTTCATGACCGTGCCGAGCATGCCGATGTAGTCGGCCCGCGAGCGGTCCATGCCCTTCTGCTGCAGCTCGGCCCCACGGAAGAAGTTGCCACCCCCGACGACGACCGCCACCTCGATGCCCTCGCGCACCGCCGCGGCGATCTGGCGGGCGATGTCGCGCACGACATCGGGGTCGACGCCGACCTTGCCGCCACCGAAGACCTCACCGGAGAGCTTGAGGAGCACGCGCCGGGGCGACCGGTGGGGCTCGGCGGTCGGTGCCGCCTCGGTCAGGGCGTGCGTGGTCACAGGGCCTCCTCGGCGGTGGTGCGGCGGTCGCCCGATCCTTTCACAGGCGGGTGCGCCAGCCGAACCCCGAGGACCGCGCGGATGCCGGTCACAGCGTGGGCGGACGCCTCACCAACCGGCGTTGCGGAGCATGAACTCCGTGTCGGTGTCCCGACCGCCTCGCGGGTCCGGGCCGGGGTCGACGTCGTGGGTGGTCACCATGTCCTGCGGGAGCACGCGCGGCAGGTCGACGTGCACTCGTCGCTCGAGGTGGTGGTGTCCGCCTGGGGCCGGCTCGGGGCGGTCGGTGCTGTTGGGGCGGTCGGTGCTCTTGGGGCGCTCGCGGCGCTCGGGGACGTCGCTGCGCTGGGTGTCGCTCATCGTCACCACCTCCGGTGTCAGTATGCGCGCGGGTGACGGATCACGACGGCAGCCGGATGCGACGGTGCCGACATCGAGCCGCACCCTGAGGTCGTCACCTGGGCCGACTTCGACCGGACGGTCTGGGACCTCGCCGAGCGGGTGGCCGCGCACCCTTCCGGCCTCACCCGATGTCGTTGACCTGCACGACGCACTGGCGCTGGTGGCCGACGACGTGGCCGACCGACACCGGCCTGACGCCGGCCTCGGTGCACGACTTCTGCGATGGCGCGACACCGACCGCTGGATCGCGTTCCGTCGAGCGACCCGCCGGCGGTCACCGGTCAGGGCGTTGGCGACGGTCTTGCCGATGGGGCGCGGTTGTCCACAGGCAGCGTGTCCCCCGACCGTCGTCCACAGGGCATCCGGTCCGAGGCTCATGTCGGTGTACACCTGTACGATTAGTGCATGGCAGGGGGAACGGCACCGATCGACCCGAGCACCGCACAGCAGGCGGCGCCGGTGTCGGTCGCCGCGGTGCGAGGTTGGCTCTGCGCCATCGACGTCGGCCGGCTGAGCGACCGTGAGCGGCTCGACCTCGTGGCCGAGTGCGAGCGCCTGAAGAACACCGCGGCGGCGACCCAGGCCCGGGCCACGCACGCGCTGCGCGAGTCACGCGAGGTGACTCGCCCGCAGGATGCCGTGCGCTCCGTCGGCTCGGAGGTCGCCCTCGCGCGCCGGCAGTCCCCCACCCTCGGCGATCGCTTCGTCGGTGTGGCCCGCGCACTCGTCGACGAGATGCCGTTCACGATGCAGGCGCTCGAGTCGGGCCAGTGTTCCGAGCGGCACGCCGAGGTCATGGTCCAGGCGACCGGTGTCCTGACCCTCGAGCACCGGGCCGAGGTCGACCGACGGGTCGGCCCCCTCCTCGGGCGGCTGGGCGTGCGCGGAGCAGAGAGGGCTGCACGCCGGGTCGCGCAGGAGCTGGACGTCGCGTCCGTGCTGAAGAGGATGCAGGACGCTGTGAGGTCCCGGCGCGTCACCACCCGACCGGCCCCTGACGGCATGGCCTACCTCACCGTGCTCGGGCCGATGGTCGAGGTCGTCGGTGCCGCGGCAGCCCTGCGCAGGCGAGCGCAGTCGGTGGTGTCCGGTCAGTGCCCCGAGGAGGGCCCTCAGGGCCGTGGGATCGGTGCCGTAGAGACCGATACGGCGTTGCAGCTGTTGTCCGGCCGTGCGACGGGCCAGGTGCAGCCGGTCGAAGTCCACCTCGTCATGACCGACCGGTCGCTGCTCGGCACCGGAGATCCCGACCGGTCGGTGATGGAGCCGGCCCGGCTGCCCGGCCATGGATCGCTCCCGGCTCCGGTCGCTCGCGCGTGGGTGAGGGGCGACCCAGGTGGCGGCAGCGGCGCCAGCGGCGGCGGCGGCGACAGCGGCAGCAGCGGCGACAGCGGCAGCAGCGGCGGCGACAGCAGCGGCGGCGGCAGCGGCAGCAGCGGCGGCGGCGGCAGCGGCGGCAGCGGCGGCAGCGGCGGCGGCGGCGGCGGCGGCAGCGAGGTCGCGGATGGCGCCACGGTGGACCGCGCGGCGACGGTGTGGTTGCGCCGTCTCTACACCAGCCCCGACGGGCGGGACCTCGTGGCGATGGACTCGCGTCGACGCCACTTCACCGGGCTGCTGCGGCGAATGCTCGTGCTGCGTGACGACGTCTGCCGCACGCCGTGGTGCGAGGCGCCGATCGCGCACGCCGACCACACCGTGCCGGCTCGCGACGAGGGCGCCACCAGCTTTCAGCAGGGCGGCGGCAGGTGCGCCCGGTGCAACTACGGCAAGGAGGCTCCCGGTTGGGCGGCCACCGTCCTCACCGGGCACGAGATCCGGCTCACGACGCCGCTGGGGCACGCATACGTGTCACGCCCGCCGCCGCTGCTGGGCTGGGGCGCCGCGCCCTCGCCGTCCACCGTGGGGTCCGCACCCTCGACGGCCGCCTCCCCCGAGTTCGCGCCTCCGGGGTCGACCACCTCGGCGCGCCGCGAAGCAGCCCACCCCACGCAGCGCCGGACGTCTCACCGGATTCCGGCGCACCGCGACCCCGACCGGGCTCGCAGGCGGGCCCTGTCCCGAGCAAGGTTGCGCCTGAACCGCTTCCGTGACACCCAGCACCTCGAGAAAGCCCTCAACCGCTTCCTCATCTAGGCCGAGTTGGCTCCAAGGAACCGGTGAGGCAGCCGGTTGTGCCCATCTCTCGAGCCGCTGTCAGCTCCTGGGCCGACGTGACGTCAACCAGCCACTGACGCTCGGATGCCGCCCGCTCGGGTGAGCGGACGGCATCCGGATGCTGCGTGGTGCGGCGGGGAGTCAGCTCCCGACGCGGAAGCGCACGAAGCCCTTGGCCTCGGCGCCGGCCTCCTGCAGGACCTTGGCCACGGTCTTCTTCGGCTCCTTGGCGAACGGCTGCTCGAGCAGGACGTTCTCCTTGAAGTAGCCGTTGACCCGGCCCTCGACGATGCGGGAGAGAGCAGCCTCGGGCTTGCCCTCCTCCTTGGCGGTGGCCTCGGCGACGCGACGCTCGTTCTCGACCGTCGCGGCGTCGACCTCCTCGCGGGTGAGGACGCTCGGGCTGAACGCGGCGATGTGCATCGCGACGTCCTTGGCCGTCTGCTCGTCACCACCGCTGGTGGCCACCAGCACGCCGATCTGCGCGGGCAGGTCGGGGCTGGTCTTGTGCAGGTACGACACGACGTGCTCGCCCTCGAGGCGGGCCACGCGCTTGACCTCGATCTTCTCGCCGATGGTGGCGTTGGCCTCGTCGAGCAGCTCCTTGACGGACTTGCCGTCGGAGAGCGTCGACGCGAGCAGCGCCTCGGCGTCGGCCGACTGGGTGGCGACGGCCTGGGTGAGCACCTCGTCGGCCAGGGCGCCGAAGCGCTCGCCCTTGGCGACGAAGTCGGTCTCGCACAGGACCTCGACGAGGGTGCCCTCGCCGGCGCCGGCCTTGGCGGTGACCAGGCCGTTGGAGGCGGTGCGGCCCTCGCGCTTGGTGACGCCCTTGAGACCCTTCACGCGAAGAATCTCCTCGGCCGCGGTCATGTCGCCGTCGGCCTCGTCGAGGGCGCGCTTGACGTCCATCATGCCGGCGGCGGTCTTCTCGCGGAGCGCCTTGATGTCAGCGGCGGTGTAGTTCGCCATGAGGTGTTATCGCTCTTTCGTGCTCGGTTCGGATGTGACGAGGGTGGGTCAGGCCTGCTCGGGGGCAGCCGGCGCCTCGGTGGCCTCTGCCTCGACGGCCTCGACGACCGGGGTGTCGAGCTCCTCGGCGACCGGGGTCTCGAGGGTCTCCTCGGCGGCGACCTCGGCAGCCTCGGTGACCTCTACGACCTCCGCGGCGGGGGCCTCCTCGACCGGGGCCGGGGCGGCCTCGGTTGCGGGGGCGTCCTCGGCAATGGCCTCGGCGACCACGGGGGCCGGGGTCTCGACGACCTCGACCTCGGCCTCGGCGGCCTCGACCGCGGGAGCGGCTGCGGTCTCGCCGGCCTCCGTGGCCACGGCCTGCGCGGTCTGGGCGGCGTCGCCACCGAGCAGCTCGCGCTCCCAGTCGGCCAGCGGCTCGTCGGCGGCGACGTCGTCACCGGCGGCGGGGCCACCGGCGCGGGCAATCAAGCCCTCGGCGACGGCATCCGCGATGACGCGGGTGAGGAGGGTGACCGAACGGATCGCGTCGTCGTTGCCCGGGATCTTGTAGTCGACCTCGTCGGGGTCGCAGTTCGTGTCGAGGATCGCGATGACCGGCAGCCCGAGCTTGCGGGCCTCGTCGACCGCGAGGTGCTCCTTCTTGGTGTCGACGATCCACACGGCGGACGGAACCCGGCCCATGGTGCGGATGCCGCCCAGGGTGCGCTCGAGCTTGTCCTTCTCGCGCTTGAAGATGAGCAGCTCCTTCTTCGTGAAGCCCGAGCCGGCCACGTCGTCGAAGTCGAGCTCCTCGAGCTCCTTGAGGCGGGTGAGCCGCTTGGAGATCGTCTGGAAGTTGGTGAGCATGCCACCGAGCCAGCGGTGGTTGACGTACGGCATCCCGACGCGGGTCGCCTGCTCGGCGATCGGCTCCTGCGCCTGGCGCTTGGTGCCGACGAACAGGATGGTGCCGCCGTGGGCGACGGTCTCCTTGACGAACTCGTACGCGTTGTTGATGTAGGTCACCGACTGCTGCAGGTCGATGATGTAGATGCCGTTGCGCTCGGTCATGATGAAGCGCTTCATCTTCGGATTCCAGCGACGGGTCTGGTGCCCGAAGTGGACGCCGCTCTCGAGGAGCTGGCGCATGGTGACGACGGCCATCGTCGTTCTCCTTGCTCTGTGGTTGTCAGTTCCGTCGGTGGCGCTCCCCTCCTGCTGGAGGGTCGTCATCCACCTGCCTGGTGTCCCGGCCACACCCCGGACGGACGCTCCCGAGGAGGCGATCCGCCACTGCCGTGGTGTGCCCTGCGCCGCCCGGAGGGGGTCGCAGAGAAGGACACGCGAATTCGACCGGCCTGAGACCGGTCGTGGGGTCAGTCTACGGAGGTGCGCCCCCGGGCGCCTAATCCGCGGAACCGTGCGCGGATGCCGGGGAGCCGCCTGCCTGCCCCCCTCACGTTCCAGCGGGAGGCGGGTGGGGAAACGGAGGCGACCACACGGCATCCACGGAGTAGGTTCTCGACCTCGTGGGCCGCATCCTCGACGCCGTCGCGCCACCCCGGATGGGGACGGCGTTCCGGTGGAACCTGTCCTCGTCGTGGGTGGCCCAGCTCGGCGACGGCATCGCCCTGGCGGCCGGTCCGCTGCTGGTGGCGTCGCAGACCGGCGACCCGCGGCTCATCGCCGCCGCGGCGATCGTCCAGCAGGTGCCCACGCTCGTCCTCGGGCTCTACGCGGGCGCCATCGCCGACCGGGTCGACCGCAAGCGGCTGGTCCTCACGGCCAACCTGACCCGGGTCGCCGTGCTGGCCCTGCTCGTCGCGACGATCGTGAGTGGCACCATCTCGATCGGCCTGCTGCTGATCGCCCTGCTCGCCGTGGGGACGGCCGAGATCTTCGCCGACACCGGGTGGCGTGCCGTGCTGCCCTCGATCGTGGCCCCCGCCGACCTGGGCATCGCGAGCGCGCGACAGATGTCGGGGTTCCTCGTCGCGAACCAGATGGTGGGGCCGGCGGTCGGGGCGACGCTGTTCGCCGTCGGGCACGCCCTGCCGTTCGGGGTGCAGGCGGCCGCCGGGCTGCTCGCCGCCGCGCTCTTCGCGAAGGTCGCCCTGCCCGCGGTGGTGCGGCCCGAGGGCCACGAGCCCCAGCACGTGGGCCGCGACATCCTCGACGGCCTGCGCTGGATCCGCCACCACGCGCCGGTGCGCACGCTGATCCTCGTCATCTTCGCCTTCAACATCACCTGGGGAGCCCCCTGGGGCGTGCTCGTCTACTGGGCCCAGCAGCGGCTCGGGGTCGACGAGGTGGGGTTCGGCCTGCTCACGACCGCGACCGCGGTGGGCGGCGTGCTCGGGGTCTTCTGCTACGACCGGCTCGAGCGGCGCGTGCCGCTGGGCCGCCTCATGAAGGTGTGCCTGACGCTCGAGGTCCTCATGCACCTCGCGCTCGCGCTGACGACCGAGCCGCTGGTGGCCTACGGCGTGATGTTCGTGTTCGGTGCCTACGCGTTCGTCTGGGGCTCACTGTCGAACGCGGTGCGCCAACGGGCCACCCCGCAGGACCTGCAGGGCCGGGTCGGGTCCGTCTACTGGCTCGGGCTGACGGTCGGGCTCATGGTCGGGCAGGTTCTCGGTGGGGTGCTCGCCGAGCGGTTCGGCGCGGCGGCGCCGTTCTGGTTCGCGTTCGTCGGGTCGGCGCTGACCCTGGCCGTCGTCTGGCGCTCGCTCGGGCAGATCGCGCACGCCGACGAGCACGGGCTCGGCGGCGCGAGCGCCCCTGCGGCATAGCCTGCAGGGATGACGCGCTCCCTCGGTCACCCCGCCCTTGCGCCCTTCGGCACGACGATCTTCGCCACGATGTCGGCTCTGGCCGCGGAGCACGACGCGATCAACCTCGGCCAGGGGTTCCCCGACACCGACGGTCCGCCCGAGGTGCTCGAGGCCGCGGTGGCGGCGATCCGCGGCGGGCGCAACCAGTACCCGCCCGGCGCCGGCGTGCCCGAGCTGCTCGACGCGATCGCCGTGCACCAGAAGCGGTTCTACGGTGTCGAGGTCGACCCGTCGTCGGAGGTGCTCGTGACGGTGGGGGCCACCGAGGCGATCGCGGTGACCGTGCTGGCGCTGGTGCAGCCGGGTGACGAGGTGGTGACCTTCGAGCCCTACTACGACTCGTACGCCGCGACGATCGCGCTCGCCGGCGGGGTGCGGCGCACCTCGGTGCTGCGCTTCCCCGACTTCGCGGTCGACGAGGCGTCGCTGCGGGCGGCGTTCTCGTCGCGCACCCGCATGGTGCTGCTCAACACCCCGCACAACCCGACCGGCAAGGTGTTCACCCGGGCCGAGCTCGAGCTCGTCTGCTCGCTCGCTCGCGAGCACGACGCGTGGGTGGTGACCGACGAGGTCTACGAGCACTTGGTCTTCGACGGGGCCGAGCACGTGCCGGTGTCGACTCTGCCCGGGATGCGCGAGCGCACGCTGACCATCTCGTCGGCCGGCAAGACGTTCTCGACGACCGGGTGGAAGGTCGGCTGGGTGTCGGGGCCGGCCGAGGCGGTGGCGGCGGTCCGGGCGGTCAAGCAGTTCCTCACCTACGTGGGGTCGGGGCCGTTCCAGCCGGCCGTGGCCGCCGGGCTCGCCCTGCCGGATGCCGTGTACGCCGGCCTGGCGTCGTCGCTGGCCGCCAAGCGCGACCGGTTGGTGGAGGGGCTCGGGCGCGCGGGCATGTCCGTCGCGGTGCCTCGAGGCACGTACTTCGTCATCGCGGATGCCGCGCCGCTGGGCGCCGTCGACGCGCTCGCCTTCTGCCTCGAGCTGCCCGCCCGGGCTGGTGTGGTCGGGGTGCCGGTGTCGGTGTTCCACGACGACGTGGATGCTGCGCGCACCCTGGTGCGGTTCGCGTTCTGCAAGCGCGACGAGGTGCTCGACGAGGCCTGCCGCCGACTGGCGGCGTTGCACGTCTGACCGGCACTCGGCCCGTGTGGACGTGCACCGGGTCGGCCATTGCGTGCCGGTCCGGCCGGCACCGCGCTGCGGTGCGGTTGATGGGCGCTGTCCACAGGGTCGTGCTTCGTCTCGCCCTGTCCACAGGTTCGGCCCGCCGGTGTCGCCGCGATGCGGCTGCCGCGACGCTTGCCACATGGTCCGGACCCCGCTTCCCGCGCTGGTCGTCGCCTCGGCTGCCATCCTGCTGGTCACCTCGGTGACGCCATCGGGTCGAGTCGCCGTGCCGCCCCCGGCGGCGGTGACGCTTGACGGGCTGACCGGTGCTGAGCTGCCCGGTGCCGCAGCGGCGACCTCAGCCGGCTCCGCCACGCGGCTGGTGGTGACCGTGCCACTGCGCCCCGGTGCCCAGAGCGATGTGTCCGGCGCGGCTTCAGCCCGTGGTGTTGCCCGACCTTCGGGCTCGGCCGCCGACCGAGCACGGTGGCGGTGGCCGGCGCGGCCCAGGCCGGCCGTGGTCCGTCCGTTCCGGGCGCCGCTGTCGACCTACGGCGCCGGGCACCGCGGGCTGGACCTCGAGGTGGCCGACGGCACACCGGTGCTCGCCGTGGAGGACGGGGTGGTGACCCATGCCGGGCTCGTAGCCGGTAGGGGCACCATCACGGTGGCGCACCGGGGCGGGCTGAGCAGCACCTACGAGCCGGTCGACGCGCGCGTGGCGGTCGGTGCGGTCGTCGTCACTGGGCAGGTGATGGGGGCCTTGCACGTCCGAGCCGGTCCAGCGCACTGCGGCCCCCGCGCCTGCCTGCACCTGGGCGCGCGTCGCGGCGCCACCTACCTCGACCCCTACCCGCTGCTCGCTGGAGGTCGGGTGGCACTGCTCCCCCTCGGCCGGTGACGCCTGTGCGACCCCGCACCCCCTGGCGCACTGCGGCACCAGGTGGGGGAAGTGAGCGCGCACGTTGTACTGCGCTCGGGAAGCGGAGGTGGACAGCCGGTCCGTGGCGCGGGCGAAGCCCCCGCTGCCTGGGCCAAGTCCTCCTGCCGCGGTGAGCGCGAGCACGCACCGTCAGTGGTGTCCGCAACGCTCACAACCAACGAAAGGAGAGCCGTGCCACGGTACGCGTCAGCATCACGTGACCTGTCCGTGCTCACGGGCGTGCTGTCCCGCGCTGAGCAGCGCGTGCTCGTGGACGCCCACACGGTAAGGGTCACGTTCAGCGATGGCGTCGTCAAAGACTCGCGATCTGGCCCCGCTGCTGTGGGGCCCGGTCTTCGACCAGATCCGTACCGATGCCCGCGAACTGCGCGGGTTCGAATCGACCCCGAGCTGGGAGGCCCGCGTTGACCGGCGATATCGCCGGCCATGGCGGCGCACCCCGGCAAGGTTGCGGTCAGGCGCGGGGGTGCGCTTGCGCGAAGGACTGCCGAAGCCGGTCGACGGAGACGTGGGTGTAGATCTGCGTGGTGGCCAGCGAGGCATGGCCGAGGAGCTCCTGCACCATCCGCAGGTCCGCGCCCCCCTCGAGGAGGTGCGTGGCCGCGCTGTGCCGCAGGCCGTGCGGCCCGAGGTCCGGAGCATCGGCCACGTGCTGCAGCAGCGCATGCACGACGGCCCGGATCTGGCGCTGGTCCGCTCGGCGCCCGCGCCGGCCGAGCAGCAGGGCCGGTCCGCTCTGCGCCGTGACGAGCTTCGGCCGCCCGTCCTCGAGCCAGGCGGTGACCGCCCGGCGCGCCGGCGCCCCGAACGGGACCCGGCGCTCCTTGTCGCCCTTGCCGACCACCCGCAGCACGTCGGCGGACAGGTCGACGTCGTCGACGTCGAGCCCGACGAGCTCGCCGACCCGAACCCCGGTGGCGTAGAGCAGCTCCAGGGCCGCACGGTCGCGCAGGTGCACCGGGTCGTCGTCGTCCGCGGCGACCGCCGCCACGTCGAGGAGTGCGGCGGCGGAGCGCTGGGCGAGCACCGGTGGGAGCGTCCGGTGCCGGCTCGGTGCGCTGAGGCGCAGGGAGGGGTCCGTGGGGATCCGGCCGGTGCGCTCGAGCCAGCCGAAGAAGGTGCGCAGCGACGCCGACGTACGGGCGATCGTCGCCCGCGCCGCCCCGCGGCGCGAAAGCACGCCGAGCCAGGCGCGCAGGTCGGCGAGGGTGACGGAGCACAGGCCCTCGTCGTCGTGCGCCCCCACCTCGTCGAGGAACACACCGACGTCGCGCACGTAGGCCCGCACCGTGTGGGGCGACCTGCCCCGTTCGGAACGCAGGTGGCGCTCGAAGGCAGGCAGCGCGTCGGAGGGGCCGCCGGTCATGGGGCCCACGGTGTCACCACCGGCCGCGGGTGGCGAACGACACGCCCGACACCTCGCGAGGACCGCACAAGTCCCAGCACCAGCCGACCGGTGGCGAACGACAGGCCCAGATCTCACTCGGACGGCTCCACCAGGCTGGACCGCGTCTTGCGCCACCGCCCCGCGTGCTTCGTGACCAACCCCTCGGCCTCGAGCACCGCCAGGATGCCGACCAGCCGGCGTGGCTCGACTCCGCCGGCGGAGGCCAGGCGGTCCAGCGTCGCACCGCCCCGCAGCGGCACCGCCGACCACACCCGGTAGGACTCCGGGTCGAGGTCGTCCCCCGGCACGGACCGGCCGGAGGGGACGTGGTCGGGCAGCAGGTCGTCGCCGATCCGGGCGGCCAGCTCGGCCACCTCCGCGGCGTCCGTGACGAGCACGGCGTCGGTCTCCCTGAGCAGGGCGTGGCACCCCGCCGACGTCATGCTCGTGACCGGGCCGGGCACCGCACCGACCGGCAGGTGGTGCTCACTTGCCGCCTTGGCCGTGGTGAGCGACCCGGAGCGCAGGTTGGCCTCGACCACGACGGTGGCCCGCGCCAGCGTGGCGATGAGCCGGTTACGTGCCAGGAACCGCGACCGGTAGGGCGCACAGCCCACGGGAACCTCGCTGACCACGGCTCCTCCCGTGGCCACGATCTGCTCGAGCATCGCGCGATGTGAGGTGGGGTAGGCCCGGTCCGCGCCACATGCCAGCACCGCAACAGTCGGGCCGTCGGCAGCAAGCGCCGCCCGGTGGGCGGCGGAGTCGATGCCGTAGGCGGCACCGCTCACCACGGTGAAGCCGCGGGCGGCCAGGCCGTCGGCGATGTCGGCCGCGACGCGCAGGCCGTACTCGGTGGCCGCCCGCGACCCCACCACGGCGACACTGCGCTCGACGAGCTCGCCGAGGTCGAGGTGCCCCCGCGCGAACAGGCAGTAGGGAGGTTGGCGCAGGCGGTCGAGGCCGGCCGGCCACTCCGGATCACCGGGCACGATGACGCGCACCTGCGAGTGCCGGGCCGCTCGGGCCATCGCATCGAGGTCGAGCTCGGGCAGCCGGACCTCCCAACCACTACGCGACCGGAGCTGCCCAGCGCGCAGCCGCACGAGCGCCTCGACGGCCCCGCCCTCCGCGAGCAGCCGAATCACGCCGGCGTCGCAGGGCTCCGTGAGGAACGCCCAGGCGGCGCGCGCCCAACGCTCGTCGAGCTCGAGCCTGCTGGTCGGCCTCCCGGAAGCCCGAAGCCCCATGCCATGCATCCCGCCGGCACCTCGTGCGCCATTCATCCCGCCACTCCCCACGGTGCTCATGCCGCCACCAGCTCGCCGCTGCGCAGCGCCAGCCCGGTGGCCACCTCGTCACGGCCGGGCACCTCGAGCCCGGCCAGGTCGGCCGCCGACCACGCGACCCGCAGCACCCGGTCGTAGCCGCGCAGCGTCAGCCGGCCCTGCTCGAGGCTGCGGTCGAGCACGGCCGTGGTCGACAGTGGGAGCCGGAACGGCGCCCGCCGCAGCGCGTGCCCGGGAACCAGCCCGTTGGTGGCCCAGCCGTGCTCGGCCCACCGAGCCCGCTGCGCCTCCCGCGCCGCCGCGACCCGGGCGGCGACCGTGGCACTGGACTCCCCGCTCGCGTCACCGAACGCCGCCCGGTGCACCGGCGGCACGTGCACCTGCAGGTCGACCCGGTCGAGCAACGGCCCGGACAGCCGGCCCGCGTAGGACCGGATCTCCATCGGCTTGCACGAGCAGTCGAGCCCCTTGCCGTAGGACCGGCCGCACGGGCACGGGTTGGCGGCCAGCACCAGCAGGAACCGGGCCGGGTAGCGCACCACCTGCCGGGCTCGCGCGATGACCACCTCCCCGGACTCGAGCGGCTGGCGCAGGGTCTGCAGCACCGAGCCCTTGAACTCGGGTGCCTCGTCGAGGAAGAGCACCCCGTGATGAGCCCGCGAGATGGCCCCCGGCAGCGCCACCCCCGACCCACCGCCGGTCACGGCCGCCATCGACGCGCTGTGGTGCGGCGCCACGAACGGCGGGGTGCGGTCGAGCTCGACGACCTCCCCGACCTGACCGGTGAGCGAGCGGATGGCATGCGTCTCGAGGGCCTGCTCCCGGCTGAGCGGGGGCAGCACCGTGACCAGCCGCTCGGCGAGCATCGTCTTGCCGACCCCCGGTGGCCCCGACATCAGCAGGTGGTGCCCACCGGTCGCCGCCAGCTCGAGGGCCAGCCGCGCCTCGGGCTGCCCGACGACGTCGGCGAGGTCGGGACCGGGCCGCGTCTCGACCACGCCCGGAACCGGCGTCGGCGCGGGCGGGAGGGGTGTGCCGTGCTCGGCCGCGCGGTACCACTCGACGACGTCGCGCAGGCAGCCGGCACCGTGCACCGCCACCCCGGAGACGAGCTGGGCCTCACCGACGTTCTCGACCGGCACGACCACGTGCCGGGCCCCGGAGCGCACCGCGGCCAGCACCGCGGGCAGCACCCCGTGCACGCCTCGGACCCGCCCGTCGAGCGCCAGCTCGCCCAGGTGGACGACGTCGGCGGCGACCCCACCCTTGATGGCTCCGCCCGCCGACAGCACCGCGACGGCGATGGCCAGGTCGAAGCACGCTCCGCGCTTCGGGATCGACGCGGGCGAGAGGTTGACGGTGACCCGGTTGGGCGACACGGCGACCCCGCTGTTCGCCGCCGCCGACCGCACCCGGTCGGGTGACTGGGCGCATGCGGCATCCGGCATGCCACCGACGGAGAAGTGCGGCAGGCCCTGCGAGATGTGCGCCTCGACGTCGACCACGGTGCCGTCGAGACCGGTCAGCGCCACCGAGCGGGTGAGCCCGAGGCCCGAGCTCACGAGCCGACCCCGACGATGTGCCGCAGCACCGCCGGCCGACCGGGCGGGCACAGGATGCCCACCACGTCGACGCGCACCTGCGCCACCCGCGCACCGTCACCGTGGCCGGCGAGGTAGGCAGCCGCCAGCCGCCGCAGCCGCTTGGCCTTGGCGACGGTGACCGCCTCGACCGGCTCGCCGAACCCCGAGGACCGGCGGGTCTTGACCTCGCAGATCACCAGGCAGTCACCGTCGAGCGCGACGACGTCGACCTCACCGTGCTCGCACCGCCAGTTGCGGTCGAGCACCTCCATGCCCTGCTCGCGCAGGTAGCGCACCGCGAGCGCCTCCCCGTAGCGGCCCAGCGCAGCGGCCGGCCTCGGCGGCCGGGAGGCCACCGGGCGCCGCCGACCGCCGGGGGTCGGCGGTGATGAGGCCGGTGCGGTGTCGGGTGGCGGTTCTGTGCTCGTCATGCCCGGAGCCAACCCGCCGCGCAAGCGGGCCACGAGCCCCGGCCCGCACCTGTGGACGAGACCACAGCCGGCCCACCCCCTGTGGATGCGGGTCCGTGCTCAGCCGCAACGTTCGGCGGTCACGGACCGACGCGCGTCACGGCATCCGGCTCAGAAGTCGCCCTTGGGCAGCTCGAGCTCGCTCTTGGCCAGCTCCTCGACGTTGACGTCCTTGAAGGTGACGACGCGCACCGTCTTGGCGAACCGGGCCGGGCGGTAGATGTCCCACACCCAGGCGTCGTGCATGGTGACGTCGAAGAAGACCTCCCCACCGTCGGAGCGCACCAACACGTCGACGCTGTTGCACAGGTAGAACCGCCGCTCGGTCTCGACGACGTGGCTGAACAGGCCCACCACGTCGCGGTACTCGCGGTAGAGCGCCAGCTCCGCCTCGCTCTCGTACTTCTCGAGGTCCTCCGAGCTCATCGCTCCCCCACTGACGTCAGGTCGGTCGTTCCGCTCTCGGCCACGTCGCCATCATCGTCCATCCCCGGCAGCCGCCACGACCGGCGGTGCAGCTCGCAGGGGCCGAGGCGGCGCAACGCGTCGAGGTGCTCGGGCGCGGCATACCCCTTGTTCTCGACCCAGCCGTAGCCGGTGTACGCGTCGTCGGCGCCGAGGTCGACCATGATGCGGTCACGCTGCACCTTCGCGAGCACGCTGGCCGCCGCCACCGACGAGCACTTCAGGTCGGCCTTGATCATCGTGGTCACCGGCGGGGTCTCGACGCGGTCCTCGTGGGCGAAGGCGAGCAGGCCGACGTCCTGCGGGGAGGTGAGCCAGTCATGGTTGCCGTCGAGGATGACCAGGTCGGGCCGGATGCCGGCCGCGGTCACCGTGCCCAGCGCGCGGCACCCGGCAAGACGCAGGGCCGCGATGATGCCGATCGCGTCGATCTCGTCGGCGCTCGCGTGCCCGACGGCGTGGGCCAGCGCCCAGCGCTCGATGCGTGGCACCATCCGCTCGCGGGCGTGCGGCGCCAGCAGCTTGGAGTCCTTGACCCCCTGCGGCGCGCTGCGGCAGGTCTCGTCGATGACGACGACGCCGACGGTGACCGGGCCCGCGAGCGCGCCGCGACCCACCTCGTCCATCCCGGCGAGCACGCGGTGGCCGTCGCGCTGCAGGGCCCGCTCGACCCGAAGGCTCGGCCGGCGCGCAGGTGCCGGGGTCACGGCCCGGCCGCCGCTTCGGGGACGGGGGCGAAGGTCTCCGCGTGGTCGGACAGCCAACCGGCGCGGTCGAGCGGCCAGACGATCGCGATGGCCCGTCCGGTGATGTCGTCGATCGGCACCGAGCCGTCCTTGCCGGAGCCGCTCGGGTCGTGGAAGCGCGAGTCCTCCGAGTCGGAACGGTGGTCGCCCATGACCCACACGTGCCCGGCGGGCACGGTGATGTCGAAGTTCATCTCGCTCGACTCGTCGCCGGGCTTGAGGTAGGGCTCGGTGATCGCGACGCCGTTGACCAGCAGCTTGCGGTCGGGCGAGCAGCAGACCACGTGGTCGCCGGGCAGGCCGATGACCCGCTTGATGAGGTGGTCCTCGGACTCGGCCGGCAGCAGGCCGACGAAGACCAGCCCGTCGTGGAGCGCGCCGGAGATCCCGGTGCGCTGCACGGGCGGCACCACCTCGAGCCACCCTCCCGGGTCCTGGAAGACGACGACGTCGCCGTGCTGGAGGTCGACCGGACCCGGTGTCAGCTTCGAGACGATGACCCGGTCGCCGACGAGCAGGGTGTCCTCCATCGACCCGGAGGGGATGAAGAACGCCTGCAGCAGCCAGGTCTTGACGATGAAGGACAGCACCAGCGCCATGGCGACCACGACGACGACCTCACGCACCGCCGACGTGACCATCCGCAGCGGGCCCTGCGACTCCTGGTCCTCGGGTTCCACGTCCCGTCCCTCGTCGTCGTGGCCCTCGGCCACCGGGTCGGCCTCGGGGGCGCTCACTGCGCGGCCTCGGGCCCGGCGGACACCGTGCCGAACCGGCTCAGCGGCCAGACCCGCAGCACCACGGTGCCGACAACCGCGTCGCGCGGCACGGTGGCGGGAACGGGTGCGGTGAGGGTGACGGCATCCGCGGTGGAGGTGCCGACGACGGCGGCCTGGCTCTGGGCGCCGATGTCGACGCCGAGCGCGTCGGCCACGGAGGACAGCACGCGCCCGACCAGCCCGTCGGCGACCGGGGTCGAGCGGTCGACGGTGGCCGTGGCGGTGGTGTCGACCACGACCAGGTCACCGGGCTCGGCGGCCGGGCTCACCTTCCACACGAGGACACGGTCTCCTGGTTCGAGGGTCGGCGCGAGCGCGGCCGTGGGGACGAAGAACGACTGGAGGACGAACGCCTGCACCAGCGCGGTGACGATGATCGCGGCCCCGAGGAGCAGGACCGGCCGGGGACGACGCGACCCGGCCTCGGCCACGGAGGTGGCCGGTGCCGGGTCGGTGTCTGGACGGGCCGTCACCTCGCGGAGCCTAGTCGCCCCGTCTGGGAGGGCCGCACCGTTCCGGAACGTCTCAGCGCGCGACGGGGGTGTCGCGCTTCTCCTTGATCTTGGCGGCCTTGCCGCGCAGGTCGCGCAGGTAGTAGAGCTTCGCGCGGCGCACGTCACCACGGGTGACGAGCTCGATGTGGTCGATGATCGGCGTGTGCAGCGGGAAGGTGCGCTCGACACCCACGCCGAACGAGACCTTGCGGACGGTGAAGGTCTCACCGACGCCACCGCCGTGGCGACGGATGACGACGCCCTGGAAGACCTGGATGCGCGAGCGGGTGCCCTCGACGACCTTGACGTGGACCTTGACGTTGTCACCGGCACGGAACGCCGGGATGTCGGTCTTGATCGACGCGCGGTCGAGCTCGTCGAAACGCTGCATGACGATGTCGCTTTCTCGCGGCCTGCCACAGGTCACCCGCGGGTGTTTGGTGTTGCGGAGTTCGAAGGTGCGTCCGTCGGGCCGCATGCTGGCCGGACGGGTCCGGGGCACTCCCCCTGTGGCGGGGGCCGTCGAGTCGACGGGACGCAGCCACCCAGTCTGCCAGAGGTGGAGGCGACCGGCGAAATCCCCGGATGCCGTGCGCCGGCTCGCGCACGGCATACGGTGTGCGCGTGACCATCGACCCGGGCCTGCCCGTCGCCCTCGCGGTGGTGTTCCTGCTCGCCCTCACCGTCACCATGTACCTCGTCGGGCGGCTGCCGCAGCCCGGCTCGACACTCTTCGCCGCCGCCCGGGCGATCGTGCAGCTGAGCATCGCGGCGCTGGTCATCGCCGCCGTCATCAGCTCGCTGTGGCTCTCGCTGCTGCTGCTGGCCTTCATGTTCGTCGTCGCCGTGGTGACCACCGTGCGGCGGGTGGAGGCACCGAAGGCCTGGCCGTGGGCGACGTTGGCCATGCTGGCCGGGCTGCTCCCGGTGGTGCTGATCATCCTGCTGACCCGCACCGTGCCGCCGACCGGCGTCGCCCTCGTGCCAGTGGTCGGCATCCTCGCCGGCAACACGATGAACGGGCACACGCTCACCTGTCGCCGGGCCTTCGCGGCGCTGCGCGAGGAGAAGGGGCAGTACGAGGCGGCCCTGTCGCTGGGCCTCACCCGGCCCCAGGCGGTCGGTGAAGTGGTGCACCGCCGGGTGCCCGAGGCGCTCATCCCGGGCCTGGACCAGGTGCGCACGGCCGGCGTCGTCACGCTGCCGGGGGCCTTCATCGGGGTGCTGCTCGGCGGCGGCTCCCCCGCGCAGGCCGCGGCCGCCCAGGTGCTCGTGTTGATGGGCATCATGGCGGCGCAGACGACCACCGCCGTGGTGGCCGAGCGGCTGATCGGCGAGGCGCTGCTGCTGCCGCCCGACCTCAAGGCGTCGCTGCAGCCCTGAGCGCGCTCAGGCCGCCAGGTGTTGCACCCGCTGGAGCAGGCGCGAGCGCTCGTCGGGGGTCAGGGCCACGTCGAGCGCGATCAGCCACTCCTCCACCTCGCCCGGTCGCAGGGGCCGATGCTCCGTCGGCTCACCCGGGGTGCGCACGGTGAGCGAGTCGTGGGTCACCGTGACGTGCCGGCCGGGAAGGTGCTTGCCGAGCACGAACCCGGTGGTGAAGTGCGAGCCCGGGTAGGTGCTCGTGAAGTGGTGCCCGATGAGGACGTCGACGGGCATCACCTCGAGCTCGTCGGTGGTGTGTGCGACCTCCCAGCCGCCCCCACGCCACCGGTCCAGCGCCCACCCCCGTGACGTCTCGCGCACCCGGTGGCGCCAGCCCGGTGGGTGCTCGTCGTGGGCGCGGTCCTCCAACGGGACGGGGCGCAGCAGGCTCATCCCGAAACCGGGGTCGCACAGCAGGCGGCGACCGTCGAGCACCACCTCGACCACCATGTGCGTGCGCCCCTGCTGCGCGCCCGAGCGGGGGTCGCCGACGCGGCCCAGGTGTCGCCGCACGCGGTAGCCCAGTCGTTCGAGGGCGGCGGCGAAGACCGTGCTGTGCTCGAAGCAGTAGCCGCCCCGGCCGCGGTCGACGAACTTCTCCTGGACCGCGGCCAGGGAGACGCCCGGGTGCCGGCCGAGCAGCACGTCGATGTTGTCGAACGTGAACGTGCGCACGTGCGCCTCGTGCAGCTCGGCGAGGGCCGCCGGGCTGGGGTCCCGTGCCGCGACGCCCAGTCGGGCCAGGTACCCCTCGAGGTCGAGGACCTCGACCCCCCAGTCATCGGTCGGCATCGCCCCAGTCAAGCGCAGCAGGCTCTCGGATGGCGCCCGCGCGCTCGCATGTCTCGCGGCGCAGTCGCCGCGGGCGGCGGACTCCCATTGCTGCGGATCCGGGCGGTAACTCGCTGTCCATCGGGTGGCGCAGTCGTTACCTTCGGCGTCATGGGCTCCTTGAAGGACGTCGTGGATGACGCCGCGCGCAGCTCCCGGTTCTCGGGTGTGGTCCGCGTCGACCGGGCGGGCGAGACCGAGCTGGTCCAGGCCTACGGGTTCGCCGACCGCGCGCACGGCATCCCGAACACCGTCGAGACGCAGTTCGCGACCGCCAGCGCGACCAAGACCCTCACGGCGCTGGCGGTCATGGCGCTGGTCGAGCGCGGCACGCTGACGCTCGGCACGACGGCCCGCTCGCTGCTCGGCGACGACCTCCCGCAGATCGCCGACGACGTCACGGTCGAGCACCTCCTGGCGCACCGGTCCGGCATCGGAGACTACTTCGACGAGGACGTCGTCCAGGACTTCACCGACTTCGTGATGCCGGTGCCGGTGCACCGGCTGGAAACCACCGAGCAGTGGCTGCCGGTGCTCGAGGGGCACCCGACGCAGTTCCCGGCGGGCGAGCGGTTCGCCTACAACAACAGCGGCTTCGTCGTGCTGGCACTGCTGGCCGAACGGGCGAGCGGGGTCGAGTTCCACGAGCTGGTCGACAGCCTGGTCTGCGAGCCGGCGGGCATGGTCGACACCGCGTTCCTGCGTTCCGACGAGCTGCCCGGCCGCGCCGCCCTCGGCTACCTGGCGGCGGACGGCCTGCGCACCAACGTGCTGCACCTGCCGGTGGTCGGCACCGGGGACGGTGGCACCTACTCGACGGCGGCCGACCTCAGCGCCTTCTGGGACTCGCTCTTCGCCGGTCGGGTGGTCCCGCTCGACCGGCTCGCCGAGATGCTCCGGCCGCACAGTGACTGGCCGCAGGAGCAGCACCGGTACGGTCTCGGGTTCCACCTGCACGCCACGTCCGACACGGCCTGGCTGGAGGGGTCCGACGCGGGGGTGTCGTTCGTCAGCGTGCGCCGACCGTCGTCCGCCGTGACCTACACCGTCATCGCCAACTGGACCGACGGTGCGTGGCCGGTGTCGCGGGCGCTCAACGACGCCGTTTGATGAGGTCGACGGCGCCCGGGTAGGTGGGCTCGCCCGGCGCCGGCCGGTATCCGGCGCGCTTGTAGAAGCGCTGGTTCCCCTCCTCGAGGATGCCGGTCGTCAGCCAGTAGGCAGTCACCGACGACGGCGCCGGCGACTCCCCCAGCGCGAGCAGCTCCCGACCCAGACCGCGGCCCTGGAGGTCGGGCGCCACCATCAGCCGGCCCACCTCCCAGCACGTGTGGTCGACCGGCCGCACCCGGCCGCGCACCGACCCGACCAGCCGCCCGGGCGAGCCGTCAGTCAATCGCGCGCGCACGGCATACGTGGTCCACTCCCCCAACCCGGCGACGACGTCGTCGAGCTCCTCGACGAGCGGCGGCACCACCCAACGCCCCTGCGCCGCAAGCCCTTCGCGCACCCAACAGGCTCGCTGCAGCACGAGCAGCTCAGCGGCATCAGCCGGGGTCGCGACCCGCACGTCGAGATCGGAGAGCGCCCCCGCCGTGGCCGACACCGGCAGCAGGTCAGGGCGACGGGATGCCGTGCGCTCGAGTCGCTGCTGGTGCCGCCACGCGGCGATCGCCCCGTGGTCACCCGAGAGCAGGACCGACGGCACCTCGCGCACCGTGCCGGCGTCGTCCCAGGACGCGGGGCGGGTGTAGACGGGGTACTCGAGCAGGCCGTCCTCGTGCGACTCCTCGACGAGCGACTCGGCGTTGCCCACGACCCCGGGCAGCAGCCGGCCGACGGCCTCGACCATGGCCAGCACGGCCACCTCGCCGCCGTTGAGCACGTAGTCGCCGAGCGAGACGACCGTGACCGGCATCCGCTCTGTGGCGTGCTCGTACACCCGCTCGTCGATGCCCTCGTAGCGCCCGCACGCGAACGCCAGCCACGGCTCGTCGGCCAGCGCGCGCGCCAGCGCCTGGTGGAACGGCACCCCACCCGGGCCGGGCACGACCAGGTGCGGCGCGCGTGCCTCCCCCACCGGACCGGCGGCGACCACGGCATTCAGTGCCTCGGCCCACGGCCCGGGTGTCATCACCATGCCGGCGCCACCACCGAACGGGCTGTCGTCGACGGTGCGGTGCCGGTCGTGGGCGAAGTCGCGCAGGTCGTGCACCCGCACGTCGAGGATGCCGTCGCGCCGCGCCTTGCCGATCAGCGACAGGTCCAGCGGTGCGAGGTACTCGGGAAAGATCGTGACGACGTCGACGCGCACGGGGGTCAGACCCCCAGGTCGAGCAACCCGGGCGGCGCGTCGACGACGACCCGGCGCGCCTCGAGGTCGACCTCGGGCACCAGCGCCGTCACGAAGGGCACCTGGGCCTCGCGGCCGTCGGGCAGCAGGATGACGAGCCGGTCCTGGGCGGCTCCGAGCTCGAGCCCACCCACCTCGCCGAGCACGGTGCCGGCGGGGTCGACGACGGTCAGCCCCCGCAGCTGCTCCTCGGTGAAGACGTCGTCCTCGTCGTCGTCGGGCAGCACGTCGGCCCCGTCGACGACCAGCCGGGTGCCTCGCAGCGACTCGGCGCCGGTGCGATCGGGGATCTCCTCGAACGCCACGAGCCAGACCCCGTTGTGCACCCGGGTGGAGCGCACGGTCAGCGCACGCGGCACGCCGGTGCCGGCCGCGGCCTCGGTGTCGATGACCGTGCCCACGGCCAGGCGCCGGTCGGGCTCGTCGGTGTGCAGCTGCACGGTCACCTCACCGAGCAGCCCGTGCGGCTTGCCGATCCGGGCGATGACGGTGCTCGGGCTCACGAGTCCATTCGGGTCAGCGGACCCGGTCGGTGTCGACGATGTCGATGCGGATCTGGCGACCACCGGAGAGCGCACCCATCACGGTGCGCAGCGCGCTGGCGGTGCGACCGGACCGGCCGATGACGCGGCCGAGGTCGTCGGGGTGCACGCGCACCTCGAGCACCTCACCGCGGCGCTGGTCCTTGCGGCGCACCTGCACCTCGTCCTTGTGGTCGACGATGCTCGTCACGAGGTGCTCGAGAGCCTCCTCGAGCACGGTCAGGCCTTCTCGCCGTCGGTGGCCTCGGCCGCGGGGGCCTCGGCCGGGGCGGCCGGGGTCTCGGCCGCAGCCTCAGCAGCGGGCGCCTCGGCGGCCGGCTCGGCCTTCTTGGCGGCGCGCTTCCTCGGCGTGGTGGCCCCGGTGCCGTCGTCGCTGGTCTTGCCGGCGGCGGCGAGGGCGGCCTCGTAGAGGTCCTTCTTGGAGGTCTTGGGGGCCTTGACCCGCAGGGTGCCCTCGGTGCCGGGCTCGCCCTTGTACTTCTGCCAGTCACCGGTGATCTTCAGCAGCGCGGCGACGGCCTCGGTCGGCTGGGCGCCGTTGCTGAGCCAGTACTGCGCGCGCTCGCTGTCGATCTGGATGACCGAGGGCTCCTCGGTGGGGTGGTACTTGCCGATCTCCTCGATGGCCCGGCCATCGCGCTTGGTGCGCGAGTCCATGACGACGACGCGGTAGAACGGTGCACGGATCTTGCCCATGCGCTTCAGTCGGATCTTGACGGCCACGGTGGTGGTCACTCCACTTCATCTGGTGAGCACGGCGAGACCGAGCACTTTTCGCTCGGGGTGCCGGATGCTCCGGTGTAGGCGTCCGGTCCGGCGGGCACGAGGTGCTCCGAGCGGACGGGTACAGCCGTCCATTGTGCCAGACCTCGACCGGTGCCCCGACCACGGCGGGTGCGCCCGGCATCCGGACGCGCGACGTCACCGGTTGCGCCAGGCGTCCGGTGCGTCGGCCTTGGCGCGCACGGTCGCGGGTAGGTCGCCGCCGAGCACGTCGGCGAGGCTGGTGTCGTCGAGCACCTCGCGCAGTGCCACCCGCACGGCCACCCACACGGTCGGCAGGTGCTGGGCGACGCCCTCGTAGCTCGTCTGGTGCGGGCGCAGCCCGCGCACCTCGGCGAGTGGGCCGTCGACCGCCCGGAAGACATCGCCCAGGCTCACCCCGGATGCCGGTCGCGCCAGCGTGTAGCCACCCCTTGCCCCGCGGGTGCTCACCACGAGGTCGGCGGCGCGCAGGTCGGCCACGATCGCCTCGAGGAACTTGCGCGGCAGGTCCTGGCGCTGGGCCAGGCTCTCGACACTGATCGGCCCGGCATCGAGCTCCTGCGCCTGCGCGAGCGCCAGCATCGCCCGGACGGCGTACTCGGTGCGCGCACTGATGTCCACGCCCGCATCGTGGCACAGCGGCGGTGTGGTGCACCGGCTCAGAGATAGGGGTCGGTGACCTCGCGCAGCGCCTCGAGGGCCTCGCGCAGCCGACGCATCTTCGCGGGGCCGAGGTGCTGTGCCCACTCCTGCTCGATCCGTTGCTCCTCGGCCCGCGCGAACGGGACCGCGGCGAGGGCGCGGGCGGTGAGCCGCACGAGCCGGGCCCGGCCGTCGACCGGGTCGGGCACCCGCTCGACGTAGCCCGCCCGCTCAAGCCGGTCGACCAGTGCCGTGGCCGTCTGCTTGGCGATCTGGGCCCGCGCGGCCAGCACGGTGAGCCGGGTGCCGCCGGGGTCGATGCCCATCAGCAGCCGGGCCTGGGCGATGGTGATGTCACCGAAGCCGGACTCCTGCATGGCCTCGAAGATCCGCGTCGAGGCCGCACGCGACGCGATGAACATCAACAGGCTGGTCGGCAGCTGGTCGGTCATCTCACCTCTTCACATGGTCCCACAATCGAACTACAATCGTCCTATTGTAGGACCATTTCGGAGGTGGGAGCCATAACCGCACGGGGTGAGGCAACGCTGACGGCGGCCGAGGTCGACGAGCTGTGGGCCGGCGTCGACGACCAGCGCGCCCGGACCACCCACCTGCTCGAGGGCCTGTCGGCCGACCAGTGGGACCGCGCCTCGCTGTGTCAGGGCTGGACGGTGCGCCACGTCGCCGCCCACCTCACGATGCAGCAGCAGTCGTTCGGTGACGTGCTCGCGTTCGTCGCCCGGCATCCACGGATGCTGCGCAGCGTGACCCTCAACGCGACGATCCACGACTCGGCCGTCATCCGGGCGCGCGAGCTGTCGATCGTGGAGACCACCGACGCGATCCGGGCCACGATCGGCTCGCGAGGCCATAACACGTTCGTGACGCCGCTCGAGACGCTGACCGACATTCTCGTCCACAGCCAGGACATCGCGGTTCCCCTCGGGCTCGACCTCGAGATGCGCCCGGGGCCGTGCGCCCTCGCCGCGACCCGACGCTGGGCCATGCGCGGCTCGTGGATGGCCAGGGTCAACCGCCGGCTGCCCCTCGCCGACCACTCCTTCCGGGCCACCGACGTCGACTGGGCACGCGGGACGGGAACCCCGGTCGAAGGACCGATCGGGGCGATCCTGCTGCTGCTCACCGGGCGCCCGGCCGCCCTGGACCGGCTCACTGGCGAGGGTGCCGACGCCCTGCGCTCCGCGATCGGTGGGTGAGCAGTGCGCTTCGATCTCGAGACGCTGGCGTCACCCGACCAGGTGCGCGGCGCCTTCACCGACTTCTCCGACCAGCGCCTGCAGATCTGGCGCCGCACGCTCGACCCGGCCACGTACGAGGTCCGCTCGCTCTGCCCCGACGGAGCGGAGGCGACAACGGGGCCTGAGGTCAGCCAGCTCAGCGGGCGAGGACCGGCTCGGCCCTGCGCCTGCGCCTGTGCCTGTGCCTGCGCCTGAGTGAGCGCCACGGGCACACTCGGCGGCCGCAAGGGCGGCGAGACATCCACCATGCAAGACATAACGTGTTGTTGGTTGACCCATAACGTCGAGTTGCCGAAAACTCCTACCTGTCAGATCGGATTACGTCTCTCGGGGGTTCACGCTCATGCGCAAGCTCGTCCTGCTCGCCCTCGTCGGCCTGGGCGCCCAACTCGTCGACGGGTCGCTGGGCATGGCCTACGGGGTCTCCTCGACGACGTTGCTGCTTGCGATCGGCACCAACCCGGCCGCGGCATCGGCCACCGTGCACCTCGCCGAGATCGGGACGACGCTGGCGTCGGGGGCCTCGCACTGGAAGTTCGGCAACGTGGACTGGAGCGTGGTCCTGCGGATCGGCATTCCGGGCGCCGTGGGGGCCTTTGTGGGGGCAACGATCCTGTCGAGTCTCGACACCTCGGTCGCCGCGCCCCTGATGTCGGTGATCCTCCTTGCCCTGGGCCTCTACGTGCTCGTCCGGTTCACGGTCAAGGGCCTGCGCCGCGACCGCCTCGGCCAACCACTGCGCACGCGCTTCCTGGCGCCGCTCGGGCTCGTCGCCGGCTTCGTCGACGCGACCGGTGGGGGTGGCTGGGGCCCGGTCGGCACCCCGGCGATCCTCGCGAGCGGCCGCCTGGAGCCGCGCAAGGTGATCGGCTCGATCGACACCAGCGAGTTCCTCGTCTCCGTCGCCGCGAGCCTCGGCTTCCTCCTGGCCCTGGGCGCTGCCGGCATCGACGTCGGGTGGGTGCTGGCGCTGCTCGCCGGTGGCCTCGTGGCGGCTCCGATCGCCGCGTGGCTGGTGCGACGGGTGCCGCCGCGGGTACTCGGTTCAGCCGTCGGGGGCATCATCGTGCTCACCAATACCCGCACCCTGCTGCGCAGCGACTGGATCGACGCGCCGGACGCCACGCGCTACGCCGTCTACGCGGTGATCTGCGCGGCGTGGGCCGGTGCGGTGGCGTGGTCGGTGCGGGCCCACCGCGAGGAGCTCGCCCTCGAGCGCGAGCTCGCCGTCCTCGAGACGGCCCAGCAGAGCACGGCCCCCACCCGCACCGGAGCCGCCGAGCCCGCCTGACCACGCGGCATCCTGCGGGTGGTCGGTCAGGTGACGGGTCGCCCGCGCAGCACGACGAGCGAGGGGGCGGCCAGTGCCGCAAGGTCCTCGCGTGGGTCGTCGGCGTAGACGACGAGGTCGGCCTCCTCGCCCTCCTCGAGCCCGGGCCAGCCCAGCCACGACCGCGCACCCCAGCACGCGGCATCCAGCGCCTCGCGGGTCGTGAGCCCGGCGTGCGCGAGGTGCGCCACCTCGGTGGCGACCAGCCCGTGCGGCAGCGAGCCACCGGCATCCGTGCCGACGTAGATCGGGATGCCGGCGTCGCGCGCGTCGCCGATGGTCGCGTACCGCCGCTCCCACAGGTCGATCATGTGGCGGTGGTAGTCGGGGAACTTCTCGCGGGCCGGCTCGGCGATCTGGGGGAAGGTGTCGATGTTGACCAGCGTCGGCACGATGGCGATGCCCTGGGCGGCGAACGAGGCCACCGTGTCGGGCTGCAGGCCGCAGGCGTGCTCGACGCAGTCGGTGCCCGCGGCGGCCAGGTCGCGCAGCGACTCCTCGCCGAAGCAGTGCGCGGTCACCCGGGCCCCCTCCTCGTGCGCCGCCGCGACCGCCTGGGCGAGCACGTCGGCCGGCCAGCACGGTGACAGGTCACCGGTGTCGCGGTCGATCCAGTCGCCGACCAGCTTGACCCAGCCGTCACCGGCCCGGGCCTCCAGCCGCACCTGCTCGACGAGCTGCTCGGGCTCGACCTCCCAGGCGAAGTTGCGGATGTAGCGCCGGGTGCGGGCGATGTGCCGGCCGGCCCGCACCAGCCGGGGCAGGTCGTCGCGCTCCTGAACCCAGCGGGTGTCGGCGGGCGAGCCGGCGTCACGCAGCAGCAGCGCCCCGGCATCCCGGTCGGCCACGGCCTGCGCCTCGGCGGTCGCGTCGTCGACGGCTCCCTGCGCGCCCAGGCCGATGTGGCTGTGCGCGTCGACCAGGCCGGGCAGCACCCAGCCGGGCACGGTGGTGACGTCGTGGTCGCCGATCGGTGGCACGTACGTGACCCGGCCACCGACCACCCACGCCTGCGGGCGCACGTCCTGCGGGCCGACGAGGACGGGACCGGTGAGGTGCAGCACCTGAGGCATGGCCCGACCCTAGTGGTGGCGATGCGGTGGGCTCCCCCAGCCGGCAGCGATCGTGGGTGATTTCCGCCGGCCAGACGGCCGGAATCACCCACATTCGCGGGAGGGTGGCGCCGCCCGTTGATCTGAGAGAACTCTCTCGATAGGGTTCTCTCAGATAGCACCGACCTCGAGGAGAGCGCCATGGCCAACCCGTACGGCGACGTCGAGCTCGACGCGCGTGGCATGCGTGCCCTGGCCCACCCGGTGCGCGTCGCCCTGCTCGGTGAGCTGCAGCGGCACGGGCCAAGCACGGCGACGCTGCTCTCCCCCGTCGTCGGTGCCAGCCCCTCGGTGACCAGCTGGCACTTGCGACACCTCGCCGAGCACGGGCTGGTGCGTGACGCCGCCGGGCGCGGCAGCGGGCGGGAGCGATGGTGGGAGGCGACCTCGCGCGGCTTCCGGCTGCGCGCCGACGGCCCCGAGTCGCGCGAGGCGGGCCGGCTCCTCGAGCAGGTCATCGAGGAGGTCGAGGGGGACGTCGTGGGGGCGTGGCGCCGGGACGTCGAGCCGCGGCTCGGGCCGTCGTGGCTCGACGTGGCGGGGCGCGCCAGCACCCGGGTGCTCGTGACGCCCGAGGAGGCGATCGCCCTCGAAGAGGCGGTGGAGGCGCTGCTCGCGCCCTACGTGCTGCGCAAGGACGACCCCGCGTCGGCCCCGGACGGCGCCGCGACGGTGCACCTGTTGCGCTACACCCTCCCCGACGGGCCGAGCGACGATGGCTGAGACACATCGGTTCACCGCGCCCACCACCACCGGGCCGCTCTGGCGCGACCGCAACTTCGGCACCTACTGGGCCGGGCAGGCGATCTCCCAGTTCGGCGACCGGGTCAGCGAGCTGGCTCTTCCGCTCACCGCGGTCGCGGTGGTCGGGGCCAGCGCCACCCAGGTCGGCCTCCTCACTGCGGCGATCTGGCTGCCCAACCTGCTCGCGCTCGGTGTCGGCAGCCCCAGCTGTTCGTCGTGACCCTGCTGCTCGGAGCCGCAGCGACCCTCTACCAGGCGGCCTGGCAACCCTTCTTCGTGACCCTGGTGCGGCGCGAACAGTACGTCGAGGCGAACTCCCTGCTCAGCACCACGCGGTCGCTGTCGTTCGTGGCCGGCCCTGCGGTCGGTGGCGCCCTGGTGCAGGCCCTGAGCGCACCGGTCGCGCTTGCCGTCGATGCCGTCTCGTTCCTCGGGTCCGCCCTCCTGCTGGGGCGGGTGAAGGTGGTGGAGCGTCCGGCGGCCACCACCGCCGACCCCGGCTCGCTCACCACCCGGGTGCGCGAGGGGCTGCGGATCGTGCTGCGCCACCCCTACCTGGCCCCGGCCCTGCGCTGCGTCACCTGGGTCAACGGCTTCACGTTCATGGTCAGTGCGGTCGTGCTGGTGTTCGCGAGCCGCACCCTCGGGCTGTCCGCCGGCACGATCGGCCTCGCCCTGGGGCTGGGCGCGCTCGGCGGCGTGGTGGGAGCGCTGGCCGCTGCGCCGATCGCCCGCCGGATCGGCACCGGGCGCACGATCGCGCTCGGGGCGGTGGTCTTCACGCTCCCGCTCGCCTCCCTGGCCCTCGCCGGCACCGGCCCGGTGCCGCCGGCCGTGGTGCTCGCCGCGGTCGAGGCGGTCAGTGGCTTCGGTGTGATGCTCTTCGACGTCAACCTCAACGCCGTGCAGGCCGTGGTGACCCCGGACGCCGTGCGCGGCCGAGTGGTGGGCGCGTTCACCACCATCAACTACGGCATCCGACCCGTGGGAGCGGTCGCCGGTGGGCTGCTCGCCGACCTCGTCGGCATCCGTCCGGCCCTGGTCATCGGTGGCGTCGGGGGTGCCCTGGCCGTGCTCTGGCTGTTGCGCACGCCAGTGATGCGGGTGCGCTCGGTCGACGACCTCACCGCCGGGTGAGCCGGCTCAGGCCGCGTGGCCGAGCGTGTAGCGCATGTCCTGCCAGATGACGGCCCGGCCGGTGTCGTCGCGCGCGTCCTGCAGGATCTCCGCCGCCCGCGCTTCGAGCCCGTCACGCTCCTCCGCCGGCACCATGGCCCACATCGCCCGCTGGCCGGTGCTCATCGAGAAGGCCTTCCACCCCTGCACGTCACCCCAGGGCACGTCGACGCGCCGCGTCACGGTGCGCACGTCGGTGGCCCCGGCGTCGCGCAGCAGCGCCTCCATGCCCCCGTCGCTGGAGAAGGGTGCGTCGGGGCCGTAGACCTTGGGGTCGAGCATGCCTGGCGGCAGCCAGGGCCGGAAGAGCGCGTTCAGCGCGGTCCAGACCGGGTGCTCCTCACCGAAGGTCGTCAGGCCGATCCGGCCGCCCGGGGTCAGCAGCCGCACCCAGCGGGCGAGCGCCGTGGCCGGGTCGGGCAGGAAGAACAGCACCAGGGCCGACGCGACGACGTCGAACGAGGCCTGGGGCAGGTCGGGGTCGGTGGCGTCCATGACCGCGGTCCGCGCGGCCAGGCCCTCCTGGTCCAGGAGGGCTCGGGTGTGCTCGACCATCGCGGGGCTGAGGTCGACCGCGTCGACCGACCCGGTCGGGAGCACCGCCCGGGCCAGCAGCGTCGTCGCGGCCCCGCGCCCGCAGCCGATGTCGAGCGCCCGCTCCCCCGGCTGCGGGGCCAGCGACTCGACCAGGCCCTGGGCCGCCGGCACGAAGAACGGCACGCCGCTGCCGTCGTAGTCGTCGGCCACGGTGTCGAAGATGGCGCGCACCCGCGCCACGGGGTCGGGCGCTGGTGTGCTCATCGCCCGAGTATGCCCGTGTCAGTCGGGCGGGAGGAGGCGCAGCACCCGGCGCAGCGTCTCGGTGACCACCTCGGGCGCCTCGGAGTGCACCCAGTGCCCCACCCCGTTGACGACCACCGGCCGAGCCTTCGGGAACAGCGCGCGCATCTGCGCGGTGTCGGCGTCCTTGACGTAGCTCGAGTCGCCGCCGACCAGCCACACCACCGGCCCGTCGTAGGCCGGCACGCCGAGCTCGGGGAAGTCGGCGATCTGCGAGTCGGTGCCCCGAGCGGCATCCTGGGCGAGCAGCTCGAGGTTGGCCTGCCACGACCACGTGGTGCCGTGCCGTCGGAGGTTCTGCAGCAGGAAGCCGCGCACCCCCGGGTCGGGCTCGACCGCGGCGAAGCGCGCCTCGGCGTCGGCCCGGCCGGTGAGCTCGTCGAGCGGCAGGGCCCGCATCGCCTCGATGTAGTGCACGAACCGTTCGAGGTCGCCGTAGTCCTTGGGCGCGATGTCGACGACGACCAGGCTGCGCACCAGCTCGGGGTGGGTCAGCGTGGTGACCATGGCGACCTTGCCGCCCAGCGAGTGGCCCACGAGCACCCAGGGCTCGCCCGGGGCCGCGGCCTCGAGCGTGGCGGCCACGGCACCGGCATACGCCTCGTACGAGAACTCGGCGCTCCACGGGGAGCGGCCGTGGTCGGGCAGGTCGACGAGCAGGCACCGGGCGCTCGTGCCGTCGGGGCCGGCGAGCCCCTTGGCGATCTGGGTCCAGTTGCGCCCCTGGCCGAACAGGCCGTGCAGGAAGGCGACCCGCGGCCCGGTCGTGCCGACCGCCATCGTGTGCAGGCGGGCGCCGCGCCCCGAGGTCACTGGCCCAGGAACTTCTCGAAGCCCTTGGGCAGGCTCGCCGGGTCGATGGCGGCCGGGTCGGTCGAACCCGGTGCGCCCAGGCCGCCGGCCCCGAACGCGCCGGCACCCGAGGTGGATGCCGGCCGCGCACCCGCCGCGCGCTCCTCGGCAGCCCGCTTGGCCGGGTTCCCCGACTTGGACTTGCGGCGCTGCGGCGCCTGCTGGCGCCCCCGCTTGCCCGGGCCCGAACCGCCACCGGGCAGGCCCGGCATCCCGGGCACGCCGCCACCCTTGGCCATCTGCTTCATCATCTTCTGCGCGTCACCGAAGCGCTCGAGCAGCTGGTTGACCTCGGAGGTGCTGGTGCCCGAGCCCTTGGCGATGCGCGCGCGGCGCGAGCCGTTGATCAGCTTGGGGTGGTTGCGCTCGAACGGCGTCATGGAGAAGACCATCGCCTCGACCCGGTCGAACTCCTTCTCGTCGAAGGCGTCGAGCTGGGCGCGCATCTGGCCCATGCCGGGCATCATGCCCAGGATCGACTTCAGCGAGCCCATCTTCTTGATGGCCGCCATCTGCTGGAGGAAGTCGTCGAAGGTGAAGTCCTCGGCCGCGAGGAACTTGCGCTCCATCTCGCTGGCCTGGTCGCGCGAGAACGCCTTCTCGGCCTGCTCGATGAGGGTGAGCACGTCGCCCATGTCGAGGATGCGCGAGGCCATCCGGTCGGGGTGGAAGACCTCGAAGTCCTTCACGCCCTCGCCGGTGCTGGCGAACATGATCGGGCGGCCGGTGACCGAGGCGACCGACAGGGCCGCACCACCGCGGGCGTCGCCGTCGAGCTTGGTGAGCACGACGCCGGTGACGTCGACGCCCTCCTGGAAGGCGTGCGCGGTCTCGACGGCGGCCTGGCCGATCATCGCGTCGATGACGAAGAGCACCTCGTCGGGCGAGATCGCCGCGCGGATGTCGGCGGCCTGCTGCATGAGGTTCTCGTCGATGGCCAGGCGACCGGCGGTGTCGACGATGACGACGTCGTGCTGGGCGCGGCGGGCCTGCTCGAGGCCGGCCCGCGAGACCGCGACCGGGTCGCCGTGGCTGCGGGTGCCCTCACCACTCTCTGTGACGACGTCGTGCCCGAACACGTTGCCCCGCTCGGGCGCGAACACCGGCACCCCGGCGCGCTCGCCGACGACCTCGAGCTGGGTGACGGCGTTGGGGCGCTGCAGGTCGGCCGCGACGAGCAGCGGGGTGTGGCCCTGGGCCTTGAGCCACGCGCCGAGCTTGCCCGCGAGCGTGGTCTTGCCCGAGCCCTGCAGGCCGGCGAGCATGATGACGGTCGGCGGCTGCTTGGCGAACCGGATGCTGCGCGTCTCACCACCGAGGATGCTGACGAGCTCCTCGTTGACGATCTTGACGACCTGCTGGGCGGGGTTCAGCGCCTCGCTGACCTCGGCGCCGAGCGCGCGCTCGCGCACGACGGAGGTGAACTCCTTGACGACGGGCAGGGCGACGTCGGCGTCGAGCAGCGCCAGGCGGATGTCACGGACCGTCTTGTTGACGTCGGACTCCGAGAGCCTCCCCTTGGTGCGGAGGTTCTTGAAGGTGTCGGTCAGGCGGTCGGAGAGGCTGTTGAACACTGGCCAAGGCTAACGGCAGTCGGGCTACACACCGTCGCAGGTGTCGATGACCAGGCTCACGGCCTGCGCCACCCGGGCCGGTGGCAGCGGCAGGCCGTCGGCCCCGGTGAGGTAGAACGTGTCGAGCGTCTGCCCGGCGTAGGTGGCGATGTGCGCCGAGCGCACCGAGATGCCGGCTCCCGCGAGCGCCGCGCCGAGCTCGTGCAGCATGCCGGGCCGGTCCTGGGCACGCACCTCGAGCACCGTGGCATCGCTGCTGGCACCGGGCACGACCAGCGCGCGGGCCTGGCCGGGGGTGCCGATCGACGCCTGCCCCGACGGGCGGGCGACGTGGGCGCGGCGGCGGTCGAGCGTCGCGAGCGGGGCGCGGTCGCCACGGCCGAGGCGGGCCAGGCCGCGCTCGATGCGGACGGGGTCGGGCACGGCGCCGCTCGGCGACTCCACGTGCCACTCGTTGACCGCGATGCCACCGACGGTGCGCAGGATGGCGGTGCGCACGGTGTGCCCCTCGGCCGCGAGCAGGCCGGCCGTGTCGGCGAACAGGCCCACCCGGTCGAGGTCGGTGATGTCGAGCCGGTGGGAGCCGCCGGTCGCGATGACCCGCACGTTGGGCTCCCCGGAGCGCACCGCGGCGAGCAGCGCCGGGTCGAGCAGCCCGGAGGGCTCAGCGGCGACCAGGTCGTCGTCGAGGCCGTCCGCCACGGAGGTCGGCCCGTCGAGGCGGGAGCGCACGGCCACCGCGAGCTGGTCCAGGAGAGTGGCGCGCCAGTCGGTCCAGGCGGCCGGCCCGGCGGCGGAGGCGTCGGCCTCGGTGAGGGCCAGCAGCATCTCGAAGACCTCCCGGTCACCCGCCACGGCCGCGATGGCGGCGTCGACCGTGGCGGGGTCCTGGTGGTCGCGGCGGGTCGCGAGCTCGATGAGGGTCAGGTGCTCGCGTACGAGCGTCACCAGCACCTCGACGTCGCGAGGTGAGAAGCCCCAGCGGGTGACGATTCCGCGCGTCAGCTCGGCACCGGCCTGGGAGTGGTCGTGGGCGCCGCGCACCTTGCCGATGTCGTGCAGCAGGGCGGCGACGAGGAGCAGGTCGGGCCGTGAGACGCGGCGCACGAGCCCGGCGGCGAGCACCACCGCCTCGACCAGGTGGCGGTCGACGGTGTGGCGGTGCACCGCGCTGCGCTGGGGGCGCGACCGCACGGCCGACCACTCCGGCAGCCAGGTGTCGACGATGCCGACCTGGTCCAGCCCCTCCCAGACGGTGACCAGGCCCGGGCCGGAGGCGAGCAGGTCGCCGAACAGGTCGCGCAGGGTGGCCGGCCACGGGTCGGACGGTGTGGGGGCGTGCTTGGCGAGGTTGTCGAGGGTCGCCGGCGAGATGGGCAGCCCGGCGCGGGCGGCCACGACCCCAGCGCGCATCGGCATCCCCTCGTCGTTCTCGGCCAGCCGGGTCGAGCCGAGCACGACCTCGCCGTCGCTGGCGAACAGCCCGTGGCCCAGCGGCGTCATCTGCGGGCGGCGCGGGCCGACCCGCAGGGTGCGGGCGCGCTGCGACTGGCCGGCGCGGCGCAGGGTGCCGTCGAGGGCGTAGGAGATGTGCCGCCCCGCGGACGACACGGCGGTGAGCAGGTCGTCGGCGTCGTCGTGGCCGAGGAGGGCGGCGACGGCGTCGTGGTCCTCACGGCCCAGGCGGTCGCGCCCGCGGCCGGTGACGACGTGCACGGCGTCGCGCACGTCGAGCAGGAGGCCGTGCGCGGCATCCACCCCGCCGTGCGGACGGTCGGCGAGCCACGCCTCGGCCATCGCCGAGAGCACGGTCATGTCGCGCAGCCCGCCGTGGGCCTCCTTCAGCTCGGGCTCGATGGACTGCGCGAGGTCGCCCTGGCGCTGGTGGCGCGACACCACGGCCTCGACGAGCTGCGGCAAGCGCTTGCGGGCGTTGCCGCGCCAGTCGTGGGCGACGGTGGAGCGGGCGGCGGCGACGAGCTGCTCGTCGCCGGCGATCGGCGCGAGGTCGAGCAGGCCGACGGCGGCGGTGAGGTCGGCGGCCGCCACCTGGCGGCACTGGGTGACGGTGCGGACGCTGTGGTCCAGGCGCACCCCGGCATCCCAGATGGGGTACCAGATGCGGTCGGCGAGCGCGGTGAGCTCCTTCGCAGGGAGCGAGCGCTCGGAGTGGAGCAGGACGAGGTCGTAGTCGCTGAGCGGCCCGGCGTCGCCGCGGCCGATGCTGCCGACCGCGGCGAGCGCGATCCCCTCGATCTGCGCCCCACCGGTCGCGGCCTGCCACACCTCGGCGAGCCAGCTGCGGTTGAACGCGGACAGGGCCGCCCGGCGGGCCGGGCCGGCACCCGCGACGGCGAAGTCGCGGGTGCCGGCCAGGTCGAGCCGGCGCGAGCCGATCCCACTCGAGGGAGGGGTCATGCTCAGATGGCCTCGACGCCGCGCTCCCCGGTGCGGACCCGGGCGACGTCCTCGACGGGAACCACCCAGATCTTGCCGTCACCGATGCGGCCGGTCTGCGCGGCCTTGAGGATGACGTCGACGACCGAGGTGGCGTCCATGTCGTCGACCAGCACCTCGATGCGGCTCTTCGGCACGAAGTCGACGGTGTACTCGGCACCGCGGTAGACCTCGCTGTGACCGCGCTGGCGCCCGTAGCCGTGCGCCTCGCTGATCGTCATGCCCTGGATGCCGAAGGCCTCGAGGGCCTCCTTCACCTCGTCGAGCTGGTGGGGCTTGATGATGGCGGTGACGAGCTTCATGACTGGGCTCCTTCGAGGTTCTTGGAGTCGGTGGACGAGGCGTGCGCGCCGCCGCCGAAGCCGGGCGCACCCACGCGGCCGCCGACGGACACCAGGTCGTACGCGGTCTCGGCGTGCTCGCCCTGGTCGATGCCGGTGACCTCGACCTCTTCGGGGATCCGCCAGCCCATCGTGGCCTTGAGGGCCATGGCGATGACGAGCGTGACCACACCGGAGATGAGGATGGTGCAGAGGGCGATGAGCACCTGGATGACGAGCTGGTCGATGCCGCCACCGTAGAACAGGCCGGTCGCGGTGGCGAGCAGGCCCGCACCGATGGTGCCCCAGACGCCGGCGACGAGGTGGACGCCGACGACGTCGAGCGAGTCGTCGTAGCCGAGCTTGAACTTCAGGCCGACGGCGAGGGCCGAGAGGCCACCGGCGACGACGCCGAGGATGATGGCGCCGAGCGGGCTGAGCGCACCACAGGCGGGGGTGATGGCGACCAGGCCGGCGACGACACCGGATGCCGCACCGACCGAGGTGGCGTGGCCGTCACGGATCTTCTCCACGATCAGCCAGCCGATCATCGCCGCGCAGGTGGCGGCGGTGGTGTTGACCCACACCAGGGCGGCGGTGCCGTCGGCCGCGAGCTCGGAGCCCGCGTTGAAGCCGAACCAGCCGAACCACAGCAGGCCGGCGCCGATCATGGTGAGCGGCACGTTGTGCGGGCGCATCGCGACCTTGCCGAAGCCGACCCGCTTGCCGATGACGAGCGCCAGGACCAGGCCGGCCATACCGGCGTTGATGTGCACCACGGTGCCACCGGCGAAGTCGATCGGCACCACGTTGGCCGTGCCGTCGGTCGACCCGAAGATCAGCGAGGACAGGCTGGTCTCGTTGGCGGAGAGGAGGCCACCGCCCCAGACCATGTGCGCGATCGGGAAGTAGGAGAACGTCACCCACAGCCCGCTGAAGACCAGCCAGGTCGAGAACTTCACCCGGTCGGCGATGGCGCCGCTGATCAGCGCGACGGTGATGACGGCGAAGGTCAGCTGGAAGCCCACGAACGCGAGCTCGGGGATGTTGCCGTAGCCCTCGTAGCCGAACGGGTTGATGACCGAGTCGGTGGTGCCGCTCAGGCCGAAGTACTGGAACGGGTTGTTGATGATGCCACCGATGTTCTCGGTGCCGAACGACATGGAGTAGCCGTAGAGGACGTAGATGATGCCGACGACGCCCATGGCGCTGAACGACATCATCATCATGTTGAGGACCGACTTGGTGCGCGTCATGCCGCCGTAGAACAGCGCCAGCGCGGGAGTGGTCATTACGAGGACGAGGGAAGCGCAGAGGATGACGAACGCCGTGGACGCGTAGTCGATCTGGTCTGCTGCCTCCACAAAGGGCATCAGTGGTGTGCTCATGGCGACAACGGTGACGGCACGGGGTTTCACCACCGGCGCCCTTGTGTTTCCGTCGTGTTGCATCGCGGCGCCGGGTGTAAGCATCGGGTTTCGGCGAGGCGCCGGTCCCGCATGCTGAGACGGGCTGCCCGTGGAGCGATACGGGCGGGGTGGGTCAGGCGGACTCCGCCGTCTCCAGGGGCTGCGGCTGGTGGATGCAGGCGGAGTCCTCGCCGAGCGGGTCGCCGGTGGAGGCGTAGGCCCGGGCGCGCGACCCGCCACACAGGTCGGCGTACTCGCAGGCGCCGCACCGGCCGGTGAACTCCGCGGCGCGGATGGCCTTGAGGGTCGGGTGGTCGCGGTAGATGTCGGCGAGCGGCTGCTCGCGCACCGAGCCCAGGCCGAGCGGGAGGAACCCGGCCGGGTAGACCTCGCCGTCGTAGGCGACGAACAGGATGCCCTTGCCGTCGCGGGTGGCCGCCGTGTGGGCCGAGCCCCGGTCCAGGCCCTCCCCCACGAGGTCGGCCAGGCGCCCGGACAGCTCGGCGTAGAGCGCGGTGTCCGGGGTGGGGCCGCCGGCACGGCGCTCGTGCACCACGCGCCGGAAGAACGGGGCCTCGACGGTGCGCACGACGAAGCCGTGGTGCGACGCGTCGAAGAGGAAGTGGCAGACGTCCTCGTGCTGCTGCGGCGTGATCGCGCCGGTGGCCTCGCCGCGACCGACGTGCACGAGGAAGAAGACCTCCCACATGTCGACGCCGTAGTCCTTGACGATCTTGGCGACGTCCGGCATCTCGTGCACGTTGCCGCTCATCACCGTGGTGTTGATCTGCAGCTTGATGCCGGCGTCCTTGATGGCCTTGATGGCCGGCAGGGTCTCCTCGAAGTGGCCGGGGATGCCGCGGATGCCGTCGTGCGTCTCGGGGGTCGAGCCGTCGAGCGAGAGCGAGACGGCCTTGACCCCGGAGGAGGCCATCCGGGCGATCGACTCGGGGGTCAGCATCGGGGTCACGGACGGCGACAGGCAGACCGGGACGCCGAGCTCGGTGGCGTGGGCGACGAGCTCGAAGACGTCGTCGCGCAGCAGGCAGTCGCCGCCGGTGAGCACGAGGATCGGGTAGGGGCGGCCGAAGCCCGCCACCTGGTCGATCATGTCCATGCCCTCCTGGTGGCTGAGCTCGCCGGGCAGCGGGGCGGCGGTGGCCGACGCGCGGCAGTGCCGGCAGGCGAGCAGGCACGAGCGGGTGATCTCCCAGAAGACCAGCATCGGTCGGGCGGCGAAGTCGACGCGCGGCGTCGGGATGCCGGCGGGGTGGCTCATGGGGTCGCTCCTTGCAGGGACGAGTGGGGGCTGGGTCCCGGGTGGTCACACCCGGCGGGGTCGGGCAGGTCGACGGTGTCGAGCACGAGGTCGGCGACGACGGCCAGGGCGGTGGCGCGGGCACCGGCGACGCAGGCGGCCAGTCCCGACCCGCGGTAGGCGGCGCCGGTGAGGTGGATGCCGTCGGGCACCAGCGCGTCGAGCCGCTCGAGCCGCTCGGCGTGGCCGACGAGGTACTGGGGGATGGCGCGCGGCCAGCGCTGCACCAGCGTGGCGGTCGGCGCGGCGGTGAGGCTCATGGTGCGGGCCAGGTCGACGCGCACCGCGGCGACCAGCGTGGCGTCATCCATCGTGGTCCACCGGTCGTCGCCGTCGCGACCGACCATGCAGCGCAGCAGCACGGTGTCGCCACCGGCGAGGTGCGGCCACTTGCTGGTGAGCCACGTGCAGCCGACGAGCATCGTGCCCTCGACCGGCGGCACCAGGAAGCCGGTGCCGGTGAGCTCGCCGACCTCGTCCTTGGGCAGGGCGAGCGTCACGGTCGCCACGTCGACGTACTCGATGCCGCTCAGCTCGGCGGCCAGGTCGGGCGCGGCGGCCGCGACGAGATGGGCGACGGCGTGGGCGGGAGCGGCCAGCACGACCGTGCTCGCCAGCACGTCGACCTGGGGGGTCTCGACCCGCCACCCGTCGGCGGTGCGGTGCAGGCCGGTGGCCGGTGCCCCGGTGAGCAGGCGCTCGCGGCCGACGGCGTCGACGAGCGCGCCGACCAGCCGACCCAGCCCGCCACGCAGTGAGACCAGCACGGGGGCCGGAGGGCCGGCAGGCGTTGGCGCCGGCGCCGACCGGCGGCGACGGCGCAGGGCGAGCATGAGCGAGCGCTGCGAGCCGGCGATCTCGAGCATGTCGGGGACGGTGCTGCGGGCGCTGAGCCGGTCGACCGAGCCGGCGTGCACGCCACCGAGCAGCGGTTGCACGAGGCGCTCGACGACCTCGTCGCCGAAGCGAGGGCGCAGCACCTGCGCGACGGTGGGGTCCGGGCCGAGGCCGGTGCTGGGGCGGACGAGGTCGAGGCCGGCGCGCAGGATGCCCAGCGGCGTGAGCAGGCGCGAGCGCAGCATCGGTCGCATCCGGTCGGGGATGCCAAAAGCGTTGAAGCGCGGGATCGGGTGCATCCGGCCGCGCGACCAGATCGACGCACCGCCCGGCAGCGGCCCGACGACCTCGCCGGCCAGGCCGAGGCGGCCCACGAGGTCGACCAGGTCGGCGCCGCGGCTGAGGAACGCGTCGGGGCCGGTGTCGACCGGCATCCCGGCCAGGCTCTGCGTCGAGATCTTGCCCCCGAGCTGGTCCCCGGCCTCCAGCACCACGACGTCCACCCCGTGCTCGGCCGCCAGCCAGTACGCAGTCGCCAACCCCGAGACGCCGCCACCCACGACGGCCACCTCAACTGTGAGAGTGCGCCTACCAGCCACGTCATTGACCTTTCCACGACCAACCAGCCCCAGTCGACCTCAGAAGGCCCCACCGGACTGTGATCCCGCAGACACCCGAAGAAGTCTTCTCAGAAACCCATTACCTGTCTTCCCGGTCAGGTGCCGAGCCGGTCGCCCCAGCACCCGACCTCGATGTCGTCAGCCGGATGCCGTGGGCTCGGGTCGTTGCTCCCGGCTCGGGTCCGTACTCCCGTTGTGCGCCGCTGCAGCAGCACCAATCCGGAGCAACGACACACATCCGGAGCAACGACCCGAGCCGGCAACAGCGCCAGCGGAGGGATGCCGGAGTCGAGCCGGCCGAGCGGCAGGAGCGAAGCGGCGGATGCTGGAGGCGAGCCGACCAGCGAAGGCTCGCGAAACAAGGTGAGCACGGTGGGAACGAGCGGAGCGGCGGGATGCCGTGGGCGAGCCGACTAGCGAAGGGCCTAGGCGGCGTAGGTGAGCACGACGGAACGAGCGGAGCGGTGGGATGCCGTGGGCGAGCCGATGGACGGTCTGGCGGAGCGCCCGCGAGCGCCAGCGAAGGGGTGCGGATGGTCAACGGCCGCACACGGCATCCCACCGCGCAGCGGTCAGCGGAAGCGCGGGCGAGAGGCGTCCCCCGAGTGACCTATCGGTCGATGTGAGGACGTGCTTCAGTCGAGGATCGCGTCGACGAAGGCCTCGGGATCGAAGGGCGCCAGGTCGTCGGGCCCCTCACCGAGCCCGACCAGCTTCACGGGAACGCCCAGCTCCCGCTGCACGGCCACGACGATGCCGCCCTTGGCCGTGCCGTCGAGCTTGGTGAGCACGATGCCGGTGATGCCGACGACCTGCGCGAAGACCTCCGCCTGGCGCATGCCGTTCTGCCCCGTGGTGGCGTCGAGCACGAGCAGCACCTCGTCGACCGGGCTCTGCTTCTCGATGACCCGCTTGACCTTGCCGAGCTCGTCCATCAGCCCGACCTTGTTCTGCAGCCGGCCGGCGGTGTCGATGAGCACGACGTCGGCCTCCAGCTCGGCGGCCGCCTTCACGGCGTCGAAGGCCACCGCGGCCGGGTCGGCGCCGTCGCGGTCGGAGCGCACCGTCGGCACCCCGACGCGCTCGCCCCAGGTCTGCAGCTGGTCGGCGGCGGCGGCGCGGAAGGTGTCGGCGGCGCCGAGCACGACGTCCTTGTCCTCTGCCACGAGCACGCGCGCCAGCTTGCCCACGGTGGTGGTCTTGCCGGTGCCGTTGACCCCGACGACGAGCACGCAGGCCGGGCGGCCGTCGACGCGCGAGGACACGATGGAGCGGTCCATCGAGGGGTCGACGAGGGCGAGCAGCTCGGTGCGCAGCCAGCCGCGCACGGTGGCCTCGTCGGTGCTGCCCTCGATGGCCACCTTGGTGCGCAGGGCGTCGACCAGGTCAGTGGTCGCGGCGACCCCGAGGTCGGCGGCCAGGAGGGTGTCCTCGACCTCCTCCCAGGCGGCCTCGTCGAGCTTCCCGCCGGACAGCAACGCCAGCAGGCCCTTGCCCAGGGCGGTGTTCGAGCGCGCCAGCCGGGCGCGCAGGCGGCGCAGCCGGCCGGCCGGTGCCTCGGGGCGCTCGACGGTGGGGACCGGGGGCGCCTCGGGCAGCGGCGGCAGGTCGGCCTCGACGTCGACGTCCGCCGGCGACTCGATGGTTCCGACGGCCCCCTCGAGGGGTTCGTCGACGTCGACCGCGTGGCCACCGGGCGCCGCGGTCGGCGGCACCTCCGGCAGGTCCTTGGTCGTGCTGCGGCCGCCGCGGCCGCGCATCAGGCCGAGGGCGATGCCGCCGACGATGACGATGATGCCGATGGCGACGGCGAGGTACTCCCAGACGGTGTCGATAGCGCTCACCCGGTCATCCTCGCAGCCGTCCGACACCGGCCCAAACCGGCGCGGACGGCATCCGGGTCAGGGACCGAGAGGTCAGAAGACGCGCACCCGGTCGTCCGGCGCGACCCACATGCCGTCGCCCTCGCGCACCTCGAACGCCTCGTGGAACTCGCTGAGGTTGCGGGCCGCGTTGGCGCGCAGGTCCATGGGGCTGTGCGGGTCGAGGTTGAGCAGCCGCTCGGCCTCGGCACGACGCGCCAGCCCTCGCCAGACCTGCGCCCAGCCCAGGAAGAACCGCTGCTCGCCGGTGCGGCCGTCGAGCTCGGGGGCGGGCTCGTCGCCGAGCGAGATGCGGTAGGCGGAGTGGCCGATGGTGAGGCCGCCGAGGTCACCGATGTTCTCGCCCACGGTGAGGGCGCCGTTGACCTTGTGGCCGGGGGCGTCGCGGGTCTCGAGCTGGTCGAACTGGGCGATGAGCGCGTCGGCGCGCGACTGGAAGGCGGCCCGGTCGTCGTCGGTCCACCAGTTGCGCAGCGTGCCGGTGCCGTCGAACTGCGAGCCCTGGTCGTCGAAGCCGTGGCCGACCTCGTGCCCGATGACCGCCCCGATGCCGCCGTAGTTGACCGCGTCGTCGGCCTCGACGTCGAAGAACGGGGGCTGCAGGATGGCCGCCGGGAAGACGATCTCGTTCAGGCCCGGGTTGTAGTAGGCGTTGACGGTCTGCGGGGTCATGAACCACTCGTCGCGGTCGACCGGGCCACCGAGCTTCGCGAGCGAACGGTCGGCCTCGAACGCGACGGCCCGGCGCACGTTGCCCAGCAGGTCGCCGGGCACGATCTCGAGCGCGGAGTAGTCGCGCCAGCGGTCGGGGTAGCCGATCTTGGGGGTGAACTGCCCGAGCTTGGCCAGGGCCTCACGCCGGGTGTCGTCGCCCATCCAGGGCACCTGCGACAGGCTGCGCCGGAACGCCTCGACGATGTTGTCGACGAGCTCGACCATGCGCTCCTTGGCGTGCGGGGGGAAGTGCTGCTCGACGTAGAGCTGGCCGACCGCCTCACCGAGGGCCTCCTCGACCAGGCCGACGCCGCGCTTCCAGCGCTCGCGCATCTGCGGCACTCCCGACAGGGTGCGCCCGTAGAAGTCGAAGTTCTCCTCGACGACGGCGGCCGACAGGTACGGCGCGTGGGCGTGCACGACGTGCCAGGCCAGCCAGTCGCGCCAGACCTCGACGGGCTCCTCCGCCAGCGCCGCCGCCAGGGAGCGCACGTGGTCGGGCTGGCGGACGACGACGGCCTCGAAGGCGCCCGGCCCGGCCCCCAGCCCCTCGAGGTAGCGGACCCAGTCGATGCCGGGGCTCATCTCGGCCAGGCCGGCGAGGTCGACCAGGGTGTAGGTCTTGACGGGGTCGCGGTTGGTCACCTTGTCCCAGTGCCCGGCGGCGAGCCGGGTCTCGAGCGCCATCACCCGCTGGGCCGCACCCTCGGGGTCGGGCCAGCGGGCGAGCGTGAGCATCCGCTCGACGTGCCCGACGTAGGCGGTGCGCTTGTCGGCGTGCACGTCCTCGCGGTAGTAGGACTCGTCGGGCAGCCCCAGCCCGGCCTGCTCGAGGTAGACGACGTAGCGGCTCGGGTCGCGGTCGTCGGTGTTGACGAAGGGGATGACGCCACCAGTCACCCCGGAGCGGCCGAAGGCGCCGCTCAGCGCGACGACGTCACCGGCATCCGTGACCGCGGCGACCCGCGCGAGGTCGTCGGCCAGGGGCGAGACCCCGAGCGCCTCGACGGCCTGCTCGTCCATGAAGCTCGCGTAGAGGTCGCCGACCTTGGCCGCCACCGTGCCCGGCTCGGGGTCGCCCGCCGCGACCTCCTCGATGATGGCGCGCACGTGCTCCTCGGCGGTCTCGCGCAGCACGTCGAAGGTGCCGTAGCGGCCGCGGTCCTCCGGGATCTCGGTGGTCGCGAGCCAGCGGCCGTTGACGTGGGCGAACAGGTCGTCCTGCGGCCGCACGTCGGGGTCGATGGCGGCCTGGTCGATACCGGACTTCACGGCACGGAGCTCCTCTGCTGGGGGACGGCCCATCGAACCACACCGGTCCGTCACCCGCGGGGCGCAGGGCTCAGGCGCTGGCGCCCACGGGCTCGTCGGTGCGGGCGGTCCCGGCGTCGTCCGGGTCGTCGCGCTCGGACTCCGAGGAGCGGCCGGGAAGCAGCTGGCGGTCGCGGATCGAGCCGAGGAACTCCTCGCCGCGCTCGGTGAGCACCTCGCGACCCGCCCGGCGCGCCGGCACCGCGACGAGCGCCATCACGACCAGGGCGAGGGCGACGCACAGCAGCATTCCGAGCACCAGGGAGACCATGTGTCAAGGCTCGCACCGCCGGTGGTGCACACCTAATCGACACTCCCGCAGGGCCCGAACTAGGGTGGCCGCGTGACGACCGGCGCCCCCGCGACGGACGGGGCGACGACCCGTCGCCGCCGTCGCGTCCCCCTGTTCGCCGAGGTCGTCATCGCGCTGGTCGCGGTCGCGCTGGTTCAGGCCTTCCTGGTCAAGCCGTTCGGGGTGCCCTCGGAGTCGATGGAGCAGACCCTCAACATCGGCGACCGCATCCTGGTCAACCGGCTCGGCTCAGACATCGCCCAGGGCGACGTCGTGGTGTTCGGGCACGGGAGCACCTGGGCGGAGCGGGAGCTGCCGCCCGCCGACAACCCGGTCGTGCGGGCCGTGCGCGCCCTCGGCGACGTCACCGGCATCGGGCCGAGCAACACGGCCTACACGGTCAAGCGGGTCATCGGCCTGCCCCGGCAGACGGTCGCCTGCTGCAGCACCGAGGGGGCGGTCCTGGTCAACGGCCGGCCGCTCGACGAGCCCTACGTCTACGAGGACCTCCCGTTCACCCCCGGCACGCTCGACTGCTCGACCACCCCCCGCTCGACGCGGTGCTTCCCCGAGATCACCGTGCCCGAGGGCAACCTGCTGGTGATGGGCGACCACCGCTCGCAGTCGGCCGACTCGGTCATCAACTGCCGCGGCGCGACCGAGGGCCCCGAGTGTGCCCAGCTCGTGCCGCTGGGCCGGGTCATCGGGCCGGTCGTGCTGCGGTTCTGGCCGCTGTCCGACGCAGGCGCCATCGCGCGCTGATCTCGCTGACCGGCGCGAGGCGCCAGGCCGGATGCCGTGTGCCTACGCGGTCGCGGCGACGTCGCGGATGCGTTGCGAGACAACGGTAGTGACGCCGTCGCCGCGCATCGAGACGCCGTAGAGCGCGTCGGCGACCTCCATGGTGCGCTTCTGGTGGGTGATGACGATGAGCTGGCTGGAGTCGCGCAGCTCCTCGAACAGGGTGATCAGCCGGCCCAGGTTGGTGTCGTCGAGCGCGGCCTCGACCTCGTCCATGATGTAGAACGGGCTCGGCCGGGCCTTGAAGATCGCCACGAGCAGCGCCACCGCGACGAGCGAGCGCTCGCCACCGGAGAGCAGCGAGAGCCGCTTGACCTTCTTGCCCGGCGGGCGCGCCTCGACCTCGATGCCCGTGGTCAGCATGTCGTCGGGGTCGGTCAGCACCAGCCGCCCCTCGCCCCCGGGGAAGAGCCGCTCGAAGACCCGCTCGAACTGCTCGCGGGTGTCGTGGAAGGCCTCGGTGAAGACCTCCTCGACGCGCTCGTCGATCTCCTTGACGATGTCGAGCAGGTCGCGCTTGGAGCGCTTGAGGTCCTCGAGCTGGGTGGTGAGGAAGGTGTGCCGCTCCTCGAGCGCCGCGAACTCCTCGAGCGCGAGCGGGTTGACCCGGCCCAGCGCCTGCAGCCCCCGCTCGGCCTTGCGCAGCCGCTTCTCCTGCTCCTCGCGCACGTAGGCCACGGGCTCGGGCGCGGCATCGGGGTCCTCACCCGGGCCGGCGACGTGCGGCACCTCGCGGTGCGGGCCGAACTCGTCGACGAGGACCTCGGGGTCGATGCCGAGCTCCTCGACCGCCTTGGCCTGCAGCTGCTCGATGCGGGCGACCTGCCGGGCGCGGGCCATCTCGTCGCGGTGTGCGGTGTCGGTGAGGTCGCGCAGCTCGTCCTGCACGCCGATCAGCTCGGCACGCAGGGCCACACCGGCCTGCTCGCGCTCGAGCCGGTCGGCCTCGGCGGCGTCGCGCAGGGTGGTCGCGAGCGCCAGGGCGGCCGCCACCTTGTCGACGGCGTAGGCGGCGGCCGCGTGCACGGCCGCGGCCACGGTGGCCTCGCGGCGGCGGCGCTCGCGCCGCTCACGCAGCCGCTCGCGGGCGGCCAGCTCGTTGCGGGCGGCACCCTCGAGCGAGTCGGCCCTGCCCTTGAGCGCCCGGGCGCGCTCCTCGCGGGTGCGCAGGGTGAGCCGCAGCTCGGTCTCGGCGGTGCGCGCCCGGCTGGCGGCCAGCTCGAGGCGGTCGCGCTCGTCGGTGGAGGGGTCCTCGCCCTCCTCGGCGGGGGCGGCCTCGGCCTCGGCCAGCCGCGCGGAGAGACCCTCGAGCTCGGCGCGGTCGCGCTCGAGCGCCAGGCGCGCCTCGGTGATCGCCCGCTCGGTGCGGTCGGCCTCGGCGGAGGCCTGGCGCATCGCGGCGCCGAGCCCACCCAGCTGCTCGGCGACGGCCGCCATCCGGGCGTCGGACTCGTGCAGGGCCTCGAGCGCCCCCTCGACCTCGGCCGCCACCTCGCGGGCCCGCTGGCGGGCCGCCCCCAGCGCGAACCGGGCGCGCTCGGCGGTGGCCGTGGCGGCATCCAGGGTGGTTTGGGTCTCGTCGACCGCGGCCTGCAGCTCGAGCAGGCTCTCGCCGGCGCTGCTGCCGCCGCGGGCCCAGCCGGGGCCGAAGACGTCGCCGTCGGCCGTGACCGCGGTGATGCCCTCGCCCCGCGACACGAGCGCGACTGCGTGGGCGGCGGTGGGCACCAACGCCACCCGCTCGAGCAGCTGCTCGACCGCGGGACGCACGGAGTCTGGCGCGCGCACGACATCGCGTGCCCACACGGCCGAGCCGTCGAGCGCCGGCCAGCCGGCGGGGTCGCTGGGGGATGCCGTGCCGCCCACGAGCAGCGCGGCTCGCCCGCCGTCGGAGTCACGCAGCGACGCGATGGCCCGGGCGGCGTGGTCGGCGCTCGGCACGGCGAGGGCCTCGCTGGCCCAGCCCAGGGCCGCGGCCACGGCGGCCTCGTGGCCCCCGCTGACCTGCAGCAGGGCCGCGACGGTGCCGACGACCGCGTGGTCGGCGTCGGCCGCGGCGAGCAGGGTCGCCGCGCCGTCCTTGCGGCGCAGGCTCAGCTCGAGCGCGTCGATGCGGGCGGTGGCCGAGGAGCGGTCGCGCTCGGCCTCACGCTCCTGGGTGACGAGGCGCTCGATCTCGGCCTCGGCCTCGGCGAGCCGGGCCGCAGCCCGCTCGTACGCGTCGTCGAGGCCCTCCTCGCCCTCCTCCTCGACGGCCACGCCGCCCTCGAGGCGGGAGAACTCCTGCTCGGCCTGGGCGGCGCGGGCGCGGGCGGCGGCGACGAGCTCGGACAGACGGCCGATCTCGGCCTCACCGGCCTCGATCCGGCTGCGGCGGGCCCCGACCTGGCCGGCGAGCTTCGCCAGCCCTTCACGACGGTCGGCCGCGGCGCGGGCGAGCCGAGCCAGCCGACCCTGCTCCGCGGCATACGCGGCCTCGGCCTCCTCGCGGGCGGCGGCGGCGACGGCGAGCTCGGCCGTGGCGGTGGCCACCTCGGTGAGCAGCGCGGCCTCGGCCCCGCGGGCCTGGGCGGCCTGGGCGCGCAGCTCCTCGGGGTCGCGGCCCGACGTGGCCTCGTGCTCCTCGTCCTGCGAGAGCAGCCGCACCCGTTCAGCCGCGACCGAACCGGTGGACTCAAGCCGGTCGCGCAGGCTCTGCAGGCGCACGAACCGGTCGTGGGCACGGGTCAGCTCGGGCGCGGCCTCGGCAGAGCGGCGCTCGACGTCGGAGAGCCGCTGGCGCACGTCGGCCAGGGCGTCCTCGACGGCGGTGCGGCGCTCGATGAGGGCGGTCTCGTCGGCGACCTCCTGCTCGAGCACCCCGGTGAGCTGCACCAGGTCGTCGGCGAGCAGGCGCAGCCGGGCGTCGCGGGCGTCGGCCTGGATGACGGCTGCGCGGCGGGCGGCCTCGGCCTGGCGCCCCAGCGGGCCGAGCTGGCGGCGGATCTCACCGGTGAGGTCCTGCACCCGGGTGAGGTTGAGCTCCATGGTCTCGAGCTTGCGCAGCGCCCGCTCCTTGCGGCGGCGGTGCTTGAGCACGCCGGCGGCCTCCTCGATGAAGCCGCGGCGCTCCTCGGGGGTGGCGCGCAGCACGGTGTCGAGCTGGCCCTGGCCGACGATGACGTGCATCTCGCGGCCCAGCCCGGAGTCGGAGAGCAGCTCCTGCACGTCGAGCAGGCGGCACGACGTGCCGTTGATGGCGTACTCGGAGCCACCGCCGCGGAACATCGTTCTGGTGATGGTGACCTCGGTGTAGTCGATCGGCAGCGCGCCGTCGGTGTTGTCGATGGTCAGGCTCACCTCGGCCCGGCCGAGCGGCGGGCGGCCGGCGGTGCCGGCGAAGATGACGTCCTCCATCTTGCCGCCGCGCAGGCTCTTGGCGCCCTGCTCCCCCATCACCCAGGCCAGGGCGTCGACGACGTTGGACTTTCCCGAGCCGTTGGGCCCGACGACGCAGGTGATGCCGGGCTCCAGGCGCATCGTCGTCGCCGAGGCGAAGGACTTGAAGCCCTTCAGGGTCAGCGTCTTGAGGTACACGGTGGCGTCAGCGCTCTCGTCGGTGGTCCGTGGGAGGTCGGGGCTTCCGCCCCGGGTCGGATGCCGCCCGACTCTACCCGCGGCGGGCGGCCCGGCCGGGACGCCGGCGGGCGTCGGTGGTGCCTGTGACCGCTGTGGCCAATGGGGCTGTTGGGGCCACTGGCTCGGCCCGTTCCGACCCGGCTTTGAGACCGACCATAAACGTCCTCATATGGTTTTGGCGCACCCTGTTTCGGTCGCGGTTATCGGTCAGCCTTATGAGTCTCTGAGGACAGCTGGCCTAGAGATCCGCCGCCGTGATGAGAAACGACCGGTTGCGGGCGTATGTCGGATCCCTCCACACGAGGCCAGTGGCCATCCGCTGGCCGCGTGCCGGGCCGGTTCACCCACATGCCGATGGTCGGACGTTTGGTCAGGGCGGCCAATCGAGCGGTCATGAATTGCCCACGAGGGTCGACGATCCCGGGCTCGTCATGACCGGTCGACTTGTGCGCGTTGCCTGACGAGGCGTGAGCGGCGGGGCGGTGCTCCTACGGACGGACAAACGAACCTCGATCGCAGCCGGCTGAGCAAGATTCGCAGGCTTGGGCTGTCGATTGTTCGTCCGTCGACACACCCCTCCGCGATGACGACGACTCCAGCAACATGCAGTCGAGAGGTGGCGGCACAGGGCTGAGCGTGACCAGTCGGCCTCGGGGGCCGACTGCATGTCTTCAGGCGCCCTCATCCGCATGT